>NZ_AP018685.1:1384151-2768302 GCF_002218045.2 Vibrio rumoiensis
CGTAAATTTCACCCGCTTTAAGCTTGGTGCCGAGAGGTTTTAGTTCATCGCCGGTTGAGAAAAAGGCTACTTTCGGCTGTTGAAATACCGAAACACTTGGAATGCCTAGCGTGGCAATCATTGGGATATCTCGAGAGGTTAGCTTATGACCTTTTGGTAAAACTAATGCACCTTGTTCGATATCATCGCCGGTAGGTCGGATGTTTTGGTTAAGTTTGACGGGGAGGGCTTGCGAAAAATCGATGTCATCGCCAATGACTTGAGCTTGTTCTTGCATGATGACGAGATCGCAACCTTCTGGAATTTGTGCGCCTGTCATGATTCGAATACAAGTCCCTTGAGGCCAGTCGCCTTCAAATGGGATACCTGCAAAGGATTTCCCCGCTAATGGTAATTGCGTTGCCGTTTCTAAATCACTAGAACGTAAGGCGTATCCGTCCATTGCCGAATTATCAAATGGTGGAACATTGATTGGTGAGTGGATGTCTTCACTTAAAACATGGCCAACGGCTTGATCAAGAGCTAAATCTACTACTAACGAAATTGGTGTGATTGATTCAAGCATCTTGGAAATGGCAGTTTCAATTGGCATCAAGCCCGGAGTGTCGCAGCAACCCATACTATGTTCCTAATCATTTTATAAACAAAGGACTATTATCACTAAATTTACGCGGAGATGAAAGGCAAGGTTAAATAAATCCACTGATTACATTCAAAGGCAAAAAGCACAGTGAATTTAGGGATGTAATTTTGAATAAGAACGAGTATCCTTAACCTCCCTTGTAGAGGTTAATACGCCTAGTTTAAAAGGGATGAAGTCCTTGAAACCGGAGAAATCGAATGGCAAATTTGGAGACGCAAGCGGTAGCTAATACAGAGCTAAGTGCAGCGGCATTATTAGTTCAGGCAGCGTTGGCTGAACGCGGAATTGAAACGCCTATGTATCCGAATGATGTATCAAGAGAAGAAAAAAAGGAACGCATCGAGTATCACATGCGTGAAATTTTGTCGTTACTTGAGCTTGATCTTGCCGATGATAGTTTAGAAGAAACCCCAAGACGTATTGCCAAAATGTACGTCGATGAAGTGTTCTCTGGTCTTGATTATAAAAACTTCCCTAAGATCACGGTAATTGAAAATAAAATGTCGTGCAGTGAAATGGTTCGAGTGAAAGATATCACGGTAACCAGCACTTGTGAGCATCACTTAGTGACGATAGATGGTCAAGCCGCAGTGGCTTACATTCCAAGAAGTAAAATTATTGGTTTATCAAAGATTAATCGCATTGTGCGCTTTTTTGCTCAACGCCCGCAAGTGCAAGAGCGTATGACTCAACAGATTCTAGTCGCTTTACAAGCCTTACTCGAAACGGATGATGTCGCTGTTACTATGGATGCAACGCATTATTGTGTTAAGTCGCGTGGTGTAATGGATGCAACCAGCGTAACAACGACAACGGCGTTAGGTGGCATTTTTAAATCAAATCCAGCAACCCGCTCTGAGTTTTTACATGGTCTAAGGTAAACTGCGCGTTTTCTAAGTGATTAAATCAAAGCATGTTATACAACAAAGCCGCTATCTCAGCGGCTTTGTTGTATTTGGAAGAAAGTATAAAGCTATTTAGATGTTCACTTTACCGCGTAATTTTTTCGTTTGACCACGCATGACTTTTTTATCGGTTCGTTTCCGTTGTGAAGATTTGGTTGGGGCAGTGGCTCGACGGATTTTATCAACCTTAGCAGCATCTAATATCATCTGTTTTAAACGCTCTAATGCATCTTCTCTGTTTTTTTCTTGTGTCCTAAATTGCTGAGCTTTAATCACAATGACGCCATCTGTTGTGATTCGCTTGTCTTTTAATTCAAGTAGTCTCTGTTTATAAAATTCTGGCAGCGACGATTTATTAATATCAAAGCGTAAATGAATCGCAGAAGAGACTTTATTAACATTCTGGCCGCCAGCGCCTTGAGCCCTGATTGCCGTTAGTTCTATTTCCCAGCTTCCAAGCTCAACATTATTGGAGATTTTTAACATAAATTGACCATTAGCTCACAGATTTAGCGGGTTTAGTTATCGAATTGTTAATAGGTTCGGTGGTATGCTATATCCATAAAAACAATATGGGGTAAAACACTCCATGTTTGTGTGCAAAGCCCATATGATTAAAATCAAACAAGAGAGGCACGTATGGCAGTAGATGTTTCTGGTTATAAAGGCTTAATTTTCGATATGGATGGGACCTTAATTGATACCATGCCTTCACATCTATTTGCATGGAAGAAAACTGCCGAACAATTTGATTTTCCATTTGAACCTGAATGGATCCACAGTCTCGGTGGCATGCCAACCCAGAAAGTCGCGATGTTATTGAATGAACGATACCACATCGATATCGATCCTCAAAAGGTTGCAAAAGTGAAAACGGGACTATTTGCCAGTTTGATTGAGGATGGCAGCATCATAAATTGTACTTATGATGTTTTAAAGCAGTTTTATGGTCAGAAAAAACTTGCGATAGGAACGGGGAGTAATCACCAGAATGCTATTCGTTTATTAGAACACAACAATTTGCTTCCATTGCTTGATGCTGTTGTTACTGCTGCTGATGTAGAAAATCATAAACCAAACCCAGATACTTTCTTACTTGCTGCCCAGAAGCTCGGTTTAGCCCCACAAGAATGCGTTGTTTTTGAGGATACTGAGATCGGGCGGCAAGCTGCTTTAGCCGCAGGGATGGACTGTATTATGGTTGTTAATGGTCAATTAATGGCGTGATTCAGTTGTCAGTATGATTTTAAACGACGAACGGTTATTTTTGGTGTTATTTAGGCATTAAAAACAACAAAATAGTCGCTTGCTTTATTGAGCCTTAGGCTTGCTTTGTCTACAATGACGTACTTTTTAAAAAAACTAGGTCAAAAAAATGAGCGACACTAATTCAGCCCCAGCTTTACCGGATCATCTTTCTGGTAACCCTCGTAGCCCACACTACGTAGCGGAATGCTTTGAACAACCAATAGGTATTCGCCTTAATGGTAATGAACGTACTGATGTTGAAGAATATTGTATCAGTGAAGGTTGGGTGAAGATCGCATCACCGAAAGCAAAAGATCGTTTTGGTCAGCCGATGTTGGTTAAATTGAAAGGCGAAGTTGAAGCTTTTTATAAGTAATTAAATTATCTATTAAAAAAGCAAGACATAGGGCGATAAGCTAAATGTCTTGCTTTTTTTTTGCTTGTGATTAGAGGAGATGATTAATTCGCGATGTTAATTAGCTCAACATCAAAAATTAAGGTCGCGCCTGGCGGAATAGGGCCTGAACCACTTTTTCCATACGCAATGTTATAGGGGATAAATAGGCGAACTTTTTCACCTTCAACCATCAATTGTAATCCTTCCTGCCAGCCTTTAATCACTTGATTTAATTTAAAGGTGATAGGTTCATTCCGCTTATAAGAACTATCAAATTCAGTCCCGTCTAAAAGCGTTCCTTGGTAATGAACTTTCACTTGGCTTGTAGCAGTAGGGTGAACGGTGCCAGTGCCTTCTTTTAATACCAGATATTGCAATCCACTATCGGTAACTTTGACGCCTTCTCGCTTACTGTTTTCTGTAAGAAATTGTTCGCCTTTTTCGATATTGATTGTGGCCGTTTTTTGATTGTTAATATTGCGATATATAAAAAATGCAACTAACAATAAAATGATGATAGGAATGATAAATTTCACGTTAGACCTTTAAGGTTGTTTAAGTAAAAAGTTAATGGTTTTTGCTATATCTTGAATATCTTTATGGCCACCGACAAGTACTTCATATTTGCCATTAACAATGAAGGTTGGTACTGAATTAAATTCACCTTGCTTGCTAATGTCTATTGCTTGATTCAAATATCGAAATAGCGCTTTTTGTTGTAAATCATCAAAGCTGTATGGGCTAATCATATGACGAGAAGTGAAGACTTCTTCAAT
Organism: Vibrio rumoiensis; assembly: GCF_002218045.2. NCBI lineage: Bacteria > Pseudomonadati > Pseudomonadota > Gammaproteobacteria > Vibrionales > Vibrionaceae > Vibrio > Vibrio rumoiensis. Next base: position 1,388,121 of record NZ_AP018685.1, read on the forward strand.
TGCTTTTTGCTGTTGTGAAATAGTGGTGCCTTCTCCCAATTGAACCGCTGCAAACAAGTCTTTCATCATTGCTTCATCAGGCATGTGATTTAATTGCATTACTGCTGCGTAATAAATTAGGGCGGCAACTTGTGCCTGATCGTTAAACGTCACATGGATTTTCGAGATATCTTGATTTGTAAGTTTTTCCAGCTCAGGTATTGAAGCTTCCATATTGCGACAATGTCCACAAGTAAGAGAAAAAACCTCTGTAACTGGTTTGATTTCTGTTTGGGTCAGCGGCGTTGTTAATGGTTGGTATTGCTCACCTTGTTTTGGAGTATCTGAATCTGAACACCCAGCAATAAATAGGGCTGTAATAATGAGTAATGTGATGTTTTTTAAAATTTTTGACATGATGCACTTCGGCGTAGGTTGAGTAAATAGGTAAATAGTAATTACATACGATATAGAGCATGTAAGATATGAAAAGTTCCTACAGAAGTAAAACTTCTTTTGTATCAGTATGTTTTTGCTGAAAACAAAAACATACAAATTGTAGAAAGCATAGCGTAAACTTATTCATATCACCTATGGGATTGGTCATATTTTATGGATAAACCTACTTTTAAGATGGCATTTAAAGGCGGAGTGATATCAATATTGATAACGCTCGTTGGTATTGTTCCTTATCGTTATGCCGAGGGGAATACGGATATTACGCCTTATATTATTAATGGTAATACCGCTTCAACGATTACGTACCCCTACATGGGAATATTAATCATTAATCGGCTCTCGGAACCCTCAAATAGTGTGGAATCTTTTTGTGGTGGTACATTAGTCCCGAATTCAACTGCGAAGTGCGACACTCTCCAATATCAAGCAGCCAATGCCATTTCTTTAAAGACAATCGCTGGTTGCTTGAAGTCTAAACACTTTTTCGGGCGATAATTTATCCGTGATACAGCGAATTCAATATCGCTGTCTGTTACCGTTGTTAAGTCGGTTCCTTTCTTCACATATTGCCTTAAAAGCCCGTTAGCATTCTCATTGGCTCCACGCTCCCAAGAGCTATAAGGATGGGCAAAGTACACATCAGCCTCCAACGCCTTTGCGATGGTTTCGTGGCCTGCAAACTCTCTCCCATTATCTGCCGTGATGGTATGGACATGTTCCTTATAAGGCATGAGTAGCTCTATGGTGGCTTGGGTGACATCATCTGCTGACTTCGATGGCACTTTCTTGACCACGTAAAATCGAGTTTACGCTCTAAAATGGTCACCATAGCACCAGTGCCATGTTTACCTAATACGGTGTCGATTTCCCAATCACCCAATCGCTCCTTACTGTCAACGATGCTTGGCCTATCATCGATAGAAACAGCATTCTTGATCGCTGGCGCTTTCTCTTTTCTACCGCGACGATACCGCTTGTGACCTTGCCTCAAGTGGCGATATAACTTGCCTCCCAAGCGTTTATCCTGCGCAACAAATCGGTAGATCCACTCATGACTGACAGCGGCACCGACTCTATTTAATACACTGGAAATCTGCTCTGGACTCCAATCTGCTTCTAGAAGGAGGCGGATAAAATCAACACGCTCCTTTGGTATTCTGTATTTACGCGCTGATGTGCGTTTTTTGATTGAGAATGCCTGAGCTTCGCTTGGGCAATAATGACTGCCTTTGCGGCCGCGTTTAAGCTCCCGATATACCGTAGAGCGATGGCACTGAACGGTTTTGGCTATTTCAGAAACCGAAATTCCCCGTTCCAAAAGAGCAGAAATCTGGTATCTTCTGCCCTCGGTCAACTGCTGATAATTCATGGTAGTACTGCTTGTTTCTTTGGAGAGAAGAGCGTACCACTTTCAGCAGTTGGCTTCCTCTTCTACACCTTTCCATGAATGTCGCACTTATTATCTGAAATCGGGGTTAATGAACAGTATGTTCTAACGGCTGCTCATTGTTTATACACTAATACCCCCTCTGAGTTTAAAAATTTAGAAGTCGTATTTAATGTCGATAATATTCAAAATGATATTTTCAATCGCACTAATACTTATGCGGCGACAGAAATTTATTATCCAAAAGCATTCAAGCCAAATGATAATTTTCAAAATGATATCGCACTGATTAAGTTAGCCTCTCCCGTTTTAGAAACCGTCGTATCTTCACGTAATTTCGTCAATCTTGCACCAGATGAAAGCTATCGTGTAGATAATCAAAAATTTTCTGTCATTGGGTATGGTAAAACTGGGCCTGATGACGATAGTTCCGATACCTTGCAAGCGGTGCAAGTGGAATATGCCCAACCTGAGCAATGCAACGGAATATTTGTTGGCGGCGCTATTTCAGATACACAAATTTGTGTAACAGGAGAGGTAGTCAATGATTTGCAATCAGGGGTTTGTGGTGGAGATTCAGGAGGACCACTATTATATGAAAATAATGGCACCTTATATCAAGCTGGTATTGTTAGTTTTGGGCCAAAGCAATGTGGTGACAGCACTGTGGCGATTCAGAGCGTTTATACTGAAATATATGATTACAGCGATTGGTTAGCGGGTGTGTTTAATGGCACGACTAAACCGCAATACGATGTTACCAAGCTAGAAGTTCCAGATACCAACTCAAACAATAGCAGTAGCGGAGGAAGTGTCGGTTGGGGATGGGGAGGCTTACTGATGCTATTGGCAATATTTAGAAAACCACCAGTTCAATCAATAAAAAAACGCCAGCAATAGATGACTGGCGTATAGTGTTTGATTCTATTCGACGATTCTTATTCGCTATCTTGACCTGCTAATTTTTCAGCATCAAGTTGCTCAGGCGTTTTATAAGCTTTCGTGTTCCAAAGAGGTACCGTAGACAAACTGTGTTTGTAGCTTCCTTGAATCTCTTTAGTACTGTATGAAAGGTAGAGTAGTGTTTGTGAGCTTTGATCAAAAATACGACGAATTTTCAACGTTTTAAAGAGAACACTTTTCGACTTCTTGAATACGACTTCACCTGATTTTGATTTGTCGATCTGCGCAATCATATCAGCGGTAATTTCGCCAGTTTGACGACAAGCGATTCCCATATCAGAAGGGTCGGCAAAGTCTAAATTCGCTTCTACATTGGAAATATGACAGGTTACGCCGGTAACAATCGGATCAGATAAAACTTCAATCTTAATGTCTTTTGTTGTGAAAATCCCTAAAGAGACATCACCCACTTCATTTTTATCACAAGCCGTTAGCGACAGTGTGATGATAGATAGAAGCGCAAGTTTTTTTATCATGTTCCTTTCCTTTGGAATGAATCAATAAGGGGTCAATATCAATAATAGTGATACGGTATGATTAAAGTTTATCATAGCCACTAGAAAGTAATGAAAAATAAATTCAATGAGTTGGATTAACGAGGGGTTGGGCCCTAAGCAAGCTGGCCGATAACTAGCACCTATGGCATTGACCTGTTAGGATGACTCTATTCGCACGAGGATACCTCGTACTCTTGCTTTCAAAGCGATAAACAATATCGCTGAGGTAAAATATGCAATTTCAAATCGAAAGCTATATTTCGGATAAAAATAATTGGTTATCTAAACAAGTTGATGTGGAGTTTCCGACACCAGAAAGCTTGATTGGTCGACAGTTATATTTAGCTTCCCAACAAGACATAACATTTACTGAGTCAAACATTGAGTCATTGTTGAAAACCAAAGGAGATTTAGAGGTAATTGAGGTCGATTTTCATCGTTTGACCATCTTGTTTTCAATTATTCAAGCTTCCTTATGGTCTGATACTCCTGCAGATGAACGCTTTATTATAGAGTTTTTAACTCAAATTATTCTTGATGATGACTATCAACTTTATTTAGGTTTTCATGAGAGAGAACCGGTTTCTGCATTGATTTGTCACATTGACCAAAAAAATAGCCTCGCGGTTTTATCTGATATCACTATTTCTAAAAATTGGCAAAGTACCTTTAATGAGCAAGGTTTTGTTTCGGATATTCTTTCATACTTGCTCTCTAAATCACTGATAATAAATAAGGTTATTCACCCTGAGTGGATATAAATCGTGATCTCGTTATAAATTTTAAATTTTCTTACTGTTTCAGGTAACACAAAACCTCATCGATTCTGTTCTTTTTACTATAAACATCGACACTGGAAGTAGAAGAAAAAAACTGACAGGTGTGATGATGGATACAGGTAAGATCAAATGTGTCATCTTTGACTGTGATGGGACTCTCGTCGATAGCGAAAGTTTATGCTGCCAAGCGCTTGTAAAAGTGTTTGCCAGCTACGGAGCTGATATTAGTTTTGAGCAATGTATGGCCAATTTCCAAGGCGGAAAAATGTTCGATATATTGAAAGAAACCAGTGACCGTGTTGGCTTAACGATTCCAATGGAAGTATTGGAACCACGTTATCGTGAGCAAATGAGCCAACTGTTTGATGAACAACTTAAACCTATCCCATATGCAAAAGAAACCGTTGAACATCTGATTCAGCAGGGCATCTCTGTTTGTGTTGCATCCAACGGCCCACAGAGTAAAATGCAGCACTCACTGGCATTAACAGGCATGTTGCCACTCTTTGAAAATAAAATTTTTAGTGCCTTTGACATTAATAGCTGGAAGCCAGAACCCGATCTTTTACTTTTCACTGCGATGCAAATGGGCTTTTTACTTGAAGAGTGTTTGTTTGTTGATGATACCGAAAATGGAGTTTACGCGGGTATTAATGCCGGGTTAAAGACCGTTTATTATTCACCTACCGCAGATAATATTTTTGAACACCCTCAGGTGAGTACTATCCAAAGTTTGTCTGAATTAACCAAGTGGTTTAGCTAATCATCACCGCACTTGGCTGGGTTTAGTTTCTGTCATCGACTGATTTAACAGCTAAAGTTAGTGTAGGGTGGTGGTCATGGATTTAAAATGGTGGCTATCCCGTTGGGTCATTAGAGTTAAGCTATTTTCGTTTTTAATTGGAATAGGCCCACAATCGACACAAATAATTAAATCATGATCTTCTGATAATAGAAATTCATCACTCGAGCAGATAGGGCAGCAGTTAATATCATCACTGTGAAAGGTATCGTTGTTCTTCTTATCCATTATATAAACCCTCTTTCATTCTTAAATAGTATGAGCGGTCAAAGCTCTAATGCATAGGTTTCATCTATATTCGCGGCAATAAAGCGAGCGGTTTACAGTATAAAGAAGATATCTCGGCAATCATTTACATTGTATTAAGATGAATGTCTCAAAACTATGGATAACAGTATACTTAACTATGAATGTAAATGTTTATTTAACAATCAGATCATACCAGTAGCCTAAGCGCAACGTCATAACTTAAAGGTCACTATATGAATTTTCTAGCGCACCTCCATATTGCGGATTATAACCAAAGTGATTTAGTCGGTAATTTATTAGGAGACTTTGTAAAAGGAAATCCAGAAAATAAATATCCTCAACACGTTGTTGATGGTATTCGTCTACATAGATTTGTAGATAAATTTACGGACACACATCCGCAAGTACTACAGCAAAAATCGCTGTTCAATGAGAAGTTAAAAAGGTTTTCGCCAATTGCACTTGATATGTTCTGGGATCATTGCCTAGCATGCGAATGGCCATCATTTCATAAGTTAACCCTCGCCGATTTTTCCCATTATTGTAAAACAGCCTGTCAATTAGCAGACTATACTGTGCCCGACAGTTACCAAACGACTATGAATGCAATGTGGTCTGGAGAATGGTTAATATCTTATCAAGACATCAATAGCACGTTATATGCTCTTGACAGGATGTCACAGCGAAGTTCTAGAATGGGACCTTTAGCCGATTGTGGGAGTACATTGCTCAAGCATTACTCTGAGTTAAGAGATACTTTCCTACACTTTTATCCGGATGTCTTAACTAATGCAAAATTAGTGGTAGAGAAACATCAACAACAGTAAGCTTTAATTTGGTAGAATCTGCCGATTTATCGCGTTTCATTTTCATTTATTGTAATTAGGCTTCTCTATGTCGTTTTCAAGCTTAGGTTTATCCGCGGAAATTTGTAATACCTTGTCTAACTTAGGGTTTACTACTCCAACAGACATTCAACAACAAGCTATCCCTCAAGTATTACAAGGCAAGGATGTGCTTGCGAGTGCGCAGACCGGAACGGGAAAAACTGCCGCTTTTGGTTTGCCTATCATTCAAACATTATTAGATGCCAATAGTGCCATTGTGTTCGATGATGAAGAACAACTTCTGAAAAAGCAAAGAGGGGCGGCGGTTAAAGCGTTGATTTTGACGCCCACACGAGAGTTAGCACAGCAGGTTTACGATAATCTGGAATCGTATAATCAAGGTCTAAAAATCGTGGTGGTTTATGGTGGCACTAGTATGAATGTTCAGACTAAAAATTTACATTCAGGTGCAGATATCGTTATTGCAACCCCTGGTCGTTTACTCGACCATCTGTTTGTTGGAAATTTACATCTACAGCAAACTCAGACATTAGTATTAGATGAAGCAGATCGTATGATGGATATGGGGTTTATGCCCGATTTACAACGAATTTTGCGCAGAATGAACCAAGAGAAGCAGACACTATTTTTCTCTGCCACATTCACAAAACGAATTCGAGAAGTGGCATATAAATTACTCAATGATGCCGTTGAGATCCAAATTACGCCAGAAAACAGCACCGCTGATACGGTTGAACAGATGGTGTATTCGGTAAATAAATCTCGCAAACGAGAACTGTTATCTTTTCTTATTGGTTCTAGGAACTGGCAACAAGTTCTTGTGTTTACTAAGACCAAACAAACCTCAGATGTGCTTGCAAAAGAATTAAAGCTTGATGGGATCGAAGCCGCTTCAATTAATGGGGATAAAAGCCAAGGCGCTAGACAAAAAGCATTAGATGATTTTAAGTCCGGAAAAATAAGGGCACTGATTGCTACTGATGTTGCCGCGCGAGGATTAGATATTCATCAACTGCCACATGTAGTGAATTATGAATTGCCATTTCAAGCTGAAGATTATGTTCATCGAATTGGTCGAACGGGTCGAGCTGGACAAAAAGGGCAAGCAATCTCTTTAATGTGTCCGCAAGAACAATATTTATTAGATGCTATTGAAACCTTGCTGGATACTCGTCTACCTCAACAATGGCTTCCGGGTTATGAGCCGACATTTGAAGAAGAGGAAACTCAACCCAAACGCCGTAGTCGCTCTTCTGAAAAACGAAAACTAAAAGCGAAACTAAACATACATGCTTCAAGAGGTAAACGTAGGTAGCCGATGCTACCTAGTTGATTCGACAGGTGGTGTGACAATCATATCCTCTAAGCAGTTTGGTGTTTCAATATACTCTTGTGCAATATGCAGCTGGATTGCGAGTAATTGGCTGAACTGCTTCCAATGGGAAAAAATCGCCACTTTTCGGTCATCACATTCAAAGGCATGCAACATTAAAGGATCGAGTGTACTTGCTGCATGAGAGTACATCGAAGCTTGCCAACGTAAAGTCTTAGCCGTGAGAAGCGACTCAGGATGTTCTTGTTTAAAAGCTTGGATTAACCCATCAATAAGTTGGTTGTTTTTTCTACTTGGTTCTAGAAAATAGTTGACCATTTTCTTTTCTTGTCGAACGGCATCCGCAAGAAAAGTGATCGCTCGTGAATCATTTAAACTACATGCTAAAACACGGTTCATAAGCATATAAAGCTGAACATTAGCTGGTAAGTTTTGAGGCAGTGAGTCAATAATATATTGGAAGTAGTCTTGAAAATATTGATAAATATGGTCACTTATATGCTGCCAGATTTTTTCTTTGCTTCCAAAGTGGTAACGTAACAAACTATGTGAGACGCCCGCTTGCTCACTAATTTGGCGGAGTGACACTTTTTTATATCCGTGCTGACAGAATAGCTGCGCGGATACTTTCAAAATTTCTTTTTTGGTCAGTTCGGCTTCTTTAGCGCTGCGCCGGCCTTGTTTTTTTTCTGCTACCGAGTTCAATATATTACCAACATCAATGAGTTATCGTTCAGTAAATAATACTGGTGTCTTATCTAAGCAGTATAAACATATACGCAAAAAAATTCTTGCGCTATTTGCTTATTAGGTTTGATTTTCGTCATATATTTGAATGGAATGATTGATTAAAAAAAGCTGATAGCAATTGCTACCAACTTTCCAATTAAGTGTTCAATTTTCTTGTTATATCTTGGTGTTAACCGCGGACAAAACTCTGAATCTGCTCAATCAATATATCGACATCGTTGGCTTCCACATCATTATGCAATACAAAGCGAAGCGGGTTACCAGAACCGATAAGGATACCTTGTTGTTTTAATTGAGCTTGCAGCGCGGTGGAATCAATATGAGGGGCGAGCTTTACAAACACAATATTAGTTTGAACATGCTCGACATTAATATCAAAGCCATCAATCTGCGATAACCCATTGGCGAGTCTTTTGGCATTATCGTGATCGGTTTGTAGACGATTAACTTGTTCAGTTAGTGCAATTTTGCCTGCCGCTGCCAAGATGCCGGCTTGACGCATACCACCGCCGAGCATCTTACGAATACGGCGAGCTTTGGTGATCAATTCTTTTGTTCCCAATAACAAAGAACCAACTGGAGCGGAAAGGCCTTTTGATAGACAAATCGTCATGGAGTCAAAATGACAAGCAATCTCTTTAATATCAACGTTTAATGCCACAGCAGCGTTATAAACGCGCGCACCATCTAAATGCAACTGCAAGTGATGACGTTGAGTAAACTCACGCGCTTGGCGTAAATAATCCAAAGGCAACACTTTACCATTAATGGTATTTTCTAAGCTTAATAACTTGGTTTGAGCAAAATGTATATCATCCGGCTTAATGGCTTGTTCGAGTTTTTTAAAACACAGTGTGCCATCGGGTTCATTTTGGATAGGTTGAGGCTGAATTGAGCCGAGTACCGCAGCACCACCACCTTCAAATTTATAGTTATGAGCTTGTTGACCACATAAGTATTCATCACCACGTCCACAATGAGACATTAAACCGAGCAAATTGGCTTGGGTACCTGAGCTGGTAAAAATGGCAGCTTCAAACCCATGATGCTCTGCTGCCCACTTTTCTAAGGCATTAATGGTAGGGTCATCTCCATAAACATCATCTCCAACAATCGCATTTGCCATCGCAATACGCATTGCTTCTGTTGGTTGGGTGACGGTATCTGAACGAAAATCCATGTACTTTCCTTATCAGTAATTAATGATTATTCGGTTAAAAATCCACATAACTTTGCCTTACTTAAGCAAGCAATGGTTTTCCCATCCGTAATTTCATCGTTTCGAATCCAATTCTCTATCTCACTTAAAGAGACTTTAATGACATCAATAATCTCATCGTCATCTAGTGACAATGAATGATTTGGATATAAATCTGTTGCGACAAATAAATGTTGAATCTCATCGCAGAAACCCGCGAGAGGAGAGCACTGACCTAATGGTTCAAAGCGTTTTGCACCATATCCAGTTTCTTCGATAAGCTCTCTCATTGCACAATCAATGGGTGCCTCATTTGTTTCAATAGTGCCTGCGGGGAGTTCTAAAATCCACTTATTTAATGATGGACGAAATTGCCTAAGTAATAAAATCTTACCGTCTTCGGTAATAGGCAAAATGACCGCTGCGCCAGGATGAATAATGGTCGTGTGCCTAATTGATTTACCATTCGGCAGAGCAACATCGATCTCCGCTAGTTGAATGTTTTTCCAACGATGTAAAACAGTATGGCTCATAATGATTACTCTTAATGGGTCGGTATGTTGAGCTTGTGAGATTAAATTCAGGTTACCAAAAGGATTGATGGATTACACTGTCTATAGTGTGTAAATCTTCATTAAAATGAATAAGCTAATTGATCCATAATAAAAAAATGATTCATCTTTAAGTCAAAATAAGACAAAGTGTTGCTAAAGAAGTATTTAGAAGAGGTATGCATGGAAAGCGCAAATAAAAGAACATCATCCGAACGCTCATTACTATCAGAAAGGATCAATAAATTAGTTCAAGCGCTATCTGACGGCGTCTATGAGCGAGAAGATACGATTAAGTTATGTTTGCTGGCAGCATTATCTGGAGAAAGTGTATTTTTACTTGGCCCTCCTGGCATCGCGAAAAGCCTGATAGCCAAACGACTTATTCAGGCTTTTGAAAGTAACAGCTATTTTGAATACTTAATGACTCGATTTTCGACACCAGAAGAAGTATTTGGTCCACTAAGTATTCAGGAATTAAAAGATAACGGACGCTACGTTCGCTTAACTGACGGCTATTTACCGACTTCTCAAGTGGTGTTTTTAGATGAGATTTGGAAAGCTGGACCCGCGATATTGAATACGCTACTCACGGTCGTCAACGAGAAAACCTTTAAAAATGGCAGTGATGTAGAGCCAGTTCCAATGCGTTTATTAATTACGGCATCAAACGAGTTACCAAGTGAAGATAGTGGCTTAGAAGCACTCTATGATCGAATGCTAGTTCGTGTTTTTGTTAATCGTATTCAAAACAAACAAAATTTTCATTCGATGTTAACCGTAGGTACACCTCAAGAAGCAAAAGTACCTGAAGGGCTAGCGATCAAAGATGAAGAATATTATCGATGGTTAACGGAGCTTGATCAGCTCGAGTTATCTGAGGCTACTTTTGAGCAACTTTATTATTTAAAATCTAAGATTGAAGCAAAAGAACAAGCCTCTGCGACTGTCACCGCTGAAAGCGATTTATATGTATCAGATCGACGCTGGAAAAAAGCGGTTAAATTACTAAAGGCCAGTGCTTACTTTAACGGCCGAGATAGTATTAACGCACTCGATCTCCTGCTATTACAAGACTGCTTATGGAACTCTCCTCAATCTCGTTTAATTGTCCGTGAATGTATTTCAGAGTTCGCCACTGAACAAGCTTATCATCAAAGTAATTTACGCCTTCAGATAGAACAAAATCAAAGCAAACTAGGTGAGCTTGATTCTTCGATAGTGCAACGTTTTGCAATGTCTTTATCTTCAGATGTAGAAGGAACGATTCGCCGTAAAAATATTTATCAATATGATTTATCCAAAGCGAAACGTTATCGGGTAGGGAATACATCTGACTTGGTTAAATTGGTTTTGTTACAAGCGAACATGTCGGTGACGGATCATGATACCGGTGATAGTCGCTGGGTTTACATTCCATACAAAGAGCTAGAACAAGTCATCAAAGATGGTGGTGGCGATGCTTACGGGTTTGTGAATAAGAAAACAAACTTGTGTCGCTTTAGATTTGAGGTCGATGTCGAGCAACACTTTGTAATTAAAGATATCGCTAATCGAGGCATCGCTGTCACGCTAGCGACTGAACATGGCTTTGATCAAGATGTATTAACGCAATGGCAAACCACTACCGAGTCGGTAATCAAAGCGCTCACTAGTCTTGAATTTGATGTTCGTAAAGCTCGCGAAGAATTCCATTCGAGCTTACCTCATATCTTTTTAGATAAAGCGGTATTGCTGAAAATTGAATCCAGTCTACAAGAGCTTAATCAATTAACCGATGCGATTAAGCAACAAACTAATGATGCGATGGAACAAGTACACCGTTTGAAAGAAGCGTTTGAATAATGAGTGATTATCATGCTGGGAATTGATGCTTTAGACATTGCTGTTTTACTTGCTGATGCGGAAATGATTGAGGTAGCGTTACAAGATTTAATGGGCCGTTCTCAACTATTACCGCTTGTTGAGGAGAACAAAAGTGTGCGCAGTTTGGTCAAATCCCAATTGAAACGTTGGAAGAGTAAGGTCTCCGCAAAAATGGATAACCTACCTCATACTCAAGAATTAAAACAAGAGCTGACTTTATATCAAGAGGTCATTCATTGGACTGAAGCTGAATTTCTAATGAAAGTGGATGGTCTGATAGAGCAATTGCAAACTTGTTCAGAGTTTTATCCAGAAGCACAAAAGATTGTAACCGCAACAAACGCAAAGCTAAATCCAATGTTGCCGCATTATTTTTGTCAACAATGGTATAAAAGCATAACGAGTCATGTAAAAAAAATTCAAGAATCTCAGCTTGAAGCGGAAAAGAAAAGGGAATTGGAACAATTACGTAAACGCCTAGAAAACATTAAACAAATGGATCAACTTGCCCCTGATGAAGATCCAGGTGCGATTGCTGGACGAATGTGGGATATGACCAATGTGAGTTTGTCAAAAAGCGATTGGTCCGTCATGAAATCACAAGCCGATTTTTTAAATAAACACCCGAAGCTAAAAGAGATTGCAGAGCAACTTGGCCGAATGGCAAACCAACTGGATCCAAATGAGCCACCGAGTTATAGCCAGGGCATTCAATTTGACGAAGAAGTTTCTCTACAAGCGACGGATGATATTGTCGGTATTCATGAAAGTGATGATTTGAATAAACTACTACCTAATGAGCTGCTATTTCTTACATATCCAGAGTTAGAAGTTGTATTTTATAAGCACTTAATTGATAAGCGGTTAATGAATTATCAAATGGAAGGTAAGGCACATTCCTCGAAAAAAGTCACCGCAATGGAACCGGTTCCAGCTAAAGCGGAAAATGACACCGGTCCATTTATTATCTGTGTGGATGCTTCAGGCTCTATGCGAGGGTTTCCTGAACAGTGCGTTAAGGCGATAGCTTTTGCTCTAATGCAAATAGCCTTGGCTGAAAATAGAGACTGTTATGTGGTTCTATTCTCAACAGATTATGTTACCTATCAGTTAACAAAACAAGATGGGTTAAGGGAGGCGAGTGACTTTCTTTCTTATACTTTTCATGGTGGTACGGATCTAGAACCAGCAATTACTGCAGCAATGAAGCAAATGCAGGGAGAGCGCTATCAACATGCAGACCTTGTTATTTTGTCAGATTTCATTGCACCAAAACAGTCAAAAGAAATGATTAAGCAAGTCGATGCCTTAAAGCAGAAAAATAACCGTTTCCATGCCATTAGTTTATCAAAGTATGGAAATCCAGAATTGATGCACATTTTTGACCACGTATGGTCTTATACACCGAACTTAGGACAACGATTTGTGAAGAAAAAGTAAGGATAGCGAAGGGATTAACTATGGTTTTATTGCATTTGGTCTGATTTTTGAGCAATTAAACTAAAAGTGATGAATTTCTAGTTGACTCAATCGCTCAGTCAAGTAAAGTAGCATTCATTGATTAAGCAGTTGATTGTTCACTGATTAATTAAACCAAATAAAAAATATAGCAAATGCTGTGTTTAAGATGGTGTCTAACTTTCAATAGGTTAGGTGCATCGCAAAGAATTGCGTGCCCTGGTGGTGGAATTGGTAGACACAAGGGATTTAAAATCCCTCGGCGTTCGCGCTGTGCCGGTTCAAGTCCGGCCCGGGGCACCATCTATATTAAAGGCTTACCATTTTCGGTAAGCCTTTTTTGTTTCCTCAATATCTTCATTTTCTAATACTCCACCTCTAAGTTTTGTGAAACGTAATACAATCGCAATATATCTGTCATTTTAACTTCAAGAACAATCGAGACTATGCCGTTTTATATTCATGGACGATGGAGACAAAATGAAACTTAAGTTAGTACCAGCACTATCCGTATTTGCACTCAACATATCAGCAGCTTTCCCTACCTATGCTCTCACTATGGATCTTGTGGGACGCTATCAAACGGGAATTTATGGTGAAGCAGGGGCTGAAATCGTCGATTATCACCAAAATACTCAATCCGCTTATGTTGTTAATGGCGCTAAAAACCGTATCGATATTATCAAGCTTGCTCACTTATCAACAACAGCAATTGCACATCCTTATACTGCAAATACTTTAACTGCGGTTCAACTTACACTACCAAAAGAAGTGGTGACAACAGATCACCAAAGCATACAACTGGGTATCGCCAATTCATTGACTATTCACGATGATTGGTTAGCCATTGCCGTTGGCAATAAGGTAAAACAAGAAAACGGCGTGGTACTGTTTTATAGCATCAAACAAGATCAAACTAAATTCGTCAAAGCAGTACAAGTTGGTGCTTTGCCAGATATGGTGACATTCACCCCCGATGGCACAAAAGTGATTGTTGCTAATGAAGGGAGCCAACCGCAGATTATCAGTATGATCCCGTTGGTAGCATTGGCATTATTAATCTAACGAGCAATGTACCTGACGATGTAGCAGTGCTGCTTATGTTTGATAAATTTGAAAGCCAAAAAGAGCAACTCATTAAACAAGGTTTTAAATATGCTAGTCCTGAAGGGCATTCACTATCTCAAGATATTGAACCCGAGTACGTTACCGTAACGGATGATAACCGTTATGCATGGGTTTCATTGCAAGAAAATAATGCTTTAGCCAAAGTAGATTTAAAAAATCACAATATTGATGGGATTTATCCACTTGGCCTGAAAGATTTTGGTCAAGTTGGAAATGGAATTGATGCTAGCGATAAAGATAAAGGTGTCAATATTCATGAATGGCAGGGGGTTTATGGTTTATATCAACCTGATACGATTCATAGCTATACGATCAATGGTAAACATTACACTGTCACGGCAAATGAAGGTGACTCTCGCGATTGGTGGTTTCAAGCGAATGATAAGCAGGCTTGCTTAAATGCGGGAGGCAAAGAGTTTGATAAAGATGATGGCTGTCTAGCTTATAGTGAAGAGACAAGAGCAGGTAAATTGCTTCTATCAGCGAATAACCCAGCGAAAGAGCATATGAGCAAAAAAGAACTGGGTCGGTTAAAAGTCACCACAACAATGGGGGATGAGGACGGTGATGGTCAATATGAAAAAATTGTCACATTTGGCGCTCGCTCATTTTCTATTTGGGATGAACATGGACAACAAGTTTTTGATAGTGGTAATGAATTTGCCAAAGTACTTGCTGAACGTTACCCAGAAGGATTTAATACCGATGAAGCGGAAAATAATAAAGATAATCGCTCAGATGATAAAGGCTCAGAGCCTGAGGCACTTGCGTTGGGAGATGTAAATGGTAAAACATACGCCTTTATCGGCTTAGAACGCATGGGAGGCATCATGGTTTATGATATTAGCCAACCAAAACAATCTAAGTTTATTGATTATCAACTCAACCGTGATCTATCCACTAAATTTGAAATTGATGATTCTACTGATCCAGTTACGTTAAAAGGCGAATATATTCAAGCTGGAGATTTAGCTCCTGAAGGTATGCGATTCGTAAGTGCAGAAGAAAGCCCAACGAATAACGCACTATTATTGGTTGCAAATGAAGTGAGTGGTACCGTATCGGTATATCAATTGAAATAAAAACATCCATAAATTAAGAGATATAACTAAGCCTTGTTTGTGACAAACAAGGCTTTTTTTTTAACCAATAACTTTGAAAAATATTAAAAAGTAGCCAATATATGAATAGGGTCATTAATATTCAATCATTCAGCTTTCAATATTTGAGCGAAAAGCCATTTTAAAGTCAGAATAGTGTCAAGTTAATAATAAATTGCAATATAACAAAATAAAGATAAGCTATTGATTTTTAATGATTCCAATGTAAAAGCCATACAGCTGTACGCTCGAAAGTATTTGCACAGATATGTGAACTG
This sequence comes from Vibrio rumoiensis, assembly GCF_002218045.2. Classification (NCBI taxonomy): domain Bacteria; kingdom Pseudomonadati; phylum Pseudomonadota; class Gammaproteobacteria; order Vibrionales; family Vibrionaceae; genus Vibrio; species Vibrio rumoiensis. The sequence continues at coordinate 1,403,746 of NZ_AP018685.1, forward strand.
GTTCAAAATTATCGTTTAGTGAACAACTGGTAAGAGTTCTTCTAACATCTTATAGGGCAAAGGCTGATCATGAAAGTCGTTGATATTATCAAGCACAAAACAGATTCTTTAGCGAAACATCAATTTGAATTGAAAGATTTGATGTCGCCAGTATTGAGAGAATACTGGGCTGATTTTATTAATCGTGCAAATTCTCAACAAATATTTCCTTGGCTTAAAGATCATCAAACCCCGGCTGTCAATGAAGAAGTGGTATTGTCACCAGTACCTAACATTGAATTATCACCGGAAGCAGACGCATTATATCAAGAACTAAGTGAAAAAATTGGCCAAGAAATCCATGTTGGTGATTGGTTAACTGTTGACCAAGACCGTATAAACGCATTTGGCCAAGTAACAGAAGATATGCAATGGATACACACTGATGCGGATCGTGCCGCAACAGAGTCACCTTTTAAAACCACTATTGCGCACGGCTTCTTAACATTATCATTACTCTCTCGTTTAACTGACAGCGTTGATGAAGATAATCCACCATTCCCGACAGCTAAAATGACCGTGAATGTTGGTCTTAACGAAGTTCGTTTTCCATATCCAGTAAAAGCAGGCAATAACATTCGTGCTCGTAGTAAGCTTTTAAAGGTTACGCCGATTAAGCGTGGCCTTGAAATTGAACGTGAAGTGAAAGTTGAAATTGACGGTGTACGCCGACCTGGTTGCGTAGTGGTATCGGTTATTCGCCTATACTTCTAACCCAAATACATTCATTTTGAACGAATAAATTTTAAATATAGCGCTATAATATTAGCGCTATTTTTTTGTAAAGAGAGGACAATATGGCACGTACCGCCGCAGCGCTACATATCTTAGTTAAACATGAATCTCAAGCCCAAGATATTTTACAACAGCTCAAAAAAGGCGCCAAATTTCAAGCATTAGCCAAGAAATACTCAACGTGTCCTTCAGGTAAAAAAGGCGGCGACTTAGGTGAGTTTCCTAAAGGTGCTATGGTTCCAGCATTTGATAAAGTATGTTTTAGTGGTGAGTTAATCACGCCACATTTAGTTAAAACTAAGTTTGGCTGGCATATCGTTAAGGTGTTATACCGCACTTAGATTACACTTCCCAGTAGGAAGAATAGGCTTTAATGGCTGATTTATAAAGAAATTTAAAGAATCCATAAAAAAAGAGTTCACGACTTAAAGTGAACTCTTTTTTTATTTTGATGCTTAGCAATAATATGAATAACCGTTTAATGTTTAACTAAGCAGCCGGAATCATTGGAGCAGGCATGCCTAGAAAGTTGATCTGCTCCAGCCAGACTGGACACTTCATTAAGCGACATTTTGATTTTCAAAGTTAACTGGGCTTAGATACCCAAGAGCACTGTGCCTTCTTGTCCGATTATAATCAACCTCTATGTATTCAAAGATCGTTTGGCGCATCTCGTCTCGCGTCATGATCGGCTCATACTGGATCGCTTCAACTTTCAATGAATGGAAGAAGCTCTCAACACAAGCATTATCCCAGCAGTTTCCTTTCCTACTCATACTTTGCTTTAGATTATAAGCAGTTATGATGTCTCGATAATCTTTTGAGCAGTACTGACTACCTCGGTCACTATGAACGATAACCTGCTCAGGGAACCCTCGACGGAACAAGGCCATTGATAACGCATCGCAAACCAGAGTTGCCGTCATTCTGGTATCCATAGACCAACCGACTACTTGCCTGGAATAAAGGTCAATGATTACCGCCAAATACAGCCAGCCTTCGCTTGTCGCAACATAGGTGATGTCTCCCGCCCACTTTTGATTCGGAGCCTCTGCCTTAAAATCCTGAGCCAGCAGGTTCGGAGCAACTGGCATTTTATGTTTGCTGTCCGTCGTACACTTAAACTTACGTGCCGCTTTCGGCGTTAAATCCTGCCGCTTCATACTGGCGGCAATGGTTTTAACATTACGGCTATCACCGGTCTCAGCCAGCTCTTTCTGGATGCGCCTTGAGCCATCACGACCTTTGCTATTATCAAAAGCCTCTTTGACCTTCGTATCAAGCTCTTGGCGAGTTACCTCGCGCTGGATGGCCTTGTGGCGATGCTTAATCCAGTAATAAAACCCACTTCGTGAAACACCGAACACCTTAGCCATGCGGGCAACTCTGAAGCACAGCAGGTGTTCGAGCATAAATTCGTAGCAATCTACTTTAGGTTTTTCGCGAAGTAGGTGGCGGCCTTTTTTACTATATCTAGCTCTTCAGCTTGCTCAGCCAATTGTCGTTTGAGTTTGGCAACTTCAGCGGCTAGATCTTTTTCCCGCTGACTGGTGCTGGTGTCGCTCTTAGCTGACTTACGCCAACCATAGATCTGGGATTCGTGTAACGACAGTTGTCTCGCTGCCGCAGCTACTCCCACTTTCTCTGCTAGCTTCAGGGCTTCTGCTTTAAATTCAGGGGAATGGATAATACGTTTTTTCTTGCTTGTCATGGTTCACCTCGTTAGTGATTGTACTCACTTAACTCGGTGTCCAAAACTGCTGGTGCGGATCAAGTAGCCTTGATACATATCGATATTCAACGCTCTCATCGTATCAAGTTGCTGCTTGTTCTCGATGCCTTCGATAACGGTTTGAGCGTTATAGGTTTTAGCAATAGACATTGCTTCAAGTAACTTTTCTTTATCACCCTTCATGTACAGATCAAGCAACATACGATCAATTTTCACAATGCTTGGATTGATAAGTTCTACACGCTCACTGTTTGAGTATTCAGAACCAAAATCATCGATAGCAATGTCAAATCCATGACCACTCATTTTTTTTACCGAGGCTTGTAATTGCTCAATATTTTCACAATGGAACTCTAATAGCTCAAGTACAATTTGATCTGAACAAACTTTAAGTTTTTTTAGCTCTTTTAAGAAACGAACTTCGTGAATACAAGATTGCTCAAGTACCCTAAAGCTATTAGGTAAAAAGTTTAGAAATAGCTTAATTTGCTTGTGTTTAGAATCAACAAAATTATTGATATGCAGAATACGGCTAATCAAATCAATGGCATTTTTATCATCATTTTGGGGATTATCATCGGAAAAATAATACCCAGGGCAGATATGTTCGCCTGAATTATCCTTCATCCGCAATAATGCTTCTACACCGACAACCTCATTGTCTTGATTAAAGATCGGTTGAAAGACACTGCTTAATATGAAATTTTTATATTTTGCAAAATGGTTGCCACACTCATCTTTAAAGAATGACATGTCGAAATTATTTGACATTGATTTAGATGCTCAAACGACTACTAGAGGTTAGGCTTAAGATAACAAATCCTAGATTACTCAGCTATGTATTTAGAAGTTTAAACGGCTTTTTTTTACGTTAAACCTGATTTCAGATAATAACTGCGACATTCATGGAATGGTGTAGAAGAGGAAGCCAACTGCTGAAAGTGGTACGCTCTTCTCGCCAAAGAAACAAGCGGACTACCATGAATTATCAGCAGTTGACCGAGGGAAGACGATACCAGATTTCTGCCCTTTTAGAACAGGGAATTTCAATTTCTGAAATTGCCAAAACCGTAAAATGTCACCGCTCAACTCTCTATAGAGAGTTGAGACGATGCGGTACAAAAGAACAATATTCACCAGATACAGCCCAGCAACTATCTAGGGCAAAGCGATTAAACGCATCTAAGTATCGAGTACCGCAACAACGTGTGGAATTTATTGAGTTTTTAATAACGCAAGACTGGAGTCCAGAGCAAATATCTCACGTTCTTACTCGTATTGGAGAAAAAGTCAGTCATGAATGGATTTACCGTTTTATTGCCTGCAATAAACGGCAAGGCGGTAAACTGTTTCGTCATTTACGCCAAGGTCATAAACGCTATAGAAGAGGCAAGAAAGATAAAGCTCCCGCAATAAAAATGCCATTTCAATAGATGAAAGACCCAAAGATGTCGATAATCGTACACGTTTTGGTGATTGGGAAATTGATACAGTTCTTGGTAAACATGGTACGGGCGCTATTGTCACAATCTTAGAGCGAGCCACACGGTTTTATTTAGTAAAAAAAGTGCCTTCAAAATCAGCAGAAGATGTGACCAGAGCGACGATAGACTTATTACGGCCATACAAACGATTTGTTCATACTATAACGGCCGATAATGGCAGAGAATTTGCGGGTCATATGGAAGTAGCACAAGCCTTAGAAACCGATGTGTATTTTGCTCACCCTTATAGTTCTTGGGAGCGCGGTGCTAATGAAAATGCTAATGGCCTGTTGAGACAATATATCAAGAAAGGAACAGATTTACGGTCGGTGAGTGATGATGAAGTTGAGCGAGCCCAACTTCGGATAAATTATCGTCCAAAGAAGTGTTTAGGGTTCAAGCAACCAGCCGTCATTTTTAGCAAAATGATGTTGGCTGCTTGAAATTACAAATGTCGCAGTTCGGAGTTGAATTCGGGAATAAGCATGTCCAAGTGAGATGTTTCTTATATGTTAATGGTCATCGAAGAAATCTTTATTTCGTATATATTTACTCATTAAATGATACGAAAAAGGCCTAATTAACCAGCTCAATAAAGAACGACCCAAACGTAATATAGTTGGGGTATTTTCATAAACTCGCTCATTATATAACCACAGCATTTTTCCTACATGCCAATACATTAGTGGAATAGGGGGAAGAAAGGTCACAATATCGATATCGCAACATATCCTAAATGTTCTTCTTGAAAGTTGATAATGTCGCCGAAATTTCCAACCACCAATAGCCGGTTGGCCAAATGTGACCACTCGCTTAATGATATTTGGGTATTTACGCTCCAAGTAATCAGCAAAGACTAATCCAATTGCGCCCCCTGAAGAGTGACCTGTTAAGCTAATTCGCTTACCTTGGTTAATCAAAGGTGTTAATACCGTTTCTAGACGAATATATACCGAATCGCCCAATCTATCATCACGGTGAGAAGGCAGGCTTTCTTGATGTAAAAGAGAATAGAAACCAGCATGAATAGAGTAAGGTAAGCCTAAAGTGGCTTGGCAGGATTTATGCCACATTGCAAAATTTAACAACCAATCTTTTACGCTATGTGATCCTTTAATTACCACAATCACTTCTTCTTTATCTTTACTCCATAACACCCGGATTAAGGTTTTCCCTCTAGAATTGTTGATAATTCTTTGTCCGTTTGGATCAAAACCGTAACGAGTCTGCTTAAAAACACGTGGATAGGCTAAGCGGCATAACACCGCATAGCGTTCGTATTGATACCGTTTTAGTGTCTTCAAATAAAAATCATCGTTTAGCAAAAGTAATAAACAGGGTGCCAAATTAGAATTAAGGTTTTATGACGTTTTATGCTTTGAACGAGTGTTAGGTGGCGATGATTTATTGGCCGTGCTCATGTTAATCCAGCGCTGAATTTTATCTTTTCTTATCCAAAGTAATATCAGAGCGCATCCAATATAAATACCTGGCTCTAAAATTTCCGACTTTACTGACCAGTAATAATGAATCGGCGCTAAAATGGCCGCTATATAGACCCAATTATGAAGCTGTTGCCATTTTTTCCCCATTCTTCGTTGAATCGCTTGTGTGGACGTTATCGCTAACAAAAGCAAAATCACCCAAACTATTGCCCCTAATACTAAATATGGGCGTTTGACTATTTCGCTGCCGATCAATTGCCACTCCAACGCGAGATCTAACCAAGCAAATGCAGTTAAATGAATAACCGCCCAGGCAAAGCTGTACAGGCCTAATAAGCGCCGTGTCCGGATTAATTGGCCTTGCTTGAATCTTTTAGCCACAGGAGAAACCAGCAGCGTAATCAACAAGGTATTCAATGCTGCTTTGCCTGTAAAATGGATAATAGGTTGAACTGGGTCCGCACCGAGGTGTCCATTTATCACCGCGAACACTAGCCAAGTAAACGAAAAAAGTTGGCCAATATGAATGACCACCTTTAGGCCAAGTATATGTTTAGGTTTTAAAGACATTAATAATTCCGCTTTAAGTCTAAATTTTTATACAAAGAAGCGACTTGTTCACCATAGCCATTAAACATCAACGTGTCTTGACGAGTCGAGCTAAACAAACTGCCTTCACCAATAAAACGTTCACTCGCTTGGCTCCATCTAGGATGGTCAACATTAGGGTTAACATTGGCATAAAATCCATACTCATCGGGAGCAAGTTTGTTCCATGTTGTCGGTGGCTGTTTTTCAAGCATGTGAATTTTGACGATCGATTTAATACCTTTAAAACCGTACTTCCACGGCACAATTAAGCGTAAAGGCGCTCCATTTTGCGGAGCAAGTGTTTTGCCATATAACCCAACCGTCATTAAGGTGAGAGGGTTCATCGCTTCTTCAATCGTTAAACCTTCTATATAAGGATAATCAATACTTGAAAAACCGCGTTGTCCTGGCATTTGTTCGGGGTCATAAAGTGTTTCGAAGGCGACATACTTCGCTCTGCTGGTTGGCTGCACTAGCTTTAATAGAGAAGCCAAGGGAAAACCAAGCCAAGGTACATTCATCGACCAAGCTTCTACGCAACGATGCCGATAAATACGCTCTTCAATTTCCATGCTTTTCATCACATCAGCCATATCAAGCTTAACAGGTTTGGCGACTTCGCCAGTGATTTCAATTGTCCATGGGGTCGTTTTAAATCCTTTCGATTGCTCAGCAGGTTGACCTTTACCGGTACCAAATTCATAAAAGTTATTATAAGTCAGCACTTTGTTTTCTGGCGTTAGGTTTAACCCGTCGGTGGAATACTTCGATGGTATTCCTTCTAACGCAATTCTTGGGTCGGCTAGGTTGGTATTATTCTCTTTAGGCGAGCTGAAAACATCGAATAAACCAGCCTGAGCTTGAGAGGCAAAAGGGACAACCGCCGCCGCTATACCTAATTTCTTTACAATATCACGGCGTTGTTTATAGATAGATTCTGGTGTGGCATCGTTATCACTTAAAAACCAAGAGGGGCGCGATTTAATCAACATAAAACAATCCTTTCTTTAAATACGGTAAAGACAATATGTCCACTAGTTTTTATATGACCTAGTTATTTAAAAAATAATTTCATAACTGATTGAAAATTTAACTGACATTCATTAACACAACTTTTGTTACATAAAAGTAACTGCGATTATATGTTTGTTATTCCTTCTACTATCAATGGTTGTCACAATAGTGGTTCTCTTCATCAAGAAATTTGAACAACTTGTCCAATCCCCATGCTTATGTTTTGGGAACATTTGGTAATACTGTTAATCATAGACAAGGTCACTTTCATTTATATGGAATTTGTTTGCATGAATCGAGTTGTACAAGGCTATAACGTCATAGCCAAAGTTAACCATTGGCTTTCTGCTGTTATCATTATTGGTTTATTTGCTGTTGGTTTATGGATGGTAGATCTCAGTTATTACAGCGCTTGGTATCAAGATGCGCCTCATTGGCATAAATCGGTTGGGTTGCTATTGGCTCTTTATACGATATTTCGTGTGACTTGGCGTTTATTAACCCGATCCCCTGAAATTGAAGGTACTGGTTTTGAAAAGTTCGCAGCGAATATCGCACATTTTCTTATGTACGCGCTGTTATTTGGCATATTCATTTCAGGGTATTTAATCTCAACGTCAGACGGCAGAGGGATCGATATTTTTGATTGGTACACTGTGCCATCTCTGGGCGCTTTATTTGAAGATCAATCGGACATTGCCGGTTGGTTGCATTATTACTTTGCTTGCACCTTAATTGGCTTAGCTTCTTTACATGCGATAGCCGCACTTAAACATCACTTTGTTAATAAAGACAATACGTTAAGAAAAATGACAGGAGCGATAAAATGATCAAAATGGAAATGAAAAAGTGGCTAACAACCGCAGGCCTTTGTGCCACAATGGTATTGCCAATGGGCGTAATGGCTGCTGATTATAAAATTGATACTAAAGGGGCTCATGCTTCGGTTAACTTTCGAGTCAGCCATTTAGGATACAGTTTTACACAAGGTCGTTTTAACGATTTTGAAGGTACTTTTTCTTATGATCCAGCGAACGTAGAAGCTTCAAAAGTCAATGTAGTAGTGAATACGGGAAGTATTGATTCAAATCAGGCTGATCGTGATAAACACATTCGCAGTGATGACTTTTTGGATGTGAGTAAATATCCAAAAGCGACATTTACTAGCACCAAAGTCACCGATAAAGGTGATGGAAAATTAGTGGTCGATGGTAATTTAGAACTACACGGTAAAACGGTGCCGGTAAGTATCAATGCAGAATTTATTGGCGCAGGTAAAGACCCATGGGGCGGTGAGCGTGCAGGCTTTAAAGGTACTACTCGTCTAGAAGTAAAAGACTTTGGAATTCAAGAAATGGCAGGGGCAAGCTACGTTGATCTAGACCTTTACGTTGAAGGCATTAAACAATAAGTAATAAGCGTTAATCATCTTCGATAAATTAGAAAGGCTCACTGCATGGTGAGCCTTTTTTATATAAAGTGGTGAACCCCGTTACTTATCAGTCGTAAATGGTTGGGATCGGCTGACGCTTATGTTGCGTTGCTTTATAAATGCCCACCAAGCGGTCAGTCACTTCTTGAGGTACAGGTTTGCCTTCTAAGAAGTCATCAATTTGGTCATAAGTTAAGTTCAATGCTTCTTCATCGGCTTTTTGTGGAGCAAGTTCTTCCAGATCAGCGGTTGGTACTTTTTTAACTAAAATATCTGGCGCACCTAACTCTGCGGCAACTTGGCGTAGTTGGCGTTTATTTAACCCAAAGAGAGGGGCAAGATCACAAGCACCATCACCAAACTTAGTATAGAAACCCGTAATATTCTCTGCAGAGTGATCCGTACCTAGAACCAACCCTCCAACGTAACCTGCCACCTGGTATTGAGCAACCATGCGCGCACGAGCTTTAACATTACCTTTAACAAAGTCTAATTTAGCGAGATCTGTAGGTAATAAACCGGTTCCATTTAATGCTTCATGGCTAGCCGCATTTAGGCCATCAACACCCGCTTTAATGTTGACTGAAATAGAGTGGGTTGGTTGAATAAAAGACAATGCAATTTGTGCTTCATCTTCATCTTGTTGCTCCCCATAAGGCAAGCGAACAGCAATAAATTGGTAATCGTTAGACTGAGTTTCGTTGTTAAGTTCATCTACCGCTAACTGTGCTAGACGACCACAGGTGGTTGAGTCAACACCGCCGCTAATACCAAGAATTAGAGACTTACAACCAGCTTGTTGTAATTTGTTTTTAATAAATGAAACTCGACGAGTAATTTCAAATTGAGCATCGATAGAGGGTAATACGTGCATTTCTTGGCGAATGAGTTGCTCCATGAGAATTCCTTATTGTGCAGCAAAAAATGTGGTCTACCGAAGTAACGTCAAGGTGCAGATTTCATCAAGAATAAAACAAACTTTAGGTAAGACAGATAATGGTCGTGTGATTCTATTTCTGTTCAATATAAACCCGGATAAAGTTTTGCACTTCTTTGGCTGCTTCCTCTTGACGTTAGTTAGGTATCGTTTAATTCTGTGATTCTAATCATATAACTAAATTACCTTTTGATGCGAGTCTAAACAGCAATTGATATTTGTATTTTTATTAAAAACAAACATCTCGTTTATCTGACTCATCATCAATGTTAATCTTGCTTTAGTTTCTTATCACTCTAGGAATGTCATTTAAGTGAACATTGCAATTTTTGGCAGCGCGTTTAATCCACCCAGTTTTGGGCATAAAAGTGTTCTAGAAAGACTTCAACATTTTGATTTGGTGTTACTCGTGCCGAGTATTGCTCACGCATGGGGAAAAGACATGATTGCCTATACCCATCGTTGCAAGATGGTTGAAGCTTTTATTGCTGATATAGGATTGGATAACGTGCAGATGAGTAATATTGAAGAATCAATTTTACAGCCAAGTGATAAACATCAAGCTCAGTCCGTGACGACCTTTGCCGTCATGACAGCGCTACAAGAAGTCTATCCACACAGCCAACTTACATTTATACTTGGCCCAGATAATTTTTTAAATTTTTCAAAGTTCTACAAAGCGGATGAAATAACCACAAAATGGTCGGTATTAGCTTGCCCAGAAACATTACCGATTCGTAGCACCCAAATAAGACAGCGTCTTGCCAGCCATCAAGCTATTGATGATCTGACAACTCCCTCTGTCGCGACCTATATTAAACAAAACCGACTTTATTGCTGAGCACAAAAAGAGCGCTAACGATTCAGTGTTTGATTGGCAATCGCAAGGCACAATTGCTCTGCTTGCTGAGCATTGGCAGAAAAAATTTCATCGATAATACGTTCCGCTTTGATACCAGAGGAACGTAACTTAAACGCTTGTCTTACTTTCAACGCCATTTGCAGTGACGTTTTATCTATATTTGAACACTTATCCGCTTGGTCTAAAGTCATTACTGATTCGTCTAACAGCGGTGAAAGCTTCTCAAGTTCAAAATCGACCACGTCTAACCACTTTTTCTGTTCATGATTATTAGGAGTAAATGGTGAATCACTCAGTTTCTCCAACAATGCATTGAGCAGTGAAGATGGCTGAACTAAACCAGCATGATGCGGATAATTTTTGCTTGAACGTACCGAAACTTCGACTTCTATAAATGTACAATTAGGGAAGTAAGTTAGGGCCGTTAGGCAATCCAAAGGCAGCCAAAAAGCATCACCAGCATTGATTACATATTCCTGCTTTCCTAGACGTACAGTAGCAAAACCGCTTAAAACCGAAATCAATTTGTGCTTTATCGTTTTTTTACGTGCAGTGGTATGTAGAAAAGGATATTGATAGGTATGGTGAGCAATTAAATAGTTCATGAGTCATATTTTAGCGATGAAAATTCAGCGCTACGATAACGCTTTCTACTCGCTATTCCAATCATTTTAATATCAATAACATCATCACAATTATTGTTTTAGCTCAATGAATCACAGTGTTTTGTTAAAGTTGAACATTCGTCTATTCACTAATTTAATGAATTCATGTACTTTACGCATCCAATTGGCTTTGCGTTGAGATTGTTCCTGTCTATTTGGTTCATATCATCGTAAAATTACGTGTTTATTCATAACTGCAGTAAATTAATGAGCATTGATAACGATCCATACAAAGAAATTCGTCCTTATAATGATGATGAAATCCCAGCCGCTCTTGAGCGTTTAATTAATGATGACAGCTTCATTAATGCCATCATCAAATATCGTTTTTCTCATAAACCTGCTTGGTTCAAAAAGCTGGTCTCTCCTGCGATAAAAGTATATCTAAAAATCAAATGGTCGAAGCTAAAAACCGTTGATGATATCCAACGTGAAGTTGAGCTCTACATGGGATCAACACTGAATAAAACAACGAATGGCGTAACTTATTCTGGATTAGAAAAGCTCGACCCTGAACAAGCCTACCTGTTTGTTTCTAACCACCGTGACATCGCAATGGATCCAGCGTTAGTCAACTGGGGCCTTTATAATAATGGGCACCAAACGGTCCGTATCGCGATTGGTGATAACTTATTAAAAATGCCTTGTGCAACTGAGATGATGAAGTTAAATAAAAGCTTTATCGTAAAACGCTCAATTAAAGCACCACGTGAAATGATGAAAGCGTTAGGCTTGCTATCGTCTTATATTAAACATTCATTAGACACCAAAAACTCTATTTGGATTGCTCAGCGTGAAGGCCGAGCAAAAGACGGCAATGACATGACAGAGCCAGCTATTTTAAAAATGTTTCATGTAGAAGGGCGTCGTCAAAAGATTCCATTTCCTGACTACATTAAATCACTGAAAATAGTGCCAGTTTCGATTTCATACGAAAATGATCCGTGTGATCTTGATAAAGCCAAAGAACTCTATGAAATAGAAGTTAATGGCAAATATGAAAAGACAGAGTTTGAAGATATTGCCAGTATTGTAAAAGGCATTATTGGTGAAAAAGGGCGAGTCCATGTCAGCTTTGGTGATGTGATCACAGGTGATTTTGAAACTCCTGATGAATTGGCGATAGAACTAGATCGCCAAATTCATTCGTTATACCGTTTATACCCTGTAAACTTGTTGGCGGCAGGCAAGCAAAGCGATGCGATCACTGAAGAAGTTGAAACTCATTTTGCGAAAAAATTGAAAGCATTATCCCCAGGCGCTCAGAAAAAACTCGTGGCAATGTATGCAAACCCCGTCGCGAAGAAAGCCGAAATAGAGTAGTCGGGAACTCGACATCAATAATGAGAACATAAAAAAAGCAACTGAGTTAATCAGTTGCTTTTTTATTACAAACTACTTTTAAAGTTGGCCAAATAATATAAGTGTAAGTCTATTAACGATTCAAAGAACGGCTTTGAAGTTCAAAAATTAACTTTTCAGCACTACATTCAAATTTAATACGAGCAGTGAGTTGATTTGCATCTTCCGCAACATCTTCAATTTCACTTTCGTAGTTTGGATTTACACGCTCAGCAAGTTGAAGATAAGGTTGAAGTTGAGCGATTAACAGCTCTTTACCTTGAGCTAAAATGGTCACTTCAGCAACATCGTCACCTTCTTTAATGAAAAATCCCATTTCAGCACTACAGCCACAAGCTTCGCATACTTCATTTTCTGCGCTTACTTCTAACTCTACTTCTGTTGTCATATGTTTATCCTCGTACAAAAACTGTGGGTACTTTACGCCTGATTTTAGATTAAAACCAGAAAAAAGCATTGAGCTAAAACAAATCAAATTGTTTTATATAAACTCAAATATCGGATAGGTCGCTCTTGATTTTGACAAGGTTGAAAAAAGGGTAAGCCAATTGACTTACCCTTAGGGGGATGCTGCAAGCGAAGTGACACCCGTTCTCCCATTATTGGGAGTTATTGTTTATTCACTATAGCAATAAATTTATGCTCTGCTGTCGCCATGAGTATTATTTTTGGCGGAGTTCTAAATAATCAAAGAGACCGATGTAATGACGTATTTTGTCATTGCATTGATATCAACCTATGCCTGGCAATTAGGGGTTGGAGTTGTATATTGTGGTAAATGTTTTATTTCCTTGGTTAAGTCTTGTATGCGAGTGCTGTGTGATGGGTGAGTGGACAATAATTCTGGCGGTTGATTGCCACCTGATGCCTTCGCCATATTTTTCCATAATTGAACGCTTTGTTGGGGATTAAAGCCCGCTTTAGCCATTAAATCGATCCCCATAATATCCGCTTCGGTTTCTTGAGTTCGTCCATAAGGCAAATTAATGCCGTATTCGACACCTAAGCCTAACGCGCTCATCGCCATTTCTTTATATTCCGTCCCCGCTAACGCAAAATCGCTGACTTGCAGACCCGTGTTGGTTATTTGGCTGCGTGACATTCTTTCATTACCATGATTGGCTAATACGTGAGCCACTTCATGGCCTAAAACGGTTGCGAGTTGATCTTGATTGGTCGCCACTTTCAATAATCCGGTATACACACCAATTTTACCGCCAGGTAGTGCAAATGCATTGACTTGGTCGGAATTAAATACCACCACTTCCCATTGGTCGAAGCTTGATTGTTTTGGCACTTGGTTTGTGATTGCGTTTGCCACACAAGTCACATAGGCATTCACCTTAGCATCATTGCTGACTTTCTCATTTTGTTTCATTTGTTCAAAAGATTGAGCGCCTAGTTGTGACATTTCACTGTCTGAAAATAAGATCACTTGGCTTCTTCCTGTTGGGGAGGAAGTACAAGCCGATAATCCCAGCACGAACAATCCACCTAAAGTGAAAGTCTTTAATTTCGGCGACATTCTCATCATAACCATTCCTTGATCCCTAATTGGTAATAGTAAGTTAACTTTAAAACACATTATCTGAAGCTGCAATTTACGTTATGAACGTTAAAACTGTAATCAAGATAAAGAATCCTCGGTATATTGAGAAGTGAAATCTTGCACTTAGTTATTGATAAGAATATTGTTAATGGCTGCTACCAATAACTTCATTAACAACAGTAGGGATCAACATGATTTGGAAAAAAGACGTGACTTTAGAGCGTTTAAATGCAACTTCACGCAATACATTAATGGAGCATCTAAACATAGAGTATGTGGAGATCACGGATAATAGCATTTCAGCCACCATGCCGGTTTCAAGCATTACTCACCAACCAATGGGCTTATTACACGGTGGCGCATCTGTCGTATTAGCGGAAACATTAGGTTCATTGGCTGCGAATATGTGTGTGGATGAGAATTCCTATTGTGTTGGTTTAGACATTAATGCCAACCATATTCGAGCTAAACGTAGCGGGGTTGTCACTGGAAAAACTTGGCCAATTCATATCGGTGTTTCAACTCAAGTGTGGCAAATTGAGATTGTTGATGAAGAACAGCGCTTACTGTGCACTAGCCGAATTACTATGGCGGTTAAAAATAGAAAATGATCATCGAATTCTCGCAAGGAAAAATCATAGCCAATCAACACGAGATTGTGGTGCGTTTGAGCCAAATTGCGAATGTGAGTATGCAGTGCCAAATTGAGGCTTTACAACTTATTGGACGAGGTGCCAATGTCATCACAGCGTATGATATGCAATGTCAGTGGTCGATTAAATTAGATTCTGAGCAACAATTACAACAACTCGCGGATTTTCTTTGCTTACCTATTCAATAAGTTGTTTATAACAAAAGGGGAATATTTCGCCTTCGTATTAAGTCTAAAAGTCGTGGTGACCACAAGATTTATCGCTTTAAAGCTGATAAAGTAGGAAATATTTTCTAACTGGTAAAATATAGAGTTTCCCCTTTATGAGTAGCCCACGATTAAGAACACAATTTGAGCGATTATTTGAACATTTTCAAGGTGAAGATTGCGCCATTCAATTAGAAGAACTCACCGACATATTGTGTTGTACTCGCCGAAATACTCGTATTGTCCTAAACAAACTGGCGGAAGAAGGCTGGATAGAATGGATGCCTGCCGCGGGGCGAGGTAAGTTATCACGCCTAATCTTTAAGCGAAATAAAATTGATGTTAGTGAGAATCTTGCTAAACGGTATTTAGAAGAAGGTAAGATTGAACATGCATTGTCTGTTTTAGATAATGATCCGGCACGCTTAACTCAAGTCTTCCAAGGCTACTTAGGTTTTAGTCATTTAGAAGGGCAGCAAGTCATCCGTTTGCCTTATTACCGCCAACTCACCACCCTGAACCCTTTGAAGCCGACTCGACGATCTGAACAACATATCATTCGACAAATCTTCAGTGGTTTAACCCAACTTGATGAACAAGAACAAGTACAACCAGACTTAGCTCATCACTGGGAAATGCTATCGCCAACCCATTGGCGTTTTTATCTACGTTCGGGGGTTCGCTTTCATAACGGCGATCGCTTAACCATGAGTGATGTGGTTGAGAGCATGAATCGTTTAAAAGAATTAGCCTTGTTCGAGCATATTGAGAATGTGATTTCGCCCTCCAACAACACGCTCGATATTCATTTAACGGATGCCGATTATTACTTGCCTTTATTGCTGACGGAAACGCCGGCAAAAATATTACAGTCAGATATTGTCGATCATAATAAATTTGACTTAATCCCCAACGGTACAGGTCCATATCGAGTCACCAGAAATGACTCGGCGCGTTTAGTACTAGAAGCCTTTGATCATTACTTTGGTTTTCGCCCGTTAATCGAGCGTGTTGAAGTCTGGGTGATTGATGAAGCACACTCATCAATGGTGTATCCGAGTTTAACTCATCCTAATAAGCCAGCAGAAGGTCAATTTACCGATGTTGAACTGGATCCCGGTTGTACATATTTATTGCTTAATCGACGCTCTGGTATCGCAAAAAATGATGGTTGGGCCAACTACTTAGCACAAAAACTGAATCCATTTAGTTTGCTACGTGGGATCCCAGATCAAAAAGTGATTGAGTTAGGCTTACTGCATGCTCATGGATTAAAGCCAGGTTGGCATCATAGTGGGATCTTGCAACCAGATCTCACACCGCCAGCGACAGAAGAAAATATAAAACAACAAGTGACCGTTGCCTATCACGGAATGCATCCATTATTTTCTCATGTGATCCAGTCAATGAAAGCGCTACTTAAAGAAGATGGCATCAGTTTAAAAACCATTAAATATGATTTAACCGTTGAAAACCCCGATGAAATCGATATCTGGTTGAAACCTATGGGGCTTGCAAACAATCGCAAAGATGCCTTAATCGGTTGGCTGCTAGGTTATAGCGACATTGATCTCATGAGCTCTAGTGAAAACTTTTCCAGATGGAAACAAATGGTCTCCGATTGGCGTTCACAGCCGAATCAAACGTTCCCAGCTAAAGAATTGGCCAAACAATTAGTACAAACCCAACAATTAATTCCGATGTTTCACTGCTGGCTAGGCGTCAGTCAAGAGCAGTGCGGCTCATTACAAAATGCTACTTGCAATGCTTTAGGTTGGTTTGATTTCAGTCAGGTATGGGTAAAACCAGAGTAAGCCTCTACACTAAATGAGAAGGAGTGAATTATGGACACACACCAAGAAGGCTATGCGATCGTTTTATCCACTACGAATGATGAAGAGTGCCAACAAGCCATTATTGGAGCATTACTCAAGGCAAAACTAGCTGCCTGTATCCAAGTGATGCCGATAACTAGCTATTACCAATGGCATGGAGAAATTAATAATGACCAAGAATCACTTTTGATCATTAAAATTTTGCACCGTCATTATAAAGAAGTCGAAAGAATGATTTTAGCCCATCATACTTACCAAGTTCCGCAAGTGGTTATGCTACCTATCGAAACCGGTTATCACGAATATTTACAATGGATTCAAACTAGCAGTCACTCATAAGACTGAAAACAGTTTCTAAGCCCATCTTATTTTTGGGCCATTACTTTTTATTTGGAATTTTATGCAAACGGTATCCATATTAGTCGATGTTCAAAACATCTATTACACCACACGAGACAAATATCATCGCCACTTTGATTACAATGCCTTTTGGGCCCAGGTCATGAAAGATCGCACTTTAGTCAACGCTTACGCTTACGCTATTGCTAGAAGTGATGATAAGCAAAAGCAATTTCATAATATTTTAAGAGGCATAGGCTTTGAGGTTAAACTTAAGCCGTTTATCCAAAGGCAAGATGGGTCAGCAAAAGGGGATTGGGATGTTGGGATTGCGCTTGATGCGATGGAATTAGCCGAAACTTCTGACGTGATTGTCATTGCATCAGGTGATGGTGATTTTGATTTGTTAGCAAAGCGTATTCAAAGCCGCTATGGGAAAGTTGTTGAAGTGTATGGTGTACCGGGTTTAACGGCGAATTCTCTTATTGAAGCCGCCGATCGATACCAACCGATTGAAGATAGCCTATTACTCTAATTCGGCTTGTTCTGGTTGTTGAACATCATCGGTAGAGGCTTGCGTTTGAGCCTCTTCTTCCATGCGAGCTCGTTCTGCCTTAGAAATATACTTCGGCTTATTGGTTTTATGCATTTTGGCATTCTGCTGCTTTAAGCGCTTCTTTAAAATCGAATTGATTTTTTTCTTACGGTTCATAACCAGTCTCTGCAATGAAGTGGGTGCGCATCATATCAAACGCTAACTTTAATACTAGCTTAAGCTTCATATTTTTTAGTTGCAGATTTACCATCGAATTTATCAATATTCGCTTTTCATTCAAGAGCCACTTCTATATATTCGTATCCCATTTTAATCAAGACGCGGAATTGCTATGACTTGCGAGATATATAAAGACTTCATTTTTGAAGCAGCGCACCATTTACCGAATGTACCAGAAGGGCATAAATGTGGACGTTTGCACGGTCATTCTTTCTTTGTTCGTTTATACATTCAAGGCGAAGTAGATCCAACAACTGGCTGGATCATCGATTTTGGTGATGTGAAGAAGATTTTTGCTCCTATCTATGATCAACTTGACCATTATTACCTGAATGATATTCCTGGTTTAGAGAACCCAACGAGTGAAGTTTTAGCGAAATGGATCTGGGAAAAAGTCAAACCGCTTTTACCTCAACTAAGCAAAGTTGAAATCAAAGAAACCTGCACAGCAGGCTGCATATACCGCGGTCAAGAATAAAGGCGAGCCTTGTGTATAAGATCAATGAAATCTTTGAAACCATTCAAGGTGAAGGCTATTTTACTGGTGTACCTTCAGTTTTTATTCGCCTGCAAGTTTGTCCTGTCGGTTGCTCATGGTGTGATACTAAGCAGACTTGGACAGCCGAGGAAGCCCATCAAATAACACTCGGTGATATTATTATCAAACAAGGGGATAGCCCAACGTGGAGCCCTGCGAGTGTTGACGATATTGTGGCCATGTATCAACAACAAAGCTACACAGCGAAGCACATCGTTATCACAGGCGGTGAGCCTTGTATCTATGATTTACAGCCACTCACAGCAGCATTGGAAGCACTCGGTTGCCAATGTCAGATAGAAACGAGTGGTACATCAGAAGTATTATGTTCAGATAATACATGGGTGACAGTGTCACCTAAGATAGCAATGAAAGGTAAACTTGATGTGCTTGATTCTGCATTGCAACGCGCCAATGAAATCAAACACCCAGTAGGGACGCAAAAAGATATTGATCAACTTGATGCGCTACTGATTCGTGCAAATTGTGAGTCGAAAGCCAATATTGCCTTACAACCTATCAGTCAGAAGCCAAGAGCCACTGAACTGTGCATGGAAACCTGTATTAAACGTAATTGGCGTTTATCTATCCAAACACATAAATATCTGAATATCGCTTAAACGCCTGATATCTGATTTTGTTCGAAAGACAAAAAAGCGCCTCACTTCTTTTGAAATGAGGCGCTTTTATTGATAGGAAGAAAGGTTATTCACCCGCGACCATACGTGATTTTCGCTTGATGCTCATAGCAAACATATACAAAGAGGTTGCTAATAAAATCACAAATAGGAAGCCAATTAACCCTTCTGGATTGTTCATCCAATGCTGAGCTGCAATAGGGCCAACAACAGAGCCAATACTGTAAGCCAATAACATTACTTGAGTGGCAGAGACAATATAACGCTCTTCTAAACCATCACAGCCTAAGCTAATCGCTAACGGGTAAATCGAGAATGTTGCCATCCCCAGCAATACCAAGCAAATTGCTAGAACAACCAAACTTGAACTTAACGTGGTTAATCCAATAGCAAAAACACCTAATAGACAAAACAATCCCATCAACATTTTTTTGCCCACGAACTGGCTTGACCAAGAGACGATAGGCTGAACTAACATTGCGCCCATCACAAGCAGAGCCATCAAGCTGCCAATTTTCGCAGTGGAAACATGACGATCATGCAGTTCTAAAGGCATTAGCCCATAAATTGAACCAATCAATAAACCAGACACCATACAACCAATTAACGCTGCTTTTTTCATTTTCAGAACTTGCTTCAAGCTCAGTGCTGAATGTGTTTCAGTCTGAGGTTGCTGACAACGTCCAAAGCAAAGCAACAGAGTGGCTACCATTAATAATGACAAAATAACCACAAATGGCCACTCACTATTAAGGTCAAAAACACTAATACCAAGCTGACCTAACGTTGCACCACCATAAAGTGACGCCATGTATAGACCTAATCGCTTAGCTCGGCTTTTTTCATCACCAATAAGTAGCCATGATTCAACGACCACGAAGATACCTGCAACGGCAATCCCCGCAATGAAACGCGCAAATAGCCAAGATTCAAAAGCAGGTACAATCGGCATAATCACAATCGTTAATGAAAATAGCACCAAGAAGAAGATAAAAGCGTTCTTATGTCCTACTTTGGCTACAATTGGTTCGATAAACATCGCGCCTAATAGTAAGCCTGCATAAAAAGCGCTCGCTAACCAACTCGCAGCATCCGTGCTTAAACCATATTGACCCAACATCAATGGGATCAAACTCATCAAATAACCTGAAGCAACTGCATATAAAGATAGCGCTGCAACAGGAATGAAAAATGAAGGTTTTGATGAAGTCAAAGCTACGTCGTTCACCGCATACTCCGCAAGGTTAGTATTTAAAAATTAATGAAATTAAGAGGGGTTTTCGCGGCGAATATGAGGCTTGGTTCACAAGATGTAAAATGAGTTTTTTTTGATTTAACGATAAAATAATTTGATTGAAGCTGAGGGGCTTTATTTTAGATGGAAAGTGGCTTAATACTCGGGATATCAAGCCAGTTTAAGTTGATTTTTCTATTTGTAATTTATTTTATTAAAGCTTGGTTTAACCATTGAGTAAACTGTCCTTTTGGCAAGGCGCCATTAATTGAATCTACTCTTTTTCCGCCTTTGAACACCATAATAGTAGGAATACTACGAATTTGATACATAGCTGCAATGCTTTGTTGTGTTTCAGTATCGACTTTTAAGAATCTTGCCTGACCCAACATTTCCGCCGCTGTATCTTCAAATACCGGAGCAAAGCCAACACATGGATTACACCACGGAGCCCAAAAATCAATCACGACCGGTTGTTCACTTTCTAACAGCGCGTCCAGATTTTCACTCGTTGCTGTGACAGGTTTCCCATCAAATAAAAATGACTGGCAACGGCCACAAGTGGCTTTATCAGACACACGAGATAAAGGCACCTTATTTTTACCTTGGCAATGTGGGCAAGCGGTTATAAATGATGTCATGAAGTACCTCTTTAAGAACATTCTCTAATATTTATAAAAATGTGACTAGCTGTTTATAAAACGGTTAGTAAGGAAACGCTTAACGTATAAGTTTTCAAGCAATTATCGTATAATGTTTGCAAGTTTGAAATAAACAAAAATAAAACAATAAAATTGATAGGGTATTTTTATGGCTAACGTTTACGCAGAAATTACAGGGTGGGGTAAATGTCTACCACCAGCGGTTTTGACTAATGACGATTTAAGTACATTTTTAGAAACCTCTGACGAATGGATCCGCTCTCGTACGGGCATTGAAAGTCGCCGCATTAGCCATGTAGAGACATCTGACCTTGCGACCGTTGCTGCAAAAAATGCCATGCAAGCAGCAGGCATCAACGCAAATGAAATCGATTGTATTATTGTGGCAACTTGCTCACCAGATACCTTGATTCCCAATATTGCCTCTAAAGTACAAATCAATTTAGGTATTCAAGTTGCCGCTGCTTTCGATTTAAATGCAGCGTGTACAGGTTTTCTATATGGCTTAGAAACCGCCACTCGCTTACTTCAAGCGGGTAATTATCGTCATGCGCTTGTTATCGGTGCGGAGCATTTATCTTTTTATCTAGATTGGACGCAACGTGATACTGCGGTCTTGTTTGGTGATGGTGCTGGGGCGGTTGTACTTAGCCGCCGTGAACAAGACCAACCGGTTGGTCTATTAGAAGCTTCTTTAGGCTGTGATCCTGCGGGGCGTGATATCTTGGCAATACCGAAGTTTGGTACCGCCATGGATCGCTTTTCCGACGATGCGGCGCACTGGAGCTTTGACTTTGTCGGTAAAGACATCTTCAAACGTGCAGTAAAAGGCATGAGTGCAGCCACTCAAAATGTACTTGAACGTTCCAACTTAAGCAAAGAAGAAATTGATTGTGTCGTTCCTCATCAAGCCAATATTCGTATAATCCAAACCTTGTGTGATTTTGCCGGTATTTCTCAAGATAAAGCCTTCGTCAACATCCAGAAATATGGCAACACTTCTGCCGCAACAATACCCATTGCTTTGTGTGAAGCCGTTGAGCAGGGCTTTGTGAAACCCAATATGAATATCCTTGTGGCGGCGTTCGGTGCTGGCTTAACGTGGGGCGCGGGTATGATCAAGTGGGGCGATAGAGTCACGCCACTCGAAGCACAAACTGCGGAGCTAGAGCCGTGTGAAAAAACCGCGCTGCAATTGTTAGAAGAAGCCATTAAACACTGCCAATCTTACAATCAATAATCCGTGTTGAAATAGACATATAAAAATGGCCACTTCAGAAGAAGTGGCCATTTTTTGTTAACACATAGCGTGTCGGTAAGTTCGGTAACCACCGATTAAATTTCTGGCTTGATAACCGTTATTGACCAATTGTCGATAGGCTACGTTACCGCGTAACCCAACTTGGCAATATACAATGATCTCTTTGTCTTTTGGTAACTCATTCATGCGTTGGCGCAGCTGATCGACCGGAATATTGATCGCTCCTGCAATAAAACCAACGCTTTCAAGCTCATTGGGGTTACGAACATCAACCAGAATTTGATCATCGGTTAAATGATCAATCTCATCATAATGGATAGCGGTAGCATCGCCATTTATTATGTTATTTGCGACAAAAGCGGCTTGGTTTATCACATCTTTTGCACTGCCATAAGGAGGAGCATAGGTCAGTTCAAGATGTTGTAACTGTTCGACCGTCATACCTGCACGTTGTGCCACGGCGAGTACATCAATACGTTTATCTACGCCATCTTTACCAACAGCTTGAGCTCCCAAAATCTTACCTGAGGTAGGAGAATAAATAAGTTTCAACGAAACCGTTTCGGCGCCGGGATAGTAGCTAGCATGGCTTGCTGTATGTACATAAACTTTTTGATACTCAATTGAGTCTTTTTTAAGTTGCTTTTCATTTTTACCAACCGATGCAACCGCGAGATCGAACACTTTACATATTGCCGTACCTTGGGTGGATTGATAAGACTCATTTCGACCAAATATATTATCTGCCGCCATTCTGCCTTGGCGATTTGCAGGACCAGCAAGTGGAACAAGACCTGGCTTGCCAGTGACGAAATCACTATCTTCAATCGCATCACCCACAGCATAAATAAACGGATCATTGGTTTGCATGTATTCATTCACCGCAATACCACCAAGTTCACCAAGGTCTAAATCGGCATTAACGGCTAATTGAGTTTCAGGGCGAACCCCTATCGCCATAATCAATAAACCCGTGTCTACCTTTTCATCATTGCTTAAGCTCAATCGCAATGTTTTATCATCTAACTGTTCAACGGCTTTTAACGCCACACCTAGACGTAAATCAACACCTTTAGACTTAATTTCCTGATGAACAAAACCGGCCATTTCTTTATCCACCGGAGTCATTACTTGTTCAGCCATTTCCAATAACGTTGTTTTAATTCCAAGCTGGTGGAACGCTTCCATCATTTCTAACCCAATGAAGCCACCGCCAACAACCGTTGCATGCTGCGGTTTATTCTTTTCAAGTGTATGAATAATCTTATCCATATCTGGAATATTACGTAAAGAATGGGTGAGTGGATTATCTATCCCTGCAATAGGAGGAACGATAGGAGCGGCCCCCGGACTCAGCAATAAGAAATCATAGCTTTCGGTGTATTGAACATTATCAATCAAGTTTTTGACCGTGAGTGTTTTATTATGACGATCTATCGTAAGCACTTCGTTCATCACGCGAACATCAACATTAAACCGCGATAAGAAGCTTTCAGGCGTTTGTAATAAAAGCTTATCCCTAGCTTGGATATCACCGCCAATATGATAAGGAAGACCACAATTAGCAAATGAAACAAAAGGGCCACGCTCAAACATTATAATTTCAGCATCTTCACTTAAACGCCTTGCTCTTGCCGCAGCAGAAGCGCCACCTGCAACACCACCAACAATTAAAATTTTCATGTTAACCTCAAACCTTATTTAGCTATTGCTAATAAATTATAGACTAATATAATAAGTGTCAAATAGTAATTATATGAGGTGTTTATGACGATTCCTTGGAACGCATTATTCGGTGGCGCATTACTCGGCGTATCAGCAACATTGCTGTTATTGTTTAAAGGTAAAATTGCCGGAATTAGCGGTATTCTAAGCGGTTCAATACTTTCCACGGCAGATAAAAGTTGGAGGGTTCAATTTCTTATTGGTTTAGTGGCAGGGGGCTGGTTAACCAACTGGTTAGTTAAACCAGACTTATCTGGCATTCCAACTCAATATGCTAGTTCGATAACAACGATGCTACTGGCTGGTTTGCTCGTGGGTATTGGAACAAAATTAGGTAATGGTTGCACAAGTGGCCACGGTATATGTGGAATGGGGCGCTTATCTATTCGTTCAACGGTAGCAACGTTTACGTTCATGTTCGTAGCGGCAATAACCGTTTATATACGTCTACATATTCTATAAGGAATACTCATGAAACATTATTCTATAATCCCATTACTTTCTGGCTTACTTTTTGGGGCTGGAATGGTTATTTCTGGCATGGTAGACCCCGTGAAGGTGATTGCCTTTCTCGATGTTGCAGGGGCTTGGAAAATTGATTTAGCATTCGTTATGGGCGGCGCGTTATTGGTGTTTGCTCCGATGTATCATTATGTTATTAAACCCAAACAAAATCCGTTGGATCACACTGAGTTTTGTATTCCCAAAAGCCAGTTAGTAGACAAAAAATTGCTCTTAGGCGCAAGCTTATTTGGTGTGGGCTGGGGAGTAGCCGGAATATGTCCAGGCCCAGCGATCGCATCATTATCCGGTTTCAACATTAAATTGATCGCTTTCATTATCGCAATGATATTTGGAATGACTTTAGTTCATAAGATCCAAAACAAGAGCCAATAACTGTTCTATCATTGATAATAAGCGTTTGTATAAATGGGGAAACACGTATGGAAATGCATAGACACTCGTTAGAATCATTATTTGAGCAACTAGGGTTACCAAGCTCTGCTGATGATATTAATCGCTTTATTCATCAACACTCATCTCAACTAGACCACTCACAACCGATTCATCGAGCTTCATTTTGGACTACGTCACAGTCGGAGTTTTTAAAAGAAGCCAAAAAGGAAGATGCGGATTGGGTAGAAGTCGTAGATCAACTCGATGCACTTCTTCGCGCGTAACCGGTTAGCTTATCGGTTGCGTTAGCGCTGTATAAATACGCTTAACCACAGCAATAGATTCTTCATTATCGCCATGAACACAAAGGGTATCTGCTTGTAATTCAAGTGTATGCCCTTTGATCGTTGTGACTGTCCCAAAGTTTGCTAACTGCATTGCTTGATAAAAGATATCTTCGGCATTTTGATGGACTGCATTGGGCTTATCTCTAGGGACTAATGATCCGTCATCTTTATAAGCTCGGTCAGCAAAAGCTTCAAATAACAGTGGTACATTATATTCATCAGCAATATCAAGATAGGCGGTATTGTCTTTTTTGGCTAATACCATCAAGGGTAAACCTGTCGGCATAACAGCTTGAACAATGGCTTCAAAGACATCAAAATTAGCCATCATGTCGTTATACAAAGCCCCATGAGGTTTTACATAATCGACTTGAGTATCGTAAAACGCAGCAAGACTCTGAATGGCGCCAATTTGGTAACTAATTAAATGAGAAATTTGTTCAGGTGTATGAGCAATAGAACGACGACCAAAACCTAATAAATCTTGATAAGAAGGGTGTGCGCCAATGCTTACGTTATGTTTAACCGCGAGTTGTATAGTATGCGCCATGATGTCTGGGTCTGAGGCATGAAAGCCACAAGCAACATTGGCCATATGTACATAAGGCATGATGGTTTCATCTTTTCCCATCGTCCAATGGCCAAAGCTTTCGCCCATATCGCAGTTTAGTTTTAATTTTGTCGTTTCAAGAGTCATAGTGTTGAGCCAACTGTAAGTTATCATCGATATTTGAAACATCACCTATCAATTATATTGACACTGCTAGGGTATATCTACAAGGTTCAATGTTGTATTGTTACACCTAAGAAAAATTATTTATATTGAGGCTCTTATGTTTGTTTTAGTCACAGGTGGGATGGGGTATATCGGTAGTCACACATGCATTCAAATGATTGAAGCAGGAATGACCCCAATCATTTTTGATAACTTATACAATAGTAAACCAACCGTACTTGATCGTATTGAAAAAGTCTCAGGCGTTCGACCGATTTTCGTTGAAGGCGACATCCGTGATAAACAAGCATTAAGCCAAGTTTTACAGCAATATGATATTGAGTCAGTCATTCACTTTGCCGGTTTAAAAGCCGTTGGTGAGTCGGTAGCTAAACCCCTTGAATATTACGATACCAATGTCCACGGTACTTTGGTTCTTGTTGATGCTATGCGTGAAGCGGGTGTGAAATCGTTAATTTTCAGCTCTTCAGCCACTGTATATGGTGATCCTGCATCCACCCCAATTCTTGAAGACTTCCCAACCAGCGCGACCAACCCTTATGGCCGCAGTAAGTTAATCGTAGAAGAATGCTTAACTGACTTCCAAAAAGCCAATCCAGATTGGAGCATTACCTTACTACGTTATTTCAATCCAGTAGGTTCACATCCGACTGGTGAGTTAGGTGAAGATCCTCAAGGCATTCCAAATAACCTGATGCCTTTTGTTGCTCAAGTGGCGGTAGGGCGTCGTGAATTTTTATCGGTGTTTGGTGGTGATTACCCAACGCCAGACGGCACGGGTGTACGTGATTATATTCATGTGATGGACTTATCGGATGGACATTTAGCCGCTCTAAAACATGTAGGCAGTAAACAAGGACTTCATATCTATAATCTCGGTACGGGTAATGGTCATAGTGTACTCGAAATGGTGGCAGCTTTTGAAAAAGCATCAGGAAAAACCGTCCCTTATCAAATTGTAGAACGTCGCCCTGGTGATATTGCTGAATGTTGGGCTGATCCAGCAAAAGCCCAAGTGGAGCTACATTGGAAAGCAACACGTTCGTTAGAGCAGATGACGGAAGATACATGGCGTTGGCAGTCTAACAACCCACAAGGTTACCCAGAATCTTAAGCGATAACGATAAATTGAGCGGCCTGACGTCGCTCAATTTGAACACTAAATAGTGCATTGATCGCAAAAACAAAAACATCACTACATTTTGATAACAAGCATGGTTATAATTCCCTCGATTTTTAATTTTGGCTAATTATTGGTCTATATAATCAGGGGAAGAATATGTCATTATCACTAGGTTTAATCATTGCTTTCATCATTGCAAGCGCTGTAATGGTAAAACATGAAATGTCAAAACAAGCTTAGTTTACAAGTATTTACATCAACCTTTAAAAACACTTTGAAATACAAATAACTAGATATGAAAAGCCAGCACTCGCTGGCTTTTTTATGTTTTTAGACTTAAGAAAGAAAAAACACGAATGCTTCTCTAATCTGTATTTTAACCCCTAATTAAAGCACACTTAGCTGAATGGAGAGTTCAAATCGCTCGCCTAAGCTTGCTCTATTTCGATTGCAGAGTACCATCTTTTAAAGAGCAGTAAATTCTTGTGCAACATAAGCTGTAAGAGTTAAAGTGGATCGGATAATGATTGCCAATAATGTGATTTTGTATTTATGGGAGCACATACAGTAATTTTATTATCTCGATGTTTATTATTGAGTCACCGTCGATAAAGATCATATTCACCAGATAAGGAAATGGGTAATTTGAATAACAGTATTACTTTAGAAGCCCTACAAGTACTTGATGCAATAGCAAGACGTGGAAGTTTTGCAGCCGCAGCGCAAGAATTAAATAGAGCGCCGTCGTCATTAAGCTA
The DNA here is from genome assembly GCF_002218045.2 of Vibrio rumoiensis. Classification (NCBI taxonomy): domain Bacteria; kingdom Pseudomonadati; phylum Pseudomonadota; class Gammaproteobacteria; order Vibrionales; family Vibrionaceae; genus Vibrio; species Vibrio rumoiensis. The sequence goes on from NZ_AP018685.1 coordinate 1,431,320, forward strand.
CCAAGTACAAAAGTTAGAGCAAGATTTGGATTTAGTTATTTTCGATCGTTCTGGACACAAAGCCGTTTTTACCGATGCAGGCCAATTACTATTAGATCGAGGCCGTTTTATTCTTTCAGCAGCAAATGACCTTGTCGAAGATGCCAATATCCTTGCTCATGGCTGGGAGTTAGAAGTATCCATCGCTTATGACTTATTGCCTGTCGACTTTTTCTTTCCATTAGTCAAAGAACTCGAAAGCCATTCAAAAACGCGTATAAAGCTGCAAGAAGAAATCTTAGCCGGTAGTTGGGAAGCATTAGCCTATGGACGCACTGATTTACTTATTTGTGCCAAAATAGAACACACCCCAATTGATTTCAAAATAGAACCGTTAGGCAATATTAATATGGCATGGGTGGCTGAACCCAGTCATATTGTTCATAAAAGAACCAGTGAATTTAACCAATCGACCAGAAATAAGTATCGTGCAATTGCCGTAGCTGATTCAGCTCGTACTTCACCGGTATTAAGTAAAAACTTGGAAGACGATCAACCTAGGTTAACCGTAAGTAACTTCCCGGCCAAAATTGATGCATTATGTGCAGGATTAGGCATTGGAACATTACCTATGCATATTGCTGAACCTTTGATTAAGCAGGGTAAACTGAAAATCATTGAAGGCAGCGATAAGCAATCCGTAGAAATCGTGATTGCTTGGCGTCGTAATAAAATGGGCAAAGCCAAATCTTGGTGTATCCAATATCTCAAAAAACACTGGAAAGTAAGTGGTTTAGGTAGCTAAAGCGTAGTAATTAGAGAAAGAGGGAGCGAGTAATAAAACTCGCTCTCGTCTTATTAAAGAATCAAAAGCATATCGACAATGTTATCTTCAAAATGCGTTTCTGTTTTGAAGTTAAGTTTTTTCGCCAACTGCACCATCCCTTTATTGGATGGCATTGTTATCCCAGTTAAACGAGTTGTCCCTTTTGTTTGACTATAAGCAATGATCTTTTCCATTAAGCGTCTACCGAGTCCAATGCCTTTCAGATCCGATCGAACCAAAATTGAAAACTCCGCATCATGATTATGTGAATCCGCAATCACTCTTGCCACACCGAGTAACACTTCTTGATTATTATCATTTATCTGAGTCGCAATAAATGCCATCTCTCGGTCGTAATCAATCTGCGTTAAGTTCGCTAATGCCTCATGGTTAAACTCGCCAACTTCAGAAAAAAAACGTTTATACAAATCTTCGCGAGACACTTGAGTAATAAACGATGCCATTTTGGTCTCATCTTCTGGTAGAACTGGGCGCATTAAACACGTTTCACCATTCTTTAGCTGAACTTGCTCTTCATGCTCAACCGGATAAGGCTTAATCGCTAATCGTTGTCTCTTCTCCCCATCTTTAGCTTGTAACTCTAAGTGAGCATCAATGACAGTGAAATCATTGCCTACCGCTAATAATGGATGCAGATCCAAACTTAAAATCTCAGGATTATCGATCACCATTTGAGATAAACGTACTAATAGCTCACACAAAGCAATAGTATCAACCGGATTGGGAAGTTGCTCCAACCGCAGCTTTCCAATTCGCATTGCGCGTATCACCAAATAACGCGCAAGCGCCATATTTAATGGCAACAGCGCAACGGAAGCATCTTCACTGACATCCCATTCGGTTCCACCTTGGCCAAGCATGATAACAGGGCCAAAAATAGGATCTGTCTCAATACGAATTCTTAATTCTTGCGAGCCGGCTCGGCTTGCCATGCTTTGAACTGATACACCATAAATCAAAGCTGAAGGATAGAGGAGTGAGGTTCTATCCATAATCGCTTGAGTTGCACTAGCCACTTCATTGGCATTACGCAAATTCAGCATCACCCCTTGAACTTCCGATTTATGCAAAATATCGGGAGAGCGTAATTTCACTGCCACTGGGTAACCAATCTTTTCACTGATGTGTACCGCTTCACTTGCATCAGATGCAAGCCATGTTGGCAAAACAGAAATATTATAACTCTTTAATAAGCCAGCAATTTGGTGAGAATCAAACTGGTTTATTTGATTACCGATATGACTTTGAATCCAGTCTTTAGCCTGTAAAAGTTGGGCTGGGTTGCGTAATTCGACAGAAGAAGGCGTTTCCATTAATTGTTTTTGGTTACGGCGGTACTCAACCAAATGCATATAAGCCCCAACCGCGCCTTCCGGTGTACGATAGGTAGGAATTCCGGCCCGAGTAAATAACGAGCGGGCTTCTCTTGCCGTCATTTCTCCAGACCAATTGGTCAAAATATTGAATCGTCGGCTCTTTTTGTGCTTTTTAACGGTCTCAATAACTGCCTGAGCGGTTTGGGTTGGGTGTGAAATAGCAGAAGGGCTATGCATAACCAAAATGGCATCTATAGCATCACTATCAAGGAGAATATTCATCGCTTCTGAGTAACGTGAGCTATCGGCATCACCAACCAGATCAATAGGATTACTATGAGACCAACTTGGTGGCAAAATTTGGTTTAATTGCTCAATAGTTTCATCGGTCAGTGTCGCCAGTTTGCCACCACGTTGAATTAGTTCATCCACCGCCATAATTGCGGGGCCGCCACCATTCGTCATGATCGCTAAACGTTCTCCCCTTAATGGAACAGAGTGAGTTAGCGTCTCTAAAGCCGCAAAAAGTTCATGCGTATTATTTACGCGCAACATACCTGAACGTTTTATCGCAGAATCATAAATGATATCAATGCTCTGGCTACCACGAGTGTGAAGGGTCGCGGCTTGCTGTCCCTCGAGACTACGGCCAGATTTCAAAACGAGAATACGACGGTTACGTGAGGCGCTACGAGCCGCCGACATAAAGGTTCTCGCATCTTTAATGGAATCGACATATAACAAGATAGCGGAAGTTTTATTATCGACGGACAAGCTATCTAACAACTCAGGAAAATCGACATCAACCGCATTGCCAAGCGATACAAATGCCGAGAAACCAATTTGTTTATCGCTCGCCCAATCAAGAATAGTGGTGCAAACCGCCGCGGATTGAGAGATAAAAGCAATGCTACCTTGTGACGCTGTCACTGGTGATAGTGAGGCATTCAAATTCATCCAAGGAAGCATTAAACCGAGGCTATTGGACCCTAAAATTCTCATACCTGATTGACGAGCGATCGCTAAACATTCCTCATCAATACTCAGTTCAGAATCGCCTTCAGATTTATACATATCGGATGACACCACGATAACCGCCCCAGCTCCTTTAGCGGCGAGTTCTGTGAATATAGTTTTATTATATTTCGCTTTAGTACAAACAATCACAAGATCAGGAATTAAGGGGAGCTGTTCGATATTAGGGTAAGCCAGTACGCCACTCACCGATTTGTATTTTGGCGTGACCGGCATTATTGCCCCTTGAAAGCCACCACTGAGTAAATTCTGCATAACGATAGAACCTGCACGAAAAGGGCGCTGAGAGGCACCAATAACGGCAATTGAGCTTGGTTTTAACAGTTTACCTAACGTGAGCATTCATCCACCTTGATTTGGTTGCACAGCATAGTTGTCATCATAATCAATATTAAGATCAACATCTTTCACACTAACGTACCAATGTGATCCATAACGATAATTAGAGATGATTTATTCGTTGCATCAGATAAATTGACAAACATATCACTTTCTATTCTTTAATCACCTTGATATTCAGACATGGCAGAGGCATGATGCTTAAAGGTTTTTATAACACTTTGGTCTTACAATGAAAAAAATAGCGATTATCTCTCTTTCTGTTCTTTTTTTGGCGGCTTGTTCATCGGCAAATTACGATAACGAAGTCTCGACAGAAACATATCAAGAAACATATAAAACGGATGAAGTCCCTCAACCCATCACTGAATCTAATGCTCCTTTAGAGCAAGACTTGCAATCAGATTCACAAGCTTCACAACCCAGTATGATAGAGCCGGCAACACCGGAAACCCAATCAGGCAAAAAAGTGGTCAAGCTCAGCCCACCGACAGAAGCCGATAAAAAAGCCGAATCATCAGAGTCTACGGTCAAAGTATTCTATCCAGAACAAAATAATGTTAACCAGCCGGGTACTAATAACTACGTTGTGCAAGTCGCCGCATTACAAAGTGAAAAATTCTTAAATGAGACGGCAAAAGATTTACCTGAAAACCAGCCGAAGTGGGAAAACGTAAAAACGGTCAATGGTAAACAGTGGCACAGCTTGTTATTTGGAAACTTTAAAACAGCAGAAGAAGCGAAAGATGCCATTATGCGTCTTCCTGCAAAATACCAAAACATGGGGCCTTTTGTGAAAAGCGTTAAATCCATTACCAATTCACAATACCCAACGCTGAAAAAATTACCATAACCGGTAAAGGCACGTAGAACACAAGAATAAAAAATAACCAAAGGGGTGCTAAAGCGCTCCTTTTTTATGATGATTTAAGACTTTAGCGCGATTTTGTACTGCTCTTCGAGCGATAAAGCATTATGATTAGTCTATAGCGTTAACATAAACAGCGTCGAAATTAAGATGAAAAATATTTTACTTTTATGTGGTGGTGGTTCTTCTGAGCATGAAGTTTCACTCGTATCAGCACAATACCTTGAACAACAACTCAATCTCACCTCTGATTTCAATGTGATCAAAGTTGAAATAAAACCAGAGGCTTGGTTTGCTTCTTCTGGTGAAAAAGTTGAGCTGGATATCGCTCATTCATGTTTGAAGGGCGATAATTTCTCTTCTTATTCCATTGATTATGTTGTCCCCTGTATTCATGGCTTTCCTGGTGAAACCGGTGATATTCAATCGCTGCTAGAAATGGCGAATATTCCGTACTTAGGCTGTGGCCCTGAAGCCAGCTCAAATAGCTTTAACAAGATCACTTCTAAATTGTGGTATGACGCATTAGGCATTCCAAACACACCTTATCGCTTTTTAACTGAAAACAATGACGCTTCGATTCAAATTGCTGAACAAGCATTTGATCTATGGGGTAAAGTTTTTGTTAAAGCAGCCCGACAAGGCTCGTCAGTAGGGTGCTACAGCGTGACTGACAAAAACAAATTAGCTGAAGCGGTGCGTTCTGCGTTCACCTATTCTGATCAAGTCTTAATTGAAAAATCCGTTAAACCAAGAGAGTTAGAAGTCGCCGCTTATCAACTTAATGGTGAGTTAGTGATCACCAAACCGGGTGAAGTTATCGCTCCGGATGGCGTATTTTATACTTACGATGAGAAATACAGCGCAGATAGCCACTCATCAACGGTATTGGAAGCTCAAGGCTTAAGTGAAAGCGAACAACATGCAATTGAAAAGTACTCACGTAAAGTGTTTACTCATATGAATTTAAAAAACTTATCGCGCATTGATTTTTTCTTAACTGAAGATGGCGAAATCTACTTAAATGAAGTCAACACCTTCCCGGGAATGACGCCAATTTCTATGTTCCCTAAATTAATGGAGCATAACGGCCACAAATTCAGCGACTTTTTAGAAAGCTCGATTAAAAGAAGCGTAAAATAAGCAAAATTATCGACGTATTGCGTATCAATAAAAAGCTGGTTAATCCCAGCTTTTTATCTTTTTAAACAATAATTGTTCTGACTCAGATAGCGCATGCTTACCAATATATTGAGCAGGCATTACCGCGCTGGTCCAGCGGCCTAGTTGCTGAATCTGACGCAAATTATAACCTTTTTTGTATAAATCCTGAGTTGCGCCCACACGACTAGATTGCCCAGAAAAAGCTAAATGATCCGGCAACTTTAAAATCTCACTCGCTCGTCGAAACACACGATAAATAGACGAATCATTTAATGATTCACTCCCTAAATTGCCATGTTTATCAATTCGGCAAAATAATGCCCCTTGATAATCATCACCCAATACCGCAAACCAGCGTTTAATCAATAAGCTCGTTCTTCGACTCAGTTTATATGTATTTTCTTCCACTAATAATTGAGCACATTGTTCCGATATTAAATCGATTTGATTAACCCTCAGATCTCGCAGCTGACCACGCTTTAAAATGCATTCAAACATCAAGCTATAAATCAACAAGTCACGTAAATCTTTCACCGAATCACTTTTTTCTAAACAGTGGAAAATCTCATTTAGATGTTTCTCGGTAAAAGGTGTCGCTTGGGCCGCATCACCTTTTTTCATATTGCGTAACGCAGATAAGGTAAAGTGAATTTGTCGGTGGTTCACTGGATCTGGCAGTGAATGTAGCCGATGAACTAAACCGATGGTTAAGCTATAACGACGTATCGAAGCAAATTTTCGCTGTCGACTCTCTTGCTCCAAAAACAACCTAATTGCGGTAATAGAAGCCGGTAAAGGACTCACATGACGAGAAGAACAAAATGCAACGAAGCGATTCCAATCATTGACCATTGAAAGTAACGAATTATGTGAATATAAGTCATGAGTGATGTCTAGAAAATCCTGATAACCAATAGGGTTCGAAAACAATACGGTACTTTTCTTTATTTCAACCGGATCAGACATCAATGGAATATTCTTTCTCATCACTTCACCTTACTAAATGGATGGTTCAAATACGGTTTTATTGATACTGAAAATAGCATCTTGTAGTGACTTCTTATACTATTAGTGCATAGAGAAAATCAAAAAATCGTAATTAGAGGTTCTATGTCACTCGTATATTCTACCGAAGTCGGTCGTATTAAACCGGAAGAAGAAATCAAACAACGTCCAAAAGGCGATGGGATTGTTCGAATCCAGAGAGAAACAAAAGGACGTAAGGGCAAGGGCGTTTGTATTGTCACAGGTCTTGATATGAGCGATACCGAACTCAAGTTAATAGCCGCAGAACTAAAAAAAGTGTGTGGCTGCGGTGGCAGTGTCAAAGATGGCACGATTGAAATCCAAGGGGATAATCGTGAAAAAATCAAAACTCACTTAGAGAAAAAAGGACACACCGTTAAACTCGCTGGGGGTTAACAGCGCATTTATTCTTTTCACGGACACCCCATACTATGAATCGTCAGCACATCTTTGAAGGCTCTATCAATAGAGCCTTACTTTCCTTAGCTGTTCCAATTGTTTTTGCCCAAATTCTTCAGTCTGCTTATCAACTTACCGATGCGTTTTGGGTTGGACGACTTGGCGCTGCAGAAGTGGCGGCAGTCTCAATTAGTAACCCTGTCACTTTTTTGGTTATTGCACTCGGTGCAGGACTTGCTATGGCTGGGGCAACCTTATCCGCTCAATATATGGGGGCGGGTAACAAAAAAATGGTCAACCATGTAGCGGCTCAAACTATGTTGATGGTAGTGGTCACCGCTATCCTTTTAGGCTTAACGGGTTATGCACTGTCTTCTTCCTTTTTAATTCTGCTTGGCGTAGAAGAAACCGTATATCAAGACGCATTAAATTACATGCATGTTTCATTTATAGGCGTCATATTTGTTTTCACTTATGCGATGTTCCAATCCATTATGCGTGGAATTGGACAAGTAAAAATCCCACTTATTATCGTATTCGGTACCGTTTTATTAAACTTTATACTGGATCCTTTATTCATCTTTGGCTTTGCTCAATTTGACGGATTAGGCGTCATGGGCGCGGCATTAGCGACTCTCGTCACTCAAGCGATCGCGGCGACGGTTGGGATGTATGTTTTCTTTCGTGGTAAACATGGAATTCATTTAACTTTAAAAAGCTTCAAGCCCGATCTGTCATACATCAAAAGGGCATTCTTTTTAGGGGCACCTGGTTCTGTTGAGCTATCGGCTAGGGCATTAGGATTAATGATCATGTCATTTTTGGTCGCCAGTTTTGGAACGGTCACTATTGCGTCTTATGGCGTCGGTTCGACCATCCTACAAATTGTCACCATACCTGCGATGGGGCTATCAATGGCGGTATCAACGCTTGTTGGACAGAACATTGGCGCTAAAAACATTGAAAGGGCATCTAAAATTACCATTCTAGGTACTGTTTGGGGATGGGTAGCATTAACCATACTGGGTATCATCGCCTATCTTTTAGCACCGTTATGCGTAGCGTTTTTTATCCCCGATGATCCAGAAGTGATAGAGCACGGTGCGCAATTCGTGAGAACGATGTGCTTAACATGGGGCTTTATTGGAGTACAATTATGCGTGGTATCAGCATTTAGAGCATCAGGTAACATGTTGAATACCATGCTTATTTCATTATTATCTCAATGGGTAATTCAATTCCCTCTCGCTTATATACTTTCAAAACATACGCACCTAGAAGCATCTGGAATTTGGTGGTCATTTGCGATTACCAATATTCTTGTCGCGTTATTCTCCATTTCATGGTTTGCAAGAGGAAGTTGGAAAAACAAAAATCTGACCGAAGATGATAAGCAAATAGCTAAAATCACCGACGAAGCGTATATAGAAATCGATGAACATCGTCCATAATGTTTAACAATATTAATTAATGAGAAAAATTTAAGGTTTTTACTATGTATAAGAAGTTATTTGCTGTGTCTGCAGCAGCACTTGTTTTATCTGCGTGCAGTTCAACAGAGCCGGAGACTAATACAGAATTGAAAATTCAATGTGAAACGACTCAGTCATTAGTCGGTGGCTGGAAAAACGCTGAGGTTACACCTGAAGCCACACAATCAGCACAACTTGCGATTGCCAGTATGGAAGGCACACACACTCTAAAAGATATTCAATCAGTACAACAACAAGTTGTCGCAGGCATGAACTATCGAGTGACATTCACCATCGAAGACGATACCGCCTATGTCGCAAAAGTATTCCGTAATTTGCAAGGTGAATACAAGATCGCAAGCCTTCAACCAAAAACGCTGGTTAACGAATGCACTCAAGAGCAATCCAAAGACGCTCAAGACCAAGAGTAAAAATAGCCTCTTCTAAAAAGAATAAAGCCTAGCGATGAGTTAGGCTTTATTACTTCAGTGCTGAATATCACAAAATCATTCATTTTTACGGCAAAATATTCAAAAAATATATCCATCCGCTCACTCATTAGCTTTCCTCACTTACCCAGTACTTGTCGATCTAATTTCTCTACTCACAACACTTAACATTTCAATTTATTCATTTTTTTGTATTCAAACTGTCACAGTTATTCTTCTTAATTCATACTAGGTTTAAGCATTAAGAAGAATGAAATCATGTACCAATCTAACAATAACAGCGCGCGAAATTACTTTATCGCCCCCGAACCATTATTTGAACAAAAAATTGAATGTAGTGACCTAAAATCACCAAGCATTAAAACTAGAAAACAAGTATTGAGCGTCAAGCAACTGACCAAAGCCTACAAAGGCGGAAAGAATGTATTAAACAATATTAGTTTTGACTTGTACGAAGGTGAGTTCGTTGCCGTTATTGGTCGCTCTGGGGCTGGAAAATCGACAATGTTGCACACACTCAACGGGACAATCAGTGCCAATTCAGGTGAAATTTTAGATGTCAGTGGTGAACAAGCCAATGTCGTGACGATGCCGCGTAAACAATTACGACACTGGCGTAGCCAATGCAGCATGATTTTCCAAAACTTCTGCTTAGTGCCTAGGTTAGATGTTATTACAAATGTATTGCTTGGGCGTTTGAGCTATACCCCAACGTGGAAATCCATGTTTAAAATCTTTGATGATAAAGATCGCGTCAAGGCCATTGAACTCTTGAAGTGGTTAAAGATCCTTCCTCACGCTCTGCAACGAGCTGAAAACCTATCCGGCGGCCAACAACAACGTGTCGCCATTTGTCGGGCATTAATGCAAGAGCCTAAAATTCTACTGGCAGATGAGCCAGTGGCATCACTCGATCCTAAAAATACGACCCGCATTATGGATGCCTTGCAAAAAGTGAGTAATGAAGGGATTGCCGTGATGGTGAACTTACACTCTATCGAACTAGTAAAACAATATTGCACCCGTGTGATTGGTCTTGAAAAAGGCCAAGTGGTGTATGACGGTGCCCCAAGTGGGTTGACCGACGACATTCTACATGCGCTCTATGGTGATGAAGTTGAGCAGTTATCTTAATTAATCATTTACTACACACTTAAATTCAATTGGAAAGGAACACACAATGAAAAAAGTATTACCCCTTGTCGCGCTCATCTCTGGAATATTCGCCGCATCAGTGCAAGCGGCACCAGAAATTAATCTGGGCGTATTAGGAGGCGAAAACTCGACCGCTCAAGTAGGGAATAATCAATGCGTAAAGTCATTCCTTGAAGAGGAAACCGGGGCAACGGTCAATATTCGTAATGCTTCTGATTACAGTGCAGTGATACAAGGCTTACTTGGTGATCAAGTCGATTTAGTTTTAAACATGTCACCAAAATCATTTGCCTCAGTCTATTTAAAAGACAAAAGTAAAGTCGAACTCGTAGGCATCACTACCGATGATACAGACAACTCAAAAGGCTATCACTCGGTCATTCTCGTCAAAGCCGACAGTCCATATCAAAAGCTTGAAGACTTAAAAGGTAAAGTGTTCTCCTTTGCAGATCCCGATTCAACCTCAGGCTTTTTAATCCCAAACAATCAGTTTGAACAAAAGTTAGGTGGCAACATGGATAACCGATTTAATGGCTTCTTCAAAAAAGTCGGTTTTTCTGGTGGTCATGAACAAGACATTCTCGGTGTACTGAATGGCCAATTTGATGGGGCAGTTACCTGGACATCAATGGTTGGAAATCGTGAGGATGGCTATTCAGCAGGCGCATTGCGAAAAGTCAAAAACAATGGTTTCGATGACCTAATGTCTAAGGTCCGTATTATTTGGGAATCGCCTTTAATTCCTAATGGACCAACTATTGTCCGTGGCAATATGGATCCTGCATTAAAGCAAAAACTCGTTACCGCCGTTAAGAAGTTGGATAAAGAAAACCATTCTTGTTTTGTTAAAGCATCGGGTGGCAAGTTGCACCTAGAAAATACATCCATCGAAGAATACCAATCGGTGATTGATTTAGTCAAAGCACAGCAAAAAACGGTTCGTTAATCACACTGAATCTGGCCACTTATTCATTCGTCTGATAATAGGACATTTGTTAGTGGCCAATTTTTCATACCTAATAACATTACAACGGAAAGACTATTTTGGATAAGCAGTTTGAACATTATTATCACCAGGTGCGTTCAAAGCAAAAACGTGATGCTTTAATGTGGTCAGGTTTATTTATGTTGTTTTATCTGACATCTGGTTATTACGCTGAATTTAATTTGGTAAAAGTGATCAACAGTGCACCACATTTCTTTGATTACCTCACCGATACCATTCCAGTTCTCAAGTGGAATGTTCTATTCGATGGTCGCGATGCTAACGGTCATGCGGTTCAGGGATCGCTACTGTATTGGGGATATAGGTTGCCAATTCAGCTTCCTTTATTGTGGGAAACATTTTGTGTAGCTATCGCTGCAACCGTCGTCTCTGCGATTATCGCAAGCTTTCTGGCTTTCTTTGCAGCCAATAACACTTACGCACCAGCAGGGCTTCGCTGGGCGGTACGTTCCTTTGTCGCCTTTTTACGTACCATGCCAGAGTTAGCTTGGGCGGTGATGTTTGTGATGGCCTACGGTGTTGGTGCTTTACCCGGTTTTATCGCGTTGGCGCTACACACTGTAGGCAGCTTAACCAAACTTTTCTATGAAGCGATAGAAACCGCATCAATGGAGCCAGTAAGAGGCTTACGTGCATGTGGTGGCAATCGCTGGGAAAGTGTTCGCTTTGGTATTTGGCCGCAAGTAAAGCCCATTATCATGTCATACAGCTTTTTAAGACTAGAAGTTAACTTCCGCTCCTCCACAATTCTTGGTTTAGTCGGAGCGGGCGGAATAGGCCAAGAGTTAATGACCAATATAAAACTCGACCGCTACGATCAAGTTAGTATGACACTACTACTCATTATCATTGTGGTATCGGTTCTCGATTCCGTTTCAGGGTATTTACGCCAAAAAGTTTTAGAGGAATCATAATATGATAATCAATACTCCACTCGCTAATGATGCAAACCTAGATAGTTGGCGTGAAGAGCATCGAGTCATTTTTTCTCAGCAAAAATGTTATCTCAATAAGCTTGCAATAATTAGTGTTGCCATTGTGCTGTTCTACGTGTTCTTTTTTAACTACTTTGGGGTCAGTAGCCAAACCTTTATCAATGGCAGCAAACAGTTAATGCGTTACTTTTCAAATATGTTTATTTGGAAAGATTTCATCAATTGGCCATTTAGTTATTATTACAGCCAGATCTTACTCACTTTAGCCATTGTTTTTGGTGGAACGATTACTGCCTCGTTAATCGCGTTACCACTCTCATTTTTGGCTTCACGCAACATCATGAAAGGGCCATTTTCGATTATTGCTTATGCGATGCGTAAATTGTTCGATGTGTTGCGCGGCATTGATATGGCAATATGGGGCATGATTTTTGTTCGAGCGATTGGTATGGGGCCGTTAGCGGGGATCATGGCGATATTTATTCAAGATCTGGGGTTACTTGGTCGTTTATACGCCGAAGGCCATGAAGCGGCTGATGAAAAGCCTTCACGCGGATTAACAGCCTTAGGCGCGGCAAGTTTACAGAAACACCGCTTTGGTATTTTTACGCAATCATTTCCAACATTCTTAGCCCTAAGCCTATATCAAATTGAATCAAATACTCGCTCTGCCGCTGTACTTGGTTTTGTTGGAGCAGGTGGCATTGGTTTAGTTTATGCCGAGAATATGCGTTTATGGCATTGGGATGTCGTGACTTTCATTACCTTAAACCTAGTGGTGATCGTGATGACGATGGATATGATCTCATCCAAACTGAGACAGAAATACATTGTCGGGGAAGACGTTCCTCTGTTTGAAAGAAAAAAGAATCAATAACCGATATCCGAGAGAGGTATATTCCTCTCTCAACCTTAACTCGATTTTGATTCCATCAGCACATCTTGCCGATTCACAAGCCATAACTCATGCTTTGCCATCACTTTACTGAACATTCTGCTTTGTAGATATTGATTGAGCCATTGACGGAGCTTTGGGTAGGGCGATTGTAAATACCACTGTCTTTCCACTCTGGCAAACTGACGAATAAAGGGCAATAGCGCTAAATCAGCAAGGCTTTCTCGATCGGCCATTAAAAAGGAATGCTGAGTTAACCGGTCTTCTAATTCATCAATATAATGCTCACAAGCTTGGCGACATTCCACCAGGTTTGGTTCGTGGTAACGCTTGGCGGCTCTGTAGGCTTCAAGGCAAGGTTTAAATCCCGTATCAAATTGATCAATCAAGCCCCGCATCGCACTTAACATATCAAGATCGGTGCTAAGCAATAAATCGTCAGGATCACTTTCGCTCAATGCCCACAGCATCACTTCAGCACTTTCTTCAATCACAGTGCCATTACGGGTCACTAATACCGGTACCGTGCCTTTAGGTGAGACGGCTAACATTTCGGCCGGCTTGTCACTCAAAACAATATCTCTCAATAATACCGGGAGTTGGGAGCGGTAGATCGCAAGCCTTGCACGCATGGCAAAAGGGCAGTTTCTTAGAGAGTAGAGAACGGGTAACGAACTCATTTTATTTGTCATGATTGCTTTTTCCTCTACGCTAAAATATCGATTATCTTAATTAATTCCCTTAAATGGTACTCAGTCAGGTATCATTCCGCCTTTAAATGTAAAATGAGACCCTTTGTGATGACCCAAAAGATTGAATTATTAGCTCCTGGTGGTGATATTGACGCCATTAAAGCCGCCATTATTGCTGGCGCTGATGCCGTGTACTGCGGCCTTGATACGTTTAATGCCCGTAATCGTGCGTCTAATATTTCCTTCGATCAACTGGTTGGTGCCATCCGACTTGCTCATCAATATGATTGCAAAATTTTCTTAACACTTAATATTGTGATTTTAGAAAGCGAGTTCAAAACGGTCGTTAAATTACTTAATCGTTTAGTGAATACCACGTTAGATGGGGTCATTGTACAAGACATCGGTTTATTGTACGTATTACGTGAATATTTCCCAACGCTGGATATTCATGCTTCAACCCAGCTCACAACGCATAACGCAGGGCAAATTCCGTTCCTCAAAAAACTAGGGGCGAGCCGCGTTAACTTATCACGTGAAATGAACCTACGTGAGATCACCACGCTAGCAAAAGTCGCACATGAACATGATACGTTACTAGAAGTCTTCGTGCATGGCTCGCTGTGTATTGCTTTCTCGGGTTTATGTTATTCAACCTCAGCCAGCGCCGGCAACTCAGGTAACCGCGGACGTTGTAGCCAGGCTTGTCGTGAAGAATATGAAACCACCGAGTCAGGTAACAACTTCCCACTGAACATCAAAGACAACTCTGCCTTTTTTGATTTACCGGCATTGATTAATGCCGGCGTTTACTCATTTAAAGTAGAAGGGCGCATTAAAGGCGCTAACTATGTTCATACGGTGATTGATAGCTTCCGTAAACAAATTGATGGTTACGTGGAAACCGGCGAATTAACTCAAGACGGTGAGCGTTTATACAAAGTCTTCAACCGTGACTTTACGAATGCCTTCTTACGTGGCGACTTAAACCAATCTATGTTTATCGATAATCCACGTGATAATTCAAAAAATCACGCTATCGACAAATTTAAAGCCGATAAGAATGAAATCATTTCTGTCGTGCAGATCTTTGATGTGAAAAAACAATTACACGAAGATAAACAACAAATTAATGCAACCGTTGATGAAAAGATCGCTCAATTAAGCATTGAAAAAATTAGCCTTAAGTTGCACTTTAGCAGTCAAAAAGATAAGCCATTAACGTTAACGGTAATAACGGAACCCAATAGCGGACTTATTGGTGACAATGTAACTGAAACTAAGACTGCCGTGTTTACCTCTAGCAGTCAGATGGCTGTCAGTGAAAAATTAAGCGTTGATAAAGAAGCAATAGAGAAACGCTTTAAGAACATTAATAACGCTAATTATGAATTGGTGGATTTCAATGTAGATCAGGTAGAAGACGGATTAAGCATCCCATATCGTGAAATCACCACCTTGAAAAATGACTTATTGGCCTACTTAAACGAAGGCATTAAGCCAGTTGCAGAAGTCACATTACCTAAACTGGATCGTTATGCAAAACCTGCCGATCTGAAACCTGAACTGTCGATTTTAATTTGTGATCAAGAAGATGCCGCGTTGGTAGATGAAACCGATGCTGACATCTACTTTAAACTACCGGATGCCTACAAACGTGGTTGCACAAAATTTGTGGCATTCTTCCAAGAGAATCCACGCTTAATCCCATGGTTTCCGCCAGTGCTAATTGGTAAAGATTTCGATGTAGCACTGAACATTTTAGAAGAAGTGAAGCCTGCGCTGATTGTAACCAACAACACAGGTATTGCGTATCACGCGCAGCGATTAGGTATAAAATGGATTGCTGGGCCATTATTGAACACCACCAACTCTTATGCGTTATTATCATTCCAGCAAAACTTTGGCTGTAGCGGTGCATTTATCTCGAACGAGATCAGTCGTCAGCAGATCCGTCACATAGCTAGACCAAAGAATTTCAAAATGATGTACAGCATCTATCATCCGATCTTGTTAATGGCAAGCCGTCAGTGCTTCTTCCAGCAAAGTGTCGGTTGTGAAAAGCCGCGTATCGATAATGGCTGTATGTTGTCGTGCGATAAGAAAACCAGTATCAAAAATTTAAAAGGTGATTCTTTCGCCATTGATAAGCAAAAGGGCGGATATCCAAGCATTTACAACCAAGATCAGTTCTTAAACACCGAGATTATCGATGACTTGAGCGACCTGTTTGATGGCTTCATGATTGACCTCACCGAGATTGGTGCAGGTGACAAACCGCTGCCAAATAAAATAGAACTGATTAAACAATTTGAAGCCGCGCTTGAGGGTGAAACAAAAGCGAGTAAAACACTTTATGAAATGGTGCCAAGCTCGACTAATCTGCAATACCACAATGGGCTATAACCTATAAACCTATAAACCTATAAACCTATAGATTAGCGTTTAACCATACTTTGTAAAAATAGAAAGCCAGTGACCAAATAGGTGCTGGCTTTTTGTTGTTTGAATATATAGCGAAAGTAAATCCTACCGTTTTAATTTTTTAATCCCTCTAACTCTCATCAAAACCCACCAACATTAATCTATCTTATGAATCTTGTATGACATAGAGATCTAGACAAGTTGATCAAAATGACTACACATAACCATCTAAATAAATTAAATCAAATAGTTAGCCATACCAACAAGTCACCACTCGACATTATTTCGACATAAATCAGCCATGTAATTGTCATATTTCGTCATCAATATGGACATTAACAGCAAGTGAGAATCTGTTTTATTTTCACTTGTCTAGATGAATAGCAAGGTCTATGGCCTTAGGGAGCAAGCGCCATGTCGATGTATTTAGATATTGCCCACACATTGGAGCAAGAGATTAGCAATCAATATTCGGGTGGGGATTATCTTCCCTCAGAAAAAATGTTAGCTGAACGATTTGAAGTAAATCGCCACACGGTGCGACGCGCGGTAGATGAGTTAATCATGATTGGTAAAGTACATCGTCAGCAAGGTAAGGGCTGCATGGTTTTAGCCCAACCAATGAGTTATCCAATTCATGCTAAAGCCGCTTTTACGCGCAACTTATTAGACCAAGGCTCCCAGCCACGCAGTGAAGTGCTAAAAGCCCATTTAATCACCGCCAATTCTGATTTGGCTCAGCAGCTTAATGTTGAACTAGATAGTCGCATTATTCACATCCGTACACTACGTAAAGTCAATGGCCGCCCAATGGCAGTGATTGAGCAATACCTTGCCAATCTTAACTGGTGGCCAGTATTACAAAACTTTAAGTCGGGCTCTTTACATCAATTTTTACGAGACCATTTGGGGGTGAACTTAACACGCAGTAAAACCCGTATTAGTGCTAATCCGCCCAATAATCAATCTTGTCGACTATTGCAAATGACACCTTCATTGCCGTTACTGACGGTAAAAACCCTTAATGTGATCAGCGGAACGGAAACTGTCGCGGAATATTCCTGCTCCAGTACACGTTCTGATCTGATGGAACTTGTTGTGGACCATTAAATGAAAACTGATGAATTAACCACCCAAAATCAACGCCAGCAATGGATGTCTACCTTGGCGACAGCAGATTTCGAGCAATTGAATCAGCTATGGAAAACCCAATCTTTTACGCCGAGTTATCAACTGATCCGCGCACCAGAAATCGGGTTAGCTCAAGTTCAGGCTCGTATGGGCGGAACCGGCAACCGCTTTAATGTTGCTGATGTCACCGTGACTCGCTGTGTAGTCAAACTAACAAGTGGCGTTCTTGGTTACAGCTACTTATCAGGCCGTAATAAACCCCATGCAGAGCTCGCGGCAGTGATTGATGGTTTGATGCAATCGAAGCGCTACCAACAAGAACTCATGCTAAGTATTATTGAGCCATTACACGCCACTCGCATGCAAAAGCATCAAATGCGCCAGCAGCAGGTAGCCAGCAGTAAAGTGGATTTCTTCACTCTGGTTCGAGGGGAAGACTAAGCACCCGTGAACACTAAAAAACGAAATACAGACACTTATTAATGAGGAATCCACATGAGCGCAATAGCCGCTGGTTTTAGCGACACGATACATGACAGTCAATACTGTTTTAGACACTTGCTCACCGCAATGTCACAACCCGGTACTTTGGTTGAACTGAATTTAGCACAAGGGTTTGGCAGTATGATGCCAGCATCTACTCAGGTGTTACTCGCGCTGGCCGATAACAGCACACCGGTATGGTTATCAAATCAATTTGCCAATGATATAGCCGTTAAAGAGAATCTAAATTTTCATCTCGGTTGTTCCATTTTATCAAGCCAAAAGAATGGCGTTCAATTATCAGGAATTCAACAGAAGCCGAGCTTTGGTGTGATTAGTCAGCAAGATTTGGTGAACTTTGATTGGTCACAAACCTCATTTTTTGTCGGATGTGAAGAATACCCAGACCGTAGCACTACCGTGATCGTAGAGGTTGCCGGGTTATCGACTGTGCCTTGCTCGTTACCTGAAACTGATGCTGACTCTCCAGTCGTTCTACGCCTTTCAGGGCCAGGAATTGAACACGAGGCCAGGGTAGTCGTGCAATCTTTATCCTCGACAGTCATTAGCGTCATGTTATCGCAGCGAAAAACGCACAAATTCCCACTAGGGTTAGATTTTATCTTGGTTAGTGGCGAGAAAGTCGTTGCTCTGCCTCGCTCAACGACTGTGGAGGTGATGCCATGTATGTAGCCGTTAAAGGGGGCGAAAAAGCGATTAAAGCCGCCCATCATTTACAAGCACAAAAACGCCGTGGTGATACCTCAATTAATGAATTATCAGTGGCACAAATTCGTGAACAGTTATCCGGCTCCGTTGATCGAGTGATCAATGAAGGGGGTATTTACGATAAAGATCTTGCCGCATTAGCCATTAAACAGGCTGCCGGTGATTTAGTCGAAGCGATTTTCCTATTACGTGCCTATCGAACTACTCTGTCTCGCGTGATTGTCTGTCAGCCGATTGATACCACTCAAATGCGAATTGAACGTCGAATTTCCGCCGCTTATAAAGATATTCCCGGTGGGCAAGTACTTGGGCCTACTTACGATTACACTCATAGATTACTCGACTTCTCGCTCTTAGCTGAAGGGGAAACCTCACAAGCCCAGCAGGGTGAAATTCACTGCTCTCAAGAACAAGCTCCAGAAGCCGCCCCACAAGTATTATCCATCTTAGAACATGCTGACTTGATGGTTACAGAAGCCGATAATCAGCAAGCACCTGAAGATATCACGATGCAGCCGGTCAATTATCCAAGTGATCGTTCGGCGCGTTTGCAAAATCTAGTACGAGGCGATGAAGGTTTTCTACTGTCGCTCAGTTATTCCACTCAACGTGGCTATGGGCGCAATCACCCATTTGCTGGTGAGATTCGTAGTGGTGAAGTCACGTTGTCGGTTTGCCCAGAAGAACTCGGTTTTAATATTGAAATTGGCGATATTGAGTTAACCGAGTGCCAAATGATTAACGGCTTTGTGGGTAATAAACAAGACAAAGCGAAATTAACGCGAGGTTATGGATTAACGATGGGATTCACCGAGCGTAAAGCTATGTCAGTCGCGCTGATGGATCGTGCCTTACAAGCGCCAGAATACGGTGAAGCGGTTGATGGGCCGGCTCAAGATGAAGAGTTTGTATTAGCACATGCCGATAACGTTGAAGCATCAGGGTTTGTATCGCACTTGAAACTGCCTCACTACGTCGATTTTCAATCTGAGTTGTCATTATTACGTGAAATGCATAGAGAGTACGAATCCAAGTCACAGCAAGGAGACAAGAATAATGTCTAATCAAATCAGTTCGCTAACCGTGACTAAAAGATCCCAAAACTCTGGTTATAACTATGGTTACTTGGATGAGCAAACTAAGCGAATGATCCGTCGTGCATTACTAAAAGCGGTGGCCATTCCTGGTTATCAAGTGCCGTTTGCTGGCCGTGAAATGCCGATGCCTTATGGTTGGGGAACCGGTGGGGTACAAATTACCGCGACTATTATTGGTCAATCCGATACTTTAAAAGTAATCGACCAAGGCGCGGATGACACCACCAATGCGGTTTCGATTCGCTCATTCTTTGAAAATATCGCCGATGCCAACACCACAGAAAAAACGGTTGAAGCGAGCATCATTCAAACCCGCCACCGTATACCTGAAACGCCATTACAAGCTGGGCAGATCCTAGTTTATCAAGTGCCGATTCCTGAGCCTCTACGGTTTATTGAACCAAGGGAAACGGAGACTCGAAAAATGCATGCATTACAAGAATATGGCGTGATGCAAGTAAAGCTATATGAAGATATTGCTCGCTTTGGTCATATCGCGACTTCTTATGCTTATCCGGTGAAAGTCAATGATCGTTACATTATGGATCCTTCACCGATTCCTAAGTTTGATAACCCGAAAATGGACAACATGCCTGCGCTGCAATTATTTGGTGCAGGACGTGAAAAGCGAATTTATGCCGTTCCTCCTTTTACCAAAGTGCAAAGCTTAGATTTTGATGATCATCCATTTGAGATTCAGCAGTGGGATGAGCCATGCAGTATTTGTGGTGCTACCGATACCTTCTTAGATGAAATCATTATTAATGACCAAGGGGAAAGTACCTTTGTTTGTTCTGATACCGATTACTGCCGTCAAAATGGAGAGCAAGCGCCATGTTAACTTCAACTCAGTCTCAAGATTTATCAAAGACCCAGGTTTCATCAAAGAGCAGCTCACCAAGCTCTGAAAGCGCGTTATTACGCGTGCATAAACTCAGTAAATTATACGCACCCGGCAAAGGGTTTAGCGATGTGTCTTTCGAGCTTTATCCCGGAGAAGTGCTAGGCATTGTCGGTGAATCAGGTTCAGGTAAAAGTACCTTATTACAATCAATATCAGGTCGTTTAACACCGGATAATGGTGAAGTTTTATACCTACAATCCGGTAGTGAAGACAGCATAGAACAACTCGAAAGCTTATATCAAATGGCAGAAAGTCAGCGTCGCCATCTACTGCGTACCGAATGGGGTGTAGTGCATCAACATCCAATGGATGGTTTACGTGCGCGTGTTTCAGCCGGTGGCAATATTGGTGAGCGATTAATGGCCGTCGGCGAACGTCATTATGGCGACATTCGAGACAAAGCATTGCAGTGGTTGCAGGATGTTGAGATCCCAGCGGATAGAATCGATGGCATGCCAACCACTTTTTCTGGCGGTATGCAGCAACGGTTGCAAATTGCTCGTAACTTAGTCACTCACCCTAAATTGATTTTTATGGATGAACCGACCGGAGGCTTAGATGTTTCCGTACAAGCGAAGTTATTAGATCTATTGCGCCGTTTGGTCAATGAACTCGATTTGGCAGTAGTGATTGTTACCCATGATTTAGCCGTGGCTCGTTTATTAGCACACCGCTTAATGGTGATGAAACAAAGCAAAGTGGTGGAAAGCGGTTTAACCGACCAAGTATTAGATGACCCACAGCATCCATATACCCAATTATTAGTCTCTTCAGTATTACAGGGATAACGGCACATGAAGAATCAAAATACAATCATGCTTAAGGTCAATGATGTCAGCAAAACCTTTGTGCTGCATAACCAAAGTGGGATCCGTTTACCCGTATTAAACCACGCAAGCCTCAATGTAGAGCAGGGCGAATGCGTTGTGTTACACGGTCACTCTGGTTCCGGTAAATCGACATTATTACGCGCTTTGTACGCCAATTATTTAGTTGATAGTGGTTCGATTGAAGTTCGCCATAACCAGCAATGGATCGATATGGTTCAAGCATCTCCACGCCAAGTACTTAATATTCGTCGCCATACTATTGGCTGGGTCAGCCAGTTCTTACGAGTGATTCCACGCATCAGTGCGCTTGAAGTTGTGATGCAACCTATGATGGAGATGGGCGGTGATCGCATTGAAGCAGAACAGAAAGCCAAAACTTTATTAAGTCGTTTGAATGTTGGTGAGCATTTATGGCATTTAGCGCCAGCCACGTTTTCTGGTGGTGAGCAGCAGCGAGTGAATATTGCACGCGGCTTTATTTGGGATTATCCCATTTTATTACTCGATGAACCCACCGCCTCACTAGATGCAAAAAATAGTGCAGTCGTGGTGGAATTGATTCAAGAGGCTAAGCAACGTGGCGCGGCAATTGTGGGCATATTCCATGATGAAATAAACCGTAATCAAGTCGCGAATCGCTTATATCACATGAGTACTCAGGCTGTTTTTCACACTAATCAAACCAATGCGACAACGACTACGCCAGTTTAAGGACCAAATAAAATGATCATTACCAATGTAAATTTAGTGCTCAAAGATGAAATCGTTAAAGGTTCAGTTGAAGTTGTAGATGGTGTGATTCGCAGTATGTCGAATACCTCAAGCCAATTACCACAAGCGATTGATGGTAATAATGGCTTTTTAATGCCGGGCTTGATTGAGCTGCACACTGATAATCTTGAGAAGTATTTTGCTCCTAGACCCAAAGTGGATTGGCCACCATTATCAGCCATGAAAGCCCATGATACTCAACTTATTGGCGCAGGAATTACTACGGTATTAAATGCGCTTTCCTTAGGAGACCACCGCGGTGAACTTCGTCATGAAATTCTCGATAGTCAAATTGATACCGTAGTACAAAGCCAGAAAAATGGTACTAATCGCGTTGATCATCGTCTGCATTTACGTTGTGAAGTACCACATGACACTACCGTTGGTATTTTTGAGCGTTATATTAATACTCCTGGGGTACAGTTAGTGTCTTTGATGGATCATGCACCGGGGCAGCGTCAATTCGTCAATATAGAGAAATATCGCACCTATTATCAAGGTAAATACGGTTACAACGATGCCGAAATGGCCGAGTTTGAAGCCATGCAACGAGCATTTTCCGAACGATGGTCTGCACCGAATCGTGAAGACATTTGTGGGCAATGCCGTGAACGTAATATCCCAATGGCCAGCCACGACGATGCAACATTAGCTCATGTTACAGAATCAAAAGATCTCGGTATGGTGATAGCAGAGTTTCCTACCACATTGGAAGCGGCCAAAGCCTCAAGAGATCTTGGTTTGCACGTGTTAATGGGAGCACCAAATGTTATCCGTGGAGGCTCACACTCAGGCAATATTGCCGCGCATGAACTGGCGAGTATAGGCGCGTTAGACATACTTTCCTCGGATTATTACCCAGTCAGTTTGCTCGATGCCGTGTTTAATTTAGCCAATGATTCGCGTAATTCATTAACGCTTTCTGATGCGGTTAAACTTGCAACCTTTAATCCAGCTCAATCACTGCAACTGTTTGATCGTGGTGTCATTGAAGAAGGAAAACGAGCGGATTTATTACTCGCGCAGTATAAACACGGTCAAGCCTATATCGATGGGGTTTGGCGTGAAGGGATAAAGGTATTTTAATGGAATCTAGTTATCCTCATGCAAGGTCAAACGCTTGTTTATTCTACGTCATTGGAGCATCTGGTTCTGGCAAAGACAGTGTAATGAATCGAATTCGTGAGCATTGGCCAAAACACATAATGATTGCTCATCGTTACATAACACGCTCTGCAGATGCGGGAAGCGAAAATCATGTGGCGCTGTCGTCACATGAATTTTTACAGCGCAAAGACAACCAGTTTTTCGCTTTAGATTGGCATGCCAATGGACATTATTATGGTATTGGTTGTGAAGTAGATGTGTGGCTAGATAAAGGCGTCGATGTCATGATTAACGGTTCACGGGCACATTTGGAACAAGCGAAAAAACGTTATGGCTGCACCTTAATTCCTGTGGTGATAAGCGTTGAAAGCAGCATACTGAAAGAGCGACTAATTTCCCGAGGAAGAGAAAGCCTTGAGGAGGTTGAACAGCGTTTGATTCGTTCTAATCAATTGAATTTACAACCAATAAAAGGCGCAATACAACTCGATAATAGTGGTTATTTGAATGAAGCCATTGAACCTTTTAATCAGTATTATCAGCAGCGACTTTTATCTATTCAATCATGTACTGTAGATAAAAACAGTAGCCAATTAATGGATGAAAAAGGATGAAGCTAACCTTATTAGGTACAGGCAACACCAGTATGTTGCCTGTATATGGCTGTGATTGCCAGGCTTGTCAGCGTGCAATAGAAAATTCACAATACCGTCGACAAAAAACCTCTGCATTAATTGAACATAATGGTAAGCAGCTCTTACTTGATGCTAATTGTGATGATCTTTTACAACGTTTTCCAAGTGGCTCTATCGATAGAATTTTACTCACGCATTATCACATGGATCATGTTCATGGCTTGTTTGATTTGCGCTGGGGAGTCGGGGAAAGCATTCCAGTCGATGGTCCACCTGATGAACAAGGCTGTGATGATTTATTCAAACATTCTGGATTACTAGACTTTCAAACGCCATTAGCTGCATTTGAAGCGTTCACATGGCAAGACATTACGATAACACCTTTACCAATGCAGCATTCTAAGATCTGCTTTGGATATTGTTTTAGTTACCGAGATTTAAAAACTGGAAACACAAAACGATTAGCTTATTTAACCGATACCATTGGTTTGCCAAAAGACACTCAAGTATGGCTAGAGAATAGGAGTATCGATATTTTACTTATCGATTGTAACCATTCACCGGAATTCAACAATCCGAATAGAAACCATAATAATCTAGACGATGCTGTCGAGATAGTCACAGCGATCAAACCAAAGGTAACTCGGCTAATCCACATCAGTCATCAATTAGAATGTTGGGCAATGCAAAACCCAAACTATTTTAGTTCAGAGTTTTGTTTAGGGATGGATAATGAAACATTTGATTTGGGCGACTAAGCGACTAAAAGATCGAAGCATTGGGATAACAAAAAAGAAACCGTATGACGATTCAAGGGAAATAACAGGGTATATAGACTAATTATCAATAAACGCAGTATCTTATTTAACATAAGATACATAATGCGTACTTACTTACTATTTCTGTAGGGCTTGAAAATACCACGGCCAATGCTCCGCAACTCATTGAAATTGCAGATAATCCCAAGCCATTATATTTTTTTGCGATGTTCTCCCACATGGCTTTGATGGTCGGATTCTCGTTGCGGTCAGCGTGACACGCTAATAATGCTAGCTCTGGATCAATTCCTGCACCCTCGGCTAGAAAAACCGCTTCTGAATCAGTGACATATCGCATGCCTTTTCTTATTTTGCTTAACTTTTGTGGAGTTAGATTCAAATCATGGGCAATTTGTTTGTCTTGTACGTAGTTTTTCGCCTTTTTGTAGGCATCTAATAGTTCATTGGCGTTCATGTTTACCTCCAAATTTTTCTAATTGTAGCTTGTTATTCCCCATTTATCGCTACTAGCAATCCCCATTAAAGGCAACTAGAATCCCCATTAATCGCTATTTGACTACCTTGGCCGTTCGCCCTTGACGCGCTCGGCTTTGGTGGTCACTCCCTCAATCAGTCAGGTGATTTATGTTCTCAAGCGTCAAACCAATAAAAAAACGACCTGTGTACTTCGAATGTCACAATGATGGCTATTGGTGTTCGGTCGATGGCGTGCCGGAATACTTCAAAACTAAACACGAAATGTATCTTTTCGCTTGTGAAGATGATCGCGAAATCATCGAAATCACGCACGAAAATGAAGCCGAACTACGCGCCTCTGGTGCTTTCAGACCGGAGTTTGATTAATGGCTCACACTCTTATTGATTACGTCAGTTTCTCGGGGACGCCTATTTTATTGCAACGTTGCAAGGAAATGGCGAAAGCTCGCTTTTCTATCAATCAAACGCCTAACACCTTTGAATCTCAAAACGTTGTTGCAACTGCCTCACGCGAACAGACCCAAATCGCCTACTTTGCGGAAAATCTTGCCTCCGTTCTGGGCTGTGTTGAGCGTGAAGATTTTGCCAATAAAGATCTCTATTTTTCTGCCTTAGATAAAGAATTGGTCAATGCCGAGTTAGAAATTCATTCTGATGTGTCATTCAACGACTGCTATCAAGATTTAATTTCTAACATTGGTATCGATATGTTGGACGTCCTTTGTCACGGTGAAATCGAGAACTTTTTGGACATCTTAAATCATGAAATCTCTGTTTCTGGCAACGTCTGGACAATTGAACGTCGCGGTGGTTATTCCGGTTATCGTTACAGCGCAAAATTAATGTGCAACGGTACACAAGCCGGACTTGTCGCATGGGGCGCGGAAAACTTCGGTTTCTATGTGTCTTTTTCTGGCACAGGTTGTGCGGCTATCCATATGGATGTTCTGCACAAATGTTTAAAACAAATGCCGGACGCTAAGTTAACCCGTGTCGATTTGGCCTTTGATGATTTGGAGGGGCTAACCTCCGTTCCTATGCTGCGTGAACAATACGAAGATGGGATGTTCATTACTCGTGGCGCGCCACCTTCTTACTGCTACATCGAATCTGGCTCACTGGTTCGTCGTGAAGATGCCAAGAAATATGGCACCAAACCGACCGATGGCCGTACGTTATATGTCGGCAACCGTCAAAACGGCAAGCTGTTTCGCGGCTATGAAAAAGGCAAACAACTCAAGTCGATTGAATACCCTGACTGGGTACGTCATGAGGTACAGCTAGGCAATAAGTCGCGCGTTATTCCTCTTGATATTCTGATTAACCCTGACCCGTATTTTGCAGGCGCATACCCTGCTCTATCACTGCTAATCAAAGATATTGAACCTAAACGCATTGTCATTTCTCGTGTGATTGCTCATGCCGGACTTGATAGTTTTATCGGTCATGCTCGTAAGCAATACGGCAAGCTGATTAATTTCTTGCAACTCATCCATGACGACCACACGCACATTATTGAGACCTTAACCAAAGGCTTAACTATTAACGATATCCCCGACCGATTAAATATTCCTGTCTGTCGGGACGAAAACCAAAAAACAGGAGATTTACATTATGGGACTTAAAGTAATCGTAACAGGCTGCGAACACTCACAAGGCTTATCCAAAAATGGCGACAAACCGTATAACTTTGCACAAGTGAATTACCTTGCACCTAATGAGGGCTGGACATCTCAAAAAGGTTCTTGCTCGGCCGTTGGCCTCACTCAAAAACAAATCGCCATGAATCCCAAGCCGGAATTATTCAGTGCATTCGCCTCAATGGAATCAGAGTTCCCTTGTATGGCTGAATTGATTTTAGATATCGATCCAAGTAATCCACAGCGTAATTATGTTGTCGATATCAAACTTATTAAATAGTGGTTTTGTGTTGGGGGTGCGCAGCTGCCCCCGACACAAACCGCGTATTTATCCAATTTCTTGAAGTGATTTTTTATGACTGATTTGCAATTTATTGAATTATTAGAGCGCCTAGAAAACTTCCAGCTTTTAGTTTTCATCGGGTTCGCATTTTTGCTAGTTGCTATCGGTTGGTTAATCGGAGGCCAACGCTAAATGTTATCTATTGAGATTATGACAGGCTCTTTTGCGACTGCATTTATCCTTGGCTTTACGGCGGGCAAACAAATACTTGTTTTCAAACGTGCAGTCGAGATTTCAACAAGTGGTTAATTTATAGGAGATAAAACCATGAAACATTTAAACATTGTAAAAAAACATGTGAACACTAAAACACTTTCTGTTGTGGCTGTTGCTGCACTTGGCTCTGTTGGTGCTCATGCCGAACTTCCTGCTGGCGCTGCCACTGCAATGGCAGAAGTTCAAACAATGGTAACTGATATTCTTGCTGCTGTTTGGCCAATTGTAACCGCTCTAACGGTTGGTTTCATTGGCATTAAACTATTCAAAAAAGGCGCAAACAAAGCAAGCTAACACCTTTTTTACACTCACTCTATGGACGGTCAAGGCGTCCATTTCCTTTTTGATATATGGACTTATCTCATGAGCATAAAAACAAAAATCATACCCTTTCTTTTCTTTCTAGGTTATGGCCTTTCTTTTTCTGCTCCCTCTTTTTCTTCTATTTATCAAGTTAGCTCTCACTTAGGATTGTATAACGATAATCAGGGGGATTATTGCGGCTTGTCGGTTGGCAAGTATTTCGAATCTAATAACGCATCGTCTTTGTGTTCTGGTGAATCTTGGTCCTATAAAGGTATAAATTATACAGCAACTAATGCCTATGTTTCACAAGGACAACTTAAAGTTTTTGATAATAACGCGGCAAAAAACTTTCGAGCTTATAGCGTCGGCGTTTATTCTTCTTCGTGTAGTTCTGGTTCACAAGTTAACCCTGATACAGGCCAATGTGAGGATACCCCCCCAACGTGTGAGAACGGTCAAGAATACAATCCCGATTCTGGTCTATGCGAAGACCCAGCGCCTTATTGTGAGCAGTCATCAACCCTTGATTCCATCTTTTCGGCTGAACAATCTTGCGCGGCTGACGGTGGCGTTTTTAGTTATCAGTGTCATAACGGTGACGATTTAAATTCACCCTCATTAGAGACCACTTGTAACGAACCGCCTGAGGCTTGCGTGATGGGCTTTCCAAATTGGCCGGAATGCTTAAACGATTATAACCCGACCGACCCAATTGACCCACCTAGCGGTGGTTTTGTTAATCCTGATAGTTCAACGGGCAATAGTCCCGACCCAAGCTTTGACAAGCCCGAACCCGACCCCGTTACGCCAACCGACACAACCGATACGGCACTATTAGAAGCCTTTCAAAATATGAACCGTGATAACAATCAAGCGTTAGGCCATATCAATGAAGATATTAACAAGGGTAACGCTGATATTAAGAACAAGCTTGATGATGTTAGAAATAGTACCAATGCTCTCGGCCAGTCGATTGTTGATCAAATGAATCAAGATTATCAAATTTCCTTACAACAACGCCAAGCCATGACTCAACAAAATAAAATTATTGGTATGGCGGCTAAGGGCGTATCTGATTCGGTGATGGCGGGTTCTGGTGACGTGGTTGACGCTGTGAATTTACAAGGTACTCGTATTAACGACACGCTCAATGGTATTGCCGATAAAATTTGTGATCCAACATTACCAGATACTAACTGTGAGGGTGAGCACGGTTTAAGTCCTACGACTGTTAGCAATATTGTTTTTGATGTGGCCGATTCTGCTGATTCTGCCAGCGATATAGCTTACGGTAATGTCGTTTCTGCCGCGCAAGGTTTTGTTAATGATTCAGGAACTAGTGAAATTGAAAGCGTAATCAATTCGGATATTGGCTCTTTTATTAACGTGTTCCCGACTGCCGGAACTTGTACCCCCTTTTCTTTGCCAACGCCTCAAGGTGAAGTTACTTTCGATTGTGATTTTTCAGACAATGCAAAAACATTGATTAGCTTTATTTTCTACGTGTATACCGCATGGTCTCTAATTAGCATTTTCCTGTCTGGTATCACTCCCGTTCCTGCACAATCTTCAAATAATAAGGGTTAGTTCTATGCCTATTTTTTTATTGCCTGTTATAAGCGGCATTTCAAATTTACTTCGCTTGCCTGCATTGGCTATCTTCTTAGGTCAATTGGCAGCAACTATCTTGGGCTGGTTAGCCACTCGCATTACTCGCAGCGTGGCAATTAATTTAACTGTTTTGACGATGGTTTTAGGTTTGGCACTGACCACCGCTTTAGCGTTAAGTGCCATTTTTAATGGCTTATCCTATGTTGTCCCCCCTGAACTCTCTCAAGGCTTTGCTTTCTTCATGCCTGATAACGCTATTCCTTGCATTAGCGCGATTTTCTCCGCGCGTGTTATTCGTTTTGTTTGGCAATGGCAGTTTTACGCTATTACTAAGGTTTCAAGCTAATGGCGGTCTATTTTGTGACGGGCAAGCTTGGCGCGGGTAAGTCGCTGACCTCTGTTGGCCGTATTCGTGATGCCTTTATGCGTGGCGCTCCTGTCGCAACCAATCTCGATATCAACCTTAGATTTATGCTAGGTCGCAATAAGAAAAACACTCGACTTTTGCGCGTACCGGACAAACCTAGCCTTGCTGATTTCCAAGCCATTGGTAAAGGCAATACCACTTATGATGAACGTAAAAACGGTTTGCTTGTACTCGATGAATGCGGCACATGGTTTAACTCAAGAACATGGAACGATAAGAGTCGACAAGATGTGATTAACTGGTGTTTGCATGCTCGCAAACTCGGTTGGGATATCATTTTCATTGTTCAAGATATTTCGATAGTTGATAAACAAGCAAGGCTTGCACTGGCTGAACATACTGTTTTTTGTCGCAGACTCGACCGCATGCAAATTCCGATTATTTCGACCTTGATTCGTATTGCTACACTTGGACAACTCAAACTACCACTTCCAAAACTTCACATTGGTATAGTGAAATATGGTGACAATGTAAATTCACTTACTGTCGATAATTGGTATCTATGGGGCACTGACCTTTACGCCAGTTATGATACGAAACAAGCCTTTTCAGACCACTACGAACACGGCACCTATTCAGTGCTGCCCCCTTACTACACACATGGCCGTTATACGGTTACCTATACTGCGAGAAATATCATGCGAATTACTAAAATTTACGCGCGTAAATATTCGCGTGTGATGGCTTTTGGTGTGGGCGCTTTACTCTCTTGTGCCCTCACCTTTTTTATTGCTCCAAGTTTTCAAACTGCCGAGCCTGAAAGCATTCAGACAGTCGAAGTAAAAACAGAAAAACCACAAC
This sequence comes from Vibrio rumoiensis, assembly GCF_002218045.2. Classification (NCBI taxonomy): domain Bacteria; kingdom Pseudomonadati; phylum Pseudomonadota; class Gammaproteobacteria; order Vibrionales; family Vibrionaceae; genus Vibrio; species Vibrio rumoiensis. The sequence goes on from NZ_AP018685.1 coordinate 1,461,608, forward strand.
CGCTTAACCTATCCGGCTTTCGTATTGTGAGTTACATGCACCTACCCGATGAACCGACTTTTTTTGAATTAGATAGGTCAGGTAAACGCATCAACTCTCACGAACTTAGCGCCCTTGGTTATACCTTTACCCCACAATCACGCTGTAACATCACTATCAGTCAAGGTGAACAACATGAAACGCTTACTTGTTAAATTAACCGTCATTCTCTGCCTGACCGTTTCGCCCCTCGTTCTTGCCAGTGACGAACCTATTTATGAAACTTCTAACCTTTCCATTTCTGAGTTTGTTGCATGGGGCGCACGAAAACTAGACCGCCCCATTGTTTTAGCTCAAGGCGTTACCGGAACGGTGAGCTTTACCGCTCCTAATTTGCAGCCCTCCGAGTATCCATCTTTTTTTAATAACGTTTTGAACTCTCACGGCTACTTTGTTCAATATGAAAATGGCCTGTACGTGGTCAAACCTAAAGAGGAAGAAATACAAGAAATAGAGCCCTCCCTGGTCAAGCTCTATCGGCTCAATCATGTTCGAAATTCAAAGGTGGTTGATTTGCTTAAATCCACCTTATCGGCCACGGTAACACAAACCATTAAGGGGAATTCTGCAACGGGTTTTAGTGCGGAATTACTCCCAACCACCAATGCGGTGATTGTCTCAGGAACGGCTGACCAACTCGCCAAAATTGACGCGCTTGTATCCGGCATTGACCAACCGCAACGCCAGATTTTTATTGAGGCGGTTATCACTGAAACGGCTTTAGACAAATCTCACGAAATCGGCGTGAATATGCAACTCGCGTTAGATAAAGCCGGATTTGTTACCAATACCACTGCTATTGATTTGTTGACCGATAACGCGGCTATTTTTTCAGGTGGGGATTTTAACGCGCTAGTTAAGGCGGTATCGACTGACCAAAACACGGAACTGTTATCACGGCCAAACATGCTCATTATGGATAGGGAGCGCGGATATATAACAGTCGGTCAGAACGTGCCCTTTTTGACTTCAACCGAAGCCACTGAAGGTGGCAACATTATCCAGTCTATTGAACGTCAAGACGTAGGCGTATCACTTGAGGTTGTACCGCATGTCATCAATGATGAAATTGTCTTGCAAATCAATCAAGAATCGCAGTCCGTTAGTAATTCGTCTATTGCATCGGACATCATCACCAACAAGCGCACATTGCAAACAGTCGTTAAGGTCAAAGACAAACAAACTATCATGCTAGGTGGTTTGATTTCCAATGATGAACGCACCACACAAAGCGGTGTTCCTGTATTGATGGATATTCCCTACCTTGGCGCATTGTTTCGCTCGGACAGAACCGAGAAGACGCAGCGTGAACTTAGAATCGTAATTCGTACCACTATTTTATAATTTCATTAGGTATGTCATTTTTAACGTATAAAATGACATACCGCTTTTTATGGCGTAGCCATTCAAGCCCCCCGTTCAAGTTTTTGCATCCGCTTCATTCAAATGGGCGGAAACTTGCATACTCGATGCAGAAAAAAAACACCCTCCTTACTCTAGAATAAAGCCTCGCAGAGCCTATCCGCATCAATGGCGCTTCATGCCACTGCAACTCGATAACCTACCCACTTTTTATACGTGTTTTATATACAGTTAAATAAATCGAGAAATTCAAAACGCGCGCACCCCGTATAGTAATACGGGGTGAAAGTCTCACCCCGTATTACTAATTACTTTCCTTTCTTTATAACGCTAATAGCGCGTGCGATCTTTAAGATTTTTGATGAGGTCTTTAGTTCTAGCTCGGATTTAATTTCTACTAAACCTAAGCCTAAAAGTATTTGTTGAGGTGTTACTGACTGTTGATAGGGAGTTATAAGGTATTGCTTATTCATTTTGAACCCTTCCCAATCATTTGAAGTGCCCAATTCTCGACCACAATATAAGCGCATTAATCTTTTGCACTCTGGAGGAATGGTTTTCCCCCTATCCCATTCTGTGATAGTTCTCACAGTTTTAAAGCAAAGTTTTGCCGTTTCTTCAATGGATAATCCGCATTCTAATTCACGAAAAATAAAGTTTTTAGTCATTTCGTGATACTTCATAGCTATAACTCTCTAAAGAGCCATAGTTTAAGGTTATGAAATTTAACAGTCTATTGACCTTAACCTGACATAATGCGCACTAGTGTTAAGTTGTTAAATAGCAGGAAACGGTTTAAATCACGACTATCATTTCAGACATTCTTAACCAAAAATTTTGCTGGTATAAATTACTACATGATTTTCTTGTTGGTCTTATATCCACTTCATTAGGATTGCCGACTAACTTATCCAGTTTTTGGACACAGATTAGATTGTCAGAAATTATTTCTTCAGCTAACTAACTAATGATTAAGCTCAACATCTTTCTTAATCACAACACCATCTAAAAAATTTAAAGCTGGTAATGAATGACTCTTTTACTAACAATGCTATGTTCTGTGAGTAAACGTTTCATTGCCGGTAACTTTAAAACCTACCGCACCTGTATCATTCGGCGCGGTAATATGGCGAATATAGTAGATAAAGGCTTGTGCATTACTTCAAACTTTCAAAGTATGCTGCTATATCAGCAATATCGGCATCATTAATAGTCGCTGCCATTGGTGACATCACTGGATCTTTCCGTTCGCCACTTTTAAATGCTTTGATAGATTTCTCAATATATGCGGCATTTTGCCCTTTAAGATTTGGGTAGGTTTTGACTATCGCAACACCGTCTGCACCGTGGCATGAAGCACATATTGCGACTTTATTTTTACCTGCAGCTGGATCGCCAGCAATAGCAAAATGGGAAGACGTTGCAAACAAACACAAAGATAAAATAGCAATCTTTTTCATAAAGCACCTCAAAATAGGAAGACAAATGTGAACATCACTGTATACAATCTAGCAATTTAATCGACAATATCTAGGATTGAGAATAAAAAATTTAATCTCGATCACTTACTATTACGAAATTTGACTCAATAGATGATGGTTTATAGATTAAAAGTCGAGTAATTTACTGAGATCGGCTTTTATACTATGTACCTTTTTACTTGCTTTCTCGCTTCGAGACGCTTCAGTTACTAGATACTCAATCGCTTCTGATAATGTACAACCTAATTCTTGCGCCCTATCCGACAGCTTTTCCCAAACAGCATAATCTAAGTCGATAGATTTTTTCTTGGTATGGATGTGCTCGGCATTAAAGTGGCGTTTTCGCTTGGCACGAATGGCTTGCTTTAGTTTGTTATCGAGCTCTGGATTCATATGCTCATCAATCCAATTTAGTACTTGTGTTGGTTGGTGTTCTAATTTTTGAAGCCCCATTATAGCGGCATGAGATTCACTCGAGTCTTGGTAACGAGTGATTGATTCCCCATCTTTCCATTTCCGAATTAAATATTGCCACTTCCACCCACATTCCAGGTTTTCAAGCTGTTGATATTTCATTAGTCTTCCCTATAGACGATTAACAGTGACAGCGTAACTAAAAACCATCACATTCTCAACTGTTTTCACTCAAGATAAAATAATAGTCTAGCTAAGTTTCACTTTATGATAACGGCCTCTCAAATCCATTGATTAAACAATCAGTATCATTTCATAAACAGGTATAAGGTTAAGCTATTTTTCTATATACTTCTGTCCTTCTAACAACATATTGAATTTTTTATAATGATCAAAGAGTCTTGGCAATCTGCAACACCCAACTTTTCACAATATGAAGATATCCTTTCGCAAAACGACCCTGATAGTCGTCTCTCCTTTTTGGATCTTCAGCCTCGACTCAAATCTTCTATTCTGCATTTTGCGCAAATGGAAAGCTTCCCACGCTTTTTATTAGTGAATTCACCGGATAACTTCATATACCGCCAAACGATTCATAATGCTTACTTAATGCTAATGAATATTGGTGAGCTCGACCGCGCGCCTGTTATCACGAGTGAGAGCATTGAACTTGAAGACCTGTTTGGACAATATCAAGTAGAAAATGGTCATGTGGTTCACAATAGCCAAGGATTATTGGATAAAGCCGATGGTGGATATCTAATTATTTCTTCTAATCTAATCTTAGCGAACCCGCGAGCATGGCCTAAATTAAAAGCAGCGGTTTTAGGTAATGCCTGTTCTGGGATATCTTCAGATTCAAGACAGGTTATCGAATCTCCACCAACAAAGAACTACGATATAAAGCTCATTGTTATTGGCGATAGAATGCAGTTAGGTGATTTAGATTTATTTGATGCGGACATGAGAACCCACTTATGCTTATTTGCTGAAGTGGAATTAGACACCAAGCTTAATTCAGATACACTCATCTCCTATATCCAATATATCAACGGTGTTATTGATGACTACAAATTACCTAAACTTTTAGATTTAAATGCATGGTCATTTTTACTTGCTCAAGGCGCACGTGAAACCGAAGATCAAGAAAGGATGCCTCTGTGCCCTATTTGGCATCGAACACTGTTATCAGAAGCCGCATTAATCTCTAATGGACAAGCTATCTCTAAATCAGATATGCAAAAAGCTTTAGCGGAACGGACATATCGGCAAGAATATCTACCTCAAAGAGCTTTGGCCGATATATTAGAGGGGCAAGTAATCATTGAAACTCAAGGAGAGCGAGTTGGCCAAGTCAATGGTTTAACCGTCATTGAAGTGCCTGGTCATCCTGTAATTTATGGCGAACCCGCTCGTATTTCATGTGTGATTCACTTTGGTGATGGCGATATTGCCGATGTTGAACGCAAAGCGGAACTTGGTGGCAATTTACACGCAAAAGGCATGATGATCATGCAGGCCTTCTTGGGAAGTGCTTTAAACTTAGATGACCCATTACCATTCGCTGCTTCTATTGTTTTTGAACAGTCTTATTCTGAGGTTGATGGTGACAGTGCTTCTCTTGCCGAGCTGTGTTCTCTGGTAAGTGCATTATCTGAGTACCCTATCAATCAACAAATTGCAGTCACTGGTGCTGTAGACCAATTTGGGCGTGTACAAGCAGTCGGTGGTTTAAATGAAAAAATTGAAGGCTTCTTCCATATATGCCAGCACCGTGGACTGACAGGAAACCAAGGAATTGTTTTACCGAAAACAAACTTAAAGCACTTATCATTACATCACGATGTCGTTGAAGCAATTAAAAATGATCAATTTCACCTCTGGTCAGTTGAGTCGGTTGATCAAGCGTTACCTATTATATTTGGTAAAGCTTTCCGTGGTGATGAAGAAGAAGAAACGATATTGAAAAAAATCTCAGAGAGAATAGAACACTTCGATAGGCATGAATCTGCGCCTTGCAGCTTATTAAATAAGATCAAAAGTTTACTCGGTATCCACTGATCGGACTTGTTTAGCTTACACCTGTTCTCTAAGATACACAGACTATTTCTGGAGTGATTATACAATGCAAAACAAACGTAACTCATATACTCGTGAAGACCTTCTAGCATCAAGCCAAGGTGAACTTTTTGGCCCAGGCCGTCCACAACTTCCTGCACCAAACATGTTAATGATGGATCGCATCTCAAAAATCACAGACGCAGAAGGCGAAGGTGCATTTGGTAAAGGTGTGATTATTGCAGAATTAGATATTACTCCTGACCTATGGTTTTTTGACTGTCACTTCCCTGGAGACCCTGTTATGCCAGGTTGCCTTGGTTTGGATGCAATGTGGCAACTCGTTGGTTTCTTCCTTGGTTGGGTCGGTGGCGAAGGTAAAGGCCGTGCATTAGGTGTTGGCGAAGTGAAGTTTACTGGCCAAATTCTACCAACAGCAAAGAAAGTAACGTATGAAATCAATATCAAACGTGTTGTTAATCGTCGTCTTGTTATGGGACTAGCTGATGGTCGTGTATTAGTTGATGGTAAAGAAATCTACGTAGCAAAAGATTTGAAAGTAGGCCTCTTCCAAGATACCTCTTCTTTCTAGAATAAAATTATCGTCTACATTTAATAAATCAGCCATTTGCTGATTTATTTTTCTTAAATATATTTAGTTATAGTGCGTTATATGATGTAAATAAAGGCTCCAAAGTCGGAGCCTAATTTTTTATACTCATATTTTAACCAGAGATGAAATGATACTGTTTTATTTATCCAACTCTAGGTTACTTAATAAGTCCAGATTGGCGGTCGTCTCTCGCATCACGCCAACCTCCTAACCAATTCGATTTAGCATCCATTTGCTGATATGGACAGTCATCCATCGATCTCCCATTAAGACCAGCTTTATAACCTTGAGATTGCGCTCTTTCTAGGCGATCGCGTTTCTGTCTCTTCATAGTACAGTCCTCTTAACTCTGATAATTACTAAAACGACCATCTGTGGCAATTTTATGACACCACCTATTAAGCATCGACCAAAGATCACATTTTCTCAAGGCGAAAAAAAACCGAGGCTCAATTTTGTGAGCCTCGGTTTAGTCTTACATTTTAATTTTCTTTTTTCGGAAACCTAGTAACCCTAATAAGGTCAAAGCAAAATATCCTAAACTGCCGCCTTCTCTTTTAACATCAGGTTTGCCACCTTTCCGCTGAACGATGTCATCAGCGGTCGCGCCGGCAATAGGAACCAATTTAACCGCCATTAATGTCTCTTCACCATTACCATCACCACAATATGAATTGTGATCGGTGCTATCATAACCACCAGCACAATAGTTCGCGGTTGCAGAAATAACACCATCATCATTAATACCAGTTGCATTCACAATTCGATAGGCATTATTGTCATCAGAGAACTTACCACCATTGGTTAAATTATCTAACCACCATGCTTTACCTTGGAATAAGGCCAAACGATTAGAGTCTGTACCTGATAGGTTTAGCGGGTCGATAAAACCACGGCGACGACGTTCCTTGCCTTTCATTTCGCGAGCATTTTCTGCATCGATCGAACCAACCATCTCATTGTAATTATTGATCGCGTTAGCTTCACCACCGGCACTGCTAAAGAAAATATCACCCGATAAATATTTAGCGGTAGGTTGAGTCGTCGTGCTGCCTTCAGATGCATCTGTATAGAACAATCGATTACTTGCGGCCCCATCTTTCGCGTAACGACCACTACGTTTAGCTTCACCAATCGCAATAAGGTTTTTGTTCATATCTTTAATCAGACTGTTGCTGTAGATATAATCGCCACCATCTTCCACTTCCGCATCTTTAACAAATACTGAATCCCATTGATTTTCAGCCGTTATATCAAACCCGGCTTTAGGGTAAAAGATAGCCGCTTGCATCAATAGATTATCATCATCACGACGAGTATTAAATCCAGCCAACACTGGTAAATCTTTGTATTTAGATGAAGTTGTATCACTCACAACCCCAGTTCTTGCACTACCTTGAGCGGCCGCATCGTCACGGTTAGGCGACGTTGTGCTTTGACCAATCCAGCCAGAAACCGCTTCCCCTGATGCTCCATCACTACTATCCCAAACATACGCTTGAGTGGCAAAGGCAAAGTTTTGACAATCCGCTAATAAAACTGGATTCGGGGTGGTTGTCGTGTCGGTACACTTGCTTAAATCACCCCAGTAATTTTTATCATCATCGTCATTATCAAAAGGAGCAACTGAAGCCGAGCCCACGACATAAGTTTTACTATTATAGTCAAAGGAATCATAAGCAAAGGTGCGTCCCATTTGCATCACAATAGGCTGGCCATCTTGCTTCGGAAGCATAAATTTTGTGCCATAGAAACCACGCTGACGATAAGTTAGAACATAGTTGCCGCTAACATTATAATAACCACTGCTCGCAATGCCGATAGGTGTGCCATCTTCTAATACTTTATTAATAACTGTATTAGCCGAATCATCAACTCTAGAACCACCAGGTGGTGTATAGCTAGTTTCTGCTGGGGCGGAAATTTCTGACCCATCAATAATTCCAACCGCATTACGACCGTTATAGCCTTGAGAGAACGCCCTACGCTCTTGGCATAATCCACCAGTTAAGCTGTAATCGCAACTCTCTTCATCATTATCGGAATAAGCGCCAAACCACTTATTTACCGCCCATGTATCACAAGTTTTATAACCTAATTCTCTATCGCAATAATTACGAAGATCTCTCAAGTCTAAATATGTAAAGGTATTATCATATTTAAAAGGCACTTCATCACGATAAGAAATACCGTCTTCACCTAGACGCGTATCTCCACCTAGTTTGTAATTACTTTCATCACAACTTGCACTACTCGCAAAACATCCTAATGGATCGGTATCTGAAGCTATTGATGAGTCACTAATTGCACTTGAATACACCTGATTCGCAGTAACATTAGCCTTAACAGGGACAATTTTGTATAGCGCAGCATTCGCTGAACTGGCCGCCATTAATGCAGCCGCCACCATCGATAATTTAAACATTTTATTTTGCATTAAGTTAACTTCTAATCCGTTAGCCCTGCATTGAATCAAGCTCTTCCCAACGCTCGAATGCAGTTTCTAATTCTTGTTCAGCAGCGCTCAATCGATCCAAGATCGCTTGAGTTTTATCGCTACTCTGTGTGAAAAAATCAGGCTGGTTAACCTGTGTTTGTAATTGTTCAATTTCAACCTCAAGCGACTCTAACACTTGAGGCAAAGACTCTAACTCTCGCTGCAGTTTATAAGATAACTTTTTCGGTTTGTTAGCGCTTGGTTGAGTTTTAGGCGTTTCCACAACCCCTTTGTCAGCTTTCGCTGGTTTTTCACTCACCGAAGCTTCTATTATGCCGCGAGATTGTAGTACTTGAGCCCTTTGCTCTTGTGCATCATGATAACCACCGACAAACTCTTCAATCTTACCGTTGCCTTCAAATATCCAACTGGTTGTCACAGTATTGTCGACAAATTGACGGTCATGGCTCACTAAAAGCAATGTGCCCTGATAGTTGGCAAGAATTTCTTCTAAAAGTTCCAATGTTTCGATATCTAAATCATTGGTTGGTTCATCAAGAATCAATAAATTATTCGATTTCAAAAATAATCGAGCAAGAAGTAAACGGTTTTTCTCACCACCAGATAATGCTTTAACCGGTGTACGCGCCCTTTTAGGCTCAAATAAGAAATCTTGTAAATAACCAAGTGCATGGCGTGTTCTTCCACCGACCGTAACCTCTTGCTTACCATCAGCTAAATTATCCATCACTGTTTTTTCAGGATCGAGAACTTCACGGTACTGATCGAAATAGGCAACTTCTAATTTGGTTCCACAATGTAAACGCCCCGAATCCGGTTGTAATTTACCAAGTAGTAACTTGAGTAAAGTACTTTTACCACAGCCATTTGGTCCGATTAACGCAATACGATCACCACGCATAATATTGAAGCTAAAGTCATCTACGATGGTTTTACCATCTATTTGATAGCATAGATTTTCTGCTTCAAAAATAATTTTACCTGAACGATTTGACTCATCGATTTGAATATTGGCTTTACCTTGCACTTCACGACGATCAGAACGTTCTTCACGGAGCTTTTTAAGTGCACGTACGCGGCCTTCATTACGAGTACGTCGAGCCTTAATACCTTGACGAATCCAGACCTCTTCTTGAGCGAGCTTTTTGTCAAACTCAGCGTTTTGCATTTCTTCGACACGCAACGCTTCTTCTTTATCGATTAGGTACTGTTCATAATTGCCAGGATAAGAGCTTAGCTTACCGCGATCCAAATCAAGAATACGTGTCGCCATCGATTGAATAAAGGCACGGTCATGCGAGATAAAAACAATCGAACCACGGAAGTCTTTTAAAAAACCTTCTAACCATTCAATGGTGGTCACATCTAAATGGTTTGTAGGTTCATCAAGCAGCAATACATCTGGATCACAAACCAAGGCGCGAGCTAAAGCCGCTTTACGCTGCCAACCACCCGATAAGCTCGTCAATAATGAATGCTCATCTAAAGCAAGAGACGTCAAAATATTTTTAATACGGTCTTCAAGACGCCAGCCATCATTATGATCAAGCTGCTCTTGAATTTTAGACAAACGATTGATGTTTTTTTCCGATGGATCTTCCATCATGATATCAAGTTGATGCTGGTAATCTTTTAATAACTCACCAACTTCCGCAAGCCCTTCGGCTACATAATCGTAAACGGTGCCTTCTGCATTTCTTGGTGGATCTTGCTCTAAACGAGACACGACCACATCTTGTTCGATCTGCATTTTTCCATCATCCATAATAATTTCGCCCGAAAGGACTTTCATCATGGTTGATTTACCTGCGCCATTACGGCCAACAAGACACACTCGTTCATTCTGCTGAAGCGCAAAATCTGCTTTATCTAATAATGGGTGATCGCCAAAAGCCAGCTGGCCATTATGAATGGTAATTAATGCCATTGTGTTTTAACCACGCTTGTAATTCGTCTAAGTTGAAGGGCCAGAATAACTCACTCACTATATGTTGTAAGTCGTTCTGATGTTGTAAGTCGTTCTGGTCATTTTGTGTATCTTTTGAATGCAAGGTAAGCACAGGAATAGTGACACCGTAACGAGAGAATAAGACATCATCAAACGCAATATCAATCACTTGTACTTTACTCGCTAAGGATTGTTGAGAATCTTCCAGCCATAAAGCATCAAGCTGTTGATAAGCTAATTCGCATAAATGACACCCCGAAGTTGAGTACAACGTCAGCATTTCTACTCCCTATCCCTGTGCTATTTAATATGTTTTACCATGCTTTTTTAATTGCGGTGAGTGATGACCCAACAGTTATGGATATGCTTATTACGCGCAAAATCCATAGGTAATGTTTTCGATGAAATATTTTCAGCTTTCAGGCCTAATTGTTCTAAACCATCAAGATCCATCTTAAATAAGCGTTTGTTATTCGAAAACACCACGATTGCATCTTCGCGCATTAGGCGCTTTAAGTTCTCCATTAACATTAAATGATCTCGTTGAATATCGAACGTTTGCTCCATACGCTTTGAGTTGGAAAACGTCGGTGGATCAATGAAAATCAGATCAAAGGTTCTATCTTCATGTTGCAACCACTGTAGACAGTCAGCTTGCTCAAATTGGTGCGCGTCGCCCGTAAAGCCATTAAGCTCCATATTGCGTTGGGCCCACTGTAAATAAGTGTTCGACATATCAACTGTAGTGGTAGTTTTTGCCCCACCAGCGGCAGCATGTACGGTTGCACTACCGGTGTAAGCAAACAAGTTAAGGAAGTCTTTACCTGCTGCCATTTGCCCTAAACGGCGACGCGTTAACTTATGATCTAAGAATAAACCCGTATCAAGGTAATCTTGTAAGTTAACTAATAACTGCACGCCATATTCATTCACTTTTAAATATTCTGAATCTTGCGATAACTTCTGGTATTGACGCTTACCCTTTTGCTTTTCACGCGTTTTAAGTACCACCTTATTCGCATCAACCCCTAATACTTGAATAGTTGCACGGATGATATCGGTTAAACGACGTTTAGCGACCTCTTCAGGAATCGTCTTCGGTGGCGCATATTCTTGAATAACAACGTGATCTAAATACAAATCAATCGCTACATTGTAATTCGGTAAATCAGCATCATAAGCCCGATAACAATCAAGTTGCTCACGCTTAGCCCACTTACCGATTTTGGATAGGTTTTTCTTCAAACGATTCGCAAAATCAGGAGCAATTTGCACTTCTTCTTTTTCTGAATGACGCAGGGTTTCACCATTTGGATTAACTCGAGCCGTGATTGAGTAGTTTTTTTGGTGACACGGTAACGCACCATTGCTCAATTTATATTGTTTATCAGCTCGCATGCGTAAACAGCTCAACAACTCTTCGCTTGAAGAGAAAATCGATGCTTGACTACCCGCAAATTGGCTTTTTAACTGAGCACCAAATTCCGTATACAAGGCAATAAGGCCGGGCTCAGTCCCTAAGCGCTCACCATAAGGAGGGTTACAAATGACCACACCTTCAGTAAAGCCTTGTGGTTTTTCAAGTTTTGCAGCATCACCCAAACTGAATTGGATAACCCCTTCTAATCCTGCGCGTTTTGCGTTGTCTTTCGCCGTCTGCAACACGCGGCGATCATTATCAATACCAAAGAAGCTATTTTCACCAAGCGCTTTAATGCCCTTACGTCCTTGAACACTTGCTTCGGCTTTAATTTCAGCCCAGGTTTCTACTTCAAAGTAATAAAGTGATTCAAAAGCCCATACTGGACGTTGAATACCTGGCGCGACATTCGCAGCCATTAGAGCCGCTTCGATAAGCAAAGTCCCTGAGCCACACATAGGATCGAGTAAAGGCTGAGCTTTATCCCAACCACTACGACTTACGATTGCACAAGCGAGTGTTTCTCTTAGCGGCGCGGCACCAGCTTGAATACGGTAACCACGTTGATGCAAACCTCTCCCCACCATATCAATACCTAAGATGGCTCTATCGCGATGTAAGCGAACATGGATTCGAAGATCTGGTTGATCTTTGCTGATCTCAGGGCGCCCCAGATCTTTTTTGGTAAAGCTATCAACGATGGCATCTTTCACTTTCATCGCACCATACTGACTGTTGCGAATCTCTCGATTAGTACCATTAAAGTCAACGATGAGGCGCTTATCGACAGAGAAGTAAGAAGACCAGTTGACTGCTGAAGCCGATAAATAAAGGTCCATATCATCGTTGCAGTAAAACTCAGAAAGAATTAATACGAAACGAGAAGCCAAACGGCTCCATAAACAACAACGGTATAGTTGTGCATTCGAAGCAGTGAAACGAACCCCTGCTTGTACTGGCTTTGCATCGGTAACACCTAATTGTGTCAGCTCATCAGCGAGCAAGTTTTCAAGGCCATTAGATGTTATCGCTAAATATTGATTCATTATAACTTTCAGTACGGTAATAAATGGAGTCAGATTATATAACGAAACCCCTACCTTATGCGACCACATACACGCTTTAACCAGCGAATATCAACAGAAAAAATACCATATCCTTTGCCTGCGACATAAATCCTCTTGCCAACCTATTTATCTACGCTGATTTCAATGATTAGCATTCCAATCAATTTATAAAAACGACTACAAAACAATCTAACCAGCCCAAGATATGCATGTTGCGCATAATAAAAACGAACCCAAACGCATAAATATTCACCCACAAAACCACCCAGCCTGGCCTATACCAGTGGTCATTTTACACTGTAAATTTATTACGAAATTAAGGTAAATAGGGAATTTCTTTTAATTTATAAGGAAAAGGCAGGCAAATTAGCCATAAAAAAACGTTCATTTTTATCCAATAAAGGTCTTTTTATTGATTTTATTTTGCTCAATTTAATGTGTGGAATGATGATTTCGGACGTTTAGTCACCAAATAAGTGAATACAGAAAAGAGAATTTTGTACCTATTAGGGAAATTGGTGGGGATTTTATGAATGCATTTTGGTGGTTTGAAGGCAAAAAAAAGCCGGCGCTAAGGCCGACCGAATGAACAACAAGGAACGAACAGGTTTAGATAAGGTAATTACCCTACCATTGCATAGGTTTCAAAATGAGTATGTAAGTTGGCTTTGGCAAAACGGTCATGCATGACTTTAATCGGCTCGCCAAATTTAAGTGCTTTGGACTCTGTAAGACTGAAATCACGCAAAGAAACAGAGACGCAAATACTGGCACTTTCTCCAACTTCGACCACCATGAAGTGGCCCTCAGAGAAACAATTACGTAAATGGACTATTTCCCCCTCTTCTGGCGTGAAATCACCACCCTGTGAAGAGAAGAACCAACTCTTAGGTTGAACCGGCTTATGAAAACGTCGAGCTGCTACGCTATTCAACGCTAATTCTGCCTTTCGTGGCTCAGATAAAGGGAGTGCATCTACTTGTTGTTTAAATTTGTGGTAACTCGACGCATCATCAACAGAGAACTCATTGTCCTGAAATGCGCTGTTTACTAAAAGCTTTTGAGGAAGATTTACGCTGAAAACCATGTCCCGCCCAAGATCCAGCATAAGGGACTTGTTGGTCTCATTGTAATACCATTTCCATGTATCACTTGGTTTAAGCATTGTTTCAGCCTCTTCAAAAATAAAGCGAAATAGACACTTCACTTCTTCGTCTATCCATAAGATGTTATTTAGATTGTACAAACAGATAGGCAAAAAAAAAGAGGAAAACATATTCCTCTTTTCAGGCTGAAATTGATTTTGAGCTTAGATCTTTTACTTGATCTTTAGATATTTTTAACGATGTCTTTGATCAAGTTAGGTCCGTGATAAATAAACCCTGAATACACTTGTACAAGTTTTGCCCCGGCCATCATTTTCTCTTTCGCAGCAATATATGAATCAATACCACCAACACCAATGATCGGGATCTCTTCACCTAGCTCTTTATATAACTGGCGGATCACTTCCGTGCTTTTCGATTGAACAGGTCGGCCACTTAGTCCCCCCATTTCACTTGCATTTTTCATCCCTTCAACTAAAGAACGGTCTAATGTCGTATTGGTGGCAATAACACCATCAATTTTATACTTCTTCAGTGAATCACAAATTTGCTTCAATTCTTCATCAGTCAGGTCTGGCGCAATTTTTAAAGCTAGCGGAACATATTTATCATATTGCTTAGCCAGCTCAGTTTGTTTATCTTTTAATGCAGAAAGTAATTCATCCAAAGCTTCGCCATATTGTAATGAACGTAATCCAGGAGTATTTGGAGAAGAAATATTGGCCGCAATATAACCGGCGTATGGGTAGACTTTTTCCATACAAATTAAATAGTCTTCTGTACCCTTTTCTATCGGTGTATCTTTATTTTTACCAATATTGATCCCAAGTATGCCATCGAAATTCGACTGCTTAACGTTTTCGATTAACTCATCAACACCGTCATTATTAAACCCCATACGGTTAATGATCCCTTCAGCTTCCACAATTCGGAAGCAACGTGGTTTATCATTACCAGGTTGTGCACGCGGTGTTACCGTTCCAATTTCTAAAAACCCGAACCCCATGGCGCCAAACGCGTCAATGCATTCGCCGTTTTTATCCATACCGGCCGCTAAGCCGACTGGATTTTTAAAGGTGAGTCCCATCACTTCCACAGAACGCATTGGTAAACTTTGGCGGAAGAAAAAATCTAAAGGTGTTCCATTCAGTCTTTTTAAATTCTTAATAGCTAATTCATGTGCTGTTTCTGCGCTGAATTTAAACAAGCCAGCTCTGGCGATACGATAAAGCATACTTCCTCCAAATAAGATCAAAAAAGCCCCGAAATTCCGGGGCGAAGTATACCTTTGTTATAGCGCTTATACTAGTTGCAATCGTTTGCACTGGATTGCTTCTAGACAAGGCCTTTAATCTAACTCACCACAACATAGGATAATTAAATCAAAGGCATAATCACTTTACTGGTTTGCTGCACAATTTAAGTTCAATAGCATCAATTCACGCAATGCGACCGAGAACTTAGCAAATTCATGTGCAGAACCGACTTTGAATTCATTCAAAATACTCTCCCAACGATCTAATGAAATTTGGTTGGATTCGATCCACTCATTCAGTGAATTCTCCACTTTCCAATCTTTCTTTTCTTGATCGACACATGACAGAACTTGTAGCGTTAATTGACGCTGCTGCCAATCCAGATCTTCACGGAATGTCGCTCTCGCTAAGGCTTGCCAGTGATTATCAATAGGTTGGTTATTGATTTGATTCAAGAACCAGTGCAATGATAGTCGATCCCCTAAAGTGAAATACATCTTAGCGGTTTGATCGATAGAGACTTTACATTCTGTCGCAACCGTCGAAATATCCAACGCAGAATATAAGCTTGTTAAGCGAGAAATCTTATTCGCTAATTCTGCACTCACCCCCTGTTTTATCCAAGATTGTGCTTGCTGGTTATGCTCCTTCACTTCGTCTTTTACTAAGTAATCATCCACACCCGTTTGTACTGCTATTACATCCGCTTGATAGTGCTCAATGATTTCATTAACACTCAATTTCAGCATGCGATTTCTCAATAACCAACGAGATGAGCGGCGTAAGATACGACGTAAAGACATCAATAATTCATATTGAACTGCGGCCGTCGCGGTATTATCAAGGCCCCGCACTTGATCAAACATTGAATCGGCAGAAAAAATCACTCTTGATGCCACATAAGCATTGGTAATATCAATGACACTTGCTCCTGTTTCATCATGCAAACGTGATACGAAATTACAGCCCATTTCATTAACCATTTGGTTGGCAAGTGAGGTCGCAATAATCTCTTGTCTCAATGGATGCGCATCCATGTGAGCACTGTAGTTACGGCGTAACTTGGTTGGGAAATAATTCGTTAATAATTGTGCATTAAATGGATCATTAGCAATTTCATCACATGCAAGTTGTTCTTTCAGTACCATTTTAGCGTAAGCAATCAATACTGAAAGCTCAGGCCGAGTGAGTCCTTTACCCTGCTTTTCCCTTTCCAATAGTGTTTCATCATCTGGGATATACTCTAGTACTCGATCCAATTTACCTAGCTTTTCTAATGCATGGATAAAACGAATCTGCTCTTTAACTTGCGCAGTTCCTTGATATTCACTCACCGAAATAGATTCGGATTGGCAATATGCATCTTCCAGTACAATCTCTCCGATCTCTTCTTCCATACTATTAAGCACTTCATTACGTTGCTTAAGTGTGAGATCACCATTACTCACGAGTGTATTTAAAAAGATCTTAATGTTCACTTCATTATCAGAGCAGTCAACACCACCAACATTATCAACAAAATCGGTATTCACACGGCCGCCAGACAAGGCATATTCAATACGACCTAACTGCGTCATCCCTAAGTTTCCGCCTTCCCCAATGACTTTCGCTCGTACCTCTTGACCATCAATACGCAGACTATCATTGGCTCTATCACCCACATCAGTATGATTTTCACTCGACGCTTTAATATACGTGCCAATACCACCGTTCCAAAGTAGATCAACATTCATTTTCAATAGTAATTTGATCAATTCGGTTGGCGTAACGGATTGTTTCTGTGTCCCCACCATCTTTTGGATCTCAGGCGTTAGCGAGATCGATTTAGAACGGCGCGAGAAGATCCCACCACCTTGCGATATCAAGGATTGATCATAATCCTCCCAGCTCGATCTTGGTAACTTAAACAAGCGATCTCTTTCAAGCCAGCTCTTAGCGGAATCAGGATTTGGATCAATGAAGATATGCATGTGATTGAAAGCGGCTTGTAATCGAATATGTTTCGATAACAACATACCGTTACCAAACACATCCCCCGCCATATCACCAATCGCAATACAGGTAAAATCTGTTGTTTGACAATTAATTCCCATTTCACGGAAATGTCGTTTTACTGATTCCCATCCGCCTTTTGCGGTGATCCCCATGGCTTTATGGTCATAACCATTTGAACCACCAGACGCAAATGCATCCCCTAGCCAAAAGTTATATTCAGCCGAAACTGAGTTCGCAATATCAGAGAATGTTGCCGTGCCTTTATCAGCCGCAACCACAAGGTACGCATCATCGGCATCATGTCGAACAACATTCGTTGGAGGAACAATTTGTCCTTCAATAATATTATCGGAAACATCGAGCAAAGCACGAATGAAACGTTTATAACAACGTTGTCCTTCCGCAAAAATCTCATCTCTTGTTGTGAAATTTTGCTGACGTTTACACACAAAACCGCCTTTCGCCCCTACAGGAACGATAACCGTGTTTTTCACTTGTTGCGCTTTAACTAACCCTAAAATCTCGGTTCGGAAATCTTCTTGACGATCTGACCAACGTAACCCACCGCGTGCCACTTTACCTGCGCGTAAATGCACACCTTCAACATCCGGCGCATAAACAAAAATTTCAAATTCAGGCACTGGTGCGGGAATTTCTGGAATATTACGTGGCATTAATTTAAGCGATAGCCAAGGCTTCTCGATGCCATTTTCATCCGTCTGATAGAAATTAGTTCTGATAGTTGCCAGGATCATTTCCATGTAGCGACGAATAATACGGTCATCATCTAAACTTTCTACTTTTTCAAGTTGCTCTTTAATCGATACAACCAGTTTATCTTCCGCTTTTGCTCTGGCCTTCACTTTTGGATCAAAGCGTTTTACAAATAAAGCAACTAAAGCTTGTGCTAATTTAGGATGGTTAGAGAGTGTATCTTCAATGTATTGTTGACTGAATGGAAAACCAACTTGACGCATATAGCGCGCATAACTACGAAGAATGGTCACTTCTCTTCCAGTTAAACCTGCCGAAAGAATCAATCGGTTAAAGCCATCACTCTCAAGATCACCAGACCAAATAGCCGCAAAGGCTTGTTGAAAACGCTCCCTTGCTTCACGTAAATCAACCTTTTGGTCGCCACGGTGTAGCATAGAGAAATCTAAGATCCAAAATACTGTGCCATCGGCTTTTTCGATCTCGTATGGGGATTCGCCGATCACTCTTAGCCCAAGATTTTCAAGCATAGGCATAACATCAGAAAGGTGAATTGGCTCATCACGATGATACAATTTTAAACGCACCGCTTTTGAGTCAGCCCTTTCTTCTTGCGGGCGATAAAACAACATGCCTAATTTATTGTGTTCATTTAAGGACTCAAGCTGCTCGATATCCGCGACCGCTGTACCACCGGCTAAAGTGTCTTCTTTGTATGAACGAGGAAAGGCATTTTGGTATGCTTTTGCTAATGCTGTTCCTTGGTTCTCGCCAAAATTACTCATGATAGATTGAGAAAGGCGATCATCCCAAGATGAAGATGCTTCCATTAGATTCCTCTCGATGCTCTTAACATTGATGTCTTGATTATTATTATCAACACGCACGATATAATGAGTTCTAGCCAGCGGGCTTTCTGAAAAAAACGTTGTAAACTCAACATCTTGATCACTTTTAAAGTAATTTTTAAAAATTTGCTGAGTTTTAAAACGTAACTCCGTGTTGTAGCGTTCTTTCGTTACATACACCATACAACTAAAAAAACGGCCAAATGGGTCTTTGCGAACAAACAAGCGTAATAGGTCACGGTCTTGCATTTGCACAACCCCCATACCCACTTCAAGCAATTCAGATTCTTTCGCTTGGAGTAGTTCATCGCGAGGGTAATTTTCTAAAATATTATGTAGAGCCTTCCAGGAATACGATCCTTTTAAGTAACCACTGGCATTTAGGATCCGAATCACTTTATCGCGGATCAAAGGGATACTTTCCACACTTTGGTTATAAACTGCTGAAGTATAAAGGCCTATAAATCGGTGCTCACCGATCACATTACCTTTCTTATCGAACTTTTTGATCCCAATATAGTCGGTATGTGCAGGTCTATGAATGGTTGAAGCACTGCTTCCTTTGGTCAAAATAAGCAACTCAGGTTTTCTAGCTTCTAATCTTGCCGACTCAATAAAATCTGACAATTTATGGCTGCGAATACGGTGGGGTTGTGTAAATAAGCCCAATGCTGGTGAGTCAGATGGCACTAGCTCAAAATCTCCTTCCGTCGGGTTAAGATCAAACTCTTTGTATCCCATGAAAGTAAAGTTATGCTCACCTAGCCAACGTAAAAATGCTAACCCTTCCTCCATTCTTTCCGCTTCAATTGGGATATTGCCACGATTTGATTCAATATCTTGAATAACGGTATTAATTTGTTTTGTCATAGAATGCCAGTCTTCTACAACTAATCTCGTGTCTTTTAATACCGTTAGCAATTCTTGTTTCAGAGCAATCATGCGCTCTTTATCATTAACACGATCAATTTCAATATGGAAAAGAGATTGCATCTCCCCTTTACCCTCATTAATTGAGGCTATATCCCCATTGACCCTTTCAATCTGTGTCGGACCGTTTGCCATAAAGTGGCTCGTAAATCCTTGGCGAGTTAATGCCATTTTAATTGAGTCGACCAAAAATGCAGAATCAGGAACCACTACTTCAACAACAGTATGAGTTGACTGCCAACCTTGGCGACTCAATGTAGGGTTAAACACTCTGACGGACACTTTACTGGCATCTTTTTCTAGGATGTGATGCCACAAGCTGACAACCGCACCATAGAGATCGGATTCATTCCTTTGAAACAGATCATCCTGCGAAATATTACTGTATAGATGTTCAGCTAACTTGCTGACTAAAGGCTGAGCTTTTGTTTCTAGTTTATCCTGTATAAGTTGATACACCTTTTCAAGTAATACAGGGATGACTTTTTCACTCGTTGGCATCTTTACACTCCACAAAATGGGTACTTAGAATTATTTATTATTCATCACGTTATTGTTCGTATCTCACACACACTTTTCATTTAGTCAGCGTTACCGTTTGTTAAATAGTCAGCCAACCGTGTTACTTGGATACAACCATATTGTAAGAGTAGTATTGATAGAAAGTTAAATGGTTTCCTGATGATATACAGGATAAAAGTCGATTATGTGAACTAGATACTTATTAGAAGCACTTCAAAATATTCAATGTAAAAATGAAACATCTGTTTAAGGGAGAAATGTTAGGTAGTTTTACTATTAAAGAGGTATTAAGAAAGGCATTTTTATTATAAAAAAGAGACATTGAATAGTAGTAATGGTGGTTAACGCATCGAGGAGCAAATAAAAAGCAGCCCGAAAGCTGCTTATTTATCATCCATCGTTATTTTCAATGGTTTTTGCCTAATCGTTTGATTACTCAGGCTAACGTTTATGCTTCTAGCGCTTTGTTGATTTTCTCATAGAGATCTTTCGCTAAATTTTCAAGAGTCGATAATTTTTCTAACTCAGTACGAATCATCGCTTGGCGAGTCTCATCGTATTGGCGATATTTCAATAAAGGGTCAATCATACGAGAAGCAACTTGAGGGTTACTTTCATTTAATGTGGTTAAAATCTCACTGGCAAATTGATAACCCGAACCATCGATAGCATGGAAATTCACTGGGTTTTGCCCAAAGAAAGCCCCTACTAAGCTTCGTGTCCTATTAGGATTTTTTAGGCTAAATGCAGAGTGAGACATCGTCTGCTTAATCACATCTAAAGCATTGCTCGCAGGATTTGTTCCTTGCAACATGAACCATTTATCCATCACCAATCCATCATGGCTCCACTTATCACTGAAATCTTTCATTAACGTTTCACGACATGATAATTGTGCTTGGTTAGCGGCGCTCATGGCGGCCATCGTATCTGTCATATTATTGGCAGATTGATATTGCGCTGAAACTAATTCTTCACCTTCATCGGTGACGGCTAAATAAGACAAACATGTATTGCGCAATGCACGTTTGCCAATGCAATCATGTTGAACTGAATACGTTTCTTGTTTCAGGTTATGATAGATCGCCTTTAATTCTTCCTCGAGATCAGCGGCAATTGCACGTTTCATAAAGCCAAGTGCTTCCGCGATAGCATCCACATCAACAGGTTTAAACCAACCGGCTACTTCATTTTGACTCGGCAAAGTTAACATTTCAGCGATAAAGGCAGGTTCTAAAGTCTCACTTAGTAATATCCCTTTAAAGGCATCGAGCACCGATTGAGGTAAAGACAACTCTAACCCATTTTGGAAAGCCGCAATATTCTGACGTAAGTATTTAGCAATCAAATTTTGTCCAGCATCCCAACACGCAAATTCATTCTGAGCTTTAACCATAAGGAACATGAGCTCCTCATCAGAATAATCATATTCCAACTTTATTGGCGCCGAAAATTCACGTAATAATGAAAGCACCGGTTGTTCTAGCACATTCTCAAACACAAAACTTTGTTCATCTTGCGTGAAATTCAAGACATTACCGACCGCTTGTCCATCAATGATCATCGGAATAATGCTGCCATCTTGAGCATATAATTCAACATTCATTGGTATATGTAATGCTTGTTTTTCCGGTTGATCTAATGTCGGAGCAGTACTTTGAGTTAGGGTTAATGTAAAAGTTTGCTTTTGTCGATCATAGGCAGTGACCGCTTTTACTTGTGGCGTACCAGATTGGCTATACCACAAACGGAATTGTTGTAAATCAACGCCAGAAGCATCTTCCATTGCCGCGACAAAATCATCGCAAGTCGCCGCCGTTCCATCATGGCGCTCGACATAAAGTTTCATGCCTTTTTGGAATTTATCTTCACCTAGCAATGTGTGAATCATGCGGATCACTTCACTGCCTTTTTCATAGACTGTCAAAGTATAGAAGTTATTCATTTCTATTACTTTTTCAGGGCGAATTGGGTGTGACATTGGGCTAGCATCTTCAGCAAATTGCGGGCCACGTATAATACGAACGTTATTAATTCGATTTACCGCGCGCGAGCCTAGATCAGAAGAAAACTCTTGATCACGAAATACCGTTAAGCCCTCTTTCAGGCTAAGTTGGAACCAATCTCGACAAGTAATTCTATTACCGGTCCAATTATGGAAATACTCGTGACCAATCACCGCCTCAATGCCTAAATAGTCAGTATCCGTTGCAGTTTGGTCATTTGCTAATACGTATTTAGAGTTAAAGACATTCAATCCTTTATTTTCCATTGCGCCCATATTGAAGAAATCAACAGCAACAATCATGTAAATATCAAGGTCGTACTCTAAACCAAAGCGCTCTTCATCCCACTTCATCGCATTGATTAAAGATGTCATCGCATGGGGTGCACGATCTAAATTACCTTGATCAACAAAGATTTCTAAGTCCACTTTACGACCTGACATTGTCGTATATTGATCTCTTAAGACATCAAACTCCCCAGCAACTAAAGCAAATAAATACGATGGTTTTGGATGCGGATCAGACCACTTCACCCAATGACGACCGTTTTCAAGATCGCCGCTATCCACTCGGTTACCATTACTCAACAAGTAAGGATTGGTCGCTTTATCAGCAATCACGGTGGTGGTGTATTTTGCTAAGACGTCAGGGCGGTCAAGAAAATAAGTAATACGTCGGAAACCTTCAGCTTCACATTGCGTGCAGAATGCACCACCAGATTTATACAATCCTTCAAGTGCCGTATTCGCGGATGGGTTAACCTTAGTGACAATAGTTAATTCAAATTCTTTCGGTAAATCATGAATATGAAGATGAGTATCAGAAAGCTCATAAGCTAACCACTCCACTCCATCAACTTGAATACCAGCCAACTCCATGTGTTCACCGTCTAAGGTAAGCGTCGAGTTATCTTTTTGCTTGATTACTTTAGAGACAGCGGTAACTGTTGTGTCTTCATCGAATAAATCAAATGTTAAATCAAGATCGCTAATCGTAAAATCTGGAGAAGTATAATCTTTACGGTATTTTGCTTGTGGCTGGTGACTCATATTCAATCCTTTTCATGTGCGAATGATCGGGACTATTCTATACCCAAGTAACCTAAAGATGCGAGTTCCAGCAAGAATAAAACAAGCATTAGAAAGCAAAATTACACATGATTATTCTTACCCTATCGCGATTCAATTTTACGACTCAGATGATTACTCTGAATTCTTCGCTTTGAATTCACCTAGACATAAATAAAATACTAATATTTTGTCTTAGTTCATTGGATAATTTCAGATTGTATACCAATACAGAGTATTTATGACTGCTTTCAAGCTGAGCTTAATATTTTTAAGGCTGAATAAGCGTACTGCGTTGAAAAGCAATATACATATCTTCATCTTGGCTACTCAACACAAGTTGATGTGAGTTGAGTGCATATTGGGAAGCTTGTTCACCATCGTTATATATGAAGTAAATATAATTATCTTCAATATAATAAATGCCATCACGATACTTATTACCGCCTTTCGTTGTAAATGATTGAATTGAAAAGTAAAAATTAGGGTGCAACACTAAATCAATATCTGATACCAAGCTAGATTTTACATCGGTTCCTCGAACTTCAGTGCTCCTCCAATAGCCCGATAAATGTTCAGGTACCGTTTTACTGAACGCTACACCGTTTAATGACAGCTGATTAGCATTCACACTATATTCATATATTTGAGGAGATTTAGATTCGACGCCAAGTACCATCTTAGCTCCATCTACAGAATATTCCCCAGACCAGGAATGTACGGTTCTATCTTTACGTTTAATTTGAATTTCAAATTGGTAGTTAGATTCTAGCTGTAAGGTTATCGCTAAAAAGTCTTCTGGGATGGTTTCAGGAGAAGGATTGATAACATGCCACTGACCAATTAAGAATGGGTTATCGAACAAAAACATATCGTATTTTTTAGGTGAATCAAATGCTGAAGCCCCAAGAGTCAGGCTACTTAATAACATTATGAAACTTTTCATCTGCTTTTCTCCCCATACCATTATAACCGTGGCATAAAAGCTCTTACTTGGGTATTTAGAAAAGCTTAACCCTATTTGTTAAAGCGTAGTTGTATGTCGCAAAGGGAGCAAATTGTATTGGAGTAAAAAAAACGAGGCCACATTGGCCTCGTTTGATATTTATGAGTTAGATCTATTCACTAACCATTTGATAAATCGGCTGTAATTGCAACAGCCTCATCTAGATAAGCATCCGGAGCTTCATAATCTTTAGGAATATCATCTAACGACTTAAACTCAGGCTTTTTAGCCAGTTTTTGACGCATATTGATACGTTCCAATTTCTCTTTATCCGCTTTATCGACTTCAGCTTCACGATACTTTTCATTTAAAGAAATTGTCGTATCGTCTTTTTCAGCTTGGTATTTTTCAATATTTTGCTGGATAAACTTGAACTCAAGATCATTAGCAATACGTTGCTTATGTAAAGCCGTTAGTTTAGCGACTTCAGCCTGCAATGCATCTTTCGATTCAACTGGAGTATAGTTTGCTGCCGGGATCTGATCCCATGGCAATGCGTTATCTTCTACACTTTCACCAGTATCTTCAGGAGCAATCGCACTTGGGAATGGGATATCTGGCGATACGCCTTTTCTTTGTGTACTGCCACCACTAATACGGTAGAATTTTTGAATCGTATACTGAACGTAACCTAACTCTTGATCGAAAGTATCATAAATATGAGTGAGTGAACGGTGTTGTTGAACCGTACCTTTACCATAAGAGTTTTCACCAAGAATAATCGCACGATCATAATCTTGCATCGCAGCAGCAAAAATTTCAGATGCTGAGGCGCTATAACGATTAATTAAAACCGTTAATGGTCCGGTATAATGCTCAACGGCATCAGTATCACTATCCACATTGACACGATCATAGCTATCACGAACTTGAACCACTGGTCCTTGAGTGATAAATAGGCCAGATAAATCAATGGCTTCTGTCAGCGCACCACCGCCATTGTTACGTAAGTCAACAACGACCCCATCCACTTTCTGCTGATTAAACTCAGCTAATAGTTTATTGGTATCTTTTGCTAAACCAACATAAAAGCTTGGGACTTCAAGCACACCAATCTTCTTGCCATTCTTCTCGATCACCTTCGACTTAACCGCGCGGTCTTCTAGACGAATTTTATCGCGAGTAATAGTGACAACGTGACTTTTTGCATTCTTACCTTCAGGCAATATCTGCAAGTTAACTTTGGTACCTTTCGGGCCCTTTATCAGTTGCACTACATCATCAAGACGCATTCCGATGATATCAACCATCTTCTTACCATCTTGACCAACCGCAATGATTTTATCCCCTTCAGAAAGCTCCTTAGAACTTGCTGCTGGCCCCCCCGTTACGAGTGAACGAATAATGGTATAATCATCTTCCGATTGTAAAACCGCACCAATGCCTTCTAGCGACAAACTCATCTCTGATTGAAACTCATCCGCAGAGCGTGGAGATAGGTAGCTAGTATGTGGATCGATTTGGCGAGCAAACGCATTCATGTAGATTTGAAAAGCATCTTCACTATGAGCCTGAGTAATTCGCTTGATGGCATTATTATAACGTTTAGTTAATAGCTCCTTAATTTCCGGCCATTTCTTGCCCGTTAATTTAAGGTTTAATGCATCATATTTAACTCGTTGACGCCACAGTTCATTCACTTCAGCAATATTTTTCGGCCATGCTGCCTTAGAGCGATCAAGTTCCATTTTCTCATCGGTATCAAACTTGATTTCATGATCGAGTAACGTCAATGCATAAGAAAAACGTTCGTAACGGCGCTTCATTGATAAATTAAACATATCGAATGCAGCTTTTGTATCACCGGATTTCAATTGGTCATCAATATCCGTTTCAAACGGTTTGAAGCTATCAATATCACTTTGGGTGAAAATATTACGATTGTAATCAAGAGATTCTAAATATCTATCGAAAATGCCTTTAGAAAAAGCATCGTCAAGATTGAAGTGTTTGTAATGAGAACGAGTAAAACGCTTAGCAACCCGCTGACTTGCAATAGCATGCTGAGACTCAGGAGCCAGAGTTGGTATCTGCGACTCACTTATTGTCGGCTGTACAGCAAACGCTGAGTTTGCTGCTAGCGTTAAGCTAGCAGCAAGTAATGAAACTTTTAATCGGCAATTCATGCGTAGGAATATCCTTTTATACGCGCAAGTGCTCCGCTTTCACGACCATTTGTAAGCCGTTAGCAAGACGGACACGTACATCGTCTTTATTAATCTCAACAATCGTTGCAGCCATATTGCCTTGCCCCATGTTCACATTGATATCTTTACCGATGACGATCTCATCAGATTTCAATTCACGAGTTTCAACAACTGGCGCTTTTTGAGCTGGTTTCTTAGAGTCTGTTTTTGGCTTACGTGGTGCTTTCGGTGTCGCTTTTGCTTTCGCTTTAGCGGCTCTTTCTTCACGATTTTTATCAGCTTGTTCTTTGCGACGAGCTTGAACACGAGCTTTACTTTCTGCAAGTGTTGCTTGAGCATGTTCAACATGTTCAGCTTCTAATTCACCGCATGCATTACCGTCAAGGTCAACACGAGTTGCGCCTAATTTCACGCCATGAAGATAACGCCAAGAAGACGTATATTGACGTAAAGCAGCACGTAATTGAGTTTTACTTACTTTAGGATCTCTGTTTAGACGCTCGGCAAGATCTTGAAAGATACCAATTTTTAAAGGCTTTGCTTCACCTTCTAAAGTAAAGCATTGTGGGAAACGTTCAGCAATATAGGCGATGACTTCTTTGCTGTTCTTTAACTTTTCAGTGTTTTCCATGAGGGTTCCTGGTTGGTGCGGTCTCATCCGCACGGGTGTTCGTATAAATAATTCACGCTATTATAGTGAGATGGAAACGAAAAACCACCAACACGTGCAAATTAACATGGGTTATTATGCCCATATGGCATTAAAAAGTTTATTTTCACTCAGAAAAAGCACTTTTAACACTATTTACTAAGATGCGTTTGTAGTAATAATTCCACTTCTTTCATCATTGCGACCAAACCTTGTTCATCTTCCTCAGAAAAACGACCAATAGTTGGGCTATCGATATCTAAAACGCCTACCACTTCATTATTGACAGAAAATGGGATCACAAGTTCAGAATTACTTTGAGCATCACAAGCAATATGCCCTTCAAATTGATGAACATCATAAATGCGCTGTACACTATTCTCTGCCGCGGCTGTACCGCACACACCCCTTCCTAATGGAATACGAACACAAGCTGGTAATCCTTGAAAAGGACCAAGTACCAATTGTTCATCTTTTAATAAATAAAAGCCAACCCAGTTAATATCTTCTAATTCCATGTTCAATAACGAGCTAATATTAGCTAAGTTAGCAATAAGATCGGGTTCAGATTCAATCAATGCTTTCACCTGAGCAGTAATACGCTGGTACATCTTTAGACTCATGCTTTGTCTTCCATCTTTTTTCAATTTACGTACAATGCCAACACCGAAAATAGGGATCATTATCAAATATGAATAACGACGATAGGCATATAATTAACCAGAGTTGGTTACTCACTCAAGTTAAGAAGCACAAGGGTAAATTAATCTTTGCCAATGTGGTAGCGATTTTAGCCACTATTATCAGTGTGCCTATCCCATTATTAATGCCTTTAATGGTCGACGAAGTTTTGTTAGATAAACCCGCGACTGGCATTGAGTTAATGAACGCCATTTTGCCTAGCGCACTTCATAACCCAACAGGGTATATTGGGTTCGTATTTTTATTAATCGTATTAATGCGCACAGCAAGTCAGTTACTTAACATTATTCAAAGTCGGCAATTCACTCTCGTATCTAAGACGATTACCTACCATATTCGAGCCAGAATGTTGGATAAACTTGGCCTTATCAGTATTCAACAATATGAAACTTGTGGCAGTGGTGGCATTAACTCACATTTAATTACCGATGTTGAGACCATTGATTCTTTTATTGGAACCACTCTTAGCAAATTTATTATTAGTTTTTTGACCGTATTTGGTACTGCCGTGGTTTTACTCTGGCTAGATTGGCGATTAGGCTTATTTATCCTGCTAGTAAACCCTATTGTTATTTACTTCTCTCGCAAGCTAGGAAGTAAAGTTAAACATTTAAAACAACGAGAAAATCATTCTTTTGAACGCTTTCAAAATCGATTGATTGAAGTGCTCGATGGCATTTACCAACTACGTGCGTCGAATAAAGAAAAGCTTTATCTTGAGCAACTAAAAAGACAAGCCGATGAAATTCGTCAAGATGCCGATAGGTTTGCATGGCAATCTGAAGCGGCTGGACGCTTATCTTTTCTATTGTTTTTACTTGGCTTTGAATTATTTCGCGCTGTCGCAATGTTAATGGTGTTATTTAGTGATCTTACTATTGGTCAGATCTTTGCTGTTTTTGGCTATTTATGGTTTATGCTCGGCCCTGTTCAAGAATTACTGGGGGTACAATTTTCATGGTATAGCGCGAAAGCGGCCTTACAACGCATCAATTTATTACTACAAATGGAAGAAGAATATCGTCCAGTTTCTACTGTTAACCCATTCACACAACATGTTCCTGTCGATATCCAAATAAACGATGTTTGCTTTTCTTATAATGATGAATCCCAAGTATTAAACCATTTAAGTTTAACGATTCCTGCTGGGAAAAAAGTGGCGCTCGTTGGCGCAAGTGGTGGCGGTAAATCAACGCTAATACAGCTTCTCATTGGTGTTTATCGCCCACAAAGCGGCACCATTAAATTTAATGGTGAAAATGCAGATAACATTGGATTTGAAATAATTCGGGACCAAATAGCAGTTGTAATACAGCAACCTATCCTATTTAATGACACGCTAAGGAAAAACCTGACCCTTGGTGGTGACTTTTCTGATGCTGATTTATGGCATGTGTTAGAAGTTGCACAGTTGGATGATGTCATTACTCAGCTTTCTAATGGGTTAGACACACAAGTAGGAAGGCAAGGCGTTAGATTATCAGGCGGGCAAAGACAACGATTATCAATTGCTCGAATGTTGCTCACTAATCCTCAATTTGTGATTTTAGATGAAGCGACATCCGCACTGGATACCGCGACGGAATCAAAACTACATAAAGCGATGAATACCTTCTTAAATGGACGGACAGCGCTCATTGTGGCTCATCGACTATCCGCGGTGCAACAGGCAGATCTCATCTATGTTTTAGAAGATGGAAAAGTTATTCAGACTGGCACTCACAAGGAGCTGGTCGTTGAAGAAGGTCTCTATCAAACGTTATACGGTAACAATCAGACAGTAATAAATAACAACTTGGCCTATAAATAAACACCGTACTGGTCATGCAGAGGAATGAATGAGTCCAAAAAATGTTCGTGACATACACACCTTAAATGAAGGGATGGAGACTCAATCCAACCTTCAGGTTAATGATGCCCAAAACATTACTCATCGCCATCAAGCGTCTATCATTTGCCCATGCTGTGATATTAAAGTACACACTCAAGAACTTCCGACCGGAATAAATGCTCATTGTCCTCGATGTGATACACAATTATATAGAGGCAAGCAGTTCCTGCTACATACCAATTTAATGCTCGCGATTAGTGGATTGATCTTTCTTATCCCCGCTCTATTTTTACCTTTCATTACGATTAGACTCATCAATGTCAACTTTTCATCCACCCTCATGTCAGGGTCTTTTGCACTTTTTAATGAAGGTTTTTTTGCACTCAGTATTCTCATACTTCTATGCAGTACAGTGGTTCCTCTGCTCCTCTTCATATCAGTTATCAGTGCCCACTGGGGACTAAAACATAAACATTTTCCGATTTTTAAATACTCCTTACTGATTTACCAAAAAGTAAAACATTGGTGGATGATCGATGTTTTTTTATTAAGCATCGCTGTTGCTTCTTTTAAGCTACTTGAATACTCGACGGTTACTCCACAGATTGGACTTATCTGCATCACTTTTTCACAAATTATTGCCATTACTTTAATTATAAGGATGAGTGTGCGCCGATACTGGCAAGTATGGAGCCCTGCTGCAAGCTATGAATTATCTGAAATAGAATCACACTGCCAGCATTGCCATCTTTCTCAACCTAAAAGTAATAAATGCCGCCGTTGTCATAGCCCCATTATTCACAGAAAGCCTAACTCGACCCAAAAAACATGGGCTTTTCTCATTGCCGCCACCGTCTTTCTTATTCCCGCGAACTTTTTAGAAATCTCGATTATCTTCAGTAATGGCATTCGCTATGAAGATACGATTTTCTCTGGCGTCGTCACCTTGACCAAAGGGCATATTCCCATTGCCATCGTGATTTTTGTCGCCAGTATTTTAGTCCCCGTAGCGAAAATAGTCGGTTTAGCTTATATTTTGATCTGTATACAATTAAAATCTTCTACCGATCGATACCAAAGAATGAAACTCTATCTGTTTGTAAAATGGATAGGCAAATGGTCCATTTTAGACCTATTCGTTATTGCAACGACTATTGCACTCGTAGACCGAGACCAGATCCTTGATTTTTCCCCCGGCCCAGCAGCGATTGCTTTTGCCGCTGTCGTCGTTTTAACCATGCTTGCTGCTGAAAGTTTAGATCCACGCCTAATTTGGGATCAACCGTCTAAAACCAACAATAAGAATGAATCCTCTTATGAATAATGAGACACCAGAAAACCAAGTTAAACTCAAACAAGACCGTAAAATCTCCCCTTTATGGATTTTACCAATTATTGCTTTATGCCTAGCGAGTTGGCTTGGTTATAAAAGCTATAGTGAAATGGGCCAACGCATTCAAATACATTTCACCAATGCTCAAGGTCTTATCGAAGGTAGAACGACAATACGCTATCAAGGCTTAGAAGTTGGTATCGTGCGTAAGATTAGCCTTTCAGATAATCTAAAAGACATCTACGTCACTGCAGACATCTATCCTAAGGCCACTAAACTTTTATCAGACAATACACGTTTTTGGCTGGTAAAACCGAAAGCGAGTTTGAGTGGTATAACCGGCCTTGATGCCTTGGTATCGGGCAACTACATCGCGATTCAACCACCAGAAGATGTCATGAGCGGCAAAAAGCACCACTTAGAGACTGAATACACGGCACTGAAAGAAGAGCCGATGGATATACGTGCACAAAATGGTGTCAATATCACACTCACCTCAAAAGATTTAGGCTCTATTTCTGTCGGCTCTAAAATCATGTTTAGAAAAATCCCTATCGGTGAAGTGACTAACTTCACTCTTGCTGATGACGGTAGTTCAGTGAAAATTCAAACGTCTATCAAACAAGAATATGCGCATATCATCAATTCAGATAGCCGTTTTTGGAACGTCAGTGGGATTAGCACCAGCATTGGATTTAACGGCATTGATGTTCAACTTGAAAGCTTAAACTCACTATTAATGGGTGCCATTGCGGTTGATTCCCCAGAAGATGGGCAGCCTATCAATAC
Source organism: Vibrio rumoiensis (assembly GCF_002218045.2). NCBI lineage: Bacteria > Pseudomonadati > Pseudomonadota > Gammaproteobacteria > Vibrionales > Vibrionaceae > Vibrio > Vibrio rumoiensis. Next base: position 1,493,369 of record NZ_AP018685.1, read on the forward strand.
TGATAAAGTCTATAAACTCTACCCTGATATCAAAACCGCAGGCCGGGGCATTAGAATAACCATGGACGTTCCTGATAATAGCAACGTGTCTGCCAATGCTCCTATCATGTACAAAGGCATCGAAGTCGGGCAAATTACTGATATCGGCTTATCTGATGACAAAACAAAAGTGGTTGCCTCTGCTGCCATTCAACCTGCGTTTTCTGATGCATTAAACAGCGGATCCCATTTTGTACTAGAAGAAGCCAAGCTGTCTTTGACAGATATGAAAAATGTCAGCAACTTCATTCGAGGTAACTACCTCAGTCTAGTTCCAGGAACTGGGCAGCGTGCTCGCCACTTTAGGGTCGTCAAAAAGAATGAGTTATTACGAGCGTCACATCAAACCACTCAAATCAACTTATCCGCAGATGATACTTACGGATTAGAAGAAGGTACGCAAATTCTTTATCGTGGTATTCCTGTCGGTAATATCAACAAAATTTACTTAGATGGCGAGCGTGTTCGTTTTGATGCTCAAATTGATACCCAATACTTACATTTAATTAAATCAAAAAGTCGTTTTTTCATTACCTCTAGCGTCAACGCAAGCTTTACCGGCACAGGGATTAATGTCTCTATGCCACCAATAAAGCACCTACTGGCTGGTTCGGTTAGCTTTGACAGCCTGGGTGAAGATAAAAGAAATTCCGAATATCACTTGTATGCAAGCCAACCTCTGGCCGATTTAGCCAAATATGAAACAGCAGGTTCCACAGGTTTAACCTTATTTGCAGACACTCTACCTCCAGTATCTATTGGAAGCCCTATCCTATATCGCAATTTAGAAGTTGGGAAAGTGTCTCATTTTTCTTTAGTTGATGGTGGTGTGAAAATTCAAATCCGAATTGAAAACCGCTATAAACATCTATTAACGAAACAAACCGTCTTTTGGAATCACTCAGGTGTTCAAGTTGATGCGAGTTTAAGCGGGCTAAAGGTGACCGCGTCACCTTTAGCTAGTTTATTAAACGGTGGAATTTCCTTTGATAACTTGCCTGGCGTCGAAAACAAGCTTAATAATAATTGGCTTTTATACCAAGACTATAAATCTGCTCGTCAGTTTGGCCGAAAAGTAACGCTAGTCACGGCGAAAAATGAAACTGTCACCAAAGGTATGCCAATCAAATACCAAGGGGTTCAAGTTGGTGAAGTCACGCTCGTTCATCTGAATTTCCCGAAAAAGAATGTCGAAATTTCAGCGCGAATTTTTCCTGAATACGTCGATAACATTGCAAAAAAAGACAGCCATTTCTGGGTGGTGACACCTGAAATAGGATTAACCGGTGCAAAGCATATTGATACTATTTTAAGCCCTTATATCGAAGTTGAGCCTTCTGATTCTAAAGAGTTAAGCTACAATTTCAGCCTTGGGCATCATGAAAAATCATCCAGCGGAGCCATTTTTTATCTACAAAGCTTAAATCGTGCCTCTGTCAAGGTTGGCGCCCCTATCTTGTATAGAGATTTTGAAATTGGCCATGTTACTAGTGTTGAGCTTGGAGATTTATCTGATCGCGTCATTACCACCATTGACATCGAACCTAAATATGCTTACTTAATTCGTAAAAACTCCGTCTTTTGGAATGTGTCAGGCGTGAATGTCAGCATTGGCTTAACTGGCGCAAATATTAAAGCTGGAACGGTAGATAATGTATTACGCGGTGGTATTGCATTTGCGACACCAGATGATGAGTCGCTACAACCTGCCGCATCAAAAGAGTCCACGTTCTTATTAAATAAAGAACCTCAGCCTGAGTGGCTGACATGGCAATTAGCGATCCCTAAATAATGATCGCAGTGAATAAACCATTCACTTAGCTTAAAAACAACTTACTTGATAAATGCAGCGGTTAAATCAGCTGCATTTTTTTTCATTTCAGTTAAAATTCGCCCTTAATTTTTATCTCCGTTGAGGTTTATCCTGTGCACGCTAATGTCTATCTCCCTAATGAGTTTCTTGAACTTGTTCAATCAACTATGCCAAGTCACTTATCAATGGATGATTTTATTGCGGCCTGCCAGCGACCTCTTCGCCGTAGCATTCGCGTTAACACCCTCAAGATCGATGTAGCTTCTTTCCAGAATGTTGCCCAACAAAAAGGTTGGTCTTTAGCTCAAATCCCATGGTGCAAAGAAGGCTTTTGGATTGAGCGAAGCGATGAGAGCGTCCCGCTTGGCAACACTGCCGAGCATTTAGCCGGTTTATTTTACATCCAAGAAGCCAGTTCAATGTTACCTGTAACGGCGCTATTACAAGACAATGAACAACTCAATCTTGTTCTTGATATGGCGGCAGCTCCCGGCTCAAAGACCACACAAATCGCCGCGGCAATGAACAATCAAGGTGCACTGGTTGCCAATGAGTACGCAGCTAGCCGCGTGAAAGTGCTTAGTGCCAATATTCAACGCTGTGGCGTTCACAACACGGCTTTAAGTAATTTTGATGCACGTGTATTCGGCGGCTGGCTTCCTGAGCACTTTGATACCATTTTATTAGACGCGCCCTGTTCAGGTGAAGGTACCGTTCGCAAAGATGCTGATGCGATGAGTAATTGGGATTTAGGATCGGTTACTGAAATCGCCGAAACACAAAAAGATCTCATTGAAAGTGCCTTTCACGCTTTAAAACCTGGTGGAACAATTACCTACTCAACCTGTACTCTGAACCACCAAGAAAACCAACAAGTCTGCCTGCACTTAAAACAAAAATTTGGTGATGCTGTTGAGTTTTTGCCACTTGGTGATTTATTTGAAAATGCAGAACAGGCATTAACCGAGCACGGATTTTTACATATTTATCCGCAAATATTTGATAGTGAAGGTTTCTTTGTCGCAAAAATCAAAAAGCTTTCTTCAGTTCAAGCACCTGAAGTGAAGAAGCGTTTAGGGAAATTCCCTTTTGAAGTTGCGAATGATAAAACCTATCAACAAATTCAACAGGAATTACAAAACACTCTTGGACTGGATATTCCTTCCAGCAGTCAAGTCTGGCTACGAGATCAAGAAGTGTGGTTATTCCCTTCAGCAATGACTCATATGATTGGCGAATTACGCTTTAGTCGAATTGGCCTGAAACTGGCAGAAACATTAAAGCCATCAAAGAAAAAAAATGCCCCCCTTTACCGATGGCAACATGAAGCCGTCATGGCATTAGGCAAAGCGAGTAATCTCAAGAGTGTGGAGTTAAGTATCGAAGAGGCACGTGAATGGTTCATGGGCCGAGATGTACGCCCTAACATAGAAGCTGGAAACGGTGAAGTTATGGTTACCTACTCTAATGCGGTAATTGGCTTAGGAAAATGGGTTGGAAATCGAATAAAAAATGGATTGCCACGCGAACTCGTTAGAGATAAAAACTTATTCTAAGTGCAAATGTGATCGGCTCATACCACTATAGATATGAGCCGATTGTTATTCATCTTGCGAATGAAAGAAATGGCTTATGATTGTTACTGCACAATTTCCCATTGTGTGGCTAAACGACGTTTAACCCCGCTACCTAACCACTCATTGACTCTATCAAGCAACTCAATATTGTTTTTGTTCATCATATACACCTTATAACTTTCAGTGCCTTCTAATACATCTTCTGAAGCAATGCAGAACACCCCACTTTCGTTTCTTTGATAATAGCGGCCTTCAATTAAATCCGTAAACATGACATCCGCTCTTTTATCCCGAATCGCGCGTAAAGTTTCAAAGTTATCTTTCTTACGTTGGATAATGGCATGCTTGATGTGTGTATTTACATACATTTCATTGGTACCACCAGGATTGACAGCCACTTTTACATTGGGCTGATCGATATCTTCTAGCGATTGAAATTCTAATTTTTTACTACAATGTGTCAGAGCAATTTTGCCATTTTTAGCCACGGAATTAGATAATGCGAATTGTTGTGCTCTCTGAGGCGTTTTGGTCACTCCACCCGCCGCGATATCAAATTTATCCGCTAAAAGATCAGAGCTCAATGTTGGCCATGTCGTGGCAACAAACGTGACATTAAGCCCTAAAGATTGAGCTAACTTCTCAGTCATATCAACATCAAAGCCGACCAGCGTCCCCATTTTATTGCGAAATGACAACGGTGAATAATCTCCAGTAAGTCCTATGCGCAATTCACCACTTTGCTTTATTTCATCCCAAGTCCTCGCATGAGACGAGCTAATTGAACCTAAGGTACAAGTAACAAGTAGACAAGTGACAAAACTCATCCAGCACGGTTTCTTTTTCATCATAATAACTTCCATGTTTAAAACGTTTGGGTGTTTCGACGATTGACAGCAGCCCCTTTGCTTTTTATTTCAATCATCATATATCCAATAACATTGGAATAAGTATAACAACAGAAAGCGCATGAAAACTCTATTGGTTTTCGTAATAAATAAGAAGATTATTCTATTTTAACGGGGACTAACGTATTGATGATAGTAGAAGTAAAATATATTGGATAAATGACGGAACAGGCAGGAAAATAAAAACAAACTCCTCCTTGAGCCTGCGATTACAAAAAAGCGATTAATGACGAGTAAAGCTTGGTAGCTCATCGATAAAATGATGCTCTTTTTCTATTACACCAGCCTTCTCTCGTTGCTGGCCAAGTTCCGGAGCATTTAAAAATGCTTTAGCTTTTTTCTGATCAAAGACTTTAAACATACAAAAAACATTAAACTCCGTTTCAGTGGATGATGTTTCATGCCAAAGACTTTTAAGCATTAACCCTGCTTCTTCATAGGAAATGGTGTTTACATTGAAGTAATCACGCCATACCTGATAGTCCATGATTTTATTTCTACATAAAAGATACATAATAAAACCTAGTTGATTATATACCCAAGTGGCTTCAAGATGCCGAATTCAGAGCTATCATCCGAACCTTTAGACAAGGATGATTGGCGAAGGAATGTAAGCACCTTTCAAACCAATCTGACGCAGCCTTTCTCTTATAACTTTCTCTTATAAAAAGAGGCGATTTGGATGAAGCTCCCGAAGGGCAAGTTAAAACAAGCTTTATGCGGCGTTAAATTGAACAGAGATAGAATGACTATAATCCTATTCAATTTGCCTTGCTTACCGCTTGTTTTATTCTTACTGAAACTCGCCTCTTGATGTTACTTGGGTATAACAGTTACTCACTTTCAGTGGGCGGCTATTTAATGCCATTTGTTTCAATGGTTCAAGCATTGGTGATTAAATTATCAACAACCCTTCCCAAGAAAAGCGACTTCTTTGATATAACTCAACTAATCTTCACCCTTTCAGTGCCTTTAGCTGTCTATCATGCCACTTAGCCATCACAATAAGGCAAGTTATCGCACCAAATAGAGCAAAAGCCATATCCGACTGTGTATCCCATACGTAGCCTTGAGTACCGAGGAATGCTTCTGCATTTTCCCCCGTTGCGACCGCTACCCACCATTCGATTAACTCGTAAAAAGCACTAAAGGCTAAACAAACCGATACCGCAAACAAGTTCATCCAGGCTTTACCATTAACAATATTGAGTCTAAGCAGTAACTCTCGAGCAATTAAGGCAGGAACAAAACCTTGAGCAAAATGACCGAGTTTGTCGTAATTATTTCGAGTAGCACCGAAGAGATGATCGAACAGAGGCACTTCAGCATACGTATAATGGCCACCGACCATCAAAATAATGCAATGGATAAGAATGAAGAAATAAAGCAATGAAGTCAGCTTAAAACGCTGATAGGTGAAAAGTAATAGCGCTGCCCCAATAAGTGCGGGCAATACTTCTAAAAACCATGTGAAGGTATCTTTCGGGTCAAGTGCCGACCATACAAACGTCACTACAAACACCAGTGCCCATAAAACTCTTCCCATCACCTATCCTCTCATGCCCTTAAATAGCAAAACGCACAACGTAATGTTGTGCGTTTTTTAAACTCTTAATACTAAATTTTGTAAATCCCATCTTTGTCTATGCGGATTTTACCTTGCTTATATAATCCACCGATGGTCTTCTTAAATGTCCCTTTACTGGTACGAAACACGGTGAAAATCGCTTCTGGTGTAGATTTATCACTCAACGGTAAAAAACCGCCTTTGCTTTCTAATACATGCATGACCTTCTCACTAAGATCATCCATCTTCGCCACACCAATTTTCTGCAAAGAAAGATTGATACGACCATCTTCTCGAATCTCTTTGATAAAGCCTTTAAGTCGTTTACCAACAAACAATTTGCCGAAGACATCTGATTTAAAGATCACGCCCCAATGCTCACCATTAATAATAGCTTTGAAACCTAGGTCGGTACGTTCTGCAATCAGCAGGTCAACCTGTTGGTTAATTTCATAGTTAGCAGGGGCTTTATCTAATAGTTTATTAAATTTGGTGGTGCCAACAATACGACCAGAGGCCTTATCAGAGTAGACATAAACTAATATGTTTTGTCCTTCATTTAATGGCACACGTTGATTGCTAAAAGGTACCAATAAATCTTTCTTATCAATGCCCCAATCGACAAACGCGCCAATATTATTCACACCAACCACGTGCATCATTGCCCACTCACCGACTTGTGCAAGTGGTTTTTCTGTTGTAGCAGACAGTTGGTTATCTGAATCAAAGTACAACATCACATCAACGTCATCACCAATATTTGTCCCTTCTGGTACAAATTTATTTGGCAATAAAACCGAGCCGTAATCATCCGCGTCTAAAAAAACACCGAAATCGGCTTGTTTGGTAACTTTAAGTGTGTTGATTTGACCAATATTAATCATGAAAACTCTTATTTATTAAAAACGTATTAATTGCCAGTGATAACTGTAGCAAGACCGAAAAGATTATACTCGCTTGCCCATATTATTCACGCAAATACTACGTAAAACGAAAAGTTAACTGCTCAAAACCCCAATCTTAGGTATTACCCACCACTTTCACTGATAAGGTTAATTCAAATTCGGCCATCGGCTGATCACCATTTAAACTCGGGCACAATGCTGTAATACGCACCGCTTGATTAATACGCTCACCGGTTTCCATGGTTTCCGCTAACATTTTATCGATAAGTTTTCCGTCATTACACACAAAAACAACATCCGCTTCAGGTCGAGCTAAAAACTCCGCTTTCACGGCTTTAAATGCTAATGAAATTTTCTTACCCATTTGCTCAGATTTACTAATCGCAAGAAATCCACCAGCCGCATCGGCCCCAACCGCAAGCGCGCCAAAATACATACTATGAAGGTGATTTTTGGTCTCTTTATTAAGCGGAATCTTAATCTCAACAGATTCATCGGTTAGCGTTAATATCTCTGGCTGACAGTAACCAATCATCGGAACTAATTGCTCACCAAAATATTTAAGATGTTCATTTGCCTGACTAAGTACTGTCATTTTACTATTCCTTTTTATTTGATAATCACCTCTGACCAGTTAAACCAGTATTAACACTTTAGTCAACAGTGAAACATTCAACCTGTTATCAATATAAAAAAAACCGACATTTACGTCGGTTTTTTGTGATGAGTGTAGAGAACATTACATCCCAGCAAGTACTTGTACAGATTCTAAATCCGCTAGTGTTTCTTGCATTTTAGGATAGTGGGCTAGATTTTGACAATAAACGACACAAGGCTTATTAGCGTGAACTGCCGCTTTCGCCGCTTGCGACAGTAACATCAACACGGCCTCATGTTCTGGGTTAAAGAGCGCTTCCAATGCTTGGTTATGAATATCGACACCTAAGGTTAATTGCGTCAAATTACCCGTGTTAACAACCAATCCATCAAAGTATTGTAATAATTTATCGGCAAGCAGCACCGATGAAGGCGCATCACAGCAGTAAAGAACTTTCAGTCCGCCTAACCCTCTAGGAAGCCCTTGAACAGCTAAGCGGTCGATGATCATCGCTGCATCACTTAAAGCACGCACGAAAGGAACAACAATCTCTATATCGATTCCTTTGTCACGGAGTTGCTTAATAACCTGACATTCAAGTTCAAAAGAATGCGTATGTTCCACGGATGCAAAACGCGATACACCTCGAACACCAATCACCGGATTCACTTCCGGCTTTTCGATAGCACCGCCAATGAGAGCGGTATAAGCATAACTATCAGCATCGGATAAACAGACTCTTACTTGTTTATGTTGAGGTAAAATAGAAGACTCTATACGAGAAACAAGCGTAGACACGAAGTGATCATCAATAGATTGCTCACCGACTATCGCCTTTAAGCTCGATTTATCAGCTTCAGATAATGAATCGAGATGCTGCCCAATTTCTGGGTGATAAAATATGCTTTCTTGTACTAAATCACTAAGAGAAACAAACAAATGTGTCGCACTCTCAAGCGGTGATGATTGAGGTGATGGTAATACATCTCCCATTAATGTATTAGCTGGGATGGTTCCTTGCGCAGTATGAGTCATAATTACTCCGTTAAATTAAAATCGCTATGGCTTGAAAATACTGAGATAAAGATGACAAAACAAGAAAAAATATCTTTTATCGCTCAATAATTCACCGATTACTCATAAAATAATAAAATTCCACAACAAAACGAGTATGAACGTTTATTCACAGCCATATTTCCGTTATCTTTATCCAGTGTATCTTTAAAATGAAGACGAACAAATGCCTTTAGTAAAAACTGATGAGCTAAGAACTCAAGCGTTAGGGCCTATGCCAACGCCGATGGAGTTGATGCAAGCTCACCCTCTACCCGATGAAGTTGCCGAGCATATTGAACACTCTCGCCGCCAGATAGAAAATATTCTTTCAGGTAAAGACTCTCGCCTGCTTGCTATTGTTGGCCCATGCTCTGTTCATGACACCGAAGCGGCGATGGATTATGCTCAGCGACTAAACCGACTACAAGAACAGTACAAAGATGAATTATTTATCGTCATGCGTACGTATTTTGAAAAACCAAGAACCGTCATTGGTTGGAAAGGTTTAATTACCGACCCAAACCTAGACGGTAGCTATGCATTAGAAGCAGGGTTAAATAAAGCACGAAAATTATTACTTGATATCAACAAACTGGGTCTGGCTACGGCGACTGAGTTTTTAGATATGGTAACAGGTCAATACATTGCAGACCTTATTTCGTGGGGGGCCATCGGCGCACGTACTACCGAATCTCAAATCCACCGAGAAATGGCCTCAGCACTTTCTTGTCCGGTTGGATTTAAAAATGGTACCAATGGCAATGTTAAAATTTCAACCGATGCCATTCGTGCCGCTCAAGCTTCACATTACTTCTGCTCACCAGATAAAAATGGCCGCATGACGGTTTATCGCACATCAGGCAATCCACACGGACACACCATCTTACGTGGCGGTGACACTGGACCAAACTTTGATGCAGTATCCATCCAATCCGCTTGTGAGCAATTAACCGAAGTAGGATTAACGCCTCGCCTGGTGGTAGATTTCAGCCATGCCAACTGCCAGAAGGAACATCGTAAACAATTAGATGTTGCTCGAGATATTTGTCAGCAAATCAGCAACGGTTCTCAATCGATTGCAGGTATTATGGCAGAAAGCTTTATTGAAGAAGGTAATCAGCCAATGACGGACTTAAACGCCCTCACCTATGGCAAATCGATTACCGATCCATGCCTAAGTTGGCAAGATACGGTAACCATGTTAGACATGCTTGCCACTACCATTAAGAACCAACCGGAGAAGAACTGATCATGCCTTCATTTGACATCATTTCTGAAGTGGACAGCGTTGAAGTAAGAAACGCTGCTGAAAATGCGAATCGTGAACTCGATACGCGTTTTGACTTTCGCAACGTCAATGCGAGCTTTGAATTTAAGAACGATATTGTAAAACTGACTGCAGAAAACGAATATCAGCTTGGACAAATGATGACGATGCTTCGTGGTCAACTTGCTAAGCGTGGTGTCGATGCTAATGCGGTTGACTTACAAAAAGCCGATCAAACTGGCAAAACACACACTCAAGAAGCCAGCTTCAAGCAAGGTGTGGATATTGCAGTAGCCAAAAAAGTCGTTAAGCTTATCAAAGACTCAAAAATTAAAGTTCAAGCCTCGATTCAAGGCGACAAAGTTCGCGTGACAGGTAAAAAACGTGATGATTTACAACAAGTAATGGCGCTTGTTAAAGGTGCTGAATTGGATCAACCATTCCAATTTAATAACTTTAAAGACTAAACTAGCCCTATATCTATCATAAATAAAGACAGGCGATACATCTCTGTATCGCCTGTCTTGTCTTTAGTGTAAATGTTCCATTACGCTGGTCGTTGAACCGAAACCACTTCGGTAACTTTACCGTACTCAATTCCGCCTAAACGCCCTAACGGGTTCACTTTTAAAGCATCAATAATCAGCCTGTCATGACGAGTATGATCGATCACGGAATCATCAATATAAACTTCTTCTATTTTAGCAAACACGAGAGTTTGATTGTTGTCACCAATCTCATCGGTTTTATATAAACGACAACCAAAAGCAATCGAACAGCCTTTAAGCTTAGGCAATTCAAACCCATCAAATGTTTCAGTCATTAATTGATTGGCAATAAGCTCTGATTCACCATGCTCAAGAGTTGCAGAAGTGCGAGTGACAATCTCTGCCATTTCCATGCTAGCAATGTGAATAACCAGTTTTTCTGTACGAAGAGCATTGGTCACCGTATCTTTAGGATCGCCATTAGGCTTTTTACCCACAGAAAACATCAATAACGGAGGCTCACTACAAACCGGTGTAAAAAAAGAAAATGGGGCAAGATTGTAGTTACTCTCTGCAGATTCAGTAAGAACCCAAGCGACCGGCCTAGGCATCACAGTCTGAGTCATTAAATGATAAATAGAATGTTGTGTGTTGGTATCTACGGTGATATTCATACTTTTCTCACTCAAAAGCTTAGCTCTGAGGTTTGATTCCTAATTTTGTTATTAAGGCCTTTACATCAGCAAGTTCTTGTTTTTTCTTCACCAAAGCGGTATCGATCTTACCAATCTGTTCTGCGGCCAGTTGCTCTTTTTTGCATGAGTCTGATTTTGGGTCCCAACTGGTACCATCTTTAAACAACTTACATTCTTCTTGTAGCTTTTTAGTTTGAGCCGCTAATTTTTCTCGAGTGGTAGTCAATTTATTAACTTGAGATTCTAGCTGTCCCTCTTTATCAAAAAGCTCATGAGACTGTTGATACAAATCACTTTGCAGTTCAGTCGTTTGCGCTAGCTTCTTATTTTCTGTTTTCAGAGAAACCGCTTGTTCTTTCTGAACAACTAAGGTCTTTTCAACTTTTTTCTTTTGTTGCTTTAGCTTTGATAGTTCTTGAGTGAGTTGATCTATTTTTTCTTGTTGTTGTTGCGATTTTTGTTCGAATGATTGCCCTTCGGTATCGAGCTTAGTTTGTAAGGTTTTTACTTTCGCGAGGAGTTGCTGATGCTTTGCAGAGAGTGCATTTTTCTGCGATGCAGTTTCTTGAGCACCAGGATTAATGACAGCGTAGGTAATCGCCGAGCCTAACACAATCCCAATAACCGTTGAAATCATGAGCGGAACTTTCGTCTTCATGGATATAATGCTTCCTAAATTGATTAAGTGCGATGAATAGAGGACAGTGACTACCGAATCAGCTCAGTAACGACAACAAAACTAATGTAAATCAATAATGCTGCAGACAAAACAATCGCCACCCACTTTTGTAGAGTGACATTCGTTCGATATTTCAGTAATAAATATGCAAGTACCGCAAATATAGCAATGACGATCAATCGAGTCATATTATCCCTTTCAATGTTATGTCTCTTACCAAAAAGTTCGTTAATTCTTTCGTAAGCTTAAGATTTATAACATTTTCATGGAAAATTACCTTACCCTAGCGCAAGGTTTGTTTTCACAATGTCATTTTTAATGCTAGCAAAGGCGTTTTGTGATCACCCGCATTAATTCAAATACTCAATCGTTATCTAATGCTAATTTTAGTCCAAGACTGACTAATACGACACCGGTTACCCCTTCCATCCATTTCATCATGGAAGAATTTTGGATCCAAGATTTGGCTGAATGTACCATAGTCGCAATACCACACTGCCATATCATCGCAATGACAAAATGGATTGATGCCATAAATAACGATTGTAATAATGCAGAATGTTGAGGATTAATAAATTGCGGAAGAAAGGCCAAATAAAACACCGCAGTTTTAGGATTCAACACATTAGACAATAACCCTTCACGGAATGAACGTTTGACGGAGAGTGACTTCCCTACCGCACCACTCGTCACATCTAACTGACCTTGACCTTTCCAGACGGCGATTAAGCTCGTTACCCCAAGATACACTAGATAAGCGGCACCGATTAATTTCATAGCATGGAACAGTTCCGCAGACTGTAACAATATCGCCGAAATACCAATCGCAGATAAAGTGGCGTGCACAAAGAGGCCACAACAAATGCCTAAACTCGTTACACAACCATCCAAGCTACCACTTCGTGAAGTATTCCTAATCACAAGAGCGGTATCTAATCCTGGAGTTAATGTAAGAATGGTGATCGCAATCAAAAACGCACCAGAATTAATGATATAAAAGTCCATGATGTCCCTATCGTAAACGACTGTAATGAACCTTTGTTATATCAGCGAAATCTTTGGAAAGAAAGTGTTTTACAGTGATCTTTTCAAGATGTTATAAGAGGAAACCATGCCACACACAAACCGATGAATAAAGGAATGTTATGAGCCATTATCAAAAGCTAGTTCAACATGCACAAAAGATAGCCAACTTTAACCATTTAGCGGCGATTTCTGGCTGGGATCAAGCAGCCGTCATGCCTAACGGTGGCAATGAAGCACGCTCAAAAGCCATGGCAGAATTATCGGTACTCATTCACCAACTCAATACTGAACCACAATTATCGGACTGGTTCCATGAAGCTGAGCAAGAGTCATTAAGTCCCATCGAAAAATCAAGCTTGCGTGAAATGAAACAGCGCTGGCAGCAAGCGACAATTCTTCCTAAAGATCTTGTTGAGGCAAAATCATTAGCGGGATCGAAATGTGAGCATGCATGGCGTACACAACGAAAACAAAACGACTGGAATGGCTATGCTCAAAACTGGCAAGAAGTGGTTAATCTTTCCCAGCAAGAGGCACAAATTCGAGCCGACAGCCTTGGAACGACACCTTATGATGCGATGCTTGCCCTATATGAACCTGGGACAAGTAGCCAATCTTTAGATGTTGTATTTGAAAATGTGAAAACATGGCTTCCCAACCTTGTCGATCGCGTTATTGAAAAACAAGATAAAGAAAGCGTTATCTACCCTAAAGGGACTTTTGCTAGTTCTCAGCAAAAAGCATTAGGCTTAAAAGCCATGCAGTTTTTGCAATTTGATTTTAACCATGGCCGCTTAGATGAAAGTGTTCATCCATTCTGTGGTGGCGTTCCAACCGATGTTCGAATCACAACCCGTTATGATGAGAATGACCTAATGCAATCCTTAATGGGTACCATTCATGAAACAGGTCATGCACGTTATGAGCAAGGTTTACCAACATCATTAGCGGGTTTACCAGTAGGTGAAGCAAGATCAATGGGTATTCATGAATCTCAATCTTTGTTTTTTGAAATGCAACTAGGTCGCAGCCCAGAATTCATTAATCACTTATCAGCAATGGCGAGAGCTGAATTTCAAGCAGAAGATCAGCCTGCGTTTTCAGCGGATAATTTCCGTAAACTGTACACTCGAGTAGAAAAAGGCTTTATCCGTGTCGATGCTGATGAGCTCACCTACCCAGCCCATGTCATCTTACGTTATGAAATTGAGCGTGATTTGATGAATGGCAACATCTCATATAAAGATGTCCCAGAGTTATGGGATCAAAAAATGCAGTCATACCTCGGATTATCTACTAAAGATAACTATCAAAATGGCTGCATGCAAGATATTCACTGGACTGATGGCGCCTTTGGCTACTTCCCAAGTTATACACTAGGGGCAATGTACGCCGCGCAATTTATGGCAAGTGTGCGTAAACAAGTGAATGTATCAGAAGTCATTCAATCAGGTGATTTGAGCCTTATATTTGCTTGGCTCGATGAGAATATTTGGAAGAAAGCAAGCCAGTTTTCAACCGATGAACTAGTCAAACAAGCGACTGGTGAGACTTTGAATGCCGAACATTTCAAAGCACATTTAAAAGCTCGCTATCTATAATCGACATTGACACTTAGCGAATAATAAACCCTGCCACCAATCATTACTGGTGCAGGGTTTTTAGTATTACAAGAGATGATTTTTCTCTAACAGTAGCCATAACAGAATCCCACCAAGAACCAACGCCACTCTTAGCCATTCATTCTTTGGACGAGAGTCTTTTATTGGCTCGTGTCTCGCCATTTTATTTTCAGCTTTTTCTTCCACCTGTGTATAGGATTGAAGACTCTTAACTTGAGAAGTTAATAACTGAATCTCACTTTGCATCGTGGCTACCTGCTTTTGTAACACCGTAAGCTGTTGCTCAAGTTGTTGGGGTTCCATCGAGGTCCTTATTTCATGTCATAACTTTGATGAGAATATTCATTGGAGAGATTAAGCGTTAAAAGCCCGCATCCGGTTGTTTTAAAAATTCAACCTCAGCATCGGTAGACGCTCTTCCTAAAATATCATTACGATGAGGGTAACGGCCAAAGCGCTCAATGATTGCTTTGTGTTTATATTCAAAATCTAAATTGGATGGTAAACCAAGTTCAGTGAATAAACCAATCGCTATTTCATGAATCATAGCGGATTCACTGTGCATATAAGGTAAATAGAGGAATAAGCGCTCATCTTGGCTTAGGTACTGATCCAATCCTTGGCTAATCGCCACCTGAGAGAGGGTTAAAGCTTGAGCATCGCTCGCAAAGGCTTTTGGCGTATCGCGATAAATATTACGAGAAAACTGATCAAGTATGATGATTTCAGCCAATGCCCCTTTCGGCTCTGCACGCCATGTATATAACTCGCCTTGCTCGGCTTGAAGGTGTAAATGAGCAAACTTATATTCAATCAAAGCATCTAATTCAGGATCTTTCGCCCACCATTGTTCTGGCGAGAGAACTTGGAACCAAAATTCAAGTACTTGCTCTTGCATAATCATCTCCTTTTTATCGAGTGTTATTCAGTATAGGAGATAAATCGTTAAAGCTTATTGTACTCTTTCTGCACGAGTTCCTTTCCATAAACTCTCTCTAGGCGACGGATAATAAAGTGCCCAGTTGCCATATCCTGATAATGGCCAATAAAAATCGTATTGATAATAGCGCCACCAGCTGCACCAATGGCGGGTACCGCTTGCGCAGCCGCCTTTTCAGTGACTTGAATTCCAAAGCGTTTGGCTATTTCAGCGGTAAACTTAACCAGAATCGGCGAACCTTGATCGGTAATGGCTTTTTTAGCTAAAAACTCAGAAGCATCAAGAACAGACTTAGCTAATGCGGTTCTTACTGCATAATAACCACTTTCAGCACCATCATCTTCTTTACTCTTGCCACCGAGTGCAAACACTTCCAAACAAGCTAATTTGGTCTCTAGATCAGAAACGGATTCCCCTTCCGCGCGCGCAATATCCGCAATCGAGCGCAACATAATCGTGGTTGAAATAGGCAGTTCAACGGCGATCCCAGCGACACCAAAAAATCCACCAACACCGCCGGTTACCGCAACGCTCAACTTATGAAGTCGATTTGAAGCGAGTCCAGTAGAAGTGCTCTTCATAGTATAAATTGCAGCATCAGAAGCTTTTAATAAGGCTTTTTGAGTCACCTCATTAATGCTGCTGTTCCAACTTTGAGGCAACAATTTCAAACCACTCTCTATTGGCGAACCAATCGCATTGGACATTTTGGCAGCCAAGCCGGGGTTTTCCAATAATTGCTTGGCTTGGCGTAGCTCTTCAACCTCTTCTAACTGTAAAAGCATTGGCACACCTTAAATCGACAAAACACCGAACATGCAAACATAATGTTTATATTGCTACAGATAATATTACAGTATGTTAACAATAAAATAATAACTTGTTTGCCATATGTTTGATTTATTCATATTGCTTATATATATTGCGCCAAATCAATGCTTGGTCCCGAATTCAACTCCGAACTGCGACATTTGTAATTTCAAGCAGCCAACATCATTTTGCTAAAAATGACGGCTGGTTGCTTGAACCCTAAACACTTCTTTGGACGATAATTTATCCGAAGTTGGGCTCGCTCAACTTCATCATCACTCACCGACCGTAAATCTGTTCCTTTCTTGATATATTGTCTCAACAGGCCATTAGCATTTTCATTAGCACCGCGCTCCCAAGAACTATAAGGGTGAGCAAAATACACATCGGTTTCTAAGGCTTGTGCTACTTCCATATGACCCGCAAATTCTCTGCCATTATCGGCCGTTATAGTATGAACAAATCGTTTGTATGGCCGTAATAAGTCTATCGTCGCTCTGGTCACATCTTCTGCTGATTTTGAAGGCACTTTTTTTACTAAATAAAACCGTGTGGCTCGCTCTAAGATTGTGACAATAGCGCCCGTACCATGTTTACCAAGAACTGTATCAATTTCCCAATCACCAAAACGTGTACGATTATCGACATCTTTGGGTCTTTCATCTATTGAAATGGCATTTTTTATTGCGGGAGCTTTATCTTTCTTGCCTCTTCTATAGCGTTTATGACCTTGGCGTAAATGACGAAACAGTTTACCGCCTTGCCGTTTATTGCAGGCAATAAAACGGTAAATCCATTCATGACTGACTTTTTCTCCAATACGAGTAAGAACGTGAGATATTTGCTCTGGACTCCAGTCTTGCGTTATTAAAAACTCAATAAATTCCACACGTTGTTGCGGTACTCGATACTTAGATGCGTTTAATCGCTTTGCCCTAGATAGTTGCTGGGCTGTATCTGGTGAATATTGTTCTTTTGTACCGCATCGTCTCAACTCTCTATAGAGAGTTGAGCGGTGACATTTTACGGTTTTGGCAATTTCAGAAATTGAAATTCCCTGTTCTAAAAGGGCAGAAATCTGGTATCGTCTTCCCTCGGTCAACTGCTGATAATTCATGGTAGTCCGCTTGTTTCTTTGGCGAGAAGAGCGTACCACTTTCAGCAGTTGGCTTCCTCTTCTACACCATTCCATGAATGTCGCAGTTATTATCTGAAATCAGGTTTAATATTTAATTACAAACTAACCACCACAGTGATATGTTGATCTCATTGAATTTCAGAGAGAAATATATGAAGAATTTAAAATTAGCGCTTTGTTTGTTTAGCACGACTTTACCTATCGCAGCGCCTACTCTAGCAGCAGATACGGATACAACCAATCGTGAATTTTCTGGTTTTTACCTTGGTGCAGGTTATGGTAAGTCATATTTTAGTGATGGTGGCCTAGAAAAAGATTTGCCTAATTATATAGATGGCAACAAAGTCGATTTCGATATTGGTACAGATGACAATAATTATCAAATTTACGGTGGTTACTACTTTAACCGCATTGTCGGAGTTGAAGCTAACTATATAGACTATGGTGATATAGATATCAAAGAAAAATATAGTGGATATAAAGATAGTACATCCGTAAAAAGTGTCTCACTGGCAGCGAATATCGGTTATACCTTTGACAATGGCATTCGTATATTTGCCCTACCTGGTCTTGCTTACATTGATAGTGATGCAAGTAAAGAGAATATTGGGTTCCACTTTGGTACAGGTGTTGAATATTCACCAATCAGCCTACCTAATTTGGCAATCCGAGCGATATATCAAGGTGACTTATTCTTTAGTGAAGAAGAAGACAAGGATGGTGATGCTTATTCTTTAGTGTCTTCGTCCCTAGCACTTGGCCTCGCCTACCGCTTCTAATTCTGCTTTATGACAAAATAACCAAAAAATAAAAAGAGCCTCGATACGTTTAATATCGAGGCTCTTGCTATTAAGTAGATTCAAAGCTTATAAGAAATGGAATGTTGCGCTTAATGAGTAAGTATTTGCGTCAAACTTATCAAAGCCAAAGTGATTATAAGCAAGACCAAGTGACAACGAGCCTAGAGGAATACCATCTAATACTGTGTATTCAACACCAGCGCCATACATGAAATCATAACCATCATCATCTTTGAATTCACGGCCAGAACCAACATCATATTTGTTAGCACCTAATTTACCGTAAAACTCAAGTGGACCGACATTAATGCTTGGCTTAATCGCAGCATAAACGGTCTTTAGATCAGAACCGGCAATATCACCTAAATCCCAGTAGCCAGCTTCAACACCAATAAAAGGTAGAATGCCAGTACCAACATTCAGTCCATAAGTGCCTTCATTACCTGCACTAGAATCCGTAAAATCAGCCGTACCGTAGTTTACGCCAGCATAAAGCCATGAATCCGCTAATGCTGGTGACGCCGCTCCCATTAAAGCCAAAGCTAAAAGTGTTTTTTTCATCGTAATACCTTCGAATCCTTCGATTTTATATTTATGAATTCTGTATTACCACAGAGTCCATATTTCAAACTTATTGCGCATGATTAGTGAGATGGCTTACAAAATCAAGTAAAAAACTTAAATTATTGCCTATCTCAATGTTTACTTACAAAAACCACACAAAAAGTAAGAAAATCCTTAACCTGTTCATTAACAGGCATCGATTGCATTTTTCACCCGTTTATCAGAAACCGGATACGGTGTGCCTAATTGTTGAGCAAAGTAACTCACTCGCAACTCTTCAATCATCCAACGGATCTCTTTGACGTTATCAGGCACTTCCAGTCCTTTCGGAATCTTATTCAGCAGCTCTTTATAGTCTTTTACTACCGCTTCAATTTTAAGCATATGTAAACGGTCTTTATTCGAATCAATCGGCAGCTTCTCCATTCTGCGCTCTATCGCTTTCATATAACGCAAAATATCAGGCAGTCGTTTCCAACCACACTCGGTGGCAAACCCTTTAAAAATTAACCCCTCTACTTGCGCTTTAATATCTGATAGCGCAAACGCCATTGAAAAATCGACTTTCCCTTTTAACTTTTTATTGATGTTGAAAGCGGTCGTTAAAATCGTTTCCACTTGCTGCGCAATATCGACAACTGTATCACCAAGCTCGGCGCGTACATGTTCTTTTAACGCCTCAAATTGCTCTGGCTGCCATACTAGGCCGCCCTTTTCTTCGATCAATTTATCTACGCCACAGGCAATACAATCATCAATTAAATCTAAGACTTTACCGTACGGGTTAAAATACAGTCCTAACTTTGATTTGTTCGGTAAATTGCTGTGTAAGTATTTAATCGGCGATGGGACATTGAGCAACACTAAACGACGTTGTCCTGCTCGCATCGCCTGTTGCTGCTCTTGTTCGGTCTCAAATAACTTGATTTCAACACTGTCTTTAGCATCGACTAATGCGGGGAAAGCTTTAACTTCAAAACCACCACGTTTTTGTTGATACACCCTTGGCAATTCACCAAAACTCCAAGTATGAAGACCTTGTTGTTCAATATCATCGTCAGCCACTTTCGATAAGGTTTCTTGCACTTTATCTTTTAGGCTCTCTTTAAGCTCATATAAATCATAATGTTCTTTGAGTTTACGTTTACGATGATCGACTGCACGGAATGTCACTTTTAGGTGATCAGGAATTTGTTCAAGTTGCCAATCTTCTCGCTTCACTTCTACACCCGTCATTCGGCGTAGCTCTTTTTCTAACGCATCTAAGATGGGCATTTCCATTGGAGTCACACGAGATAGGAACGCATCTGCATAGTTTGGCGCCGGCACAAAGTTACGGCGTAACCCTTTCGGAAGTGATTTGATCAAACTCACCACTAACTCATGGCGTAATCCCGGTATCTGCCAATCAAAGCCATCAGGGCTCACTTGGTTAAGTATTGGTAGCGGAATATGTACCGTAACGCCGTCATTGTCCTGACCGGGCTCAAATTGATAGCTCAGCTTGAGTTTCAAGCCATTTTGATGCCAGAAATTCGGGTAATCCAAGTCGGTCACATGACTCGCATCCCCTTGAAGTAACATCTCTTTTTCAAAGTCGAGCAATTCAGGGGTATCGATGCTGGCTTTTTTCCACCATGAATCAAAATGGCGGCCTGATACTACGTCAGTACTAACACGCTGATCGTAGAAATTGAACAGCTCATCATCATCGACCAAAATATCACGGCGACGCGATTTATGTTCAAGCTCTTCAACTTCTCGTAATAGCTTACGGTTCTGATGGAAAAATTTATGTTTGGTTTCCCAATCACCTTCCACCAAAGCGCTACGAATAAAAATTTCACGGCTAACAACCGGATCAATCGGTCCATAATTCACATTACGTTTAGGCACAATCGGAATGCCATACAGCATCACTTTTTCCGAAGCGATCACGGCCGCTTGCTTCTTCGACCAATGAGGTTCACTGTAGCTGCGCTTAATTAAATGTGGAGCGAGAGGTTCAATCCACTCGGGCTGAATTTTAGCAATGATTCGCCCCCAAAGTTTTGAGGTTTCGACCAATTCCGCCGACATGATCCATTTCGGCTGTTTTTTAAATAGCCCTGATGCTGGGAAGATATGAAAACGGGCATTACGAGCACCTTGATATTCATTTTTCTCCGTATCTTTCACACCAATATGCGAGAGTAAGCCGACTAATAGCGCAGTATGTACCGATTGGTAACCCGCCGCTTCAATATTGAGTTTGGCATCCATCTCTCTCATCGCTTGATGCAGTTGGAAATACACATCTTGCCATTCACGAACGCGTAAGTAGTTCAAATAATCCTGCTTACATTGCTTACGGAATTGGTTGCTTGATAAGGCCTTTTGTTGCTCTTTAATGTAATTCCACACATTGACGAACGTGAAGAAATCGGATTCTTCATGGAAGAAACGTTTGTGCTTGTCATCCGAACTTTGTTGCTTATCGCTTGGACGCTCCCTTGGATCTTGAATAGAAAGCGCTGAAGCGATAATCATCACTTCTTGCAAACAGTTGTATTTAACCGATTCCAACACCATGCGCGCCAAACGTGGATCAATTGGCAAACGCGCTAATTTACGCCCTGTTGCGGTTAAACGTTTTTTAGGATCGTTGGCATTAGGGTTAATCGCACCAAGCTCTTCAAGTAAACGTACCCCATCTTGGATATTACGTTTATCCGGCGCCTCTACAAATGGGAAAGCTTCGATATCACCGAGCCCTAATGAAGTCATTTGCAAAATAACCGAAGCTAGATTGGTACGCAGAATTTCAGGATCGGTAAATTCAGGGCGAGAGTTAAAATCCTCTTCCGAATACAAACGAATACAAATACCTTCACTGACACGGCCACAACGCCCTTTACGCTGATTGGCACTGGCTTGTGAAATGGGTTCAATTGGCAAGCGTTGTACTTTGGTTCGATAACTGTAACGACTGATACGCGCAGTACCCGGGTCAATCACGTATTTGATGCCCGGAACCGTTAATGAAGTTTCCGCCACGTTGGTCGCCAGTACGATTCGACGGCCAGTATGAGATTGAAATATGCGGTTTTGCTCGGCTGAGGATAAGCGTGCATACAAAGGCACAATTTCGGTATCTCTCATATTTCGGTGACTAAGGGCACGTTTAGATAACGCATCCGCCGTATCGCGAATTTCACGTTCACCATTCATAAAGATCAGAATGTCACCTAGCCCCGGCTCGTCACACAGTTCATCAACCGCTTGGAAAATACCTTCTAATTGATCAAGGTCTTGGTCAGCATCGTCAGGGTTGAGCGGACGATAGCGCACATCCACCGGATAAGTACGACCAGAAACCTCAATGATTGGCGCTTTATCAAAATGATTAGAGAAACGTTCAGGGTCAATGGTGGCCGAAGTAATAATGATTTTAAGATCTGGGCGTTTTGGTAGTAACTCTTTCAAGTAACCCATGATGAAATCAATATTCAAGCTACGTTCGTGCGCTTCATCGATAATAATCGTATCGTATTGATTTAAAAAACGATCGTGTTGAATTTCAGCCAGTAAAATACCGTCTGTCATTAACTTAATTTGCGTATTATCCGATATTTGATCGTTAAAACGGACTTTATAACCGACATACTCGCCCATCGGGGTTTGCATTTCTTCAGCGATACGAGAAGCTACCGAGCGCGCCGCTAAGCGACGTGGCTGCGTGTGGCCAATCAAACCAGCACGACCACGACCTAATTCACTGCAAATCTTAGGGATCTGGGTCGTTTTACCTGAGCCTGTTTCACCAGCAATGATCACCACTTGGTGATTGGCAATCGCCTCGGCAATGTCATCACGCTTCTGGCTAACCGGTAAGTTTTCAGGATATTCAATGTGTGGTTTATGCAAGCGACGGTTTTGCACCACCATCATCGACTTAGCAATATCCATCGCGATTTCATCAAATACCGCCGCCTTGGCTTCTGGCTTCTTAATCTTACTGGCACCATGAATACGCTTACTTAAACGAAAGCGATCACGGATCATACAATCTTTTAACGCGGCACGAAGGCTGCTCGCGGTATTGCCCTGTACGCTATTCTCTGAAGGTGAAGAGTGAGAATGCGAGGAAGAATGGGCGCTATCATGAGGATTGTTCAAAACGATTCCTATTGAAACGATGGGTGAACGTTGAGAAAAATCACTCAACGCTCATAAATAAAAAAGAGAATTGTCAAGATTGTAACACAGGGTGCATTGAGATCTAAGCAATGAGCGTGGATTTATCTAGGTAACAAAGACGCAAATCACTCACTGCAAACCTCGTATGATCGCGGTAGCGGCGCTCGCTAAACACAGCACTAACGTAAAGATACGGATCCACTCTTTAGAGACATATTTCACGACCATTTGTGCAGCAACATAACCTAGCCATCCCATCGGCAATAGCGGCAACGTTAGCACAACGTGGTCCCAGGTGAGATAGCCAATAAAGTATTGAACGGTTAACGAAATAAGCGAACTAAACACAAAGAATGCCGCCAAGTTACCACGTAACGATGAGGCATCTTGATGTTGTAAAATCAATGCCATCGGCGGGCCACCAATACTGGAGCTTGTGCCCATAAATCCAGAAAAGAACCCAGCCAACGCCATGCGTTTCGGCGTCGGCTCAAAACGGATTGGAGTCAAACTGATTAAAACCGCCAGCAGCACCATTCCACCCAACCATAGAGAGAGAATAGAACTGGACACGTAAAGCAACAATACCCCACCCGCCACTGAACCGGGCACTCGCCCATAAATCGCCATTTTCAACCCGCCAATCGAGATGTTATTGCGATATTTATAAGCGTTAAAAAGTGAGTTAAATAAAGCCACCATCACAATTGGAGCAGGAACATATTGAGGTGAAATTAAGAATAATAATGGCGCGGCGACCACTGCCAACCCAAATCCAATGGCACTTTGTACAAATGAGCCGAGGAAAATCATCCCCATTGCTAATAATACCGTACTATTTATATCAAACATGGTGTTCCAAACTGGGTGACTAAAACGGCATTATACCGCTAAATCATTGTGAATGAATGCAGACTTTTCTTGATTTTTAATGTCAAAGTTTTAGGGTGTATTGATAACAAACAGTATGAAGGTAATTATGATTCAATCTTTAAAGAGCTTCTTTAATCAACTCGTTGACGAAAATACACAAGAAAATCAAGGCGTTGATAGCAATTTAGCGATTGCGGCGTTATTGTGTCAGGTTTCACAAGCGGATCACTCTGTTGATGAACAAGAACAAGCCACCAAAATACAAATGTTAAGTAAGCTGCTTTCTTTAACGGAAACCGATGCCGAAACCTTATTACAAGACGCTGCCCTGCGTTCAGAAAGCTCGGCCTCACTTTATGAGTTTACCGATCAACTACGTGATTTAGAGCACCAACAACGTTTTGAACTGATTCAATCGATGTGGCAAGTGGCCTATGCAGACAACCACCTTGACCCTATCGAAGAAGCGATCATCCGTAAGGTCGCCGAACTGCTTTATGTTAATCACAGTGATTTCATTCGCGCCAAACTCTCTGTCGCGCCTTAATCTAGCCGTGTCAGATCGTTTATTCCTACTCTGGTATCAGAAGCTATGCTTTCAATTAAGCAAGCAGCTTCTATTATCGGTGTAGCGACGATAACCAAAGAAAGCCCAAGAAAGTCGCCATCATAGCTTGTATTCGAAAGATGGTTGTTATCTTAAATTCGATGCTAAGAGATGGCGTCATGTGGGATGAAAATATCGCTAAAAATTAATTATTGACGCCATATTCGTTTGTTAGCACGGTTCTAATTGCGTACAGCTGTAACTGTCACCTCAATAAGTACATCACCTTCAAGATCTACACCTAAACAAGCTCGTTGGGGCCAATTGTCAGGGTTGTCACCAGCCCACTCACACCAAATCTTATCCATCTTGGGTTTATCGGCCATATTCGCGATGTAGACCTGAGTACTAACAATCTGAGTTTTGTCTGATCCAAACTCGGCTAAATTACTATCGATTGTTTGTAGCGCCAATTGAGTTTGACCACAAATATCCAAGCTTGTGTCTGCCGATGTAGCAACAGTCCAAACTAAATCTTTGTATGCAGACGACTTATTTCGTCCATTATAAATTCCACGCTTCCTTTCGATCATATCGTACCCTTTGAACTGCTAACGCCCAATTAAGGTGTGAAGCACGCAATACCGATGTAACCGCATACCGCCTTAATCACTAAAACTAACGCATAGTAAAAATGCCACGCGTGCTGAATCACTCTTAAATTGTTTGTTATGGCGCACCACTCAACGTTAGCTCTTGGATGTCAATTTGATCTACTTCCCTACCCAATATCCGCTTGTACTCGACTAAACGATGAATCGGGATAACTGGCAACTCGATACCTTGATAATTTTTAATAACTGATTCTGAAAAGTAGATATCAAACTGGTGCCAAGAGCCATCTTGATGTGATTGTATCTTCGTATGTTCAGACAAACCGACTTCAATTTTTTGATTTTGGTAAACCAATTGGAAATACTCTAAATCCCAACCATATTCGGCATAATGAGTTAACGGCTTGGATATGTATTTTGATACATGCGATAACACTTTGTCTGCGTCTGAATTTCGAATATAAAGATCGATATCTGCGACTTCCCGGCTTCCACCATGAATAGTTGCCGCTAATCCACCTACTATTTGATACTCCACAACCTCTGTATCCAAGATTTCTTTGAGCCACTGCAAGGCTACTTTAACTTTATCACTCATCTAGTTCCCTTAGCTGAATTTTGCCCCGCGCCATAACGCCGCATTAAGGTGTGAGCGGCGCTTGGCTATACTTGAGCGAAGCGAAACTGCCAAGCGTTGCGAATCACTCTTAAATGCTTTGTTATGTGAATTTTTACTCGTACGTCTTACCGTTGTGCTTTAACCAACCGTGCGGGTGTCTATTGTTTGGGTCATGGTGTGTCCAGTGCATAACACCACCTTTTTTATTCCATTCATATTCACCGTAAAACTGAACTCGATCGCCCACTTTTAGGTTTGGAATTCTAGGAGCCAAATCAATATTGTGAGCAAAAAGTAAGGTCTGTTTACTGTCCAGCTTTAAAATAAACTTTTGATGCCTACTTCCTTCGTTGTCATCACGTAGCAAGCGAATTACTGTGCCTGAGCCTTGAACTTGAACATCACTTTGATGATTTTCATATGCTTGTTTTAACTGATGATCATTAGCTTGAGCACCAGTCGAGGCTAGACAAAAGAGTGCTATAAATATAGCTATAAACTTCTTCATATACTCAATTTCTCCAATTCACATAACAGTGTATTAGCAAGAAACACGGATAAACCCGGAGATTTTTTCAACACGTTCACTGCTAATCCATTCATTTATCACCATAAGATACTCTAATGATGGATTTTTAAAAGCAATTAGCCGATTTTATGCAATGTAGAAAGCGAGAACTGGGTTTAGCGAGCCAATGGTTACAGTGATGAACGCGCCATTAACAAAAAATATCATTAATGAACAATTGGTTATGATTTAATTTGATAAGCACTCTCTAGAGAATAGTTCTCGCTTTCACGCTGCGTTTCTTAAAAGCTGAAAAATGGCATTATAACTGTATAAATACACAGAGCTAGATATCCACTTCTATTTGCGCTTTCCAATTAACATGTATTCTGAGAGCGGTGAGATGCGATTCTCGTTTGAGATTCCGTGTTATATGAGACGAAAACATTGCTAAAAATGAACCATGACACCATAGATAAAAACTGGCCTAAAAAACGGGAAGCCATTTCTTTACGTTGTACTTAGGGGTAATATACCGATATTAAAGACAATAACTTTCTGGAAGTTCCCATGAGTAACGAAAACGCCCCAACCTTCTTTTTTCTAGATTATGAAACATGGGGTGTTAGTCCAGCCAAAGATCGACCAAGTCAATTTGCTGGTGTGCGTACCGATATGGACTTTAATATCATCGGCGAGCCTTTGGTGATTTATTGTCAACCACCGAGTGACTATTTACCCTCTCCAGAAGCGGCGTTAATTACCGGCATCAAACCTCAAAAAGCGGTGAAAGATGGCCTACCTGAGCCAGAGTTTATTCGTCGCATCCATAACGAACTTTCGACACCAAATACCATTTCTCTTGGCTACAACAGTATCCGCTTTGATGATGAAGTGACCCGTTATACCCTTTATCGTAACTTTTACGATCCGTATGCGTGGTCATGGCAAAATGGTAATTCTCGCTGGGATTTGCTGGATATTATGCGTACTTGTTATGCATTGCGCCCAGACGGTATTAACTGGCCAGAAAATGAGGAAGGTTTTCCAAGCTTTAAACTAGAACACCTGTCAGTTGCCAATGGTATTGAGCACAGCAACGCGCATGATGCGATGGCGGATGTCATTGCGACCATTGAACTGGCTAAGAAAATCAAACAAGCCCAACCAAAACTGTTCAATTACTTATTAAGCATGCGCCACAAGCGTAAACTCAATGAACTGGTTGATATTGTTAATATGACACCCTTGGTACATGTTTCAGGCATGTTCGGCGTTCAGTGTTCCAATATCAGCTGGATCGTTCCAATGGCGTGGCATCCAACCAATAATAACGCGGTGATTACCGTGAACCTTGCAATGGATCCTACTCCGCTTATCGAACTTGATGCCGAAGCCTTGCATCAACGTTTATACACGAAGCGTGATGATCTGGCTCCTGACGAACTCCCGGTGCCATTAAAGCTGGTTCATTTAAATAAGTGCCCAGTTCTCGCTCCAGCGAAAACCCTCACGGCAGAAAATGCTGAGCGTATTGGCATTGACCGTAAACAATGCTTAGACAATCTCGCGCTTTTAAAATCGCATCCAGAGATCAGAGAAAAACTGATCGCGATTTACAATATCGAACGTGAGTTTGCCGAGGATAATAACGTTGATACTCAGCTCTATAGCGGCTTCTTCTCACCGGCCGATAAGGCAACCATTGATATCATTCGGGAAACGGAACCGGAGAAGCTAGCAGGGTTAGGTTTATCGGTTAAAGATGCTCGCATTGAACCACTTTTGTTCCGATATCGCGCTCGAAACTTCCCGTGGACATTAACCGAATCCGAACAGCAGAAATGGTTGGCGCATTGCCGTGAATACTATGAAAGCAATATCGAAGAATACATGCTTAATCTTGAAAACTTGGCTCATGAACACGAAAGTGATGCGGCCAAAATCGATACTCTCAAAGCCGTTTATCAATATGTAGAATCTTTGGTGTCTTAACTTCCATTATCACAATACCACTGCGCTCTTTTTCACCTTTTATTGAGCGCATCGTATACTCTGTCCCGTTTAGAGGAGCCCGACGTGCTTAAGCAAATGATCAATTACGCTTTATCATTCGCACTTATTATGGTGAGTTTGTGGGCCGGTAATGCCATTCAACACTTTTTCCATTTATCCGTTCCCGGCAGCATTTTGGGGATGTTGATATTATTTGCCCTGCTCGTTTCAGGGCTTGTAAAAGTACAATGGGTAAAGCCCGGTGCACAACTTTTCATTCGCTATATGATCATCTTATTTGTGCCTATCAGTGTTGGGTTAATGGAGCACTTTCCACTTCTTATTGATAACGCATTATCGATTTTTGCTAGCAGTGTGGGTGCTACCACCATCGTCTTAGTTTTACTCGCTTTGGGATTACAAAAAATCCTTACCAATAAACCAAATGAGGAGAAATAAGCATGTGGTTACTGCTTACCTTTGTTGTTTTCTTTTCGGTTCGTTGGTTTGCAAACAAGATTAAAAATCCATTAGCGAATCCGCTTTTACTTAGCATCGTCATTATTATTCCTATTTTAATGGCGCTTGATGTCCCTTATGAGGTGTATTACGCCCAAAACGATTGGATGACATTTCTTTTGCAACCCGCGGTCGTGGCTCTTGCTTATCCTCTATACGAACAATTGCCGCAAATTCGCCAAAACTGGAAAATCATCTTCTTAGCTTGTGGCGTAGGCAGTGCGATGTCGATGCTCACCGCCGGACTTATCGCCGTTGCTTTGCATACCGATCCAACGTTATTAGCCAGTTTGATGGGGAAATCGGTCACTACGCCTATTGCAATGGAAGTCGGTAAAAGCTTAGGGGGCGAGCCTGCGATTGCGGCCATTTTAGTGCTCATTGTCGGCGTATTTGGTTCGGTATTTGCCTACCCTATTTATTCCTTCCTTGGCGTGACTCACCCAATAGCGAAAGGATTAACCATGGGCACGGTGTCACATGCTTTAGGTACGGCAACATGCGCAGAAAAAAATGCCGAAGATGCTGCGTTTAGTTCTTTAGCCTTAGTCACATGCGGCATCATAACCTCGATATTAGCGCCATTATTCTTTGCCTTTTGTCTGTGGGTTGGCGGTATTATTGGATAATCTGTTTTAGCGATAACGCCATTTTAAGGAGCTGATTAGGCTCCTTTTTTTGTTGAAGTAAATAGTTCGGCCTAAGCTTTGCACAAGCAAAATTCGATCTAGGTAGAGTTTTTAATGATTAAGGCTATTCAATAATGAGATCTCACCCCATAATTTGACTTATTGCACAATATAAATGTAACGATTGAATATAATTTCACAAAAAAGGAGCCGTATCGCTCACTTAAACGTGAATTACAAGGAAATCAGATGACTCAACCTATTAATCCAGAATCTGTCGCACACTTACCTACAGAGCTTGCTGATCGTATTGTCTCTCAAATGCAAGCGGCTGATTTCAGCGGCCATTTTTCCGCAACGGTTTATCAAGCATTGCTATCACAGTCAGGCATGACTGATACAGAGTTTAAGCTCGCCTTACTGCCTATTGCCGCGACTCGTGCTTATTGTGAAATTTCTAACTTTCACGTGGGTGCCATTGCAGAAGGTCTATCTGGCAATGTTTACTTTGGGGCAAATATTGAAATTGCTGGCGTGCAATTAAACCAAACGGTTCATGCGGAGCAATCGGCAATCAGCCATGCTTGGATGAAAGGTGAAACCGGACTCAAAGACATCACCATTAACTACACCCCTTGTGGCCACTGCCGTCAATTTATGAACGAATTAAATGGCATTGAAGATCTCTCCATTCAACTTCCAGAGCGTCCTGCTTACCGATTAGCGGAATTATTACCTGAATCATTTGGCCCGAAAGATTTAGGTATTGAAGCTCGATTAATGGATAACCAGCAACATCATTATCAGTTTGACAGCGATAGTGCTGCCATTAATGCTGCGGTGAAGGCTCTCAATAATAGCCACGCGCCTTACAGCAATAACCACAGTGGTGTGGCATTACAAACACAGTCTGGCTCTATTTACTCAGGCAGTTATGCAGAAAATGCGGCATTTAACCCAAGCCTTCCTCCACTACAAGTCGCGATTAATCTCTTGCTATTAGCGGGTGAAGATCTCACCAATATCGAATCCGCGATACTAGCAGAAACGGCAAATGGGACAATCAGTCACTTAGCGGAAACACAATCCACCCTAGAAGCGATTAATCCAGATATTACGATTGAGTATTTATCTCTATAAATAGGTCGTTAAATCATCATAATCGACAAAAAATGCCCGTATGACTTTTTAGATGAAGTTTACGGGCTTTTTAATTGCTTTTACTTATTGCGCAAACGTTTGCTTAACTTTAAAATCACACCAAATAATTACCTAGTGAATATCCCCAAGTCACTGTGGGTATCAAAATAGATCTTCTATAGGAATATAAACATGTTTGGAACGGCGACCTCTTCTTCTGCCACAAAAGTACTTCTACTGGGTTCAGGTGAGCTAGGTAAAGAAGTAGCCATTGAATGCCAGCGTCTAGGCTTAGAAGTCATTGCATTAGATCGTTATGCCAATGCGCCAGCCATGCAAGTCGCACATCGTAGTTATACTGTTGATATGCTTGACGGTGATGCTATTGAAGCGATTCTTGAGCAAGAAAAACCAGATTTCGTTGTGCCAGAAATTGAAGCGATTGCAACGGATAAACTCGTCGAACTTGAGCAAAAAGGCTTAAATGTTGTTCCAACTGCCAATGCCACTAAGCTGACAATGAACCGTGAAGGCATTCGTCGTCTTGCCGCTGAAGAGTTGGAAGTAAAAACGTCGCCTTACCGTTTTTGCGATACTTATGAAGAATTCAAACAAGCAATAGAATTTGTTTCGATGCCTTGTGTGGTAAAACCAATTATGAGTTCGTCCGGTAAAGGCCAAAGCGTAATCAAGACCGAAGCGGATATGGAATCTGCGTGGCAATACGCACAAGAAGGTGGCCGAGCCGGAGCTGGTAGAGTGATTGTGGAAGGCTTTGTCGACTTTGATTATGAAATTACCCTACTCACCGTACGGGCTGTTGATGGTGTGCATTTCTGTGCGCCAATTGGTCACCGACAAGAAGATGGGGATTACCGTGAATCTTGGCAACCACAAGCCATGTCGCAAGCCGCCTTAACGGCCGCAGAGCAAATGGCAGAAAAAGTAGTCAACGCTTTAGGTGGTTATGGCTTATTTGGTGTCGAGCTTTTTGTTAAAGGTGATGAGGTCATTTTCAGTGAGGTATCCCCTCGCCCACACGATACCGGCATGGTAACGTTAATCTCACAAGAGCTATCAGAATTCGCGTTACATGTTCGCGCTTTTACTGGTTTGCCAATTAACGGTATTACTCAATACGGCGCTAGTGCTTCTGCGGTTATTCTCGCGGAAGGCAGTTCACAAGATATGACTTTCACTGGATTACAAGATGCACTTGCGGTACCACAAACTCACATTCGTCTCTTTGGTAAGCCGGATATTGATGGTCGTCGTCGCTTAGGCGTTGCGTTAACACGACGTGACAATATTGAAAGTGCGGTTGCTGATGCCGTTGCAGCTGCAGGAAAAGTTAAAGTCAGTTTTTAGTTGCTCGTTGCTCGAAGAAAGTCATTCCTTCTTCGAGCAATTCACCTTACTAATTTGATTCAATCAACCAAACTTCTTCAGCAAAACGAGACAACCCTTGTTTGATTCTTGGGTGTTCACTATCACCGTCATCTCGATTTAAATGCGTCACCTTATAGCCAGCGAATAAGCTTTTGACTTCTTCTGCAGGTACACTAAATGGTGGCCCTGACATTTCAGATTGTTGGTAATCCAATGTCACTAGTAAAATTTTCCCACCGGGTGCAAGTAACGATTTAATACGCTCAGCGTAAACCACTCGCAATTCAGAAGGTAGCGCAATTAAAGCGGCTCGGTCATAGATACGATCAAATTGTGTCAAGGGCGCAGTGAAGAAGTCCCCTGCATAAATTGATAACTCATCAAACTGATAGAGTTCATGCTGGCCATTGAGCGGTGTCACCATGGGAGTGTAAAAATGCTCAGCAAAAAAAGCACGAACGGCAATATTGCTTAACTCGACGCCAGTAACGTCATTGTGCTTTTGTGCCAACCAAACAAGATCTTCTGTTTTTCCACATAAAGGAACAAGAACAGAGTGATGTTGCTCAGGAGACACGACTTTCCAATATTCAATTAAAAGTGGGTTTACATCTTCTAAGTGAAAACCAATTTTATTTTCTGCCCATTTATTATGCCAAAATTCTTGATCTTGCATGGGGTTCCTTTATTAAAATTTAATAACAAAAAGGCCACCTTTGTAGGGTGACCTTCTTTCTTCCAGTGACTGACGTGTTTTTATTTTTCTATCTTAATATTTTCAACACGAGCTTTCAGTTTTTGCCCTGGTCGGAATGTTACAACACGACGAGCAGAAATTGGAATATCTTCACCAGTTTTAGGGTTTCTTCCTGGCCTTTCACTTTTATCGCGAAGATCAAAGTTACCAAAACCAGACAATTTAACCTGTTCACCATTTTCTAGTGCTTTACGAATTTCTTCAAAAAACACTTCAACAGTATCCTTGGCATCACGTTTACTGTAACCAAGTTTTTCAAACAGGTTTTCAGCCAAATCGGCCTTAGTGAGCGCCATAAAACATCCCTCAATTTATCACTACCATAACGGCAGCATTTATAGCATTAGTACGTAGTTAGCAAGCTTAAAGCTAAGTATAACTTCGAAAGTGTAAGCCAACCTTATGATTTTCGCCAAATTTTTTTGTTTCAAGAGCTTATTTGAAGCAAATATATAAGTTTAAAATATATTACTCTCAAACCAACTGATAGTTTAAAACACTAAAATAACCCAAAAATACAGTTACTCATCAAAAAAAGTATAAAAATTAAAGGGAATCACCCTACTTTAAACTTTTTCATTAAATGGGAAAAATTCATCACTATTTCATATGAAATC
Source organism: Vibrio rumoiensis (assembly GCF_002218045.2). Lineage (NCBI taxonomy): Bacteria > Pseudomonadati > Pseudomonadota > Gammaproteobacteria > Vibrionales > Vibrionaceae > Vibrio > Vibrio rumoiensis. The sequence continues at coordinate 1,526,247 of NZ_AP018685.1, forward strand.
AGAAAAAATTACGATATTTCGGTTAACAATCCCAATAAAAGCAAACTGTTATAGTGGTTAGACCTCACCTCTATAATGACTTTAATTAAAATCAACGTCATTCAATTAGACCGAATATATCCAATTTTTATTCCTTCATTTTTCAATTTTTTTGGATGAAGTTACCCGTTGTTAATGAGCTTACTCTTCCTTCAAAAAGTAAGCTCAACTTCCATTACTTCGTAATATAAAGATCACGGGTATAGCGGCGATCAGAAGCGTTATCACGACTGTAACCACCGACGTGAGTATTTTTTAATACTGAACGAGTATAAAAATACACCGGAATAGCCGGCATATCATTGGCAAAAATTTTCTCTGCTTTTTGATATAACTTTTCTCGCTCTCCTTCTGTCTTCACTGAAGACGCTTGTTTTAAAGCGGCGTCATAATCAGCATTACTCCAACCGCCATAGTTCAAACCGGCAGAATCAAAGTATGACAAAAAGGTTGACGCTTCATTGTAATCGCCAATCCAAGCATAACGCGCGACAGAAAAGTTTTTCGACGATAGCGTTTGTAAAAATGTTTTCCATTCTTGGTTTGCAATCTCAACTTGCGCCCCTAAGTTTTTCTTCCACATTGAAGCCATCACAATAGCCAGTTTTTTATGAGCTTCACTGGTGTTGTATTCCAAATCAAATTTAAGTGGGTGAGACTCATCAAAACCGGCTTCTTTCAATAACTCTTTTGCTTTTTGGTTACGCTCTTGCTGTGACATTTCAGCCCATTCAAGTTTCGGTACATCAAAACCGGCTACTGCTGGCGGTGTATTGGAATAAGCAGGTAATTGCCCTTGGCCTAAAATTCGTTTTACCACCACATCGCGATCAATCGAATAGGCTAAGGCTTTGCGCACACGAGGATCATCAAACGGTGGCTTATTAAGGTTAAACAGGTAGTAATATGTCCCCAAAGACGGCATGGTCAGCAGTTCATCCGGGCGTTCTTTTTTAATGGTTTGGTATAGTTCAAGCGGAACGACATTAGTAATATCAATTTCGCCGGTTCGGAAACGGTTATATTCGGCATTAACATCTGAGATTGGCAAATAAGTTACTTTGTTAATGACGGTTTCGCTATCATTCCAGTAGTTTTTATTGCGCTCTAGTACAACCTTTTCGTTGATAACCCAATCAGACAATTTATAAGCGCCGCTCACGACGATATTTTCCGGTTTAGTCCAACTGTCTTTATATTGCTTTATGACTTTTTCCGGTAAGGCAAAGGTACTTTCATGAGCAAGCATCTTGGTAAAATACGGAACTGGCTTTGTTAAATTGATTTGCAACGTTTTATCATCAAGTGCTTTTACTCCGAGGCTATCGGCAGGCTTCTCACCTTTGGTAATGGCATCGGCATTAACAATATTGGCCATCGAGACATACCAAGAGTATGGTGCACCTGTTTTAGGATCGACAATACGATGTAAAGCAAAAACAAAATCACTGGCGGTAATGGGCTCTCCATTTGACCAATTAGCGTCGCGTAAATGAAACGTATATTGGGTACCATCATCGGAAATATCCCAACTCTTTGCTAGCGCAGGAATAATATTACCGTGTAAATCTTCCGTCACTAATCCTTCGAACATATCCGCAATAACTCGTGAACTTGCGGTATCGGACGACATAGTAGGATCAAGCGTTGGAACTTCATCACCATTGCCTCGAACTAACTCTTGTTTATTGGCCAGTTCAACATTATCTGGCACTTGTGCAGCCATAGCGGAGACCGAGAACACTGCACTGAAAGCCAATGCAATAGTCGATTTTTTAAATGTGTGCATCTGTTTATATTTCCTTATTATTGTGAATATGCATCCTGCTGAATACAGTTGTATTCCATTGCACTTATGAACTTAACTTGCTCATAAGTATTACATTTACCGAAATTTCATTGACATTTCTATGCCCACAGACGAAAAAACCGCCAATAATGACGGTTTTATTGCAAAACTTGAAGTAGAACGATCAATCTTGAATGCTTTCTACTAATCCTTGGCTATTAAAAAGAATATTCATTTTATTAAAGCGATTTTTCCAATAAACCCAAGTATTCAAATCTGTCGTTGGTGTCACATGCGCGGGTGGATAACCAATCGCATTTAGAACACCTTGTTTGGTCATACCTTCATACACTCGCCCTTCTTTAATTCCTTTTTGATCAACGGTATTTAGATTAGAGAGTGTTGGGCAGGTGGTTCCAAAATCTCTCACAATACCTGACTGAAAATCTCCCGTCGTCTTATGCCAAACATACATATATTCCAAACCCGTTTCAGCCACTTTGAATGTCATGACATTACTATTCGCTTCAATGATATCTACTTTTGTACAACGAGGAATAAATCCATCTTGAAGGTAGTTTAACGTGAAAAGTTTCTTCCTTGCGGCATCTGGATGAAGATTGACTTGAGTGTATACCGTTTGATTAGTCGAGACTAAATCCACATTATCAGCCGTCATGACATCTAATTTAGAAGAACAGCCGGACAAAATGACTAGGCCTACGATTCCCATCATGATTTTCTTCTGCATACACTCTCCAATTTGATAAAAAAAATCCGCTCCTCCTAATATAAGAGAAGCGGACTGAATATACTCAATGAAGAGTCACATTAATCGCGTAATGTCGCACCAAATTGTTCAGTTAGTGCAGCAACAATCGCATCAACCGAAGCGGCAATATCTGCATCTTCTAGTGTACGTTCTGTTGATTGTAGGCTAAGCGCGATAGCAAGGCTCTTATTGCCTTCTTCTACACCTTTGCCACGGTACACATCAAACAGTTTCGCACCGGTCAGTAGTTCGCCACCATTTGCAAGACAAGCGTTAACAATGTCACCACTCGCCACTTCTTCTTTCACCACAACCGCAATATCACGGCGGTTTGCAGGGAATTTAGATAGGCTGACTGCTTCAGGAATAACGCGGCTATCAATTGCAGACCATTCGATTTCAAATACGATCGTGCGGCCATTTAAGCCAAACTTACGTTCAAGCTCTGGGTGAACTGTGCCGATCACACCCACTGGCTCGCCATTCACAACGATTGCAGCAGATTGACCCGGGTGAAGCGCTGGATGGCTTACAGGTTCAAAACTGTACGATTTCTCATTTGATGTCAGTTCAAGAATTGCTTCTAAATCGCCTTTAAGATCAAAGAAATCAACGGTGTTGGTTTCAATATCCCAATGCTCTTCAGAACGAGTTCCAGCGATCACGCCCGCAAGCATAGGCTCTTGACGCATACCGTTTTCTGCTGATTCACAAGGAATAAAACGTAAACCGTATTCGAATAAACGAACACGTGGCTGTTGACGTTTTTGGTTATGAACTACGGTATTTAATAGACCTTGGATCAAGCCCAAACGCATTGCCGACATTTCCACTGAAATTGGGAATGGCAAAATTAATGGTTCAACATCCGGTACGATTAGCTTTTGTTGCTCAGGTTCTACGAAGCTGTAGGTAATCGCCTCTTGGAAACCACGGTCAACGAGTAAGTTACGAACGCGTTTAAGAGGTAAATTCGCCTCAACGTGATCGTTCATGCTTAATGCTGCAATTGGCGCTTGATTTGGGATGTTGTCGTAACCGTAGATACGACCCACTTCTTCAATCAAATCTTGCTCAATCGCAATATCAAAACGCCATGTCGGAGCAATGGCTGTCCAACCTTCATTGGTTGATTCTACCGTCATGCCTAGACGCTCTAAGATCTCAACGACATCGCTATCTGCAATGTGGTGGCCTAATAGATTATCTAGCTTAGTACGACGTAGCGCCACTTTATTTGGTTTAGGTAAATCGGCTTCAGATTCAACCGTAACTACAGGTGCGACTTCACCGCCACAGATTCCAACCAATAGTGCGGTTGCACGCTCCATTGCGCTTAGTTGCAGTGCGTAATCCACACCACGCTCAAAACGCATAGAAGAATCCGTATGTAAACCGTAAGAACGAGCACGGCCACGGATATGATCCGGTGCAAAGAAGGCACATTCTAATAATACGTCTTTAGTTTCAGTAGTAACGCCAGACTCTTCACCGCCAAAGATACCCGCAATCGCCAAAGCTTTAGTGTGGTCAGCCACCACTAAAGTATCCGCGTTTAATTTTGCTTCGGTGCCATCAAGCAGAGTCAATTTTTCATCTTGCTCAGCTAAGCGCACCACAATACCGCCGTCAATCTTAGCCAGATCAAATGCGTGCATCGGTTGACCCTGCTCTAATAGAACAAAGTTAGTGATATCAACCACAGGATCGATAGAACGAATGCCGCAACGACGCAGTTTTTCTTGCATCCAAAGTGGCGTTTGAGCTGTCACGTTCACGTTCTTAACCACACGGCCAAGGTAACGAGGACAGGCTGCTGATGCTTTTACTTCAATAGAGATCGTATCGTCAATAGATGGCATTACGGCTTCTGAGCTTGGTGCAGTTACGTCGGCGCGGTTTAATACCCCTACTTCACGAGCCATACCGCGTACGCTGAAACAGTCTGCGCGGTTTGCCGTTAGGTCAACGTCGATGGTTACATCATTTAGACCTAGGAATTCACGGAAATCAGTGCCGATCGCCGCATCTTCAGCCAATTCCATGATGCCATCTGATTCAACATCAATGCCAAGTTCAGTAAATGAACACAGCATACCGTGTGATGGTTGACCACGTAGTTTTGCTTTTTTAATTTTGAAATCGCCCGGAAGTACCGCACCTACCGTTGCAACCGCAACTTTTAAGCCTTGACGGCAGTTTGGTGCACCACAAACGATGTCTAGTAATTCTTCTTCGCCCACATCCACTTTAGTGACGCGTAATTTGTCCGCGTCTGGATGTTGACCACATTCCACGACTTTACCCACTTTTACGCCAGTAAAGCTGCCAGCAACAGGAAGTACGTCATCGACTTCTAGGCCGGCCATTGTAATTTGGTGAGTCAATTCATCAGTCGTAACGGCTGGGTTAACCCACTCACGAAGCCATGATTCGTTGAATTTCATTGTGATTAATCCTCTCGGTTACTTGAATTGTTTAAGGAAACGAAGATCGTTTTCAAAGAACGCACGTAAATCATTTACGCCATAACGCAACATAGTTAAGCGCTCTACGCCCATACCAAATGCGAAGCCCGAGTATTTTTCTGGATCAATACCAACACTGCGAAGCACATTAGGGTGAACCATGCCACAACCTAATACTTCTAACCATTTACCATTTTTACCCATTACATCCACTTCAGCAGAAGGCTCTGTGAATGGGAAATAAGAAGGACGGAAACGCACTTGCACTTCTTCTTCAAAGAAATTACATAGGAAATCGTTCAAAATGCCTTTCAATTGGGCAAAGTTAACGTTTTCATCCACCAGCATACCTTCCACTTGGTGGAACATTGGCGTATGTGTTTGGTCGTAATCATTACGATAAACGCGGCCCGGAGCAATGAAGCGAAATGGTGGCTTACCGTTTTCCATAGTACGGATCTGAACGCCTGATGTATGAGTACGCAACATCAAATCAGGATTAAAGAAGAAAGTATCGTGATCGGTACGTGCTGGGTGATCTTCAGCAATATTCAGTGCATCGAAGTTATGGAAGGCATCTTCAATTTCAGGCCCCGCTTCAACATTAAAGCCAAGCTCACCAAAGAACTGTTCAATACGCTCAACCGTACGTGTCACTGGGTGTAAACCGCCATTTTCGATACGGCGACCAGGTAAAGAAACGTCGATGGTTTCTGCTGCAAGTTTTGCTTCAAGCTCAGCGCGTTGCAATGCGTCTTTACGAGCAGCGATCGCTTGCTGTACTAGGCCTTTGGCTTTATTGATCTCTTGACCAGCGCTACGACGTTCTTCTGGTGGAAGTTTACCTAAGCTTTGTAATTGAAGGGTCAGTTCCCCTTTCTTACCTAAAACTTGTACACGAACATCTTCTAATGTCGCGACAGAGTCAGCCTGCTCTATTGCTGCCGTTGCATTGGCAATGATTTGTTCTAATTGCATCGTTTCCTCACCTACCGTTTGGTAGTCCTGTGGGTAGTTCAGTTCCTAATTGGCTTAACATCTGCCATTTTGCTCAACATCTTTAGCGCTTATTATTTTTTCAACAATCAACACATCAAAAAGTTATGCAAAATGGCAAGCTTGCACATCATGATAAAAAGCCAGTGAAAATAGCCCTATATAGTAATGAAACCGACAGCTAAAGCCAAATTGAAATCCTATTAATTCGAGCTTTATTTTTATCCATAATTTATTTGTCATGTCTATTTACGATTTCACGCTCGATTTTTATCCATTTACTGTCCAGAGTATGAATATACCTATTCAACATCGAGAGAATGATAACCATGCGATCTTTGATATCTCAGTGCACACGTTATTCTTCACTATTACTATTCAGCTCAATTGCCACTTTTACATCAGTAACAAGTGCTCAAGAAACCATTGAAAGTCCGCAAAGCTACACGACAAAGGTAGTGGCAGATAATTTAGGGGTTCTCTGGGGAATAGATTGGGTAGATACAAATCAACTATTGATGACCGAACGCAGTGGCCATGTTTACCTACTCGATCTCACTACCAAGCAAAAATCTGAAATATCTGGCCTACCTGACATCAAAGTGTCTGGTCAAGGTGGTTTGTTAGATGTCGCTCGTTATACCGATGCAAATAAACAAACTTGGTTTTACTTCACTTACGTGAAACCGCTGCAAGATGGTAATTCTGCAACCTCACTCGCTCGAGCTCAACTCGATATCGAGAATAAAGCCTTAACACAATGGCAAGATTTGCTAATAACGGATTCAGCCGATGACAGTAGCAAACACTTTGGTAGTCGCATCACCTTTGATGAATCAGGTCATGTCTTCTTTGGTGTGGGTGACCGCGGCAATCGTGATAATGGCCAAAACATGGATAACCAAGCCGCGGCTATTTTGCGCTTAAACATCGATGGTTCGGTACCTCAAGACAACCCATTTTTTAAAACAAAGCAAGGCAACCAAGCGATATGGAGTTACGGGCATCGTAACCCTCAAGGTTTGGTTTATGATTCAAACCGAAAAATATTGTGGGAAGTCGAGCATGGCCCGCGTGGCGGCGATGAAATTAACATGATCAAACCCGGGCTCAATTATGGCTGGGCGAAAACGTCACACGGTAAAGAATACTGGGGACCATTAGATGTCGGTGACGCTAAAACACTGCCAGATGTCGAAGCCCCAATTATGGTTTATATTCCTTCTATCGCGCCAAGCTCCGCGGTGATTTACCACGGCAATGCTTTCCCACAATGGCAAGGGAATTTACTCATTGGTGCTCTCGCCAAAACCCATATCAATATGGTGTCATTCACTCCAGATAACCAAATCAACGAAGAAACTCGCTTAGTCGAAGATTTGAAAGAAAGGGTTCGAGATATCACTATCAGTAAACAAGGTTTGGTTTACTTCTCAACGGATTCTGGGAAGTTGTATCAACTTGCACCTAAAAAATAGATCAAGTAGTTTTGAAATCAAAGCCAATAAGTAAAAATAAGCCACTCTTATTGGCTTTATATTTTTCTAAGTCATTAGCGCGCTAAATCAGCCCTTTCAACTTAGCTAAACCATAAGCATTAACGGTTGAAGCATCTTTAATTTCACCTGAAATAATACGCTGTTCAAATTCAGCAATCGGCATTTTTTTGGTGATCAACCCTTCTTCCTCTGGATCGAGGTTTCTTTCTGCTTGTGTTAGATCGGTCGCCAAATAAATATGATAGCCTTGATTGGAATAGCCGTATGCAAGGTATTGAAAGCCGACATAAGTCATATTGCCTGCGAGCAAGCCTGTTTCTTCTTTTAGTTCACCGGCGGCCAATACCACAGGGTCCGCATCTGGGTTACTCTCCCAAGCGCCTTGCGGAAACTCTAATAAGCGCTCTCCAACCGCATAGCGATATTGCTCAACCAAGTGTACATAATCAGCTTCAATAGGAAGAATAATGACAAAATCTGGTTTTTCCACCACCCCATAAATGCCTTTTGCTCCGCTGGCACGTTCAATTTGATCTTCACGTACTGTCATCCACTTATTTTGATAAACCACTTCAGAATGCAGTGTTTTTATTTCGCTCATTTTTATACCTTTAAAACGTATTGAGGCCTTGAAGACTTAATCTGATAACTTGAAGACTTAATCTGATAAATAATATTGCACGGTAGAAACGACCCGTATCTTTTTAATATAAGGGGTATTTTTATCTCTTGCTGAAATGGTAAATTGGCCTTGCGATGCTCGTTTTATCTTACCAAGCTGGCTGTCGGAATCTTTGGCAAACTTTTCAGCTACGACGCGGGCATTTTTGGTCGCCTCTTCAATCATTGCAGGCTTAATATCGTTGAGTCCAGTAAAGATATATTCAGGTTGAGATGCATAACTGTCACCACTGAACACAATACCTTGTTTGCCCAGTTCGGACATTTCGCTCATGACATTACGCACGATATCAATTTTTTGTGAATACACTGTTACGGTTTGATTGGCAGAATAACGAAATTCAGCACGAGAATTATCTCCCCATTGCTGGGCTGACTTATCCACAATAGCAGGCGCGCTAAAACTGATCGCTTCAGGAGAAACACCTTTTAATAATAAGAACGCTTTAATCTTTTCGGTATTTCTATCAACATCATTATATAAACCCGATAAATCGTTGCTGGCTACCGTGAATTGAATTGGCCATATCACAACATCCGCGGTCACTTCTTTCTCTGCCAGCCCTTTCACCGTCACACTACGCTCATACTGTTTATATTCAATTGCAGCAGAACCCAGTTGATAACCCAAAATACCTAAACCGATACAGATAAAAAATCCAAGCAATAATGCAGGGACAAGTAAGCTTGATGTCTCTTTATGATTGGTACGTGAATCTGTCATATTGCCTTCCTTTTATTTACGATCAGCAGGGTGATTAACGCCATCACTGGTCGGCACATCGCCCAAATCAAATGGATTGACACCTTCTAGACATCCTAAATTAAAACCATATTCTTTAGGATCTGAACGACGCTGATGATGCGTATAAATTCCACACACAGAACAAAAGTAATGCTTCGCGGTTCCGGTATTGAACTGATACAAACGCAGAGCTTCATGCCCCTTGATGACTTTCAGATTATCCAATAATACCGAACCAACAATCGCCCCTCGACGACGGCAAAAAGAACAATCACAACGACGTGGCTTTTCAATACCATTAGGTAAAGTTAATTCCAATTCGACGGTACCACAATGGCAAACCGCCCTATGCTTGAGTAAAATTTCCGTTGTTCCAATCGTCTTAATCATCATTCTTCCCTGTTCAATATTGTCGATTAACGTCTTGATATTAGTCGATAGTCACTTCAAATGATACGACCAAGCGGTGAGCGTTTCGTTAAGGTTCTCTCTACTAAATAAAACAAGTACAATACCGCCATCAGAGTGATTAAGAAGTAGCTGAGAAATGGTGAAGTTAAGTAAACGCCTACAACATATTGAATCAATAATCCCAAATCACTACCAACATATTTGGGATTGTTGTTGTGACCATGGTTTTTTAGGTGCCGCATTACTACAACGCCAAGCCGCCCCATTTATTCACTTTGTCGATATCGTTCCTGAGTTAACCTCATTAGTGCAAACTCGCTTAGAGCAATTTTTTGCTCACTCTGCCTCTCAGTGGCAGGTCTATTGCCAAGATGTCAAAACCTTACCTCTAGATAAATCAGCAGGGAAACAATTAGTTATCATAGCAGGCGTTGGCGGCGATTTAATGATAGAGATCATTCGCACCTTACATCAGCAATATTCTCACCTAGCAATTGACTACCTACTCTGCCCGGTTTATCAGCAATTTAACTTACGACAGACCTTGGTCGAACTGAATATGAGTTTGAAACAAGAGCACCTAATTGAAGATAAAGGGCGTTTTTATGAGATTCTGTATGTCTCACACAAGGCCCCTCAATGTTCACAAGAGACTATTCACCCAATTGGTGAGCAAATTTGGCAACATACTGACGCCGCACAAGCCGATATCAATAAGCGCTATCTAAAAAGAACCCTAACCCACTACACTCGTATGCAGCAAAGTGATCCAACACAAGCACAACAACCTATAAAGTGGTATTCGCATATACAGCATCAATTGAATCTGTGAGTTAAAAACAAAGTCGCCGACATGAGTGTATACAAAATAAATATTTATTGTATATAATTAACCTAACTGAAAATCTCACTAACCCTCACTGCAATTGATTTAAAAACAAACAATTAGAGAAAAAATCACCATTGCACCACATTGTTCATCAATGCATTAAAAACGATTTTCTGTGCGCTAAAGCCAAACATTGCAGAAAGATTGTTTACAATTGCTATGTGCATTTTAATATAGCGCTATACTATCGAATCTATGTATCTGTTCCGAACCAAGCAAATTTTGCTCGTAGAAAAAGAGTCCGACAATGAATAACGATAAACGTCCCCTATATATTACCTACGCTGGCCCAGTATTAATGGCTACCCCGCTTCTTAACAAAGGTAGCGGTTTTACCTTTGAAGAAAGAAAAGAATTCAATCTTGAGGGTCTATTACCAGAAGCAACAGAGACCATTCAAGAACAAGTAGAACGTGCATATCGACAATATCAAGCCTTCGAAAGTGATATGGATAAGCATATTTATCTACGTAATATTCAAGACACTAACGAAACACTTTTCTACCGCTTAGTTCAGAATCACATTTCTGAAATGATGCCTATTATCTACACTCCGACTGTAGGTGCGGCATGTGAAAACTTTTCAAACATTTATCGTCGTGGTCGTGGTCTCTTTATCTCTTATCCAAACCGTGATCGTATCGATGACTTAGTTAACAATGCCACCAGCCAAAATGTGAAAGTCATCGTGGTCACTGATGGTGAGCGCATTTTAGGTCTTGGCGACCAAGGGATTGGCGGCATGGGTATCCCTATCGGTAAGCTCTCGCTTTATACCGCTTGTGGTGGGATCAGCCCAGCCTATACCTTACCTATCGTACTTGATGTGGGTACCAACAATCCGCAACGTTTAGCGGACCCTATGTACATGGGTTGGCGTCATCCGCGTATTACTGGCGCTGAATATGACAAATTTGTCGATGACTTTATGCAAGCAATCAAGCGTCGTTGGCCAGATGCACTGATTCAATTTGAAGACTTTGCGCAGAAAAATGCCATGCCTTTACTTGAGCGTTACAAAGACAAAGTGTGCTGCTTTAACGATGATATTCAAGGCACCGCAGCGGTAACCGTTGGCTCGCTAATTGCGGCTTGTCATGCAGCAGGTAGTAAACTGTCTGAACAGCGTGTGACTTTTGTTGGTGCAGGTTCGGCAGGTTGTGGTATTGCTGAAGCCATCATTGCTCAAATGGTCTCTGAAGGCTTAACGGATGAACAAGCTCGCTCTCAGGTGTATATGGTTGACCGTTGGGGCTTATTGCAACAAGGCATGAAGAACCTGCTTGATTTCCAACAGCGATTGGTACAAAAAAACAAACATTTAAAAGATTGGAAAGGTGAAGAACAAGGCTATTCATTACTTGATGTGATGCATAACGCTAAACCAACCGTGCTCATTGGTGTATCTGGTGTTCCGGGGCTATTTAGCCAAGAAGTGATTGAAACCATGCATGCGCATTGTGAACGCCCTATTATCTTCCCGCTATCTAACCCAACCAGTCGAGTTGAAGGTACGCCGCAAGACATTTTCCAATGGACAAACGGTAAGGCCTTGATCGCAACCGGTAGCCCATTCGCTCCAGTCAAATATGAAGGAAAAGATTACCCAATTGCACAATGCAACAATAGTTATATTTTCCCAGGTATTGGCTTAGGCGTACTTGCAGTTTCTGCTTCACGCGTGACTGATGAAATGTTAATGGAATCAAGCCGTGCTTTAGCAACCTGCTCACCATTAGCCCTAAAAGGTAAAGGCGCATTACTTCCACCTTTAGAAGAAATTCATCTTGTCTCCAAGAAAATTGCCTTTGCGGTGGCGAAAAAAGCCATTGAACAAGGTGTCGCACTTTCAATTACTGATGATGCCATTGAATCTGCAATTGAAAACGGGTTTTGGCAGCCGGAGTATCGTCGTTATAAACGTACCGCATTCTAAGTGGAATACTTCTAGCCATGACTATTTCGGCTAGAAATCAAACAATAATGACAACATAATGTAAGCTCACTTTAATATTTAAACAAAGTGGGCTTTTTTATTTTTCACTGTCTAATTACGCTGTTATTATCAACTATCTCAACGATTCCCCACTCAGTAGGTCATATTATATGGATATCAACATGATAAGAAACTGTGATTTTTTTATGGGGCTCATTCCATTTTCAAGCCATATCGAGTATTGACTCTAGCGCGATGATTATAAGCCAAGACCGACTTCAATTAGCTCTAAAATGGCTCACCCGTAGCTTAACGGCTTTGGCGATCATATTAGTATTGTTTATCAGCGGAATAGTACTCATCGACAGGTTGATTAGCTGGCAAACCCAAAGCTCTATTTACCATGATATTGCTGATGTTCCTAAATACGATATTGGCTTAGTACTTGGCACTAGCAAATATATTGGCCATACCCTAAATACTTATTACTCACATCGAATTGAAGCAGCGATTGAGCTGCATCGACAAGGAAAAGTAAACACTTTTTTACTAAGTGGCGATAACGCGCACCGCTCTTATAACGAGCCTTGGACCATGAAGCGAGACTTGCTAAAAGCCGGCATAAAAGAAGAAAACATCCACCTTGACTACGCAGGATTCCGAACACTTGATTCGATTGTTCGAGCAAAAGAAATTTTTCTCGCCGACCATTTTTTAATCATCACCCAAGACTTTCACTGTGAACGTGCGCTCTACATTGCCCGATACAACCATATCAATGCTCAATGTTTAGCCGTACCGGGGCCAGTTGAAACCTCAGGATTATCTATTCGAATCCGTGAAGTATTTGCAAGAACCAAAGCTTTTTTAGATCTCTATATTTTAAACTCTCAGCCAAAGTTTTTAGGTCCAATCAAACCTATTTGGCAAGCACGCCAAGAAGAGTCTTCTAACCAAGAACTAAACTAGGAAACAGCGAATTACACGAACTTTTCTAGCGTTTCAACACGGTTACGCCCATTATTCTTCGCATGGTATAACGCTTCATCGGCTCTTGCGGTCATTTCAGTTACACTTTCACCTGCCACCATTTCGGTTACACCAAAACTACAAGTTAACGTTCCTACTTCCGGCCATTGATAAACTTCAACCATCGAACGAATACGCTCTGCAACCATCTCGGCACCTTCAAGGTTGGCGTTAGGGCAAAAGATTATAAACTCTTCTCCACCCCATCTGACCAAACGATCACCATCTCGTAACTGCCCATAAACCAGATCAACAAACTCCCGTAAAACTTGGTCTCCCACATTATGCCCAAAAGTATCGTTCACCGCTTTAAAGTGATCTAAATCAACATAAATGATTGATAGCTTTGACGTTCCCCAGCGAACTCTTCGAGCGATGTTGTCTAACCAATCGCGAATAGAACGGCGGTTGCAAGCCCCGGTTAGTTCGTCTTTGGTTGCACTTTGAGCAGCCTCTGTATATTTACTTTCTAATGCTTTATTCAGTTGATTAAGATGAGAAGTATGTACTTCCATTTTTTTCACTCGTTTTCTCGATTGAAATAACTCGTAGAATAAAAAAGCAAAGGCGGCAACAAACCAGATGGATAATAAACTGAACGCAAAGGCACGCGGGCTTAAGTAATCACCTTTAAAAATAATTTTATTTACTGTGATGATATGATCGCCAATCACAGAGCCAGAGTCTGTCGCCACTTGAATCATGGACACATTATCAAGTTTCACCCCTGATTCCTCTATTGGAATATTGTAATCAAACAACCACCAAGTCAGCACTTGAAACTTATCATAACCAATCTCTCTCCCCCCTTTTTCAAAACCAGGGTGATATTCAATACCGTTATATTTCAACGTATTGTCATCTTCAGGATTAAATATTTTAGGCTCAAAATTTCGAAAATTCACTCTAACTCTCGCCGTATCTTCTTGCACACCTTTATAATCAATATCTAAAAAAACACGATCATAACCAGACAAATCGACGCCATGCTTAATATCATCGGCTAAGCTAATCGTCATTTCACAATATGGCCACAAATAATCACTTTTTGCTAAACGGCATGACATCGTCGCTTTTTCACCAACGATGCTGAGACTTGCCTGACTACTGCCACCAACAACGGTGTCAGAAGCCACTTTATATGGGTAAAACTGAGGCGTTACTTCAAGCGTTTTCTCATGTCCAAATAAGTAATAAAGTACTGAGAGCAAAATATTAAGCACAATAATCACAAGTACGGCTTTGATGTATAGCTTGTTAAGCATTTTTATTCCTTAGTCGATCACTTATCCCACTTGATTCACTTACTTTGTCCTTCACTACGGGAATTTATCTCAATTTTGTTCGTTGCTTATGATTTAGCACCACCTACAAACGCCATGTTCATTATATTATGTGGCCATTTTTAGTGAGTAAAAGACTTGTTACAACATAAAACCAAAACAAACACTCAATAAATGAGTGGTTATAATTATCACCAATGAAAACACTAGAAGTATAAAGGCCATCAAAATTTCGATAGACTAGACAAAATTAATAAAAATGAGCAGATCAATGTCACTAAATATCACTGGAACTTTATCGAAACTCAGCGCTCACTTAGAGCCTCAATCCGCTAATCAAGTCCAATATCAATTACCTATCGGTGAAGATAAAGTCGCGCTGAACCCTTATATCGGGCAAACCATTACACTGACTCATACTGGCAATATTTTTTGCTCATCTTGCGGAAAGAAAACCAAGAAAAGCTACTCACAAGGCCATTGCTTTGTTTGTATGAAAAAGTTGGCGAGTTGTGACATGTGTATTATGAAACCAGAAACCTGCCATTACGATCAAGGTACTTGCCGTGAGCCTCAATGGGGCGAAGAAAATTGCATGGTCGATCACTATGTTTATTTATCGAACACTTCAAGTTTGAAAGTCGGCATTACTCGCCACACCCAAATTCCCACCCGTTGGATTGACCAAGGTGCGACTCAAGGCTTGCCGATTTTTAAAGTAAAAACTCGTCATATTTCAGGGCTAATCGAAGTTGAACTAGCTAAGCATATTGCCGATAAAACCAACTGGCGCACACTGCTAAAAGAAAATGGCGAAGATATTGCTTTAGAAGAGAGATTTGCTGAACTGCTACCTCTGATCCAACCGACACTTGATCTCGTTAAGCAACAGTTTGGTGATGATGCGGTAGAAGTTTTGTCTTCCGACATTACCCCTATTGACTACCCAGTAGAACAACACCCGGTCAAAATAGTCTCGCATAACTTTGATAAAAACCCTGTTGTGACGGGCCAATTACAAGGTATTAAAGGACAATATCTAATTTTAGATACCGGGGTGATTAACATCCGGAAATTTACTTCGTATGAAGTGACGTTTAGTGATTAACGATTAAGCAAAAACAAACAAGCCACCAAATAGAAAACATTAATTCTTCTGGTGGCTTTCCCCAAATAAAGTTTAATCAACCCACTTATCTTATCGCGCGAGGTGAAGCCGTCGATATAGACCATGGGGGTCATATCTTTTATGATTTCATCAACCTTATTATCTAACATCGCCTTTTCTTTAAGATCTGTAGGAGGAGCAACTTTTGATAAAAAATAGGATCACGATAATTTTTTATAAAGTTCATCTAAATAATAACGTTCAGATGAAGATAGTCGTTTAGTTGCGACCTGATATAATAACTTAAAATTTTCTTTCCTACTTTTTATATTGTGTAAATGTTTTTTGTGCATACCAATTCCACCAATCATCATCACCTTCCGAAACTAATTTTTCTAATAAGTATCTATCATATTTATGGTTAGGGTGATAATCATTACAACCCAATCACCCCAAGAGTAAATACACAACACATTACAGTTGAATAACTTAAGATAACGTGTCATTAATTGTCCAGTCTATAATAAATTCTTGCTTCGTTTCAATATCTCCGTCTACATTACGGACTTGAACGACTTCACCTCTAGCTAATGGATTGACTACGATTGATATAGGATAAGCATGATAGTTTCGTACGTTCAATTTTTCTGTATGCACTGTTTGGTAGTTCATAATAGATGAATAAAAACTGCCAGTGACTTCTCTTTTTATTTCATCTGAGTAGGTCAACACCATTTTTTGACATAAACTCTTTGAAAATCTATCAAAACGAGTCTTTATAGTGGTGTTATCACCTAATTTTGAAAATTGCTTTACAAATTTCGCCAACTTAAACCAATTATCCTTAAAGGATTCCCATTGCAAAAGTTTATCTTGCAATATCGAAGGATTATTATTCATGCGAATTAAACTTTCTTTCCATTGACGTTTTGAACTAATATTGTTTTTCTCATCATGAGCCAAATATTCCATGATTGTTAAGATAGCTTGAGCCTGAGATTGATTGTTTAGCTCTCCCGATTTAGAATCGGTTTGCTCTTTAATTAAAGAGTTGAATAAATTACACAATGTTTCTGGAGGTAATTTTGTCACCCACGGTTTCATTATTGGCTGTCTTTCACGTACATTGAGATTATGAGCCAATAACGGTGCATACTCTTTACTCAAAATGCTTTGTTCACCTTCAGACCATATCGAGATAGGCATCAATAACACATCAGCCACACTCAAGCCCATGATCATAGAAAAAGTTAACAAACTATTTAGTAACTCAAAGTCTTCATTCTTACCATTTTCATCTACATCACCAAATATACTTAAATGCTTAAAGTCATGCATTTTTAATATCCCTAGTAAGGTATTAATAAATTGGTCAACTCCAAGCATATCTAAATTAATTGCAAACCGGCCCGATGCACCAGGGCCCACCACCATCTTTGCCGACGCTACAAGCACTAATACACCTCCTTGGAATAGTAATCGAAATCCAGCCTGCCCTCCAATACCATAAGCTACTGAAAGGTGACCATTAATACTGCCCAGCTCTTGATATGGGTTACTTTTAGATGGTTTCCAATAGACCGTCGCATCCAAATTGCCTCCTGCTTCAACCCCTGCAAAGATATCTATAATCATTTCCGTTTCGGCGGTATACTTCGAACTTATTGGACCAGAAATCAACTTATTTACTCGCCTTACATTAGGATCAAATGCGGTAACCGAACATCCTCTTATCCCGAAATTACTACCATTTATATCAGAAGGACCAAATGCTAGCTTAGAACTCAACATACAAGATGCACCAGCCAAACCGTAGATAGAACCTTCAATTTTAGCTGCAAAAAAACCCGCCGAATAAATATTTTCTTGATGAGCAGAATTTACATAAGGTATTTTAATCTCAAAACCCGAGGTATCTTTTACTTCTTTGATTCCTACATTATTCTTTTGGAGTGGCAACCAAAACTTAATACTAGCTTGTGCTTGTAACAATGAAAGTTGCGCCGATATTCCTCTAGAGCCTCCAAGATACTTCGGTTCTTTTATTGCATTGTGATAAGTAGTTAATGATGAATTTAGGAGCCTTGCTCCTTGAGCACTAAAACGAAAAAGCTGTGCACCAGCATCTATACTGTATTGCGCTTCCTTGCCATCTGGGCTGATACCATCTTGATAATGCCAACCATCTGACCAAAATGCAGTATTAAATTCTTTCCTGTGAGTCAATGGATATAAATTCAAGTTAATCTGTGGTGTTTTTAATTTTTTAAGTGCAGTAGGTAATGTCATTTCAGGCATACTACTATTTGCTCGCACTTTTACAAAGCTAATCTGACTGGTAATATTGCGAACATGCCCTTTCGCTTGTAAACAGAAATCATCACTATTGTTTTCTGGCATGTACCAAGCCGGACCACGTAAATAAAACAGCTTACCTGTCGACATTAAACTGCATTCTACTACTTGTAGATCATTTAATTTAGCTTGGTTTTTAAAACCCGCCTTCTTTTTGATTTTCGCTTTATAGCTATAATCCCACTGCAACGTTAATTTAGCGGGCATAGCAGTAATTTTATGCGGTTTAAACTCCAAGGTAGGATTTAATGACTTCAATCGAGATTGTGCCACTTTTTTTAAAAAATCAATACGAGATTTGGCTACTTTTTTAATCCATAGCAATTTATAGAAAATATTATCAAGTGGAAATATTGTACCTAATATTTGTGCTAAGTTCTTCTGGTGCTCATTGATGGTATTATCAATTAAGGCAATCAGAGCTAGACTTGGATAGTAAGACCAATCTAACGTAACGTCATTCACTAAAGCCTCTGTTACTTCAGTCACACTACCACCTTTAGATTGCTTATAAAGCTCGTTAATCAAAGCCCTATTTTTAATATCAATCACTTGATTTGGTGATCGCCAGTTCGGCATTTTTTCATTTAGTACTTTAGGGCCTTGATTATAAGGACCTTCACCTTCTAATTGCTCTCTGGTTAAGCATTGTTCTTTGATCACAAATCCTAATTGGTTAATTACTTTAAGGAAAAGATATAATGGGTGTAGTTCAGCTGAACTAGAAAAATCAATTGTCGCGATTAGTCGTTCTAGCGCTCTTTCATGTGGCAACTGGGCAATCGCTATTTCACTATGAAGTGAAAAAAATTCTTTCATGTATTTTTCAAGCACATCTTGCCGTATACTGGTAAAGTAGTTAAGTTCATCTCGATAAATAAAGTGAGTACCATCATCCGCTTCCATGTTCTCGGCTTGGATTATGGTCCACTTTTCCACTCTTTTTATTGTGTCAGTAATTTTATTAAGCACGCTATTATGTAAATTATCCAATAATACAGATTGCCTATATTCGGGGATTTGATTCAGTGTTAAATACTCTGTAAAACTAGTACGATTATACAAGGTTTGACTGAAAGCTTTCATCCCTTTTAAAATTTTCTTTACACTAATGTCTAAATTTAAATCATCATATTTAATATGGGCTTTTTCCGCCATGTCATAAAGTACAACGATGGGATCATCCTTTAAATTTTTGTATAGATGAAATGTGAGCACCAACCTAAACAAGTTCAAAGTTTTATAATCATCCGCCATATCTTCTGGCATAAATTGCTCAAAATATTTTGTAGAAAACTTAGATAACACGCCTAATTGGTTTAAATTTTGAGAGGTAGTTTGTACATCACCTTCCACTATTACTTTCTCTAGTAATGCTTTTTCTTGTTCGATAATTTGTTTGGCTTCCTGAGTAATTGCATACCAACACTTTTCACCAGTTTTAGGGTGAGCAGGAATATATAAAATATCTACAAAATCAACCGGACCACTACAAGTATCTGCACCACCTGCTAACTCTTCCGGTGCTTGAGGTAACTCAATACGGCTACCATCTAAAGGAATACTATCAATAGTTGGATCTGGCAACGTTAATTTGTCCCCCTCATAAATGAGATCAGGATTTTTAATTTGATCACTATTCAAACTCATCAATATTTCTTCGGTGGTATTAAAACGTTGTGCCAGCAAACTTAAGCAGTCATTTTTTAATATTGTGTATTGAGCCATAATTTATACCCACTGTTTGAAGATTGACGAAGTAAGATGATAAGGCGTATCAAGAAGCGATGGCTTTATATATTGTTGGCTAAAAGATTGAATTTTTAATGCACTATCAGCCCAATACAAAGCTCTCGCTGGCCCTAAAATCGTATGAATGTCTTGCTCATTAAGCTCATTCGCCACTTGTTCCCAAATACTGTTCACATAAAAGCGGAACAAAAATGCAGTTTGGTCGATTTTAACTGACAACAGATTTTGCAAATGATTAAGCAATACATAGCCATCCATATTTTGCTCTAAAGCGAAGATAACAGAACTGGTATCAAACAAAGGCAGAGTCGACCATTTATCCAATACCGAATCATTTAAACCAAGATTAATCAACAACGGGCTTTGATCGATTAAGTAATCAAAATCAGAGCCTGCATACAGCGGCAAAACTGTATCAAGTACCGTAATTGTTTTAAGTTGCTTTAACGCATCAGGAATCCGTACGGTATCCACCACTATCCAAAAGTTATTCATTCGATGCCCCTTTATCACAAGCACAATCCGCTCGAGTACAAGATCCATCTGCTTGCTTCTGACATTGTTTCGCTAAAGCAACATTCGCGATCGCTAAGGTCTGCATTTTTGTCGCAGAAATCTGCATTGGTAACGGATTTGTCGGCGCAGGCAGTGATTCAAGCCCTAACGGTAACACTGGCATCGACCCGCCAAACCCAGAGCCACTGCCTACACTGCCACCAGAGTTAATATTGATGCCAGCTCCAACTAGATGAACCCCTGCGGCGTCGACTTTGACAAAACTACCACCGGCTTTAATGGTTAACTCACCCGCGGCTTCTAACACTATTTTTTGCCCTGCTTTCAAATGCACTTCATTGGCAGCATCTTTAATAATGGTTGAGTCGGATTTTATTTGTAAATCGCCATCAACTATAACCGTTTGGTTTTTTGATACTTTAGTTCGACTCTCGCCTTCAATGGTTACGTTGTGGTTGTTTTTAATTTGAGTGAATTGGTCATTTTCAACCGTTAAATGTTGGTCGTGGTTGATGTCGGTAATCGCATCATTTTGCACTTCCGCTTTAAAATCTTTTTGTGCGTGTAGATATACTTGCTCGCGATCCGCCTGGTCTTCAAAGCTGATTTCATTAAAACCTTCACCTTGATGAGTTTCACTGCGCCACACCGTTTTGGTTTTGTTATCTGGCAAGGTGTATGGCGGTATATTTTGCGCGTTGAAGGCACGTCCGGTGACGATGGGTTGGTCTGGGTCACCATTTAAAAATGAGACAATCACTTCATGACCAATGCGCGGAATGGCTATCATGCCATATTGGCTGCCCGCCCAACCTTGGGAGACTTGTACCCAGCAAGAGCTGTGTTCATCGCCATTGGAATATCTATCCCATGGAAAATGCAGCCTGACACGGCCATATTCATCACAGAAGATTTCTTCTCCTTCAGGGCCGACTACATAAGCGGTCATCGGGCCGTCGACTTGTGGTTTGGTCATCTGCGGCAGGCGCCAGGTTTTATCCGCTGGAATCGCTTCAAACTGGTTGGCGTAAGTTGTAGGTTTACTGCCGGCGGATTCTTCAAGCGCTTGCGGTTGGTCACCTTGATGGTGACTGGCAATAATCAGCCATGATTGATTAAAGCTATCGTCGCTGTGGTCTTGCATATCAAACTTCGCGCCCGTTTGCAGCTGTGGCTCATTGCTGGTGCCTTTAGCGGTGTGAGCTTCGCGACGCAAACTATCTAAACGTAGTTGATTGAACGCTTTACCTGTTGCGTCATCTTTAAAACGCCCCGGGAAATCAAAGTGCTGATACGTATCACGTTGATAATCCATATCACTGCCCACCGCTTGCTGGGCAAAAGTGTACTGAGGTTTTTTAAAGCTGTAGTCACCGCTGTGCGCTTCACTGACTTCAAACTGAGTGGTTTTGGTGAAAGTGTTGATGTACGGCGTCGAGCTAATGCCGCTCGCCATTGCGTTGTAAGGAATTGGGGCATCGAGTGAGCTAATCAATTGGCTATCATCGGTAAACAATACCGTGTGTTTGCCTTTTGATTGCTCAATGTGATAGACCATGCCTTCTTCGGCTGCTAAACGGTTGATGAAGGCTAAATCGGTCTCACGGTACTGCATGCAAAACTCACGCAGTTTAGGTGTGCGCGTTAAGGCAAAAGCGAAATTTTGAATGTCCATTTCTTTGAATAAGGTGGCAATGATGTCGGGCGTCGAAATGGATTGGAAAATACGGCTGTTATGACGCAGTGATAAACGTTCGATTTCAGGCACTAGGGTAAGCTGGTAAAAAGTGTGGTGATGGCCGGTTTCACCAATCGAAAAAGCGCGCACAATGCCATTGATGCGTTGCACTACTTCGCCATCTCGATGCATGACAAGTTCGGTGTTTTTATCCACCACATCCAATGCGGTAATATCGGGGCGGCGGCTGGCAAGGGCAATCTGATAACGAAAACCGTGACACCACGAGCCATCGGCTTGTTGCACCGATGAAAAGTTATCTTGCCCTTGGTAATGAACGACCGCCAGTGAATCCTCACTGAACCCATCTACCTGTATTGAAAACTGCAACCTTGCCATATTGTATTCCACCACGAAGGAAAGAAGAAAAACCGTTACAAATCAGAATTAAGCGACTGTACTGTTCTGCTTTTTATCGTGTTGAGCGTCATTTCTCAATTCAACAAAAACCAGAAAATCTGATGGTTAGTGTGTTAACAACATCAGAAAACATCCAAAAACAGGAAATGAGGTGAGCCCCTCATTTCCTGAGTAATAGCGTGAATCATCAAAGCGATTAGGCTTCGATAGGCTTACGCCAATCGTCACCACCTGAGGTACCTGCATTGTTGTGGTCCCAAGTGATTTTGCGGTAAGACATCGCTACCGTGATGTTTTGTGTGAAGTCTTTCATTGATGGGTCTTGGCAATGTGGCATTTCACATTGGATATCAATGATGGTCGCGCCTTCTAATTTCGTAGTGAAGAAGTTCTCTTGCTTACCTTCAATTGAAGTGCGGTACCATTTCAGTTCAACTTCATCCAGTTTTTCACCAGAAGTCAGTGCGTTGTACATCAATGGTACTGCTTTGTTTAACGCGACTGTGAATTTGAACGGCTTATGAACACGTTGGCCCGAAGGTTGGCCAGATTGTGGGTCAGTTGGAATGGTGACGGTGTGGTCAACATGTTGAACCAGCATTTGGTCTTCATGGCCTTCAACATAAGAGTCACCGATAGAATCCGCAGTACATGCGCCTGCAGTGATGTTGCCTTGAGTCGCGCCTTTGATAGATAAATAACATGGAGTTGGCATTGTATTGTCCTTATGAGATTGAGTTAAATGATGAAGGTCATCCTTCACACTCACCCTACCAAGCAACTTCTATGCCAAATAAAAAATACATGTAATTCAATGTATTATAAATTTAAAAATGAAATGACCAGGCAAAAAATTGCCAGATACTTGGCAAGATCTTGCTTGGTCATATGTATTATTTCAAAGTTGTAATGGTTAAAAAAATCAGATTTATAGGATTGAATCATGGACTCAAAGCTTCAATACCTAATCTCAAAGCTTTGAAGAAAGTTTCTATTTCTTGTTGAGTGTTGTAATGCATTAACCCAACTCTCAAAAAGCCGCCATGCTCCTCACATTGCAGCTGCTCTAATAATCCAACCGCATAAAAATGCCCACTCCAAACACAAATATTTTGCTCAGCGAGATACTTAGCTAATTCACCGGAATCAATGCCTTTCATTTTTAAAGCGAAAGTCGGCGTTCTTTTCGCAATAGCATTTAAATTGGTATGCCCGTAACAAGTGACTTCGGGGAATTGGGTTAATTGTTGTAAAAATTGCAGAGATAACTGCTGTTCATAGTCAGAATAATACTCAAAACTTTGTTTTAAGCGCAGCCTTAATGAGGCTTCAGGATCACCTAGTGCCGCGAGATGCTCAATACAAGCGACCATGCCTGATAATGCTTCAAAATTCTGAGTTCCGGTTTCATAACGGCCCGGACCAATATTCGTCGCTGGCTCCACTTTATATGGCTCTAACCTATGTAACCACTGTGGATGAACATACATCATACCGATATGTGGACCGAAAAACTTATACGCAGAACACACCAAAAAGTCACAGCGTAACGACTGTACATCGATTAAATGATGAGGTGCGTAATGAACCGCATCAACAAACACTTGCGCCCCTACCTCATAAGCCTTATCAACCACCCGTTTGACATCAACAATGGTGCCTGTTGTATTCGAAGCATACGTCAGCGCAATCAAGCGTGTTTTTTCACTAATCAAGGCCTCTAGTTGCGAATAATCGAGATCACAAGTATTTGGGTTTACATCAATTTGATGTACTAGGCAGCCTTTATCTTTAGCCGCCTGTTGCCAAGAAGAAACATTGGCATAATGATCTAGCCGAGTGACGATAATCTCATCACCCGCTTGCCAGTCTTTTGCAAGCGTCCGGCTGAATGAGAAAGTCAAACTGCTCATATTGGCGCCAAACACAATATTTTCTGGAAGCTCTGCATTTAATAAATTAGCCGCATAATATCGAGCTTTATTCATTAAATCGGTCGTCAGATGGCTAGAAAAAAAGGCGCCACCAAGGTTTGAATTGTAACGCCCTAAATAATCTTGCATCGCTTGTATAGTGCGGTAAGCCACTTGAGAGCCACCAGGGCCATCAAAGAAAATCACTGGCTTGCCTTGATGTTGTTGCTGCAATGCAGGGAAGTCTTGCCGTAAAGCATCAACATCGAAACGTTTAATTTTTGGCATCACGCCCCTCCTTAGCGGTTAGCACCATCACATCCATATAGCCCTCTTGCTTTGGGTCTATCGCTCGAATCGGTTGGGCGTTATGCCAAAGTCGATGATCATCTAGCATAGCCATTTCACCATCATCGAGTACTTTACGGAAAAATGGCGCTTCATGATCATGATTATAAAGCATAATTTCACCCCCCACGACATTGTGCCGCGCGATGCCAATAATCGCGATATGATCAAACCCATCCTGATGAACCCCTTCTGGTGCAACAGGCGTTTCATCCATAAGCGTAGCCACCCTCATTTGATGAATTTCTATTTCTTGACCATTCGGTAAATGGTTTGCTTGGATGAAGTGCCAACACATCGATTTCAACGATGAGCTATTTAATACATTCAACTCCATTGGTTCGAAATGTCGTACAATATCACCTTGAAAATGGTTAATATCACTGGTTTGAACAAAATCATGTTTATCGCTAGGTTTTACTTCACCATCAATAAAATAGATCACAGAATAACGGCGTAAACGATATTGCCCATCGGCATGATTCGTATGGGGAAGTGTTGAAAAGCTATCTAAAATAGGGGCTAAAGCGTCACCACCTAATTGAACGAGTTGAAGCTCATTTTGTGGCCTATCTATGACTACATCACTCATACCAACCTCTCAATATAACTATGTCTTATCAGTTATAAGTGTTGGTCATTAAACTGGCCAAATCAAATTGAGCAGTTAAATATAAAACTAAACTCTGCATCAATAGTTGATAACAGACAGTTAAGTACCACAGTGCAGCATTTAATACTGCCAAATGACGAAAAATAAACGTCATCGGAAATAGCATCCACAATTTCCTCAATGGAAAGTACATCTATTGCTTTCTTTAATGCGACATTTTCCATACAATTCAGACACAATATATTGACCTTGTATCGCATTCAAATTGGAGTCTTCATGAGCAACGTAAAGCATTGTAATTTACTCATCCTTGGTTCAGGTCCTGCTGGCTATACCGCTGCAGTTTATGCTGCTCGCGCCAATTTAAAACCGGTTCTTGTAACTGGGATGCAACAAGGTGGTCAGTTAACCACCACAACTGAAGTTGAAAACTGGCCAGGTGATCCAGAAGGCTTAACGGGCCCGGGTTTAATGGAGCGCATGAAAGAACATGCCGAGCGTTTTGAAACCGAGATTGTTTTTGATCATGTCAATGAAGTTGACTTCAGCCAACGCCCTTTCCGTCTAAAAGGCGATTCAAGCGAATACACATGTGACGCGTTAATCGTTTCAACTGGCGCGTCTGCGAAATACTTAGGTTTAGAGTCTGAAGAAGCCTTCAAAGGTCGCGGTGTTTCTGCTTGTGCTACTTGTGATGGTTTCTTCTATCGCAATCAAAAAGTCGCGGTCGTCGGCGGCGGTAACACCGCAGTAGAAGAAGCGCTTTACTTGTCAAACATTGCTTCAGAAGTACACTTAATTCACCGTCGCGATAGCTTCCGCGCAGAAAAAATTCTGATTAACCGTTTAATGGATAAAGTCGAAAACGGTAATATCATTCTTCATACTGACCGTACATTAGAAGAGGTGGTTGGTGATGAAATGGGGGTCACTGGCGTAAGAATTAAAGATACTCAATCTGATCACGTTGAAACCATTGATGTAATGGGCGCTTTCATCGCGATTGGCCATCAGCCGAACACCGATATTTTCCAAGGCCAACTTGAAATGAAAGATGGTTATATCATCGTGAAATCAGGTTTAGAAGGCAATGCAACTCAAACGAGCATTGAAGGTATATTCGCAGCAGGCGATGTTATGGATCATAATTATCGCCAAGCAATCACTTCTGCGGGTACAGGTTGCATGGCTGCATTAGATGCTGAGCGTTATCTTGATGCACTCAATACTGCAAAATAATGTCAACAAAGAGGGTATGATGCCCTCTTTTCTTTTCGTCATAAGCACTTATTCAGTACAAGCTAAACAATCGCTGATAGAATACGTCAGCCTCATTTTAAGGCTGAACTAACACGGACTAATTTTGTCATATTACCGCCATGCCTATTCGGTATTACTCTCGAATCTCTAATACTTATGGTGATGGCCTGTTTTTTGGATGCAATCCTGCCCTTTTTCACCCCCTGATGGGAATGAGTCTTACATGGATAAACAAGAAAGACGTCATTTAACTAAATGGCTTAAGCAGCAAGGTAAACTTGCAAAAAAATGGTTATTAATAACGATAGGATTAGGTGTACTTTCTACCTTGTTTCTACTCGGTCAAGCCGCATTCTTAGCCTCTATTCTGCATAACATCATCATAGAGCATGTCGATAAACATCAACTCGTCAGTTCCTTCATTGGTTTAGCCGTCATGATCGCAGGTCGTGCATTATGTACGTGGGGTCGTGAGATAGCAGGCTATCGCTGTGGCGAAGCAGTACGGCTTTATATTCGTCAGCAAATTTTAGATAAGCTGCGCGATCTAGGTCCTGCCTACATTAAAGGCAAGCCTGCGGGTACTTGGGCAGCATTACTGCTTGAGCAAGTTGAAGAGATGCAAGACTTCTTCTCTCGCTACTTGCCGCAAATGTCACTTGCCGTATTCATCCCGTTTTTGATCTTAGTGGTGGTATTTCCAACCAACTGGGCGGCAGGTTTGATTTTCCTTATCACTGCCCCATTGGTGCCATTGTTCATGGCATTAGTGGGCATGAAAGCAGCCGATGCCAATAAAAAGAACTTTAAAGCATTACAACGCTTATCTGGTCATTTTTATGATCGCTTGCAATCGATGACAACCATTCGTTTATTCCATCGCGCAGAAGCGGAAACTGAATTATTACGCGGCGCTTCAGAAGTACTGCGTAAAAGCACAATGGATGTTTTACGCATTGCCTTTTTATCTTCGGCAGTTCTTGAATTCTTTACTTCGATTTCTATTGCGATTACTGCGGTGTATTTTGGCTTTAGCTACATTGGCGAGCTTAACTTTGGCTACTACGGCGCAGGTATTACCTTATTTACCGGGTTATTCGTTCTCGTATTAGAGCCAGAGTTTTACCAACCGTTACGAGACTTAGGTACGTTTTACCATGCCAAAGCTCAAGCTCTCGGCGCGGCGGAAAGTATTGTTGAATTTTTAGAAGCGGATGTTGAAGCGGCAAAATCAGGTACGACACCTTTAACGACCCCAGAAACCATTGTGATTACCGCCCATGATTTAGAAGTGTATAGCCCAGAGAAAACCAAACTGGTTGGTCCTATTTCTTTCACTTTAGATGCCAATCAAACTACAGCGTTAGTTGGCCCAAGTGGCGCAGGTAAAACCAGTTTAATCAATGCGATTCTAGGCTTTTTACCCTATTCCGGTTCTTTGCAGATCAATGGCATTGAAGTGAAGGAACTCGACTTAAAACAATGGCGCAGCAATATCAGTTGGGTTGGTCAAAACCCACTACTGGTCAACGGCAGCATTTATGACAACGTAGTCCTTGGACAACAAAACATTTCTCAAGAAGAAGTCACCAAAGCATTACAAGATGCCTTTGCTGATGAGTTTGTACAAAGCCATGGTTTGGATTATCACATTAGCGATCGTTCAGGTGGCCTTTCTGTTGGACAAGCCCAGCGTTTAGCACTCGCTCGTGCCATGCTGCAAAATGGTCAGTTCTGGCTTTTAGATGAACCCACTGCCAGTTTAGATGCACACAGTGAAAAGTTAGTCGCGAAAGCATTAGCGGATAATACCATTGGCAAAACCACATTGATGGTGACTCACCAATTAGATCACTTAAAGCAAGTTGAAAATATCTTAGTGATGAATGCCGGCCAAATTGTTCAATCAGGGCAATATGATGCCATTAAAGATTCAGGTTTATTTGCTCAAATGTTGTCTTCAAAAGTTGAAATCGACAACGAGAATAAGGGGAATTTAGATGCGTGAGTTAGCACCTTATCTCAAACTGTATAAAAAGCATTGGTTTAGCCTATCACTGGGGATGTTCCTCGCTTTTGCAACACTCGTCACCTCAATAGGCTTATTAACACTTTCGGGTTGGTTTCTTTCTGCTGCCGCGGTAGCCGGTTTAACCATCGCACGTGAAACCTTCAACTACATGCTCCCTGGTGGTGGTGTTCGTGGTTTTGCTATGGCGAGAACCGCAGGACGTTGGGGAGAGCGTGTAGTCAGCCATGATGCAACATTCAAATTATTAGCCGACCTACGCATCTTCTTCTTTAAAAAATTAACACCGCTGATCCCTGGGCGTTTATCAAAACTGCGTGATGCGGATCTACTCAACCGTCTTGTGGCGGATGTCGATGCGATGGATCACGTGTATTTGCGTTTAGTGAGCCCAATTATTGTCGGTGTTTTTGGTATTGCTTCCTTAACCATTTTCATTGCTTGGTTTGATTTAGCCATAGGTTTAACACTTGGGGCGATTCTACTGACCTTATTATTGTTGTGGCCGATCATTTTCTACAAACTAGGCAAGCACAATGGTGAAACGCTAACCCAAAATAAAGCGAAACTACGTATTGCGACCCTAGATTGGGTACAAGGCCACAGTGAGTTAGTGCTATTTGGTGCAGAACCTAAATACCGTGAAGCCATCAGTACGCATCAAGACTCACTGATTCAAAATCAATTTAAAAACGCTCACTACACGGGTTTGGCAAGCGCCCTACTTCTATTGGCAAATGGTTGGAGCCTAGTGCTTATCATTTGGATGGCAGCTGACGGTATAAATGGTCAACCTCCGGGCCCTATGGTCGCGATGATGGCCTTTGCAACCATGGCCAGTTTTGAACTGTTAATGCCAATTGCAGGCGCCTTCCAATACTTAGGGCAAACCTTAGAATCCGCGCGCAGACTGAATGAAGTGCTGTCAGCGACACCCGATGTTGTATTTACGGAATCTGGTACAGAGACCAGCCAAAATTATGATATTCAACTAAGTAATGTGAATTATCGTTACCATGGCAGTGATCACGACGCACTTAAATCAGTGTCGCTAAATTTAAACGCGGGTCAGAAACTGGCCATTGTTGGCCAAACGGGCTCAGGGAAATCCACCCTATTGCAATTACTCACTCGACAGTTTGATGTCACTTCTGGTGAATTACGACTTGGTGGCAGTTCTATCGATCAATGGACAGAAAAAGGCTTACGACAAAGCATTTCAGTCGTCAGTCAACGTGTTGATATCCTTAACGGTACATTGAAAGACAACTTACAACTGGCGAAACCTGATGCTTCTGATGAAGAAATGAAGCAAATTTTAGCAGAGGTAGGTCTTGCTCACCTTAATGAGAACATGGGTTTAGATGCTTGGCTAGGTGATGGTGGTCGTCAGTTATCCGGTGGTGAAAAACGTCGTATTGGTATCGCACGTGCAGTACTACACGACGCTCCAATTATGCTGTTAGATGAGCCAACCGAAGGCTTAGACAAACAAACTGAAAACCAAATCATGCAACTATTAAGCAAACATACCATCGATAAAACCGTGGTATTTGTTACCCATCGCTTAGTTGGTTTAGAAAAAATGGATATGATTTGTCTGATGGAACAAGGCGAGATTGTAGAACAAGGCAACCATAGTGAACTACTGGCACAAAATGGCTTGTATCATCGTTTACACCAACGTCTATAAATAGACGAGCAACATAACCATACAAACAAAACCGCCAAGCTGAATACAACTTGGCGGTTTTATACCCAAGTGACTTCAAGATGCAGAATTCAGAGCTATCATCCAAACCTTTAGGCAAGGAAGATTGGCGAAGGTATGTAGGCACCTTTCAAACCAATCTGACGCGGCCTTCCTCTTATAAAAAAGAGGAGGTTTGAATGAAGCTCCCGGAGGGCAAGTTACTTGGGTATATTATTGGTAAATCAATCTAGCGCTATTTATTTTCAGCTTCAAATTCCTTCATGAAATCAACCAAAGCTTGCACACCTTCTAATGGCATTGCGTTGTAAATAGACGCTCGCATACCACCTACCGCTCTATGCCCTTTCAATGCTTGTAATCCACGCGCTTCTGCTTGCTCAAGGAATAATCCATCTAGCTCAGGTTTCGCCAATTGAAATGGCACGTTCATTAACGAACGGTTATTGGCATGGACATTGTTACGATAAAAATCAGACTCATCAATGCACTGATACAATAACGCAGCCTTCTCGCGGTTCACTTTTTCCATCGCCGCAACACCGCCGTTAGCTTTCAACCACTTAAACACTAGCCCAGATAAATACCAAGCATACGTCGGTGGCGTATTAAACATCGATTCTTTTTCAAACAGTACTTTGTAATTAAGAATGCTTGGTAATTCATTACATGCAAGATCCAACAAATCATCACGTACAATCACAATGCACAAACCAGCGGGGCCAATGTTCTTTTGAGCACCCGCATAGATTACGCCATATTTAGACACATCAATTTCACGCGATAAAATCGTCGAAGACATATCGGCAACAATTGGCTTATCCGTATTTGGCAAATCATTAATTTCAATCCCATCAATGGTTTCATTCGGACAAAAATGGACATAAGCGGCTTGCTCTGAAATTGGCCAATCTGAGGCTGGAATAATCGCAGTTTTACCGTCAATTTCGGTCATCGCCTTGATCACATTTGGCTGACAATACTTTTGAGCTTCATCAACCGCACTTGCAGCCCAATACCCACCATCGATGTAATCTGCCGTTGTCGCCTCTCCCAGTAAGTTCATTGGAATAGCGGCAAACTGAGCGCGTGCACCACCTTGGCAGAAAAGGACTTTATAGTTATCAGGAATAGAAAGTAAATCACGCAGATCTTGTTCTGCATCCGCAGCAACTTTCAAAAAAGGTTTACTACGATGACTGATTTCCATAACGGATGTGCCTAAACCATTCCAATCTAAAAACTCTTTTTGAGCTTGTTGCATAACGGCTTTAGGAAGGCTTGCTGGGCCAGCACTGAAGTTATAGATAGGTTCCATGATGAATTTTGCTCCTGCGTAAATGACGAATAAATAAGGTGAAGAAATTACCTACAGTAATACCATTTTTTACCGAATTGAGAAAAGCCATTTTTCTTCAAACATAAAAAAAGAGGCCATATTGGCCCCTTTAATTCCGAAACACCTATTTCATCGATAAAAAACAGGTGCAAATCTCGCGATGTCACTTACAAAAACAGCGGCGCAAGTACAACAAATAGTGGAAGAGTTTTACCACCTTTAAACTCAATATTACCGCCTTTAATGTCACCATTAATATGATAACCATCCGCTTGTTTTTCCATGATGCCTTGCTGAATTAAATCATCTAGGCCCGATTGAATAAATGGAAATTTGGTCACCATTTCATTTGAAATAAAGGCATTTGCACCACCGTCAATCGACGAAATGATTTTCATCGGATTCTTAGTGATCTTGTTATCACCTTTAGGGAAATTTAATACCCAATCACTATTAAACTTACCTTCACCAATCGACGCTTTCATTTCATTAAGAGAAATACTAAAGCCTTTCTCAAATAATGTATCCACCGAGCCCATCAGTGTTTTGATGTCTTCATTATTTAAAGCTTGGCCTTTATCTTGGTACACACTTAAGAATTGAGAAAAAGCCTGCATATCCAGATTGCTAAATGACGCCTCAACACCTAAATCAGTTAAAGTATCATTCGCCAAATCCACACTATCAACCGACACTTTATGATGGCTAGTAAAAGTGGTTGCCGATGCATTTTCTTCAGTACTAAATTCATACTCAAACTGATGAACATCAACAATGCTTTCACCTTGAGCATCAATCAGATTGGTGCCACCTAGAGACATTTTTTGACTACCTAACCAAAAACCATCTTTTTTCTGCCCATCACCTGAACCACTGATGGAGTCAACAATTAATGATTCGCCATTACTAAAGTGACCATTAAAACCGTCGAGTGTATAGTCAAATTTCACTTGGCCATCACGATTAATATCCGCATTCAGTTTCGCTGGAGAAAACTCAAGTTGAGAGCTCGCATCATTCGCAAAATTAAAGGCCATCTTTTTACTGGTTACATCAAGTGAAGTGGAACCAGTAAGGTAAGTAACAGAATGGATATCGACTGGTAACGCAGCGTAATCATCCGCTTTCGTGTCTGTAGAAATACTCACTAAACCATGACTAATATAATGATTAAGTGAAAACTCTGTTGGTAAGCCATCCAGTTCTAGTTGTTGCTTTAATGCTGGGTCGACCACCGTAACTTTCGTTTGAGCCGTTGAACTTAAGTAGCCTCGCTCATAACTCACAAGCTCAACACTGACTTCTTTTTTATCTAATTTGCTTACCGTCTCTTGAATCGTTGTTTGTGCAAATTGCCCAACAGCTAACGGCCAACACGCCGCCAATAAAACCGCACCACCAATGGCAGCGAACTTCTTTACATTATTCATTTTAATCCTTGGCAAATAAAAGACAGTCTATCGCAAATTCATTTTCTATGTCATTCAAAAACAAGCTAGATAGCATTCACAGCTTATTATTTTATGATTAATAATCTCCATTAATACTTAAGGCCATTATATTTGCCTGAATTTTACATTAACTCTCTCTTTGTCAATTTACATCTGTCGCTGCTTCTGACAAAATCGGTGCCATACAGCAAAACAAACCTAAGTAACATGCGGTTACTGCCTAGCTTAAAGAATATAAGCTTTCTCCTATTTCGAGATAGCGATGCTTTCACTATCAAGTCTGGGGCAGTTACTACTTGTATACACATTAATTTGCTACTTTCACGATTGAATAAGAAAAGGGTTTTCTTTCATGCGCAAGTCACTGATTCTTTCTGGGCTACTACTGGTGTCTGGTACTACTTTTGCCGCAAGCGATACTAGCTCTGCAAACATGAGCAACTTTAATTACGATTACATCGACGCTCGAATTGGCTTTAGTCCAATGACTTTTGGTTCTGAAATCAGCAAGTCAATTCACCCTAATGCACACGCCATTGCATCTATAGATTCAGAGTTTGATAGTGATTATGACCTTTCTGCAGGTTTAGGATTTCACGCCCCAGTCAATAACTGGGCTGATATTACTGGTGAAATGTTATTTAAATTGGTTGATGACCGACACAAGTTCGATAATGATCCAGGTATGGAAGTCAACCTAGGTGTAAGACAATGGCTTGGACCACAATTTGAAATTGGCGGTCAAGTGGGTTACTACAAGATCAACAACCATGCTGATACCGATGACGTTTACGGTTCTATCTCAGGTCGCTTCCATGCAACTGAACTCTTTTCTATTGGGTTAGAAGGTAAGCTAAATTATATTTATGGCGATCAAGTGATGGTCACCGCTCGCTTTAATTACTAATTAAAAGTGAACTACAGATAACGACAATCGTCGAATACTTTCGTAGCTAACGGCATATAGAGTAAGTATCAAATTAAAAAGCCTCGCACAAATTGCGAGGCTTTCGACTATTTACACGCTTCTATTAAGGTAATAATAGAGGATTTAGTGGTGCACACTGGATAAAAGTTGTTGCTTTCTAGGCTCTTGAATAAGTTTCCAATGACAACCGTCTACTGCACCGGCAAATTTCCATAACAGTCGTATATCGACATCTCCACCATAGGTTTCTTTTACTTTCATAAAGACATCTTCTGGTCCCATTTGCAAAAATGTATCGACATCTGGCACGCCTGACTTTTTTACCATTCTCTCAAGCGTTAATTGCATATTAGGTAAGTCACGTAGTCTGCGACTATCCGCTGACTTTTGAAATGCCCTTTCTTGCTTTGAGTACTCAATCGATAATTGAATAATGTTATCAAGCGAGCTATCACCTTCTGTATAAAGCTTTGTGATATCAAAGTAATTAACGGTTGCAACGGTTTGTTTTTTTACGTGCTTATATCTTTTACAACCCTTTTCTCCTAAGGTTGTATCAAGACTACCACCACCACGAATAAAAATAGTGCCATTAGAAAGCAACGCGTACATTGCATCCTCGCTGAATAACCCAATACCTCCAAACATTGAACGTTTTTGAAACGAGCCAAATTTAGCTACATATTCAAAAAATGAACGCTCCATATTACTGCCCATTGTGTAACCTCCGTACTTATGTTTAATCCCCCGATCAAGACACAAGCGTCATTAAATGACATATTATTATAACTTCCATATTTTTTTGCGAGCAGGCTTAAAAACATCGACGCCATCAATCCTGTTTTTATGAACACGCTCTAATATAAATCATACTTCATGATAAAAATTAAGTAAGTGCACAGCTCACACCTAGCTGTGAAAACCCGATAAAAAATGAGACATTACTCGCATTCCATTTTTCTTCATGTCATGAAAATGTAATGTTAAATTCAAAAAATATATATCACCATAATAACCATGCGGATTACAGAATAAGCAGAAAACTTAATTTCACAGGAAAAATAAAGTGCAACATCTCTTAAGTAGATGATTTTCACTCTCAAAATCATTAGTATAGGCCGCAACTTGCTTTCGATTTTCCCCCATTTTATTCGAGGTGTTTATGTATTCAGGCGTATTTATGATTTTCTTGCCGTTAGTGGTGGGTTATTTCATCGCCATCAAAAATGAGTCTTTGCACCATAGGATCAATAAATCCGTTTCATACCTCATCTATGTCATTCTCTTTTTTATGGGGTTAAGCCTCTCTGCTTTAGATAACCTTGGCAGTAACTTACAAACGATCGCGCTTTTCACATTCACTTTTTTCGTGGCTATAGGAACTTGTAACCTTGCCGCTTTACCCTTCATTGACCGGTGGATGCCAATTGAAGCCTACTCAAAAGCCGCACCTTTACCGATCTATATGATGGCATTAGAATCAGCGAAATTAATTTTAGTCGTCGGTGCAGGTTTATTATTAGGCTTAATTCTTCCGTTTAAAGTGCCTTATATCAGCCAAACCAGTGAAGGTATTTTATTGCTTTTACTCTTCTTCATTGGCATTCAATTAAGAAATAGTGGATTAACACTTAAACAAATTATTTTAAATAAGCGCGGAATGATCATCGCTTGTATCATCGTTGTCACCTCATGGCTCGGTGGGGTGATCTCCGCTTATATCTTAGATATCCCGCTCACCAATGGGCTGGCAATGGCCTCCGGATTTGGTTGGTATTCTTTAGCCGGTATTTTGATGGGCGATGCTTACGGCCCTGTTTATGGCGGAGCTTCTTTTATGTTGGAATTGTTGCGAGAACTCGTTGCGTTAATCACAATTCCAATGTTTATCCGTCGCTACCCTTGTACCACGATTGGTTATGCTGGTGCGACAGCAATGGATTTCACATTACCCGTCATTCAAAGCACTGGAGGGGTAAAATGTGTTCCAATAGCGATTGTGAGCGGCTTTATACTCAGTTTATTAGTCCCCATTTTGATGCTATTTTTTATCTCTCTAGGAGCTTAATTGCCTATTTAATATCGCCACCTAGGTACCATCGCGATGCTGAATCAAGGGGCGCGATAAAGTTACGAATAGTGACAGAAGGCACTGACTGAAAAGCAAGCCAACGCTATAATTAAAACAGTGTAATACCAATGCTCGTGATAACTAAGATTGGTATCAATGCCTTACTCTAGGAAATGAAAATGAAAAAACCTGCTATCGCCCTTTTATTATTATCTTTAAGCAGTTCTGCGTTTGCTACAGCAAATGATCTTCAATGCTTAACGAATAAATACGATGCTTACATTGATGCCTCTTTAACCTGGTATCAAGATCTGGTTACTATCACGACAAAATCTAACCCAGACTTAAAAGAAGTCGGCGATTGGTTTTTACAAGGTAGAACTCACCATTTTGAATTAAATCGTGCCGCCGTCGATTATTACTTAACCTCTTCTCCTGAAAAAGTCGCAATTGATGAACAAGTCGAATCTTGGCTGAAATTATCTCAAGCGGATGTTAAAACTTTATCACAACGTGATGATGAGCTAGGCAAAATAGCCAAAACGACGTTTGATGATCGTCAATCGCCGCCAAATGATAAAAACTATGAACTTCGCTCTGCTTTTGCTGATCTACTAAGCCATCCAAGTAATATCAAACCAGCCTTAGATAAATATAATCAATCGGTCGCAAAAACTAACGCAATGAAATGCCAGTAAATAACGACACAACTCACCTAACCTACCTCCATTTGAGCGAGACTTTATTGATTAATTCATATAAATTATTTCGCTCAAATGAACCGTTATAGACGCTATGGAAGAAAAGCTGTTATGGGATTTAACGACAAAATTGTAGATGTCAATTTTGAAAGCTTGTTACGCATATTTACCGTACCAGAAGCGCCCGATTCAACATTGGGCAACATTGAACAAAAGCTATCTCAAAATCTAAACGAATTTTTACGAGAACATATTGTCGCGGAAGAAAAACCCTTATCAGAAATTGAAAAAGACTTTTCTAATGCTGCCATTCCAGAATCGCCAACGTTTGTTTCCGAACACACACAACACCTTCTGGATACGCTAGTGTCGCACTCGGTACATACCTCTGCACCAAGTTTTATCGGCCATATGACCTCCGCATTACCTTACTTTTTAATGCCGTTATCTAAGATCATGATTGCCCTTAATCAGAACTTGGTCAAAATTGAAACCTCTAAAGCATTTACGCCATTAGAGCGTCAGGTTCTCGGTATGCTACATCGCTTGATCTATGGGCAATCTGAAACCTTTTACCAACAATGGATGCACAGTGCTGAACATTCACTTGGTGCATTTTGCTCTGGCGGTACGATTGCCAACATTACGGCATTATGGGTAGCACGAAACAACGCATTGAAAGCCGACGGTAATTTTCAAGGGGTCGAAAAAGAAGGCTTGTTCAATGCGATGATGCATTATGGCTATCAAGGCATGGCTATTCTCGTGTCAGAACGAGGCCACTATTCTCTAAAAAAAGCGGCCGATGTACTCGGCATTGGGCGGTCAAACTTAGTGCCAGTTAAAACAGATGAAAATAATCGTATTTGCCCTAATGCCCTTGAAGACACCATCAAACAATTAAAATCTAAAAATATTAAGCCCTTCGCCATTATTGGCGTGGCGGGTACTACCGAAACCGGCAACATTGACCCATTAGATATCATCGCTGATATCGCACAGCGTGAAGGTTGCCACTTCCATGTTGACGCTGCTTGGGGCGGCGCCACACTCATGTCGAATAATTATCGCTCATTGTTGAAAGGTATCGAACGTGCTGATTCAGTCACAATTGATGCGCATAAACAACTTTATATCCCAATGGGCGCAGGCATGGTGTTATTTAAAGATCCTACGGCGATGAAAGCGGTTGAACACCACGCAGAATATATATTACGAAAAGGGTCAAAAGATCTCGGCTCACACACTTTGGAAGGTTCTCGCTCAGGTATGGCAATGCTAGTGTATTCAAGCATGCATATTATCAGCCGCCCGGGCTATGAATTATTGATCGATCAAAGCATCAACAAAGCGCGTTACTTTGCCGACTTAATTAAACGACAGGCCGACTTTGAACTCATTTCTGAACCTGAACTTTGCCTACTCACTTATCGGTACGTACCAGAAAAAACAAAACAAGCCTTGAAGGTAGCTACATTCGAAGAGCGCCAACAACTTCATCAATGGTTAAACGAGCTCACTCAGTTTGTGCAGAAAAAACAACGGGAAAATGGGCTTTCTTTTGTATCACGAACTCGCTTAACCCCTGTTCAGTGGGATCGTATGGAAACTAACGTCTTCCGAGTCGTACTGGCCAATCCACTGACGAGCCATGATATTCTGCATTCGGTTATCGAAGAACAACGTCAGATTGCCCAGACCAGCCAACTAGTACTGCCTAAAATTGAGTCTCTGACTAAAGCCATTTTACAGCGATAACAGTTGCCATGTTTTCTCTCCCCACTGTCATGAGTCGCCTGGGGAGAAATTTCTGTAAATTTATTTCTTTGATTAGAAAAAAAATAACGGACTTAATTCGTATTAGTGTGAAAACAGAGGTATTTACTTACAAAACTGTAATTAAATTTGAACTTTGTCATGTTCTCATCATAAAAATGCCTTTCAAATACTCGAATACACTGCCAGCATGGTTATACTCTAAATGTACTCAAGGACTCGAGTATGTATTAGTGCAGTGATTGCCCTCTTTATACACACGTAATCAAATCAGGCTTTGAGTCTTAGCATTTTCGAGAGCAGTATGAATACATTAGAAAAAATCCAAAAAAACCTCGATATTTTCAGTAAATCAGAACGAAAAGTCGCAGAAGTCATCATCGAAGCCCCACAAACGGCAATTCATTCTAGTATCGCCACCTTAGCTAAAATTGCCGATGTAAGCGAACCAACGGTTAACCGTTTTTGCCGCCGTTTAGATACGAAAGGCTTCCCAGATTTTAAACTTCATTTAGCACAAAGCTTGGCTAATGGAACACCTTACGTAAATCGAAATGTTGAAGAGTCTGACGGGCCGGATGCCTACACCCATAAGATTTTCGAATCCACGATGGCTTGTCTTGATGTGGCAAAAAACAGTATTGACCCTTTTCAAATCAATCGCGCAGTAGATTTACTTACTCAGGCAAAAAGAATCTCCTTTTTTGGTTTAGGGGCTTCATCAGCCGTTGCAAAAGATGCGCAGAATAAATTCATTCGCTTCAATATCCCTATCATGAATTTCGACGATATTGTGATGCAAAAAATGAGTTGTATTAACTCAACAGAAAATGATGTCGTGGTTCTCATTTCTCACACTGGCCGTACTAAAAGCCAAGTAGAAATTGCTCATCTTGCCAGAGAAAATGGCGCAACTGTGATTGCTATTACCGCGAAAGACTCACCACTAGAGCAAGCCAGTGATCTTGCTATCTCCCTTGATGTACCAGAAGATACCGATGTTTATATGCCTATGGCCAGTCGTGTCGTGCAAATGGTTGTTATTGATGTTCTTGCGACCGGTTTTACTTTACGCCGTGGTTCAGGCTTTCGAGAAAACTTAAAACGAGTAAAAGATGTACTAAAAGGTTCTCGTTACGATAAAACGAGCCCGTTTTAGGCCCATCAAACATACTTAATTACTTTTAACTATTAATCTCAACTTTAAAAACAGATTATCTTGAGGCATAGTGAACAACATAACGAATGGAAGGAGATAAACCATGTTTGTAGTAATTTTTGGTCGTCCTGCTTGCCCGTTTTGTGTTCGAGCAAAAGAGCTTGCGGAAAAATTGAAAGAAGAGCGTGATGACTTCAATTATCGCTATGTTGATATCCATGCAGAAGGTATCAGCAAAGCAGATTTAGAAAAAACCGTCGGTAAACCCGTTGAAACTGTTCCTCAAATTTTTGTAGACCAAGACCATGTTGGTGGCTTTACAGAGTTTGAAGCCTATGCAAAAGCGAACCTAGGTTTATACAACGAATAAAGTGCTTTTGATTGCACACTCTAATTTCCTCAACGACCAGTATTCTGGTCGTTTTTGTTTTTTCCAGCACAAAAAAGATCATTTTATTAACCCGCATCTAACAGAACGAAAATTAATCTAAATTTTTCATTTTTACTCTTATTAATTCATCATTTATCCGATACACTTCGCAACTAATTGATGCTTGTTATTCGATAAACTTAGTCAATTGAAAATACGATATTATTTGTGACTTTGCGGATAATTACCCTATCCTTTGTTGTACTTTGATTTCACTTGAGAAAAATTGTGAATATAGACGTCGCTTCACTGTTAAACCAAAACCCTATCCTGCTTTTATTTGTTGTATTAGCCCTGGGATTATCTATTGGTAAAATCCGCTTCGGTAACTTTCAGCTTGGTAACTCCATTGGCGTACTGCTGACCGCTCTCTTCATGGGTAATCTCGGTTTTGTTTTTAATGCCGAAGCACTCACCATTGGCTTTATGCTCTTCATCTATTGTGTGGGTATTGAAGCAGGCCCTAACTTTTTCGGCATATTTTTCCGTGATGGTAAACACTACTTCTTCTTAAGCTTAATTGTTATTGTCACTGCGACCACACTGACTTATGGGTTAGGTCATATCTTAGGGTTAGATTTTGGTCTAACCGCCGGTATCATGGCAGGTTCCATGACCTCCACACCGATTCTTGTTGGCGCTCAAGATGCCCTTAATTCTGGCCTAGGCACGATCCCCGAAAGCATGCAGCTTTCTACCGTATTAGATAATTTATCTGTCGGTTATGCCCTCTCTTATTTAGTTGGCTTAACCAGTATGATCATGTTTGCTAAGCTACTACCAAAACTCCAAAAAGAAAATCTCAGTGATTCGGCACAACGCATTGCCCAAGAACGAGGCCTTGGTGGTGCAGGTCAACGAAAAGTTTATTTACCGATTATCCGTGCTTACCGTGTTGGCCAAGAACTGATTGATTGGACGGGCGGTAAAAACCTACGTGAGCTTGGTATCTATCGTCAAACCGGCTGCTATATTGAACGCATTCGCCGTAATGGCATATTGGCCCATCCTGATGGGGATGCAATATTGCAATTAGGTGATGAAATTGCACTTGTTGGCTACCCAGATAGCCATGCAAGGCTAGATCCAAGTTTCCGAAATGGTAAAGAAGTCTTTGACCGTAACCTACTCGACTTACGTATTGCTGAAGAAGAAATCGTGGTGAAAAGTGACAGTATTGCAGGGAAGAAACTCTCCGATCTTAATATTGCAGAATACGGCTGTTTCTTGAACCGAGTAGTTAGAGCTCAGATTGAAATGCCAATGGACTTAAATATCGTACTTGCGAAAGGTGATATTTTACAAGTCAGTGGCGAGAAAAGTCGCGTACTAGGTTTAGCAGAGCGAATTGGTTTCATCTCAATCCATAGTCAAATTGCAGACTTACTTGCCTTCTGTAGCTTTTTCATCATTGGTTTAGTCTTTGGTCTTATCACAATGACGTTTGGCCAAGTAACTTTCGGGCTAGGTAATGCAGTTGGCCTACTTATTTCAGGTATTACACTCGGTTATTTAAGAGCGAACCACCCAACCTTTGGCTATGTTCCTCAAGGCGCCTTAAACATGGTGAAAGATCTAGGCCTAATGGTATTCATGGTCGGAATTGGCTTAAGCGCAGGTTCTAATATGCTGGAATATTTAAGCCAAGTCGGTCTAAAAATTGTCGGTGTCAGCTTCATTATTAGTGTTCTACCAGTTGTTGTCGCTTATTTATTTGGTGCCTATGTATTGAAGATGAACCGAGCATTATTATTTGGTGCCATCATTGGTGCTCGTACTTGCGCACCAGCAATGGATATTGTTAACGATTATGCTAAATCGACCATTCCTGCGCTTGGTTACGCGGGAACCTATGCGATAGCCAATATCTTGATGACTCTCGCGGGTACTTTTATCATCATACTCAGTTAACCTAATCACACAAATAACCCTATAAACCGCCATCGTGCTTCAACAATGGCGGTTTTTTATTGTCACACACCATATACATATCAATATAAGTGCGCGTATCCCAAGCAATTAGTATTTAATAGCAATTTTTCCAATCGATGCGCTGCTTTCAATACGCTGGTGTGCATCTTTCAGTGTTTCTACATTAAAGCCATTTAAGGTTGTCGTTAATGTGGATTGGATACGACCAGCATCAATCAAGTTCGCTACTTGAAATAATATGCTTTGCTGCTTTTGGATATCGTCAGTATTGAAGAGTGAGCGTGTAAACATCAGCTCCCAAATAAAACCAGCTGACTTGCCTTGTAATGCAGACAGATCCACTCCACCATCAAACTCAACAATCGAACAAATCATACCTTGGGGAGCAATCAACTCTACCATCGAATCCCAATGTCCTTTTGTATCCGCGACATTGAAGATGTAATCAACATGTTGAATACTTTGATCCCGTACCGACTTTATAAGGCTACGATGATTAACCACGTAGTCTGCACCCATTTTTTTTACCCACTGTTCAGTTTCTGGTCGAGAAGCAGTGGCAATAACGGTGAGGTTAGTCAATTGCTTCGCTAATTGAATTGCTATTGAACCAACACCACCAGCGCCACCAATAATTAGGATAGATTTTTTCTCGTCTGGACGAACACGCAAACGTTCAAATAGAGCTTCCCAAGCAGTAAGAGTGGCAAGCGGCATAACAGCAGCTGCTTCATCAGAAAGGCTCGTTGGTGCGTGAGAAGCAATACGAAAATCGACTACTTGAAACTCAGCATTCGCCCCCATACGTGTTACATCACCAGCGTAATAAATACGATCGCCGACTTCAAAACCTTCAACATTATGACCTTTTTTAACCACCTCTCCTACCGCGTCATAACCGAGTACTTTAGGCTTCTCAAGCGTTTTATCTTTTGCGTTACGAATACGAATTTTAGCATCTGCAGGATTTATCGACGTCGCATTCACTTTTACAAGTAAATCGTTGTCTTTTAGCTCTGGAAGAGTGGTCTCAAATTCAAATAGACTGTCTTCCTCAGTAATAACGAGTGACTGGGTAAAGCCAATCGCTTTCATTTTTGATGGTGCTAACATAGGTTTTTCTCCTTAAATTAAATCCATTTATTTTGGTGAATGCATACTTCAGATAAATCATTTAATTTTTTAAATAATAAATTTTAGATAATGATATTCACTCTACAGGTAAGTAAAACTTAACGGTATTTA
The DNA here is from genome assembly GCF_002218045.2 of Vibrio rumoiensis. NCBI lineage: Bacteria > Pseudomonadati > Pseudomonadota > Gammaproteobacteria > Vibrionales > Vibrionaceae > Vibrio > Vibrio rumoiensis. The sequence goes on from NZ_AP018685.1 coordinate 1,569,519, forward strand.
GGTTAAATGATGCTTTTATCAATTAACCAATCATGTGTAATTTCATAATGAAGCAGAAGAAGGTATATCTCCTCACCTCAAGCCCTATTGTTATGTTATTCAGCGTACTTTAACTCCTTAATGAGCAGGCGTCGGTTCAATATAAGGCTTGGTTTGTTGTCGGTTCGCTTTCACAATAATCACTAAACCAATCAGTGGTACAAGAGTCGCTGCATAAGGGATCATACCTGCTCCAACTTGGCTATCTAATATCACTCCACCTAGGAAACCACCAAAAGCATTAGCCAAATTGAAAGCTGAAATATTCGCTGTTGCCGCTAATTCTTGTCCGTCGCCACCATGTTTCATAACACGTAATTGCATAGCTGGAACATTCGCAAATGAGGCAATACCGAACACGAAAGCGGCAATCACAAACAACACTTTATTATCAATAACCAAGCCAACAAAAATCAGTGAAGCAATCATCATCACCGCCCAAAATACAGAGGCACGGTTAAGGTTTTTATCTGATGAACGACCACCTAGGATGTTTCCAATAATCAGACCTACCCCAACAATCACTAAGATCCAAGTCACTGCATTTTCACTAAAACCGGTTATGTGGATAGCAATAGGGGCAATGTATCCATAAAAGGTCATAAAACCAGCCCATGCTAAAGTTGTGATCGCTAAACTCATTAATAACATTGGGTTTTTAAATGCCATCAGTTGAGTTTTAATATTTTTAGCTTCACTGTGCCCTGTTGATTTAATTGATGTTAAGACAAACAGCATCGCAACCGCTCCAAATGCTGCTACGGTTAAAAAGGTATTCTGCCAACCGAATTGTAAACTTATCCATGTACCAGCAGGAACCCCGAGAACATTAGCAAGAGTTAACCCTGCAAACATTTGACCAACGGCTCTGCCTGCCATTTTTTCAGATACAAGGTGTGTCGCTACCACCGCTCCAATGCCATAAAAGGGACCTTGAACCAGTCCAGCGATAACACGGCTGACAAGCAATAAATCATAACTTGGAGCATAGGCGGACATAATATTACCCAGAATGAACAAGCTCATAAGCCCAGCTAATACCGCTTTCTTGTTAAACCGAGCTAAATAAATGGTTAAGATCGGGCCACCAATGACGATTGCTAATGCGTAGGCACTAATCAAATAACCAGCTTGCCCCTCTGTTATCGAAAGTGATATCGCAATTTGTAGCAATATACCGGCTATAACAAATTCAGCAGTACCAATCGCAAATGCTGCTAGTGTGAGTATCCATACTTGAAATGGGATTTTTTCGTTGCTCATAATGCATATCTCCATGCAATATAAATTATTGAATCAAAGCACCACCATCGACGTCGACAATGGCACCTGTCATATAAGGATTTTCAATGATCATCACATAAGCCATTGCAATATCTTTCGGTTCACCAACCTTTCCTACTGGTAAAGAACTCCCCGCATTTTGATACATAGATAAACGGTCAGATTCATTCATATTTTGATAAGCCTCAGTCATGGTTAAGCCAGGACTCACCGCATTAACACGTATTGGAGCAAGTTCCTTAGCAAGCACCTTCGTCATTGACTCTAATGCCGCATTAATGGTGGTTTTCACATAGGTATTTGCCACTACTTTTCGAGATAGCATACCGGTAGTAAATGTAATTGTTCCCTTTGGCTTTAAGTAACTAGCGGCATGTTTCGCCGCTTGAATCGCTCCCCAAAACTTGGTATCAAACGCTTGCTTTGCCTGTTCAATATTTACATCGATCAATTTACCAGTTGGCGCATAAGAACCTGCGGTGATAACTAGATGATCAAAAGGACCAATGGATTGGAAATAGCGATAAATCGATTTTTCATCGCTAATATCCAGTCCGGTTTGACGGCTTGCTATATGGACAATATTGTCGTTATTATCGAAATGTGAGGCGATCGCTTTACCAATACCAGAAGTTCCACCGATGATGACGTATGAACTTTTTTCTTGATTCATAATTTATCCTGTAAAGTTATTCATTTGATGGAAATGAGTATATGTATTTTTGTTAATTTGATAATTGGCTAGTTCATGAAAACATTATTCAGTTATTGTGAATAATAGAGGGAGAGGATGTGATGGATAAATTTTCAGATATGGTGATGTTTGTCAGCATAGTAAAGCATCAAGGCTTGGCTGCCGCGGGACGTGAATTAGGGTTATCGCCAGCGGCAATGACAGCAAGAGTTCAGGCTCTTGAAGAAAGATTTGGAGTCAAATTACTCAATCGAACTACTCGTCACCTATCACTAACCGATTCCGGTTCTCTGTACTATAAAACTTGTATTGAAATTTTAGACATTGTAACTGAGGCCGAAAATCTAATTCAAAGTGGCACAAAAGAAGTAAAAGGAGCTTTAAAAATCATCGCACCAAAGGATATTGGCAAACAATATATTCTTCCAATTTTATCAGATTTCATCCGACAACATCAGGGAGTTGTTCCCTACCTGTACCTCAATGACCATGTGTTAAATATTGCTGAATCGGGAATGGATATTGTAATTCAATATGGCGAACAGATGGATAGCAACCTCATTTCCAGAAAGCTATCTAGTAGTCGAAGAGTACTATGTGCCTCTCCTGAATATTTACGCAAACATGGAACCCCACTGATCCCCCATGACTTAGTGAACCATGACTGTTTGGCAATGCTACGAAGTGATGAAGAATTAAAAACTTGGCATTTTCAAGATCCAGATAAAAAAAGTTCAATTAGAGTCGAACCTAAACGTTTCTCGGATGATGGTGAAGTGATACGTCGCTGGGCGTTAGAAGGGGCTGGAATTGCACTTAAATCGATTTTAGATATACAGGATGATCTTAATAACCACCGTCTGACCACTGTATTAAATGGCTATATGAAAAACTTCGACTCTTCGACATCAGTATCGAGTGCAAACTTGAATGTTGTCTATCTCAGTCGAAAATATCAACCAAAACGTATTAAACTATTTTTAGATTTTCTATTTCAAGAGTTTCAGGTTCGATTGTCACCATACCAATCGCAATAATAAGCCACCTAATATATAGGCTGAACGCGGTTCCAGATAATGGCTAATAAGAAAATAACCTTTCATTTAATCTCGACACTCTGCTCGTAACCGCCTTGTGTGCTACACTCACGTTCATATTTTTCAGGTAAACATCCATGACCTTCAGTGCTCTCAAGCTCAATTCAACACTCCTTCAAGCTTTACCGAATTCTGTTGTCACTCCGACAACCATTCAACAGCAGGTTATACCTGAAATTTTAAATAAAGCCGATGTGCTTGCATTAGCACAAACGGGTAGTGGTAAAACCTATGCATTTGGTCTGCCAATGCTATCGATGATCGAATCCGAAGATAAAAAGAATGAAAGTATTCAAGCCGTCATCATCGTGCCAACTCGCGAACTTGCAAGACAAATAAGCCAAAACCTCTCCCCGCTTGCTCGTAGCCTTAATATCAATATGGCAAGCTTATTCGGTGGCATCGATATCGAACTGCAACGACAACAACTCGATAAAAAACCGAAGGTTATTATTGCAACACCTGGTCGCTTACTGGCGCTGTTAAAAGAAAAATGTCTCGACCTAGCATCAATGACACAATTGATCTTAGATGAAGCCGATCGCTTAATTGATATGGGATTTTGGAGCGATATTCAAAACATCATAAAAGCGATGCCTAACTCACGCCAGACCTTGTGCTTCTCTGCCACACTTGCTGATGATCTGGCGCAGAAAATGAATGCCATCATGCACGCCCCACAAAAGATTCAACCTCAGGAGCAAAATAGTGTGGCCGACAACATTAATGAGCATTTATACCTCGTGAACAAAGGCAGCAAAACCAATGCGCTATTAGCCTTGTTAGCCAAACACCCGCTACAGCAAATTTTGGTTTTTATTAGTGCCAAAGACAATGCAGATGCCTTGACCAAGAAACTGACGAAAGCTGGGATTAAGGTCGCAGCTCTTCATGGTAATAAAGATCAAACGACACGAGAGCAGACACTGGCGGACTTTAAAAAGCAGAATATTAAAGTCTTAATCGCAACGGATTTATTAGCGCGTGGTATTCATATCGAGGCTCTGCCAGTCGTGATTAATTTTGATCTTCCGGAAAACGCCCCGATTTATGTACACAGAGTTGGACGCACCGCACGTGCAGGTTACACAGGTCTGGCAATATCGTTAGTCTGTCACGCAGAAACCGTTGCATTAGAAGCGATACGTCACTTAACAGGCCGCTCATTGCCCCTGCAAAGCTTAGATGGGTTCCCTGTTACCGATAAGCCAAGCAGCGGCGCCGCTAAACGTCCACCTAAAGATAAACAAGCCAATCGCCGTAGCGCACAAAAACGTAGTATTAAAGAATTTAAGGCTAAGCCTAAGCGCGGTTAAAATTGAAAGTAGATGAATACTACGATTCAATCAAATGGGTGGTAATGGCGTTGAAAAACGCCTATTTGATGCAGGGAGTTAATTCAATTTTAGAAGAAATATAAGGTAATTATTGAAATGATTACTTTTTCTTACTTAGCTTAACCAAGGTTTCGTTCCACGCAATACTACCGTCTCGCTTGCTTACATCATACTCTGAGCAAAATTGCGATATCGTCATATTGTTATCACCCGTCGCTAACTTCAATGCTAACTGAACTTGTTGAAGCTTACTTTGAAGGCGCAATATTTGACCAGCGTTAGGATTCTTTTCTTTGGCATATTTTAAGGCTGCATGTTTGCGTTCTGCTGCCCCAGCTCTTCGATCAGCTTCACCCAATAAATATTTCAGCTGAGCAATACTTTTACCCTTTTTAAAGGCTGGTTCAATCAGTTCGACACACTCATCAAATGATGGGTTGACAACGTATTGGTCAATTTTTCGAGCTTGTTGGCGCATCCATTTCAGCGCGAGTTCTTCATCTGACATAATTGGATCTTTACAAAGAAATAGCTTTATATGGTATCGCTCAATAGCAAACCGTTGCAATAAAAAAGTGATTAGTCTTGTTGCATCACGGGTATAAAGAAAATCGAATTTCAGTCTTTTTGCTTTATGGCTGTGGATTTCCTATATAACTATCAAAAATCACCTGCCCAATATTTTAGCGATCGCCTCATTTCGTTCTTCCATAGAAGCTTCTGTTTGCGCAATATAGATACTGATTATTATTGGTGGTAGATGATCATTCCAAACAATAGCCGTAATACTCCTCGCGGCAAAGCCACCTGCGCCTGAACGATCCGCAATAAGCAAGTTATCTGGTAATGTGTCTGCTCATAACCAGCGACGTACTTTTTGACAATAGTCTGCGTATTCCTTGCCAAATTTTTGTCGTAGAAAACGCTCTTCAGGTTTAATTTGAAATTGAGTGATATACCAAACAAACGCGATGCATATTCCGGTAGTTAACCAGTTATTCAACCACACCGAAATCGCCAGTAAATTAAGCAATATCCCTAAGTACATTGGATTTCGTGAAATCCGATAAATACCATCGGTGACGAGAGTATTGGTGGCGTGTTTTAGATCAGGGTGAATGGTGGTTTCTGCTTGAATGAACTTTTTTACACCTGTCATCGCAAGCATCCCGCCAATAAGCACTAACCCTAGTACCATTCCCAAGCGATACTCTCCTACTCCTAGCGTCTCCCTAGGCAGCCAATAATCGAGCCCAAACATAATGATTACGGCAATCACAGCAACAATCGGCGGTTTTATTTTAAGCTCTAATGACTTCATATATACCCTAGTGGCTTTCTTTACGGATCGTTTTAATCATAAACCCTTCTTGGGGCTGAGGCGCTTCGAAATATTGGGTTACGTGTTGAAACATTGCCTCCGTATCGAATTTAGCGCGTGCAGGCTGCTCGATACGTCGATGTTTAATCTGCTCTAAACAGACCTCATTATCAGCATCAATATAGATCAGTTGATGCTTAGCTTGAGCATGGTCAAATAGCTGCTTAAACCACTCTCTTTGTTGGCGCGTATTGGCAGGAAAATCGAGGACGACATCGGTTCCCGCGGTAAGAATTTGTTGAATATGTTTGGAAAGTAACGGTTTTATTCTTGAAGCCAACTTTAAGTATTCTTCAAAATTGGTGATTTGATCAGGATACAATGCCGCTAACCACTCATCTTCACTGATATGAACCGCCTTAAGCTCTTTTGCCAATTGCAGAGAGTGAGTCGATTTACCGGCTCCCATTTTTCCAGCATAAAAATACAGTGTTGCTACATTTTCCATCTCATCTACCCTAACCACTACACCCGCCTCTCATACCCAAATATCATCATCGAATACGAGTTGCAGCATCTTATTGTCACTTGAATATAGTTATACCGATTATTACCATTAAAACATAGACCAAATCTAAAGTTGTTATGGTTTACAAATAATAAAAAAGACGCTCCGAGGAGCGCCTTCACTTTCATTCAAACTTCCACTAACGAAAATTATATGTCTTGTACGTCGAAGTTAACTTCTGGATTTACGTCAGCGTCGTAGTCAACACCGTCAACGCCAAAACCGAACAGTTTCAAGAATTCTTCTTTGTACTCTACGTAATCGGTTAACTCTTTCAAGTTTTCAGTCGTGACTTGAGGCCATAGATTACGACAATGCTGTTGAATGTCTTCACGTAACTCCCAATCGTCTAGGCGAAGGCGGTTCTTATCATCCACTTCTGGTGCACTACCATCTTCTTTATATAAACGCTGGGTGAACATGCGATAAATCTGTTCCATACACCCTTCGTGTACACCTTCTTCACGCATTTTCTTAAAGACCATTGCGATATAAAGAGGCATCACTGGAATAGCAGAACTTGCTTGAGTCACAACGCTCTTCAATACGGCAACGTTCGCAGTACCGTTAAGATCCGCAAGCTTCTCATTTAACGCAGCAGCCGCGCGATCTAGGTCCATTTTCGCTTGACCTAGTGCGCCATCCCAATAGATTGGCCATGTTAGCTCTGTACCGATGTAACTATAAGCAACCGTTTTACAACCTTCAGCTAATACGCCCGCCTCAGCCAGCGCAGCCATCCAAAGTTCCCAATCTTCGCCACCCATAACCGTGACAGTATCTTTAATTTCTTGCTCGGTTGCAGGCTCAACACTCGCTTCAATAATAACGTCTTTATTGGTATCAACAGCTGTTGCAGTATACGTTTCGCCAATCGGTTTAAGAGATGAACGAATCACTTCACCGGTTTCTGGCATTTTACGCACTGGTGATGCTAATGAATAAACCACCATGTCGATTTGGCCAAGATCAGCTTTGATCAGGTCAATCGTTTTTTGTTTTGCTTCATTTGAGAAAGCATCACCGTTTAGGCTCTTAGAGTATAAACCTTCTTCTTTGGCAAACTTGTCAAAAGCTGCTGAGTTATACCAACCCGCTGTGCCAGTTTTTTTCTCTGTACCTGGCTTTTCGAAAAACACACCGATTGTCGATGCGCCACCGCCAAATGCAGCCGCAATACGAGATGACAAGCCATAGCCACTTGAAGAACCAACGACAAGTACACGTTTTGGTGCATTGGCTATTGGACCTTGTGCTTTTGTATAGGCAATTTGTTCTTTTACGTTTGCTTCACAACCCACAGGATGTGTTGTTGTACAGATAAATCCACGGATTTTCGGTTTGATGATCATATTCAGCTTCCTTTAAAAAACCCCTGTAGGATAAAAGTTTATCCAAGGTTTCGCATCTTATTTCTGCATTTTTTTGCTTATATACCCAAGAGGTTAGACCTGTTTAACCAAGTCTCCACCAAAGCAAAAACGCCACAGTAGCTGTGGCGTTGTCATTAAGTATACTCAAGAATCATCTATTTTGTATGATATGCGCGCCTTCAGATCAAGCAGCGCTATCAAGCTTTTTTGACGATTTATCCTTATTATCGGCATCATGAGTACGAATTTCACTGAAATCATGGCTAAAGTGGTCAACTTGAATTGAACGATATCGAATTTCGTCTGCTTTCAATACTTGCTCGGCTTCATCTTGAGTTAAGATTTTTTGTTCAACCGCCGCTTGTAAACGTTCATTCAAAGGACCAGCTTTCGCTAACTTGCCATCTTTTACCGCTTTCATCATTTTACGCTCTAGATGCTTCACACCGTACATGGCGATGAATGCTCTTTCAATTAGACCAACATTATCGTTTTCATCTTCACCAATGTAGCAAAGGTGTGTTAGACGATCACGATGCGCTCCAGGAGTCATCAAGCTTTCCGCCACTTTAGTTTTTTGCTTATCAGATGGTGCTTTGAAACGATTGCCAAATGGGAAAACCAATAGTTTCAGCAGATTACCTGCAATACGACTCGGAATATTACGATACGCTTCTTCTAGACCATTTGCCGCTTGGCTTAAACAATGGTTCATCGCGTAATGAACATAATCAAGATCGTCTTTTTGACAGCCTTCATCTTCATAACGTTTTAAAACCGCAGAGCCTAAATATAAGTAGCTCAATGCATCACCAAGACGTGCGGATAGCATTTCTTTACGTTTTAACTCTCCACCGAGCGTGAGCATCGCAAAATCTGTAGTCACCGCAAGCGCTTTACTCAAGCGAGTCATGTCGCGGTAGTATTGCTTGGTTGCACCAGAGGTATGAGATTTCGCAAAGCGAGAACCGGTTAACGCCATGCTAAAAGCGCCTAGGCTATTTTTAATCGCATAGCCCATGTGTTTGAATAACAACTCATCGAAAGCTTTTGCGCCCGCTTTTTCATCTGGATTTGCCGCCGCTTCCATTTCGGGTAACACAAATGGGTGGCAGCGTGTTGCGCCTTGGCCAAATATCATTAAGTTACGGGTTAAAATGTTCGCGCCTTCTACCGTGATAGCCACCGGTACGCCATAGTAATGGTGCGCTAAATAGTTCATTGGGCCAGTTTGAATCGCACGACCAGAATGAATATCCATTGCATCATTTAAGATAGTTCGACCCATTTCGGTCATATGATATTTCGCAATCGCAGTTACAATCCCCGGCTTCTCGCCCATATCAAGTGATGTCGTGGTCAGCGTGCGGGCAGCTTCAAGCATATAAGTCATGCCACCAATACGCGCCATGGCATCGGCCACACCTTCAAATTTACCAATCGACATACCAAATTGCTTACGAACATATCCATAAGCACCGGTTGTACGGCTAGTTAGGTGACCAATTGCGGTGCCAAGTGCTGGAAGTGAAATACCACGACCCGCAGATAAACATTCCACCAGCATACGCCAGCCTTTACCTGCGTAATCTGCACCACCAATCAACCAATCCATTGGAATAAAAATATCTTCACCACGAGTTGGGCCATTCATAAATGCAAGGCCAAGTGGATCGTGACGCTCACCAATCTCGACCCCTTCATGGTCAGCAGGAATAAGAGCACAGGTAATACCAAGGTGGTCTTTATCGCCAAGTAGGTGCTCAGGATCATCTAATTTAAAGGCCAGCCCCAACACCGTCGCCACCGGTGCTAACGTGATATAACGTTTATTCCAGCTCAGGCGAATACCTAAAACTTCTTCACCATTGTGCATCCCTTTGCACACCACACCTTTATCAGGAATGCCGCCAGCATCTGAACCCGCTTCAGGGCCAGTTAATGCAAAACACGGAATGTCGGTACCATCCGATAAGCGTGGCAGCCAATAGTCTTTTTGCTCTTGAGTACCGTAATGTGAGAGTAGCTCACCTGGACCTAAAGAATTGGGAACCATTACGGTGACTGCAGCACTAATACTGCGTGTCGCAATCTTTGTCACAATGGTTGAATTAGCGTGAGCTGAGAAATTCAAGCCACCATAAGCTTTATCAATGATCAGTGCGAAGAACTTTTCTTTGCGGATGTAATCCCACACTTCTTTAGGTAGATCGCGGTCTTCTTGCACCACTTTGTAGTCATCAAGCATCGCAAGTAAGGTTTCGACTTGATTATCAATGAACGACTGCTCTTCTTCCGTCAGAGTCGGTTTTGGATAGTTATGTAAAGTTTGCCAATCTGGTGAACCAGAAAAGAGCTGGCCATCCCACCAAACGCTACCCGCTTCCATCGCTTCTCTTTCTGTACTGGACAGCGGTGGTAATACTTGTTTAAACCATTTAAACGCTGGGTCACTGATCCATTTTTGTCTTAGCGAGCTCATAATCTATTCCTTTTATCCACGTTATTAGTCTAGTCGTTTTTATTATGTTCTGTATCTATGCTTGAGCGGCAACACCTGCCGCTAAGTATGGGATGAGTTGTTGGATAAACACATCTGAATCAACCTTTTTCCCATAAGAGTTATAGGCGATTTCAGCCAGTGCTTTACTAGATGACATGGTGAAGACACACGTCCCTAGGGTGAAGTGTAATCGCCAAAACAAAGTTTCCGCATCGAGTGCTGGGTTAGCTTTTTTTACTGAGTCGGTAAATAAGTTCAGCACACTGCTGTATCGCGTTGTGATAAACCAGCGTAAATGCCCTTGTACATCCGTATAACCACGTCCCGTTAAAAGCATGAACCGACTTGCGCCATTTGGTCTCAGTTTATCTAGGGATAATAAAGGTTGAGTTAGCGTGTTGAATACATCTGTCATGGTATAGTCACCACGTAAATTTAATTCCGTTAAACTTTTTTCCAACTCAGGCATGAAGGCTTCTAAATAGCGGTTAAGCACCGCCCTAACCAACGTTTTTTTATCACCAAAATGATAGTTAACTGAGGCTAAATTCACGTTAGCTTTGGTGGTGATCGTTCGTAATGACGTATCATTAAATCCATGCTCAGCAAATAAGGCCTCTGCCACATCCATGATTTTTGCTTTTGTTTTGTTTTTTGCCGTCATTTTAATCACTCGTATTAAACACCTGTTTGAATATTATCAAGATAGCTCAAACGAACAAGAGGCAACGATCACAAATACGAAACATTACTTATACAACAATTTAATATTCAAACTAATTCAATAGCTTAATAAAAATGTCACTTTTTTTTGAAAAAAGATTGAACTGAATGAAATTCGCTTAGTCCTATATTACGTAGCAAGTGGAAATGAGCTGGAAAGCTGTCTTAGTTTATTCATCCATCAAGATTTTCTACACCTAACTGCAATTTTTTCATATACAACTCCTATATTGTTTTTAGCCCATTTCATTTTGATTTGGGCTTTTTTTTATCTTTTGCTTTTCAATCCCAATTTCGTATTACTTGACTTATCGCCCTGATTCTCAATAAATTGCAGGTACAAAAAAGGCCACTTATTTAGTGGCCTTTGTCGCTATCAGCAGAATAATGCTAGTTTTCAATGTTGGCTTTTTTCGGTAAGAACATATGCAATAGCAAATAACCTAAGATAGCAGCGGTTGTTGAGCCGATTAAAATCCCTAACCGTGCATAGGTATCAAAGGCTGCATCAACATTGGTAAACGCCAATGACGAGATAAAAATCGACATAGTGAAACCAATACCACACAGGACTGAAACCGCAAATATTTGTTTAAAGTTGACACCTTCTGGTAACTTAGCGAGACCTGTTTTCACGGAGACCCAACTAAAAGCAAAAACACCTAAAGGCTTACCAACTAATAACCCAAGCGCGATCCCCATAGGTACAGTTGATGCTAACCCACTTAATGAGACACCAGCCAAAGAAATACCAGCGTTTGCAAAAGCAAAGATAGGTAAAATTAAGAAATTCACATACGGATGCAATGCATGCTCTAGTGTTTTCAATGGTGATTTCCCACCTTTTTCACCTTCTAGAGGAATCGCAAAACCAATTAATACACCAGCTAATGTGGCATGTACGCCTGATTTCAACACACTCACCCATAAAATAAAACCAACAATCAAATACCAACGTGTTTTAGTGACATTCTTCATATTCATGTAAAACAACACAGCCGTTGAAATAAAGCCAACCAGCAGTGCAAGGCTTGATAAATCACTCGAGTAAAATAACGCGATAATAACCACGACACCTAAGTCATCAATGATTGCCAAGGCAAGTAAGAATACTTTTAGGCTCACTGGCACTCGTGGGCCCAATAAAGCCATGATCCCTAATGCAAATGCAATATCAGTCGCCGCAGGAATTGCCCAACCGCTCACAGCAACAGAGTCACTATAATTAAAAACTAAATAAATAAGTGCAGGAGCGAGCATACCACCAATTGCTGCAATGGCAGGAAAGACTGCCGTTTCTTTAGAACGTAGCGCGCCAATCAATAGCTCTCGTTTCACTTCCAAACCAATTAATAGGAAGAATACCGCCATCAGACCGTCATTAATCCAATGAGAAGCCGACATTCCTAGAATGTAAGTATGAAGAGCATCTTGGTATAGAGGACCAAAAGATGAATTGGCGATCAACATTGCAATAACAGCGGCGATCACGAGAATGATGCCACTTGCTGATTCCATCTTAAAAAAATTAATTACTTTATCGCGCATTACCTTTTCCTTAGTCTGGCGTTAAGTCACTTAACAAAACATCCGTTGATACTATCTGGATATTTTAAACTATAAAAATCGATTGTTTAGAGACTTAACATCGGTTTTTCCGAGCTAATAAGCGTTCGATCAATATTAAAGCGATGAAATAAGTAATCGATATAAACCTTAACTTATTGAAATTGGCTATTGATAAATTAATAACCTGTAAGTTGCATAAAGCCAACCCCCTTATGACTGCCTGTCACGACAATCGGGCCCTCCCAGGATGGAACCCAGAATGGTAACCATAGTTCTTTATTCAACGATTGAGTAATTAAGCTAATTTGATATTTGGGTAATTCGATCACCCAGCGTAAAGGTAACTCTTTTCCATTTAACAAACGTTGTCTTTCTAATGGGTATATTCTTACTTCATCATTCTTAATGATAGTCGTAGATCCATTCTTTCTGGATAATGTTCCTGAAATATAACGAATATTTTGTGAATTATGGTACTGCGTTAATGACAACACTCGACCATCAGTTAGGTGTAAATTGAAACTGTCCCAACGCAGGGAAGGAGTCGAGATAAGGTGATTTCCCCACTCTTTATCCAACCAAGCTAAACCTTGTACTTTCACTTCTCGACCATTAAGCGTCAACGTCCCCTTTGTTTTTAAGAAAGGCGCGCTAAAGGAATAAGACGCGATCGACATTAAGTCATGCGTTTTCTTATAGCCTTTTTCGCCATTTAAGACAAACGGGCCATAAGAGGCATTGTTCAATGACACCTTGAAATCATCGGTTTTTACCATTAAGTGGCTTGGCATTGCGAAATTATTATTCGATACCCAGCTCCAATCGTCTATCCATAATCTAAATGGATACATCATGACACCCGCCTGCCCGATCCCCCCACGAGAAATACGTTGTTGAGACCAAGAATGATTCGCTGTTGAAACCACAACTTGCGCGGTATAAATCTGGGCATTATTCCAACCAATGCCTTGATGATCGCCATTCGCAATACGATAAACCGTCCATTGAACACCATATTCTTGACCATCATTACCTTTCAGATTTGCCCTATAGTGCCAAACTTCATGGTGAAAGCTGTCATGCGCGGCAAAGTCCCGCCCATATTTAACCGTATAGTCAGGCAACACAGGCTCATAAACCGCGTGTTTATCTTCTTTCGGTTCAGCTTGCTGAATATGCAAGCTATCCATTTCTTTCGCCACTAACTGCTTGATAAAATGCGGTGCTAAAAGCCCTGACAACAAAATAAGAGCAAGCGTCATCACTGTAGCTTTAAACATCCATTGATGTTGCTTGGTCTTCATTATAATGAGTCCCTCAACAGCTTCATCGGAGTCGTTTTTACCATATGCCAAACCGGCCACGCACCCGCAATAAATAAAGTTAATAACGACCAAGCAAAAGTCGAAATATATTGTTGTGGTAATAACGACAGTTGCATTGTCCAACCAAAGGCGTTTTTAAGCACAACTTCCACCATTAACTGGGCTAAAACAATCCCTAACGGTAACGCAATAAAAGCTGTAAACAAGCCAATAGCTAAAAGTTGTAGTGCCCCTAAAATGACCAATTCTTTCCCTGAAATACCTAAACAACGAAGTAACGCAATTTGCTTTTGCCGAGAGACTTCACCGGCTACGGTTGAAACAAACAAACCAAAAACCGCAATAAACAATGTGATTTTGCCTAACGTATCGGCCACTTTAAAGGTTTGGTCAAAAGCAATCATCGCTTTAGTGTGCATAGCATTGTTGTTATAAATCCTTTCTGGGGACAAACTATAGCGTTTTTCCATCCGCTGTATTAGAGCCGATGGATCCAATTTGTCATTGAGAACAACACCGAGTGCAACGTCACCAGTTCCTTGGAATAATCCGGTCCATTTATGCTGCGAAATGATCACCTGATTGTATGGATTACCATAATCATAATAAACACCAAGAACCGGCCAAGAGCCTCCGAGAGGTTCTGGTAAATTGACAAGATCACCCGGGCGTAAATTTTCTTTTAATGACATCGATTCACTGATCATGACACCTTTAGTGTTATGTAATAGATACCAGAATTGAGGGACGGCTAATTTCACGGTTAATGCTTTACGCTCACCTTCCGTATCACCAGAACTAACCACTTGAATCGTACCAGTATCCGTTTGTAATGATTTCTCCCAGCGCCACCATACCGTTTTCACTTCCGACTGAGCTTCTAACCATTGACCCATTCGAGTCGCTGAAGACGTCGTTGGTGTTATGTATAAGTCGGCAGATAAACGTTGAACTAGCCACTGATCGGTGGTTGCTCTAAAACTGTTCACCATCGTTTCTACGCCAATATTGGTCGCGAGAGCCAGCATAAAGGCCATCGCAGCGACACCACGATAACTCATACTTGCGGCAATATCGGCAAAGAACCAGCGCACTTTGACCCAAGGCATGGTGAAAGAGAAGCTGGTAAACAACTTCCAAAGGCAATATGGCATGACCAAACCCACACTCACCAGCATTAAAGCGATCAGCGTAAACCCTTCTTCTTGCGTTGTGGGTGATTGATACAAAGCTACGGCTGCAACCGTACAAATACAGGCAACAAATGCTTGTAAACCAAATTCTCGTCCAGCAAAACGAATCAAAGATAAACGAGAAGCCAATCGAATCGGTTGAGAACGGACTAAACGAACCAGTGGCCAGAAACAAGAAAGTAAACACCCAAAGATAGACATCAATAAACTGTATTGAATCCACTCCCAATTCCATTCAATGGAAAGGCCAACATCCGCATTGTACAAATCACTCAAACTGGCTGAAACAGATGGCATCAATCGGTTGGCTAAAGCTAAGCCTAGAATGGTTCCACTAAACCAACCAATGAGAATCCAAGCAATAATCTCAAGCAATAAGGCTTTGGTTAACTGCCAACCTGAGACTCCTGTCAATCGCAAAGCCCCCACTAACGGTTGACGTTGTATAAAGGAAAGGGACATCGCCTGATAAAAGATAAACAAGCCAACGAGGAAAGATAGCATCCCCATTGCCGTTAAATTCATGTGGAATGCTTTGGTGAGCGAACCTAACTCAACACGGGTATTACGGTGTAAAGAGATCCCATCAGGTAAATAATGACGTAATTGTTCTAACTTATCAGGTGACATAGCAGAGCAAGCGATCATATCAAAGCCAGCACTGCGATTCAGCTTGCGGAGCAATGACATGTCAGCGACTAATCGCGAACCTGAAATTCGCCCTTGGGTATCAACTTTAATTGGCCCTAACTTTTCACCTGATTTCAATACAATAAAGTCATGGTCACTCACATCCAAATACTTAGACAATTGTGCGCTGATTAACAGTGGATACGGCGGACGCATTAACTCGAGAAAATCTTTTGATTTCTGGCTTGGCCCTTCTTGAAAAGACATCATCGCGACTGGATCAAAGCCGACGATATTTAATTGCATACCATCATGGGTAACCACGCGGTAAGAATCAAAAGGAGCACATTGGTGAAAGCCACTGCGCCTGAGTTGAACATAGAAACCTTGCGGAATTTTATTACTCGCGAGTTTTGGCTGTATACGATAAGGAAGCGGGTTGGAAAATAACTTCTCACCATTGGCATAACTTTGCTTGGCGTGATAATTCACCGCTAGCACACCAACGAATAAAGATATGCCTAGAGTAAGCCCTAGCCAGACCAACAGAATTTGAAATGGATGACGGCGATAATGGCCAAGTAGAGCTTTAGCTACGGGCCACAACATTGAGAACGCCTCCTTGTAATCGAACGCAGCCTTCTAAATGCGCCGCAACTCTTTCACTGTGTGTCACCAATAATAACGTGCAATTCATTTTGCTTGATAAGCTGGTTAATAATCGCATGACCGCTTCTGCATTTTTCTCATCCAGGCTACCGGTAGGCTCATCAGCAAGTAACAAAGAAGGTTCCATATACAAAGCACGAGCAATCGCCACTCGTTGCTGCTGGCCACCAGAAACCTCTTCAGGGTAACGGCCCAACAATGGCATAAGATCAAGCGAGGAAAGAATTTGACGCCACAAATGCGGGTCTTCAGGTAAGCCCTTTAGTTGACGGCAGAAACGAATATTATCGGCGATATTCAGAGTCGTTAACAGGTTAAATTGTTGGAAAATCAGCCCTATATTATTACGTCGAAAAGCGGTTCTTTGCCTATCGGGAACATCATGCATGGGAAAATCAGAGCAAATTATTTCACCAGAATCACAAGTATCTAACCCTGCAATCATGTTCAATAAAGTACTTTTCCCTGAACCACTTTCTCCCATTAAGGCTAATTGGGCACCACGTTTTAATGATAACTCAGCACCTTGTAAAACAGGGTGAAAAACGCCCCCGTCAATATAACCCTTACAAAGATTTTTAAGATAAAGCATTAAACTTGCACCTGCTACCAATAATAAGAAAGGAAATTTACACTAATTAACCTGTTGTAGGAAGAGGTTTACACCCCACGCTCTAACTCCGTGCTCCTTACCGTCATACGTAACATCACAACACCAAATATCAAACACAAATTCAATAAAACGGTAAAGTTCCAATAACTAACTCATCTTAATAATAAAACTATTAATAGTTCATTGGAATTTCAGCCAACTTAGGTCCGATATTGTTTGGATAAATCAGATATTCACCGTGATACTTCACTATCGATTTATAATCCGTTTGTTTATGCAACAAGAAACCTTGTTCTGTCGCCTCTGTAATGAAAGCGGCGTGATTACCCCGGACATAAAAGCTCATTGGTTTATGCAATAGCTCGCCATCAAAGCAGTCATCACATTGTTTTGCACATAAAACAAATGAGTTCGGCTGATCAGCAAAGATCTGCGTTTTTTCCGTTAACTCAAACTCATTCACCACTTCCCAACCTTTTTCTTCCATATGATCCATGAAGGCTTCAATGTCAGAATCTTTAATCGGTTTAGGGCCTCCAGCCGCTGGTATAAAATGTTGATATAACTTTGCTATGCGCTCAAACGTCACGATCAGTTCACTACCCGCGCCTTTACTACGGCTTAGTTTTTGCCAGCGAATTAAATCATGCTTAACACACCCATCAAAAGCTTGAGTCTTGATACTTTTGGTTACCCAGCGAGCAAGAAAATGCGTATTAGTAATGGGAGTATTCGCGAGCTTACCCGTTTGGTGTTGTTGCTTTAATTCGGATAAAGCCGTGGTCACTACACGTTGAATTTCTTGTGAATATTGCATATTTCTCTCTAACTTAAAGGGGTAACATTTAAACTTTCGGTCGTTCTAACTAACGAATGTCAGGCCTTCGATTATGCCTTACGACTCAGCAACCAATAACAACTTGCCGATAAAACCGCACATAAAAACATCGACATCACCATTGGCCAAACATAGCCACTCGGTAAAAAGGCAATAAGTGCACTGATTGCAGCGCCTAAACCAAAACGTAAAGTTCCAGCTAATGACGACGCAGTACCGGCCATTTGAGGGTAGCTACTCAGTAGTAACCCCATCGAATTACTGCCAATGATAGAAATCGTTCCGACAAATAAAATCACACATGGAACAATCGCCCATAAACCAAACCCACATAACCAACTAATCAGGAGCGCCACTCCGGCAAAAGTTTGGCACCAAAGACCAAAACGTAACATCCAATGTGAGCCCATCTTACGAACCGCACGTCCATTGAAACTCGTCATTGCCACCATACCAATAACGTTTAATGCAAACAAATACCCAAAGTATTCAGGTTGTACGCCGTAGATATCAATATAAACAAACGAGCCGGCGGTAATAAAGGCAAACATACCCGAAAAAGAGAATGCACCACAAAAGATAAGGCCAAACGCAACCGGATTGGTGATTAATTTAAAGTAATTACGCATCGTTGTTTTAAAACGCAACGGCTGTTTATTTTCAGGCGCTAAGGTTTCCGGAATTTTAAACAACACCGCCATTAGTACCATAAAAGAAACCAAAGCCAACACAGTAAAGATTGAACGCCAACCAAACCATACCGCTAAATGCCCGCCAATCATTGGGGCTAAAAGTGGCGAAATGGTAATAACCAATGTAATGAAAGACATCGCTCGGGCGAACTCTTCTTTATTAAACATATCTCGAACGATCGCTTGCACAATCACGGCTGCCGCAGCTCCTGCAAAACCTTGAGCAAATCGGGTATACAGTAAGGCTTCAATGCTAGTGGTCGTGGCACAGATAATTGAAGCGATCGCGAAAAACACAATCCCACCCATTAATATTGGGCGACGGCCATAACTATCCGCCAAAGGACCATGTAAAAGCTGCCCCAATGCAAAGCCTGCGGTATAGGCGGTTAATGTCCCCTGCACCATGCCATGATTGACCATAAGATCACTCGCAATGGTTGGCATTGCTGGCAAATACATATCAATCGCGAATGGTGTCAATAAACCAATTGAACCTAAAATCAGAAATAACACAAAACTGCTTTTAGGCAAGGAAGATTGTGGCATAGCTTGTCCTTTACGAAGAGTTGATAAAATGACTGTTTATCGAACTATAGAAATTATTAAATGAATAACATTAAGCGGGATAGAAGGCTCACTTTATAGAAAAAGCAAGCCTTTAATAGTGCATCAACTTATGAAATAGATGCGATCTCTTCAGCGGTTAAAGCTCGGTATTCACCAGGTTCAAGCGCCTCATCAAGAACAATCGTTCCAATTGATTCACGATGAAGTTGCTCGACTTTATTACCTAAAGCAGCAAACATACGTTTTACTTGGTGGTATTTACCTTCAGAAATGGTCAGCAGTAATTCATTTTGAGAAAAATCGACAACTTCCATTTTCGCCGGTAGCGTTAACTCTTTTTCACTTCTTAATTGAATACCTTCCGCCAACTGTTGAGCATAGTCATCCCCAATCGCATCTTCTAACCATACGCGATAAGTTTTCTCACACTTGTGTTTTGGTGACGTAATACGATGCGACCATTGACCATCATCGGTGATCAAAACAAGACCGGTAGTATCAACATCTAAACGTCCAGCGAAGTGGAGTTTATCCATATTCACTTCATCTAATAAAGTAAAAGCCGTCGGGTTATTACTGTCTTCATGTGAGCAAACAAAGCCATCCGGCTTAAACAGCATAAAATAGCGAGGACCTGGCATCGGTAAATGACGTTCTTGCCATTCAACACGAGACTCTTCCCCTACCTTGATTGATGCCACTTTGACCGTATTTCCATCCACAGTCACTTCACCACGGCGCAGTAAAATAGTCGCCTCTCGACGAGTCACTCCTAATGTTTCACATAAAAACTTATCTAAACGCATGAATACCTCTAGTCTGACTGCAAATTATTTGACTGAGTCAGCACACATAAATGTTGGCCAAATACTAGGGCAGTTTCTTTTTCGTGAAAATTTTACCGCGAAAAACTAACCATCCTGAACTCCAGCATGAAAGCTCATTATAGAGATATTTCCTCCATTAGTTGAGCTATTTCACAAATTTGATTGGTTATTTGATAAAAAGAGAAAAGGAATGAAACAAAGCAATGAGAGCATCAGAAATGGAATCAATAAACAAAGTGAAAACTGTTTAAATAACGAGCAACCGTACTGATAATATTATTATTGGTTTATTTTTAGACTTTTGTAGTATCTTGTCACAATTAAATTTCCAACGCTTTTTTGTTTGTTTTATACCCCAAAAATCATAAAACATTATTCACGAAATAAATTAACCCCCTCGACCTTAGTCTAAAATTAAATCAAAAAGTTAGCACCACATTAGACTTTAGTATCAACACATCAACCCTTCATTTTTTGCTTAAAAAATAAACAAAAATAAAATTCAAATATTATCAACAAGTTATACTGGTCATACCTGATTTATCGTAAGAAATAAGATAAATTGCAAAAATATTAACCTTGTAGCATTTTTCGCAATTAATGTTACCAATAAATCACATTAAGTAATAAAACTATTAACAACACATCGGACCAAGCCGATGAGGCACAATAAAATAATTAATGTGTAAGGGATGACAATGAAAAAAACACAATATTCGCTATTAGCAATTTCGATTGCTCTAGCTTCTCAAGTTCATGCTGCTGGTTTCCAAGTTGTAGAACATTCCGCCTCTGGTTTAGGTCGTGCATTTTCAGGCGACGGTGTCATTGGGGATAATGCAAGTGAAATATCAGCTAACCCAGCCATCATGACCCATTTTGATAAAGCACAATTTTCTGGCGCAGTTTCAATTATCGATCCCGAAATCGATGTCTACGACGAAAGTACAAATCAGGGATCGAACGATATTGCTCCACTACAAGTGGTTCCTGCATTTTATTACGCAAGCCCAATTAATGAACAATGGGCTTGGGGGATAGGCATGTTTACTTCATACGGAGTAACAACCGATTATCCAACCGACATTGCCGCAGGTGATATGGCAGGTAAAACCTCTTTAATTTCTTTTAATGTAAACCCTAATATTGCCTACAAAATCAATGATCATTTTAGTGTTGGTGCCGGTGTCAGTTTAGTATATGCCCAAGCTGAACTTAAACGCAGCTTAGGTGCTGTTGGCCCTATTTTTGGTCAAAGCAGCTCTGACCCTCTGATTTCCATGAAAGGTGATACTTTTAGTTATAACTGGAATGTCGGCGCTTTATTTGAAATTAATGAAAATAACCGATTCGGTGCCTCTTACCGTTCCTCGACCAAATTAAAATTTAAAGATGGCACGTTTAAAGACTATACCGGACAAGTATTAACGGCGGGAAGCCCAGGTAAAACAGATGCGGATCTAGATATTGAACTCCCTGATATTGTTGAACTCGCAGGTTTCCACCAACTAACACGTCAATGGGCCGTTCACTACAGTTGGCAGTGGACTAATTGGAGCAAATTCCAACAGCTTGAAGCAACAAGTAATAACTGTAATGGCGGTGTATGTTTCAATAAAGTGGAACATTACGAAGATAATCAACGCTGGGCAATCGGTACCAGCTTCCAACCAAATGACAGTTGGATCTTACGCGCAGGCTTTGCTTATGATGAGCAAGCCGGCTCGCCAACTTTAAGTATTCCTGATAGCGATCGTTATTGGTATACCGCTGGCTTAACTTACTTTTGGACTCCCGATCTTTCCTTCGACGCAGGCTTTGCGTATATCGATAGTAAAGATGGCCGTTTTGAAGAAACTAGTCCAACAACCGGTAATACAAGCCACTTCCGCTCTGAAGGCCCGGCTTATATCACGTCTTTACAAGTCAATTACTCGTTTTAATCAGTAGTAAAGGGACAATACTATGAATAAATACTTTAAATTAACCGCCCTTTGCTCGGCGATGTTACTTGTCACCGCATGTGGCGATGAAAAAAGCAGCACAGGTACGGATTCAAGTAACCAGTTTGAGTCTTATATCAATGACTCGTTAGCACAAAGTACAAAGGTTGACTTCACATTGCAGGGAAAAGACCAAAACGTCCCTCTTCCCACCTTTATCTTGATGAATAAAGTCGATGGCACGCTAGAAATCCCTACTGGTGGGGATGATGCTTTAAGCAACCCTAAAGCAGCATTAAGCCAAATGGATGGTTGGTCAACCTCTCAACCAATTTCCATTCCTTTTAAAGGTGTGGGCTTTAATTCAGCAGTCCTGAATTCCGGTGTGGCAATTATTGAACTAACAGACAGCTTAACGGGTTCACCAAAAGTCAAAGCCGTACTCACCCAAGGCACTGACTTTCAAATCGTCACTCAAGCCAATAGTGTCAATATCATTCCGACCAAACCTTTGGATGAAAAGAGCAATTACATCATTGCCCTTACCAATCAGATAACAGATAAAGACGGTGATCCAGTTGGCATGTCATCGTCATATGCAGCGCTGAAAACCAACACCAATACTTTTGAAACTGGTGATCTTAGTTCTCTTCAGCAAGTGATTAAAGGCGTCGAAGGTATTTTCTCTCAAGCCGGAATTGATCCAAAGAGCATTGTCTATTCTACTTGGTTTACGACCCAATCAATTGGTGACACCTTATACGCAACCAAGGCTGCAGTGGCTCAAGGTCTAGCCTCTAAACTCGCAGGAGGTGATGGTATTGGTGCGATTTGGAAAGGCGAAGCGAACCCGAATGATGTTGATCTCAGCAGTGCATATACCATGAGCATTGCAAGTAGTGGTGACTTTGCCGCAATGCTAGATGCGGATGAAAACTTTACCACTTACATTGGCGGCGAGAATAGTGACGCATTAAAAGTAGCATTAAATTCTCAACTTTCCGCCGCCGCGGTTACCGTCTCTAAAGGTATCGTCAATTTGCCATATTTCCTTGAAAAAGGTGATAACTGGAACAAGACCCCTTTTGAGTCTGGAATGCCAAGCCTTGCCATTATTAAGCATGCTCTTGAGGGCGCGGATGCAAGCAACATCATGCAACAGTTGGTTGAAAAAGGTATTGATCCAAGTAAATTATCTGACTCTAGTGAGCAACTAAAACTGATTGGGCTTAAACTAAAAGATGCCGCTGGCAACGCTTTAGATAGTCAACGTATTATTACTCAATATAGCCCTGTACCAAAAATTAAATCGCTAGAAAAAGTGCCCTTTATTTTGTTCACACCAAAAGGAGCATCAATAGGTTCTACACCAATTGTGGTGTACCAGCACGGTATTACTTCAGCCAAAGAAAATGCTTATGCTTTCGCGGCCAACATGGTAGCCAGTGGTATCTCCGTCATTGCGATCGATCAGCCGTTACATGGTGAACGCTCTCTCGATGGTACACGTTCTGCCAATATAGACCCAACGGCCTATATCAATTTATCTTACTTACCGGTTGCACGCGACAATGTTAGAGAAAGTATCTTAGATATTATTGGTCTACGCGCTGCATTATCTGTGACAGCAAAAACACTGCAAGCTGAACCTAGCTTAGCGGCCTCTCCTGCTTTTGCCGAGTTTGCGAAAGTGAACTTTACTCAGCTTCCTCGATTCTTTGGCCATTCACTGGGTGGTATTGTTGGGGTTTCTGCTGTTGCAGCAGCCAATGAAACATTAGGTAACGCAAATGCAGATCAACTGTTTGCATTTAGCTCAGGCGCTTTTGCTAACGCAGGTAGTCAAATTGCACCTTTGCTCATTAATTCACAAACATTTGGTCCAAGTATTGTCAGCAATGTTGGTGCGGAAAATATTGCTGCATTCTCTTTTGCTGCTCAAACAATTCTGGATACGGTCGATCCAGTCAATACTGCGAGTTATATCGACCCTGCTCTTCCTGTGTATGTCAGTGAAGTTGACGGTGATAAAGTCGTACCAAATAAAGTGGCGAATACCTTTGCAGGTACCGAGCCATTAGCTTTAGCTCTGGGTTTAACGCCGACCAATGCAAGTAACACCGTCGTAGATGGTGCTCGTAATTGGGTGCAATTTAATAGCGGTGCAAGCCATTCAACGGTTATTGCTCCTGCGAGTGATTATAGTGACATCACTCAACATACCGAGATGCAAACTGAGTTAATTGACTTCTTAACCGACAATGCTCTTTCTGGTGTTTCCGATGCCACTACTCTGAAATAATACCTAAGTGATCACTCGTCAAGCCCACTGAAATCGACATTCAGTGGGCTTTCTTTGTTAGCGCCTCTAGCAATCCCTTAAAATTATCAGTACTCTGAGCCGGTCTTTTTTTACTTAATTACCTCATGTTCAAACTTCGCCCATACCAAGCTGACTCCGTAAAAGCGGTTATTCATTATTTTCGCAGTAACAGCGATCCTGCCGTGATAGTGTTACCCACTGGTGCGGGAAAAAGCTTAGTGATCGCAGAGCTGGCTCGTCTTGCCAAAGGCCGAGTATTAATGCTGACTCACGTAAAAGAGTTGGTTGAACAAAATCATGCGAAATACGAAAGCTACTCGACGGATGATAGACCGTTAAAAGGCGCGATTTTCTCAGCGGGGCTCGGCCGAAAAGAAACCGATGAACAAGTGGTTTTTGCTTCGGTGCAATCGGTTGTTAGAAATTTAGATGCGTTTGCCAATCAATTCTCGTTGTTGGTGATTGATGAGTGCCATCGCGTTCCTGATAACCCTAAAAGTAGCTACCGCAAAGTCATTTCACATCTACAAAGCGTGAATCCTGGCATTAAAATTCTAGGCTTAACGGCCACCCCTTACCGCCTAGGAATGGGCTGGATTTATCAATATCAAGTACGGGGCAAAACCGGCCAAGTGAAATCACCTGAGCCACGCTTCTTCCGCGACTGTATCTTTGAATTGCCAATCCAATATTTACTCGATGAAGGTTTTTTAACTCCTGCCAGAATGATTGATGCCCCGGTACTGAGCTATGACTTCTCTCATTTAAAACCGGCATTGGCGGGCCGTTATAAAGAAGCCGATCTCGACTTAGTGATTGAGCAATCTAAACGCGCCACGCCACAAATCATTGAGCAAATTATTGAACTGGCGAAAGACAAGCAAGGCATCATGATCTTTGCGGCCACCGTTCGTCATGCACAAGAAATTTTAACCTTATTACCTGCGGAACAATCGGCACTGGTTATCGGTGATACTCATCAAGTCGAACGCGACCGCATCATCAATCAGTTCAAAGCCAAACAGATTAAGTTTTTAGTCAACGTATCGGTATTAACGACTGGGTTTGACGCCCCTCATGTGGATCTCATCGCAATTCTTCGCCCGACAGAATCCGTGAGTTTATATCAACAGATCATCGGCCGTGGGTTACGTTTAGCGGAAAATAAAACCGAATGTTTGGTACTCGATTATGCTGGCAATAATTACGATTTGTATCAACCAGAAGTCGGAGAAACGAAACCCGACCCAACTAGTGACGCCGTCACGATACCTTGTCCGGCTTGTGGATTTAACAATACCTTCTGGGGCAAACTGGATAACAACGGCATGCTGATTGAACATTATGGACGCCGCTGCCAAGGGTACTTTGAAGTATTAGACGACGATGACAAACCCACAGGGGAACGTGAACATTGTGGCTACCGATTTAAAGCGAAGTATTGTTCTGAATGTGGCGCAGATAATGATATTGCCGCACGTATCTGTCATCAATGTGATGCAACGTTGGTCGACCCAGACAAAAAACTGCGAGATGCATTAAACCTCAAAGACGCGCTGGTGTTTGAATGCAAAGATATGCAGCTCAATGTTCATAAAACTCAAGATGGTAAATCTCAGTTAAAAGTCACCTATTCTGGGGAAAGCAATGATGATCAACCTCATGCTTTAGTCCACGAATTTTGGTCGTTAAGTACTAAAAAACAAAAACAAAATTTTGCCGAGCAGTTTGTCCGCCCTCACCTTGCCGACAGACACCGTCCATTTGAAGAAAGCTCACCAACCAAAGTGGCCAACAACCAACATCGCTTCCGCTTACCATTATTTATTATTGCGAGAAAATCCGGTCGATTCTGGAAAATCCGCGATAAGATATTTTCGGATGAACTGAGTTAACACGCCTTTCATTACATGCATTACATCGTTTCGTGCCATTTCCTTTTATTCTTGGTGGCTTTTCCAAATATTATTTCTAGCGCCAACGGAGAACACTAACGCTATTGCTCTCTCTTTTCATTAAATCATTCAGCAGATCGTTTTTTGTGATCCAGTTAATAGCACAGACCAATAGTTACCGGTAACATTTTCATTACAAGTTACCGGTAACATTATTCTTATAATCGGAACTTATACGCCAATACGTAATGCCTCTATGTGCAATCAAAAGGACGATAAAATGAAACTGACACGCACTTTGCTTACTGCCGCTTTAGCTGGAATATTTTCCACCTCTGTTTTAGCCGCTGACTTTAACCTTAAAATTCAATCCTCCGATCCATCGGGCGATAAAAACTTTCAAGTCCAACAAAAATGGGCCAAAAGTGTTGAAACCATGTCGAATGGCCGCATCAAAATCTCCCTGCTTCCGGTTGGCAGTGTGGTTAAAAATACCGAAACTTTAGACGCCATCCGTCAAGGTATTCTTGATGGACAACTGACTGCGACCGAATACTTTTCAGGTAAAGATCCCGCTTTTGGCCTGATTGGTAATATGGTTGGAGCGTGGTCAAACACTGGCCAATTACTTCAATACATCAATTACGGCGGTGGTTATGAATTGATGACCGAGCTTTATAAACCTTATGGTGTGAAGTTCATCGGTGGTTCGACAACTGGCGTTGAGTCTTTGGTATCGAAAGTACCACTTGATGGCGTAGCCGATCTGAAAGGTTTGAAAATTCGCGCGCCAGAAGGTTTGGTGCAACAAGTGTTCGCAGCCGCTGGAGCAACACCCGTTAACTTACCGGGTTCTGAAGTTTTTACAGGCTTAAGTAAAGGTGTTATTGATGCCGCTGACTACACGGTATTTTCAACGAACCAAAAAGCTGGCATGAACGATATTGCCCCTCACCCAGTTCAACCAGGTTTCCATTCTCTACCATTAATTGATGTCTCAATTAGCCAGAAGAAATGGGACAAAATGACTCCGGATCTACAAGAAATCCTAACCGTATCGGTGCGTGACTTTGCTAACGATATGACAACCGAACTTCGTATTGCCGACCAAGCTGCGGTCGCAAAAGCGGAAAAAGATCCTAATATCACCATTCACAACTGGTCTGCTGAAGAACGTAAAAAATTCCGCGCAATTGCTAAAACACAATGGAAAGTATTTGCCGAACGTTCTCCAAATGCTCAGAAAGTCTATGACTCTGTAACCAAATATCTAGAAGAAAACGGTTTACTGTAGTTTTTCGACGTTTACTACCTGAGGGCGACATTCTTCGCCCTCATTACTCTCTTTTGTTTGTTTAAATAGGTTGTGTTATGAAGGATGTCCCAACGCCGCCAGAGGCTGAAGATGCGCCTAAAAATCGTCTTGATGCTTGGATAATTAAGATCAGCCATGCCCTTAGTCTGCTTTTCATTTTGACCGTGTTTATTTCTTTTTATGAAGTGTTAATGCGTTATGTGTTTGATGCCCCAACTACCTGGGTACACGAAACCGCTTCTTTTGTTGGCGGTAGCTTATTTGTGATCGGCGGTATCTATGCGTTTGCAACCGATAAACACGTAAGGGTGGTGTTGATTTATGACGCTGTATCCGCCAAAACGCGCCGCGCATTGAATATGGTACACCATATTGTCGGCCTGGCTTTTTCTCTGATGATGGCATGGGCTTCCTACATCATGACAACAACCGCTTGGTATACCCCTTGGGGCGAATTTCGCCTTGAAACCTCCGGTTCTTATTTCAATCCGCCTTACCCAGCTTTATTAAAGGCACTAATTTTCGTTATTTTTTGCATTTTATCGCTGCAATTTATTCTTCATATCATCCATGAAATCAAAGCATTAAGGAGCGGTAAAGATGTTTGATTTATCTGCTATTGGAATTGGCTACGCCAGCTTACTCATGCTGGTGATGATGATCGGTTTATTGCTAACCGGTATGCAACTGGCTTTTGTTACCGGCTTTGTTGCTTTGTTCTTTACTTTAGGTTGGTTCGGTGTAGACGCCCTTCCCCTGATCTCTAGTCGCATGTTTAGCTTTGTTGACGGCTATATATTCCTTGCGGTCCCTATGTTTGTCTTAATGGCCGCCCTTCTTGATCGCTCCGGCATTGCACGTGATTTATTTGATGCAATGAAATCGGTTGGGCGTAACGTTCGTGGTGGTGTGGCCGTACAAACGCTATTAGTTGCCGTGCTACTTGCTTCTATGTCAGGCGTTATTGGTGGTGAAACCGTGTTACTCGGTATTCTTGCACTACCACAAATGCTGCGCTTAGGTTATGACCGAAAACTGGCGATTGGTACCACCTGCGCCGGCGGTGCATTAGGTACTATGCTTCCCCCAAGTATCGTATTGATCATTTATGGTTTAACCGCGAGTGTTTCTATTGGTGATCTATTCAAAGCTTCTTTTGTTCCTGCTCTCATTCTGGCGTTGTTATACATCGCTTATGTACTGATTCGCAGCTTTTTAAACCCAAGTTTAGCGCCGCTTCCAACCAAAGAAGAATTAGCAGAAGATGCATTAAATCGCCCGAGTTATTTTAAAGCGTTATTCTTTCCAATCTTGTCCGTTGCGGTTGTACTAGGCAGTATTTACACCGGCGTTGCCTCGGTTACCGAAGCATCGGCTTTAGGTGTTGTGGGCATCATGGTGAGTGCGATCATTCGCAAAGAAATGAATTGGACCATGCTCAAAGAAAGTGCCATCGCCACCATGCGTACTTGCGGCATGATCATTTGGATTGGTATTGGCGCCACCGCTTTAGTTGGGGTTTATAACCTAATGGGCGGCATTGATTTTGTTGAACAAACCATTCTGGCTTTAAGTGGTGGTCATGCCATGGGCACGCTATTAATCATGATGGTGATCTTGCTGGTTTTAGGTATGTTCTTAGATTGGGTGGGTGTCGCGCTATTAACTATGCCAATTTTTGTACCCATCATCATCAACCTTGGTTTTGATCCTATTTGGTTTGGCGTGGTGTTCTGCCTCAATATGCAAGTGTCATTCTTATCGCCACCATTTGGCCCTGCTGCCTTTTATCTCAAATCCGTCGCACCGAAAGATATTAGCTTAGGTGAAATATTCTCATCTTTGCTGCCATTTATCGGATTGCAAATTGTGGCATTGGCTTTGGTTATTATCTTCCCTCAACTCGCCCTATGGTGGCAGTAAATTAATCACAATTATCACGCTGGCCTTAGTATTCTAAGGCTTAGCTAAGGCAGTATTATGAACAATAAAAAGATAGTAGTGATGGGCGTTTCCGGCTGTGGGAAAAGCCACATTGGTCACTTACTTGCACAACACTTAAATTACCCTTTTTTCGACGGCGATGATTTTCACCCGCAAAGCAATGTCGACAAAATGCGCCAAGGGATCCCCTTAACGGATGACGACCGCGTTGATTGGTTACACACACTTAACCAACTCTTCATTGATAATGAATCGGCGGTGATTGCTTGTTCCGCGTTAAAACCGGAATACAGAGATATTCTACGTACCAACAATGAAGACCTCACCTTCATTTACTTACAAGGCGAGTTTGAAACGATTTGGCAACGTCATCAAAAAAGGGCCAATCACTGGTTTAATGGCAAATCCATGTTAGAAAGTCAGTTTGATGCGCTTGTTGAGCCTCTTCCAAGTGAGGCTATCTTCATTGATATAAAACCACCTGTAGAAACCGTTTTACTCAACATCCAAGAGAAATTACATCAAAATCAAGGAACGCTTATGCCGAATACACACTCTACCCCCCCTTGCCATATTGCCATGATCGGGCTTGGTGTGATGGGAAAAAGCCTCACCTTGAACCTACTAGATAACCAATTTAATGTCGCCGGTTTTGATATTAATAAACAACATTTATCCGCAACATCCCAAGAAGCCCAACAGCTCAATAAGGGGACTTTTATCGCATGCGATGAATTATCGACATTACTCAACGCCCTTGAGTCACCACGTGTGATTGCTTTATCCATTCCGGCAGGCAACGTCGTAGAACACGTTATCGATGATTTGCTAAAAGCGGGATTAGAGCCTCAAGATATTGTGATTGATACTGGCAATAGCTTATGGACAGACACCATTGCGCGTGAAACAAAATATCAAGGGAAATTGCAGTTTTTCAGTACGGCTGTTTCAGGTGGTGAGCAAGGCGCGCGTTTTGGCCCAGCATTAATGGCAAGCGGATCAGCACAAGCATGGCAATCGATTAAACCTATGTGGAATGCCATTGCTGCAAAAGTCGATTCTCATGGTGTGCCCGTTCCTCCTCTTCACGACGGTGAACCTTGCGCGACCTATACTGGCCCAAGTGGCTCTGGCCACTTCGTTAAAATGGTGCATAACGGAATTGAGTATGCCGACATGCAGTTAATTTGCGAGGTTTACCATTATTTACGCGATGCTATTGAGCTCACGCCCCATGAGATTGGCGACATTTTCACGCAATGGAATCAAGGGGTACTCAATAGCTATTTAATTGAAATCACAGCAGATATTTTAAAACAGCAAGATTTTTCCACCAATAAACCACTGGTCGATGTGATCCTAGATAGCGCAGGACAAAAAGGCACTGGAACCTGGACGGCGATCAATAGCCTAGAAATTGGCTGCCCAACTCCGACGATTGCCCAATCGGTATACGCCCGTTCATTAAGTAGCTTAAAGTCACGACGTCTGATTGGCGCTCAATGCTTGAAAGCGAAGACGCAACCTATCGATAAAACCGACCTACCAGCGGTCATCAATGAGCTTCATGATGCGTTATATTGCGCCAAATTATGCGCTTATGCTCAAGGATTTGATTTAATGAAAGCCACCTCTGAGCAACAAAACTGGCAACTCAATTTTGTGGATATAGCTAAAGGCTGGCGAGCTGGCTGCATTATCAGAGCAACCTTCCTACAAGACATTGCCAACGCCTATCAACATACACCTAGGTTAGACAATTTATTGTTCGCAGAACGCTTTGCTCATCAACTAGAAAATCGACAATTAAACTGGCGAAAAACCGTGTCGAATTCCAGTCTACATGGGATCCCAATGCCTGGGATAAGCTCTGCATTAAGCTATTTTGATTCCATAAGATGCGAGACGTTACCAGCTAATTTATTGCAAGCGCAACGAGACTTTTTTGGTTCACATACTTATTCTCGAATCGATCAACCTGAATCAGATAAATACCATGTAGAATGGAGTCAATCCCCAAGAATTGAAGTAAAACGTTAAACTTTGATATCGTGTGAAAGTCCCCCTCTTTCACACGATATATCACTGACTGGACTGGAAGTAATCGAGAATTATATGGCACCGAAAAATAAACGGCCAACACTCCAAGATATTGCTAACCTTGTTGGTGTGACAAAAATGACAGTAAGTCGCTGCCTACGAGATCCTAACAACGTCTCCGATGCATTACGCGAAAAAATCCAATTAGCCGTGGACGAACTTGGCTACATACCAAACCGTGCCCCCGATATTCTTTCTAATGCGAAAAGTCGCTCGATTGGCGTTTTAGTTCCCTCTTTAACCAACCAAGTGTTTGCGGAAATCATTCGCGGTATCGAAAGCGTCACCGAACCCGCAGGCTATCAGTTGATGTTGGCTCACTATAGTTACAGTGAACAGCAAGAAGAAAAAAGCATCGAAATGTTGCTTTCTTATAATGTCGATGCACTCATATTATCGGAAAATCATCATAGTGAACGTACCAGAAAGATGCTG
Organism: Vibrio rumoiensis; assembly: GCF_002218045.2. Lineage (NCBI taxonomy): Bacteria > Pseudomonadati > Pseudomonadota > Gammaproteobacteria > Vibrionales > Vibrionaceae > Vibrio > Vibrio rumoiensis. The sequence continues at coordinate 1,601,339 of NZ_AP018685.1, forward strand.
AAAACCGCGGGTATTCCGGTCATTGAAATCATGGACTCAGTTTCAAAACCGATTGAACAAGCGGTTGGCTTTGATAACCATGCCGCCGCCAAAGCCATGACCACATCAATGATCGAAAAAGGACATGATCAGATCGTATACTTTGCCGCTCGATTAGACGTTCGAACCAAATTGAAATTAGCCGGTTATGAAGAAGCGATGCGTGAACATGGTTTAACGCCAATTAGCCTGCAAACAACCAATGCATCTTCTTTTACTTTAGGCGCTGACCTATTACACAAAATGCGTAGCGAACACCCTCAGGCAAATGGCATATTTTGTACCAATGATGATTTAGCCGTTGGGGCAATCTACGAATGCCAACGCCTTGGCATTCGAGTCCCACAAGACATCGGTATTGCAGGTTTTCATGGCCATGATTTATCCAACATTATGGTGCCTAGACTGGCGACGGTGATAACGCCTCGGGAACAAATGGGGATCGTTTCAGCCACACAAATACTGCAACGATTAGAAGGCCACCCTGTGACAAGACCAACCATTGATTTAGGCTTTAAAATATCGCTAAGAGAGAGTGTCTAATTTCACTATAATTCAGTGGCTTTCTATTGCTCTGGTGCCATTTGAATGATAGTATCCGCGCTCGTTTCAACGCTTAATTATTTTACATTAGCTTGGAGCAACGCTTAATCACTAGGTCGCTACGTGATTAAACATCTTTTAATTTACTAATTTGAGAGTAAATACTATGAAATTTGAAGCAGTAGTACGTACTGAACTAGGTAAGGGTGCGAGCCGCCGCCTACGTCACGCTGGCCAATTCCCAGCAATCGTTTATGGTGGAGAAGCTGCGCCTATCTCTATCGCTCTAATTCACTCTGACGTGATCAACCAAATGGACAAGCCTGAGTTTTACGAAGGTATCGTTCTTGTGATCGACGGCAAAGAAGTTAAGGTTAAGCCGCAAGACGTTCAACGTCACGCGTTCAAGCCTAAAGTTGAGCACATGGACTTCATCCGCGTTTAAGACCTACCAGTCTTTGATTCGATGAATCCACCTTTTGCATACCATTGATTTCGAATTTACCACTCGATACTCAATAAAAATTAGAAAGCCCGATTGCTACCAACTTTCGGGCTTTCACCTTTCTAGCTTTTACCAACAGCTTCACCACCTTCCTGCAGAACTAAAATCATCCATCAAGCGATAACATCAATTTTTTCGATCCACTTCAAATTTAGATTCTATACTCCTTAAAGCGTAAAACGCTCTCCCCCATTAAATAAGGAGTTTCTTATGGCATCGATAGATAGTAAATACGTCAACTTTAGTGAAGATCATGAGCTAAATAGCTGTTTGCGTCATGCGGGGCTACGCCAAACCGCAGATAACCGTAAAAAACTACAGGCTCTTGGCGCGGAAACCAAAAGTCGTTTAGATAAAAAGCGCTTAAGTCACGATGATTTATATGGTGCAATCGATATGTGTAAAGGTGATTTTGAGTGACCGATTCACCCGCATTACGCTTGTGGCGTCACTTTTCATTAGGCTTTAACCAGATCAGTGACGTCGCATTTTAGACACCACCAGCAATATCAATAAAGCTCCCGGTCACAAATGAAGCCTCGTCAGATAATAACCAAGCAATAGATTGTGCGACTTCTTCTGGCGTACCCCCACGTTGTAGTGGAATTTTACTTGCTAGTCGCTTAACTCGATTCGGCTCTCCACCATCTTTATGCATTTCGGTATCAATGAAACCCGGTCGCACACCATTAACTCTAATTCCTTGCGCGGCCAGTTCCATAGATAGCCCTTTAGTCAAACTGTCCATCGCGCCTTTTGAAGCCGCATAATCAATGTATTCATTCGGTGCTCCTGTTCTAGATGCGGCAGAAGACACATTCACAATCGCGCCGGATTCCGGCATGCTTTTAAGCGCCTCTTTACAACATAAGAAACAACCGATCATATTGGTTTGTAATACTTGATTAAAACGCTCGACACTGATGTCTGATAATCTTGATTGCGTAAATAGAATGCCGGCATTATTAACTAGGTGAGTCACACTACCGAAAGTTTTCGTGATCACATCAAACATCGATTTGACTTGTTCTTCTATTGCAACATCCGCTTGAACCGCTAAAGCTCGTCCACCTTGAGCCTCAATATCTGTAACCACTTTCTCTGCACTAGCACGGTCTTGACGATAATTCACACAAACCCAATAACCTTGCAGGCCTAATAATCTTGATGTGGCCGCGCCAATGCCTCGACTCCCACCAGTCACTAATACAATCTTATTCATACATTCCTTGTGAATCATCGGTTTAAAATAAGTTTCCTTGAGGAGGCAAATCCGCGTCATCTTCGACATTTACAACCGGAATCGCATTACGTTGCGCTAAGCGTTTACGGTAATAGCGTTGCTTACATAACTTGATGATGTGCCTTTGTTGCGCAGGACTAAAGTTAAGCCAATTGAAACGCTCTTCTCGCTTTCTCATACAACCTTGGCAATACCCTTTATCGTCTACTGTGCAAACCCCAACACACGGACTGGGCACTGAAAAAAACTCTAATTGTTCCATGTGCCCTCCTTCACACCCTTAAAGATATTCATTCTATGCTGGTAACTTGACCGTTACACTCTTGTAATAAATTAATCACTTTGTCAATAAATGTAAACATTCAAACTTTTTTAACCCTTTGGCGTCTAATGATTATCCGGCAATAATTTGCTAATCTATAAAAATATAAATAACACCTATCGCTTTTACTTTCATTATTGATAAAGCATAGTCCACCGATATGGAGAAACCGATGAAAAAGCTGCTCACAGCATTAAGTATTCCTGTTCTACTTGCTGCTTGTTCTTCAACAGATAAAGCGGATTTTGTAACACCTGCCGATTTACAGCATCACCATTGGGTACTCAGTGAAGTTGATGGCAAAGAAGTAGCAAAAGCACCGAATGGTTCTCAAGCTGATCTAGAAATTGGAGAAGCAATGAACGCTAACGGCAACGCAGGTTGCAATGGCTTCCACGGCCAAGCAGAAATCAATCCTAAAACGGGTCAGTTCCGTATAGAGAAAATGGCGATGACCATGAAAATGTGTCAAGGCGAAGCGATGAATACTGAACGTGCCGTCGCTAGCACACTATCCGTATGGAGCAAAATTGATCTAGGAAAAGACACACTAACCTTATCAAATGACCAACATACGCTGACTTACACATTACGTGACTGGGTCAACTAATAGATTTGAGTAAATCCGTTTATTTAATCTTGAATCACCATTTTTATGAGCGCTCTATTTACTCAAGCAATCTCGTTTTTATGTATGTTAAATTGAACTCAAAATAGCAAAATGGTGGTTGTCTTCAATTTTCCTAACTTAAATCTTATTTGGTTCTTACTGAAATTCACCTATTGGCGTAACTTGGATATAGACTTGTGCTATATGATCGATTAACGGAAGGAGTGAGTCGAAATGGAGTTTGCCTGTGTTTAAATATTGCTTTGCTGTCTTATTATTATCAATTTCATCAAATTCTCAAGCATGCAAAATCATTCAATCGACCATCGGTAATGAATACCTAATTAGCGAAGATTGTGTTTTAACGCCGTACAATGCTAATGCTCTCGAAAGCATTTCCCCCTCTACTGACTATTTTGTTCAATACTTGTTTGCTTCTAGCTTTCAATCCTATTTAAAGATCAAAGGCGATATACAAAGTCAGTTTACGCTTCCAATTGCAGCCCAACCTTTCAACCATGGATACCGCCTATTAATTGGCCCCGTCAACACCCTTGATGGTGCCCAACAAGCACTTTCTGAACTGAAACGCCGAGGCTATCGCGATGCACTCATCAAGTTATATACCCAATCCCAAAGCCCGGAAACTATTTCGTTATCATCGATAGATGAAAATGGTACAGCAACGCCCGATTCATCCATCACCATCGTCATGCCCGATATGGTCCCAATTTTTTCGCTGGGAGGATCAACCGCGCTATTACCGATTTATGATGAAAATTATCAAGGTAAAACGACGCACTATAATAAGACCTATATTGGAAGCTTTACCTTTCAGCAAGCTCAAGCGGTATGCCATGAGTCCAACAGTAAAATTGCCAATGCGAGAGATTATAATTACATGTTGTCCAACATGAACTTTGTAATGAAATATGCGGTTAAATCACAATTTTGGCTGGCTCCAAATCAAACCGTCACTCGAATTCAAAATCAAATCATCACCAAGGCACACAGCCCAGAATCCTATTTCAATGTTATTTGTGTGACCCAATAACCCACCAATCCCTTTTCGCCAAGCGAGAAACCAAGAAAAAGCCAGCACAATGGCTGGCTTTAATTGCGTTCAATATTTAATTGATAACTTATAATTGAAATTGCTTACGTAGTGTTTTCGCCGCTTCAACCATATTATGCAACGACGCTTCGGTTTCTGCCCAGTTACGGGTTTTCAGACCACAATCTGGATTTACCCATAAACGCTCAACTGGAATTTTTTTCGCCGCCGTTTCCAGCAAACCAATAATCCACTCTTGCGTCGGAATATTTGGTGAGTGAATGTCATACACACCCGGACCAATTTCATTTGGATAATTAAACTCTTCAAATGCTTTAAGTAATTCCATATTTGAGCGCGACGTTTCAATGGTGATCACATCCGCATCAAGCGCGGCGACCGAATCGATGATCTCGTTAAACTCGCTATAACACATGTGCGTATGGATCTGGGTTTCAGGTTTAGCACTGGCTGCTGACAATTTAAACGCATCAACCGCCCACTCTAAATACGTTTTGTGGTCGCGTTTTTTCAGCGGTAAGCCTTCACGGATCGCCGGTTCATCGATTTGAATAATATTAATGCCGGCTTTTTGTAAGTCATCCACTTCATCACGTAATGCAAACGCCAGTTGTTGAGCAATTTGCTGACGAGTGATGTCTTCACGCGGGAACGTCCAGCATAAAATTGTCACAGGCCCAGTCAGCATGCCTTTCATTTGCTTTGAGGTAAGCGATTGTGCGTATACCGACCAATCAACCGTCATTGGTTTTTCACGTTCAATATCCGCTACCACAATCGCCGGTTTTACGCAGCGAGAACCATAACTTTGTACCCAACCAAAACGAGTGACTTGAAAACCCGCTAAATTCTCAGCAAAGTATTCCACCATGTCATTACGCTCAGCTTCACCATGCACCAAAACGTCTAAACCCAATGCCTCCTGACGCTTCACTGCATCTTGAATATGACCTTTTAACGCCTGCTCATAATCTGCTGCATTTAGTTTACCGGCACGAAATGCACTACGCTGTTGACGAATTTCGGCGGTTTGGGGGAACGAACCTATGGTCGTGGTCGGTAACAATGGCAAGCCAAGGACTTCTGCTTGGTGGTGAGCACGCTCTGCATAAGTTGCACTACGCTCAACCAAATCTTGGGTTAATGATTGAATACGTTGTTGCACTTGCGGCTTATTGACATGATCGGCATGTAAACGCGCTTTGATCGGCTGGCTATAACTGGTACAAGCTTCAATCGCATGACCATTGCCATCTAATGCGGCGCCTAATAAGCTCACTTCATTGAGTTTTTGTTTGGCGAATGCAAACCAGCTTTTCACTTCTTCTGATAGCTCTGTTTCCAAATCCAAATCAATTGGGCTATGCAACAAGGAACAAGAACTCGCCACCCATAAATACTCACCACGCTGTTCTTTGACTGGTTGCAATTTTGTAAGCCAAGATTCAAGATCGGCACGCCATACGTTACGACCATTAATCACCCCAACCGATAATACCCAGTCTTGAGGAATCGCTTTATTGACCGCTTCTAATTGCTCAGGTGATGCGGATAAATCGATATGCAAACCATTCACTGGTAGCTCAACAATTTTAGCGAGATTATCTTCCACAGAATCAAAGTACGTGGTCAATAATAGCTTCACTTCTCCTTGAAGGATTTGGTAAGCCAGTTTAAACGCACTCGACCATTTATCTTCTAACTCTAGGCTTAAAATCGGCTCATCAATTTGTACCCACTCGACACCCAGCGCTTTTAATTTTGCAAGAATCGCTTGATAAGCAGGCAGGATTCGAGCCAATAGTGATAAACGATCAAAGCCATTGGCCACTTCGTCTTCATTGACTTCTTTACCTAAATATAAATAACTGAGCGGCCCTAATAATACTGGCTTCACATTGTGGCCGGCTTGAATCGCTTGGTTTATTTCGTCAAATAGTTGTGGCCAACTCACTTGGAAACTGTCGTCTTGGCTAAACTCCGGCACAATATAGTGATAATTGGTATTAAACCATTTCGTCATATCCGATGCCGCTGCCCCTGCGCTTTCTTCATGATTGGAGCCACAGCCACAAGCAGACGACTCCGAATTTGAAGATTGGCCACGAGCGACTTTAAACAAAGTGTCTAAGTCTGGAAAACCGCCATTCGAATGTCTTGCTGGCACATGACCAAGAAGAAGACTGGTTGTGAGTACATGGTCATACCATGCGAAATCACCCGCCGCAACATAACTTAAACCGCTCGCCGCTTGGTCATTCCAATGGCGCTGACGCAATTCACTACCTACTGCTTTTAAGGCATTTTGATCAATCTCGCCTTTCCAATATTGTTCTTGAGCAAATTTCAGCTCACGTTTTTCACCAATGCGTGGATAACCGAGAATATGGGTGATGGTTTTGGTTTGTGTCGTCATACTGTCCCTGCCTTTTCATGAATTTAAACTTTCGTTACTCGGATCTCGAAGCAAAACCTTATCGATTCGAAATCCGTCTAGATGGCTAAATCATCTGCCTTTCTATCAACATGAGCAATGTCTATTCATTCACAATCATTATGAAATTAATTCAACATATAACGACAAATAGCCATCTAGACGTTTACATAAAGGCAATAAGGGAGTAGTTTTATACCAATCACGCTAATTAGGTGGTCAGAAATTGCGACGGGAAAAGGCTTGAGAACAAGGCAAAAATTTTCGATAAGTAGTTATTCTACAGTCAACTTCTTCATAAACGAAAAGTTTAACGCAGTTATCAAGCATTTTAACAAGCAAGGATGAACAGATAATTAGTACGATTGGTATTATTAGTAATTCTAAGGGAAAGTTTTTCATCATGAGGATGAGTAATGATAGAAATAAAGCATTTACGGACATTGTCAGTCTTACGTGATACCGGCTCATTAACTGCGACCGCGACCGCCCTGCACCTCACCCAATCGGCGTTATCCCATCAATTGAAAGATCTTGAATCTCGTATTGGGGGGAAACTATTTCTACGTAAAACTCGCCCGATCAAATTTACCTCAGAAGGCACAATCATTTTAAAGGTGGCCGATGAAGTACTGCCCAAAATTGCCCGAGCAGAAAATGATATCGCGAGTTTAAAAGAAGATATGAATGGTCGTCTGCACATGGCAATCGAATGCCACTCTTGTTTTCAGTGGCTGATGCCTGCATTAAAGGAGTATCAAATCGCATGGCCGAGCGTCACGCTTGATTTTTCATCAGGCTTTGGCTTTGAGCCCTTACCTGCATTGGTGGCGGGTGAATTAGACTTGGTGATCACATCCGATATTCAGCCGCGCTCTGAAGTACATTATGAACCGTTATTTGATTTTGAAATGCGTTTAATCACTGCCACTAATCATCCATTGGCTGAGAAAGAATTCATCGAACCCAAAGATCTAGCCGCAACGACGATGCTTTCCTATCCAGTACAAAAACAGCGTTTAGATGTGGTAAAACATTTCCTGCAACCTGCCGGCGTTGAACCAGCGAAATGGAAACAAGCGGATAATACTTTAATGTTGGTACAAATGGTGTCGGCTGGATTAGGTGTGGCGGCGTTACCCAACTGGGCAATCAGTGAATTTTCACGCCAAGGGTTAATCACCAGTAAACCATTAGGCAAAGGATTATGGCGACGCTTATTTGCCGCCACCAGACATTCAGAGAAAGAGAAGCGATATTTACAGGCGTTCTTTAGCACCGCGAAGCAGCAGTGCCAAAGTCATTTGGATGGGATAAAGATGGTGTAAGCGTGGCTCGTTGCTCGGGCGCTTCGCTTCTCGTGACTCGAGGGGGGTTCTTTTTCGAATCACGAGCAACGAAATTTCGAACTACGGAAGTTGATTCATCACAAAGATAAATGATTTAACGTAACTCGTTGCTCGAGCGCTTTGCTTCTCGTGACTCGAGGGTGGTTCTTTTCGAATCACGAGCAACGAGATTTCGAACTACGTAAGGTGGTTTATCACAAAGATAAGTGATTTAACGTAGCTCGTTGCTCGAGCGCTTTGCATCTCGTGACTCGAGGGTGGTTCTTTTTCGAGTCACGAGCAACGAGATTTCGAACTACGTAAGGTGGTTTATCAAAAAGATAAGTGATTTAACGTAGCTCGTTGCTCGAGCGCTTTGCATCTCGTGACTCGAGGGTGGTTCTTTTTCGAGTCACGAGCAACGAGATTTCGAACTACGTAAGGTGGTTTATCAAAAAGATAAGTGATTTAACGTAGCTCGTTGCTCGAGCGCTTTGCATCTCGTGACTCGAGGGTGGTTCTTTTTCGAGTCACGAGCAACGAGATTTCGAGACTCGCAAACTCACCTCGCCTTAAACTGATTAGTCAAAGGATCATATTGATAACCGAGCACATCAAGCTTACCAACCAGATCTTCTACGTCCATTTCATACATAGTGACCAGTTCATCGAAGCTATCACACTCTAGTCTTAGTTTTTCATTGACGATACCAAGTAGAATCACGCTATCCCAACGTTTTACATTACTTAAATCCATCTAACTGCTCCTTTCAAAAAAGTCACAATATAAGGATAGTTGTTGTTTTGGCTAATTTCTGTGATGAAGCAAAAAACAATGCAAAAATGCTATTGACGAAACACTCGATAAATCAAATGAAGCAAGGTTAATTTAAAAGAGTAAACCCGCAAAACCGACCATGGCGGCGAGACTCATAACTAGGCCAATCGCTGGCTGTGCTTTAGTGATGGTTTTCTGGGTAAATATATGCCAGGTTGAAGCAATAATGCCTAGCAAAATCAACATAAAGCATCCAACCATCGGCCAAATTGTATTATGCAAATAGCTCAAGCTGTATTGCTGTGTCTGCCACAAAACCGCTAAGCAAATCAGCATCGCACCGACAATACCAGCGACCGGTAATAAACGATGAAAAGCTTGTAAGCGAGTGCGCGCGAAAGTGAGAAGTACATGGCTTAACCCTGCACCTAAGAACAGCATAGCGAATAGTATAAACAAGCCTTGCGGACGCTCTGCACCTAGAATGAAAAATACGTTATAGGCTAACGCAAAACCATTGGCGACTTTAAGTAACCAAAGCGGTCCTGAATCGCGAGTTTTACTCACTTTAACCTGAGAAAAGAAAGCAAGAATTAAGATCCCAACAGAAGCTAGTGGCCAAAATAACGGGCTTATCGCCAGCCACGCGACCCCAATCACCGGCAGTTGTTTATGAATGCGACCGCGCTGACCTGGACAAATATCCCCCTTGATCAACACCATTAACAAAACACATTGAGCACCAAATAACATTGGCGGGATAACATTTAATAAAAAAGAATACATGAAGGCTGAATCCAAGATAATTAACTGGGGGTGGACTCTATCAAAACTAATGATAAAAATCTTGGTTAATCCACGCTCCGTAAAACTCAGTCACAATAAAACAAGCCACTCAATGCCCTATTTATTCAATCCATATTGAGTGGCTTGGTTTTGCTATGGTGCCGAGATGACTGTTAAGATTTAATAACGCTCGAACAGACTCTACAAACAAATATGCGCGACTAATTTATCAATCCCTGATTTTGCCTGTTTTAGATTTTCTGCCAGCATATAAGCAGGTGTCGTCACAATGTTGTATTGATCATCAACAACAATCCCATCGACCGAACATTCAACATGCTGCCCACCTAGTGCGGTAATCGCTCCGGCTACATCAACATCATTACCAATCGTACATTTCACCCCTTCAAATACTTTGGGCAATAGCACCGGAGCAATGCACATATATCCGGCAATTTTTCCTGCTGAATGGAACGCTTTCATCGCTTTGCTAATGCATGGCAAAATATCGAAGTCTTGCCCCTTAAAAGCAAATGACGATAAGTTTTTAGCCACACCAAAACCGCCGGTCATGATCATGGCATCAAAATCAGCCGCTTTTAATTCTGCAATATCTTTAACATTACCACGCACAATCCGAGCCGCTTCTTGCAACACGTTTCTGGTTTGGCTTTGCTCCTCACCAGAAAGATGATCCAATACATGCGCTTGTTCAATATTAGGGGCAAAACATTGATAACGAGCACCTTGCTCTTCAAGCGCTAACAAGGTTAATACGACTTCGTTAATTTCTGATCCATCATAAACGCCACATCCAGCTAAAATAACAGCAACTTGCTTTGACATGAAAACTCCTTGGTTAACGGTTTAAACCCCTATAATTACAGGGTCTATACGATAAAAAATAGTTTCTTTTATCCTAGTCGATCTTGCCCGAAGTCTGTATACTTTGGCATCCCAAATTTGAGGTGAATTTATGTACAGCGACATCCAACTTTCTAGCAAACCAACCCCTATCGACCAGTACCCTAAGTATTGGGCGGAGTGCTTTGGTCCTGCACCTTTCCTACCGACTAGCCGCAAAGAAATGGATGCGCTAGGTTGGGACAGTTGTGATGTCATCATCGTCACTGGTGATGCTTATGTTGATCACCCAAGTTTTGGTATGGCAATCATTGGCCGTTTACTGGAAGCACAAGGCTTTCGTGTCGGTATTATTGCGCAGCCTAAATGGGAAAATAAAAATGACTTCATGAAGCTAGGTCAACCGAATCTGTTTTTCGGTATCACCTCAGGCAACATGGACTCAATGATCAACCGTTACACCTCAGATAAAAAACTTCGTCACGATGACGCCTACACACCAAACAACGAAGGTGGTAAACGTCCCGATCGCGCGACTTTAGTCTATTCGCAGCGTTGTCGTGAAGCTTACAAAGAAACACCGATTGTTTTAGGTGGCATTGAAGCCAGCTTACGCCGTATCGCCCATTATGATTATTGGTCAGATAAAGTGCGTCGTTCGGTATTATTTGATGCTAAAGCCGACATTCTATTATTTGGTAACGCCGAACGAGCATTGGTTGAAGTGGCGCATCGCCTTGCCAACCAAGAACCGATCAGCGAAATGACCAACATTCGCGGTACGGCGGTTAACCTACCAGCGGTACCAGAAGGCTACACTGTTATTGACTCTTCACGTATTGAAAAGCCAAGCAAAGCGGTGTTTGTGCCAATGAATCCGTATGAAGTAGAAAGCAACTGTGATACTCAATCAAAAGATCAGCAAGCGGCCGATGCGCAAAATGCTCAAGCTCAAGTAATTGAGATCCAGCCACAACCTGCGAAATTGGATCGCAAACCACGCCATGACTCTAAAAGCACGGCGGTTCGTTTGCCTCCTTTTGAAAAGCTCAATAACGACCGAATTTTATACGCTCATGCTAGCCGTATTATGCATTTGGAGACCAACCCGTATTCTGGCCGTGCTTTAATTCAAAAGCATGGCGACCGTGAATTATGGGTTAACCAAGCACCGATCCCACTTGCAACTGAAGAAATGGATTTTGTATTTGGTTTGCCTTACGCACGTGTCCCTCACCCTATGTATGGTAAGGCGAAAATCCCAGCCTATGACATGATCAAAACGTCGGTAAACATCATGCGTGGCTGCTTTGGCGGTTGTTCATTCTGCTCTATCACTGAACACGAAGGTCGTATTATTCAAAACCGCTCGCAAGAATCTATTTTGAGTGAGATGGAAGACATTCGCGATAAAGTTCCCGGCTTTACTGGCACCATTTCGGACTTAGGTGGCCCAACAGCGAACATGTATCGTTTAGGTTGTTCGGATCCGAAAGCCGAAGCCAACTGCCGTCGCCCATCGTGTGTGTTCCCGGGGATCTGTAATAAGCTCAATACCGACCATCAACACACCATTGATTTATATCGCGCTGCACGTAAAGTGCCGGGAATTAAAAAAGTGATGGTTGCTTCAGGTGTTCGTTATGACTTAGCGATTGAGTCACCAGAATACGTGAAAGAGCTGGTTACCCATCACGTCGGTGGTTATTTAAAAATTGCGCCAGAACATACCGAAAAAGGCCCTCTCGATAAAATGATGAAGCCGGGTATGGGCACTTATGACACCTTCAAGCAAATGTTTGAAAAATACAGTGCGGAAGCGGGAAAAAAACAATATTTGATCCCTTACTTCATCTCGGCTCACCCGGGTACTGAAGATGAAGATATGCTCAACTTAGCACTATGGCTCAAGAGCAATAACTTTGAGTGCGATCAGGTTCAGAACTTCTACCCATCGCCAATGTGTAATGCAACATCGATGTATTACTCGGAAACCAACCCATTAAAACGCGTTAAATACAAACAACGCGAAGATGTGCCGGTGGCGAAAGGTGAGCGTCAACGTCGCTTACACAAAGGTTTATTACGTTATCACGATCCGGCTAACTGGCCGATGATCCGTGAAGCATTAATTGGCATGGGCAAAAAGCATTTAATTGGTGATAAGCCAAGCTGTTTAGTGCCGGCTGAGGATGCGGTTGATAGCTTAACGCCAGCACAACGCCGTAAGTCAGGCCGTCATGGTGCAAACCGTTTTGCGACTAAGCATACCGGAGCGAAAGGTCAACCGGGCTTAGGTGGTGAGCGTCCACAGAAAAATGGTAAGTCTACCAGCAATAATAAAGCATCCGCTAACAATACGACTGGCAATAAAAAACCAGCAGGCGCGAATCGCAAACCGGCTGGCCAAGCTAAACCAAATCAAGGTAAATCAGCAGGCTTTAAGGGTAAGCCGAAAGGTAAACCTGCGGGTAGTCGCGCGAGGTAGTTGTAGAGCGTAACTCGGATCTCGAGCGCTACGCTTCTCGTTGCTTGAAAGAGCGAAACAGCGTTCGAGTTACGAGATATGAACATTCTGTCATCCTGAACAAGTGAGGGACGAACGCGATTCAGGATCTCCTACAACTCATTACGCACTTAATTAGGCTTTAGGAGATCCCGTATCTTCACTCGCTTCGCTCGTTGTACGGGATGACAAAGGTCAAAATGAAACTAGCCAATACACCAATAACCCACCACACCTTCAACGGTCATCCTTTTTATTTAAAACGAGATGACTTGCTTCATCCTGAATTTTCAGGCAATAAAGCCCGTAAGTTTATGGCGCTTCTTGAAGATGATTATCCTAATGTCACGACGCTTATCGGATATGGTTCGCCTCAAGCCAATTCACTATACAGCCTTGCGGCACTCGCCAAACTCAAAGGCTGGCAACTCGAATTTTATGTCGACCACATCCCTAGCTGGTTAAAGCAAAACCCAGTGGGTAACTATCAAGCATCATTAGAGTTAGGCGCGAAAATCATTGAGGTCAGACAGCTCCCCTCTGCTCTTCACCCTAGTGATTATATTCAGCAGATCCGTCAACCAGATGACCAATGTTTATTTGTCGAAGAAGGTGGCAGAAGCCCGATTGCCGAACGAGGCATCAAGCAGTTAGCACAAGAAATTATTGATTGGAAAAGCTCACACTCCATTAGTGCCTTAACCGTTGCCCTACCGTCTGGCACCGGAACCACTGCACTCTATTTAACCAAGCACCTCACGCCGCACAATATCAACGTGATCACTTGTGCTTGTGTTGGCGGTAAAGAGTACCTTACTCAACAATTTGATGGTTTACATGAGCCGCTGCATCCTGTAATTCTCACGACAGCGGAAAAAGCAAAGCATCAGTTTGGTAAGCTATATTCGTTGGATTACCAAATCTGGCAAGCGCTCAAACGACAAACCGGTGTCGAGTTCGACCTACTCTACGACCCATACATGTGGCAATGCTTACAACAATGGCGAGTTGAAAACCCGAACAAACCGCTGTTGTATATTCACCAAGGTGGTTTACTCGGTAATGTTAGTATGGCAAAGCGTTACAAGAGAAAGATTAAAGCGTGATCCGAGAGCGCTTCGTGTCGCGAGTCGTTAAGCAATCGCGTTAACAGAGTCGGTCTATCAACCTAGCCCTAGTCAGGAAAATCCTTGTTAATTATAAGCAGAATCTATGCCCAAGTGGCTCGTTTCGCGAAGGCAGCTTTTACTCAAGATACGATCAGCAAAGCGCCCGAAAACGGCTCTCGAGCGCCAGCGTCCTCGCTACAATTAAACAAGCTTCTTCTGCTGAGTCCACAAATACAACAAATCTAACGCAATGGTTGCCGCAGCCAAAGCCGTAATATCACTTTGATCGTATGCTGGTGACACTTCCACTACATCCATTCCGACTAAATTAACACCTTGTAAGCTACGCAGTATTTTTAGCACTTTATCCGATGTCATGCCGCCGCATACTGGCGTTCCGGTACCCGGTGCGAAAGCAGGATCTAAGCAATCAATATCAAAAGTCAAATACACAGGCTTATCACCAACGATGGCTTTGATTTTTTCGACCATTTCGCTCGCAGACAAATCATTGGCTTCCATGGCATTAATTACATTAAAACCGTGACCTTGTTGCTTATACTCGGTACGAATACCAATTTGCACGGAATGCTCACGTGAAATCAGCCCTTCTTTGGGCGCATGATAAAACATGGTGCCGTGATCGTAACGACTGCCATTGCTGTAAGTATCGGTATGCGCATCAAAATGAATCAGCGCCATTTCTCCGTACTTTTTCGCATGAGCGCGCAGTAAAGGCAGTGTCACAAAATGATCGCCACCTAAACTCAACAGTGTTTTACCACTCTCCAGTATTTCAGTCGCAGCCGCTTCAAGACGTTGAGTTAAATCTTCCGCATCACCACAATCAAATACCAAGTCACCCGCATCGACTACATTCGTGTGTTTGAATAAGTTAAAATTCCACGGAAACTTTTTGCTTTCCCACGCTAAATTGACAGACGCGCGACGAATCGCATCCGGCCCCATACGCGCGCCAGAACGGCCAGAGGTTGCCATATCAAACGGCACCCCTAGCACCACAACATCTGCATCTGCTTCAACTGGGTTTTGCACCATTGGGCGACGCACAAAACTCATTGAGTTTGAGTACAGTGAGTAATCTGGCTTATTAAACAGATCATCAAACTTATTCATTGTTATATATCTTCCAAATATGTGTATCCAGATAACCCTTGTTCAAGCTCAGCAAGAATCTTCTCTTGCTCTGAAGCATCAACTCGGTTTGCCACCAGTTCGCGGTAGTTACGTCGAATATCATCCACATCGATATGAACATAACGCAGCATGTCTTCCACGGTATCGCCTTCGTTTATTGATACAATTTCCGATTCACCAGCATCATTCACATTCACCACCACCGAGTGGCTATCACCAAACAAGTTGTGCATGTCACCTAAAATTTCTTGATAAGCACCCACTAAAAAGAAGCCCATCAAGTACGGTGTATCTTTATCCCAACGCGGCACGGGTAAGGTCGTTTCAATGCCTTGTCCATCCACATATTGATCAATCACGCCATCTGAATCACAAGTAATATCGAGCATCACTGCGCGCGTTTGTTCCACTTGGTTCAAGTTGGTTAAAGGCATCACAGGGAACACTTGATCAATCCCCCACGCATCCGGTAAAGATTGGAACAATGAGAAGTTCACGAAAAACTTATCCGCTAAACGCTCGTTCAACTCATCCATAATCGGACGATGAAAACGGTTTTTATTGTTCAACTGGTTACGCAATTCATAACAAATACGTAAACACACTTGTTCAGCCCAAGCGCGATGTTGCAAATTGATCACACCAGTGGCGAATTGATTATGCGCTTCCGCTAAATCGCTTTGAGTATCGTTATAAATTTCAATTAAAGCGCGGTCATCAGTACCTTGAGATAAGATCTCCCAGTTACGCCACATGTTGTGTAATAACGTTGGAGCTTCATCTTCAGGCGCAAACACCTCTTCTTCTTTATAACTTTCAGTTCCGATAACATTGGTGATCAATACCGCATGGTGGGCGGTTAATGAACGCCCTGACTCTGAAATAATCGTCGGTTCAGGTTGGTTATATAACTGACAAATATCGCCAATCGTTGCAACGATATTGCGCGCGTATTCCGCCAAACCATAGTTCATCGAGCTATGCGATTGGCTACGAGTACCATCGTAATCCACCGCTAAGCCGCCACCGACATCCATATAATCTAACTGAGCACCAATATCACGTAACTCACAGTAGAAACGCGCAGCTTCACTCACGCCATTACGCACATCACGGATATTGGCCATTTGCGAGCCTAGGTGAAAATGCACTAACTGTAACGTATCAAGCTGATCTTCGGCTTTTAAACGATTAATCACCGTTAATACTTGGTTAGCCGATAAGCCAAATTTCGATTTTTCGCCGCCACTTGATTGCCATTTCCCCGCGCCTTGTGACGCTAAGCGAATACGCAAGCCCATACGCGGCGTCACACCTAGCGATTTCGCTTCAGACAGCACTAAATCGAGTTCTGATAATTTCTCTAAAACAATAAAAACTTTATGGCCAAGCTTCTCGCCAATTAATGCAAGGCGAATGTATTCACGGTCTTTGTAGCCATTACACACAATCACCGAACTGGCTTGTTGCGCCAACGCCAATACCGCAAGAAGTTCAGGCTTACTGCCTGCTTCTAAACCCAGCTGTTTTTGCTCCAACTCTTTTTGGCTGGCTAAAATCTCATCCACCACTTCTTTTTGTTGGTTTACTTTAATCGGATAAACCAATAAGTAGCGGTTACTGTAATTATATTCTTCAATCGCTTGATTAAAGGCATGACACACATTGTGCACACGTTGATGCAAAATTTGTGGAAAACGAACCAAAGCGGGCAGCGTTAAGTTTTTCGCTTCCATTTGTTTAACTATCGTACTCAATGGCACTTGTAAGTGCTCTTGCCCAGGTCGAGGCGACACGGTCATTTCACCTGCGTCATTAATTCCATAAAAGCCTTGGCTCCAATGGCGTACATTATAGTTAGCGCGAATTTGCTCTAAGTTCAAAGAATTTTCCACATTATTACCTTTCCGTTTGCATTAAATGTTTTTCATATTTAATCAGCAAGTTAGCACGCATATAAGATATGAAGCGTGCGCGAGTTCACGCGCATTAACTTATAAAATAGAAAATGAGTCCAATGAGAAAATTTTGTCGTAAAAACAAACAAACTAAATGCTCTATAGGCGAGAAAACACCCAGAAAAGTGCAGGTTTAACACAGGCATAACCATAAATAATATAAGCCTGTTGCGTTTCAGTTGAAGTCAGCAATAATAGCGATAATCTATAACGTTAAGACAATACAACTATGCGCTATTACTTCAATTTTCTGCTTATTCTATTAATCACTTTTTCGGGATCTTCATTTGCACAACAAAATGAAGAAGCATTGAGCAAAAGTGAGATTATTCAAATCACTAACACCATGAAAGGTTTGGCTGATAAAGCGAAAACATTAAAAGGTGATCGCTTATCCATTGTTCAATTAGAAATTTACAATATGAACCAGAAATTGCGTAAAGAGCTCAATAACGCAATTGATAGAAAGGATCATGATGTAAAATTCTTAACGTCACAAATAGAACTGCAAACCAAATATTACGAATTTTATCTTAAATACGTAGAAAGTAAGCTCGATTCAATGCAAGTGGATATTGAAAAATCCAGTAAAGATGAACGCTTATTAAAACAGATTCCATTAAATGAAATGCGCACAGCACAAGCGAATTTGTACGCCGAGCAATATCAAAACTACGCTTGGCTACAGAAACTGGATGTCAATGTCGATGATAAGCTAAAATCCTTTGCGGCTCGTTTAGAGGAACTTGCCCACTATACTTCCGCCGCTCTCAATTATTCACTTCGACATAAAGAGTTACTTCAAAGCCAATTAGATGGCCTACCGGCAGGGCAAACTGATCAAATTAATTTGGAAGTCTCTTACTTACAACGCGATATTGATACTTACAGTAAAGCCTTAGCACTATTAGTCGATACTGGCGACTCCCTGAACATCAATACCGTTGAATTAAGACATGAACTATTTATTGCGACTGGTGATATCACTCATGACTTACTCAGTTGGGCGGTATTGAAATCAACCGTTATCAGTTGGGCGAATCAATTTAGCAGTTGGTTTCGAACCAATAGTCCTAACATGATTTTTAATGTCTTCATGTTTGTTTTGATCATGGTGATTGCCAGAATTCTTGCTCAATTTACCCAGACAATTTTAAAGAAAGCAGTTAGAGCGCCTCATTTAAAACTCAGTAATTTGATGCAACAATTTATTGTATCAATGTCAGTCAAAATGATTTTTTGTGTGGCACTCTTAATTGCACTGGCTCAAGTCGGGCTTGACCTAACGCCTGTGATTGCAGGTTTAGGGGTGGCCGGTATCATTATTGGTTTCGCGCTACAAGATACCCTCTCTAACTTTGCCTCTGGCATGATGCTGCTTATCTATCGCCCATTTGATGAAGGCGATTGGATTAACGCCGCTGGGGTTGAAGGAACGGTAAGCCACGTAAGCCTAGTGAATACCACCATTCGAACCTTTGACAACGAAGTATTATTGGTTCCAAACTCAAAAATTTGGATGGAAGTGATCATCAACCGAACTTACGAAAGAGTACGTCGGGTCGACATGGTATTTGGCATTGGCTACAAAGATTCCATTCCAAAAGCTGAAAAAATATTTGAAGACATCCTCGCCGCCGATGAGCGAGTATTAAAAACGCCAGCACCAATCATTAAAGTGAATACTTTAGGAGAATCCTCTGTCGACTTTATTGTTCGACCATGGGTCAGAACCGATGATTATATGGATGTGATGCGTGATTGTACTCGTGAAGTCAAAATGCGCTTTGACGCGGAAGGCATCAATATTCCATACCCACAACGTGATGTGCATTTACATATCACCAGTGAGCAAGCTGCGGCAATAAAAAAAGACCTTCCAGACGCTTAAATCATTGATAGAAAACATTCCAAAAACGCCCTTATTCACCATGATGATAAGGGCGTTTTTTTATCTGGCTTTTATTGATCTAACTACATGAAAGGCTATTAAATAGTGATATGATTCTGGTCACACTTTTAACCTATGTTGTGGCCATTGTTACTATGAACAAGAAATCCTTCTCTCTCTTACCGATACTTTTTTTATCGGTGATCATAGTCATCAGCATCGGTTATACCGTCAAACAATTTTATAATGTTGAGAAACGCCTTACTGATAACACCGAAGAAATATTCAATAAAACCGTCTATGCCAGTTATGATCTCATCGATACCTCCGTCAATGATTCTCTTAAAAATTACTTACGAGGCATTGCCTTCTCAATTAGTAAAATGCTCGAAACCAGCCAACAAGAACATTTAGACGACCGAAAAGTTCACTCCACATTAAACGCCTTCATCCAAAATACTCGCATTGGAAAAGATGGCTATATTTCTATCTTAGATACCTCGGGCAAGCTCATCTACCATCCATATGCGGCCGGAAGAAACATTTCTGAAAATAGTTTTATCCAAAACCAACTCGCTCATGACCAAACCTTTCTAGAATACAAATGGAAAAACCCTGGCGAAAATCAAGAACGCCTCAAAGTTGGTTACTCCTTAAAAATCGATAACGGTTATGTGATTGATGTGTCGGTTTATAAAGACGAAATGATCAACCTCGTGAATAAGGAAACACTAAAAACAAAGCTTAAAAAGTATAACTTCGGCAAGACAGGCTATGTTTATGTCGTCGATAATAAAGGTACCCTTATTCTGCATCCAACCAGTGAAGGTAAACCTATCCGTAGTTTAATTGGTGATAGCGCCGATGAATTTATGGAAAAAGCACACACAAAACCGGAAGGCACTTTTACCTACCCACTTCTCACACCAGGCGGCAATACTGTCACCAAAACGGTGTCGTATAAATATTATCCATATCTTGATTGGATCATTGCATCGGGTATTTCTCAAACAGAACTGACTCACCCAACCGATCAACTTTGGCAAGGTTTAACCATGGCTGTGATCAGTTTATTACTGATTATTACGGTATTGATCATTGGGTTAAACTCTCGTCACCAGCGCATTCTGATGATTGAACGAAAAGACTTCTTAACCGGTCTGAACAACCGACGTAGCGTGATGGATTACACCACCTCACTAGAACAAAAAAATGGCCTCACCTACTCTGTAATTATCTTTGATATCGATAAGTTTAAAGCGATTAACGATACGTTTGGCCATCATGAAGGCGATTTGGCGATTCTAGAAACTGCGAAGATTTTGAAAAACTATGAAAGTAAAAAAGTGATTGTTTCTCGCCATGGTGGGGAAGAATTCTTAATTTTGCTCGAAGATATGCATACGCAACAAGCCTATTTATTAGCCGAACTCATTCGTCAACGAGTCTCGAACATCACTCACCTGCAATCACGCTTTACCATCAGTGCCGGTATTTATGAAAGCTATGTGGGCAAAGAAAAAATCAGCGAA
Organism: Vibrio rumoiensis; assembly: GCF_002218045.2. Lineage (NCBI taxonomy): Bacteria > Pseudomonadati > Pseudomonadota > Gammaproteobacteria > Vibrionales > Vibrionaceae > Vibrio > Vibrio rumoiensis. Next base: position 1,622,020 of record NZ_AP018685.1, read on the forward strand.
TCCATTTCTCATGCTGACCATGCGTTATACCAAGCAAAACAAACTGGTCGTAACAAGGTCGTGATTTACCAACCGGGCTTTGAACAAAAAACTCACGGTGATAAACAGTAGCCTCATTACTCACTAAGTATTCCTGAGCATCACCACTTTCTCAGGAATACGCTATGTGCTCAGAATACTCTCATTTCTTAGAAATAAAGCCGCATCTCCGCCGCGTTGCTCAACGCCACAGATAAGATACTTAGCCACACTCTCTAGTTAAACAACCGGCCTAACCACGCAGAAGCCAGATCGCCCCAACATTCCACTTCTGGCTCAATTTTCAAACCGGTTCCATCGTCGGTCAGTGCGTTGGCCCGTGAAATCCCATGTGGCCCTCGTTGAAAAATATGTAGCTCATAAGGGATACTGTGTTCATCGAGCGCACAAGCAAATTTTAAACTGTCAGAAGCGGGAACCGATTGGTCTTCCGTGGTGTGAAACAAGAACGTGGGTGGTGTATGCGCACCAACGTTATGGTGGCAAGTGATCGTCGAGATCATCTGTGGGTCATCAAACTTGTCACGTAAAATATTTTTCAAATTGGCTTCTATGTTTAATTTCATCCACTCGGTTGTGATCACAGGGTAAGCCAATAACAAAGCATTTGGCTTATGCTCTTGTCCTTTAACCCCTGCTAGGTCTTGATATTCACTACGATTCCATAAAGTGCCGACACTGGCCGCTAAGTGCCCACCAGCCGAAAAGCCCAACAAGGCAATTTTATCAGGGTCAATATTGTAGTCTTGATGCTGCTGACGAACATGAGCAATCGCTTGGAAGGCATCTAACATAGGTTGTGGAAAGGCGGCATGCTCTTGAATGGAGTAACGCAAAATAAATACGTTGTACCCTTTAGCTAACCAAGCAAAGGCTACCGGATCGGATTCTCGCTGCGACAGCATTTTATAACCACCACCGGGCAGAATAATCACCGCTGGTAAGGCTTGTTGCGTTGGCAGTTCACTGCATTGAGGTTGGATATAGGCGGTTAAACTGACTCGCTTATCCTGCGAAAAATACACGACATCTTGTTGCATGTTTCATCCTTAAAATAGAAATTGTTATTTCAAACTACTGGGATATTAACAAAAGACGTCGTGTTAGCTAAAAGTTTCTCTATTTGATATGAGGGTTAACACGCATTTGGTACCCTCACCCAACCTTCCATTAAAATGCGAGCACTGCGGCTCATGGTGGCTTTTTCTATCTTCCAACCTTGCTGACCATTTTCAAGATCCGCAAACGTCGCTTTCGCCCCAACTTTCAAGGTGCCAGATGGGTGACCAAACACCACCGACTCTCGCTCTCCACCGCCTGCCGCCTTATTGACAATCGTACCGGGTACACTCGCGGCCGAGCCTATCGCAACCGCCGCTGTGCCCATCATGGCATGGTGTAATTTGCCCATCGACAACGCTCGCACTAATAAGTCTACATCGCTTTCAGACACGAGTTGACCACTGGACGATGGATAACTTTTCGGCCCACTCACAAAGGCAATTTTGGGCGTATGTTGACGAGTTTTCGCTTGTTCAAGCTGATCAATTAATCCCATCTGTAAGGCGCCATAAGCGCGAATTTTTTCAAACATCGCCAGCGCTTTCTCATCATTATTGATGTCATCTTGCCGTTCTGTTCCTTGATAACCCATCGCTTGAGCATCAATAAAAATGGTGGGAATACCGGAATTAATAAAGGTTGCTTGAAACGTTCCTACCTCAGGCACAACCAACTCATCGACCACATTGCCGGTGGGAAACATTGAGCCTTCACCATCGGCTGGGTCCATAAAATCCACCAGAATTTCCGCCGCAGGAAACGTCACGCCATCTAATTCAAAATCGCCTAACTCTTGAACTTGCCCATCACAAATCGGCACATGAGTGACAATCGTTTTATTGATATTACATTGGCGAACTCGAACCGACATGACACCATTTTTCGGCAATGCTTCCGGCGCTATCAACCCCATGTGAATCGCACATGCGCCCACTCCCGAGGATAAATTGCCACAGTTACCGCTCCAATCCACAAAAGGTTTATCAATCGACACTTGTCCGAATAGATAATCGACATCATGATCAGGGCTGTCGCTTTTCGATAGCAACACCACTTTACTGGTACTGGAGGTCGCGCCGCCCATGCCATCAATTTGCTTGGCGTATGGATCGGGGCTACCAATCACACGCAGTAAAAACTGATCTCGCTTATCACCGGCTTGCTGACACTCAACTGGCAAATCGGCGACATGAAAGAACACCCCTTTACTGGTGCCTGCACGCATATAAGTGGCCGCCACTTTCCGTTGAAAAGGCTGACCACCAACCTGTGACACCGTCACTGAATTATCCATACTGCCACCCTCTTAATGCGCTAAAAAGTCTTGAGCGAAACGCTGTAATACACCGCCAGCTTGATACACCGACACTTCATCTGCAGTATCCAAACGACAAGTCACCGTCACATCCAATTTCTCACCGTTATTTCGAGTGATCTGTAAGGTTAAATCACAGCCCGGAGTGATCTCGCCGGTCACGTCATACAATTCAGTACCATCTAAGGCTAAACGATGGCGATCAACACTAGCTTTAAATTGCAATGGCAACACGCCCATCCCGACTAGGTTGGTTCGGTGAATACGCTCAAAACCTTCCGCAACAATCACCTCAACGCCTGCAAGACGCACTCCTTTGGCTGCCCAATCGCGCGATGAACCTTGTCCGTAATCTGCGCCCGCCACAATGATTAATGGCTGCTTGCGCTGCATGTAGGTCTCAATCGCCTCCCACATACGTGTCACTTTGCCTTCTGGTTCAATACGAGCAAGCGAGCCCTGTTTCACCTCACCATTTTCAGTAACCATTTCATTAAATAACTTAGGGTTAGCAAACGTGGCACGTTGCGCGGTTAAGTGATCGCCTCGGTGGGTCGCATAAGAGTTAAAGTCTTCTTCCGGTACACCCATTTTAGCCAAGTATTCACCAGCGGCGCTCGACGCTAAAATCGCATTCGATGGCGACAAATGGTCGGTGGTAATATTGTCACCTAAGATCGCCAATGGACGCATGCCTTTCAAAGTACATTCTCGAGCCAAAGCCCCTTCCCAATAAGGCGGACGGCGGATATAAGTACTCATTTCACGCCAATCATAAAGCGGTTTGGTTTGGTACACTCCGGTGTCTTTTTCAAACATCTTGACGTAGATTTGCTGAAACTGCTCAGGCTTCACATGCTCGCTCACCACCTGATCGATTTCTTCATCGGTTGGCCATAAATCTTGCAAATAAATCGGATTACCTTGTGCATCTTGCCCCAGTGAATCACGCTCAATATCAAAGCGAATGGTGCCCGCTAATGCATAAGCGACCACCAATGGCGGAGACGCTAAGAAAGCTTGTTTAGCATAAGGATGAATGCGGCCATCAAAGTTACGATTGCCAGATAACACTGCGGTGGTATAAACATCTCGCTCAATGATTTCTTGTTGAATAACTGGGTCTAACGCGCCACTCATACCATTGCAGGTAGTACAGGCGTAGCCAACAATCCCAAAACCGAGCTTTTCTAATTCAGACAACAAACCCGCTTGTTCAAGGTATAGCTTGGCCACTTTTGAACCGGGAGCAAACGAGGTTTTCACCCAAGGTTGACGCACTAATCCAAGTTGATTGGCTTTTTTCGCCACCAATCCAGCAGCCACCACATTACGAGGGTTACTGGTATTGGTACACGAGGTAATGGCAGCAATGATCACCGCGCCATCTGGCAATTCACCTTCGGTCTTTTGCCATGCACTGGCAATGCCACGTTCAGTGAGTTGATTGGTCGGTAAGCGGCGATGCGGATTCGATGGTCCTGCCATATTGCGCTGTACGAGTGAAAGATCAAACTCCAGCACTCGTTCATAATCGACCTGAGTGAGATCATCTGCCCACAAGCCAGTGTGTTTGGCATAGTGCTCAACCAGCGCCACTTGTTCATCATCACGGCCCGTTAATTTTAAATATTGAATGGTTTGCTCATCAATATAAAACATACCGGCACTGGCGCCGTATTCTGGCGTCATATTCGAAATGGTGGCACGGTCGCCAATGGTGAGTTCTCGCGCCCCTTCGCCGAAAAACTCTAGATAGGCAGACACGACTTTTTGCTCTCGCAGAAATTCAGTAATCGCCAATACAATATCAGTGGCGGTAATGCCGGGCTGACGTTTCCCCGTTAAGTTGACGCCGACAATATCCGGCAAGCGCATCATCGACGGGCGACCTAGCATCACGGTTTCCGCTTCTAAGCCACCAACGCCAATCGCAATCACGCCTAATGCATCCACATGTGGCGTATGGCTATCGGTTCCCACGCAAGTATCAGGAAACGCAATGCCTTGCTGAACTTGTACAACTGGCGACATTTTCTCTAAGTTAATTTGATGCATAATGCCGTTGCCTGCGGGGATCACGCTGACATTTTCAAACGCCGTTTTACACCACTCAATAAAGTGAAAGCGGTCTTCGTTACGACGGTCTTCAATCGCGCGGTTTTTATCAAATGCCTCTTCATCAAAGCCTGCATGCTCCACCGCCAATGAGTGATCGACGATCAATTGTGTTTCGACCACTGGGTTTACTTTCGCGGGATCGCCCCCTTGTTGAGCAATAGCATCACGCAAGCCCGCTAAATCAACCAATGCGGTTTGACCGAGAATGTCATGACACACCACTCGCGCCGGATACCAAGGAAAATCCAAATCACGTTTACGTTCAATTAACTGACGCAACGAGGCTTCTAAATGCTCAGGCTGACAACGGCGCACTAAATTTTCAGCTAACACGCGCGAGGTATAAGGTAAGCCTTGATAAGCCCCAGCTTGAATCTCATCCACCGCAGCGCGAGCATCAAAATACTCAAGCCCAGTGTCCGGTAATACTTTTCGATATTGATTGTTCATGTCACGTCCTTATCTATTCTGTGCCTTGGCGCTTAAGCTCGCTGATCGATGGGAATCCATTCTTGATGCTCAGGGCCTTCATAATCAGCACTTGGACGAATAATTCGGTTATTAGCACGCTGCTCAAACACATGGGCAGCCCAACCCGTGAGCCGGCTCATTACAAAGATTGGCGTAAACAATTTGGTCGGAATATCCATGAAGTGGTAAGCCGAGGCATGAAAGAAATCGGCATTGCAGAATAAATCTTTTTCTCGTTTCATCACCGCTTCGACACGTTCAGACACCGCATAAAGATGAGTATCACCCACCGCTTGAGAAAGCTTCTTCGACCATGCTTTAATCAGCGCATTACGTGGGTCACTCTCGCGGTAAATCGCATGACCAAAGCCCATAATTTTGTCTTTATTGGCCAGCATTTTCAGAATATTGGTTTCGGCTTCTTCTGCGCTGCGCCAATCTTGGATCATTTCCATCGCCGCTTCATTAGCACCACCATGCAATGGCCCACGCAAACTACCAATCGCCGCCGTTACGCATGAATGAATATCCGACAACGTGGAAGCACACACACGCGCCGTAAAGGTTGAGGCATTAAATTCATGCTCGGCATATAAGATCAGCGAACAATGCATCACTTTTTTATGCAATTCGCTTGGGGCTTTATCGGTAAGCAGTTTTAAGAAGTAACCGCCAATGGAATCTTCCGTTTGGTCGAAGGTATCGACTCGTACACCATCGTGGCTAAAGCGATACCAGTAACAAATGATCGCAGGGAACAACGCCAACATTCGCTCAGTGGCCGCTTGTTGCTCGGAAAAATCCATTTCTTGTTCAAGATTGCCTAATACCGAGCAGCCGGTACGCATCACATCCATTGGGTGCGCTTCTGCTGGGATCAATTCAAGAGCTTGTTTTAATGCATCCGGCAGGCCACGCAAACCAATTAACCGAGTTTTATACTCGTCTAATTCAGCTTGGTTGGGTAAATGCCCTACTAACAATAAATGGGCAACTTCTTCAAACTGGGCATGATTCGCCAGATCGGTAATGTCATAACCACGGTAGGTTAACCCTGTACCCGACTTACCGACGGTACACAACGACGTAGTACCGGCACTTTGTCCGCGTAATCCTGCTCCAGCTAAAGCTTTATTTGTCATGTTGAACTCCTTTTTATTTCACAGTATTGGCTCTATTGGCCATGGCGTTATAACGCTGTATTACCTGTGAAATCCTTTCATGTTATTGGTTATTAGTTGCGAGATCCGAGTGCGCTCTGCTTCGAGTAGCGAGTAAAAGCCTTGTACGCTACTCGTCACACTCACCTCGAAACAATCTTTTTCGCTTTTCGGCTCCCGAGCGCAGCGTCCTCGAAACTCGGATCTGCTCTTACACGTAGCGAAGCGTTCACGCCACACGCAACTCGAAACAATCTTTCTCGTTTTTCGGCTCCCGAGCGTAGCGTACCCGAAACCCGGATCTGCTCTTACACGTAGCGAAGCGTTCACGCCACACGCAACCCAAAGCAATCTTTCTCGCTTTTCGGCTCCCGAGCGTAGCGTCCTCGAAACCCGGATCTGCTCTTACACGTAGCGAAGCGTTCACGCCACACGCAACCCAAAGCAATCTTTCTCGCTTTTCGGCTCTCGAGCGCAGCGTCCCCGTTTCTCGACACCGCTCTTCCACGCAACTCGGCTCTATTTTGGTTCCTCAGAAAATAGTCGATCCAGCTTATCTTCATAATCATGGTATTTAAGATGCTGATACAGCTCTGCTCGGGTTTGCATTTGGTCTAATAATGCTTCTTGATTGCCTTCGGTGAGCAAATGCTTATACACATTTTCTGCCGCGCGGTTCATCGCTCGAAAAGCGCTTAATGGATAAAGCACCATATCCACCTTGGCTTTGGCGAGTTGTTCACCACTAAACAATGGGGTTTGACCGAACTCGGTGATATTGGCAAGGATCGGTACGTGGCGTCCGAGCGCCGATTGCAGCGCCTCAGAAAATTGCACATATTGCTCCAACTGGTTCATCGCTTCTGGGAAAATCATATCTGCGCCCGCTTCAACACACGCAATCGCGCGCTCAATCGCCTTATCAATGCCTTCAACCGCTAAAGCATCGGTTCTTGCCATCACCACAAAACTGTCATCAACTCGCGCATCCACTGCCGCTTTTACCCGGTCGACCATTTCTGCCTGGCTGACAATCGCTTTATTCGGGCGATGACCGCAACGCTTTTGCGCCACCTGATCTTCCATGTGAATCGCCCCTGCTCCGGCTTTTTCCATCGCTTTGATGGTACGGGCAATATTGAACGCCCCACCAAAACCGGTATCGATATCCACCAGCAAAGGCAAATCACACGCATTGGTAATCCGCTCTACATCTACCAATACATCATTTAACGTAGTAATGCCTAAATCCGGTAAGCCATACGAGGCATTGGCAATACCGCCGCCAGACAAATAAATCGCTTGATGGCCTATATTTTTTGCCATCATGGCACAATAAGGGTTAATCGTGCCGACAATTTGCAGTGGGTCATTTTGCTCGACCGCAAGCCTAAATTTTTGTCCTTGAGTCAATGTTGCCATGGTGGTTCTCCTTAACTAAAAACGGTCTCGATGATTTATGGAATTTGTTGTTCGATTAATTTTCGACTACTAGAAATATGCCGACGCATCAGCATCTCAGCCAATTCTTCGTCTCGGTTCTTAATCGCTTGGAAAATAAAGAGGTGTTCATTTAATGCATCGTTCGGGCGAGAGTGTGCTCGTGGCGACTGATAACGATACATTCGCAATAAGTGATAAAGCTCATCACACAGCAACGCGATAAGCTGAGCATTGCCACTGGCTTTAATGATGCAATAATGAAAATCGAAATCGCCGTATTGATGAAAATACGACTGCCCTTCCGATTGATTAATATGTTCAGAATGTGTCGACAATACTTGTTCAAGCGCGGCGATCGCCTCATCCGACATATTGCGTGCTGCCAACCGCGCCGCCATGCCTTCTAATGCTTCACGCACTGCGTATAAATCGATTAATTTTTGTTGAGAAAAGGTCGTCACGCGCGCGCCAACATGCGGAATACGCTCAATTAACCCAAGCCCTTCCACTCGCATAATCGCTTCACGCAACGGGCCACGGCTAACCGAAAAGCGTTTGGCCAGCTCAGGTTCCGAGATTTTACTGCCCGGCTCAATCTCGCCATTGACGATCGCTTCAATGAGGTACTCAGTCAAACTCGCCGACTTAGTATGCTCTTTTACTTCAGAAACAGGGGTTATTACATTATCCATTCACCCTCACTCCAACACCAAAGTGTCAACAATGTCGTTTTAATGGTGATAAATTAATCGATATAGAGTGGTAATGTCAAAAGGATTGTCGACAGTTTGAGCGTTATTGATAGAAAAGAAATTAAGAATGTGAGCGTGGTGGCAAAAGTAGTGACTCTGACAAATCTCATCAATACTAATAAGCATTTTTAAAGCGATAGCTACTTACTCATGAAGGATTCTTATAAGCCACTCTCATTTTTTCACTTCAAATCGAATAAAAAATAAACATTCGGCTAGACAATGTTTTTAATAGAGATAATGTCAAAAACTAAAGTACCTCATTATGCCAAAAAGAAGTAAATCACTTTTTCTAGAATTCATTAACCTACCATGGTGGTGCAGCGTAATTGCATCAGCAGTCTGTTATGTATCCCTAAACTACTTAATTCCAGGTTATTTAGCCAACATGACAAACAAAGGGACATCCATTACTCATGCAATATCTGGCGGGCTATCAACTGGCATAATGACTATTGCTCCAATCGTGAGCTTATTGTTTCTATTTACTGCTCTACTTTCATTCATTCGCACATTAAAGATTAAAACCACATACTCAAAGACATCAACCACCGAAGATCTATCGAAGCTTAGTTGGCTTGAGTTTGAAGCTTTAGTTGGCGAGCACTATAGAAAACAAGGCTATCAAGTGAAGCAAAGATTGGAGCATGGTGCTGATGGAGGAATCGATCTAAAAGTATCTAAGGAAGGAGAAAATCATTTAATACAGTGTAAGCATTGGCGCTCACAGAAAGTAGGTATACAAGTTTTAAGAGAGTTATATGGTGTATTATTGGATAGCAATGCCGTAAAAATGATTGTCATTACGACTGGAGACTTTACCCTTGAGGCTCAAAACTTTGCTCTTAATAAGCCATTTGAACTGATAAACGGCACTCAACTTAGTCACCAATTACACAAAATACAAAAGCAGAAAGATACTGATAACGATATACCTAACCTTAAGATTAATACTGTTTCAACTGCGTCACAGTGCCCTATTTGTCAGTCAAGCTTAGTGCTAAGAACAGCAAAAAAAGGCACAAATGCTGGTAGTCAATTTTATGGTTGTGAAAGCTTTCCACGCTGTCGGTACACTCGGTCTTGAAACAGAAAACTATAAACCTTTAAATAATACCCCTCGATGATAACCAAGGTATTTTTTATGTTCTGGCATTACATTAAATGACATATCTTCGTTTAAACCTAGCACATCTGGTTTTTCTAAATACTTAGAAATTAGAACCTTGCCATTATCATTAAAAGAAATGAACCCTAGGTCAAAAGCTTTATCCAAATTAGCTAAAAGTAATAAACCGTTGTATTTATCTAGTCGTTCTTGGTTATTAGAATCCCGCCAAGGCTTAATATGCGAAGCGACTAACATTTGGGTATTCTTATACTGAGTAACGGCGCAACCTCGCCACATATCAACTAACTTTGCTCTAAAGTGCCCTTGCCCCATCCGAGTATTAACTAAAATTGTCTTTTCCGTCTCTGTCAGTTTTTTATCACTCAGCACATGACGGATATCAGCATCTAGATCAACCTGAGATAAATCAGCTAAAAACTTATGGTAATGACTTAGCGCTGAGCTATACATACCATTCCCTTTAGCATCACGAACTTTAAACTCTTGTAACTGGCGAGCCTGATTTTCAAAGTTAACAAACAGGTGATACGACTTAATTTCTGTTAGAGCCTCTGAAATGATTCCTTTCTCTATCATCCAATTGGAAATAGAGCCTCGAATTGCTCCAAGATAATTGATTGCTGTTTTTTCTGACTTACCAAGATCTAGCAACCACTGATGGAACAACGATGATAGATTAGAAAGATTTGAAACTAATGATTCTTTTAGCTCATTAGAAACAATATAGCTTCTCATGTAATTAAACAGTTCATCATCAACATAAGCGTATGACACAGCTTTTTGTGAATAACTTTTTGTATTTTGCTCATCATAGCCATCGTTATAAACAAGATGCCAAAAACCTTCGCTTCGTAAATGGAAATAAGGATTTTCAGGGCTATTCCTATCATTGCCTTGAGCAAATTTGTCAAAGTAATGTGTGAACCTATCTTTTAAAACTGTATTAAATTCAATTTTATTTTCAGATAGATTCCCTGCTTGAATCAAATCCATAACCGTTAATAGCATGCAAACCTTATGCGGACTCTTTTTACCATTAGAAGTATTAACATTAAGACTGCTAAATTTATTTAAGTAGTAATCGTGCGACACTTTTAATCCTCGGTAACAGAAAGCTATATTCGATTTAATACAACCGTTTCCCAAGTCACGGAGTTACGCTGCAACACATCATCAGAACCGGACTGTTGGCATATCACCAACCCGACTTGATTGGCTAATTTTTCAATTTCTTTAATCGACACATCGTAGCCTTCTCGCCCATCATCAAAAGTGCCATGACGTAGCGTAATCACGATCTTACCTTGAGCATTTAATCGTTCAGATAAAGCCTTTAATGAAGCAGCACGCACCTCAACCGGAATATGCATCCAGACCGCAGATAATAAGATCAAATCAAACTGACGAGATAACGCCTCAACACCCACTAAATCTGGTAGGTAGTCTCCAAACCATTGAATCGAATCTGGTGAGTTTTGTTTTCCTAGCTGGCGTAAATTATCGCAAGGCTCTACTGCCACGACGGAACACCCTTGATTCACAAACCAACGAGAATCACGCCCTGAACCAGCACCAATATCTAAAACGTTATAGCCAGATTGAGGCCAATACTCTTGCCAAGACTGATGAACAGATTCAAACGTCACCGAATCATATTGTTCAACAAATTGAGCAGATTTTTGGTTATAGACAGCAATCGTTTGTGACATAGAAAACCCAAGGTAAGTCATTTGTTTATAATGATATATGACTCAGTTAGATATGGCGATGGGAGATAAAGAAAAGATAGAGGTCTGTATGGCAAAAAAGCCCTAGCATTTCTGTTAAGGCTTTAAGCGAGGAGCAGTATTATTTCACTCCACTTAACATATCAAAAATAACTCGCGCAAATTGTTTGGTTTTATTCGGGTCAGACAACAACTGCATCATCTGCTCTTGGTGTGCTTCGTTACTATTCAAAATCGCATCATCAATAGCGCGAGGGAAGTCACCCAGCATAGCTTGCTCGCGAGTATTATTGGCTATTTGACTCATTACGGTTTCATTTTCTGTGAGCTTGTCACGCACCGTAAAGGCATAATTGATCATATCTTTGTCGGTCAGATTGTCAGTAACAAACACCTCGTTCAATCGCTCAATGATGTAAGACAAAAATTCTTCTTTCTTGTCCTTTGGTTTGGCTGTACCTACGTCGTTACTTGGGTGCAGTTTGTACTCTGGCGCATTCTCTTGAAGCTGAATGTCCTGCTGGCGGATTTTTGAAAGACGATAGTGACTCATGACCACATTACCAAGATCAAGTTCATCCTCTTCAATCACCTTCTCGCGTAACATTGGCCGCAAGTGCCGCGCATACAAACTCAACTTCTCTAGCTCTTTGTCATCGTAATCGACAATCTGCGACATAAACTCATAAAAGCGAACAAAGCTACCCAAATCTTTCTTGAAAATCTCTAGGCAGTCTTTCTCCTGCTTACACTCTTTGAAGGTGTTTTCCGCATTAGCGATTAACACCGCATCGCCTGTTTTTTTAGTGCGTTCAAACATGTTCTTGGCACGAATGTATTCTTCAACCGCAGAGCTGTAACGCTTGCGCCAACGGTCAATGGCTGGCTTACAGATATTACTTATCGCCGCATTAGACTTGTTCTTGGTAAAGAAGGCATCAACGAACTGCTCGACTTCAGACCACAAGAAAATTCCACTTGCACGCAGCTTCTCTGCTAGGTCGAAAATCTTATCAGGGTCAGTGACATCCTCAAGCTCTGCCACTTGGTAATAAGGCTGAAAAGCATCAAGAATATCTTGCGGATCGTTGTAGAAATCGAGTACAAAAGTACCGCATTCAGCTTTGCCCAGATAGGTACGATTGAGACGAGAAAGCGTCTGTACACATTCAACCCCCGCCAACTTTTTATCCACATACATAGCGCAAAGCTTCGGCTGGTCAAAACCAGTTTGGAACTTGTTCGCCACCAGCATCACTTGATAATCATCAGTATCAAAGGCTTTACGCAGCTCGCGGCCTTTCAGCTCAGGGTTCATGTTGTGCTCAGTAAACTTCTGATCCATAAACGCGGTACTGTCTGGGTCAGCGGCGTTAAATTCCACTTCACCAGAGAAGGCGACCATCGCACGAATCCCTGCATAACTGTTTTCTGTTACGTATTTATCAAAAGCCAACTTGTAGCGCACCGCTTCTTTACGTGAGCTAGTGACCACCATAGCTTTTGCCTGACCACCCAATAAGCCCATCACGTTCTTTTTGAAGTGCTCAATAATCACTTTCACTTTTTGTGAAATGTTATGGTCATGCAAACGTACCCAGTTATTGAGCTTCACCTTAGCCTTGCCAGAATCGACCTCTTTGTCTTCTGCTTCTAGCTTTTGTTTGAGCTGATAGACCACTTTGTAGTTGGTGTAGTTCTTCAACACATCAAGAATGAAGCCTTCCTCAATCGCCTGACGCATTGAATAAATATGATAAGCCACTGGCAAGTTACGTTTAGAGGCTGGCTGATCGGGATCAGGTCTTCGGCCAAACAACTCAAGTGTTTTTGGCTTTGGTGTCGCAGTAAAAGCGTAATAGCTCAGGTTGGCACTGCCTCGACGTGCTGCAACAGTGGCATCCAGAATATCTTCTGATGAAAGCTCGGTGTCATCGTCGGCTTCATCCGTCATCAACACTTCTTTGAGCTTGCGCGCAGTTGAGCCAGTTTGTGACGAGTGCGCTTCATCGGCAATGATGGCGTAACGACGCTCTTTGAGTGACGTTGAATTCTCAATCGCCTTTAACACATGCGGGAAGGTTTGAATGGTCACGATAATGATTGGCTGAGAGGTTTCTAGTGCCGTTGCCAACTTCTCTGATTTAGAGCCATCGCCCTCGTTGCGGTTGATGCGCCCCACCACACCATCAGCATGTTCAAACTGATAGATGGTGTCTTGTAGCTGGTCATCCAGTACGGTGCGGTCTGTCACCACAATGATTGAATCAAACTGCTTGTTACCCTTATCATCATGCAGGGTCGAAAGTTGATGCGCTGTCCATGCAATTGAGTTCGACTTGCCCGAACCTGCACTGTGTTGGATCAGGTATTTATTGCCAGTGCCCTCTTCAATTGCGGCATTAACCAGCTTGGTGACCACATCCCACTGGTGGTAACGCGGGAAGATCAGGGTTTCTTTCTTGGTTTTACGCCCCTCCCAATCTTCCTTTTCTTCAATTTGAAGATGGATAAAGCGCCCGATAATGTTGAGCAAGTTGTCTGGCGTTAATACCTCATTCCACAGGTAATCCGTAGCGTAACGGTTCTCATCTTCAGGAATATCATTACCTTTACCACCATCATGCGTGCCTTTGTTAAACGGTAGGAAGAATGTCTCTTCACCCGCAAGCTTGGTCGCCATGTAAACTTCATACTGGCTGACCGCAAAATGCACTAACGCACCACGTTTAAAGCTCAGAAGTGGCTCTGTTTTTTTTGTGGCAGGGTCTTTCGGCAAGCGGGTCAGTTTGTACTGCGCAATGGCATTTTCTACCGCTTGTTTAAATTCAGATTTAAGCTCAAGCGTAGACACAGGTAAACCATTCACAAACAGCACTAAGTCAATGCGCCAATTTTTGGCTTTTTTACCAGTGGCGTCTAATTCTGCTTGGGTAGCATACGGGCTATAAACTAACTCTGGTACGATACGGCAGATGTTTTGCTGATAATGCGCTAAGGTCTCAGGGTTGAGGTTATGCTCTGGCTTAAACTGACACAATTCAAAGCGGGCATTGCGGATTTTCAAACCATGACGCAGCACACCCAAGGTGCCAAAGGTACGTGATGCGCGATCAGTCGCGTTTTCATCGGCTTTTTTAAGCTGAACCACCAGCGCATCTAGGAAGTGGCGCTCTGAATCTGTGGGGAAGACTTTGCACAGCTTCTCCCACTCTTTCGGCTGCGTCTGTTTGATAAAGCTCAGCACATCCGCTTCGTATAATGCCGATTCACGGTTGTAGCCTTCGCCTGTACCTTGCACCCAGCCATTGGCGATCATCTGGCTGATGATGTCGTCCTGAAATATCCGCTCGATTGTTGTGTCTTTCATAACCCTGTTCTTCTTATTTTTGATAGCCAACTAAAGCAAAATGCCACTCTGCTTTCCCGACGAGAGTGGCAATAGGCTTAGGCGGTTTGTTCCAACGCTTGCTCTTGAGATGTTGGCGCTTGCCAGTTGCGCACGTCAATCTTGCCAGTGACAGCGGCTGAGATAATCGCCGTACGGCGTTCCTTTAGAAGATCCACTTGCTTCCCTGCTACACTCAGTAATTGGTCATATTTAATATTCTGGCGTTTGATTTCCGAACAAATCTCCTTCTGTTCTGCAAGTGGAGGGAGTGCTACCTTCGTTCCGAGAAAAGCCCCATGATTTAAATCTGGGATAGTTGTTGTTCCGGCTAGCATGAGTAAGTGCGATTTTAACTCCTGTACTTTCAACAAGTTTACAAGAAAATTTTTCACAATTAGCTTTGAGTACTTAACCTTGAAAAAGTTATTATGAAAAGCACCATAAACTCCGGTTACAACTTCTCCTGTCGCGCCAGTTCTTGCGAGTAGAACGTCATCTTTGAAGCAAACAACTCGAGATGATGGTTTATGAATGTATTCTTTATACTCTGAAGCTTCACCTGCATGTATAGACTTTATCGTGATGTATTCTATTCTATTTACATCTGGCTCATAAAAACGTTCGCTTTGCGGAATCTGTAAACCTTGAGATAACGATGTAAACCTACGAAATTGAATGACATCCCAATGCTCAGGCACTTCCCCTAACCACTCCACACCTGAATCTTTCATTGGTGCGTGTGGGTTCAATCCTTTGGTTACCGCATGGCTGATCACCGCTTGGCGTTTTTCTTTCAGCAGCTTAATCAGTTGCTGCTGTTTTTCAATCAAGGTGTCAATCTTGGCGGTTTCGTAAGTCAAAAAGGAAAGAATAGTGCTTTGCTCCTCGATATCAGGCAAAGGTAAAAACAAGCTTTTGACAATACTTGAATTCAAACCATGCATGATTGAGCCTTTACCTTGCTGTCTAATCTGGAAAGCAACTTCAGGTGACTCATCAATTAGCAACTTAAAGAATTCAGACTTCACTAAGTCTTCCCTCACTCTCAAACGAAGCAAATGAGAGTCAATAATTCCTAATGCGGCAGCCTCAGGAACAATTTCGCATTTACCACTCGTTCCCATCATAGTAATTAGGATGTCACCCGGACTGGCTTTATATACTTCCATCTCCTTAAACTTAGCATCACTAATTCTTCTCTTTCCCAGCAAAAAATTCTTTTTGATGACATTCTCTTGCCCAAATACAAAAATGCCATTTTCCACCATGTCTTCAAGTTTTAAAGCGCTTCCAAATGGCCCAATCTTGATCCCTTCCGCTCCGTCTTTCAATAGGTATCTAATTTGCTTTGTGTTCCAATGCGATGGAAGCTCTTCTAAGCCGCTAATATCTGTAATCTGATACTCTGGATAGGTCTTATACTTACCCATTACGAATGTACCTCTTGCAGTAGCTTCATAATGTCGGCACTCACTTCATCCAAATCGGCATCAATTGCTTCTAGTGCGCGTGGTGGTTGGTAAACATAAAAATGGCGGTTGAATGGGATTTCGTAACCCACCACACCAATTTCATTGTCTTTGTCATCGCGCTTGTCAGCGTTGATCCAAGCATCAGCAACGTGTGGCTGTACTTCGCGCTTAAAGTAGCTTTCGATAAGGGTTGATGTGCTCACACTTGGATCAAGCGGCACGTTCTCGTTATCACGCAGGTCGCCATCTTGTTGGAACTCAACCACCTTGCCTTTATAGTCAAAAGCACCGTAAAGCGGTTGTGCAGTTTCTTTGAACACTTTTTTGATCACAGGTTCTGCGTCTTGATTCTTCCACGTTACCGCATCAATAAACTGCTTTTTCTGTTTGGCATCGAACTTGATGCCAGTAGCTTTAAACGCGCCTTTCAGTGTTAGTTCAAACTGATTGAAATCGTCGGATTGCTGCGCCTTTCCGCCAAGCTTGCCACCAACCGCTATTTGCAAGGTTTTGGTATTATCCATCAATTTTTTCTGGCTGAGCCACAATTTGCTGTCCAGAACGTCTTTGATTTGTCTTTCTTTAAGCTCTGGGAAATCGGCTTTGATCAGCGCACGCACTTCTGCTTCCTCGTCAATCAGTGTGCCGTATGTGTCTTCTGTCCACTCTGTACCAAATTGCTCATAAACTGCCTGCATTACGGCGTTAAATGGCTTAGGTGCAAAGCGCAGAGACTCCACTGCTGCATCGGTAATTTGTGCAGACAAGCGTAGTGGGCGTTCAATGGTCAGACGACGATAACCAAACTCATGAGTACTAAAAATCTTACTCGCGAAAGTTTTAGCCGCTTGTGTTTTTGGTGTCGCTGACTGACGGCCACGGTTAGACTTTTGCTCTGCTGGTTTATCAAGTTCGCGAGCATCCACCACTTCAAAATCACCAAAGCTGCGAGTAATGGTTTTAATGTCATCTTCACTCATTAGGTTGCGCTTTGAGCCAAGAGACTTACGCATTTTCCCGCACAAGTTAGAACCATCGATAAGCTGTACTTTACCTTTACGCTCTGGGGCTTTTTTGTTGCTCAGAACCCAAACATAGGTCGCAATGCCTGTGTTATAGAACATATCGGTAGGTAGCGCGACAATTGCTTCAAGCAGGTCGGCCTCAAGGATGTAGCGGCGGATCTCACTCTCACCGCTACCCGCTCCACCAGTAAACAGAGGTGAGCCATTGAGGATAATGCCGATACGACCACCATCGGTGACTTGGTTATTTACATTTTTATCTTTTATTGGCGAAATAGGGCGCATCTTGCTGATAAGGTGCATCAAAAACAGCAGCGAGCCATCAGACACACGCGGTAGACCTGCACCAAAGCGACCATCAAAACCTTTTTGCTGGTGCTCGTCTTTGATTTCACTTTCAATCTTTTTCCAATCCACACCAAACGGCGGGTTAGACAGCATGTAGTCAAACTTATCGGCTGGCAGTTGGTCGTTCGATAGAGTGTTGCCCAGCTTGATGCGACTAACATCTTGCCCTTTGATAAGCATGTCGGCTTTACAGATCGCGTAGGACTCTGGGTTTAGCTCCTGACCAAACGCACGCATCACCGCTTTTGGATTAAGCTCGTGCACGTATTCCATACCAGACGAAAGGAAGCCACCTGTACCCGCAGTTGGATCATAGATGGTACGGATGATGCCATCCTTAGTGAGCGCTTCGTCGTCTTCCATGAATACCAAAGAAGTAGTCAAGCGCACGATGTCACGCGGGGTAAAGTGTTCACCAGCCGTCTCATTCGAGCTTTCCGCAAAACGGCGGATCAACTCTTCAAACACTAAGCCCATATCATGGTTTGAAATGTTCTTTGGGCTAAGGTCTGTGGTAGCAAACTTCTTCACCACGTTGTAAAGCAGGTTGGCATCTTCCAGCAGACCGACAAATTCATCGAACTTGAAGTGTGCAAATATTTCTCGCGCATCTTTTGAGAATGACTGCACATACTTATCAAGATTTGCCTTGATGTTGCTTTGTCCCATCTTGCCAAGGTTCATCGGCGAGCTATTGAAGAACGATAAGTTCTTGGAGCGGTCTTTTTCTTCAAACGTAGCTCGAAGCAACATTTTTTCACGTTGATTTTCATCGAGAGGGTCTTTACCCAAAGAAAGCAATTTTTCACTTAACGCTTCTACTTTTGGAATTTCAGCAAGCAGTGATTCTTTACTTGGCTCTAGCACGCACTCCAGACGACGAAGCAGGGTAAACGGTAAGATCACGCGGCCATATTGAGATTGCTTAAAGTCACCGCGAAGTAGGTCAGCAACCGACCAGATAAATGCAGCGGTTTGGGAGAAATTGTTGTTCGTCATAATATATTCTGGAAAAACCTAGAAAAAAGTTGTCGGAGATTATACATAAACATCAATAAAGATGTGTGAGCTATTGGAGGTATCATGCAAAAACGTTGCTGAATATTTCGTCCCAAATAAAAGTCACCTACGAAGTTAAAGAGTTTTTCAATAATCGTCCGACTAAAATGCAGTCACGTTGTTATATAAATCTCAAAACTGGAGAACGTATCAATTTTTATTTTTGCCTAACTCTCCCTCAGCGGTTACTTATTAGCCACCTATATTATAAATATTAAACAATCGACCTTTAATCCTAGGAAAATCTCCCAAATCGCTTGACCTTCCCGAGCATAATCATTAAATTAGCGCCTCGTTGAGCAAAGCCTTGACACAAAATTCGGTGAGTTGTCCGAGTGGCTGAAGGAGCACGCCTGGAAAGTGTGTGTACGGCAACGTACCGAGAGTTCGAATCTCTCACTCACCGCCACATTATAAAGGTCTGATTATTCAGGCCTTTTTTATTTTAAGTCAGTGAACAAAGTAGCAGACAATGGTATGCTGCTTTAACACTATCAAATCAGCCAAATATCTCTTTTAGCCATCCCCACAACTGGCTTAAATAATTATTTGAAGTCTTTCTAACTTGCTCTTCATTGACCTATATCAGCTATTTAATTTTATATAAGCCTACTCTATGTAAAGTTTATTAAGTGCACGATAAACTTAAATAGATAAACAATATTACAATACTTAAGAGCAATGAGAATTTATGAAAAAAATCCTATCGGTAATCCTAGTTACTTTCATCACTTTGTCCTCTGCTAGCGCTTTGGCCTGTCCTAAAGGCCAACACCCATACGGAGGAACCGGCCCACATCATAAAGGTGGATACTGCTCTTATTAATGAAAGTTCTCTAATCTACTGAAACTTAAGTAGATTAGAGTGTACTCCTCATCCAATTCACAGCAGCCGCTAAACGATAAACCTACCTCTACTATTCAAATACAAAAATAGCCAGCATCTGGCTGACTATTTTAAACTTAAATAAAGCTGATGAATTATCCTACGTATAAGCCGGCACTCTAAACCACTTGCGGCAGGCATCCAAAAACACGCCATAAACCACGCCCATGGCTCCAGCGACGACAGCATTACTGATTACCGCAGTGACGATTTGGCTTGGGGTGGCGCCAACGACCAATAGAATCATGGCGTAGACTGGTGATTGAAACGTGACGTAGGCAAACATGTCGGCAATTTTTTTCATTCCACGTTTCTCAGAGATACGTTGGCTGTTGCGTAATA
Source organism: Vibrio rumoiensis (assembly GCF_002218045.2). Classification (NCBI taxonomy): domain Bacteria; kingdom Pseudomonadati; phylum Pseudomonadota; class Gammaproteobacteria; order Vibrionales; family Vibrionaceae; genus Vibrio; species Vibrio rumoiensis. The sequence continues at coordinate 1,641,765 of NZ_AP018685.1, forward strand.
CCCAGTCTCGAAATAAGCCGTATGGAATGGCGATCACTATATTCACCGGAATCGATAAGGTTCTTGAGGCGAGTGATTGATGAAATGACATGCCTGATACAAAGATTTCTATCGCCATACCGGCAATAAAACTAAACACGACCATTGCAAACATATCGGCTGCGGCTTGGCGAAAGCGGGCTGAACCAGAAAACGACATTTGCTTACCTACCTATCAAGAATAAAAACCCAATAAAATTGATGAGTTAAGTCGTGATTCACTACCCTTCTCACTTTAAGCAGATTATATTCGCACTCACAAAGTAAAATCAAAGCATTAAAAACCATTTATATAAGTTTTAATGGTTTTTATAATTAGATTTTTAGTGATTATGCAGTCAATAAATCTTGTTAATTTTAATTTAACAAACTGATTCACTAGCTATTTAATTAGGCTTTTATTCAAAGGCTTTTAAACTTGTCGAATAACGGTATGTTCTCGCTTATGAGCTTGCTATCATTACCCCATCATTTGTGAATAGGTAAATACCGTGACGTTAGATGAACTACTGAGCCAACCTGAGCTTGAAAACAAATTATTAAATGCAGCACAAACACAAGGCTTTATCACGGCCATGGCGGCTGCGCCACATTTGCTTGATCCTTCTGAATGGCTCCCGTTCTTGTGGGGTGGTGAAGAAACGGCTCCTTTTGAGACAGCCGAACAGTTTGAGCAATATGCTGAACTTGTTATCGCGGAATGGAACCGTATTCACCCTGCTTTGCTTGAAGGCACCTGGAGCTGGCCGGAAGGTTACACGCTTGATGAAGAAGAAGTGGTGACTGAATCTGTGCGCGATTTTGCGGAAGGTTTATTACAAGGCTGGCAGCTTAGCCGTGATGATTGGGAAACCTTAATGCCTGAAGACAGTGAAGATAACGCGTTACTGGGTGGTGTATTGCTGTCTGTGAGTATGCTTTATGATCCTGAAACGGCAATTATGACGTTGTCTGATCAAGGCTTAACGGGTTTAGATGAGTTTGAAGAAATCTACAACGCGATGCCGGTTATGTTGTGTGGTTTAACTCAACGTGGTAATCAGTTGGCGCAAGATACGAATCATTAAACGATTCTCGTTTTTGGGGCGCTTCGCTTCTCGTGGCTCGAATAGAAGAAGATTGTAGCGAGAGCCGAGAACGCTTCGCTGCGGGTTACGTGTTAGATCAAACCATGAAGAAAGGCCGATATATTGGATTATATCGGCCTTTTAGAAGATGTTACGAGTAGCGAGAGCGCTTCGCTACGAGTTACGAGTAAAAGCGAAGAGCGCCACTTTTCGGCTCTCGAGCGCAGCGTCCCCGCTCCTCGGCTCTATTTCAAGCCACGAGAAGCAACGCGACCGAGCAACGAATTATAGTAACTTTGCCCGAAACAACACCTCTTTCCGGCTCTCGAGCGTAGCGTCCCCGCCCCTAGGCTCCGCTTTAATCTTTTCGAGCCACGAGAAGCAACGCGACCGAGCAACGAATTACTGTAACGTTACCCGAAACAACACCTCTTTCCAGCTCTCGAGCGCAGCGTCCTCGCCTCTCGACTCATGCTTTAATCTTTTCCGGGTCACGAGAAGCAACGCGCCCGAACAACGAATTACCGTAATGTTACCCGGAACAACACCTCTTTTCGGCTCTCGAGCGTAGCGTCCCCGCCCCTCGGCTCCGCTTTAATCTTTTCCGAGCAACGAGCTTCGGCTCTACTTACGCATTCCCTTTCACTTGTAGATTCAACGACTCAGCAAAATCGAGCATGCGGTTTAGTGGGATGAGTGATTTCACGCGAGTTTCTTCATCAACAAAGATTTCGTGCTCTGCCCCTCCTTCTGATAACGCACTTTCAATCGCTTTCAGGCCGTTCATTGCCATCCACGGGCAGTGCGCACAGCTGCGACATGTTGCGCCATTCCCAGCGGTTGGCGCTTCAACTAGCTCTTTTTCTGGCACTAGTTGTTGCATTTTAAAGAAGATGCCTTTATCGGTCGCCACGATCATTTTTTGATGCGGTAACTCTTTAGCTGCTTTAATCAACTGGCTGGTCGAGCCTACAGCGTCAGCTAATTCGACCACACTTGCTGGTGATTCAGGATGAACGAGAACGGCGGCTTCTGGATAAAGCGCTTTCATGTCTTTCAATGCTTTGGCAGAAAATTCATCATGCACAACACACTCACCTTGCCACAGAAGCATCTCTGCGCCGGTTTTCTTCGCGATGTATGAGCCTAGGTGGCGATCTGGCCCCCAGATGATTTTTTTGTCTTCGGAATCTAAATGCTCCACGATTTCCAGAGCGATACTTGACGTCACAACCCAATCAGCGCGCGCTTTAACCGCTGCTGAAGTGTTGGCATAAACCACGACGGTATGATCGGGGTGCGCATCACAAAACTCGGTGAACTTATCCGCCGGACAACCAAGATCAAGCGAACATTCTGCTTTTAAGGTTGGCATTAAGATGCGTTTTTCTGGCGTTAGGATTTTGGCTGACTCACCCATGAAACGCACACCTGCAATAATCAAGGTTGACGCTGGATGACGATTACCGAACTTGGCCATTTCCAATGAATCGCCCACAAAGCCGCCCGTTTCTTCCGCTAAAGCTTGAATTTCTGGGTCGGTATAATAGTGCGCGATCAACACAGCATCTTTTTCGACAAGCAATGCTTTGATCTTTTGAATGTAATCCGTACTTTGCTCTGCCGTCAGTGGTACAGGCTTAGGAGGGAAAGGATAAACGGTCTCGATTGTATCGTTGATATGCGCCATTGCTCTTACTCTACGCAGTTCTAATAATCCGAATATTGTACACCTATTAAAGGAAATTCTAAAACCGGACTTTTTGGCGTGTCAATTTTTTCGGATTCAGTAAAAACGAATGTCTGAAATGAGCTTATGAGAGTAGAAATAATTAAGCCACCGTATGTGGTGGCTCAATATGATTTTAACGCCATGCAATCAAAAATGATTACAAGTTACTTTGCGCTAATTTAGCTGCTGACGAATTTGGGTATTCGCTGATCACCTGTTGGTAATACTTGTTTGCAGCTTTATCATTATTATTACGCTTCGCGATGTCACCGAGCTTCACTAGCGCATCGGCACGTTTCGAAGAATCTTTATAACTCGCGACTGCAGCAAAGCTTTTCGCAGAATCCACATCTTGCTTCTTCGCAAAATACAGTTGCCCTAACCAGTAATGGGCATTGGCTGCATAACCAGAGTTCGGGTACTTAACTTGAAAATCTTTCAGCGCAGTAATCGCACCATCATAATCACGATCTTTTAAGATCAAGTCGACCGCTGCTTGATAGGCGCTTTGTTCATCACCGGATGCTTTAATCACTTCAGACGATGCCGCAACGCTAGCGGTTTCAGCCGCGGTAGACGAGCCAGCTGCAGATACGCCGCTTTTTTTCAGCTCATTCACTTCGGTGCGAAGTTTATCAAGTTCGATAAATAATTGGCGCTGACGCTCAACCATTTGCTTCATATCGTAATTATTACGTTCAATGGTGCCACGTAAATTACTTAAATCCGCTGCTTGGCTATCAACTTGTTGTTGAAGGCGTGCTTGCACTCGGTTGCTGTTATCCAACAAGCGCTGCAAACGTTGAGATGTGGTTTCTGACGAGCCAGAAGATGCAGTGTAAGAGTCATTGAGATCAGATACTGGAGCAGATGCAGCAAGCACGGGGCCTGCTGCACTTACTAGTAACGTAAGCGTAATAACTCGCTTTAAGTTACCAAACATAATTATCGCCTATTAGTAAACGACAACTGCACGACGGTTTTTAGAGTAAGCCGCTTCAGTTTGACCCATTTCTAGAGGCTTCTCTTCACCGTAGCTCACGATAGAGATTTGGCTAGCTTGAACACCTAAAGCTTGTAGGTACTTAGATACCGCTTCAGCACGACGCTCACCTAGTGCGATGTTGTACTCAGGAGTACCACGCTCATCAGCATAACCTTCAATTGTTACGTTAACATCTGGTGTGTTGCTTAAAAATTTAGCGTGAGCGGCTAGGATATCTTCGTATTCAGAAGAGATTTCTGAAGTATCAAACTTGAAGAAAACCGTTGAGTTTTCACGAAGTTGTTGTTCCATTTGCTCTTGCTCAGATAGTGCTGCACTCTCATCCATTGGAGTTGTAACTGCTGTTTCTTGTGCAGTTGTTTGAGAATCAGATGCATTTGCTGCGTCATCGCTAGAGCTACAAGCTGCTACTGTTAGTAGAGGTAGAGCGATCACTAGGCCTTTTAAAATCTTATTCAGTTGCATATTTTTCTTCCTTATATTGTCAGTAACTATCTATTAGTTTAAATACTGCTTTTATTATAAAAATGGTGACCAAGCTGGAGCTTTCACTCGTCCATTGGTTGCCGGTAGTCTAGCTTTAAAACGGCCATCAAGAGAAACCATTGATAGAACATTTTGCCTATTATACATAGAGCTATATATCACCATACTACCATTTGGTGCAATACTTGGAGACTCATCCAGTTGTGTTTTTGTTAACACCTGAACGGCCCCTGTTTCCAAATCTTGTTTTGCAATATTAAATCCACCTTGGCCACGATTCACCATAATTAAGAATCGGCCATCAGGAGTCACTTGCCCACCAAGATTTTGACTGCCTTGCCATGTCAATCGAGTCGTCGATTTGTTTGACAAGTCCACCTTATAGATTTGTGGCAAGCCACCTCTATCCGATGTGAAGATTAATGATTTACCATCTGGCATCCAGAATGGTTCAGTATTGTTTGCACGATCGTTCGTCACTTGAGTTAACTTACGCGTTTCTAAATCTAAGATATACACCTGTAGTGTACCTGTCTTAGAAAGCACCAGAGCTAACTTCTTACCATCTGGCGAGAACTCTGGTGCACCATTGTGACGAGGAAACGCCGTCAAGACTTCGGTTTTACCCGTATAAATATCCATCATGTAAAGCTGAGCACGACCCGTTTGGAAACTCACATAAGCTAATTTACGAGCATCTGGTGACCAAGCTGGAGACATTAATGGCTGTTTAGAACGAAGCACTAGGCGTTCGTTATAACCATCATAGTCCGCAATTCTCAATTCGTATGGGTAGTTGCTGCTATTATTCACCACAACATAAGCGATACGTGTTAAAAATGCACCTTTTTCACCGGTCAATTGTTCATAAACCAAATCAGAAATACGGTGTGCATATTCACGTAAACGCTTGGCTGGAACGACGGCACGTTTACTAAATAATAAGTAGTCTTTCGATAATACCAGTTGGCCTTTATCATTTAACGATTTGTTTTGCCCGCTCGTCAATTGACCACGAACGATGTCAGATAATTGGTATTCAATTACATACTGGCCATTTTCCGCCGGAGTAATAGTACCGGTTACTAGCGCATCTACCCCTAATTTATTCCAAGCAGAAAAATTGATGTCAGCATCATTATAAGGGGTTTGTGGCATTTTTGATGTCGCCACCGGATTGAACTTACCACTGCGTTGTAAGTCAGAGGCAATTACAGCTGAAACATCTTGTGGTAACTGGCCTGAACCACCCCACTTAAACGGAACCACACCAATAGGACGTGCAGAGTTAGTCCCTTCGGTAATGACAAGCTCCAATGCCGCATTCGCCGTTTGGCTTACCGCCATGGTGATACAAAATAATCCTAATAAAAAACGTTTAATCACTGAATATTCCTTATTGGTGCATTACAGATCAACAACTAAGTTGATATTCTTTAATTGGTCTGCGACGTCTTGTTCTTTTGGCATAGGGAAGTTACCTACTTGTGCTATCGCGCGTTTTGCCGCGGAACATACTGCGGACTCGCCATCAATCGCCGTCACTTTACTGACAATAGCATCACTGCCCGTTTGTACTAAACGTATGTTAATTTTACATGACTTGCCTCTAAATGAGTCTTCCGTCAGTAATTTCTCTTGAATCATTTGTTTATAAATAGCGCCATAACGATCCAATTCAGATGCAATGTACTTTTGTCGAGCCGAAGATATCTGCACACTTTCCGCTTCTAAGCCAGAGAAAATATCATTCAACGCTGCTTCTTGGGCTTCTTTTTCACGGGCTAATCGTGCTTTTTCAGCCGCTTGTTGTTGAGCTTTTTCTTTCGCGCGTTTTTCAGCTTCCGCTTTCGCTTTTGCATCGGCTTTTGCCTTAGCTTCTGCTGCGGCTTTCGCTTCAGCTGCCGCCTTAGCTTGTTCAGCAGCTTTTTTCTCTGCAGCCGCTTTAGCTTCCGCAGCTTGTTTTGCTTTGCGCTCTGCTTCGGCTTTCGCAGCACGTTCTTTTTCTATGCGAGCCTTTTCTTGTGCTTCTCTTTGTTTCTTCTCTGCAAGTTGCTTTTGTTTTTCAGCTTCTCTTGCTTGCTTCTCTTGCAAAACTTTTTGCTCTTGAAGCTTACGCTGTTTCTCTTCTTCTTTTTTACGATTCTTTTCTTGTCGCTCAGCCTGTTCACGAAGTTTTTCAACTCGTTGTTGTTCTGCTTTTTTGGCAGCATCACGCTGATCACGAATCGTTTTTGCTTGCTTCTCTATCGCTTTAGGATCAATCACAACCGCCTCAACCATTTGATGTTTCGGCTTTTTGTCATTATCAGAAAACCATGATCCGCCTAAAAGTAGTACAAACAAAATAATATGCAGTACAACCGAGATCAATATAGCTGATTTGTATTCTTTATTAAGCATTAACAAATTAGCCATTCTCTTTAATATCGGTGAGTAAACCTACTTTTTCGATACCCGCTTTATTTAACTGATCCAATACTAATACCACATCAGAATAAGGCGTTTGCTGATCTCCCCCAACCGCAACAGGAGATTTAGGCGAAAGTGAACGTTCCGCTTTCACTCGAGTAATCACTTCATCCATCGATAAACCACGTTCCATATCTTCATCATTAACACTAATGCCCAAGTTTCCTTGCTTATCAATCTCAACAATAATGAAACTTGCATCGGAATCCCCGGCAATTTCAGAGGCTGGTTGCGCTGTTTCTGTCTTAGGTAATTCCACTTCTACCCCTTGGGTAACAAAAGGAGAAGTCACCATGAAGATGATCAGCAAAACCAACATCACATCGATATAAGGAACAACGTTGATTTCAGCTTTCAGTTGGCGTTTTTTACGAACATAACCCGCCATAACTTAATCCTTATGCTCTGCCATCACTTGGCGATGCAAAATGCTGTGAAATTCTTCGGCAAACGTTGCATAGTTGTGTTCTAACTTAGACACCTGATTACTCAGACGGTTATAAGCCATAACTGCTGGAATCGCAGCAAATAGACCCATCGCAGTCGCAACAAGCGCTTCGGCAATACCTGGCGCAACCATCGCTAATGTTGCTTGCTTCACTTCACCAAGCGCGATGAATGCCGTCATAATGCCCCATACGGTACCGAATAAACCAATGTATGGACTAATAGAACCTACCGTCGCTAAAAATGGTAATTGGTTTTCAAGCTCATCCATTTCTTTAGAAAGTGTGACACGCATTGAACGACCCGCCCCTTCCATAATGTAGTCGGCAGACGCGCCATGAGTACGACGTAAGCGGGCAAACTCAGTAAAACCAGCATAAAAAATTTGCTCGGAACCTAATAAGCTATTTTTGCGAGCTTTTACTTCATGGTATAGCTGCGATAAATCCACACCTGACCAAAACTTTTCTTCAAACGACGCTGCATTTTTAGCGGCTTTGTTGAGAATTTTACTTCTTTTTAGAATGACAGCCCAAGAAAGCACAGACATGCCAAGTAGAATTAACATGACAGCCTTAACGAGAAGACTGGCTTGTAAAAAAAGGTCAAAAATTGAAATTTCAGCTGACACTGGCGAACTCCGACATAATAGTGCTTGGGATGGCTTGAGGTTTCATCTGTTTAATGTTGACACAGGCTACCTTAACCGTTGCTTTACACAAGATTCTGCCTTCAAGATTGACTAACTCCTGACAGAATGAGATGGAAGCTTTTTTTAAATTGACAATGGATGTTAACACTTCGAGATGCTCGTCAAGCTTTGCACCTTGGATGTAATCAATGTCCATATGGCGCACAACAAACCCTATTTCTTGTTCAAGGAGCGTATGTTGTGAGATGCCTTGAGCACGTAGCAATTCAGTACGAGCACGTTCGAAAAATTTCAAATAATTAGAGTGGTATACCACACCACCCGCATCGGTATCTTCATAGTAAATGGTGATAGGCCATTTGAATGTCATTTTTGTTTGCTCTGTCACGTTAGCTACCTATCGCTTGTTTTAATCAAGTCAGTTGTTTACTTACTAAATCACTATACAGCAACTTACTGCGCTGAATAATATCATAAGCCATTTTTTTATTTAAATATCTATAAATTATTTACTTAACCATTCTTGGTTATTTTTTATATGGCGGCTTTTTTGCTCATAAAAAAGCCACCATGGTCGGCAAGACGCATGATGGCTTTAAATAAACAATAAGGTCTTTCGTTATTTAAGACATTATTTTTTACAAAGTTTAATTATGTAAAAAATAAAGTGCTGTGAAGTAACCTAAAATCGGCCCTGAAAAATAAGGACTAAATAATAATTGCCACACCCACAGGATAGGTTTGAAACCCACACTATAAATAAGCGAACTACATAAAGACCAAATAAACAGCACCGTTAACACTAAGTGAAAACCGCCGACCTGGTCGGCATAAGATCTCGGTTCCCACATAAACATACTGATATGAAACACGGTCACGATAAAAAACAGGGCTCTTAAAAGAGCCCTATCCATTGGTGAGTGTATATCAGTCATTTTTTGACTAATATTATTCACGATCCTCATCCATCATTTCTGAATGCTCTAACCAAAGAGCATTGATAATACCGAATGCACAGGCAAGTAATACGCCTAGAATCCAAGCAAAATACCACATAATGATTGCTCCTTAGTAAAGTGAGTTTTTGTTATCTTCGATGTACTTGTCATCAAGACGACCGAACATCTTGTAGTAAGTCCATGCTGTGTAACCAAGAATCACAGGAACCATAACAAAAGCAACGCCTGTCATGATTTCTAGAGTCAACAAGCTCGATGTTGAATCCCATAATGTGAAACTTACGTTTGGATCTAAGCTAGATGGCATAACGAATGGGAACATTGCAAAACCCGAAGTTAAGATCACACCTGCACAAGTCAAACTTGAAGCAAGGAAAGCTAACGCGCCCTTCTGTGCTTTGGTTGCCACGACAGCAAGCAATGCCATTACAACACCTAGCGCTGGAGCAATCCATAGTAATGGATATGTCGCGAAGTTATTCATCCAAGCACCTGGTTCACGCGCGACTTCTTTCAGTAACGGGTTTGAAGGACCATTGGTATCAATAACGCTTTTCACTACGTAACCATCGATATTTTGAACCCAGAAGCCAGCCGCAACAAATAGTACTGCCACTAACAGACCTGTAATGGTTGAAACTGTGCGTGCACGGTTATACACATCACCAGTGGTTTTCATTTGTAACCATGTTGAACCTTGCAGAACGAACATAGATACGCTCACTAGACCACATAAAAGCGCAAATGGGTTGAGTAGGCCGAAGAAGTTACCGTGGTATTGAGACATCATGAACTCATTCAGTTCAAATGGCACACCTTGCAGTAAGTTACCAAATGCCACACCAAAGATAAGCGGTGGTACGAAACCACTGATTGAGATACAGATATCCCAGTTATTACGCCACTTTGTTGTTTCAATTTTTGAACGGTAATCAAGTGCAACTGGACGCAACCAAAGTGCCGCTAGCGTCACGATCATTGCCAAGTAAAAACCTGAGAATGATGTCGCGTAAACCATTGGCCATGCAGCGAATAACGCGCCGCCAGCAGTAATTAACCAAACTTGGTTACCATCCCAGTGAGGTGCGATTGAGTTAATCATCACACGACGCTGAGTGTCAGTTTTGCCGATGATAGGCACTAATGCGCCTACACCCATATCAAAACCATCGGCGATAGCGAAACCGACGAATAATACGCCGATCAGTACCCACCAAATAAATCGTAATGCTTCGTAATCAAACATGAATTATCCCCTGCTTATGCTTCAACTTCACGAGAAACTTTACCTTCTAAAGAGGTATCGTTTTGCTCGAAGTGATAACGTCCAGTTTTTAAGCTACTAGGACCTTTACGTGCAAATTTAACCATCAAGTATACTTCTGCGATTAACAGACAAGTATAGAATGCAACAATTGCAAAAATTGAGGTTAAGATTTCGCCGCGCGATAATGCAGATGCTGCCACGTTAGTTGGAAGAATCTCACCAACCGCCCATGGCTGACGACCATATTCTGCGACAAACCAACCTGCTTCAATCGCAATCCAAGGTAGTGGAATACTAAATAGCGCAGCTTTTAATAGTAGTGGGTGCTTTTCAATACGTTGACGACACGTTTGAATAAAGGCAAATGCAAAGACGGCTAGCATAATCACGCCAGCGGCAACCATGATACGGAATGACCAGAACAACGGCCAAACTTGAGGGATCGAGTCTTTCACTGCTTTTTGAATTTGCTCTTCTGATGCTTGAGCAATATCATCCGTATAACGTTTAAGCAATAGACCGTAACCTAAGTCTTTTTTCACATCATCAAAAGCGGCAACGTTCGCATCGGTTCTTTCACCAGAGCGCAGTTTTTCAAGCAAACCATAAGCAATCATACCGTTACGGATACGCACTTCGTGTTCGATTTCTAGATCAGAAATACCTTTCACTTGCTTATCTAAAGAGCGAGTAGCAATGATGCCTAGCGCATAAGGAATTTGAATCGAGTAATTATTCTTCATTTCCTCTTGGCTTGGGAAAGCAAAAGCGGTAAATGCAGCTGGTGCTGGCTCAGTGTGCCATTCAGCTTCAATTGCTGCGAGTTTTGCTTGTTGTACGTCACCAAGCTCATAACCTGAGTCATCACCTAGTACTAGCGTTGATAGAATCGCGGCCATACCGAAAGACGCTGCAATAGCAAATGAACGACGTGCAAAAGGAATATCACGGCCTTTAAGCAAGTAGTAAGAACTAATACCTAAAATGAACATTGCGCCACAAGTGTAGCCAGATGAAACCGTGTGAACGAATTTAACTTGAGCGACTGGGTTAAAGAGAACTTCAGAGAAGCTCACCATTTCCATACGCATCGTTTCGTAGTTAAATTCCGCCCCTACTGGGTTTTGCATCCAACCGTTGGCAATCAAAATCCAAAGCGCAGAGAAGTTCGAACCAATAGCCACTAGCCAAGTTACCGCTAAGTGCTGGCGTTTTGACAAACGATCCCAACCAAAGAAGAACAAGCCAACCATCGTTGATTCTAAGAAGAATGCGATCAGTGCCTCAATAGCTAAAGGCGCACCAAAAATATCACCTACATAATGTGAATAGTATGACCAGTTGGTACCAAACTGAAACTCCATGGTTAAGCCTGTCGCAACACCTAGAGCAAAGTTAATACCGAAAAGCTTACCCCAGAACTTCGTCATGTCCTTGTAGATTTGCTTTCCTGTCATTACATAAACTGATTCCATGATGGCAAGTAAAAATGCCATACCAAGAGTCAAAGGAACAAATAGGAAGTGATACATCGCAGTCATTGCAAATTGCAGCCGCGATAGATCAACAACATCAATCATGGTAACTCCTTTTTATGTCGCTATCCGAGTCTGAAAACAGACGTCATACAACGATTAGGATGGTTAAAGTAAACACACTCAACAAAACAACGCTGATTTGTTACAAAAATGTGCCTAAATGGTTATTATTTTGTTAAGCACTATCTAATATAGTTAGTGCTAATATTACGCATTAAGCTCTGATGTGTCAAAAGTTTTCTAAACTATTTTTGAATGAAGCAACAAATCTGACAAACCAACCTAAACAGTTTAGTCTGCCTTCCTATATATGTGAGTGAAATCAAAAAATTTTAAGCCTTGCTATTAGTCTTATAACTTTTTATGTAGGCAATCTTGTGACACGTTATTAACGTGGATTCTAGAGTAGTAAGGTTGGCATGCAAGCATTAAAAAAGGGTAACAAACACCTCGTTACCCTTTTGTATTTAATTTAACCAGAATTGACGTTATCTATCTGGTTTGTCTAGGCCAAAATGTAAGTATGCTCTATCACTAGCAATTCGCCCTCTTGGGGTTCTTTGCAAATAACCTTGTTGAATAAGATAAGGCTCAATCACATCTTCAATGGTATCTTTCTCTTCGCCAATTGCAGCCGCTAAGTTATCAAGCCCAACAGGTCCACCAGAGAATTTTTCCATGATCGCCAGTAATAGCTTTCTATCCATATAGTCAAAGCCTTGGCTGTCTACATCAAGCATATTCAGCGCTTTATCTGCTGTATCTGGACAAATATGGCCATTACCTTTTACTTCGGCATAATCACGCACTCGACGAAGCAATCGGTTGGCGATACGAGGCGTACCGCGTGAACGTCGAGCCACTTCTAGTGCACCCTCTTCTTCCATCGATAAACCCAAGCAATCTGCACTGCGTTTTACGATGTGTTGAAGGTCTTTCACTTTGTAATATTCTAAACGCTGCACAATACCAAAACGGTCACGCAGTGGTGATGTCAAAGAACCGGCACGCGTTGTGGCACCAATTAAAGTAAAAGGCGGGAGATCGATTTTGATTGAGCGAGCCGCTGGACCTTCACCAATCATAATGTCCAGCTGATAATCTTCCATCGCAGGGTATAAGATTTCTTCAACTACTGGGCTTAAACGGTGGATTTCATCAATAAATAAAATGTCATTTTCTTCTAAGTTAGTCAGCAGTGCTGCGAGATCGCCGGCTTTTTCGAGTACCGGCCCAGAAGTCGTACGAATGTTCACTTCCATTTCATTGGCGACAATATTGGCTAACGTCGTTTTACCTAAACCTGGAGGACCAAAAACCAGCAAATGGTCAAGGGGCTCATGGCGTAACTGAGCCGCTTTGATAAAAATTTCCATTTGATTGCGGACATGATCTTGCCCTTGATAATCTTCTAAGCGCTTTGGTCTAATCGCTCGGTCGATAATATCTTCATCTTTAAACACCGGGCTATCGGCAGCAATTAAGCGATCCGCTTCTATCATTAAATTAACCTCAAGCTAGAGCTATACCATGGATTTTAGCGCTTCACGAATGATCATTTCGCTTGTCATATCCGCACCCGCTACTTGAGAAACCACTTTTGAAGCCATTGGTGGTTTATAGCCAAGTGAAATCAATGCGCTAACAGCTTCATCTTGTGCATTGTGAGTGGTGCGAGAATCTGAGATTACATCCACAGGAGCCGCATCGGTGGCTGGAGTAAATAGATCGTGCGTCACCCACCCTTTCAAGCGGTCTTTCATTTCGACCACTAAACGTTCAGCGGTTTTTTTACCCACACCTGGTAACTTCACCAAAGTGCTCACATCTTCATGTTCAACACAAGTGACGAACTGTGAAGCCGTCATACCAGATAAAATAGCCAAACCCAATTTAGGCCCAACACCATTGGCTTTGATCACTTCCCGGAATAACGCACGTTCTTTTACTGTATTAAATCCATAGAGCAGTTGCGCATCTTCTCGAACGACAAAATGAGTATAGATAATCGCTTCTTCGTTTACATTCGGCAATTCATAAAAACAACTCATTGGCATTTGTACTTCATAGCCGACCCCAGAGACTTCAATTAAAACTTCTGGTGGTTGTTTTTCAATTAGTATTCCACGTAAGCGACCTATCACTCTATGTTCCTCGTCTTCAATATGGCTCAGCTAAAATAAAGCAAAGCTTAGTATTCATTTTATCTTGTGCCGATATAATAATGATTAACTGGATAAACATCCAGTACATTATACAGTTAAAAAGTTCGACTTTAACGATAACGACCGCGCCTTGCCCCACTGGCTTTACCTGCCAGTGCAATCAGCGTTTTATTGGTATTGGCATGACAGATCGCTACTCCTAATGCATCGGCAGCATCGGCTTGCGGCTTTGCAGGTAGCTTTAACATGCTTTTCACCATGTGTTGAACTTGAGCTTTATCTGCGCCGCCCGTTCCTGTCACTGCTTGTTTAATCAACCTTGCCGCATATTCGTAAACCGGTAAATCGGCATTTACAGCGGCCACAATTGCGCTACCGCGAGCTTGACCTAACTTTAATGCAGAGTCGGCATTCTTTGCCATGAAGACTTGCTCAATGGCAAACACATCGGGTTGAAATTGAGTGATAATCTCTGAAACACCGGCATAAATTTGTTTTAAGCGCCCAGGTAAAGCCTCTTCTGACATTCGAATACAACCGCTGCCTAAGTAGTGTAAATGCCGCCCTTCTTGACGAATTACGCCATAACCTGTGATGCGTGAGCCGGGATCAATTCCAAGTATGATGGACATACTGTCTCTTTATTTATGTTCGTAAGTATTAAAAGTATAACCAGCGTTAAAAACAAAAACACCCACATGATCAAATGTGGGTGTTTTAGTTAAGCTATTTATGACTCAACGGCTTAATTATGCTTTTTCTTTTGCTGCGGTGACCGCAATCGCTAATTCTTCTAACGCGGCAGGGTTTGCTAGGCTTGGCGCATTGGTTAATGGACAGGCTGCTGCCGTTGTTTTCGGGAATGCAATCACATCACGGATGTTATCTGTTCCACACAGCAGCATCACCAAACGGTCAAGGCCGAATGCTAAACCAGCGTGAGGTGGCGTACCGTATTTTAGTGCATCAAGTAAGAAACCAAACTTCAAGCGTTGCTCTGTTTCATCAATACCTAAGATATCAAATACGGTTGATTGCATTTCTGTATTGTGAATACGAACAGAACCACCGCCCACTTCATAACCATTTAATACCATGTCGTAAGCATTTGAGTTAGCTACCGCAGGGTTCGCTTTTAACTCTTCCGCTGTTACACCTAATGGAGATGTGAATGGGTGGTGCATGGCATGCAGGTTCCCTTCCTCGTCTTGCTCAAACATTGGGAAATCAACCACCCAAAGTGGCTTCCATGCTTGCAGATCAGTGAGTTCAAGATCGAGGCCAAGCTTGATACGTAGAGCGCCCATTGCTTCAGATACAATGTTTGCTTTATCTGCGCCGAATAAAATGATGTCACCCGTTTGAGCACCAGTACGCTCAAGAATGCCATTGATTACGTCTTCATTTAAGAACTTAGCCACTGGAGATTGAATACCTTCAACACCCGCAGCCAAATCGTTCACTTTCATCCAAGCAAGACCTTTCGCGCCATAAATGCCAACGAAGCTACCGTATTCATCAATTTGCTTACGTGATAATGATGCGCCACCCGGTACACGGATCACTGCGACACGACCTTTTTCATCGTTTGCAGGGCCCGAGAATACTTTAAACTCAACATCTTTTACTAAATCGGCCACATCAACCAATTCAAGCGGGTTACGTAGATCTGGTTTATCAGAACCAAAACGACGAATGGCTTCAGAAAATGGCATGACTGGGAAATCACCCAGATCAACGTTCAGTAGCTCTTGCCACATTTCACGAACCATTTTTTCGGTAATACCACGTACTTCATCAGAAGTCATGAATGAGGTTTCGATATCGATTTGAGTAAATTCAGGCTGACGGTCAGCACGTAAATCTTCGTCGCGGAAACATTTTACGATTTGGTAGTAACGATCAAAACCAGACATCATCAACAATTGTTTAAACAACTGAGGCGATTGTGGAAGTGCGTAGAAGCTGCCTTTATGGACACGGCTTGGTACCAAGTAATCACGAGCACCTTCAGGTGTCGCTTTCGTTAACACTGGCGTTTCGATATCTAGGAAGCCGTTGTCATCCAGGAAACGACGTACAAAGCTTGATGCTTTAGCGCGTAACTTAATGCGGTCACTCATCTCAGGGCGACGTAAGTCAATGTAACGGTATTTTAGACGCTGTTCTTCAGAGTTAGTTTGGTTGAAATCTAATGGCAACGCTTCAGAACGGTTGATGATTTGAAGGCCTGTTGCATACACTTCAACTTCACCGGTTGTCATATCTTTATTAATTTGGCTGTCTGGACGCGCACGCACTTCACCGGTTAATTTGATACAAAATTCATTACGCAGCTGGTTAGCTTCTGCAAAAATCTCGGTCATATCTGGATCGATAACCACTTGAACAATCCCTTCACGATCACGCATATCAATGAAGATAAGACCGCCTAGATCACGGCGGCGATTAACCCATCCGCAAAGTTCTACAGTTTGTCCTGCTAGGGACTTGTTCAGGTGACCACAATACTGGGTGCGCATAATGAATTTCCCAATCTCTTATTTAAATAATGAATAATTTTCGGTGGAGCAGACCGCTCAAAAACACCGTATAAAAAACTTTTCCTATTTATACTTGGAAAACAGATAAAAATCGACCATGTAAAGAAGAATTTCTTAGCTTTTCTATATTAATGGCCGGAATTAAACATTAACCGCTCATAAGTTATCCAGTTCAAATAAAGTCGAGGTATTACCCCGATTTATATCCCAACAAGACCAAGCCCTCCATCTGAACAAATAAAACACCAAATCCGTTCAAAACAACACCACTTGCGTCAGCTTACGGAAATAAAATCAAATAAGCCCTAAACATAATAGCGATATAAGTGAACTTCCCTTAAAATGGAATCATCTGTTTATAGCCAGTTTTAGTCATTACACTGCTAAGAATTAAAGTTAAGTGAGTAACCATGAGCCAGCCTGATGTGATTTTTTCAGCCCCAATAGAAAAAATGGGCGATTTTACATTTGATGAACGAGTCGCTGAAGTTTTTCCTGATATGATTCAGCGCTCGGTACCGGGATACAGTAATATTATCTCAGCCATTGGAATGCTCGCAGAACGCTTTGCAAAACCAAACTCAACCGTTTATGACCTTGGTTGTTCTTTAGGTGCCGCAACGCTGTCTATGCGTCGCCATATTGACCAAGAAAACTGCCAAATTATTGCGGTCGATAACTCTTCAGCCATGATTGAACGCTGTAAACTACACATTAATGCCTATCGTTCAGATACTCCGGTCAAGGTTATTGAAGCGGATATTCGCGATATCGAAATTGAAAATGCCTCGGTGGTTGTATTGAACTTTACGTTGCAATTTTTATCACCAGAAGACCGCTTTTCTTTACTCGAAAAAATCTATGCTGGATTGCGTCCTGGCGGTATTTTAATTTTGTCGGAAAAATACATTTTTGAAAACCAAACCGCACATGAGCTATTGATTGATTTGCACCATGATTTCAAACGCGCCAATGGTTATAGCGAATTAGAAATCAGCCAAAAACGTAGTGCAATAGAAAATGTGATGAAACCTGATTCGATTGAATGTCATAAACAACGATTCGAAAAAATCGGTTTCAGTAGTTACGAAGTGTGGTTCCAATGCTTTAACTTTGGCTCCATGTTTGCCATAAAATAGCCATAGTCTTATTAAATCGTTTTTAACGTAAATCTAAAAACTGAATATAAATAAAATTCAATATCCGTATCTAAAATAGAAAGAGTGTTATGTTTAATTTTGCCAACTTTTACCAACTGATTGCTCAAGACCCTCGTCTGCAACCTTGGCTGAATACCCTGCCTCAGCAACTAACTGATTGGCAAAATGCTGAACACGGTGATTTTGAACGCTGGGTAAAAGCACTGAATAAAATTACCGACATCACACCCGATAATATTGATATTGTTTCTCAAGTTAGCATTACCAACAACGAACCTTTCCCGATTGGTGAACAGAAGAAACTAGAAAGCCTACTGCGTACTTTTCACCCTTGGCGCAAAGGCCCTTACCATGTTCATGGTTTGGATATTGAAACCGAATGGCGTTCAGACTGGAAATGGGATCGTGTGCTTCCACATATTTCCGATTTAAAACATCGCTCAGTATTAGATGTCGGTTGCGGTAATGGCTACCACATGTGGCGTATGCTTGGTGCTGGTGCTCGCTTGTGCGTCGGTATCGACCCATCGCATTTATTTCTCGTTCAGTTTGAAGCTATTCGTAAACTGATGGGCAACGATCAACGTGCTCATTTATTGCCTTTAGGGATTGAACAGTTACCTGAATTAAAAGCCTTTGATACGGTATTTAGTATGGGTGTACTCTATCATCGCCGCTCTCCACTTGATCACCTATATCAGTTAAAAAATCAATTAGTTTCCGGTGGTGAGTTAGTCCTTGAAACCTTGGTAATTGAAGGGGATGAAAATGCGGTCTTAGTCCCCATCGACCGCTATGCGCAAATGCGTAACGTTTATTTCTTCCCATCGGCGAAAGCATTGAAAGTCTGGCTAGAAAAATGTGGTTTTATCGACGTGAAAATTGTCGATGAAAATGTCACCTCCACAGATGAACAAAGAAGTACCAATTGGATGACACATAATTCGCTCCCCGATTATTTAGATCCAACTGATCCGAGCAAAACTATTGAAGGCTATCCAGCTCCACGCCGTGCAATATTAATTGCTAAAAACCCATAAAAACAGGTAAGGCGATTCTTAACTCTACAAAGAATTGCCCTACTTGATGTGAAAGCGCTTCACGCTCAAATCGAGATACGCTAAACTTTGAACAACAAATACTTAACAGAGGTTACGACGGTTTAATATGCTCAAAAAATCATTAGGTCTTGCTGTTTTTACCCTAAGTTCACTTTCAGGTTGCGCATATATGACTGGGGAACATTATTCCCAACAAACTATCGAAGCCGTTAATCGCAGTGAAGAAAACCTTTCTAACCGCATCGAAGAACTTGATTCTAATTTAGACAAACAAACGGATTACATCTCAAGTTTAGAATCTGAAATCATTAATTTAAATAATGAAGTCGAAGTATTAAGACGGAATCAACAAAACTTAATTAATGCGACGCGCAAATCTCGCAGTACCCCATCCACCTCCTCTGCTACCTCTAATATTGTTGTTACTAACATGGAACCACAAACTCGCCCAGGTATGGTGACACTAGGGTCATTGGAAAGCATTGATATTGATATTGTGAAAACGGCATTTATTGCTCGTGTCGATACTGGCGCCACAACATCATCGATCAATGCGGTAGATTTACAAGAATTCGAGCGCAATGGTAAAAAGTGGGTTAAATTTCATATATCTGATGAAACTGCACCAGAAGATCGCAAATGGGTCGAAGCCCCAATTATTCGTCATGTGAAGATTCGACAATCGAGTACCAATGCATTAGAACGCAGACCTGTCGTGGAACTTTGGATCAAGATTGGCAGCGTACATGAAAAAGCGCAGTTCACTTTAGCGGACCGTTCACAAATGGACTATCCGATTTTGCTGGGCCGTGAATTTATTCAAGATGTCGCTTATGTCGATGTGAGCCGTGAGTTTATTGAATCTAAAGCGCCTAAAAAAGCTTCAAAACAATAATTTTAATAACAATTTATTTAGACTGGTTAAGGAAAAGTTATGACGTCTAGAGTGCCATTTTATTTTCTCATCGCCATACTTGTTATCACTGGGATTTCATTGAGTGTCATGCGTCATCAAGACTATGGCGTTCCATGGGGGCCAGGGGAATCGCGACAAATATGGGATATCGAGGCTCGTGTAGAGTTTATCGCGTCAGGTGGCCCCGCTAAAGTGTCTTTAGCCGCCCCACATACTCAAGATGGCTTTACCCTCATCGATGAAAGTGCTTCATCACCAGGTTATGGTTTGTCTTACATCAATACCGATACTGGTCGCCGTGCTGAGTGGTCAATCCGTGATGCAAAAGGCCCACAAACGATTTATTACAAAACCCAATTCTTAGTGGATCCTCAATCACAAGCGGAAATTATCCCTCCTGTTGAGGCAGATTTAGTTGTACCAACATTCACAGGCCCACAACAAGCCGCGGTCGATGCGATCACGACTCAAGCTTCTGAGCGCTCTGCTGATAACACAACTTTTACTCGTGAGCTCGTTAAACAATTCAACGACCCAGATAACCAAAATGCCTCACTCCTTCTTGATGATTTCAGCAAAGTAGAAGCCATCGGCAAAATCTTAGCGTCTTCTAAGATCTACAGTAAAACGGTTGGGGTTATCGAATTAGAAGATGGACGTCGCCGTCAATCTATTATTCCGATGATTGAAGTATGGGATGGAAAGGTATGGCAACTGTTTAACCCTGAAAGCACCGAACAAGGTATGACAAGCAACATGCTGATTTGGGATGAATCTAATGTTTCACTACTGGACGTTATCGGTGGTAAAAACAGTAAAGTATTCTTCTCAATGCTGGCTCAAGATGTGTCACCAAGCAGTGCAACTAAGCAAAAAGTCGTTGCAGATAACTTATTGAATTTCTCTATTCACAGCCTACCGTTAGAAGAGCAAGCGATGTTTAAAACCATCATGCTGATCCCTATTGGTGCATTAATCGTGGTGTTTTTACGAGTTCTTATCGGTCTAAAAACATCGGGGACTTTCATGCCCGTGCTAATTGCCGTTGCCTTTGTGCAAACGCAGTTACTACCAGGTATCATCGGCTTCTTACTCATCGTTGGTACTGGCTTAATTATCCGGGGTTATTTATCCAAACTTAACTTGCTACTGGTTTCCCGAATATCAGCCGTTATTATTACCGTAATCTTGATTATTTCGATCTTCACCATCGTGTCATTCAACATTGGTTTGACACAAGGTTTAACCATTACGTTCTTCCCAATGATCATCCTATCTTGGACGATTGAACGTATGTCTATCCTTTGGGAAGAAGAAGGTGCTAAAGAAGTCTTCATGCAAGGGGGCGGCTCACTACTGACTGCAGTGCTTATCTACTTAGCGATGACTAATCCATATGTTCAACATGTGACGTTCAACTTCATCGGCACTCAGTTCATTATCTTAGCCTGTATCCTATCGCTAGGTAACTACACTGGATATCGCCTACTAGAGCTAAAAAGATTCAAACCACTAGCGGAGGACTAAACTATGTTTTCAATGTTTACGTCACCTCAAAAACTTCGCGCTAAAGGTGTGATGGGGATGAACAAACGTAATGGCGCCTACATTGGGCGCTATAACGACCGCTCTAAATACCCACTAGTGGATGACAAACTAAAAACTAAAATTATTGCTCAAGAACACGGTGCAACCGTACCTAAGCTAATTGGTGTTATTGCTCAACAAGCCGAAGTAAAGCGTATCCATGCGATGGTTAAAGACTGGCCGGGTTTTGTGATTAAACCGGCTCGTGGCTCTGGTGGTAAAGGCATCTTAGTGATCATTTCACATAAAGATGGCGTTTACATTAAACCATCCGGCCAAGCGATTAATGAGCAAGATGTGGAACGTCACATTAGTAATGCTTTAGCGGGATTATTTTCACTTGGCGGAAAAAATGATGTTGCCGTTGTTGAGAATCTTATCAAATTTGATGATGTTTCTTTTGATGGCTATAGCTATGAAGGTGTGCCAGATATTCGCGTTATCGTGTTTAAAGGCTACCCAGTAATGGCCATGATGCGTTGTTCAACAGCAGCGTCCGATGGTAAAGCGAACTTGCACCAAGGTGCGGTTGGTGTGGGTTTAGATATTGCAACGGGCCGCGCAGTACGTGCCGTGCAATTTGACCGCCCTATCACCCACCACCCTGATACCGATAAGCCACTTAGTGGTCTTGTCGTACCAAACTGGGAAAAGCTACTGGTGCTTGCATCTAGTGCTTGGGAAATGACAGGATTAGGTTACATGGGTACCGATATGGTATTGGATAAAGAAGAAGGCCCAATGGTATTAGAGTTAAATGCTCGCCCAGGTCTTGCTATCCAGATTGCAAATGGCGCAGGATTACTGCCTCGCTTGCATCATATCGAAAACTTAGGGACACCTTTAAATTATCCGACACCGGAAGAACGAGTCGCTTACGCAGCAAAACAATTTGCTGCAAAATCACAGTTTTAAAAAACGACTCAACTTAAAGCTAATAAAATTAAAAAATCCGCTGATATTATCAATACCAGCGGATTTTTTTAATCAATAGAAATCACTTAGCAAATTACTTCCCTAGTGCCTCTTTATAGTGTCGTCGGCAGACAGATTCATATCGGTCATTCCCACCAATCGCGACCTGATCACCTTCTGCTATCGCCTTGCCATCTTCATCCATGCGGATCACCATGTTCGCTTTGCGTCCACAATGGCAAATAGTTTTTAGCTCCACCAGCTTATCCGCCCAAGCCAACAGGTATTGGCTACCTTCAAATAACTCACCTAAGAAGTCACTTCGCAAACCATAACACAATACTGGTATATGTAATTTATCCACTACTTCTGTCAGTTGATACACTTGCTCTTTATTTAAGAACTGGCATTCATCAATCATAACGCAGTGAATTTTTTCATTGTCACACAACGCTTTAATCGCACTAAACATATCGGTAGTGTCATTATATAAATGAGCATCTGATTGCAAGCCAATGCGAGAGCTAACTTTACCAATACCATCACGATTATCGATTTCTGCCGTGAAAATAACAGGGGTCATGCCACGTTCACGATAATTAAACGATGATTGAAGTAGCGTAGTCGATTTACCCGCATTCATCGCTGAGTAATAAAAATACATCTGTGCCAAAGGAAAAAGCCTTTCTAGTTATCAGTTTCGAGTTTCGAGTTTCGAGTTTCGAGTTTCGAGTTTCGAGTTTCGAGTTTCGAGAAAAAGGCTTGCAGTACATCGGTAACACCACAAGCCCTATTTAATGCCGTCATTTAGAGTTACGACGAATTGTTTTACTTACGACGCCAAGTTGTCCCGTCAGCGCCATCTTCTAGCTCAATGCCAAGCTCATTTAACTTGTCACGTGCTAAATCGGCATTCGCCCAATCTTTTGCGGCACGTGAATCGTTACGTAGTTTGATTAAGGCTTCAATTTCAGCGACTTCGCCATCACTGCCCGCATCACCTTGTAAAAAGGCTTCTGGGTCTTGATGCAAAATACCGATCACATCCGCGAGTTCACGCATTAAAACACCCAATGCTGATGCTTTATCCATATCAACCGTTTTTAAGCGGTTCACTTCACGCGCCATATCAAACAAAACGGAATAGGCTTCTGGAGTGTTAAAATCATCATTCATTGCCGAGCTAAAACGCGCAACGAATTCTTCACCACCAGCAGCAACGACGGATAAATCTAAACCACGCAAAGAAGTATACAAACGCTCTAATGAGGCACGAGCTTGGTTTAGGTTGTCTTCGCTGTAATTTAGCTGACTGCGGTAATGACCTGACATTAAGAAATAACGGACCGTCTCAGAGTCATAATATTTAAGTACATCACGAATGGTAAAAAAGTTACCCAAAGACTTAGACATTTTCTCACGATCAACCATCACCATGCCGCTGTGCATCCAGGTATTTACATACGGCGTATCGTGAGCACAGCAAGATTGGGCTATTTCGTTTTCATGATGTGGGAATTGAAGATCCGAACCACCACCATGAATATCAAAATGTTGACCCAAAATAGATGAGTTCATCGCTGAACATTCAATATGCCAACCAGGACGACCAGGACCCCATGGTGATTCCCATGTAGGTTCGCCTGGTTTAGACATTTTCCAAACCACGAAGTCCATTGGGCTACGTTTAGCACTTTCAACATCAACACGAGCACCCGCTTGCAATTGCTCAAGATCTTGACCGGATAACTTGCCGTATTGTTCAAATTTTTTCACTTCGAACATCACATCGCCATTATCGGCAACGTAAGCAAAGCCACGCTCAATTAAACGTTCAACCAGTTCAATGATTTCTTGGATATAATGCGTCGCACGTGGCTCAACATCAGGGCGTTTAATATTTAACGCATCGAAATCGGCGTACATATCTTGAATCAAACGCTCAGTTAATGACTCACAGCTTTCGTTATTTTCTGCGGCACGTTTGATAATTTTATCGTCAATATCAGTAATATTTCGCACAAAAGTTAAGTCGTAACCTAAAAAGCGTAAGTAGCGTGATACCACATCAAACGAAACAAAAGTACGGCCATGGCCGATATGGCAGAGATCGTAGATGGTCACACCACAAACATACATGCCGATTTTTCCAGCATGAATAGGTTTAAATTCCTCTTTTTGGCGGGTCAACGTGTTATATATTTTTAACATGATCTCTTTCTACGTTTGGTGAAAATTATAATTTTTTGATTATACCGAAACAGGCAATGAAGTCGACATCAAGCCTAACTTTAATAGACTACCCTTACAGTCTATTGATGTTTAAAGTTGCTTTAGAGACGAGTTTCTATAAAATCTAGGCTTCAATTAGAATTAAACATTAAATCCAATGCTAAAGGACCTAACCATGATTATCCTTCACACCAACTTCGGCGATATCAAAGTTCAACTTAACGAAGAAAAAGCACCAGAAACCGCAGCTAATTTTCTTCAATATTGCCAAGATGGCTTCTACGACAACACTCTTTTCCACCGTGTTATCGATGGATTTATGATTCAAGGTGGCGGCATGACCTCTGGCTTGAAAGAAAAAGCAACACGTGCAACCATCAAAAATGAAGCAAACAATGGCCTAAGCAACAAAGTAGGTACATTAGCAATGGCTCGTACGATGGAACCGCATTCTGCAAGCTCTCAGTTCTTCATCAACGTCAATGACAACACCTTCCTAGATTTCAAATCTGAAACCATGAACGGTTGGGGTTACTGTGTGTTTGCTGAAGTGGTTGAAGGCATGGACGTAGTCGAAAAAATTAAAGCAGTCAGCACGGGCTCTTACGGTATGCACCAAGACGTACCACTAGAAGATGTAATGATTACTGGCACAACAATCGAAGCCTAATAGCATCGAATTTGTAGGGGGCTTGGTCCCCCTTTATTTTCCCCACACACAATTTGATAATTCATGACCACCTTATTTATCGCAGATCTTCATCTCTCTCCCCTACGCCCAGATATTACAGCTTGCTTTCTTCGGTTCATGAAAGAAGAAGCTCCTGCTGCAGAAAAGCTATATGTATTAGGTGATCTGTTTGAATTTTGGATCGGTGATGATGATAACTCCCCTTTCAACATAACGATCAAAGATGCGTTTAAACTGCTCACATCAAGTGGTGTAGATTGCTATTTTATACAAGGTAATCGTGATTTCTTATTAGGTCAGCGTTTTTGCCAAGAAACGGGGATGATATTGCTTCCAGAAACCGCGGTCATTGACCTCTACGGTACTGCAACGGTGATTTTACATGGTGACACGTTGTGTACCAAAGATGAGAAATACCAAGAATTCCGTAAAACGGTCCATCAGAAATGGTTGCAACGTTTATTTCACTGTATCCCCTTGTTTATCAGGAAAAAAATCGTTTCCAATATACAAAGTAAAATTAAACAGCAAAAACATTACAAGCAGATGGAAATCATGGATGTGACCCCTGACGAAGTGGTCAATATACTCGAGTCTAACCATGTCACACATATGATTCACGGACACACTCATCGTCCTAACATCCACCAACACCAAACAAATCAAGGCATTGCAACCCGAATTGTATTGGGAGACTGGTATACTCAAGGTTCTATTTTAGTGTGTGATGAAGATGGTTGTGAATTACAACAACGCCCTCTCGGCTAACCTAGATGCTTCGCGAACTAACCGACCAATTTTGTTGATTTTTTAATCTATTTTTTCCCTCTTTCATCTATTCTTAATTAGAGCAAAATGTAAATTTATGAGCCAACGAACAAACTCGTTACATTCTAACTAGCAGGCCAGTTACATTTTCTATATTGTAGAATAAGTTCCTCAATAACAAGCAAAGAGACTCAAGGATGTATTCTTTTATTGCACGCCAGCCTATCGTCGATATTAATAAACGCATAGTGGCTTACGAGTTATTATTCCGTGAAGGGTATAGAAATGAATTCCCCTCGATGGATCCTGAGCGCGCCACAAGCCGCCTATTAATTGAACATTTTTTTCTTACTAATGTTCAGGGTTACGAACAAACGTTATATTTAGTCAATTTCCCTTATCAAAGTTTAGTTGAACAAATTCCAACATTGTTTCCTTCTCATTTATTGATGATTGAAATTCTCGAAGATTGCCCTCCGAGTGATGAACTCTTTGATGCGGTAAAGTCGATGAACGAGAAAGGTTATAAAATCGCACTGGATGATTTTATTCCATCACCAAGTTGGGAGCGCTTTCTACCTTATATCACCACGATTAAATTCGATATAAAGCAAATAGCTATTGCCGACGCTTCAGAGTTCATTCAAGCACATAAACAATACGACCTTTACTACTTAGCAGAAAAGATCGAAAGCCATCAAGAACTTGAAGACGCTCAAAAAGCCGGCTTTGATTTCTTTCAAGGCTACTTCTTATACGAGCCTGAAATTATTCGCGGAAAACGTATTGAGTCTTCTTGTTTTACAGTAGAGCAACTAAAACTTGCCATCCATCAATCCCCTATTGATTTTGAATTAATAGAGCGATTGATTCGTTATGATGTCACCATGTCCTATAAACTGATGCGTTTTATTAATGCGCATTTATCGCAAACTTTTACTTCATTCGAAGATGCCTTTCATGCGCTAGGTCTAGATAGAATCAAACTTTTCATCTCATTATCCCTAACCGCAGCACATGAACTCACACCATCCGTCTATTATCAAACTTCGATGCAAAGAGCGCATTTTTGTGAACAAGTCGCAGCATTAAATACATTCGATCTCAATATTGAACATGCTTATTTTGTTGGCATGTTTTCCCAATTAGATAAATTACTCGAACACCCTTTATCACATCTCATTGAAACGCTGCCGCTTAATAGAGCTGCTATCAATGCATTATTAAAGCAAGAAGGGACGCTCGGTAATATCTTAGGGCTCGCGATTGCCTATGAAAAAAAAGATACCTCAAGCATTCAATGGTTTACTGATAAACTCGCGTTAGATTCCAGTTTGACTGACCAGTTTTACATTAATGCGTTAGACTGGTCGACTCCTGAGTATCATCACCTTCGTTTAGAAGGTAAACTCCTTCATCAACAGTAAAGAGAACCTATGCTTTGTCCATGCTGTAGTCAGCAACCTTATGACCAATGCTGTCAACCAATACATGCCGATACCGCTAACGCTCAATTACCCGTTCAACTAATGCGTGCTCGCTATTGTGCTCATGTTTTAAATAATGTTGGTTTTGTTATTAACAGCTACCATTCTTCATGCCAAGCTGAACAAGAAGCCGAAGCTATTGCTGAATCCGTTGCAAGTCAATGGGAACAACTCGAAGTAATAGACTCACCGCCACCTTCAAATAATGAAGGCTTTGTTGAGTTTAAAGCTTACTTTAAAGAGGACGGTAAACAATACTGCCTACATGAACGTTCAAGATTTATTAAAGAGAATGATCAGTGGCGCTATATTGATGGTGTTATGCCAGAAGAAATCGTTGATCCTCGACTGTATCAAACTATCGAAAACACTAAAATTGGACGCAATGACCCATGCTTGTGTGGCAGTGGTAAAAAATTCAAAAAGTGTTGTGGTTAGGATTAGGCATTCAATAAAAACAAAGCCCGAACCAATGAATTGATTCGGGCTTTGTTTGATTAGAACGTGGATACTAGCGAGTTTTTTTAAACAAAAAGATCATTGGTAACATAACAACGCAAACAAACATCATCAAACGATAGTCTTGTAGGTAACCCAATAGAGCGGCTTGTCGATTTACTTCGGCATCAATCGCATATAAACCGGCCTGAGTACTCACATCATACATCCCTTTTTCTGCTGCCATATGTAATGGATGGCTAAATGGCGTAATGTATTGTGCAAAAGTAGCATGGTTATATTGAATTCGATGTGCAAGATAAGTTGTCACGACTGAAATCCCGATACTACTGCCGATATTTCGAATCAAACTATAAAGTGCAGTGCCCTCTGTTCGGTATTTAGGGGCCAATGTTGAGAAGGTTGTCGTTGATAGTGGAACAAAGACCAACCCTAATCCCAAACCTTGAACAATACCCGTACGAACAATATCCCATGAGCTAATTTCAGCGGTAAATAAGGTCATTTCCCATAATGAAAAAATCATTAATAAAGTACCGATGACCATCAAATAGCGTAAATCCACTTTTCTTGCTAATCGTCCGACAATCAGCATCCCGGCCATAGTGCCAAACCCCCGAGGCGTTAATAGAAAACCAACATCCAATACAGGGTAACCCATTAAGCTTTGCATGAAGGGTGGTAGCAGCGCCATAGTGGACAGTAATACGACCCCCATCATAAAACCAACTGTGATCCCAACGATAAAGTTTCTATCGGCAAACATAACGGGATCTAAGAACGGTTTTTTTGCGGTAAACATGTGCACCACAAACATATACAGAGCAATTGCCGCAATCGCTGTCTCAATGACAATTTCCATACTGGAATACCAGTTTTGCGATTCTCCTCGGTCAAGGAAAAGCTGTAATGAGCCAATGGCAAAAGCAATAAGTGTAAAACCAAAAAGATCGAATTTTCTATCGGCTTCAATGGCGGTTTCTTTCACATAAGCGGCAATACCAAACCATGCTAAAGCGCCAAACGGAATATTGATATAAAACACCCAGCGCCAGTTATAATACTCCGTCAACCAACCGCCAAGTGATGGACCTAAAATTGGCCCAACCATCACCCCAACCCCCCATAAGGCCATTGCTGATCCGTGTTGTTCTTTAGGGTAAGTATCCAGCAATACCGATTGTGATAATGGCACTAAACTGGCACCAAAGATCCCTTGTAGTAAACGGAATAGAATAATTTGATCTAATGACTGCGCAGCCCCACACAGAGCCGAAGCAATGGTAAAACCGATCACAGAATAGATAAATAAGCGCTTACGTCCAATTCTAGCCGCAATAAATCCAGTTAACGGCATCGCGATTGCAGAAGCCACAATATAAGAGGTCAGAACCCAAGAGATCTGATCTTGAGTCGCCCCCATCGCCCCTTGCATATGTGGTAAAGCAACGTTCGCAATCGTCGTATCTAATGCTTGCATGATGGTTGCTAACATTACCGAAAAAGTGATCAGAAGCCTTTTAGCCCCTTCTTCTTTCTCGTTAGGTTGTAATGTAACTTCACTCATAATTTAGCCTTAATTAGAATGACAAATGACGCGTGTGTTCAGTATCAACTGTAACCACTGCACTTAAGCCTGAACGTAACGTTGGCATATTGTCTTTCGCTTCAATGGCAATACGAATAGGTAAACGTTGCGTCACTTTTACCCAATTGCCGGTTGCGTTCTGCGCCGGGATAACTGAGTACTCCGAACCTGTTGCTGGGCTAATACTCGCCACATGTCCTTCCCATTTATGACCAGGGGCATAATCGATTTCAATCTCAACTTTTTGACCGACTTTTACATTGGTCATTTCTTTCTCTGTAAAGTTAGCTTCAATCCATAAATTTTGATCCGCGACCAATAACATGGTGGTGCTATTAGAGGTAATAAACTGACCATCTTCCAAGACCTTAGACACAACACCATCATTCGGAGCATATACATTGACATGCTTTAAATCATTTTCTGATTGATCAAGCTCAGCCATGGCTAATTGATATTTTGGATGATGTTCTACTGGTGCTTTAGGATCACCACCAAGACTTTCTGCTACTTGTTTAAGGGCTTTTTGTAATGCGTTAATTTGCAGTTCAAACAACAAAGTCTTTTGTCGAGCCGAATCATAATCGGCTTCAGAGGCGTAGCTTTTCTTGCGTAAGTTATACTGGCGTTTTTCTTCCAGACGAGCGTAATCTAACTGGCTTTTTGCCACCTCAATATTCGCAAGCTTGCTTTGATATTCAGCTTTCAAGGTTTCAAGGTCAGTGCGTACGTCAGCAAGGTTAGCTTTTGCTCGATCAACAGCGTATTCATAAGGAGTGGGATCAATTTGTACTAATAAGTCACCTTTTTTAACATGCTGATTTTCAACGACTGGCACATTGATCACACGCCCAGCCACTTCAGCATTAATCGGTGTTTTATCGGCTTTCACATAAGCATTGTCTGTTTCAACATAACGCCCACCATGCAAATAAATTGCAAGACTGCCGACAACAATAAGCAATGGGAGAACAAATAGAAGTAAGAAGCGCTTAGACTTAAACTTGGATTGCTTAGGTGATAGTTGAGATCGTTCTTCTATCACCGATTGAGTTGGTTCATTGGCCATATAATTTACCTACGATATAATTTTATTTTTCTAATAAGTTTCGGTGAATATGTTCAAGCGTTTCAATAAATTGTGTACGTTGCTGTTCACTTAAGCCTTCAAGTCCTGATTCCCAAACTTTATTACCAACCTTACTCACAAGGTTTAAACGGGCTTTCGCCGCTGGTAATAAATAAATCAAGTGTGCGCGTCGATCAGAAGGACTAGCACAGCGTTTCACTAGTCCTTCTTCAACGAGCTGGTCAATCACTCTTGCAACCGTCATAGGCTTAATCTCAAGTAATTCCGCTAACTCAACCTGTTTAATACCTTCATTGCGGGCAATAATGCTTAACGCTTTTGCCTGCGCCAAAGTAATGCTACCAATCTCAGGATCATGCTGAAATTTTTTGCGAACCAGACGTGATACATCAGACAGTAGATAACCAACAGGAACTTGAGCCATGAAAAACCCTTACAAAAAGACAACGAAAAGAGTGTCACTGCACACTTCGCCCAAGAAATGAGAAAGCATAAAGTGTGACCACCGACATATAGTAAGCCTTACTTACTATATTTACAATAGATACTACACACTTGTGCAGTAAAATATTTTAATCTACTGATATAAAAGAAAATTAAATTTTAAAATCTATAGATACAAAAAAGGCCAGGTAAATACCTAGCCTTTTGCCTCAATAATTACAGTTGAAATTATTGGTGACGTTCTTTGAGCTTATTTATCACATCATTAAACGATAACCCTTGGTCTTGCAGCAACACAAACAAGTGATACATCAAATCAGCCGATTCGCACACTAGCTCCGCCTTATCGCCCGACGTTGCCGCAAGCGCGACTTCAACGCCCTCTTCGCCCACTTTCTGCGATATACGCTTCGTGCCACGTGCGTATAAACTTGCGGTATAAGAAGATTCAGGGTCGGCACTCTTGCGGGCAGCCAGTAACTGCTCAAGTTGATGAAGCCACACCAATTGACTTTCTTCTTGTCTATCAGCATCAAAACAGGTTGTCGTGCCAGTATGACAAGTTGGCCCAATTGGGTTTACTTTCGCAAGTAATGTATCGTTATCGCAATCTAGCGCTAGATTCACAAGCCCTAAACTGTTTCCAGACTCTTCCCCTTTAGTCCAAAGGCGTTGCTTAGTGCGAGAATAGAAAGTCACCAGCCCGGTATCGGCAGTTTTTTGCAGTGCATCGCCATTCATATATCCCATCATTAACACTTGACTGGATACATAATCTTGCACAATAACAGGCACTAAACCATCGACTTTATCCCAATCAATACGCTCACTTAATGCGTTGACATCTGACGCTTGAAACGTTGATTGTGTTGTTAATGCTTCACTCATAAACGTATCTCCACACCTTGTTGTTTGAGGTATTGTTTTAATTCACCAATGTTAATCACTTGCTTATGAAAAACGGAAGCGGCTAACGCACCATCAACATTGGTCTTTTGATAAGCCTCTGCGAAATGCTCCATCGCCCCTGCACCACCCGATGCGATTAATGGAACATGGCAGACTTCTCTCACCATGTTTAATTGGTCAAGATCGTAACCATTGCGAACGCCATCTTGGTTCATCATATTCAATACAATTTCGCCCGCGCCACGCTTTTGCACTTCTTGCACCCAATCGCGAGTTTCCCACTTAGTTGCTTTGGTCCGCTCTTCATCACCTGTGAACTGGTAGACCTGATATTTTCCCGTGTCTTTATCGTAATAAGAGTCAATTCCAACCACGATACATTGCACACCGAATTTATCGGCAAGTTCAGTAATTAATTGCGGATTAGCTAATGCCGGCGAGTTGATTGATACTTTGTCTGCACCGAATTCAAGAATTCTCGCGGCATCTTCTGCTGATTTAATCCCCCCCGCCACACAAAACGGAATGTCGATCACTTCCGCTACGCGAGAGACCCAACTTTTATCCACGACGCGGCCATCGCTTGAAGCGGTAATATCATAAAAAACCAACTCATCGGCGCCTTCTTCGGCATAACGCTGCGCGAGAGGTACAATATCACCGATGATTTCATGGTTACGAAATTGAACCCCTTTCACCACTTGTCCATCACGAACATCAAGACATGGAATTATTCGCTTTGCCAACATGAGAATGCCTCCTGTGCGGTAAATTTACCATCGAGTAACGCACGACCAACGATCACGCCTGCCACACCAGAACCCTTCAATGCCGCAATATCTTCTAAGCGACCAATACCACCAGAAGATTGAAATTGTACTTGTGGATATTGATTACACAAATCTACGTACAGTTCGACATTAGAGCCAGTCAGTGTGCCATCGCGCGAAATATCAGTACACAACACGTGCGTTAAACCAACCGTTAAATAATCATCAATTAACGCTTCAATCGTCACACCTGAATCTTCTTGCCAGCCTGAAATCGCGACTCGACGTACACCTTGCTCATCAATATTAATATCCAAGGCCAACACAATTTTTTCAGCGCCGTATTTTTCCATCCAACCTTTTACTAGCTCAGGTTGTTTTACAGCAGTAGAACCAACAACCACACGCTGAGCGCCAGCTTCAAGTAGATCGATCACATCTTGCTCAGTTCGCACACCACCACCGATTTGAATATTGGCTGGAGTACCGGCAAGTAACTTAGCAATCAAATCTAATTGGCGGGCAGACGTATCTTTCGCGCCGGTTAAATCCACTAAATGAAGCCAGTCTGCGCCAGCTTGGTGATACAAGTTGAATTGCTCAACAGGATCAACTTTATATTCGGTCTTTTGGCCATAATCGCCTTGAAATAGGCGAACGACTTGACCATCAATTAAATCTAATGCGGGAATAATCAAACTCAATTCCTTTTATATAATATCCATCTCATCACAATGAAGCGTGAGTCATTAAAGTTCTAGAAAATTCTGAATTAATTTAGAGCCCGCTTTTGACGAACGCTCTGGATGAAACTGCACGCCATAATAATTACCACTCTGCAGCGCCGCGGTAAATGGATTGCCATAATCACAACTAGCAATCGTGTAATCGCCAACGGGCATGGCATAACTGTGCACAAAATAGAAATAGCTCTCTGGCGGAATATCGTTAAATAACGGATGACCTTGTTGTGGCTGAATGGTATTCCAGCCCATATGTGGCAAGGGTAAATCGCCAGTATTCATTAAGCGAACTTCCCCATCACATAAACCGAGGCAGTTCACGACCGACTTACCTTTCTGGCCTTTTTCTTCCGATAACTGACCTAAAAGTTGCATTCCTAAGCAGATCCCTAATAACGGTTTTTCTACTTGCTTAACCAAAGTAATGAGATCACGCTCTTCGAGGTTTTTCATCGCCTCCGATGCCGTGCCAACACCAGGTAAAAACAATTTATCTGCGGCCAGTACTACCGCAGGGTCTTTAGAAATCGTAACCTTATAACCCAGTCGCTCAATCGCAAATCGAACCGAAGAGACATTGGCACAACCGGTATCAATAATGACTACTTTTTGTGACTGTACTTGTGTCGCTGTCATCACAACACTCCTTTACTGCTTGGTAACTCAGTGCCTTCCACTTTAATAGCTTGTCGCAACGTACGACCAAACGCTTTAAATAAACTTTCAATAATGTGGTGATCATTATCGCCCGTTGAGGATAGGTGAAGAGTACAAGCTAAAGTATCCGTTAGTGAACGGAAGAAGTGCACCACCATTTCAGTTGATAAGTCACCAACTTGTTCACGGCTAAACTTGGCATCAAACTTTAAGTACGGGCGGCCAGATAAATCCAATCCACACTGCGCTAAACATTCATCCATCGGCAAGCTAAAACCAAAGCGACCAATACCGCGCTTATCACCCAGTGCTTCTTTCAACGCTTGTCCTAAGGCTAGCGCGGTATCTTCAACCGTGTGGTGATCATCAATGTGCAGATCACCTTGTACTTCCGCTTTCAACTGGAAACCGCCGTGTGTCGCGATCTGATCAAGCATGTGGTCAAAAAAGCCCATCCCCGTTGAGATTTGGTTGCCACCCTGCTCATCTAAATTGACTGAAATACGAATATCGGTTTCTTTCGTTGTGCGAACCACGGTGGCAGTTCGAGCATTAACCGTTAAGTCTTTTAAGATATCTAACCAATTCATGGTTTCAGGATTGTACTGAATACCGCGAATCGCCATATTTTCGGCAAGTTGCAAATCGGTCGCACGATCACCAATTACCGCCGAGGTTTTAAAATCCACTCGACCTTGCTGTAAATAGTCTTTCACTAGCCCTAATTTCGGCTTGCGACAAGTACAGTTATCGGTTTCAAAGTGAGGACAAATCAGGACATCATCAAACTTCACACCCTGCGAAGTGAAAATATCCATCATCATATTATGAGGGGCATCAAAATCGGCTTGAGGGTAGCTCGGTGTACCCAAACCATCTTGGTTAGTCACCATAACTAAACGGTAACCAGCATCCTGTAGCTTTAATAATACAGGAATGACATTGGGTTCAAATTTCAGTTTATCTAATCGATCAACTTGAAAATCTTCTGGTGGTTCGACGATGAGCGTGCCATCACGGTCGATAAAAAGAATTTTATTAGCTTGGCTCACATTGATTTCCTTTCTTTGAGCAGCCATCACATGCTGGATGGCTCAGAGTCATTAATACAGCTATTACGCCATCGCATTGATTTGGTTACGGATAAAGCTCAAGGTTTTTTCGCATTCATCTCGGTTACCAATACTAATTCGCACACAATCTTTTATTGGCGAGTTACGCAATATAATGCCGCGATCCCATGCAGCTTTAAACATGGCGTCACCATCTTGGAACTGAATCAATAAATAATTTCCCCAGCCATCATACACCTTCACACCTTCAAGCATGGATAAGCCTGCTTGCAAATACGCACGGTTCGCCGAAATATCCAGTACTTGGTATTTCATACGGGCAAGACCAGCTTCAGACAAGGCCTGACAAGCAATATCGGCAACAGGGATTGGAACCGGATAAGGGGCAATCACTTTCAATAATACATTGATCAATTCTTCATTCGCCAGAGTAAAACCACAGCGCAATCCAGCCAAAGCAAAGGCTTTTGACATCGTTCTTAGAATTGCTAGGTTCGGATATTGAGCAAGTAAATCGACCGTTGAAGCTTCTGGGCAGAAGTCGATATACGCTTCATCCATCACAACAATAGCTTTATCTTTAGTCATTTCTAACAGCGTCACAATATCTTCACGCTGAATTAAATTTCCCGTTGGATTATTTGGGCTACAGACGAAAACCAATTTGACGTTATCTAATTGAGTTTGAATACCATCAAGATCTAACTGCCACTGTTCGGTTAATGGCACGACTTTGCGTTCAACACCAATTGTTTCAGCACTGATGGCGTACATACCGTACGTCGGTGGGCAATATAAGATCGCATCTTCATTTGGTTCGCAGAACGCTCGAATCAACAATTCAATTCCTTCATCGGCACCGCGGGAAGTGAGAACATGTTCCGCGTTGACGCCCGCATAAGCCGCATAAGCTTCGATCAGCGCTTTAGGCTGGCATTCACTGTAGCGATTTAGGCGAGTAAAGTTGGTTTTATATTCATTATCAAACGGTGATTCATTGGCATTTAACCAAACATCACCACTACCACCAATACGTCGAGCAGACAGGTATGGGGTTAAAGCTTGAACTTGTTTACGTGCTAACTTTTCCATGTTCTGCCCTTTTATTTTGCTTGTTGATTTAACTTATCGATTCGAATAGTCACGGCGCGTTTATGGGCATCTAGACCTTCTGCTTCAGCCATTGTCACAACGGTAGAGGCTAATCCTTGTAAACCTTCTTTCGTCAGCTCTTGAACCGTCATACGCTTAGAGAAATCCGCTAATCCCAAACTTGAATAAGTGCGGGTATACCCATACGTCGGTAAAACGTGATTCGTTCCTGACGCATAATCCCCTACCGATTCTGGTGACCATTGACCAAGAAAAATAGAGCCTGCGTTATCTAATAAAGGCAATAATTCACGAGGGTTCTTTGTTTGTACGATTAAGTGTTCTGGCCCATAGAAGTTAGAAATCGAAACACACTGGGTTAATGATTCCGTGATCACAATAAGACTTGAACCTAGGGCTTTTTCAGCAATATCACTGCGAGACAAAGATTTTAGTTGTTTCTGCACCGTTTCCGCGACCTGATCGGCAATCATTGGTGATGGCGTTAATAACACCACTTGCGAATCTGGGCCATGTTCAGCTTGAGAAAGTAAATCTGCCGCGACAAAATCTGCATCAGCAGTTTCATCGGCAATCACTAACACTTCAGAAGGACCGGCCGGCATATCGATTGCTGCACCACGAAAATCATTACTTACTTGGCGTTTAGCTTCGGTTACAAAGGCATTACCCGGACCAAAGATCTTATCCACTTTTGCGACCGTTTCAGTGCCATAAGCCATTGCTGCGACCGCTTGCGCACCGCCGACATTATAGACTTCATCGATATTACATAATTTTGCAACATATAATATTTCATCGGCAATCGGTGGTGGAGAACACAGTACAACTTTACGACAACCAGCGATTTGAGCGGGTACGCCAAGCATTAAAACCGTGGAAGGCAATGGCGCACTACCACCAGGAATATAAAGCCCAACTTTGTTGATGGCGCGAGTGACCAACTCACACACGACACCCGGTTGTGTTTCCACACTTAACGGTTGTGCTTTTTGCGCTTTGTGAAAAACTGAAATATTTCTATGGGCTTGTTCAAGTGCTTGTTTCATTTCATCAGATAAACGATCCGCAGCTTGTTCGATTTCCTGCGCCGAAACACGAATTGAATCCGGCGTCGATTTATCAAATTTTGCCGTTAATGCTTTAATTGCAGCATCGCCACCTTGCTTCACCTGATTGAGCACATCAGTCACAATCGAGGTAATGTTAGCACCATCGCTAATTGCTGGGCGCTCAAGTACCGTATTCTGTTGCTCTTCGCTTAATGATTGCCAAACGACGGTTTTCATACTGATCACTCCATCATTTTTTCAATTGGTAAAACTAAAATCGAACTCGCGCCTAATGCTTTTAAACCTTCCATTGTTTCCCAGAAAAGATTTTCTGTACTCACTAGGTGTACCGCAACACGGTTCTTTTCTTGAGATAATGGCAGTACTGTTGGATCTTCAGCACCCGGTAAGAGTTGTTTGACTTGCTCTAGCTTGTCTGATGGCGCGTGCAGCATAATGTATTTGGATTCTTTTGCTTGAATCACACCTTGCATGCGAGTCAGTAGCTTATCAATCAGGTCTGTACTTTCTGTTGAGAATTCACCAACACGTTGAATCAAGGTCGCTTTAGAGCGGAAAATCACTTCCACCTCTTTTAAGCCATTCGCTTCTAACGTTGCGCCAGTAGACACGAGATCAGCAATCGCATCGGCAAGACCAGCGCGTGGAGCGACTTCAACTGAGCCTGTGAGCATACAGGTACTAAAATTAATCCCTTGCTCATCCATGTAGCTTTTTAATAAATGAGGATAGGTTGTCGCAATACGTTTGCCAGCTAAATCTTGTGGTCCGTTATATTCTTCATCTTTATCAATCGCAATCGATAAGCGGCAACCACCGAAATCTAGACGACGAAGGGCATTAAACTCGCAAGCTTCACCGAGTGCTTTACGATCTAAGCGAACTTCTTCTAACTCATTCTCACCTATAAAACCTAAGTCAACGACACCATCCATAATGAGACCAGGAATGTCATCATCACGAACCAATAATAAATCAAGGGGCATATTTTCACAGTGAACCACTAAACGCTCACCGGCAATATTAAATTTCACACCGCATTTTTTCAGTAATAGTTGGCACTCTTTGCTTAAGCGGCCTTTTTTCTGAATAGCAATTCTTAGTCGTTTATTTTGCATTTCTCTATCCCTGTATTTTTAACTTTCAATTTTTTATCAGCGAAACATCACTAATCATCTATTTGTTATTTTTAAAACGTCCCTAAATGAAAAAACCCCCGGAGAGAGAACTCTTCCGAGGGTTTGAATCTTTTTACTGATTCAGGTCCGGAAGAGATATCTTCCGGATGCACACACTCACCCGCAAGATATAACAGGATGATGGTGATGATGAATGTTCATATCAAATGTGCGCATGGTTTCATTTACTCAATCAGTTTCAATAGCTTCACACTACCCAAGCTCGACTATTTTTTCAAGCCTTTATTCGAATTATTTTTCACCATCGGAATTCTGTCTCTTGATGTCACTTAAACATGTAGAAAAAAGCTGAGTCATTAACGAACTCAGCCTTTACATCACAATTCTAACCGCACGATTAAACTCGACTTTAAGCGATGGCTTTTTTCATTTTTGATTTAGAAACCACAGACATTACGGTGCAGCATCCAACAAAAGTAACACTAGCAGCCATAAAGCCAATTAATGAAGAGTCCGTTAGACCAAGAACAATAAAACCAACCGATGAAACTAAAGCGGTCGCCAACGCATATGGCAATTGTGTAGAAACGTGGTCGATATGATGACAACGTGCTCCTGTCGAAGACAAAATCGTCGTATCAGAAATTGGAGAACAATGGTCACCAAAAACAGAGCCCGCCAATACCGCGCTGAGCATCGGCAGCATAAGCGCTAAATCCGTCGCACCAGCCAAATCACCGGCAATCGGTAACATAATACCGAATGTGCCCCAAGAGGTTCCGGTTGAAAATGCCATCACACCTGAAAGCAAGAACAACAATACAGGTAACCAATGAACATCGATATTACCTTCAACTAACGTTGATAAATACGCACCAGTACCAACATCTTTAATCACGGCGCCAATCGTCCACGCAAACGCTAAAATTAGAATCGCACCAAACATCGATTTAGCACCGATCCAAAGAGTGACGAGCATATCTTTTAGCGGAATTTTTTGCTTGATAACGGTCGCAATCGCACACAGTAAACCAAGAAGCGCGCCAGAAAATAATGATTGGCCGACGTTAGTATTTTCAAATGCTTTTAAGATACTAAATGCTTGCCCATCCGCACTCAACGCATCAGCACCAGAACTGACCATGAAGTACACTGTCGCAATGATCAAAGTAACGATCGGCAAGATTAAGTTTGATACCGTACCTTCTTTGCATTCATTAATTTCTGATTCTTCGGTTAAATCAGGCGCATGTTCATCTCTATCATCGGTTTTACCTTGAGTGGCTGCAAGTTCATGCTTGCGCATAGGGCCAACATTAAGGTCAAACCAAATCATGGCAAACACCATTAATAACGCAAAGATTGCATAATAGTTCATCGGCACTAAGCGCATATAAGCACCCAGTGCAGAGTACTCAGTAATGCCGTGTGACACCAAGATACCGCTAACAACGGTCATAATATAAGCGCCCCAACTTGAAGCTGGCATAATGACACACATTGGCGCGGCCGTTGAATCTAAAATGTAAGCTAACTTAGAACGAGAAACTTGAAAACGATCCGTAACAGGACGAGAGATTGCGCCAACAGCTAGACTGTTAAAGTAGTCATCAATGAAAATGAAAACACCTAGCCATGCTGCTAGAAATTGTGCCCCTCTCCTACTTTTAATGCGCTTTTGCGCCCATTCTGCAAATGCATAAGTACCACCCGAAAGGGTTAATAATGCCGTCATCATTCCAAGAAGGATTAAGAACAATAAGATAAAGAGGCTATCCCAGTTCAATCCACCGTCACTAACAAAAACACCAAGAACCGTTGAGCTCGTATAGCTAACCGTCCCTGTGATCGAAAAACCGGTAAGTAACAATGCACCTAAAACAATGCCCACACCAAGCGAGAGCAGAACACGCCTAGTTAAAATGGCCATCGTAAGCGCAACAGCAGGTGGCAATAAAGATGCCGCTGAAGAAGTAAAATCGATTAAGTTCATGATCAAAAAAACCAAAATTGGTTAGAGATCTACTGCAGAAGGGATATTGTTGAAGAATAAGGTCGTAAAACAATAAATCATCTTGTTGATAAACGTTGAAAGCCAGTGAGTTTACTTTCATGTGTCTACAGTAGCGCTCCATAGTAAAAAAAACACATTATGCCGTCATGATGACGAGCACTATGCAAACTATGGCAGTGTTACACTTATTAAATGCAACCCCAGCAAGTGGTCTTGATAAACCTAACTAACCAAAACGCACTGGTTAGCTCTTACTTCGGCAAGATTTCCTTTCATACGCTCTCAAAGGCATCACCCTAAAACGTACTACTTATAAATATTGCGCCTCTACATCAGACTAAAACATTCACCTTACAAATGACCATTTATCAGGACATTCACAAAGGGTTCTAGCAAGATTCGGCTCATTGTAATGATCGAAAATCAAATGGCAAGATAAAAGTCGATAAATTCTCTTGAGTGGTATTGTTAACGAACCCGTCAAGCTAATAGTTAAATGTTTCCATCATGTTCAATAATATTAATACTACGATTAACAAGTGTATTAATATTAAAAATTTCTCGCCTAATTGGTCGCTAAGCAAATATAACTTTGACTAAAAAAGATATCGAATATAAAATTAGCTTACCTTTATCTATACCCAATTAACTTGAAGTTGCAGATTTCAAAACCTGAAAATTGTCGTTAATTCGAGTTGTCAGTGAGCCTGCAACTTTGGGCAAAGTCACATCAAAAAATAGATTTATTGCATCCTTAAAGGATGCTTTTGTCGGGAAGTAAACATTATTTCTGGCATGCTCATGCATGACCTTCCACAGTCGTTCTATTGGATTCAAATTTGGACTGTAAGGGGGCAAATAATGCAGTTCGATATTGAGCATCCGGGCAAAATCTTTTACCAGCTGACTTCGGTGATAACCGGCACCATCGAGAATTACATGAATCTTTTGCTCTAATGGATAATGATCTTTTTTCAGTTTCCAAAAGAAACGGGCAATACTTTCACTATCAATCGTTTCATAACTTTCGGTCACTGTCGTAGATATATCCGTTAGATTCAGTGCACCGACAAAGTTTAATCGTGTACGGCTACCGGTCGTTTCAATTACTTTATCTTCACCTTTGCGGATCCAACCGTAAGTGATTTTAGTCGCTTGGCTTGGATGCACTGCATCCATAAATAAAATCGGTTCATTGAGTTGCTTCAGCTCTTGATAATGCTGAATAAAAGCTTCTTGAGCTTCAGGATTAAGTTTGTGTGGAACACCTTTAGGTTGCTTATAGGAAAAGCCATTATGGTGTAACCATTTATTCATTCCAGCGACAGTGTAAGTCACTTGGAATTGATTCTGGACGTACTCAACAATCTGGTGAGTATGAAAATAGGTATTTTCAGCAAGATGCTCAATTAATGCCATCGTTTCATCGGCATTGAGTTTACTTTGTGAGCCACCATTTTCGGGTTTTAATTTTTCAGACTGTAAATAGTCATTGATATGACGAGTCACCGTCGTTTGATGAATTCGCAATGCTTGCGAAATCATAGAAACAGACCAACCTTCAGAAGCAAGCAGGACAGCTTTGATACGATCACATACTCGACGGTCACGAGATGAATCGTGCATCCGTTCAAGTTGTTTTTTCTTTTGGTTGGAAAGTTCTATTTTCATGTTTGGTAGCATGATCCTGTTCAAGGATAAAATCAAGCATCTTCAATGATCACGGGTATAGTAGTTGTATTATTAGTAGATAAACTTAATTCAGCAATTCTATTTTATAGGGCACTTATATGTCAGAAATCAAAAAGTCAGCATTATTAAATATTCGTAGTCTTCGCGCATTTACTCGTGATGAATTTACTTTAGCAGAAGTTGAAGAGTTGCTTGAAAAGCTGACTACTGTTGTAGCAGAAAGAAAAGAAGCTGAAGAACAAGAATTAGCAGAACAAGCAGAGCGTGAAGCGAAGCTGGCTGAATATGCTAAGATGATCGCAAAAGACGGAATTGATTTAGAAGATCTTATTTCTGCAATGAGCGGTGGAGAATCGAAATCTAAAGCGCGTAAAAAACGCCAACCTCGTCCAGCGAAATATGAATATACTCTAAATGGCGAGCGTAAAACATGGACTGGCCAAGGTCGTACACCATCAGCGATTCAAGAAGCACTTGATGCAGGAAAATCAATCGATGACTTCCTAATCAAATAACCGCTATATCTTTAATTAAAAAAGGGAGCATTACGCTCCCTTTTTTATTTTTTTACAATGACTTATTTATTCACCAAGTATATTCGCCACTTGAGTTGGATAATACTATCTTTCCCAATATGCCTCTTCTAAACTATCTTCTTTTTCAGGCAAACCTCGAGATAAACGTGGTGAGTGCTGTGCTAACACTTCATAACTGACGCGGTTGGCATATTTACATACTTGCGAAAATGACGAATAAGTCAAAAATGGGTACTCGTGTTTACTCGAATTAGGAATATTCTCTCTATGGTATTTGTTCGCTGCCATATCGTGCAAAATTGCGGATAAGGCGGCATCCCCTGCCCCATTAGTATTCTTTATTTTTTCAGGGCCACCCATATACGGCGCAATATGCGAATATACTTTTATCGGGTCTTTACATAGCGCACGAACGGTTGGTCGACTAAATTCATATTGATTAAATTCAGCAATTGAACCTGGTAGTAAAGGTAATGTTGTTGGGCGCTTAGCTTCATTTTCTGTGTAACCCGCCATATATAAACCAACAGGGCCTGCAGTGCATAAAACCAAATCAACCCAATTAAGAGCGGTACTTGATGCTAATAAAGGATCATGCTCCCCTGTTAAGGCTTCAGCTTCTTCTTCATTCATAGCCAAAACGGACACATGCTGCTGAATGAAATCACACCAATATTTCGCATCATCTTGAATCACATATTTAGTCCCAAGTGTTAGTACGACTGGAACATCATATTTTTTGGCGTACTCAATCGCTTTCATCGTGGCTTCTGGCATTGGATCGCCAGGTTTACAACGAACTAAGTAAGCGGTTAAAACCAAAGCAGAAGCATTTTCAAAAATATGCTCAGGAATGCTCGTTGGTAATAACTGATTCATCTTACCTTCATTGATTGCGAAAGTACGTTCACCATTTTCACTAATAAGGG
This sequence comes from Vibrio rumoiensis, assembly GCF_002218045.2. NCBI lineage: Bacteria > Pseudomonadati > Pseudomonadota > Gammaproteobacteria > Vibrionales > Vibrionaceae > Vibrio > Vibrio rumoiensis. The sequence continues at coordinate 1,685,184 of NZ_AP018685.1, forward strand.
CAAAACAACGACCAATAGCACCTTCCACACCTTGTAAATAGTTCAAGTCCATGCGGCTCGATGTATTGCATAAGTAACGATAACCATAGCTACCTATATTAATACTATTGCTCATAACCCCTAATAGCGTCGATTTATCATCAGCTAATACGGAATAGTTATGCAATGTATTCCCTATTGTGCCACCAGCAAACTCATCCGTTATTAAGTCATATTGTTTTAACTCGTTATATAACGCTTCAGCTGTATCATCGTCGATAACCAATGAATGACCTTTACTCAATTGGTATTTTTCAATAAATTCATCGCTCACTTTTGCTTCGATATCAACCAAAGTCTGATCAATACCAATGATATGAGTACGAGACATTTGCTTGCTTTCTTGCGCTTGGCTGACAAGCGGATCACGAGCATCAACGGGGAAATAGTGTTTTGATTTACGCTGGCCGGGGAATTTCATAAGGATTATGTAGGTTATGAACAGGGAGTTGAATTGTAGCCATCAATTGAACAGGCAGCAATATAGCGACCAATAGCAACCGTTTGCCAACAAAAATAAAATAGTTCATGAAATAAAAAACAAAAAAAGCGACACTCTGGTCGCTTCTTTTAAGTTGAATTAATCGTGTTATTGTTGATCGATCAACCAAACTTGGAAGTCTTTTCTCTCTTGCTTATTCGCTTTTAAATACCAAGCTTTAAGCTGACCAACATTTTCACTATCTGCTTTCATTTGACCTTGAACAGGTAAATTTTTTGCGGCAACCGCACCAGTAGTGATAGCAGCCACACCACCACGCATATTGTAATCCATCACATCTTCGATGAAGTTGCGGCCGAGTTGTACACCTTCTGCAGATAAAGGTTCCTGTTTGACATCCACAGGCTGTTGTTGGCTATTGACCATTGACCACTCGAAATCATCAATTTCACTACGGGCCTGAGACAAATCACGATATTCAGGCAATACAAAAGTCAGCTCATCATCTTGCGCTGTAAATTTTGCGACAATCACTTCACTATAAACTTTACGCAATGTGTCATTTTCCATCACGCTTGGTTGAAACTTAAACACAATTTGGTTTTCGCCATCAGGTAAGACGAGTGTATTTTGACCAAATAACCCGCCTTTTTCTATTTTCGGCTTGAGAGAGTTGACTACCAACAAGTTAATACTATCTGGAAGTGGGACTTTCACTTCGGCTTGAACCAATTGACTCACCAACAATGCAATGCAACCTACTGCAGAAAATAATTTCTTAGTCATATACATCCCTTATTTAAAAATAAAAAAGCCCGGTAGAAACCGAGCTTTTATACTATCACAAGTTCTAGACTTGATTACCAGTAGAAACGAGCACCAAGTCCGAAGTTAGTTTCGCTGTCTGCTGTTGAAGGACCAATAAGATTGTCATTTTCATCAACAAAACCTAGTGTCGCACCATCTGCATAACCAACTTCTGCAAATACACGAGCCCAGCTAGAGAATTTGTATTCAACACCAACAAAAGTGTTGTTGCCATCTTCATCGCCGTAGTCACCAGCATCTTGCTTCACATACTCATAACCTGCATAAAGAGAAGTTTTCTCAACAAATGTCCAATATGCACCAACAGAGATTGCATTTTGGTCAACATCAAAATCACTATCTTTTACTTCAACTTTTGAACCGTAGTAAGTAGCACTCAACTGAAGTGTATCTGTAGCATCGAATACACCAGTTGCTTCGTAGTAAGTATTGCTAACATCAAGAGATGTGTTACCTGCTTTAAAGTCATGGTTGCGGTTGTAACCACCACCAGCATGGAAGCTAAACGCACCAAAAGAAGCTCCAACAAAACCTTCCGCTAAATCTTGGTGAGATGAGCTATCATTAAAGCCGTATGCAGCTTTTACCCACCAGTTATCTAGATCTAATGAGTATTTAATTTGAGAATCATTTAATGCGCCATTTAATTGGCCATATAGATTACCTGTACCACCAAAGAAGTAAGAGTAATCTGTACCACCTAGATCATCCGAAACAGTCCAATCTTTACCAAATTGTATAGTACCTAAATCAGTTGCAAAACCTACCATGTGACGACGAACTGTCACATCAGAACTGTCATTAGCTGGAACCCCCACTTCAACGAGACCTAGCACAGCAAAGTTATCGCTTACATTGTACTTAGCATCAACACCTGTACGTGATGAACCTGTAGAAAGGTCACCGTTGTAATCATCAGCATCCATGAATTTCATTTCAGTACGTAGCTGACCATAAAAATCTACAGTTGCTTCATCGCTGCTGTAGATTTCAGCAGCATTCGCTGCACCCGTAAATGCTGCTGCTGATACAGCTAGCGCTAAAAGTGATTTTTTCATAATAATCCACTGCCTTTTATTAATTTGAAATTCCCTTTGGGATTCCTTTCTTTTTTTTATCGCCTGTCAGTTATCAGTATCTAACTAACAAGCGGTACATCTGATTCGCACCCAAAGATTGCAATAAGTTCCCCAAAAGTGTCAAATTAAATAAAAAAAAGTAAATCACAGCGCAAAAAATATAAAAACCCATAAAAATCAATTAATTAGATTAAAATCAGATTAAAAAAAAGAGCATAACAATTGAATAACATCAAACTTGCTAGAGCAAAAAACAACCAAACAGCAGTCATAAAATCTAAAAAAATATAATCATCTCGATACAAAATCACAATAAATAATAAAAAACAGAATTAAACACCAAATGGCACTCAAATCATACAAACCACAATAACCAATGAATCTCATGCACTAATCTGTGATTTCGATCTTATTTCTTGTGACAAAAGAATGACGAGGAGGTTAATTTTCGACCTAAAAGGAATCATTCCTGCCACCTACTTTTAAAGAAAAACTTAACCAATACTTTCTCAAACAAGTAAAAACCTCCCACATTTAATCTGAGAATTAACTTTTAGTCACATCAATTAGATAGGTTACTTGGCATAACCACTGTGATAATATCCAGTTGTTCATTTAAGAGATCCCAGCATGCTATCTGCCAATATTCAAAAAGCCATCAAGCACAGTTATCAAAACCTATCTCAACAACTGGATGGTTTTATTCCACGTCGAGCTCAAAACTATCTTGTCGCAGAAATAGCGAAAACACTGTCGGGTACCTACCATAAATCCAATCGGATGATTGTGGCAGAAGCGGGAACTGGGATCGGTAAGTCTCTAGCCTATTTAATGGCTTCCGTTCCTTTTGCACAATTCGGTGAAAAGAAAATCATCATTTCAACCGCAACGGTTGCGCTACAAGAGCAGTTAATCAATAAAGATATGCCGCTTTATCGTCGTTTGGTCGAGGCCCCTTTTACTTTTCTATTAGCTAAAGGACGTCAGCGCTACTGCTGTGCTGAAAAATTGATGTTAGCTTCTGGTGGGCAACAAGATGGTCAGCAGATGGCGATGTTTGAAAATAAACCGAAACAGCAAGATATAAAGCAGTTGCAAGATTTATATAACGCTTTTTCAACTCAAAAATGGGATGGCGATCGAGATAGTTGGCCAGAAACGATCCCGGATGATATTTGGAAAATTATCGTTAGTGATAAGCACAGTTGTAATAATTCGATGCCCTCACATCGAGATTGCCCTTTCCAGAAAGCTCGAGCGGATCTTGATAAAGCCGACATCATTATTGCCAATCACAGTTTAGTCATGGCCGATGCTGATCTGGGTGGCGGCGTGATTTTGCCAGAACCAGAGCAAAGTATTTATATTTTTGATGAAGCACACCATCTACCGAACGTGGCCCGTGAACATGCTTCAGCCGCCGCCACTTTAAAAGGCGCAGCGGGCTGGTTAGAAAGCCTCAATAAAGCCGTCGTGAAAATAGCGAACTTGACTGATGCCAAGCGTAGTGCTCGATTTAGAAATGAATTGCAAGACGCTATCCAACAACTAATACCTGCTCTTACCCAATTAAGTACACGATTTAATGCCAATGAATTTAAAGAACGTATTTATCGCTTTGAACATGGAGAGTTACCGACTTGGTTAGAAGAAGAATCTAAAAGCCTAAAAATACTGAGTAAAAAAGCGCATCAAGCGATGAATAAAATCGCAGATTTAATTTCAGAGCGAGTTAAAGATGGTGAATTATCTTCTCGCCTTGCAGAACCGGCCCTATCGGAATCAGGCTTTTATCTACAACGCTTAGAAAACCTGGCTAAGGTATGGCACTTAATGGCTGAACCAAATCATGATAAAGGGGCACCGCTTGCTCGTTGGATAGAGGTTAGCCCTGAGCGTGAAGATGATTTCATCATCAGTGTTTCCCCTCTCGAAGTCGGTTGGCAACTTGATCGCCAATTATGGAGTCGCTGTGCAGGCGCGGTATTAGTATCCGCCACCATGAGAGCACTGAATTCATTCCAATATTTCGCCATTCAAGCCGGTGTTAGCCTAAAAGCTGAAGACGCCACTCAGTTTCTCGCATTAGCATCGCCTTTTGATTACAAAAATAATGCAGAGTTACTGGTGCCTAATATTAAATTTGAACCTCAACATCCCGATTTCACTCGTTATCTCGGTGAAATCCTACCCAATTATATTCAAAAAAATAAAGCGAACTTAGTATTATTCTCTTCTTATTGGCAAATGAACCAAGTGGCAGAGAAACTCGAAGCGCTAGCGATAAAAGAAAAGTGGAATTTACAACTCCAAGGTAAACGTTCACGGACCGAAATATTGAATAAGCACAAAGCTTATTGCCAATTTGAGCAAACAAGTGTGATTTTTGGTACTGGCAGTTTTTCTGAAGGGTTAGATTTACCGGGCAAGTTACTTGAGAACCTAATTATCACAAAAATTCCGTTTGGCGTCCCGACCTCACCAGTAGAAGAAGCACATTCGGAATATATCGTGCAAAAAGGCGGAAATCCGTTTTTGCAGATCTCAGTTCCTGAAGCGAGTAAGAAACTTATTCAATCGGTAGGCCGTTTACTGCGGAAAGAGCAAGATTCTGGTAGAGTCGTGATCTTAGACCGACGCATAGTGACCAAACGCTATGGAAAATCATTATTGGATGCCCTACCGCCTTTTGCGCGAAAAATAGAATATTAGATTAGGGCTTACAAGATAATTATTATTTGATTTAGATTTGACCATTTTATTAATGAGTCATCTAGAGATGAACTAACTAAGAAGATCATTTATGGAAATGTTAGACCCAACGATGCTTATCATTCTGGGCCTTGTTGCTTTTGCTGCTGGTTTTATCGATGCGGTTGCTGGCGGTGGCGGTATGTTAACGGTACCCGCACTACTTTCCATTGGTCTACCTCCCCATTTGGCGCTTGGTACCAACAAACTGTCTGCAACCTTTGCCTCTTCGACCGCCGCTTTTACGTATTACAAGAAACGCCTGTTCACACCTGAATTTTGGTACCGGTCATTTATTGCCACGTTAATCGGTGCCATTAGCGGCACTTTAGCGGTCAATGTCATCAGTACTGATTGGCTAGAAAAGTTATTACCGTTAATCATTCTCGCAACGGCGGTTTATACTATTTTTCATAAATCTCCAAAAGAAAACCACAACGACATGCCAGACTTTGATGCTAAGACCCATAAAAAGCAAGTCATTCAAGGTTTAACACTTGGTTTCTATGACGGTGCGATTGGTCCTGGCACGGGTGCATTTTGGACAGTGAGTAATATGGCTCTATACCGGATGAATATCTTACTTTCATCTGGTGTAGCGAAAGCCATGAACTTCACGAGCAATTTTACATCCCTAGTGACCTTTGCCATATTAGGCCACATTAATTGGGCATTAGGTTTAACCATGGGGCTCTGCTTAATGGCAGGGGCTTACGTTGGCGCTCATTCAGCGATTCGCTTTGGTGCTGCATTCATTCGTCCTGTTTTTGTCACAGTTGTCAGTGTCATGGCCATTAAGCTCGCTTATGAAGCCTGGTTTTAATCGAGGGAAATATGAGTCATTTCAACGATATTGCAGAAAAGCTCGATGCATTAGCAAAACAGGCCGCTCAACGTGACCGACAAAAAGGCGAACATCATCAAGCATTATTTGATGAGCACCTTTTTAGCTGTAGAGCTCGATTTCTCGTTCCTTGTGTTGCTGAAGCACAATCAACCTATGACAGCATCGTTCGCGAGCAGCAAGCCAATAGATTGACCCAGTTACGTGCTGAGCATTTAAGCCAAAAACTTATTGCCCAATTAGAAGCGATACAACGAGAACTAGCCACTGGGGCAATTCGCCATAATGAAATTAAACATAGCAGCCATTACCGTAAACCGATCAGCGAGCTATACCAAGATTTATCCCAACACCAAGAGTGGGAAATTCGCTTAAAAGATCTTGTACTGCAAAAAACGCATCTAGTAGAGCATTGCAGCAGCTTTCAACGAGCAAAAGCACAGCAGGATCTCTTAGTCGCTGAACAACGACTAGAGCGCTGCCAAGCCGCTAAATTGAAAATAGAAAAGCAAATTACCTACAGAGAAAGGCATAACCCAAGTAATGACTACTGAACACCAACCTAGCCCGCTAGATTCGGCACCAGAAGAAATAAAATTAGCGGTCGATCTTATTTATTTATTAGAATCAAATGAGATTGATCCAAACATCGCATTAGAAGCTCTGAAAATTGTAGAAGCCGATTTAAAGAAGAAACTACAAAGTCAATAAACTAAATAACTCACAATCTATAAGCATCATAGCGTTATCAGAACTACGCATACAAAAAAGCGTTTCTCTCCTATTCATGGAAGAGAAACGCTCAAGTTAAAATTTAATATCAATTAATTAGCTATTACGCAGTGCATCAATACGCTTATCAAGCGGAGGATGGCTCATTAGTAGTTCCATCATGGTTCTCTTGCCATTGATCCCAAATGCCATCATAGAGCCTTCTAATTGCGGTTCGTGGCTCATTTTCAAACGCTCAAGTGCAGCGATCATTTTTTGTTTACCGACTAAATTTGCTGCACCTGCATCCGCATGAAACTCACGATGACGGCTGTACCACATGGTAATAAAGCTCGCCAAGAAACCAAAGACTAACTCCAATACCATCGAGATTAAAAAATAGCTCATCATGTTTGAGCCACCGCCTTCTTCGTTATCTCTTGAGCTCACAAGGTTTGCAATAGTACGAGACAAGAAAATAACGAAGGTATTCACGACACCCTGCATTAACGTCATCGTCACCATGTCGCCATTAGAAATATGGCTAACCTCATGAGCCAGTACCGCTTCTGCCTCATCACGAGTCATGTTATGCAATAAACCCGTTGAAACTGCAACGAGTGAGTCATCTCGTTTTGCTCCAGTCGCAAAAGCATTGATATCTGGTGAATCATAAATCGCAACCGTTGGCATACCAATACCAACTTGTTGCGCCTGACGACTGACTGTCTGTACTAACCAATGCTCGGTTTCATTTCTTGGTGTTTCTATAATTTGACCACCAACCGATCGTAATGCCATTTTTTTAGACATCAACAATGAAATGAATGAGCCACCAAAACCAAATAAAGCCGCCATGACTAATAGGCCGGAAAGGCTTCCTGGTTGCATCCCTGTTACCGCATAAACAATGTTTAAAACAACACTTAGTACCAGTACTACGGCTAAGTTAGTTGCTAAAAATAACATCACTCGTTTCATTCTTTTCTGTCTCCATTGAGAAACTATTCATTATTCATCGTGCCCTTATGGCCCAATAAAAAACCAACTTGCATTAATACAGTTTTATTACCACTCTGAATTCTGCATATTAGGGTTACTTCTATATATAGTCATTCATTTTAACTTCAAGGTTAAGAGCTAAATTGAAACATTTAGTGTCGCCCCGGCATCGCTCTTAAAATCCATTCGACTATAGTATGAATTATGTACTCAACAGCCAAGTTGTGTGACATCAATCACACATTAAAGTTTCTAAGTTCAGTATCTAAATCTCTGAACAAAAAGGGTTATGCTCAAAATATCAACACAACTCTAGCCTTCGTTATACTTTAGTCTTATTGCTCGTTTTGATGAATGCCCTTAAGTTGTTAACATTATCGAAAATAATAAGGATCATAGGTATGGCGGATAAAGAAAATTACCAAATGGCAATCGATTTATTATCGTGCCATCTAGGCTTATCGGAAGAAGAAGCAAAAGAACGCTTAGGTTTAGCTGAAAAAAAATCAGAGCAGCCTATAAAACTTGTGCCTGATAGCGCTCCAACTCGTTAATAGAAAAGATAAAATTAAAAAGCTGCATGGTATATGCAGCTTTTACTTTATTACTTGTGTGAACTAAATCAATCTCTAAGTTTCAACATCCCCAGATCGATATATTGTCCAACATTCATCATGTCTTGTTTCGTTAAATACGGGATTTCTGCTAATTTGGGTGCAGAGATATGGTGCTCTAAAAATTGAATATTCTCTTCATAAAACTCAAAACTAGGATCAACCGTATTAGCAACCCACCCCAAGACTTCCAGACCCTCATTTTTAATCGACTCTATTGTTAGCATCGCATGATTTAGGCACCCTAACCGGATACCGATGACAACAATAACCGGTAACTTTTGCTTATTAACCCACGTAGATAAAAACTCATTATCTGAAATAGGCACTTTCCAACCACCAGCCCCTTCAACCACAACAATGTCAGACTTTCGTTGATGCTGCTCTAAGTTTTTATCTAATACATCAAAATCAATAGTGATTGACTCACGCTTAGCCGCGATATGCGGCGATGTAGGCAAAACTAAAGCAAAGGGATTAATCTCCGTATACGTTAAGTCTACATTCGACACTTGTTGTAAGGCAGTGGCATCCTCATTAATCATCCCTTGCTCGGTATTTTCACAGCCTGCAGCAATCGGTTTAAATCCAGAGACTCGATAATTAAGCTTAACTAGAGCCATAATTAATGCTCGAGATACCAGCGTTTTTCCCACTTCGGTATCAGTTCCAGTAATAAAGATACATTGGCTCACTTGGTTATTTCTCCTAAACAAACTTGATAAGTGGCAGGTAACTCGCCATGCGGTGTTTTAAAACGTTGATACGCTCTGTCTACTTGTAATAGTGACTTAGGTTTGGTTAAGCCATGAGAACGCCCTGAAACATGGGTTGCGCCAATGCCTTTTAAATCTTTCATTAACGCCATTGCAGAGGTGTACCAAAGCGTGATCTCAATTGTATTAAATTGCGTATCCCTAGCCCCTGATTGAGCGACTGCAGATTCTAACTTTTCAATAAGATGAAATTGATTCACATGCTGAGAGTGGCTATCTACTTGTTGCCAAGCCATTTGTAGTTCAATTAATGATCCATCTAGAAGCGTTGAATAGACCAGTTGACCTTGTGGTTTTAATACCCTAACGAGGGAGGACATTAAGCCATCCAACTGAGTACACCATTGCATAGCAAGACTTGAAAAAATCAAATCAAAACTGTGTGGCTCAAACGGTAATTGTTCAGCATCTCCTTTGACGTAATTGACCGATAAATTCGCACAGCGAGACTGACATTCGATTAACATCGCTTCCGATAAATCAAAAGCCGTTACCGTAGCACCACGCAATGCGAGTAATTCGGTAAAGTAACCAGTACCACAACCAAGGTCTAGCACTTCCAAACCAGAGAGATCTCTCGGCAACTTATCCATTAAAAGTTGCCCAACCTGTCTTTGAAAGGCCGCATGTTGATCATAGGTTTTCGCCGCTTTACTAAATGCTTGCTCAACTGCAATTTTATTCATCAGCGTAGGCTCTCTATCGGATACGTACATCAATAACGCCCTCTCGAACTCACTTTTCTTTCGTGGCCTGATTGATAATATTGAGTAATGCCTCGGACGAGTGCTGAAATTTGCTGTTCTGAGTGACTCGTATTCAATGTAATTCTTAACCTTGCTGCATTAGCCGGTACCGTAGGTGGACGGATCGCCCCTACCCATAAACCGCGATGTTTTAAATATTCAGATAAGTCCATGGCTTGCTGGCTCTCACCACATATCCAAGGTTTGATCGCTGTATCAGTGGCTCTATATTCCGAAAAACTTGATAGTGAATCAGCAAAAATTCCCGCTAATTCTACGAGCTTTTCACGCCGCCATTGCTGTTGTTGAGTCATCGAAATCGCATGACTAATTGTATGAGCTTGCGCCGGAGGCATCGCCGTTGAATAAACATAGTGACGAGCAAATTGACTTAAGAAATCCCCCGTATTTTCATCACATAAAATAGCGGCACCAGAAAGCCCCATCGCTTTACCAAAAGTCACAATTAATATATTAGGTTTAATGGCTAAAAGTTCTGTTGTGCCGCCACCCGATTCACCTAATACACCGATACCATGAGCATCATCGATAGCTAACCAAGCTTCATACTTTTGGCATTGATAAGCGAGTTCAGCCAGTGGTGAAATATCACCATCCATACTGAATACACCTTCAGACACGACTAGCTTTGTTTGTGTGTGTGAAAGTGCGGCCAATTTACCGCTCAACGCATTTACATCATTGTGCTTAAATCGAGACATTGAGGCAGGGCAAAGCATCCCAGCTTCGATTAAAGAGGCATGGTTCAATTTATCTTGTATTACGTGGTCATATTTATCTAATAAGGTAAATAACAAGGCTTGATTTGCGCTAAATCCGGAATTGAATAACACCGCTCTTGAATAGCCTAACCACTCACATAATTTTGCTTGTAAGTTTTGATGGGCAATCGATAATCCAGTCACGGCAGGTGAAGCACCACTGCCACAACCATATCGACTAAGACCTTGCTGCCAAACCGAAATTAATTCAGGATCACTAGCCAACCCAAGATAATCATTACTCGAAAAATTGACATACGGCGAAGTGTCAACCACCGAATAAGATTCAGACTGCTCAATCTGATTATTCGTTAAACGCGAAAATACCTGAGTATCTCTTTGTAAGCCTTTTTCACGACGCTCAGTCAAAGCCGCTTGAATCTTTGAATCAAAGGTCATGATTAACTCTGTACTTCATAAAACAAGTCATCTTTATTGGGTCTGGCAGCCACTCGCTCAATGACTTGTCCCATCAAGTCGTTTTCTTGCACCTCATCGGGTTTTTGCTGCACTTCCAAACGATTAATGCCTAGTTTTTTAAACAGTTGCAGATCCGTATCTTCTTCAGGGTTTGGGGTGGTTAGTAACTTACAGCCGTAAAAAATAGAGTTCGCCCCTGCCATGAAACACAACGCCTGCATTTGCTCATTCATATTTTCACGTCCTGCGGATAGGCGTACCGCCGAATGTGGCATCATAATGCGAGCGATAGCGATTAAACGGATAAAATCAAACGGCTCGACATCATCAACATTTTCCATCGGTGTTCCTTTCACTTTCACCAGCATATTGATTGGAACACTTTCTGGATGAGTAGGAAGATTCGCTAATTCAACCAACAACCCAGCCCTATCACTCAGGCTTTCCCCCATGCCAATAATGCCGCCAGAACAGATTTTCATACCAGAGTCCCTAACATGCGACAACGTATCTAAACGGTCTTGGTAAGTTCGAGTGGTGATGATGTTTCCATAAAACTCTGGCGAGGTATCAAGATTGTGATTGTAATAATCAAGACCTGCTGTAGATAAGTCTTTTGCTTGTTCCGCGGTGAGCATACCTAACGTCATACAGGTCTCTAAACCCATCTGCTTCACGCCTTTAATCATTTCCAGCAAATAAGGCATATCACGTGCTTTTGGATTCTTCCATGCCGCTCCCATACAAAACCGAGTTGAACCTGAATTTTTGGCTTTTTCAGCCGCGTCTAAAACACGCTCCACTTCCATTAAACGTTCTTTCTCTACGTCAGTTCGATAATGGGCACTTTGAGGGCAATACTTACAGTCTTCTGGACAAGCACCCGTTTTAATTGACAACAAAGTGCTCACTTGCACATGGTTCACTTGTTGACATTGGCGATGAATAACTTGTGCCTCAAATAATAAATCCATAAAGGGTTTATCTAATAATTCATGTACTTGCTGTACCGTCCAGTTATGCCTTAACTCCACAATTTATCCTTAATTTGAAAACCATTCTTGTTCTGATTGATGTATTTCAACACTACTGATTGAGTTCTTATTGGTTAATAAAAGCTTGGCTAGTCTAATCACGCGATATAACATGTCAACCAAAATTAATATTAAAGGTTTACAATGAGCGCATTTAACAACAAGGAAACAATAAACGACCAAGAACTGGAGTTTGATCGTAACCACATATGGCACCCTTATACGTCGACCGTCACTCCTCTTAAGTGCTATCCCGTAGATAAAGCCGATGGTGTCCATATCAAATTAAGTACAGGCGAAACCTTAATTGATGGCATGTCTTCATGGTGGTCGGCTATCCACGGTTATAATCATCCGGTGTTAAACCAAGCCGCCCATCAACAAATTGATACCATGTCACATGTTATGTTTGGTGGTCTCACTCACCGCCCTGCGATTACACTGTGCCAACATCTTCTAGATATGACGCCTGCAAATCTAGAGCAAGTATTTCTAGCGGACTCAGGCTCTGTCTCAGTTGAAGTGGCGCTAAAAATGGCATTACAGTATTGGCATACCAAACAAGGTTCATCGCTTGAAGGCACTAAACGAGCGAAATTTTTGACCCTATCAGATGGTTATCATGGCGATACATTTGCGGCTATGTCAGTCACCGACCCTGATAACTCGATGCATAAGATGTATAAAGGATTTTTACCTGAGCATATTTTTGCTCAATCACCAAGTTGCTATCAAATAAAGCAAGGTCAATGGCCACCATTTGATCCTGAACATATCTCTGATTTTTCTCAAAAGATCGCAATGCATCATCAAGAGATCGCTGCAGTGATTTTAGAGCCGATAGTTCAAGGCGCAGGGGGCATGCGCATTTACCATCCTGAATTTCTCATCCAAGTTCGCAAGTTGTGCGATCAATATGGTTTACTCTTAATTTTGGATGAAATTGCCACGGGCTTTGGTAGGACAGGAAAACTTTTTGCCTTTGAACATGCAGGCATAGAACCAGATATTTTATGTTTAGGTAAAGCCTTGACCGGTGGTTATATGACGCTATCCGCGACTCTAACCACTAAAAAAATAGCAGATACCGTCTGTAATGGTGAGGCAGGGTGTTTCATGCACGGCCCCACTTTTATGGGAAATCCTTTAGCTTGCGCCGTTGCAAGCGCAAGCTTAGATTTAATAAAGCAAGATGATTGGCAACACCAAGTTGCAACTATCGAATCCATCTTTGAACAAGAGTTACCAAAACTAGAAACCCACCCGCGAGTTAAGCATGCTCGATGGCTCGGCGCTATTGGTGTGATTGAAACGCATCAGCTCGTTAACATGAGCGAGATTCAAGCATTATTTGTCGCAAATGGTGTGTGGATAAGACCCTTTGGCCGTCTCATTTATATGATGCCACCTTTTATTGCAACGCCTGAGCACATCCATGAGCTAATTGGTGCCGTCGCAATAGCGCTCAATAGTGATCACTGTTTTCAAGCTGAGCCACTTTAAACATCAATACTAAAAATACGAAGATCAAGCCGATAACAAATGAAAACTGCAGGTAAAATGCGACTTTGCTTATTCTTTAACAACAAGAGTTTGTGTTAACATTGGCGCCAGTATTTTGCTCAATGGACATTAAGGTTTATTTCATATGTTTAAATGGTTACTTGTTGCTTTATTTTCTTGCTCTTTTTCTGTAATGGCAGCAAACGAAGCGCAACCAGTCAGTAAAGTGACACCACAAGAAATTAACATTGAGACCCACACTAAAAACGGTGACTTGATCTTAGGTGAGAAAGAATGGATCTATATCAAGCCTCTTAATCGCAATGTCTTAGCGCGTGTCGATACGGGCGCAACGTCATCATCAATCAGTGCAATTGATATCAAAACCTACAAAAAAGATGGCAAAAGCTTTGTTGATTTCAAACTTGCTCATAAAAATTGGCAAAGTAAAACCATGACTTATCCGGTAACTCGCTGGGTTGAAGTTGTGCAGTCAACAACAGAAGAACCATCAGCATCACGCCCTGTTATTCAACTCGAAGTTCAGGTTGGCGATCATAAGGCCAAAACCGACTTTACTTTAGCGGACCGTACCCATCTTCAATACCCAGTGTTACTTGGTCGTACTTTTATCGATAATGTTGCAGTGGTCGATGTTTCACATAAATACATTCAACCTCGAGTAAAAGTAGAAAAACCAGCCACGAATACACCGGATAAATCGGCTGAAGAAGAAAAATAAATCTACAAAAAGTCTATAAACCTTAAACGAAAAAACCGAAGCCTTTTAAGCTTCGGTTTTCTATTTTTCTCGTTTCTAAAGTAAAGCAATCAATAGAATATATTCATCGCTTTACTGCCACTAATTAACCACCAATATGAGTCAAACCATTCATATATGGACGCAATACTTGAGGCACTTCTATTCGGCCATCTGCTTGTTGATTGTTTTCAAGAATAGCGACCATAGTACGGCCTACCGCTAAACCTGAACCATTCAACGTATGAAGCAATTCTGGTTTCTTCTCACCTTTACGGCGGAAACGTGCTTGCATACGACGAGCTTGGAAATCACCACAATTAGAGCATGAAGAAATTTCACGGTAAGTTTCTTGTGCTGGAACCCATACTTCTAAATCGTACGTTTTAATGGCGCCAAAGCCCATATCGCCTGTACACAACACGACTTTACGATAAGGCAATTCTAATAGCTGCAATACTTTCTCAGCGTGACCAGTCAGCTCTTCAAGTGCTGCCATTGAATCTTCTGGTTTCACAATTTGCACAAGCTCAACTTTATCAAACTGATGCATACGGATAAGGCCACGAGTGTCACGACCATAAGAACCCGCTTCTGAACGGAAACATGGCGTGTGAGCAGTCATTTTTACAGGAAGGTCAGCCTCATCTGTAATGGTGTCACGCATTAGATTCGTCACCGGTACTTCTGCCGTTGGGATCAATGATAATGTTTTTAGTGGCTCATCACTCACTTGCTCGGTTAGCGGGCGAGTGTGGAATAGGTCTTCACCAAACTTTGGTAACTGGCCAGTACCAAATAAGCTGTCTGAGTTCACTAGGTAAGGAACATACATTTCAGTATATCCGTGTTGTTCCGTATGCAAATCCAGCATAAATTGCGCGATAGCACGATGCAGACGAGCAAATTGGCCTTTCATGACAATAAAACGAGAACCCGTCACTTTTACTGCGCTAGCAAAATCTAAACCATCGCCCATTTCACCCAAATCAACGTGATCTTTTAATTCAAACTCATACGCTTTTGGTTCACCCCAACGAGCAACTTCAACGTTATCATTTTCATCTTTACCATTAGGTACAGAATCATCTGGTAGGTTAGGAACCGATTGAGTGATTTCATCCAATTGGGTTTGCAGCTCAGCTAGCGCCGTTTTTGCTGCATCAAGATCAGCACCAAGGTTGCCGACTTCCGCCATAATACGAGCAGCTTCATCGTGATCACCTTTTGCTTTGGCTTGACCTATCGATTTCGAACGGGAGTTACGCAATGCCTGCAGCTCTTCAGTCTTAATTTGTAAAGACTTACGTTGTTCTTCTAGGCTACGGATGGTGTCTACATCCAACGTGAAGCCACGGCGGGCTAGTTTGGCAGCTGTATTATCCAGCTCAGTTCGAAATAGTTTAGAATCAAGCATTGCTAATCCTGTTGGTCTAAGAGTGATTAAAGCAGCCTATCGCTACTTTTAAGGAAATATATTTTGATGCCTACAATAAGGCAAATGTCATATACCCAAGTAACTTCAAGATGCGAGTTTCAGCAAGAATAAAGCAAGCTTTAGGCAAGACAAATTGAATATGATCATAGTCATTCTACCTCTGTTCAATTTAACGCAGCATAAAGCTTGTTTTAACTTGCCCTTTGAGAGCTTCATCTAAACCTTTATGCCGTGTCAGACTGGTTCGAAAGGTGCTTACATTCCTTCGCCAATCTTCCTTGCCTAAAGGTTTGGATGATAGCTCTGAATCCTGCATCTTGAAGTCATTTGGGTATAATAAAAAGATACCCAAAAAGCACTACTTTTGATAGCGCTTTTGTGGGCTTTTTGCATCTAATTCAGCCAAATACTCTAACTTATCGTTAATTTTACCTTCTAAGCCTCGGTTAGTCGGAAAATAATAGCGAGTATTGGCCATCTCTTCAGGGAAATAATTCTCACCCGCAGCATACGCACCAGGCTCATCATGGGCATAACGATACTCTTGCCCGTACCCCATGTCTTTCATCAAACTTGTCGGTGCATTACGTAAATGTAAAGGCACATCAAATTCTGGTTGATTATGAGCGTCCGTTAAAGCTTGTTTCCAAGCCGTATAAACAGCATTACTTTTCGGAGCGCAAGCTAAGTAGACAATCGCTTGAGCAATCGCTCTTTCGCCTTCTGCTGGCCCAATTCTAGTAAAACAGTCCCAAGCCGAAATGGCGACTTGCATGGCTCGAGGATCCGCATTACCGATATCTTCAGACGCAATCGCGAGTAAACGCCTAACAATATATAAGGGATCGCAGCCCGCTGTCATCATACGTGCCGCCCAATAAAGTGCCGCATCAGGATTTGAGCCTCGAATCGATTTGTGTACCGCAGAGATTAAGTCATACCACATATCACCTTTATTATCGAAACGAGCAACTTTCTCACCTGCCACTTCCGCTAATAAAGCTAAAGTAATCACTTTTTGGTTTTGTGCGTTTTCATCAGCTAAATCGTACAATAACTCAAGATAATTGAGAGACATGCGAGCATCGCCATTCACAAGGTCAACTAAACGCTCAAGCACTTCCTCTTCAAATGTTGCTGCAACTTTACCTAACCCACGCTCTGGATCTTCGATGGCTTGTTTGAGCACTGCCATAATATCGGCATGATCGAGAGAGGTAAGCTTATACACGCGAGCACGAGATAACAGTGCATTATTTAATTCAAAAGAGGGGTTCTCAGTTGTCGCCCCGATAAAGGTGACCGTACCATCTTCAATATGCGGAAGAAATGCATCTTGTTGGCTTTTATTAAATCGGTGTACCTCATCAACAAACAATACGGTTTTACGCCCCGACAGTTTATGCTCACGGGCTTTCTCAATTGCGAGTCGAATATCCTTAACGCCTGAGGTAACGGCTGAAATACGCTCAACTTCTGCATTCGCATAGTTAGCGGCCACTTCAGCGAGCGTGGTTTTGCCCGTTCCGGGTGGTCCCCACAATATCATCGAATGAAGATGACCTGCTTCTAGTGCTCGGCGTAATGGTTTATTTGGCCCGAGAATATGCTGCTGACCACAATAGTGCTCGATCGACACTGGCCGCATGCGAGCGGCCAGTGGGCGAAAGTCTTCATCAGCAGAAAAATCTAAACTAAAATTATTCATTAAAGTTTGCCTGATTATTGACGTTGGTCATCAACCTCAACGCCTTTGGGAACCGTAAAATTAAATAAAGAGGCGACCGGTTTCTTCATAGAAAAGTGAGTAAACTCAAACTGGCTTTTCTGGCCATCTTGTTCAATCACATTAAATTGCTCGACCACACCCTTGGCATTGATTTTAATTTGAAATGTTCCCACCGAGGAATCCGCTGCGGTTGGCTTCAAGGTAAAAGTGTCATTAGATTGAGTAACATTATAGTTTGCCCAATCACTGGCGCGATTACGGGTTAATAATACAAACGGCGTTTGAGCGGTCGCTTGTTCTTGACTTAAGATCGTCACTTGCTCAACAAATGGGCTGTAATACCAAACATTTTTACCATCGGAAACGAGCAGAGTTTCATCTGGCGCGGATGTTTTCCAACGGAATAAACTTGGACGAGAGATATCAGCACTACCTTTACCATCCAGCAATACTTCCCCTTCTGGACTCGTTACTTTCTGTGTGAAGTCGGCACTAAAGCCGTCATTTTTGCTCAAACGCGCGTTCAATTCATCTTTCGGTGCAGCAAAAACACTCGTGCTTGCCAACAGTAATACCAGTAGCCAATTTTTCATATCCATCCTCGACGTTATAAACCTGATTTGAGCAACTCAGTCGTATATCAATAAATAATCTATTAATAATTAGTCAAACTGCTTAATTGGTGGTGGAGCAATTACTTCACGGTTTCCGTTATGCCCCGGTGCACTTACGACACCTTGTGCTTCCAGTTGTTCCACAATTCTTGCGGCACGGTTGTAACCAATTTTAAAGCGGCGTTGAACACCAGACACCGAACCTCGACGAGACTCCGTAACAAATTCAACCACTTGATCGTATAGTGGATCAACATCTTCTTCGCTCTCTAATTGTTCACCTGGTAATAAACTTTCTGCCGTTGGTTCACCATGAACAATTTCATCGATATAAACAGGTTTACCACGTGCTTTCCAATCGTTGACCACCGCGTGTACATCGTCATCAGATGCGAATGCACCATGAACACGAATGGTATGGTTTGAACCCGGAGGAAGGTAAAGCATATCACCCATACCAAGCAGTGATTCTGCGCCACCTTGATCCAAAATGGTTCGAGAATCGGTCTTAGTTGAAACGGTAAACGCAACACGTGTTGGAATGTTGGCCTTAATCAGACCGGTAATAACATCTACCGATGGACGTTGAGTCGCGAGTACTAAGTGAATACCTGCCGCACGTGCTTTTTGAGCCAAACGAGCAATCAGCTCTTCTACCTTCTTACCCACCACCATAATAAGATCAGCAAATTCATCCACGATAACGACGATATATGGTAATTTTTCTAAGCGCGGTGGCATTTCATCCATACTATCACCGGGTTGCCACAGTGGATCATGGATAGGATGGCCCGCATCAGCCGCCATTTTCAGCTTTTCGTTGTAGCCTTTCAGGTTACGGACACCTAATGCTGACATGAGTTTATAGCGACGTTCCATTTCCCCAACACACCAACGCAATGCGTTTGATGCATCTTTCATGTCGGTCACCACTTCTGAAAGCAAGTGAGGGATGCCTTCATAAATCGATAATTCCAACATTTTCGGGTCAATCATAATAAAGCGAACATCTTCTGGGGTTGCTTTATACAAAATACTTAAAATCATCACGTTAACGCCAACGGATTTACCAGAACCCGTCGTACCCGCCACTAATACGTGAGGCATTTTGGCTAAATCGGCAATCACCGCTTCGCCCGCAATATCTTGCCCTAAAACGACCGCAGTTGGAGATTTAGAATTTTGGAACTGTTCGCTACTGATCACATCAGATAAGTACACCGTTTCACGGCTCATGTTTGGTAATTCAAGGCCAACATAAGGTTTACCTGGGATCACTTCTACCACTCGCACTGCCATTGCTGATAATGAGCGTGCAAGGTCCATTGAAAGACCTGAAATGCGGCTAACTTTAACCCCTGGAGCGAGATCCAGTTCAAAACGAGTAATCACTGGACCCGGGAAAATATCCACCACGCGAGCTTCAATTTTATAATCGGCAAGCTTAGATTCAACCAATCGAGCAATCTCTTCTAATGCTTCACGATCAATATGGCTTTCACGTTTTTCAGGGTGATACAGCAACTCTAAGGTTGGCATTGGAGACGTTGGGACAGGCAAATTGACATCTTGCTGAATCAAAAATGGATTTTGTGACGCTAACGCGGTTGCTTGTGCTGTAGCCACCATACTTTGGAAGGCTGCGGCATCCTGATCTTGTACTTGTTCAGACTGAACGGATTCTTGTATAGGCTCAACATGTTGAACTGGCTCAGCGGCAACAGAAGCCGACTCTGCACTTTCTTGAGTATTAGTAGAGAAACTTGCACTTTCTTGAATTGCATCATTACTCTTAGGTTCAGGTTTAACAGAAGGTTGAGTAATCACCGTTGAGCTTTGAGCAAGATCTTCATTATTCACTGATGCGTGAGATTGAGCTGGCTCATGCTTAGCTTGATCTTGAGTTTGTTGTTCAGGAGTTAATTCTATCGCAGTATTGTGTTCTTCTGTGATAAATGCAGCCTGATATTGATCTCGTTGATCTTCTTGGTTCGGCTCATCATCAAGCACAGAGTCAAGATTACCCAAAGATGGTGTATTTTCTTCAAAACCAAGATCATCGATGGCGCTCTCAGACTGATTTGAACTAAGTGCGTCAACATTCGCAGCAGGCAAAGGTTGAGATATCGTTTGTGCTGGAGTACTAGTTTGTTCTTGTTCAACAAAATCATTTTCAGAAGCCGCTTGTTGATCCAGTTCAGCAATCGTTGCACTCGGGTTTTGATAACGGTTTGAAGTATTCGGCACCGATTCTTCTGGAAGTTCTGAAGCAGCGGAGCTCATCACTTCATCATCATTAATATGGTTTACTGGAGCCTGAACAGGAGCCGATTTTGTAAAGGCTGTTCGTTGTGGAGCTGAAGGCGCTGAAAATAGAGGATCATTCAAATCTTCATCATTTAATTCAAGACTTGGATCAATATGTGCTTGTGGTTCAACTTGCGTTTTCTTTGATTCTTTACGAGGAAAATGGATATTGAAACGCGGTTTTTTCTTCTGTTGCTCAGGCTCATCTGCGGGTTCAGCAGCAGATATTTCAGGCACAGCATCGAATGCATCATCTTCGGCAGAATCAAACGATTTTAAAGAAAGAGCATCATTATCGATGCCATCAATCTGCATTTGGCTGAGTTCAGCTTGCTGGTAATGGTTTGCTGATAACGTGGTTGGTTCTGAATGACGTGCACGGTTAAACACACGTTGAGTAAAGCGTAACGCAGCTTGGCCTAGGTGCTCAACAATACTTAACCAAGAAATTCCGGTTAAGAGCGTGAAGCCTGCGCCCCATAAAAACATAAAGACAAGCGTAGAACCTAAAACATTCAATGCAGGAGTGGCAACGGAAGTTAGCACATCTCCGACAACGCCACCTGATGAGAAATACCAAATATCATCAAAGTTAATGTCTGCTAAGCCACAACTGGTCAGTAGCATAATCGTCAAACCAAGTAGACGAGTGCCCCATAATAGAAAATCAATCCCCTCCCCTTCATCGCGAGAACGGAAAAAGGCCCAACTAGCCCCTAGAATAATAAAAGGTAATGGGTAAGCAAATACCCCAAAAGTGAAGAACAAAGTATCCGCGAGCCAAGACCCAATATAGCCACCCGCATTATGGACCGTACCGCCCCATGCAGTTTGCGACCAAGATGGATCGGCTGGATTAAATGAGAAAAGTGCCACCATCATTAAAATGGCAACCAATAAACCAAGAATTAAACCACATTCTTTTAAGCGCTGAGAGCCGTTAAGACGAGGTTTCGCCTTTGATTCTTTCGCTTTGATAATAGTGACGGTTTTCGACTTACTTTGTTTGAAAATATTTTTACTGTACGTAAACAAAACGTTCCCCTATTCCGAGTGGTTAATGGGCGTTTATTCTTATTTTAGACATGCTGTCAAACCTCGTTACTACTTTGAGTAGTAATAAGCTCGAAAGTAGCAAGTCGGTGGCGAAATAAGAATAATTCACTCGGTGGTCCAAAATACGACGAGCGGCCTAGGCCGCTCGGTAGACAACACTCGATTACAATAACCGAAATAGGTGAAAAAACCTATACCCAAACGGCGCCAAGAAGAAGATTTGAACGCATCTTGACACCATTTGAACAGATTTTGATTATCGAGTCTGAATCACTAGCTGATTTGACTGTTTAACTTCTTCCATTACCACGTAAGTACGCGTGTCATTCACACCTGGAAGGCGTAATAAAGTGTCACCTAATAGCTTACGGTAAGCACTCATATCTGACACACGGGTTTTCAATAAGTAATCAAAATCACCTGAAACAAGATGGCATTCTTGAATATCATCCAGTTTTTGTACTGCGGTATTAAATTGCTCAAACACATCAGGTGCACCACGATTTAGAGTAATCTCAACAAACACTAAAAGTGATGCATCAAGATACTGCGGATTAAGTAGTGCGGTATAGCCGGTAATATAACCTTGACGCTCAAGACGTCTTACGCGTTCTAAACACGGCGTTGGAGACAAACCAACGCGTTTTGAAAGCTCTACGTTTGAAATTCGACCGTCTTTTTGTAATTCATTTAGAATATTACGGTCAATCCGGTCTAAGTCCTTTGATGGCTTTTTATAATTATCTGTCATTGATATTCACCTTAATTACTTCCCTGCAAAAATATATTCTACATTCTCTTTATATTCAGAATCAAATATTACCAAATCATAACTACACTTTACATTCACCCAGCGAACAAGCTATCAGACAGACATAACAACCACTAGTAAAAGAGGGTTCAGAATGAAAATTGGCGTACCAAAAGAAATCAAAAATCACGAATATCGTGTCGGCATGATCCCTGCCAGCGTAAGAGAGCTTTCCTCTTACGGTCACCAAGTGTTTATCGAAAGTCATGCTGGAGCCGGTATCGGCTTTAGTGACAATGATTACATCGCCGCAGGCGCTTCCATTCTTCCCACTGCAAAAGAGATTTATTCTACTGCAGATATGATTGTTAAGGTCAAAGAGCCTCAACCCACTGAACGAGCTTTACTCAAACCGGAACAAATATTGTTCACTTATTTGCACCTAGCACCAGATTTTCCACAAACGGAAGACCTAATAAAGAGTAAAGCCATCTGTATAGCCTATGAGACTGTAACAGATAATATGGGTCGTCTGCCACTATTAGCGCCAATGTCTGAGGTTGCAGGTCGAATGTCCATCCAAGCGGGAGCACAAACATTAGAAAAATCCCATGGTGGCAGTGGGTTACTACTTTCCGGTGTACCGGGCGTGATGCCGGCAAAAGTGCTGATTCTGGGCGGTGGCGTCGTCGGCTCTAATGCGGCTAGAATGGCGATAGGTTTACGGGCTGACGTGACCATTTTAGATAAAAATATCGACACACTTCGCAAACTGGATGAAGAGTTTCAAGGCAAAGCAAAAATCGCCTACTCAACCAAAGAGCTTCTTGATCAACTGGTATGTGAGGCTGATCTTATTATCGGTGCAGTATTAGTCCCCGGAGCGGCCGCGCCAAAACTTATCAACAAACAGCATTTAAAAACCATGAAAGCGGGCTCGGCACTTGTCGATGTTGCGATTGATCAAGGAGGATGCTTTGAAACCTCACGAGCAACCACTCATGCAGAGCCCACTTATGTGGTTGATGACATTGTCCATTATTGCGTTGCCAACATGCCCGGAGCGGTCGCCAGAACCTCTACATTCGCTCTCAACAATGCAACACTGCCTTATATTCTTAAATTGGCCAATAAAGGTTATCGACAAGCATTACTTGAAGATAAGGGGTTTCTCAAAGGGCTGAATGTGATTAACGGAAAACTAACGATTAAGGAAGTTGCAGATGAATTTGATCTCCCTTACATCGACGCAAGACAAGCGTTGGAATAATCAAATGAAGCGAATTTAATTTAAGCTAATCTAATGTCGCTTGAATTAAAATATTGCGGGGAGTGATGTCTCGATGACAAAAAGTACTTAGCGAAACATCATAGCCCGCCTGCTCTAAGCGTAATGCTTTGTCGCACACTAGCCACATTTCTAAAGGCCTTCTAAACACTTGCTGAACAAGGCTGAGTCGCTCCATTTGAATAAATCGAGCTTGGCCTTTGTGATACCAAAAATCCAAATCATCAAGTGCAATTTCCAAGTTCTTGTGTTGTTTCGCCCATTGACAGAAACTAGCAAACCCTTGGCTTAACTGTGATTTCTTGATGCTAGGAATGGGAATGTAACCATTCTGATTACTCGTTTCTTGCAACAATGAATCTAAGCCTAAACGATAACTCATCTCAAGCTCGCGATGGCGCTTTACTCGCTCCCCACCAGTTACGGTTTCTTGCAAAGGAATTCGAAGATCGTTTTTTGACAATATCAGGCCCGACTGTTTTCCTTCCATTGAAAGCGGCTGATAATACTGCTGTTGAATCAAATGATAACAGCAAGGCGATAAGGTCACTGCTGACAGATGCTGCTGGCAGCTATGTTCAATCAAATGAGCATGCAAATCACCACAAGCGTGTAAGGCCACTGCATGTTGATGGGGCTTAAACACCGAAACACAATCAGGAGATAAAGCATCGCCTTGCTTGAACGTCATCGGCAAACCATGTTTATCTGCCAATGCTTGTCCTGCCACACATAGCGCTTCCTGCCATTCAAAACTGATCACTGGCCGCTGTGATTGTTGAGCCAACCATTGCCCTAAATAGCCCTTCCCGGCGCACCATTCTAACCACACTTGATTGGAACAACTCTTGCGTATTGCCGCTTCACCCATCGCGTTAATTTGCTGCCATTTTCGACCAGGGATTCCGACACTGAGATGCTGCGTATCATGTTCTGACGTCAACGATAAGCTTGGCAGTTCACATTCGTGCCACAAAGATTCTAAATTAGGAATGAACGGACTCAAATGCTTAACAAGTGCAGGAGTATCTCCTTTCAATTGTTCAATATCTTCAACTTGTAAATCAGATAAAAACGCACATAAGCCAGCATGTGTGTACCATGGTAAGCGTTCATTGATACTGAGATGAAACGGTTCAATACGCCAAAAGTCTTGAGTAGAAATGAGCGCTTTATCTAATGTAGAAAAGCGCTTAGAAAGAGAAGAATCACACATTAACGAACGGGTAGCTCAATATCTTTAAACATTGCTTCAATTTCTTGATTATTTTTCAATCCAATCGCCTTTTCGACCACAGGGCGTGTCAAGTGAGGAGCAAAACGTTCCATAAAATCAAACATATAACTTCTTAAAAAAGTACCTCTTTTAAATCCAATACTTGTTGTGCTTGCACCAAAGATATGACTAGCATCAATTGACACTAAATCTTCATCCTGCTTCTTATCGATAGCCATACTAGCAAACACCCCAACACCAATACCGAGACGCACATAGGTTTTAATCACGTCAGCATCGGTAGCCGTAAAGACAATTTTTGGTTGAAGCCCAGCTAAGTTGAATGCGGTATCGAGCTCAGAACGCCCGGTAAACCCAAAAACATACGTGACCAAAGAGTACTTAGCCAACTCTTCGATTGTCACTTTACTTAATTGCGCTAATGGGTGATCTTTTCTTACCACAATAGAGCGATTCCAATGATAACAAGGCAGCATAATCGCATCTTGATATAAGTGAAGCGCTTCTGTCGCGATGGCAAAATTCGCCGTGCCTTTTGAGACCGCTTCTGACATTTGACTTGGCGTACCTTGATGCATATGTAGCGACACTTTTGGATAGCGCGCAGTAAAGCCCTTAATAACATCCGGTAAAGCGTAGCGGGCTTGAGTGTGCGTCGTCGAAATATTCAACGTACCGCATTCTGGATTAGTATGCTCACCAGCCACCGCTTTAATACTTTCGACACGCGATAAAATTTGCTGAGAAATGCGGACGATCTCTTGGCCAGCTGGCGTCACCGTGGTTAAGTGTTTACCACTACGTTCAAAAATTTGAATGCCAAGTTCATCTTCAAGCAACCTAACTTGTTTACTAATGCCCGGTTGTGATGTGTATAAGTTTTCCGCCGTTGCAGAGACATTTAAGTTATTATTGACGACTTCAACGATATATCTCAACTGTTGTAACTTCATATGGGCTTCCCTCTCCATCAGCATTTATCTTTAAGGCTTAACTTTGCCTTATAAGTATTAGTTATAACGCTTATCGACCCATTTTCATAGTTCTTCATTGAGATTCGATAACGAAAATAAAGTGTTGTGTGATAAAATTGCCAGTAATTTTTATTTGAAACGTTAATCCCTCATGTATCAAGAATTACTAAAACCGATAAACCAATTCCTGCACTGCCCAACACCGGATTCCTGGATAAACAAAGCCAAGCGACCAGAACATCTCAATGCCTTGCTTATTGATCATTGCAATTGCGAATTAAAAGCAGCCCAAACGGCAATGTTTATGGTACGAAAATACGCCGTTGACGAAACAAGTGGCCAAACGCTAATGCAATGGGCTAAGCCTTATGAAGATTATGTCTACAAGTGCATTCGTGATGTCGCATTTCCAGAAAAGAGCATTATGCAATCTAGCAGCCTAACCGTTCGTGATGGCTTTGAGCATGGCCAAGACTTGGTCGATAAAATGGTGCGTTTGATTAAAGAAGAATTTCATCACTTTGAGCAAGTATTAGACATTATGCAAAGTCGCGACATCCCTTATCAAAATCTAACCGCCGGCACTTACGCCAAAGGTTTAATGAAGATGGTTCGCACTTATGAGCCTGCTGCTCTGATTGATAAGTTGATTATCGGAGCTTACATTGAGGCAAGATCTTGCGAACGCTTTGCCAAGTTAGCCCCTTACCTAGATGAAGAATTAAATAAGTTTTACGTCTCATTATTACGCTCAGAAGCCCGTCATTATCAAGATTATCTTGCCCTTGCAGAAGCGATTGCTGGAGAAGATATTAGCGAACGAGTGCGTTTAATCGGTGAACGTGAAAAGCAACTTATCGAAAGAGAAGAAGCAGAGTTTCGCTTTCACAGTGGTGCTCCTGTCGAAATAGCAGCCCTCGCCTAACGAGTCACGAGTCACGAGTCACGAGTCACGAGTCAATTGATACAAAAACAGCCCAATGCAAACACATTGGGCTGTTTTATTTCAACAAAGTAAACCCTACTTCTTTGGTTTCTTACGCTTATCAGTTACTTCCCACTTACCGTCAACATACAGAGCAGTCCA
This sequence comes from Vibrio rumoiensis, assembly GCF_002218045.2. Taxonomy (NCBI): domain Bacteria; kingdom Pseudomonadati; phylum Pseudomonadota; class Gammaproteobacteria; order Vibrionales; family Vibrionaceae; genus Vibrio; species Vibrio rumoiensis. Next base: position 1,711,996 of record NZ_AP018685.1, read on the forward strand.
GCCTGATGGTTTTCCATCTACTTCTGAACGTACATAATGCTCTTTTGATTTACGGCTAAAGCGAACCAACGTTGGAATACCATCAGGGTCGGCAACAGGCGCGCTAGCTAGATACTGGAATTTTTCTGGAATACGGTCTTTATATTCCGCCATTTCAGCCACTAACGGGGCACGAGTTTCACGAGATTTCGGGAAATTACTCGCGGCCATAAACAAGCCAGATGCGCCATCACGTAATACGAAATATGCATCAGAGTTAGAACAAGGCAGTTCTGGGAAATGCACAGGATCTTCTTTTGGTGGCGCAACTTCGCCATTACGTAAGATCTTACGAGTATTTTTACATTCTTCGTTAGTACATCCCATGTATTTACCAAAGCGGCCATTTTTCAGAACCATGTCTGAACCACATTTGTCACACTCAACTAATGGGCCATCGTAACCTTTAGGCTTGAACTCACCAAATTCAACAACATAACCATCACAGTTCGGGTTATTACCACAAACATGCATTTTGCGCTTGTCATCAATCAGGTAAGCATCCATTGCCGTTTCACAAATTGGACAACGCTTCTTAGCGCGAAGAGCGGCGGTTTCAACGTCTTCTTCTAAAACGTTGATCACCCCTTCTTCATCCCCTAAGTTGATTGTAGTTTTACAACGTTCTTTAGGTGGTAATGCGTAACCAGAACAACCAAGGAATACCCCGGTTGAAGCGGTACGAATACCCATTGGACGAGAACAGGTTGGACACTCAATATCAGTTTCAACGATCTTATTCGGCATCATGCCGCCTTCAGATTCGTCCAATTCAGCTTGTTCTAAATCGGCGGTAAAAGCATTGAAAAACTCGTCAAGTACTTGAGTCCAAGTTAATTGGCCTTCAGCAATTTTATCGAGTTTTTCTTCCATACGAGCGGTGAAGTCATAATCCATCAAATCGTTAAAGCTCGCATCTAAGCGATCCGTAACAATCTCACCCATTTTTTCTGCATAGAAACGACGCTGATCAACTTTCACATAACCACGATCTTGAATGGTTGAAATGATAGATGCATAAGTCGATGGACGGCCAATACCACGTTTTTCTAATTCTTTAACCAATGCAGCTTCTGTGTAACGAGCCGGCGGCTTAGTAAAGTGTTGCTTAGGATCAAGCTGTTTAAGGGACAAGGTATCGCCCACTTTCACTTCCGGTAAGATTTGATCTTCATTTTTTCCCATTGGACGCTGTACGCGAGTCCAACCGTCAAACTTCAAGATTCGACCTTTCGCTTTTAACGTAAATTCGTCCGCTTTTACGCTCACTGTCGTTGAGTCGTATTTTGCTGGTGTCATTTGACAGGCGACAAATTGGTTCCAGATCAGCGCATACAATTTATGCGCATCCGCTTCCATACCATTCAAATCTTCGGCTTTTACCTCAACACTAGATGGACGGATCGCTTCGTGCGCTTCTTGAGCACCTTGCTTGCTACCGTAAGCTAAAGGACTTGCTGGTAAATAAGCATCACCAAACTCAGATCCAATAAACTCACGACAAGCCTCTACAGCCTCTTTACTTAGGTTAGTAGAGTCAGTACGCATATAAGTGATGTAACCCGCCTCATAAAGCCTCTGAGCGAGCATCATGGTCTTTTTCACCCCATAACCTAAGCGAGTACTTGCCGCTTGTTGTAATGTTGAGGTGATAAATGGTGCCGAAGGTTTACTTGAGGTTGGGCGATCTTCACGTTTACAAACCTCGTAAGTCGCTTTTTCAAGTACTGATAACGCTAATTTCGTTTCAGCTTCATTGACTGGCTTAAACGCTGAACCGCCTTTTTGAGAAACCAATAGGCGGAAATCGGTATTATCTAATGTCGTCGTGTCAGCGTGAATATCCCAAAACTCTTCAGGGATAAAAGCATTGATTTCACGCTCACGCTCAACCAGTAATTTCACCGCTACCGATTGCACTCGACCAGCGGATAAACCACGTGCCACTTTTTTCCAGAGTAATGGCGAAGCCATAAAGCCCACTACACGGTCTAAAAAACGTCGTGTTTGTTGGGCATTAACGCCATCGATGTTCAATTCGCCTGGAGTTTCAAATGCCTGCTGAATTGCATTTTTGGTGATTTCATTAAAAACCACTCGCTTATAACGTGCATCATCGCCACCGATGATCTCACGAAGGTGCCACGCAATAGCTTCCCCTTCGCGGTCTAAATCGGTTGCGAGATAAATGCAATCGGCATCTTTGGCTAATTTTTGTAATTCAGCGACAACCTTTTCTTTACCCGGTAAGATTTGATAATTCGCTTCCCAATTTTGATAAGGGTTAATACCCATCTTTTTAATTAGGGCGGCTTTATCTTTTTCTTTTTTAATACGAGCCTTTTCTTCTGGGCTCATGCCCTTAGTTGAAATCGCGGCCGCTTTTTTCCCACTGCTTTGACCAGCAGTAGGTAAGTCACGCACATGCCCAACACTCGACTTCACAACAAAATCTTTTCCAAGATATTTATTGATGGTCTTCGCTTTAGCTGGTGACTCTACAATAACAAGAGATTTGCCCATAACTGATTCTAAACATCCTCATCAGGTCGCGTTTATTGACTACGCACGCTGCTTTTAATTAATTGCTTCTTTTTTTACTATCGAGTGAGTTTTAAATAAGATCAACTTGTTTTTTCACTTTTCATACTGAGTGGCTGACATATCGCCAACTTATGTGCAGCGATATCACAAACTCTTTATCGATATTTTGAGAAAAAGAATATTGAAGTTTTTAACGGTGATTACCTATACCAAGCATGCAGTTAGGTATAAACTTTGGTGCTTAACGTGGCGGACAATAACGCCTTATTTAACGATATTCAACCAAACCTTACATTTTTCAATAATGACATTCTAAGTAGGCCACTATGAGTAGTAAAAAAGCCATCTCCGAATTTGAGCTCCTTCTGATCGCAAACCAAGTCATTCAAGAGCATGCCAATTATATGGAAGGAATGCGTGCCACATCAGTGACAGAAAAAGACGATGTATTAATTTTCAAGGGTGAATATTTCTTAGATGAACAAGGATTGCCCACCGAAAAAACCACCGCCGTATTTAATATGTTTAAATACCTAGCACATCATTTATCTAAAGAGTTCACCTTAGAAAATATGCTTCACTAATTGATATATTAAACACTTTAGATAAAAAAATGCCCTAGTCATCGCTAGGGCATTTTTGTGTCATTTCATTATCGATTATTTACGTAGATAAATAGACCAGAACCATAAACCTACAAATACGCTACCACCAATGATGTTACCGATGGTTACTGGAATAAGGTTATTGATGACAAAATCAGCCATGTTTAAATCAGCGAACTGGCTTGCTGTCGTATGAGTCATTTCCCAAAACTCAGCTGGTGCAAAGTTTTTAATACCAATCGCAAATGGAATTTGGAACATGTTTGCGATGCTATGCTCAAAGCCAGATGATACGAACATGGCAACAGGTAAAATCAAAATCAACATTTTATCGGTTAGAGTACGGCCAGCATAAGACATCCAAACCGCAATACATACTAGCAAGTTCGCCATCGTGCCTAGCGCAACTGCAGAGGCAAATGAATGGTGCATTTTATGCTGAGCAATATGCATCGCATTCAGCCCAATACCGCCATGATCACTCATGTATTGTTGAGCCACTAACATGATACCAACCAGCAAAATACAGCCCACGAAGTTACCAAAGTATACTTGAAGCCAGTTTTTAACCAATTGCCCCCAAGTCACTAAGCCGCTCGCTTTTGCAACCACCACTAAGGTTGAACTATACCCGTGATCATTGAAGATGCTTGATTTTATCCTTGAACAGGATCATGCTACCAAACATGAAAATAGAACTTTCCAACCAAAAGAAAAAACAACTTGAACGGATGCACGATTCATCTCGTGACCGTCGAGTATGTGATCGTATCAAAGCTGTCCTGCTTGCTTCTGAAGGTTGGTCTGTTTCTATGATTTCGCAAGCATTGCGAATTCATCAAACGACGGTGACTCGTCATATCAATGACTATTTACAGTCTGAAAAATTAAAACCCGAAAATGGTGGCTCACAAAGTAAACTCAATGCCGATGAAACGATGGCATTAATTGAGCATCTTGCTGAAAATACCTATTTTCATACTCACCAGATTGTTGAGTACGTCCAGAATCAATTCCAAGTGACTTACACTGTCGCTGGAATGAATAAATGGTTACACCATAATGGCTTTTCCTATAAGCAACCTAAAGGTGTTCCACACAAACTTAATCCTGAAGCTCAAGAAGCTTTTATTCAGCATTATCAAGAGCTGAAGCAACTCAATGAACCGATTTTATTTATGGATGCAGTGCATCCAAGCCAAGCGACTAAAATCACTTACGGTTGGATCCGCAAAGGTGAAGATAAAGTAATTGAAACGACCGGTAGCCGTACACGATTAAACTTTGTCGGTGCACTGAATCTAACGGATATATCTACGACAGTGACCGAAAGTTATGAAACGATTGATAGTGAAAGTATTGCCCGTTTCTTTTGGAAACTGAAAAAAGATCATTATCCATTAGAGCAAAAGATTCATGTAATTCTCGATGGTGCCGGTTATCACCGAAGTCAGCTGGTAAAAGATTTTGCCCGGATGCTCAATATCGAACTGCATTATTTGCCCCCTTACAGTCCAAATTTGAATCCAATAGAACGACTGTGGAAGGTCATGCATGAGCATGCCAGAAATAATGTTTACTTCCCGACAAAAGCATCCTTTAAGGATGCAATAAATCTATTTTTTGATGTGACTTTGCCCAAAGTTGCAGGCTCACTGACAACTCGAATTAACGACAATTTTCAGGTTTTGAAATCTGCAACTTCAAGTTAATTGGGTATAGTAAATAATTCACTTCCTGTTACAACGACAAGAATTAAACCAAGGCTAAATGCTAGACCGCCAACAAAATGTGAGAAGCCAGGTGCAACGTCAGCAGTACCGCTGGTTACCGTCGTATAGAAGATAAACGCAATACCAATTTGCATACCAGCAGTCACTGCAAGCATAAAGGTTTTGAAAAAAGATTTATTAACTTTATAGGCACCAGCTGCAGCGGCTTTTTCGGCCATTTCAGGTGGCATTAATGATTCAAATTGATTATTGTCCATTTTCTCTCTCGTAACAATTAGATACAAAATAAGGATGATGGCTGAATATTGCTTTTTAATGTGATCAAATTCAAGCTTTCTAATCATAGTTCAACGTCGGTAAAAAGCTGTTTTCCGATTCGTGACTATTAGTAAAAAATCACAAAAAAGCGCATATCATCGCTTAAAATTAGCATAAAACGCAAAAAACATGGATTTATTCACCACAAAAAAAAGCCCACATGACGTGAGCTTAATTCAATAAAGATTGATATAAATCAGTTCTTATATCGCTACCTAATAATGGGTAGTGATTATAAGATTGGGCGCTGACCTCGTGATATTAATTTAAGCAGCACACTATCGACCGTTTTCGCTGCGCTACCAGAAATTTTATCCGATAACTTTTTCTTACGAACATAGTGCAAAGCTAATACTGATTTTTCTTTAGTTGCCGCGACAATCAAATCATCAGAGGTTTTAATTTCATCCACCAGCCCTAGTTCTAATGCTTGTGTGCCAAACCAATGCTCACCGGTTGCCACTTTCTCTAAATCAAGTTCTGCTCGGTGCTCGCGGATGAAATCTTTAAATAGCACATGCGTTTCTTCTAATTCATGCTTGAACTTATCGCGTGCTTTATCGGTGTTTTCACCAAACATCGTCAGAGTACGCTTGTATTCTCCAGCGGTCATTTGCTCAAACTCAATATCATTCTTCTTCAGCAATTTATGAAAATTAGGAATTTGTGCAATCACTCCGATCGAGCCAACAATCGCAAATGGGGCTGAAACAATTTTATCTGCGACACAAGCCATCATATACCCCCCACTTGCCGCCACTTTATCTACGGCAATCGTCAGTGGTATATTGGCATTTTTCAGACGATCAAGTTGAGAAGAAGCAAGACCATAACCATGAACCATTCCACCACCAGACTCTAGGCGAAGTAGCACTTCATCCCCTTCCTTAGCCACAGAAAGAATCGCCGTAACTTCTTCACGTAAAGAAGACACTTCTTTGGCATCAATACTGCCATTAAAATCTAAAACAAATAAATGAGGTTTACGGCTATCAATCAATTCACCTGATTTTGCCGCTTTCTTAGCTTCTTTCGCTTCTTTTTTATTTTTTTCTTTTTGTTCTTTGTCTTGTGCTTTTTGGCGTGCTTTTAAATACGCCTCGTCATGCAGGTGTTCTTCTAGCTGCGCAACCGTGTCTGTATGCTTTTCTGATAAATCGGTGATCTGTAACTCACCTTTAGCATGGCCACTCTTACCACCTAATACTTTGATACCAACAAACAGCGCAATTACCGCAACGACGAACGTCACGACTTTGGCTAGAAACAGCCCATAATCCAACAAAAATTCCAATATCATTCCCTCAAAACTTGCGGTTTAGTGTATGGTAAGCGAGTTTATATTGATGCTAACCACTTGTTATTTGAAATAGCGCTACATTATTGCATATACGCAAGTGACTTCAAGGTATAGGTGTCGTTATACAGTGATATCTTCAAATAAGATCGGCATAAATGACATAAAGTTAGATAAGGATTTAATACGGTGAATTATTCAGTCTCCCCTTCTGCTCTCGCTGGCAAAACTATTTTAGTCACTGGTGCTGGTGACGGTATTGGTAAACAAGCAGCGCTACACTACGCACAGCATGGCGCAACCGTTATTTTGCTAGGGCGTACCGTGTCTAAGCTTGAAACCACTTACGATGAAATTGAATCTAAAGGTTACCCTCAAGCCGCAATCATCCCGCTGGATATGAAAGGAGCTACCAAGCAAAACTATCTTGATATGGCGGATACGATTTCAGATCAATTCGGTAAACTTGATGGCATCTTACATAATGCTGGCCTGTTAGGTTCAATTACACCATTTGAACAAATAGAAGAAACTGCGTTTGATGAGGTTATGCAAGTCAACGTTAAAGCTCAGTTATTAATGACTCAAGCTTTATTACCATTGATCAAAAAATCAGAAAATGGCCGAATTGTCTTCACATCTTCGACCGTTGGGCATATAGGTAAAGCCTACTGGGCCAGTTATTCCATTTCAAAATTTGCCACTGAAGGCATGATGCAGATTTTAGCCGATGAACTCAGTGATACGCCTGTGCGTGTCAACGCAATTAATCCTGGTGCAACACGCACGAAAATGCGCGCCTCAGCTTACCCGGCAGAAGATACCGAATTACTGAAAACACCAGAAGATATCATTCCCTTATATGTTTACCTCATGGCACCTGAAAGCCAGGAGATTCATGGACAGTGTATTGACGCACAACCAGAGCGTAACAAGCTATTCAAATAGTCCTCTCACTATGATGTTTTAAAAAACAATAAAGTCAGCACTATCGCTGACTTTATTTTTATCCCGAATTTAAGCTTTGCGCTCTGTCTCTTAGCCTTCAACAACCTTTAGCAATAACGAACCATCGTACAATGCTTGTTTAATTAATGCAGCACCAGGCATAGTCGTTTGAGTAAAGAACTTACATTCCACTATAGGGACATCTTTATGAAAAATAGGCAGGCTATATTGCTGTAATGCTTGTTCTATTGCAGGAAATAAAACCGATTTAGCTTTGGTCAAAGCGCCGCCGAGTAAAATTTTTTCAGGGCTAAAGATATTAATCATAATTGCAATGCCTTTGCCTAAATCTCTGCCTAATTTTTCGATCGCCTGCTTTGCAAGTGCATCACCCCTTAATGCTGCAGAACAGATCGTCTCCATCGTAATATTGTTAGTATTTAATGAGGTAGCGACGCCCTGCTCTACTTTTTCAAAGACCGCTTTACATACCGCGTCAGAAGACGCAATAGTATCCAAACAGCCTATTTTACCGCATTCACATAGAGCGCCATCAGGATCCACTTGTATATGTCCCAATTCGCCTATATTTCCATTACGACTATAAGCCAGTCGTCCATTTAAGATAACGCCAGCAGCAACCCCTTGATGATTGCTAATTAAGATTGAGTTGTCCACTTCCTGAGATTGTCCAAACAACATTTCAGCGAGCGCCCAAGCACACGTATCATTAGCAATAAAAACTGGCACACCGGTTTGCGCATAAATTGCAGGACCGAGCGCTAAGTTTTGAATATTAAAATGCGGCATCTGAAGGACTACACCTTCTGAAAAATTCACCAAAGCAGGTAATGTGACCGCAATGCTGGTTATCCTTTCGACTAAATGTGAGTGCTGTACAAAAAAAGACTCAATTTCATCAAGGATACGTTGCTGCAGTTTATCTTGATCGGATGCTTCAATATCAACTTTATAATCGGCAACGACATCACCGCCTAACTCGTGCAAAGCGATAATTAAGTACCCTTTTCCAAGGCGTATTGATAAAAACTGCCAACCCGTATTGTCGGTTTGTAAACCCACCGCCGGACGACCTCGACTCAGTGATTCTTGTACCACCGTTTCATGAATTAAATGCCCTTCCATTAATTCACGCGAAATTTTCGTTATGCTCGCGGGCGCTAAACCACTTAACTTAGATAAATCAATTCGAGAAATAGGGCCAAATTGATCGATAAGTTTATATACACGACCTGTATTGACTTGCTTGATTTGATCAATATGACCAGGCTGAGCCATGTACATAAAGTGCTCCTAATGAAAAACCAGTCGCAATTTTTTTACACTGCGAACTAATTGTGAAGCGCAATGCCACGGTTGCGTGACAGGTATCACGCTTAATTTCTAATTACGCGCTATTCTGACACTTTCAACTGACAAACAGGCATAAAATGAATATGCCCATATACATTTTCAAACAGTATTTTCGAAATAAAGCCATGAAATATCGTTTCAATTAATGGTAACGTAACAATAGTTTTTTAATCATAGATGGAGTTATGCATGTCTCAACGCTTAAGACGCACAAAAATCGTCACTACTCTTGGCCCTGCTACAGATAAAGATAATGTCCTAGAAGATATTATCAAAGCTGGTGCTAATGTAGTTCGGATGAACTTCTCACATGGTTCGGCAGAAGATCATATTATCCGTGCAGAAAAAGTTCGTACTATCGCAGCCAAATTAGGTATCCATGTCGCCATTTTAGGTGACCTACAAGGTCCTAAAATTCGAGTTTCAACATTCAAAGATGGCAAAATCCAACTCAATATAGGCGATAAATTCACCCTTGATAGCGACCTTGAAAAAGGTAAAGGTGACCAATATGCTGTCGGTTTAGATTATAAAGAATTACCAAAAGATGTCGCCCCTGGGGACATTCTTTTATTGGATGATGGACGCGTGCAGTTAAAAGTCACGAATGTAGACGGTAATAAAGTTCATACTGAAGTCACTGTCGCAGGCCCACTTTCAAACAATAAAGGCATTAACAAAAAAGGCGGTGGTTTATCCGCTGACGCCTTAACCGAAAAAGACAAGCAAGACATTATTACTGCTGCGAAAATCAAAGTGGATTATCTCGCCATTTCTTTCCCTCGTAATGGTGAAGATATGCATTACGCTCGCCGATTAGCGCGCGATGCAGGACTTGAAGCGAAGTTGGTCGCCAAAGTAGAACGCGCGGAAACCGTGATCAGCGAAGCAAGCATGGATGACATTATCTTAGCGTCTGATGTGGTTATGGTTGCCCGTGGTGACTTAGGTGTTGAAATTGGCGATGCTGAACTGGTTGGTGTGCAAAAACAATTGATTCGTCGAGCTCGTAGCCTAGATCGTAATGTGATTACCGCCACTCAGATGATGGAATCGATGATCACTAGCCCAATGCCAACCCGTGCGGAAGTCATGGATGTCGCCAATGCGGTTTTAGATGGTACCGACGCGGTTATGCTTTCAGCTGAAACAGCAGCTGGCAGCTTCCCGGTTGAAACCGTAAAATCAATGGCCGAAGTTTGTATAGGTGCGGAAAAAATGCCTTCCATCAACGTTTCCAACTACCGTTTGGATCGTAAGTTTCAATCTGCAGAAGAAACGATTGCTATGGCGACGATGTATTCAGCAAACCATATGGACGGTATTACAGCGATGATCTCAATGACTGAATCTGGTCGTACCCCATTGATGATGTCTCGCTTAAGCTCAGGGTTACCTATTTTTGCACTTTCTCGCAATGAAAGTACGCTTAATCGTGCAGCCCTATACCGTGGTGTGACACCCGTTTATTTTGAACATGATGCAGGCTCTGGCCTACCTTGCGCGCTAGCGGCAATTACAACCTTAAAAGAGAAACATCTTATCAATAAAGGCGATAAGGTCATTATCACTCAAGGTGATGTTATGGATTTAGTCGGTTCGACTAACTGCATGCGCATCATTGAAGTTGAATAATCACAATAAATAAAAAAGCAGACGCCTCCAATCTTAGAGGCATCTGCTTGATTCAACTTACCCGATTTTCATGATTGGCGCTGTAAGCCTTCGTAAGACTGCTCTAACACTTCCCAAAACTGCTTTTCAAACCCTTTTTGTCTCCCCGATGTTAATTCCGAGAAATACGACTGATACATTTTCCAAGCCCAAGCATCTTGATCCACATTATCCGGTGCATTTTTACGATACGCTTGGAATCGATGTGACAAGGTTTCTGGTGAAAATTCATTGAGTAAATACTTCAATGCTAACGCTGTTGCTTGATGCATGCGCTCACTATGTGACTCAATCGATTTAAAACTAGTTTCAATCGCTTGTACTGGCTCTAAATGAAACAGATTGCGCTCTTCTCCAAACATCAGGTTTTTCGTTTCCTCCGGAGAAAGCCCCATTTGCAATGGGTTATCTTGAATCGGTTGAAAACTACGATTCAATAAATGAAAAAATCCATCTTGTCGATTATGAATCGCTAATAAGCCTGCAATAGTCGCCTCTAAGGGGGCATTTATATCATCGGTAGTAGCATGAGTTGACGATAACATCCTTGGTTCCTTGTCTTGTTCATCGTGTTTAATAGATGAGGTAACCTCGGTGTTCGATGCTTGAACCTCTCGCACAGCGGGTGCTGGCAAATCAATATCGAGTTGAGGAATATATGAGGGAGTCGGTTCTTTTACACTGGATCCCGCCATTTCGGCCATCCGATAATGTGCTTCTCTTTCAACTTCGACAATTTTCAGATGGGCCCGAATTTGATACGAGCCGATACGGAAGACATCGCCATCTTTAACCTTAACCTGCCGTTGTTGCTCAAATTGAGGTGCTTCATCATTAATACCAATACCACCTTGGATATCAATAAGTTGATATTCTCCATTTTCAAAAGAAATCTGGCAATAAGGCGTGATTAAAGCATTATTAGGATCAGGCAATACCCAATGGCAAGTATCATCATTACCGATATAGCCACCTTCTTGTTTGAATTGATGCGATGCCGCACCACCTGTTTTTAAAAGTCGAGTATTCATCACAACAAAAGTAAGAAAAAGTTTCTCTTCCATGACCACTCCATAATACGCATTAAAGAGTATTTCAGTACTCAATCGGTACCAATACTCTGCAAATTCAATAGAAGGGATTGTGGCGGAAAATAATAAGGCAGGAATAACAGAGAGTAAGATTTGCGATCGACTTAACTTTCATTTCGATCGCAAATAGAATCAGATCACTTAATCGTTTTTGCTGATATAAGCATTTTGGTGGATGCTTGCCTTCGGGGGCGTCAAAGACATAAATTGCTGAATATAACGTCTACCAGCCTCTAAGCCTTGCTGATAATCAAACTCTAAATCTTCAGGCTTACTCAGTAAAGGAGAAGACCTTAAAGGCTGTTCTGGTGCTATTTGTAAGATAAAACAATCATCTGGCGGCTTAAGCATAAAGTTATGGGTAAGTGTAAACGTTTGATGATGTACCAACAGCATATCCATGATGCCGGCATCAAACTGATCGCCTAATAAATGACATAAGCGATATACATCACTGCTGCCAAATAACCAACGTCCACCATTTAACAATGGCTTAGCTTGTTCTGTTTCGATCAGTTGGGAGCGCTCAATACGTTGTTTTAAGAAGTTATCAAAGTCCAAACGCCAGTTGGCGGTTTTTTCAGCTAAACGAGCCTGAATAGATCCGATATGTTGATCTAATCCTACGCGATTTAAAAATGAATTCAGTAGTGTGTCACTTTGCTCTTGCTCAATTTCTTCTGTCAGAATTATTGGTTCAGTACGAATAACGGTTATTAATCTCGCTCCTTTTCGCCACGCTTCTTGGGCAGGAATCGCAGCCGACACACCTCCATCGACATAATATTTACCATTAATTTCAACTTCATGGCGATACAAAGCAGGAATAGCACAAGTGGCTTTCAGTGTATCCGCCCAATTATTCGTTGTGATTGGTAAATATTCATCATGAAGATCACTCATATTGGTTACCGCGGCATAGGCTTCCCGCTCTCCTAAGGCAAAACGGCCTGCGTGAATATCGAGCAAATAAGGTGGAGCCAACAATTGATCAAAGGCCCAGTCGAGATCTAATCGTTGTTTGCGACGAATATGTTTAAATAGTCGAAAAAACTCAGGACGAGTTGTTAATTCCGTAATAAAGGCTTTGCCTAAACCTCGTTGACGACAAAGATATGATGCGATATTAAGTGCTCCCGCTGAAGTGCCATAAAACACATCAAAAGGATCAAAGGACTCCTCAAGAAAGCTATCCAAAACACCTGCGGTGAATATTCCTTTTTGGCCGCCACCTTGTGCAACTAGAGCATGCCGTCCATTGGCATACTTATTGAGTGTGGTGAGGTCAAAAGACATTCCTTTATCGGTAATGACACCACTGTTTTTCACACCCTACTCCTTAAAGACAATGGTTGTAGTTTTCTTATTCAATCATTTTTATCAATGTGTTACGACGATAGCTGCAAACACGCCGAGGAAAACAATAATCGAACAAATAATAACTGCAGAAATTTTCAGATCACGACTCATAATAAAACCTCAAATAATTTAGACCCGCCAATACTAGCATGACTCAAGGTTATTGGCCTATGAAAGTCTCACTAAAGCTTCCATATTTTTATACTCATTTCAGTCATAAATCAATGAAGTTTCATGGGTTATTTCCAAGTATTTTCAGCTCAAAAGCGGACCAATTTGATACGAACAAATTTTATTGTTAATGACGAAATTTTGGCTCAATAACTATCAAATGATAGATATCTCTCGCGCGTAAAAACAAACTGCATCCAGCGGCCAATTTAGAACAAAATATCGTATCAGTTCATAAAATTGCACATTAAAACGACACTTAACACCGTAATCATAGAAATATAAATCTTATGTCATCTCGCAAATAGGTAGCGAATAACACCAACCAATATCGCTATAGCAGTTTAATCTATTATATTGATAAATTTATCAGGTTTTATCCAATATTTAACCTAGCATTTACATTTTGCAGCATCTATTGCGTTCTTTTTATTGAATATGTAATCTCAAACCATGCATAGGTGAAAATATCACCCACTGCAAACACACATTCAAAATATCAGAATAATAATCTGGAACTTAGCCAGTGAAACAGTATTTTAGACCAAGACTTTACGATTGTTTCAACTTGTTAAGTATCCATTTACGCAGTTACAGAGGATTTGTACATGAAAAGAGAACAGTGGGGCTCCCGAGCGGGGTTTGTTCTAGCGGCCGTAGGATCGGCAATAGGATTAGGTAATATTTGGCGTTTTCCATACATGGCGTATGAAAACGGTGGCGGTGCTTTCTTTATTCCATATCTTTTTGCCATGCTAACCGCGGGTATCCCGTTTATGATCATGGAATTTACCATGGGACATAAATTCCGTGGCTCAGCGCCAAGAACACTAGCAAAGATCAACTCAAAATTTGAATGGCTTGGATGGTTCCAAGTTATGATTGCCGCAGTAATCGGTGTGTACTATATCGCCATTATTGGTTGGGCAATTTCTTATGTTGGTCTGGCATTTACTCAAGGCTGGGGTAACGATCCAAATGCTTATTTCTTTGGTGAATATCTACAACTAGGTGGTGATAACTCCCCTAGCCAGTTAGGTAGCATTCAGTGGCACATTGCGATTCCGATGATTGTCGGCTGGCTTGTGACTTATGCTGCGCTGTTCGGTGGCGTAAAAGGTGGGATTGAACGTGCCGGTAAAATTATGATGCCTGTTCTCTTTATCATGGTTATCGCGCTCATTGGCCGTATGATTTTCTTACCGGGTGCTGTTGATGGTTTGAACTACATGTTCCAACCTGACTTTAGCCGTCTAACGGATCCTTCTGTTTGGTCTGCAGCTTATGGGCAAATGTTCTTCACGCTATCTGTTGGTTTTGCCATCATGCTGGCTTACTCAAGCTACTTACCGGAAAAATCGGATATCAGTAATAACGCTGTCATGACGGTTTTAATCAACTGTGGCTTCTCTATTCTCGCTGGTGTACTGATCTTCTCAGTATTAGGCTACATGGCACAAGAGCAAGGAAAACCACTGACCGAAGTTGTTTCAGCTGGTGTAGGCTTAGCCTTTGTGACCATTCCTGCGGCCATTAACTTACTACCGGCACCTTACATTCTGGGTCCGTTATTCTTCTTAGCATTAGTTGTGGCTGGTTTTAGTTCACATATCTCTATTATGGAAGCCGTAACTTCTGCCTTTATCGACAAACTAAAATGGTCTCGTCGTAAAGCGGCAAGTATTGTATGTGGTATCGGCCTTCTTGTTTCATTGGCTTTTGCTACCAATGGCGGTTTGTTACTACTTGACCTAGTCGATTACTTCATCAACAACATTGCACTACTCGCTAGCTGTTTCATCGAATTGCTTCTTGTGGGTTGGCTACTGAAAGCCGCAGACATTCGTAAACATGCAAACGCAGTATCAGAACTGACGATTGGTGTATGGTTTGATTTATGCATCCGCTTCTTAAGTCCAATCATGATCGCAATTATCCTGGCTAACAAGGTCATTGCGACGCTTACAGATGGGTATGGTGGTTACGATATGTCTGACCTATTAACTTTGGGTTGGGGTCTATTAGCACTAATGCTTGTGATTTCAATTGCTGTTAACTTAAAAAAATCTAAAGAGGCTTAATATGACGACTGGTGCAATTATTATGATGATTATTGGCCTTGGTATTACGTGGGGTGGCGCTGCATTGTGTATCCGCCGTGCAATGCAAGATAAATAACGCAACACACCAAGTGACATGATCAAACGATAAAGCCCGCAACGATAAAAAGTTGCGGGCTTTTTTATAAACATAAAAACTAGGTGAGTATTAAAGTGTCATTAAAAAGAGTAACGAATCCCTAGTGCAGCTTGAAATTCAACATCAAAATCATCTGGAATATTAATGACTGGTGCAAGTTGCGCATAAGTATCCCATTGGCTAGCAAAATTCCAATCTAAACCAAATGGTGCCCTAACCCCATAATCATTAAAGTAATGGTCAGAATCATGGTGAGGATTTCCACAACCATGATGACAAGAATCATCCCAATCATAAAATCCACCAACTGAGGCATACCAGGTAAAAGGGAGCTTTTGATTAAACTTACCCGTTAAGAAAATATAATCCGCTGCCATGCCATCATCACCAAGAGACAAATTGAGTTTATTATAGAGTTGCCCTACCACACTAAAGCCTCGGTCAAATCCAAAGCCAACTTTATAATCAGAATTATTGATATAAGATGGAATGGATGTCTTCGTTCTCACCCCTTCATCAGCCAGTACACTAGTGCTGATTCCGACTGTGATGCACCCTATAAAGAAATAGTTGCACTTATTGGTAATACTTAATTTCATCGGCCCTCCAAGACTCATAAATTAGATCATCATGATTAATAATCAAACTAAATAATTTAACCATAAGCATTACCGAGTTCGATCTACACACTGTTATTTATTTGCTAAATTTTTGTAAAAAAAAGCCAGTTGAGGATTACCCAACTGGCTTTAAAGCAGACCTATAGTACGTTAGTAATTAGTAATCAACTACTTGAGTTAAAAACTTCTTATCGTGCCATGGCTTGTGGTTGTGCGCTAGAAACTGTGCCCCGTTATAGAGAACATAGATGCCTAGCGTGGCAACACTAAAGTATATTTTTTGGAACTCACGCTTTAAGTAACGTGATTCAGTCATCGGTTCATCTGAAGTGGATTCAACCGATAGACGTAAAAAATATCGAGAAAATGAATTTTTAAGCAAACGGTAACAAAGCCAGTGATATCCCATGTACACGCCGATAGTAATAAACATGACACCAACGATAATCATCAATAGTACTGGTAAAGCGACCGCATCATTAAACGAGAAGGCAACACCGGTTCCTTGCGATGCATAAGCTAGCACCCCAAGGTAGATGTCTCTCGCTATCATGGCAAACATTTGTACAATTGCCATATCGATAACGAAAGCACCTACTCGCTTATATTTATGCTTAAAGCTCATTTAATTAACGGCCAAGCTTAGAGTTAATCGCAGCTTTATAACCAGCCGCTTGAGCACCGTAGATAGCCTGAATACCAGTACCACCGACTTTCACTAAACCTTTCGCGCCAAGTTGTTGAGTCCAGTAATCGTTATCTTTTACTTTATCACCATCTTTAACACTGATACGTAGACGTGTAATACATGCATCAACATCAACAATGTTGTCTTTACCGCCTAGCGCTTCGATCATTCCGTCAACTAGAGCGTCATTGCCGCCTTTACCTGATTTAGCATCACGGTATTCTTGTTTTGATACGGTTGCAACAGCACTACCTTTACGGCCAGGTGTTTTAACATCAAATTTCACAATGTACCAACGGAACAAGATGAAGTAGATTGGCGCATAAATGGCACCCACTAGTGGAATGTAGTACCAATGGTTAGTGGTACCGGTTAGACCAGGCAGCATACCAAACAAGCTGAAGTCAATGAAACCACCACTGAATGTCATACCAACTTTAACATTCAACAAGTCCATTAGCATGAAAGAGATACCTGCTAGTGGCACGTGGATGAAGTAGTAAAGTGGTGCAGACAAGAATAGGAATGTGAACTCGATTGGTTCAGTAATACCTGTCAAGAATGCAGTTAGTGCGATTGAGAACAATAGACCGCCAGCGGCTTTTTTGTTCTTTTCATCCGCTAGTGTATACATAGCAAATGCAGCAGCAGGAAGACCAAACATCATGAATGGGAATTTACCTGTCATGAAGTTAGTTGAAGAGAACTGAGAGTAATCGCCATTTGCTAGAGATGCAAAGAAGATGTTCTGAGTACCTTTAACTAATTGACCTGCGATTTGTGCTGTACCACCGATTTCACTTTGCCATAATGGTAAGTAGAATACGTGGTGAAGACCAACAGGGATCAATGAACGTTCGATGATACCGAATACAAACGATGCAATGAAGCCGTAACCAGAGGCAGAAAGATCACCAAGAGCACCGCCTAGAGAACCGAATAGTGCACCGACGAAAGGCCATACAAACACTAGAGCAATACCGTAGAATAATGCAGAGAATGCACTAACGATTGGTACAAAACGAGCGCCAGCAAAGAAGCCTAAGAAATCAGGAAGTTCAACATCATGGTATTTGTTATGCAAAATAACAGTGATACCACCAGCAATCAAACCGCCAAATACACCCATGTTCATGGTATTAGAAATACCCAGCATGTTACCCAGGATACCTGCGTATTCAGTACCCATTAGTACCACATTGCCATTATGAACCATACCAGCAACTGCAAGTGTTTTTGCAATTGAAACGTTCATTACTAGGAATGAAATTGTCGCAGCAAGTGCTGCTGCACCTTTTTCCGCACGAGCAAAACCGATCGCGATAGCAAGAGCGAATAAAAGTGGTAAGTTACCGAAAACGATATCACCGGCACCTGTCATAACCTGTAAAAAGTTATTTAAGATTGTGCCTTCTTGCAAAATTGAAATGTTGTATGCTTCAACCATTGTCTGGTTGGTAAAACTACCCCCGATCCCAAGCATAATACCAGCAGCTGGAAGCAGCGCTATCGGAAGCATTAATGCTTGCGACAGTTTACTAAAAAAGGCCTTCATAACCCCTACTCCTTTGATTTGAATTTTTGTTTTACTAAAATTTACAATTTATAATTATTGTCGGCGCACATTAGCCCCGAGCGATTTTCTTGTCAATCTGATAACGACTTTAACATCAACTTAGTGAAAGAAATTTGATCTTGCCAGAGATTTCTGTTGCATATATTTCATTGCCTAAAAAAAACAAGTGAAATTTTAACTTTTTTTCAATCTTTACAAATGTTACTAAAAATGCATTCCATTAACGTTTCAAAAACAATCGATTAAAGTTATTCGTTGTGACTTGAGCAATGGTATTAACATTACATTGATGCAAGTCAGCCAAAAAAGTGGCCACCTCTGAGACATAAGCAGGTTGATTTTCTTTTCCCCTATGCGGCACAGGCGCTAGATAAGGAGAATCCGTTTCAATGAGCAATCTATCTAAAGGCAATTGCTTCACCACTGATTGCAACTCCGTCGCTTGTTTGAACGTAATGATTCCCGACAGCGAAATATAAAAACCAAGATCCATTGCCGCCTTAGCAAATGCCAAATCTTCAGTGAAACAGTGAATCACTCCCCCACAACGCTCAGCATGACCATTCTTTAATACATCAAGCGTTTCAACCCGAGCATTCCTTGTATGAATAATAAGTGGCTTATCTAATTCATTGGCCACTTCCACATGTTGCTCAAATAGTTCGATTTGGCGTCTAGCGGTTTCAGGCTGATAGAAAAAGTCCAACCCAGTTTCACCAACGGCCACAACTTTTGAATGTGCTGCATAATGTTTAAACGTAGCGAGATCAAAATCACTTTCGCAATCTAAAGGATGTACACCACAAGATGCATGGATGTTATTAAAAGATTCGATCATGGCTAGCATTGCCGGAAATGCTTCTAATGTCACTCCGACACTTAACATTTGCTCGACACCTACTTGTTTCGCTTTTGCTACGACATCCGCCACATCTAAATGCAAGTCGTTATAATTTAACTTATCGATATGGCAATGTGAGTCAACTAACATAGTCTAGTTCCTGATTTCATAAGTCGCAAATAAGGTATTGATTTTGAATAAAGTTTAATTATTCGACGGCGTTTGTACTAAGGTGAGATACCAATCTACAATTAGCAATTCAGCATTCAAACCACTCGATGATTGTAGTGAATGAAGCATTTTTTGCAGATGCTGGTAATGAGAATAGGCACTTTCATACGAGGTACAGCCAAGTAATTGTTCAAATAAATGCGGAAAAGGCCCTTCACAAACACCAAAATGGGCTTTTTGTAAATCATTGAACAAGTAGAGTAACCAAGTCACTTTCTCAATAGGGTCGACTTTAAAAAAAGACTGAACTTCAAACAAAGAAAACGATCGGCTTTGTACTCCAGATAGAAGGATAGTGAGTAGCTGCTCCCACTCTTTTTGCTTTTCTTGCTTGATAAAGGACAAAGCATCAAGTGGCGACTGCCCATACATTTTTAAGATGAACCAATCTACCGTGACTTGGCGTGCGTTTTGGCCGTTTAACCAATCAAGCAATACTGCTCTACTGACCTTAGGTAACTGCCAATGTTGGCAACGGCTAATAATTGTAGGTAATAACTTGTGTTTATCTTGAGTCAACAAAATAAACACACATTGATCCGGTGGTGTTTCGAGTGTTTTTAACAAAGCATTAGAAGCCGATTCATTCATCGCTTCAGCTGGCTGAATAATGATAATCCGCTTACCGCCTAATTGCGATGACTCCATAGCATAACGGTTTGCTTCACGAACTTGCTCAACATTGATACCTTTACCCGGCTTCTCAGGCATAACCCAGTGGATATCAGGGTGATGGCCACCTTTGCTTAAATCACAGCTATGACAAAACCCACAAGCTTCATCATCTGAGTTTTTACATACTACTGCGGCAGCAAGACGATTGACTAACTCTTCAATTCCAGTGCCTACATTCGCACTACACAACATGGCATGAGGTATAGATTGCTGAGAAAGCATCAATTGCCATTGCTTCCACAATGGTTCTAACCAAGGATACAAAGTCATTAGCTTACCGCTTGTCCATTTTCAAACCACGTTTTTAATACAAGATTTAAATCATTCGCTACTTGTTCAACTGTTTGGTTAGCATTAATGATCATGATGCTCGGATCTTGTTCGGCGGCTTTAAGGTAACACGCGCGTGCACGTTCAAAAAAACCAAGGTCCATCTTTTCAATACGATCCAACTCCCCTCTTCCTCGCGCTCTTTCCAAGCCAATTTTAGGGTCGATATCCAAATATAAAGTGAGATCTGGTTTAAAATCACCAAGCGCAGTTTGCTTTAAGTTCGTCATAATTTCCGGTTGTATTTGGCGTCCAGCACCTTGATAAGCTTGCGAAGACAAATCATGACGATCCCCAAGTACCCATTGCCCTCGGTCAAGTGCAGGCTTAATGACATTTTCAACCAATTGTACCCGAGCAGCATAAATCATAAGTAATTCTGTAATATCGTGCAGGACTTCGCCTTCATGCTCTTCTTTCACTAATGCTCGTAGTTTTTCAGCTAATGCTGTACCGCCTGGTTCGCGGGTTTGTACCACGTCAGAGATTGAGTGTTGTTTCAAAATCTCAATAATCGTGCTGATCGCGGTACTTTTACCCGCGCCTTCTAGCCCTTCGACCACAATAAATTTAGCATTTTTCATTAGTTACTCTTATTTGCTCGTAATTTTCTTAGATAATCTCGGACGGCACGGTTATGCTCTACTAACGATTTACTGAACACATGCCCACCATTGCCACTCGCGACAAAATATAAATATGCGCTCTGCTCTGGATTGACAGCAGCTTGGATAGAATCAACGCCTGGCATAGCAATAGGCGTTGGCGGCAACCCATTGATGACGTATGTATTATAAGGTGTCGGTGTTGAGAGGTCTTTCTTGCGAATATTACCATCATATTTGTCGCCAAGGCCGTAAATAACGGTCGGATCCGTTTGTAACCTCATCCCTTTATTCAAACGATTCACAAACACCGAAGCAATTCGTTGGCGCTCTGATCCCACAGCTGTTTCTTTTTCAATGATTGAAGCCAAGATTAACGCATCATAAGGTGTCTTTAATGGTAGATTTTCTTGTCGTGTTTGCCACGCATTATCCAATTCATGGGATAACGATTGATGCGCGCGTTTTAAAATATCAAGATCAGACATGCCTTCTGTATAGTGATACGTCTCAGCTAACAACAAACCTTCTAATTTCTCACGACTTTCACCAAGCGCTTTAGCGATCTGGGCTTCTGTCATACCAGCGGTTTGATGTTGTAATCCTTTAGCACGGTTCAACTGTTCACGCCATTCAATAAAACGGCTACCTTCAATAAAGGTTATTGTGAATTGATATTCATCCCCTGCTACCATCGTCAGCAGTACTTGCTGTAGTGTTTCTCCTGGTGTGACTTGATAAGTACCCGCACGAATATGCACAACTTCAGGATGTAAATGAGGCAATAAACGAGAAAACGAACTCTTATTTATCCAACCATTTTTTTCTATCAACCACAGTGCACTCTTCAGCGTTTTTCCATGTTTAATGGTGATAAGTTGCTTAGAATCTAACTTTAACGGTTGTTGTAAATAGTTAGTCACTTCTGATTTTGCGTAAAACATCACTGCAATAAATGCGGCTACCGCAAGAAGCAGCACAATGGCTAATTTTTTTATCACGGGTTAAGTTTCTCCTGAATAGCGCGAGTTGTTGCGCCGATATTAAATTTTTCGTTATCAATTTGGATAATTGGAACAACACCATGTAAAGCATTGGTAATAAACACTTCATCAGCCCTGAGTACATCATTTAAGGTAAAATGATTTATATTGACCATTAATTTGTGCTGCTGTGCATACGCTAATACTTGTTTTCGCTTTATCCCTGCAACACCACTATTAGATAACTCTGGTGTATAAAGTGTACAACCGATGACCCAAAACAAGTTAGCGGCGCTCGCCTCTATGGCATAGTCTTGGATATTAAGCACGATATTATCATCGTACTCACTATCATCGATTTCTTTCTTTATTAGGACTTGTTCTAAACGATTATTATGTTTCAAACCGGCAAGCAATGGGTTCAATCCTAACTTCGTTGTGCTGATGCCAACTCTTATCCCTTCAGATTGCCATGTTGGGTAATGTGCAGGATAAACAAATGTCTGGATTGTAACTTGTGTATTACTCACACCTGTTGGGCTATACCCTCTCCCACCAGTTCCTCGACTCACATGTATCTTAAGCCCACTGAATGCGAGTTGTTTATGATCGGAGGCATCAATCGCCGCTTCAACCCACTCTTCCACTTTATTCCAATCAAGAGGGGGAATAAAAAGCCGCTGGCAGGTTAATTCGATACGCTCTTTATGCTCACTGAGCAATAGCGGTTGACCATATTTTACTAAAACGGTGGTAAAGCAACCATCACCATATTGAAATGAACGGTCGCTGATAGATACGTTTTGCTGCTGAATTCCATTTACAAAAAACATAATCATCCTATTGCCGTTCATTGGGTGCATCATAGCAAAAAAAAAACGGCTTAATGCTATAACATTAAACCGTTTTATAAAATGGCTTATTCAGCTATTTTAAATTTATCAAGATGCTAGATACGTTTGAAAATCAATGAGCCATTTGTACCGCCAAAGCCAAACGAGTTACATAGAGCATATTCCATGTTTTCTACTTTACGTGCTTTGTGAGGTACATAATCTAAATCACACCCATCATCAGGGTTATCTAGATTAATCGTTGGTGGCACAATTTGATCAACCAAAGTGAGTACTGTAATGATCGATTCAACAGAACCCGCAGCTCCTAATAAGTGGCCAGTCATAGACTTAGTCGATGACACTAGCACTTTTTTCGCCGCTTCTTCTCCTAGTGCACGCTTAATGCCTAGTGTTTCTGCTACATCACCAGCTGGTGTTGAGGTACCGTGAGCGTTGACATAACCAATCTGCTCTCCGGTAATGCCGGCATCACGAATCGCTGCTTCCATGGCTAATGCGCCACCAGAACCATCGGCACTAGGTGAGGTCATATGGTAAGCGTCACCACTCATACCAAAGCCTGCGATTTCACAGTAGATTTTCGCACCACGCGCTTTCGCATGTTCATATTCTTCTACTATCATCATTCCAGCACCATCGCCTAGCACAAAACCATCACGGTCTTTATCCCAAGGGCGTGAAGCAAGATGTGGTTCATCATTTCGGCTTGATAATGCTTTAGCGGCTGCAAATCCACTCATCGCAAGCGGTGTTGAAGCTTTTTCCGCACCACCGGCTAACATGACATCGGCATCACCGTAAGCAATCATACGTGCCGCATGACCGATATTGTGCAAACCTGTGGTACATGCGGTCGAAATAGCAATATTAGGACCACGTAGACCTTTCATGATCGACAAATGACCGGCAATCATATTCACAATCGTTGATGGCACAAAGAAAGGGCTCATACGACGTGGACCTTTATCACGCAAAGTATGCGCAGCTTCTTCAATTAAACCAATACCACCAATACCAGAGCCGATAGCAACACCAATGCGTGTTGCATTTTCTTCGGTCACTTCAATACCAGAGTCATTAAAAGCTTGAATACCCGCAGCGATACCATACTGGATAAATAGATCCATTTTGCGGGATTCTTTTTTAGACATGTACTGTTCGCAGTCAAAGTCTTTCACTAAACCTGCAAAACGGGTGGAAAAATTGGTTGCATCAAAGTGTTCGATATTCACGATACCACTTTGACCTTCTAAAAGGGCTTTCCAAGAGGATTCAACGGTGTTGCCTACCGGTGACAACATCCCCATGCCTGTAACAACTACACGACGCTTGGACACGATTCTTTCTCCGGAGATTAATATACTGAGAGTATGTAGGAAATATGATGTAGATAAAACTCAGGCGGTCTGGGAGACCGCCTGGGGGTGTTATTACTGTGCGCTGTTTACGTAGTCGATTGCAGCTTGAACAGTAGTAATTTTTTCAGCTTCTTCGTCAGGGATTTCAGTATCGAATTCCTCTTCTAAAGCCATTACTAGCTCTACTGTATCTAGAGAGTCAGCACCTAGATCATCAACGAAAGAAGCTTCGTTTTTCACTTCTGCTTCATCCACACCTAGTTGTTCAACAATGATTTTTCTTACGCGTTCTTCGATGTTGCTCATTTTTCTTTTCCTATTACAGAGAGTTCGCTTAAATGCGATGTTAGCCGTAGTTTATTCAAACTTTGAAAAGTTGCAAGGCTGACCTTGCTGGTCAAACCACAAATTTCATGTTTTTCACTGAAATTTGGTACATTTTTGACCTAAATCATGCATAGAGGTGTCTAAAAAACACCCAAACAGATTTAGACCATGTACATACCACCATTCACATGCAGTGTTTCGCCAGTAATATAGGCGGCATCGTCAGAAGCTAAAAAAGCCACTGCTGATGCAATTTCACGCGGATCACCTAATCGACCTGCTGGCACTTGTGATAGTGTAGCAGTACGTTGGTCATCATTCAGTGCTTTTGTCATATCTGTTTCGATAAAACCTGGAGCAACTGTATTTACTGTTACTCCACGAGAAGCAACTTCACGAGCCATAGACTTTGTAAAACCAATTACGCCAGCTTTCGCTGCTGCGTAGTTTGCTTGACCTGCATTGCCCATGGTGCCCACTACAGAGCCCACGTTGACAATACGACCATGGCGTTTCTTCATCATGCCTCGAAGAACCGCTTTAGACAAACGGAAAATCGATGTTAGGTTAGTATCCATGATATCTTGCCATTCGTCATCTTTCATACGCATCAACAAGTTATCACGAGTAATACCGGCATTATTCACTAAAATGTCAATTACACCAAATTCTTCGTTAATAGTTTTGATCGTAGCAGCAACAGAATCCGCGTCCGTTACATTCAAGGCTAGACCTTTACCATGACTTCCAAGGTACTCACTAATCGCTTGTGCGCCAGATTCGCTTGTTGCAGTACCAATGACTGTCGCACCACGCTCAACTAAAAGTTCAGCGATAGAACGACCAATACCACGACTGGCACCAGTAACTAGTGCAATTTTACCTTCAAGATTCATTATAAATCCTCTTTATGACTGAAAATATGATACTTCGGTATAGCTCAACGCTATGCCATCAGTACTAACCGCGAGCGGCGTCAAGAGAAGCTGGATCATTCACAGCTTGTGCGCTCAGGGCTTTTACAATTCGCTTAGTCAAACCAGTTAATACTTTACCTGGTCCAAACTCTAGTAGGTTTTCTACGCCTTGTTCATGCATAGTAACAACGCCTTCAGTCCAACGAACTGGGCTATATAATTGACGTACAAGCGCATCTTTAATCTTCGCAGGATCCGTTTCTGCAATAACATCAACGTTATTGATCACCGGTAATGCTGGCATATTGAATTCAATATCTTCTAAAGCCTTTGCAAGTTTATCAGCGGCTGGTTTCATCAAAGCACAATGTGAAGGAACAGAAACCGGTAAAGGTAGTGCACGTTTAGCACCCGCAGCCTTACAAAGTTCACCAGCTCGCTCAACTGCGGCTTTGTTACCCGCGATAACAACCTGACCTGGAGAGTTAAAATTGACCGGAGAAACCACTTCACCTTGCGCGGCTTCTTCACACGCTTGAGCGATAGCTGCATCATCTAAGCCGATAATGGCAAACATGGCACCAACACCCGCAGGAACCGCTTGTTGCATCAATTCACCACGTAACGCCACCAATTTAATCGCTTGTTTAAAGTCGATAACACCCGCACAAACTAATGCTGAATATTCACCAAGGCTATGACCTGCGACCATTTCAGGTTGCTCACCACCCACTTCTTGCCATACACGCCAAATCGCGACAGATGCAGCCAATAAAGCAGGTTGAGTACGGTGCGTTTCATTTAAATCTTCTACTGGGCCATTTTGAACTAATGCCCATAAGTCATAACCAAGTGCTTCTGATGCTTCTGCGAAAGTTGCCTTCACAATTTCATATTGCTCACCCAGCTCAGATAACATACCAACGGCTTGAGAGCCCTGACCTGGAAATACAACAGCAAACTTACTCATAGAAAATTTCCTTAAAAATAAAATCTCATTTACCTATCGCGTAGATAAACCTAACAATTAGAATCGAACGAGCGCTGAGCCCCAAGTGAAGCCGCCACCAAATGCTTCTAATAGCAACATGTGACCACGTTGAATACGGCCATCACGTACTGCTTCATCTAATGCCGTCGGAACCGTAGCCGCCGACGTATTGCCATGACGATCTAATGTCACTACTACTTGATCCAGCGACATCGAAAGCTTTTTGGCTGTAGCTGAAATAATACGTAAATTAGCTTGATGTGGTACTAGCCAATCGAGCTCAGTTTTCGCCATATCATTAGCCGCTAGCGTATCTTTCACTAATTTTGATAGTTGAGTTACAGCCACTTTGAATACTTCGTTACCTGCCATATGAAGCCAAGCATCAATGTATTCTCCGCGTTTCGCTTCTTCTAAGCTTAACAGCTCTCCGAAACGACCATCCGCATGTAAATGAGTTGAAATGATCCCCGGTTCTTCACTAGCACCTAATACTACGGCGCCTGCAGCATCACCAAATAAAATAATGGTTGAGCGATCTTCAGGATCACACATTTTTGATAATGCATCCGCCCCCACCACTAGAACATTCTTTGCCATACCTGTCTTGATATGCTGATCGGCAATCGATAAGGCATAAACAAAACCAGAACATGCCGCGGCAACATCAAATGCTGGGCAGCCTTTAATGCCTAATGCCGCTTGAACCTGACAGGCGGATGATGGGAATTTATGACTACCACTAGTAGTCGCAACGATGATTAGATCAATATCGTGTTTATCAATCCCAGCCATTTCAATCGCATTAACTGATGCGTGATAAGCCATATCAGCAACCGATTCATCTGGAGCAGAAATGCGGCGCTCACGGATACCAGTACGAGTTACAATCCACTCATCACTAGTATCAACCATTTTTTCTAAATCGGCGTTAGTACGCACTTGAGTCGGTAGGTAACTACCTGTTCCTAAAATTTTGCTATTCATGAAGACTAATAATGCCTCTCGAGTAAAACCGCTTCTAAGCGTTCGCTTATACGGCTTGGGACTTGCTGTTTGACTTCATACACTGCTTCACCAATTGCATTGATCATAGCAGATGTATCAGCTTGCCCATGGCTTTTGATAACAATGCCGCGCAATCCTAGCAAACTTGCACCATTATACTGGTCGGGGTTCAGTGTTTTTAACTCATTAAATAAATGAGAGAACAATTTTCGAGCAATCCAGCCCTTAATTGTTGAAGAAGTAAAATAACTTTTTAATTTTTGATGGAATAAGTGCGCGACCCCTTCACAGGTTTTTAGGCACACATTTCCGACAAATCCATCACAAACTATCACATCTGCGACATCATAAAAAAGCTGATTTCCTTCAATATAGCCAGAATAATTAATTTCTTTTGTTTGGCTGAGCAATTCTGAGCAACGTTTAACCAGATCATTGCCTTTTATTTCTTCTTCACCAACATTCAAAATCGCCACTCTAGGTGGATATGGAATATGAACTTCCGCAAGTGCACTGCCCATTACGGCAAATTGGAATAAAGTATCGGCATCAACCGATACGTTAGCCCCCAAATCAAGCATCCAGGTTTTCTTACCGGATACCGTTGGTAATGCACTAACTAGCGCTGGGCGTTCTATACCTGGCAATAATTTAAGACGAAATTTTGATAAAGCCATTAAAGCGCCGGTATTACCACCACTCACGCAAGCATCAGCCATGCCATCAGCAACATAATCAAGTGCAATACGCATCGAGGTTCCAGCACTATTTCGTAATGCTAGAGATGGCTTTTCATCATTAGAAATACATCTCTCACTGTGTTTAATGATGAGACGAGGGGTCGGAGTATATCCGAGATGTGTCAGCTCTTTCGTGAGTTGTTCACGATCACCGACCAAGATAACTTTCAGCTCTGGGAAATGTGACAATGCCTGCACGGCGGCAGGCACTGTTACGCGAGGACCGAAATCCCCGCCCATTGCATCAAGTGCAACGGTAATAGTTTGCAAAGGTCAACCTTACTTGTTGATAACCTTTTTGCCACGGTAGTAACCGTCAGCAGTCACGTTGTGACGTAGGTGAGTTTCACCTGAAGTTGCGTCTACAGATAATGCACTAGTTGTTAGCGCATCGTGTGAACGACGCATGCCACGCATTGAACGTGATTTTTTGCTCTTTTGTACGGCCATGACCCTACTCCTTCGTTTTTAAACTCTAATGCTTAAATTAGCACTAGCGCTTTAAATTTTTTAAAACGTCAAATGGATTCGGTTTTTCTTCTAAAACTTCTTCAGGAAGATCGCCAAACACCATATTGTTTGATTGTACGCTACATTCAGATTCATCATGCATCGCAATTTGAGGTAATTCTAGAATGAACTCGTCTTCCACTAGTTTAATCAGATCCAACTCACCGTACTCGTTCAGATCTACCAAATCGTACTCTTCCGGGGCGTCTTGTTCACTTTTCTCACTGTAAACAGGAGTACAAGTGAATTCTACTTCACACAAATGTGCGAACATCTCATTACAGCGTTGACATTCTAAATCGACTTCGACGTTAGCTTTACCAGAGATAACGACTAATCGTTGTTCATCCAACTCAAAGGACAATGATACTTCTGCGTCGCGTTTGACGCCTTCAGTAAACTCGGCAAGACGCTTCATTAAACTAACTTGGATTATACCTTGATAATCTAAGCGTTTTTGAGCTGATTTTGCTGGGTCAACTGTACGCGGTATTTTTACCTTTTGCATAGGGCGCGAATATTATCCTCCAAAATGGTTTTAGTCAAAGAAAAAGGCAAAAAACTTACACTTTCTCTTTTAATGTTCTATGAGCCTTATAAGCATGACGCATAGGGTGAATTAGTTTAAGGTATATAGATGATTAGTTAAGCTGTAAGAACCTATTTATGTCCTCAACGCTCATTTTAGCCTCCACATCCCCTTACCGAAAACAATTACTCGATAAACTTGCTATCGAGTTTGAAACACGTGAACCAGCCTGTGATGAGACACCTTTAATCAATGAAAGCGCTCAAGATCTTGTACTTCGTTTAGCAAAATTGAAAGCGCAATCTTGTGCAACGCCCGCTCAAGGTAAGCAAATTATCATCGGCTCAGATCAAGTTTGCGTCATTAACGATCATATCGTTGGTAAGCCGCTCACAAGAGAGAATGCGATTCAGCAATTAACCCAAGCAAGAGGGCAATCTATCACCTTCTATACTGGTCTCGCTCTTTATAATAGTGAAAATGGAAAGTGTGACGTCTCTCTAGATGAATTCAAAGTTCACTTCAGAAACCTCAGCCAAGAGCAAATCGAATACTATGTTGACACTGAGCAGCCTTTCTATTGTGCCGGCAGCTTTAAAAGCGAAGGGCTCGGTATCGCATTATTCGAACGTTTAGAAGGAAAAGATCCAAACGCGCTCATTGGTTTACCATTAATTACTCTTATCGACATGCTAGAAAAACAAGGAATTCGAGTGTTAGCAAACTAATATCAGCTATCGCTATTTAATGAGTTCTTAAGCCGGCTAACGCTTTTTCTAGTTTCGCTTCCATCGGGGCTGAAATGTCCATCGCTTCTTCAGTAGCCGGATGAATAAATTTAATATTCGCCGCATGAAGGAATAATCGATTCAAGCCAACTTGTCCTGTGTAAGCATCAAATCGACGGTCACCATAACGGTCATCCCAAGCAATAGGATGGCCAACATATTGACAATGTACTCGAATCTGATGCGTTCGACCCGTTATCGGGCTCGCTTGAACTAACGTCGCTTGGCTGAATTTTTCTAAAATTTTATAACGCGTTTCCGATGGTTTACCATTCGGGTTAACTCGAACGATACTGTTTACTTCATTTTTCAAAAGCGGTGCTTTCACGACTTTGCAGTTTGATTTCCACTCACCCATCACTAACGCAAAATAATACTTCTGCACGGTCTTTTCACGAAATTGTGCTTGTAGATGACGTAAAGCAGAGCGTTTTTTTGCCACCAATAAAATGCCCGAAGTATCTCGGTCAATACGATGCACTAACTCAAGAAAGCGGGCTTGTGGACGCAGCGCTCTTAACGCTTCGATTGCCCCAAACTTCAAGCCACTGCCACCATGTACAGCTGTACCTGATGGCTTATTTAAAATCAGCATGCTGTCATCTTCAAAGATGATGCAATTTTCTAATTCAGAGACTTTATCTAATTTAGTGCTAATTGGAGCGGCATCTTCTTCTGCCGAAATGCGCACCGGAGGAATACGCACCATATCCCCAGCTTGTAATTTATATTCTGCTTTTACACGTTTTTTATTCACGCGTACTTCTCCCTTACGCAAGATTCGATAAACCATGCTTTTAGGGATCTGTTTTAATTGATTACGTAAAAAATTATCAATACGTTGACCAGCCATATCGGCATCTATATCGACAAATTTCACTTCTGTTTTAATATCATTCATGGCGCTATTCTAACACTCAAACATCCATGATAGGCACAAGATTCTAAAAATTATTATCTTCATTTTATCCCCCACACTCACTTTTCAGTAACAACTGTATAAAATCAAAACAGAAAACACATTAAACAGCTGTTATTAAAGAAATTAACATTGTTAATTATTCGAGCGTAACACTGCTAAGATTAGACTTAATCACAGGTTTTCCTATTTATTTGCGCACTTTGACATAAAGCTGATTGCTGATATTTCGTGGCACTGCTATAGTTCACAGCTGCAATGGTTGTATTGAACATTTTCTATGCAAATTTAATGTCATCCATTTGCGATTAATGAGTAGAAGCTTCGAACGTATGTGCTGCATTAGGCGTAAGACACAACAGACGAAGACCAACTTATCGCCTACTCACGTTATCAATGTAGAAGTAATACCGACTCGAATTCGGACCAAGCATTCTAGCTCTACCCAAAGTAATTGGGGTTGTGACACAACGTTATGTCTCACAACCTTAAATAAGAAAGGTATGAATGTTTGGTGACTATTGTGCCCTAGAGCATCCCCTATACAGCCGTGAGGTTGAAGCCAAAGTCATGGGATCTGGCACCTTTGATACGACATAAAGCGATAAGCAATTATCACGAAGAAAAACAACGAGAATTTTAAAAATGAAAAGAATGTTGATCAACGCAACTCAAAAAGAAGAGCTGCGCGTCGCATTAGTTGATGGTCAACGACTGTTTGATTTAGATATCGAAAGTCCTGGGCATGAATCTAAAAAAGCTAATATTTATAAAGGCCGTATCACTCGAGTAGAACCAAGTTTAGAAGCTGCGTTTGTAGACTATGGTGCTGACCGTCACGGTTTCCTTCCTCTTAAAGAAATTGCCCGCGATTACTTCCCTGCTGGTTACACCTATCAAGGCCGTCCGAACATTAAAGAAGTTCTAAAAGAAGGCCAAGAAGTTATTGTACAAGTAGAAAAAGAAGAACGCGGTCAAAAAGGCGCTGCCTTAACAACGTTTATCTCTCTTGCGGGTAGCTACTTAGTTCTGATGCCAAATAATCCTCGTGCAGGCGGTATTTCTCGCCGTATTGAAGGTGATGAGCGCACCCAACTAAAAGCTGCATTAAGTACTCTTGAGCTGCCACAAGGTATGGGCTTGATTGTCCGTACCGCTGGCGTCGGTAAAAGTGCAGAAGAGCTTGAGTGGGATTTAAACATCCTTCTTAAACATTGGGCTGCCATTAAAGAAGCCTCTAATACAGAAGCGGCACCATTCCTTATCCACCAAGAAAGTAACGTCATTGTGCGTGCAATTCGCGACTATTTACGTCGTGATATTGGTGAAATCTTAATTGATAGTAATACGATTTATGAACGTGCACGTGACCATATCCAATTGGTTCGTCCTGATTTTGTTTCTCGTGTTAAAAAATACGATGGTGATGTTCCACTATTTAGTCATTACCAAATCGAAAGTCAGATTGAGTCTGCATTCCAACGTGAAGTGCGACTACCATCTGGCGGCTCAATTGTCATCGATCCAACCGAAGCTTTAACGTCTATCGATATCAACTCTGCACGCGCAACGAAAGGCGGTGATATCGAAGAAACGGCATTAAACACCAACCTAGAAGCGGCAGATGAAATAGCTCGTCAATTACGTTTACGCGACCTAGGTGGCTTAGTGGTCATCGACTTCATCGATATGACGCCTGTTCGTCATCAACGTGAAGTTGAAACTCGCATGCGTGAAGCGGTGAGAATGGATCGTGCTCGTGTACAAATTGGTCGTATCTCGCGTTTCGGTTTATTAGAAATGTCACGCCAACGTTTGAGCCCATCACTCGCCGAAGCAAGTCATCATATCTGTCCTCGCTGTACAGGTACTGGTGTCGTACGTGACAATGAATCATTAGCACTATCTGTACTTCGCTTAATTGAAGAAGAAGCACTCAAAGATAACAGCTCACAAGTACTTGCGGTTGTGCCTGTACCGATTGCCTCTTACCTCCTCAATGAGAAGCGTAAATCAATCCAGCACATCGAAAAACATCAAGAAGTAAACATCATTGTTGTACCAAATGCTGATATGGAAACCCCTCACTTCGAAGTGGTTCGCCTACGCGATGGTGAAGAACATCAGATTTTATCTTACTTGATGCCGAAACGAATCGAAGCATTTAAAGAAGCCGAAGCCAAAGAACCGGCTTTAGCCGATATGAAGCCTCGTCGTATTGAAGAACCTGTATTAAAAGGTTTTGCTCCATCAAGCGCTCCAGCGCCGACACCGACGGCAGCACCAGTAGCCGCACCGGCTCCTAAAGCTGCGCAACAAGAAAAGGCAACCTCTGGTGGCTTAGGTGGCTTATTCAAAGCAATTGGTAATTTCTTATTTGGTGGTGAAACCCAACCAAAAGAAGAACAGCCTGCTGAAGAAGTAAAACCTGTACAACAAAATCGTCAACGCAACGATCAGCGTGACAACAATCGTCGTCGTAATAATCGTGATCGCAATGAGCGCAGTAATGAACAACGTAATAAACGTCGTAAACCTCGTGTTAATGATGTAGAAAACAAAGCTGTAGAAGCGGCGGCTCCTGTTCAGAATACCGAAGCTCGCAACGATAAAAAACGTAAGCCTAAGCAGCAAGACAACAAGAAGCCAGCTAAAAATACAACCAAGGTTGTGGAACAAGGCCAGCAAATTGCCGCAGAAGCGCAAGCGAAATCAACACAAACATCAACTGAAGAAAAAACGACACAAGTCAAACAGCGTCGTCAACGTCGTCAGATGAAAAAGAAAGTTCGCGTCAATGAACAAGTTGCTGAAGAAGTAGCAACTCAAGAATTAGCGCAAGCAGAACAAACTGAAGCGACAACTCAGCCACAAGCAACTGAAAAAGAAGATGGTCAACAACGCCGTAACCGTCGTTCACCTCGTCATCTTCGAGCAAGTGGTCAGCGTCGTCGTCGTACACGTGACCGTCGCCCTAACCCATACCGCTTACGTGCAGGTGGTGTAGCCTCTCCTGAGATGGCAATGGGTAAAGTATGGCCACAGTACGTACCAGAAAAACCAAAACAAAAAGAAGAGAAAGTACAACCAGTAGTAGAAGCATCAATTTCTACCGGTGGATTCGCTTTCCCTGAAATGTCGATGGGTAAAATTATTATCCTGAGCAAGAAGCTAACTGACAATGCACCTGCTGAAGCCAAAGCTAAACAGCAGCCTGTAAAAGCAGAAGCAGAACCTGAAGTGATGGTACAACCTGTACCTGTAGAATCGGTACCAGTGATAGAAGAACCATCGATTCCAATGACAGAGGAAGTTACTGAAGTTAAAACTGAAGTGCAAGAAAACCTTGTCATCGAGAATACGCCAAAAGCGCAACAAGCTAAGACACCGAAATCGGTCAAAGTTAAAGCGGCTACAGCAAAATCACATGTCAGCGCACCAATGGCTAAAGCCTCTGGAACCGGCGTATTAAATGACATTACCATTGTTGCAGCGCCTTTGCGTGAAACTACGTTTACTGGTAAAGCGGCAGGCAGCCAATCGGCTACTGGCCACGCTTGCTCAGAGATGTCAAAAACACTCAACGACTAAGCCAAACTTCATTAAGTTATGACATCAAGCAAGATCACTGATTACCGTGGTCTTGCTTTTTTTTATCTCACAGAATCACTAGCCTATCCACTTTTATTCATGATTCCAATTTTGAATATTTAATATGCAATAACCATAACCTGTTGCAGTGAATTAAACCATTCTGTAACATTCGACAACAATTTATTCGCACTCTAATTTATGAATACCCTTCATTCATATTTGTCGTCATGGATATCGTGACGTCAGTATCACTTTTCATTCATGGTTAGAGCCTTTTGTTTTATAACCTTTAACTGAGTACGCATGTTTCCCCAAATCTCAAACCAATCTTTAAAAAATGATATTTTATCCGGCTTGACGGTAGCATTGGCATTAGTCCCTGAAGCCGTTGCCTTTGCCTTTGTAGCAGGCGTTGATCCTATGGTTGGCTTATATGCCGCCTTTATCATGGGTTTAGTCACTTCTATTTTCGGTGGTCGTCCAGGCATGATATCTGGTGCAACTGGCGCAACTGCCGTCGTTATGGTGAGCTTAGTGGCGGTTCATGGCATCCAGTATTTATTTGCCGCAGTATTATTAGTCGGTGTATTGCAAATCACTGCTGGTTTATTAAAGCTAGGTAAATTTATCCGTATCGTTCCTCACCCAGTGATGATCGGTTTTGTTAATGGCTTAGCCATCGTTATATTCATGGCTCAACTCGGCCAATTTAAGGCACCAGACATCAATGGTGTGCTGGCTTGGTTACCACAAGAGCAAATGGCGATCATGTTAGGTCTAGTGGCTTTAACAATGGCGATTATCTACTTTTTACCTAAATTAACGACCGCTATTCCCTCGTCACTGGTTGCTATTGTCGCAGTTACAGCGTTGACGCAAGTGTTCAATTTAGATACTCGTACTGTGGTTGATTTTCTACGCACCATGTCTGGAGATATGAATGCAACACTTGCGGGTGAACTACCTACATTTGCTCTGCCTGCAGTACCATTTAACTTCGAAACATTACAAATTGTTTTCCCATACGCTCTTATCATCGCTGCCATTGGCCTGATTGAATCATTACTGACATTAACCGTCGTTGATGAGATGACTAACACTCGAGGTAAAGGCAACCGTGAATGTATCGGCCAGGGACTTGGTAACTTAACTTGTTCAATGTTTGGTGCCATGGGTGGCTGTGCGATGATTGGTCAATCAATGATCAATATTAACTCAGGTGGTCGTGGTCGTTTATCAGGTATTACAGCGGCGGTTGCGCTACTTTGCTTTATATTATTTACGGCAACTTGGATTGAAATGATCCCATTAGCCGCGTTAGTTGGCGTCATGTTCATGGTCGTGATTGGTACCTTTGAATGGGCAACATTCAAGCTCGCTCGTCGAGTGCCGAAACAAGATTTCTTTGTGATTATTCTTGTCACGATCGTTACCGTACTGACAGACCTGGCAGTCGCCGTTGGTGTTGGTGTCGTCGTATCAGCGTTAATGTTTGCTTGGCAGCATGCAAAACACATCAATGCCGTTACTAGCATCAATGAAGAAGGCTCAAAAGTTTATCAAATAAATGGCCCTATTTTCTTTGGTTCTGCAGCGAACTTTTCTGAGTTATTTAATGCTCAGGATGATCCTATCGATGTCATTATCGACTTCGGTCAATCGAGAGTTGTCGATCATTCCGCCATCGAAGCCATTGAAACGGTTGCAGAGCGTTACTCTAAGCTAGGTAAAACACTGCACTTGCGCCATCTAAGCCAAGATTGCCGTGCGTTACTCACCAAAGCAGGCAGCTTAATTGAAATCAATGTCAAAGAAGATCCAACCTACAAGGTTATTGATGATTTATTAGCGGATTAATTCGCAACATAAACTTCAATGACTCATGAGCCCAACCATAGTGTTGGGCTTTTTTAACTTTCACACTTGCAGTATCCCCCTGTAAAACTATGGTTTTTTCAGTCGAATAAATTCGCTACTATCCACATTCATCTCTCCCTTCATGGAACGATATAATGTCTGAACATAAACAAGATAAGCACCAGCAGCGCCAACAAAAAATAAAACAAGAAGTAGACCAACGTATTGAAGCTGCACAACAAGAAAAAGGCTTAATGATCGTAATAACTGGAAATGGTAAAGGTAAAACCACTTCAGGATTTGGCACCATCGCGAGAGCCGTTGGGCACGGTCAAAAATGTGCAGTAGCTCAGTTTATTAAAGGAACATGGGATAATGGAGAGAAAAATTTATTAGAATCTTTAGGGGTTCCATTCCATGTCATGGCGACGGGATTCACTTGGGAAACTCAGGACAAACAAAAAGATACGTTAGCAGCACAGCAGGTATGGAAAGCATGTCAGAAAATGTTATCTGATGAGCGTATCGATGTAGTTTTATTAGATGAAATCACCTATATGGTCACCTATGGCTATATTGATTTGGATGAACTAATACAGGCACTTGAAAATAGACCCAAAGAGCAATCGGTTATCCTTACAGGCCGTGCGGCTCATAGAAGCTTGATAGAACTTGCTGACACCGTATCTGAAGTACGAAGCATCAAGCATGCTTTTGAGGCCGGCATTAAAGCGCGTAAAGGCGTAGATTGGTGATCAAAATCCAATATTAAAAATATCATATAAAAAATGCCACTTCGTTTCTGAAGTGGCATTTCTATTTCAAGCTTAATATAAGGTTAAATTACTTAAATAACCCATTAAGTAAATCACCAGCCGCTTTTTTAACATCATCCTTTTTCTCGGAATCTTTATCACCAAGTAATTTATCCAATCCGCGATCAACTTCTTTTTGAGCTTTTTCTTTTGCTCGTTCAATTTCAGCTTTCGCTTTCTGTTTTGTTTGCTCATCGAGCGCAGAATTGAGATCTGGGCGTATCTTAGGCTCTGCCCAAGTCCCCTTGATGCTAATCGGCAAAGTAATGTCTTTCAACTCTTCCGTGTTCTTACCACCTTGGCCTTTTAACGTCCCAACCAATGATGTTTTCACTAAAAAGTCTACTGTTTCATTAACATAATTTGCCTGCCCTTTACCTAAAATTCGCAGTAAAGGAGATTGAGCAGATAAGTCATTGGTCGTCATCACTCCTTTTGACAGGTTCATAGTCGCTGTCACTGCGCTAAAATCAGTTTTCTTAACCGTGTCTTTTTCAGCTTTTTGGCCTTTAAAAATCGCCTGTACCGAACGAATTTCATGTGCAACATTGACGCCATAGAATGAACCATCCGCAAAATTAATCTTCACCACCCCGGCCAAGTTTTGTTTTGCTTTATCTACAATGAGGCTTTTACCTTTTAAGTCTGCGCTAATATTGCCAGTACCTGAAACAAAGTCCATATCCGCCACATCTTTCAGCAATGGTTGAACCTGAACACCCTTCACTTCTTTATGCACGGTATAAGTTGCTACCTCTTTACGAGCGTCAATTTTCGCATTCGCACTTACAGAACCGTTATACAAATTAGCCGCAAACTTTTGTAGATCAATCACGCCTCGGTTGACTTTAAATTGCGTTTGCACATTCTGCATTTTGGCATTACTTGCCGTCAGCTTATCAATGGTCACTTTACCGGTGACATCTAAAGTACGGGTCGCACTTAAATCGGGTTCTGTTTGTGTGGATACCGTCTTGCTAGTCTTAGATGTAGAAGCTTTTGCCGTTGTCTCTGATTTTGTAGATGATGTTGGTTGCTCCATTTGTTTCAACAGTGCATCGACATTAATTTCAGGGCTATGTAAATCAAACACAATCTTAGGAATAGCTGGCGCTAAACTGACTTGCGCTGAGCCATCAAAAGCCAGTTCGTTAACGCCTAACTTTTTCAACGTTACATCTAAATACTTTTTAGTTAAATCAAAGCGAACATCTGAATTCATATCAATGGTAATTGGACTTAATGGAAGTGTTTTTCCATCGACTTTACCCATCACCGTCATATTCTGAACTTTAACTTGTGTCATTTCTTTATCTAGCATGATCGATGCAGATTGATTGATATCGATATTCATACCAGATACCGTTCCATTAACACTTAATGCCATTTTGCTGACAGAGTTAAATTGAAACGACTCTAAAGTAAATTGAGCTTTTTTAATATCCGTTGAAGGATCTTTAAACTGAGCTTCAATATCCGTTCCGCGTAATTGGTAGTCTGAAAGATCTTGAGAGAGTTTAAACTCTGTTTTACCTGCTGCAGAAAAACTTTGTTGATTTTGCTTACCGGTAATATTAAATTCCGCTTTACTCCACTCATCAAAACTAAATTGCGATAACGAGAAGTTCACATCAGAGAGTGTTAAATTAGAATTGCTCGTTTGGTCTAACATCACCAGTTTCGCATTATTAACCGTAATCCCTTCCAAGCTCACGTTCCATGGGCTTTCGCTGGCAGGGTTTGCGGTCTCTGTTGATGGTTTCTCTGCTATTTCATCTTTTGGTTGTGAAGCATTATCTTCAGCTGATTGCTTGACGATATCTAAGTTTGAACGGCCATTTTTCAATTTTTGAATAAAGATATCTGCTCCGTTTAAAGTTACATTGCCAATATTCAGGCGTTTTTCAAGTAATGGCAGAACCGAAATATCTAATGCTGCTTCATCAAACTTAACCACTTGTGCTTGCTTAAACCCAGTTGCAGGGTTAAGTACTTGAGTCTTTCCGATGGAAAAGCCGAGATGTGGGAAGAAACTCCAAGAGATATCACCATCTATAGTCAAGTCAAAACCCGTCTGCGCTTTCGCTTGCTCAATAATAAGAGGCTTAAATTGGTTTGGGTTAACAAAAACGACAAGCGCAAGAATGGCGATTAAAACCGCGGCAATTGGCGCGGAAAGGAATAGAAGTACTTTTTTCATGGAGAGCCCTCAGTAAAAGAAAAAAGTGGCAATACGCCCAAGATTGGTTGCCACTTTTTATATCCGCTTAACTTAGTGTAGTGAAGATTGAGTCAATATTCAGTCTTCATTGATACGGCTAGCGACCGCACCTTGTTGATTCTTATATTTCGCATTATCACGTTTATTATAAGGTTTTTCAGCATCACCCGATAACACCTCAAAGCTCAATGCACCGATTGGCATCATAGGCTTAAGCGCTAATGGTAATCGTCCGGAATTATAAAACTCCAGTACAATTCGCCCTGACCAACCTGGATCAATACGGTGAGCCGTCACATGCACCATTAACCCTAAACGTGCTAGTGAAGAACGTCCATCTAACCAACCAACAATATTGGCAGGCAAATCAACCGATTCATAAGTCACTGCAAGTGCTAATTGACCAGGGTGCAAGTAAAATTCACCATCATCAGCAATTTCAATCTCATCACTCATTACTTTTTCAAGTTGTGCCGTGACCTGATCTTTTTTGCCCGATAAATCAATATAAGGTGCGCTGTGATCATTAAAAACACGAAACTGATGTCCAAGACGGACATCAACCGTCAAACCACTAATACTATCTTCTGATGGTGGCGGAGACATTGCTATTTTGCCTTCCGCTAAATACTTCTTTATATCCCTATCACACAATCTCACGGGCGTTTCTCCTAAAACCACCTTGAACATAGCAAGGCGGGACTTCATCTTAACGATTATGACTTCAATAATTTTGCTATATGCGCTTTTAATACATCAATAGCAATACGATTCTTACCGCCACGAGGCACGATAATATCAGCATGTTGCTTTGATGGTTCAATAAACTGCATGAACATAGGACGAACGGTTTTTTGATATTGTTTTAATACCGATTCCATTGTACGACCACGTTCCTCAACATCACGTTTAACACGACGTAGTAAACAAATATCAAGCGGTGTGTCCATAAAGACTGACGCATGCATTAAGTTACGTAGGCGAGGTTCTGTTAATAGCAAAATCCCTTCTAAAATGATCACTTTCTTCGGTGTCATTAACGTGGTTTCTTTGGTGCGAGTATGTTCAGAATAGCTGTATTCAGGGATCTCAACAGATTCCCCTTGAACAAGCTTCTCTAGCTGTTCACATAATAAGTCATGGTCCAATGCACTTGGATGGTCGTAGTTCGTTTTAACTCGCTCTTCCATGCTCAAATGGCTTTGATCACGGTAGTAACAGTCTTCAGTAATCACACCAATCTGGTGATCACCTACTTTTTCACGTAATTCCTTATAAATGGTGCTTGCAATTAAGCTCTTCCCTGAAGCCGATGCGCCGGCAATTCCTACAATGACGCATTTGTTTTTTTCAGGCATGTTTTGTTGTTCTGACATGTAAAAGCACCCAAGCTCAATAGTGACAAGGAATACCCAAACCTACCTAAGTAACATAAAAATATGATGACTTGGAGAATTGAATATTTAAACCGCTAGATTATATACCCAAACGATGACAAGGTGCGAGTTTCCAATTGAATTTATTCCGTATTCAAGCGAGTGAAGATCGAAAAATAAGCAGATGAATTTCAAATGCTTATTTCACAGTCAAATTGAACATTAATTCAGCTCTACAAACATAATATTTTCTGCTTTCGGCTTACTTTGCCAAAACAATTTAGCCGAAATATTCGAGGCAAGTTGTAAGTAGATTTGAGCATGCTCACTCTCCGGCCTTGCCACTACGGTCGGGCAACCATTATCAATGTCAGTTCTTAAATCAATATGAAGTGGAATTTGCGCCAATAATGGCAATTGGGCATCTTGTGCCATCTGCTGTGCGCCACCTTGTCCGAATATCGCTTCATGATGACCACATTGTGAACAAATGTGGTAACTCATATTTTCAATGATACCAAGAACGGGTACATCAACCTTTTCAAACATTGCAACCCCTTTACGAGCATCAGCTAAAGCTAAGTCTTGTGGTGTGGTCACAACTAATGCGGTCGTCACTGGTACTTGCTGGGATAAGGTAAGTTGAATATCACCTGTCCCCGGCGGCATATCAATCACCAGATAATCTAAATCTGGCCAAAGAGTTTCACTCAGTATTTGAGAGAGTGCTTTGGATGCCATCGGACCACGCCAAATAGCCGCATCTTGGTCATCAATTAAATACCCAATAGAGTTGGTATACAGGCCATGGGCCAGCACGGGGATCATCCATTTATTATCACGAACGCCAGGTTTTTCGCCTTGAGTACCTAACATTAAAGGCACTGATGGACCATAAATATCGGCATCTAATAAACCGGCTTTTGCCCCTAAGGCTTGTAGTGCAAGGGCCAAATTAACCGCCGTCGTCGATTTACCTACCCCACCTTTTGCCGATGTCACCGCAATAATGTTCTTAACACCTTTCACCTCTTTTCCATTAGATGCTTGCAGAGGCTTCACTTTCACGCTGACTTGTGTGGTAGGAAAATTTGCGTCTTCTTGTGCGCGTAAATCACACCAATCTTGAAGCTCTGTTTTTAGATTTTGGTAATAAAAAGGCAAGACGATTTGAACACTATCTTTGCTAAATTGAACCAAATTAGGCGTATCGGGCCAACCATCAACCAAGGCATCATGTTCAAACTGATTTAGTTGCTGCAAATAGTCATTTTTTGACCATGATAAGTTAGAAGAAAAATCAGACATAGAACCTCTCTATCGTATAAGGTGAATTGCATCCTACCAGTTTCACCCTAGTACAAAAAGCATCAACTCATAAGGGTTTAACAAGCTAAAGGCATCAAATAAAAAAATAAAAGCTCATCAAGCTCATGCGTTCTTGAAGTTAGTTGGGTATCGGGTAGAATCAAGAGCAACGTTTTATGATGATAATGTACCCGGTTCTTACTTATTTTCTCTGTTTATTTCAAATAAAGAGAGTATGCAGCCGATACGTTGTCTCTACTCCAAGAATAAGAAGCGAATATATAATATGGCAACTGACCCAAGAAAAATTTTGGTAACCTGCGCACTTCCGTACGCGAATGGTTCAATCCACCTAGGCCACATGCTTGAACACATTCAAGCGGATGTCTGGGTACGCTATCAACGCTTACGTGGAAACACCGTTAACTTTATCTGTGCCGATGATGCGCACGGTACGCCGATCATGCTGAAAGCTCAGCAACTTGGTATCAAGCCAGAAGATATGATTGCCGAAGTTCAAAAGGAACATGAGCAAGATTTCGCCGGTTTCAACATCAGTTTTGATAACTACCACAGCACTCATAGTGATGAAAACCGAGAATTAGCCTCGCTGATTTACCTTCGTTTAAAAGAAAATGGTTTCATCACCAGCCGTACTATTTCTCAGTTATTTGATCCTGAAAAAGAAATGTTCTTACCAGACCGTTTCGTAAAAGGGACTTGTCCAAAATGTAAAGCAGAAGACCAATATGGCGACAACTGCGATGCATGTGGCGAAACTTATAGCCCAACGGATCTTATCAATCCAAAATCAGCCGTTTCTGGCGCCACTCCAGTCATGAAAGACTCTGAGCACTTCTTCTTCGACTTGCCACAATTCCAAAGCATGCTAAAAGAGTGGACGCGTTCAGGCTCTCTACAATCTGAAACCGCTAATAAAATGCAAGAATGGTTTGAATCCGGCTTGCAACAATGGGACATCTCTCGTGATGCACCTTATTTTGGTTTTGAAATCCCTGGCGAGAAAAAC
The DNA here is from genome assembly GCF_002218045.2 of Vibrio rumoiensis. NCBI lineage: Bacteria > Pseudomonadati > Pseudomonadota > Gammaproteobacteria > Vibrionales > Vibrionaceae > Vibrio > Vibrio rumoiensis. The sequence goes on from NZ_AP018685.1 coordinate 1,755,042, forward strand.
AAGTTCTTCTACGTATGGTTAGATGCTCCAATTGGTTACATGGGTTCATTCAAAAATCTATGTGACAAACGCTCTGATTTAGATTTCGATGAATACTGGAAACAAGACAGCACCGCAGAGCTTTACCACTTCATCGGTAAAGACATTGTTTATTTCCACAGCCTATTCTGGCCGGCGATGCTAGATGGCGCTGGTTTCCGTAAACCGAACAACGTATTTGTGCACGGCTATGTCACGGTGAATGGTGCTAAGATGTCTAAATCTAAAGGCACATTTGTTAAGGCTAGCACTTACCTTAAACACCTAGATCCTGAATGCTTACGTTATTACTATGCCGCGAAACTAAACAGCCGCATTGATGATCTGGACTTAAACCTAGAAGACTTCACGCAACGCGTAAACTCAGACGTAGTAAATAAAATTGTTAACCTAGCTTCTCGTAACGCAGGTTTCATCACCAAACGTTTTGAAGGTAAGTTATCTAATAACTTCACCGAAATGGCTCTTTATCAAGAGTTTGTTGATGCTGCCGATCGTATTGCTGAACTTTATGAAACTCGTGAGTTTGGACGCGCTATCCGTGAAGTGACTGCACTTGCTGATAAAGCCAACCAATACGTTGATGAAAAAGCCCCTTGGGTTATCGCTAAACAAGAAGGCAAAGACCAAGAGCTACAAGACATTTGTACAGTCGGTATTAACTTATTCCGCGTACTCATGACTTACTTGAAACCTGTCATGCCAGAACTGGCGGCGCGCAGTGAAGCATTCTTAAATGACACTCTGACATGGGAAAGCATGGCCAAGCCACTTACCGCGCATGAAGTAACGAAATTTAAAGCCTTATTTAACCGTATCGATCCAAAGCATGTTGAAGCGATGATTGAAGCATCAAAAGAAGATGCAGCAGCAGAAATGGCAGCGAAAGAACAAGCAGAATCTGCTGCACAATCAGAGCTTGATAAAGAGCCGATTGAAGCAGAAATTGAGTTTGATGATTTTGCTAAAATTGATATGCGTATTGCCAAAATCATTTCTTGTGAAGAAGTGCCTAAAGCGAATAAGTTACTTAAATTTCAATTAGATATTGGTGGCGAAACTCGTCAGGTATTTTCTGGTATCAAATCCGCTTATACCCCTGAAGAGCTTGAAGGTAAGTTAACGGTTATGGTCGCTAACTTGAAACCTCGTAAAATGAAATTTGGTATGTCTGAAGGGATGATTTTAGCGGCTGGCCCTGGTGGCAAAGATCTATGGATTTTAGAGCCCCATGAAGGCGCTCAACCTGGTATGCGTGTAATGTAATCGCATCCTAATATCAAATAAAAAGATAGGGCTTCTTAACATATTAAGAAGCCCTTTTTTTGGAATTTATATTCGATACCGCCGGACAATGCCAAAGCTGAATGATCATTAAATTCAGCACCACCAGCAACAGGTAATGCAGTTTCATCTTTTATCCATATATAGTCACCGACCATGAATACAGAAAAATCATACCCTACACTCCATGCAGGTGCACTCATAAGTGGCAACAATGCACAAATAAGGGCATGTTTATAAATTTTCAGCATCATTTATGTGCCTCTCCATGTACTTTGATAATAATGTCGATACCTGCCTTACGGAGCAGAATCCGCCCTCAACCCACCACTACTGATAACACATCGACCAATTAAGACATGGGTCGTGGATAGCCACTTAACAAATTAAACAACAACTAAAAATAAAATATAAACACATTAATAATCAATGAATTGATATAACCGCATGGTATATTTATCAATAAAACCGCTTACTGATATATTTATCAAAATAAGATCTAAACAATGTTTGTCACATCATTATGTTTCTATGGAGATCATCAGACTTGGTGCGAATTTTGCTTGTATATTTAAGGGTTTGATATGAGTGAGAGGAGGTCGTTCATGTTTATTGCAATCAGTTTGTTGCTTGTCGTAGGTATTATTTCAAGTTTGTTTTATTTCAATATCATGCGAGAAAAAAGTCACCAATATCGCTATCGATTAATCAACCAGCTGCGTAAGCTGATCTACTTTACGCGCCAACATCGAGCCCTTACTCATGCACACTTAACTGCGTCAGCCTACTCTGTTCAAATATTGAAACAAACCAACCTTTCTATCGTTGAAATATTACAAAACCTGAGAGTCAGTGCTGGTGCCGATACGGGTCCAGAAATTCGTGTTTTATATGAAAAAACTCAAACTATATTGTTGAATTGGGCTGAATTTAATGTCGCGAAGAACCAATTAGAACACGGTAAATTAATCCGGCAAATGATGTTTTTAACCGATGAAGTCATGATCGAATGGCTAGTTGATACACATCACGATGATATTGCTGAAGAATATCATCGCAGATGGCAAAAAATTCTCGATACTTTAGAGAGCCTAACTCGATTTCGGATCAGCATACAAGATATCGACACGACGATTGGCCAGCAAAGGTTCCGGCATCATGCTGTCATGTTAAGCAGAAGGATGAATCAACTCTCTTTAATTTGCCCACTAACCATGACTGATAATGATCAAAGTGGTGTCATTCAAATATTAAAACGATGGGAATTAGAAGAAAGTGTCGTCGAACAACCAGAGCGTCTCTACCAACTCTCTTTGGAAGCTTCTTATTTAATTTTTAATGTCTATGACCAAATATTATCTGAAACTTGTGAAGAAATTTACCTCCCTCTTGAGGCACTTTTCTTCGGCGAAAAAAAACCTGCTCTCTAACCCCTATTGGGTTAAGCAGCAGGTTGTATGTATGAAAGCAAAAATCTAATAACTAATTAACTATCATCTTCGGTAAAATTACTTGGGAGATTCTGCTTCATTTTCATCCAAATATGTCCGCTTTCAATGCCATAACGACGGATCAAATTTGGCAGCTCTTGGTGTTGACCTTGCTGACATAATGTCAGTAAATCTTTATAGAATTGAAGCGCTAACTTTCTTGATTCAGGGTTCGAGAAATAAAAGCTACCCACGCGATCGTATAACTTTTTAATACCATTAAAAATTAATCCGTATATTTGATTTCCAGAGTGAAAAGCCAAACGTTGGAACAACATGTAATCGTAAAAATTGAAAGTCTTTGCCACAAGAATATCATCACGCTTCGCGATATCTTTCTCATTGTCTTCTTTTACAGACTGTTTAATCTTATCAGCGTAAGGTGACTCTGTGATAAAAGATTCCCATGAATCATGGGATAAAAGCGTTTCACATGAGCCAATCACTCGATTCAACGTTTTAATGCAAGCTTCAGGGTTCGATTTAAATGCATAACGCATAAAAATAGGGCTTATGCTAGTACGAACCGCTAATAAATCTTCTACAATGCTCGTTGCGTTATCGGTATCAAGCGTCATTAATGTATCGAGAATGTGCAAACTCGATGTTTCCATGAAATTATTTACTTTGGTTGGTTTGCCATGCTGAATAGTCAACCATCCGTCACGAGCCAATCTCTGTAAAACTTCACGCAATGTGGTGCGAGTTACCCCGATAAGTTCAGACAGCTCTCTTTCTGCCGGCAAAATAGAGCCAGGAGGAAAACGTCCGTTCCAGATACTTTCAATAATATATTTTTCTGCAAATCCTGCAGGGCTCTTTGCCTTAATAACCATTTATTCACTTTACCTAGTTTTAGGAATGAAATTATACTCATCATACCACTACTTTTGAGTGACTGAAAACAAACAATCTATAACGAAAAAGGGATAGCACACTCAAAAACACCTAAAAATGAGAGTTCTCTCTTATGATTTATTCAACTTTTCCCATAAAAATATAACCCAGTTCCACTTATTTTATTTTAGAGGTTTACTATCTCAGCTCAGCCTGTATTGTCTTTCCCACAAGAACAATCTACACACAAAAAACATAAAAACCAGCAACAACCAAGCACACCGTGTAACCTGGTTACAATTAGCCATCAACGTTGCAACGATGATTTAATGTTAATTATTGAATAGTTTGACCATTTTCACATATTGATATAAAAATCTCGGCATACTGTGCATAGGTTCAAACTTTCGGAGTTCAAAGAGTAAATTCATGAGTATGTCTTTAGGAAACGCCTTCATTAAAAACTTCCTTGGCAAGGCACCAGACTGGTACAAAGTTACCATTGTGGCCTTTTTAATCATTAATCCCATCGTATTTTTCTTTATTGATCCTTTTACAGCGGGTTGGTTATTAGTGGCTGAATTTATCTTCACGTTAGCCATGGCATTAAAATGCTACCCATTACAACCAGGTGGCTTACTCGCGATTGAAGCCGTCGCAATGGGGATGACAACAGCAGAACAAATCAAACATGAACTGACGGCCAATATCGAAGTATTACTACTCTTAGTTTTCATGGTGGCTGGCATTTATTTCATGAAACAGTTGCTGTTATTTCTCTTCACTAAAATATTACTCGGTGTCCGCTCCAAAATTTTGCTGTCTGTTTCTTTTTGTGTCACTGCTGCCTTTTTATCTGCATTTTTAGATGCATTAACCGTTATTGCCGTCATTATTAGTGTTGCCATTGGGTTTTATGCTATTTACCACAAAGTCGTTTCTAATCCGGATTCAGCGCATCATGACCACACGACGGATGAACTCATTCCTGAAATTACCCGTAATGATTTAGAAGACTATCGTGCTTTTTTACGTTCACTGCTTATGCATGCGGGTGTAGGTACCGCATTAGGTGGTGTGATGACGATGGTAGGTGAACCACAAAACTTGATCATTGCAGACCAAGCAGGCTGGGCGTTTGGTGAATTTATTTTACGCATGGCGCCAATTACTTTCCCTGTTTTCCTTTTCGGTATTTTCACTTGCGTTGCTGTGGAAAAATTTAAGGTCTTTGGCTATGGTGCAGAGTTGCCAGATAATGTGCGTAAAATTCTACTAGAGTTTGATTATCAGCAGCAGCAAAAACGTACACAGCAAGATGTTGCTAAGCTGTATGTGCAAGGAGTTATCGCCGTTTGGCTTATTGCGGGTCTTGCATTCCACCTAGCTGCAGTTGGCCTCATTGGCCTATCGGTAATTATATTGGCGACCTCTTTTACTGGCATTACTGAAGAACATTCATTAGGTAAAGCATTCGAAGAGGCTCTACCATTTACTGCATTACTGGCAGTGTTCTTTGCTATCGTTGCCGTTATTATCGATCAACATTTATTTAAACCGATCATTCATGCCGTATTAGAGCTAGAGGGTAATCAACAAATTACGATGTTCTATCTAGCAAATGGCTTGCTCTCGATGGTTTCGGATAACGTGTTTGTGGGTACGGTTTATATTAATGAAGTGAAAAGCGCCCTACTCGATGGCAGCATTACTCGTGATCAATTTGATTTACTTGCGGTGGCAATTAACACAGGTACCAATTTACCCTCAGTTGCGACCCCTAATGGTCAAGCAGCATTTCTATTCTTATTAACATCTGCACTAGCACCTTTAATCCGCCTCTCTTATGGGCGAATGGTGATTATGGCACTCCCGTACACTATCGTTCTCGCTGTCGTTGGCTACTTAGGCATCCAATTCTTGCTAGAACCGATGACGGCTTATTTTAACGATCTTGGTTGGATTACGTCTTCAACAATAGAAGTTGCCACACAAGCGAGTCCAATTATCGGGCATTAAGGCGATTCATCATAGAGAAGCTTCTTTTGCTGAATAGAATAGATTAAACGAAACTGGGAATTGTTGTTTACAGGCAGCCATTCCCACATCATAATTTTGAACTATTCATTAATTTAACACTCTGATGCTGCAGAATATTATTTTTCTACTTGTACGCATCAGCGTTAATTAAAAGGAAGTCTACGTGGCTTGGTTACTCTCTATTCATACATTTTCTCAAAAAAGAACATCCTGGGCGATTTTACTTGCCTTTATAATGTTTTTTGAACTTTCCGCCTTATATTTCCAACACGTCATGCTACTGGCACCTTGTGTTATGTGTGTATATGAACGAGTAGCAATGCTAGGTATCGCGGGTTCCGCTATCATTGGGCTGATAAAACCATCTAACCAATGGTTTCGTTGGGTTGGGTTAATATCATGGGGATACACAAGCTTTAGAGGGTTACAATTAGCATTGGAGCATGTGGGTTATCAGTTTAATCCTTCACCTTTTGCTACTTGTGATATTTTCCCAAAATTCCCAAGCTGGGCGCCTCTCAACCAATGGTTCCCTTGGATGTTTGAACCTACTGGGGATTGCTCTAAAATCGTATGGCAATTCTTAGATCTCTCGATGCCACAATGGCTGGTCGTTATTTTCTGCGGCAATTTAATCGCACTCGCGATCGTCACATTATCGCAATTTATAAAATCAAAATAAAAATAGGGCAGCTTGAGGCTGCCCTATTCTTTTCTACTGTTTAGATCCGCAACAAATCTTAAATTTTTTACCACTACCACATACACAAAGATCATTACGACCAATATCTTTATATGGGTTGATCTTCTGAGCTTTGCTGCCCTGCAATGCTTCGTCAGCCGCTTTTGCGACTTCGCTAATCATCAGGTTCAGTTGAGGTAGCAAATCAGATAAAGCCGGCGGCGCTTGGATACCAGCCTCAATCATTTGCTGCTGTGTCGCCTCTTCATCAATAGCAAGCATCAAGGTTGTCAATAAACCTTGCAACATGCGTACCGTACCGTCAGAAAGCTCTCCAACCTCATTCCAACCATTTTCAATGACAGGCCACACGGTCATAAATCCTTCAGCAAAATCAGCCAACTCACTGTTCTGACCGTGCTCGGTATCGAAAAGCTGAGCAACATCATACTCACATGCCATTAAACGCGCATATTGTTGTTGAAAATGATGAGTCATCGAAGCTTCTGCTTGCGGTTTATCCAGTTCAACTAAAGGCGCAATCCAAGTTTCAGGCGCTAAAACTTTCGGTGTCATATTCGCCGCAAGTATTGCCCCCTCGATAAACATTGGAGTGTATTCGGTATTTTCTAAGTTGATATTTTCAATTAACTGCATTTAATGCTCTTTCCCATTCTTAATGGTTTTAATTACCGGGTAGTTTAACCACTTGTCGTAAACCTGCCAAATAACTTCCCTAAACCCCGAGAATTATTACCGCCTATAGCCAGTGACAATAGAAGCTGAACACTCTACAATCTCGCCCCTATTATTTTATTGTTCTGGAGAAAACCATGCGTGTCGTACTTGGCCCGATGGAAGGTGTACTTGACCATTTAATGCGAGAATTACTCACAGATCTCAATGATTACGATCTTTGTGTCACGGAATTTGTACGTGTTGTCGATCAACTATTACCAGAACATGTTTTCACCCGTTTGTGTCCAGAACTATTTCAAGGTTCAAAAACTCGTTCTGGAACCCCTGTTAGATTGCAGCTATTAGGCCAAAACCCAGACTGGATGGCCGAAAATGCAGTTCGTGCGGTAGAACTAGGCTCTCAAGGCATTGACCTCAATTTTGGTTGCCCAGCAAAAATGGTCAACAAAAGTAAAGGCGGCGCAGCACTACTTCAACACCCTGAATTAATTTATCAAATCGTAAAAGCCTGTCGCCAAGCTGTTCCTAGTGAGATCGTGGTTTCAGCCAAGATTCGTCTTGGTTGGGAAGACCCTCAAGATTGCTTTGAAATTGCCGACGCAATACAACAAGCTGGTGCAGATGAACTTACCGTACATGCGCGCACGAAAATGGGAGGGTACAAAGCCAGTGAGATTAAGTGGGAATATATCGAGAAGATAAAACAGCGTAGTCAAATACCTGTCATTGCCAACGGCGAAATTTGGAGCTATCAAGATGGGCAAGCTTGTCTTGAACAAACAAAAGCAGACGCTTTAATGGTATGTCGAGGTGCGTTTAATCTACCCAATTTGGGAAATGTAGTGAAATACAATGAAAGCGCAATGCCATGGGAACAAGTGGTGGATCTTATGCTCAACTACTCTGAGTTTGAAATCGAGGGGGATAAAGGCCTGTACTATCCTAATAGAATCAAACAATGGCTTTCGTATCTACGCCATGAGTACACTCAAGCCGATGACCTATTCCGAAATATCCGCCGATTTAATAAAGCCCAACCTATTGTGGAGTATATTCGCTCTATTCAACCTTAAGCTTTTAATCGGTTAAATTACCACCTTATTCTTACCCGAGTTTTTAGCCGAATAAAGCTTATTATCTGCGTCTTTTATCAGATCTTCCAAGCTGGTATTGTCACTTGTTAAGCGAATCGTAAATCCAGCTGAAATGGTATAGCCTTGCTCAATCACTTTTGTTGCAGATAAGCCAATTTCAGTTTGAATGCGTTGAATCGCCTCTATCATTTTATCGGCATTAACACCTTGCATGTACACAACAAACTCTTCCCCCCCAAAACGAGCGACCACATCGGTTGCACGAGTATTACGATTCAAACAGTTAGCTACCGCACAAATCACATCATCGCCAACATCATGGCCATAAGCATCATTGATCTTTTTGAAATCATCAATATCAAAAATAGCTAATCCTTCATATTTTTGCTGTTCAAAACTTTTATAAGCAACTTCGAACCCTCTTCGATTAAGCAGCGAGGTCAAAGGATCACGTTGTGATAAATCTTTAAAATGTCGTTTTTCGCTCGTTATTTTTATATACAGAAGAGCAATGACCATCACTACATATAAAATAAATAGCATGAGAAGGGAGGCCATTCGATTGACAAGAAAACTATGTAATTCGTGTGACCATTGCCAATTAAAGTACATTAATTGATTGGTTTTTACCCCGTCGATCCTGATCGTACTAGGCATCCAAGCATTCGCGGGAAGAGTTGCATTAGTCAAATTTAAAAACTTAACCCTTTCACCGACAGCAGAACCCTCGCTATATAGCTTGGAGACTAAAACATCCAGTACTACGACACCGCGAAATTCATTTTCATCAAAGAGGCCAGCTGAAATAATTAAGATATTTTTTCCTGTGGAAATATCTTTCACAGGACCATTAATACGCAGAGCACTAATACCACTTTGTGCTTCTTGCCAATATTCACGTTGTTGAACAATGCCTACCGCATCCTGATGCATATCCTCAATTAAATACGCAGGAGAAGCAATTAAGTACCCTTTCGGTGATATGTAATATAGGCCTAAGATGTAATTTTCGATTCCATTGATAAAAGAAAAATTCGGCGCGAGTACCAATTTGCTCTCTATATCTTTGTATAATTCTGATTCAGGATTACAGGCCTGTACATACCCTTTTGCGGCATAATCAAGCTGTAAAACTTTTCTGGCATCCGCACGATAAGCGGATTGAATTTGACGCTGAGAAGGTGACCATTCGCACAAACCATCCTCACCAATCTTTTGGACATGATGTTGCGATATAACCTGATGATTTTCTTCATCAGAAAAGTACAACGAGAAGCTGTAATTCATGCCACTCAGTAACTTAACTGAATGTTCAAGGTTTCTAGTGATGTTATTGTATTCCGAGTTCAGATCATCACCTAAACCCTTTGCATAGCCAGTGATAATAAACGCTAATATTGTCAATGAGAGAATGAGTGGTACGAAAAAAACCACTTTTAATGTTAAGCGTGTGCGATAAACCATTGAATATGAAGAAACCTTGACTAATACGAATAGAAACGATGGGTTGCAAGTTTACACTATAATGAGATTGTTGTAAGAAAAAACGCCTAAAACCAAGACTTAAAAGTGAAGGCAAAAGGCGTTATTGAGCTGGCATTAAGACATAATCTAAAAAGTAAGTTTAACCAAGTAACAGGCTATCATCCGACAATTCCTCTCCTCTCACCCTGCTAAACATTTCCAATAAATCAGCAACTTGCATACCTTGACGTTTATCACTTTCAACATCGAGTACAATTTCACCTTGGTGCAACATGATGGTTCTATCTCCACAATCTAAAGCATCCTTCATCGAATGGGTCACCATCATTGCTGTGAGATCAAACTCTTTAATCACCGTTTTGGTTAAATCAATCACAAAAGCGGCCATGCGAGGATCGAGTGCAGCAGTATGCTCATCAAGCAAAAGGAGTTTACTTTCAGATAGCGTCGCCATAATAAGGCTCACCGCTTGACGCTGCCCGCCTGATAGTAATCCGATATTATCCCCCAAGCGATCTTCTAACCCTAAACCAAGGATACTGATACGCTCTTGGAACAATTTACGCCGCTGACTCGTGAGTGCCACTGTCCAGCTTCTTCGCTTACCACGCATATAGGCAATCGCCATATTTTCTTCAATGGTAAGATCGCCACAAGTGCCGGCTAATGGATCTTGAAAGACTCGCGCACACATGTTGGCTCGCTGATCGACAGAGCGTTTGGTGACATCGACATTATCAATGACGACACTGCCACCAATCATTGGCGTTTCTCCAGTCACTGCGCCGAGTAATGTAGACTTACCTGCACCATTCGAGCCAATGACCGTCAAAAATTGGTGTTGAGGAACATTCAGCGATACTTTTCTTAACGCCTTATTCTCAAGCACCGTACCAGGGTTAAATGTCACCTCAATATTTTTGAGTTCAATCATAATGCCCCCTTCGCAGCACGCTTTGCTTTCATGTTGTTTTTTATCTTCGGTGCAACCAATGCGATTGCAACTAAAATCGCGGTGACTAAATTTAAGTCCGATGCTTGCATACCAAACATGCCAGTATTAAGCGCAAATTGAATAGCAATACGGTAAATAATTGAGCCAATAATCACAGCAACAACAGCGACCCAAATCTTACGACTCGGGAGCAAGGTTTGACCTAGAATGACGGCCGCTAAGCCAACGACGATCGTGCCAGCACCAGATGTGACATCCGCAAAGCCACTGGTTTGAGCTAAAACTGCCCCTGCAAATCCCACTAAACCATTTGAAAGTGCCAAGCCAAAATAAGTATAAAAACCCGTGCTCGCGCCTTGGGCGGAAACCATGCGTGCATTAACACCAGTTGCACGCAATGCAAGCCCAAAATCACTATTAAGCAAACGGATAATCAGCATCGCAGAAATAATCACGATAATCGCAACCGCTAGCGGACGAATAAATAGTGCACCACCAAGATAATCTAATGGCGTAAAAATGGTCTCTTCACCGAGTAAAGATAAATTAGGACGTCCCATGATGCGGATATTGATTGAAAAAGCCGCTAACATCGTCAAAATTGACGCCAATAAGTGCAATATCCCACAACGTACCGCAAGAAAAGCGGTGACTAAACCACTTATCCCTCCGACAAGAAATGCCATTGCTGTTGCAATCCACGGATTAACACCGGAAACCAATGCCGCCGCCGCAACCGCTGCGCCCATAGGAAAACTGCCATCAACCGTTAAATCAGGAAAGTCTAAAACTCGAAAGGTCAGGTAAACACCTAATGCAACTAAGCCATAAACCAAGCCAAGTTCTAAAGCGCCATAAAAAGCAAAAGCAGACATACATACTCCCTCGCTGCTTAATATTATCGCTATTAAAGTAGCGATAATAAAATTCTCCAATTCAATTTGGAGAATAAAATACATAGTACAAAGCGAGTAAACGGATGCTTACTCGCTCTATCAACACTCTTACTTTTTAAATACTTGAGCGCGGTCTAAAATAGATTGCGGGATCTCAATGCCTAATTTATCAGCAGATTGTTGATTGATAATCAGATCAGAAGCCTTTGCGACTTTGACTGGTAGCTCATTTGGTTTTTTACCTTCCAAAATGGCTGCAACGTAATCTGCCGTTTGTACTCCGACTTGATAATAATCTGCCCCAAGGCCAATTACCGCGCCACTTTCAATATAAGTTGTTGAAGCGGCAAAAACTGGCTTTTTCGCTTGGTTAGCCGCGGCAACCATACCATCAATAGCACTCGCAACCGTGTTATCAATCATCGCATAAATCACATCCGATTTTGCAACGATAGCTTGAGTCGCCGATTGAACGTCAGCGCTTTTCAATGCTGTACTTTCGACAATTTGAACGTTACGCGTTTTTGCTTCTGCTTTGAGTAAGTTAATCAATGCAACCGCATTTGCTTCACCAGGGTTATACACGACACCAATGGTCTTCAGATTAGGAAGTAGCTCTTTCATGAGATCAATGTGCTGCCCAACTGGCGAAAGATCGGAAAGTCCGGTTATGTTTCCTGATGGGTTATCAAGGCTTTTAACTAGCTTAGCTTCTACCGGATCCGTCACTGCGGTAAATACAATAGGAATATTTTTGGTGGTAGCCGCTAATGCTTGAGCAGAAGGAGTCGCAATCCCAACTAATACATCAGCGCCCTCACCGACAAATTGACGGGCAATCTGAGAGGCAATCGCAGGGCTACCTTGAGCCGTACGATATTCAAATTCAAGGTTTTTGCCTTGTTCGTATCCCTTAGCTTTTAAACCATCCATTAATCCATTACGTGCTGCATCAAGCGCAGGATGTTCTACGATTTGTGAAACGGAGACTTTATAAGTCTCAGCCATTGCACCTGTGGTGGTAAGTAGTGCCGCACTGGCAAAAATTGCAGTTGCGAAAAGTTGTTTTGCTTTCATCTTGACTCCTTGATTCAGCAATAAAATGTTGTGTTTATTTATTATTAAAATATCCAGACAGTTCCTTCCTGCCATATACCCAAAGTAATTGAAGATGCAGTGAGGCGACAAGTGAATGAGGCCCCATGAGCGTAGCTCGCCTATGACTTTCTTTAATAAAAAGATAGGGGGTGAATGAACGCCGTCAACAAAGCTGCACCTTCAAGTACGAAGGGAATAGATATATTCTTACCAGTTAATCTATATAAAAGGAAGTAACAGATAACAAAATAACAACAAAGCCCTAATAACTAATTATTAGGGCTTTGATTTTGTGAACAGCCGGAGGGTTAAGGTTTAAAACCAACGCTCTAAAGCGCTTTCATCAAGTTGACGAAACGCTCTTTTAAGCATGGAAGCCAATTCTTTATAACGCGGGTTAGATTTGATTGGTTCTTGGGCTGCGCCAGATTCCGCGACCTTCTGATATAACTCACGATACCAATTAGCCAAACTCGGTGGTAAAACAGTATTGGAACGCGTGCCCAGCCACCAGATTCCTTGTAATGGTAGGCTAACAGCAAACAACGCGATGACGATAGCTTGTGGCATAGCACCATAGTTTTGTAGGCTCATTTGCAATAGCACACTCATCGCCGCTACCGCAGGCATGGCTTTAATGCCAAATTTGGTTGCTTTTATTATGCGTTGTTCAGGAAACATCGGCGCAAGCTCTTTACGAACCGGCCAAAGATCCATGTATTGCTGTCCATCTTTAAAACGGTGAATGAAACCTTTTTGACTCATAAGTCCTCCCGCCACTAAAATAAAGCAACAAAAAATCAACAAAAACTGCAATAAAATTGACTAAAGTTAATATTCATTAAAAATTTTTTGTTATCTTAGGATATAATCGTTATCCTTTGCGCACTTTAATAGTCTCTGTTGCTTGATTACATAGCAAACTGAGAATTGTGTCGCATAACTCAATTTTACCGTCTTTATTTTTTATGCCAACAAGCATTCAAAAGTAAGGCATCTTTAAAGAATAATACGTTGATCCCCGATTGTCGTCTATTCTTGAAATTGTTTTATTTCATTACAGTCATTTTTTGAACGAATACAGGTATTCACTCATGTCAAAGCTAGTCCTAGTTTTAAACTGCGGTAGTTCTTCACTAAAATTTGCAATCGTTGATGCGGAATCTGGCGATGAGCTTCTAACCGGCCTTTCAGAATGTTTAGGTCTTCCAGAAGCACGTATTAAATGGAAACTAGATGGAAAGCATGAAGCTCAACTTGGTAACGGTGCTGCGCACGCTGAAGCACTGAAATTTATTGTTGATACTATTCTTGCTTCTAAACCAGAACTAAGTGAAGGCCTTGGTGCTATCGGTCACCGCGTTGTACATGGCGGCGAGAAATTCACCTCTTCTGTATTAATTGATGATTCAGTAATGAAAGGTCTCGAAGATTGCACAACACTTGCACCTCTTCATAACCCAGCCGCTATTGCAGGTATGGAAGCAGCAAAAATCGCTTTCCCAGGCTTAAAAAACGTAGCGGTATTTGATACTGCGTTCCATCAAACTATGCCTGAAGAAGCGTACCTATATGCACTTCCTTACAACCTATACAAAGAAAACGGTATTCGTCGTTACGGTATGCACGGTACTTCACACCTATTTATTACTCGTGAAGTAGCAAACCTACTTGATAAACCAGCAAACGAAGTGAACATCATTAACTGTCACTTAGGTAACGGTGCTTCTGTTTGTGCAATTAAGAACGGTGAATCTGTCGATACTTCAATGGGTCTAACACCATTAGAAGGTCTAGTAATGGGTACGCGTTGTGGTGATATCGATCCTGCTATCATTTTCCACATGCACGATGCGCTTGGTTACTCAATTGACCAAATCAACACTATCTTAACCAAAGAGTCTGGCCTACAAGGTTTAACTCAAGTGACTTCTGATTGCCGCTTCGTTGAAGAGAACTACCAAGACAAGCCAGAAGCCGCTCGTGCAATGAACGTATTCTGCCACCGTCTTGCGAAATACATTGCTGGCTACACATCAACACTTGATGGCCGTCTAGACGCTATCGTATTTACTGGTGGTATCGGTGAAAACTCTGGTCCAATCCGTGAACTCGTCCTAAACCGTCTTGGTTTATTAGGTGTTGAAGTTGATAGCGCGAAAAACCTTGAAGCTCGCTTCGGCGGTGAAGGTGTGATTACAACCGAAAACAGCCGTGTACCAGCAATGGTTATCTCAACCAATGAAGAATTGGTTATTGCTGAAGACACAGCACGCCTAGCTGGCCTTTAATACTTCACAGGCTAACCTTGCGTTAGCCTGTTTTCTTTTATGGCTGTGTATTTTCTACTCAGTCACTTTCAATAGTTAGAGGAAATAATTCTATGTCTCGTACTATTATGCTTGTTCCTATTAGCGCTGGTGTTGGTCTAACTAGCGTGAGTTTAGGCGTATTACGCGCTATGGAGCGTAAGGGTGTAAATGTTTCGTTCTTCAAGCCAATCGCTCAACCTCGTAGCGGCCATGATACTCCTGATCTAACATCATCAATAATCTCAGCTAACAGCGATATGAAAGTTGCAGAGCCAACGGCAATGTCGGAAGCTGAGTCTTTGATCAGTAATGAGAAAATGGACGTACTTCTTGAGCAAATCGTTGAGCGTTATAACTCAATCAGCAATAGCTCTGAAGTTGTGTTAATTGAAGGTCTAGTACCCACTCGTAAGCACCCTTTTGCGAACCAAGTGAACGCAGAAATTGCCAAAACACTTGGCGCTGAAATTGTTTTTGTAGCAACACCTGGAACTAACAACCCTGCGCAATTGAAAGAGCGTATTGATGTTGCTTGTTCAAACTTTGGTGGCACCAAAAATAAATCAATTTCTGGCGTAATCATCAATAAATTAAATGCACCGGTTGATGAAGCGGGTCGTACTCGTCCAGATCTTTCAGAAATTTTTGATGAAGCTGCAAAAACGGCTCAAACCAATATCGAAGTGATGCAAATTTTCAACTCTAGCCCAATTCGCGTGCTAGGTTGTGTGCCTTGGAAAATTGAGTTAATTGCCACTCGTGCTATCGATATGGCGAAGCACTTAAATGCTGACATCATTAATGCAGGTGAAATTAATACTCGCCGCATTAAGAGCATCACTTTCTGTGCACGCTCTCTACCAAACATGATTGAGCACTTTAAACCAGGCTCATTACTGGTAACTTCAGCTGACCGTCCAGATGTTATCGTTGCGGCTGCACTCGCTTCAATGAATGGCGTTGAAATCGGCGCGATCTTACTCACCGGTGGTTACGATATCCCAGCATCAATTGCTGAACTATGTAAACCTGCATTTGAAGCTGGCTTGCCAATCTTCAAAGCACAAGGTAACACATGGCAAACGTCGTTAAACCTACAAAGCTTCAACCTAGAAGTACCGGCTGATGATAAAGAGCGTATCGAATTCATCAACGATCACGTAGCAAGCCACATTGACGGCCCTTGGATTGACTCTCTATCTGAAGGCACTCAAGGCATTCGTCGTCTAAGCCCACCAGCGTTCCGTTACCAGCTAACTGAATTTGCTCGTCGTGCAGGCAAACGTATCGTCCTTCCTGAAGGTGATGAGCCACGTACTGTTAAAGCAGCGGCAATCTGTGCTGAACGCGGTATCGCAACCTGTGTGCTTTTAGGTAACCCTGATGAAATCCGTCGTGTTGCCGCTCAGCAAGGTGTTGAGCTTGGCGCTGGCGTTGAAATCATCGATTCAGAAAAAGTCCGTGAAAACTACGTAGCACGTTTGGTTGAGCTACGTGGCGCGAAAGGCATGACGGAAGTTGTGGCTCGTGAAAAACTGGAAGATTCAGTATTCCTAGGCACGATGATGCTAGAAGCTGGCGAAGTTGACGGTCTAGTATCAGGCGCGGTTCACACCACGGCTAACACTATCGTACCTCCGTTCCAAATCATCAAAACGGCACCGGGTGCGTCTATCGTATCTTCAGTGTTCTTCATGCTACTGCCTGACCAAGTATTGGTATACGGTGACTGTGCGATCAACCCAGATCCAAATGCAGAACAACTGGCTGAAATCGCAATTCAATCTGCAGATTCAGCGAAAGCGTTCGGTATTGATCCACGCGTTGCGATGATCTCATACTCTACTGGTACATCGGGTAAAGGTGCAGACGTTGATAAAGTACGTGAAGCCACTAAGATCGCTCAAGAGAAACGTCCTGACCTAGTCATCGATGGTCCTCTACAGTACGATGCCGCTATCATGGAAAATGTGGCCGCTTCTAAAGCGCCTAACTCTCCAGTAGCCGGTAAAGCCACTGTATTTGTATTCCCAGACCTAAACACCGGTAATACAACTTACAAAGCGGTACAGCGTTCAGCAGACCTCGTCTCTATTGGTCCAATGCTTCAAGGCATGCGTAAGCCTGTTAATGACCTGTCTCGCGGCGCATTGGTGGACGATATCGTTTACACCGTTGCATTAACTGCAATTCAAGCGGCGCAAGCAGAACAAGCTTAATAAGCGATTCGCTGTAAGCTAAAACGAACAATCCCCGTTGATGAAAATCAGCGGGGATTTTTTTGGCGGAAGTCTCTTAGCTCAAATCACTTAGTGGCATAATTTCAGATAAGAAAAAGTATATTGACGCCATACTCGTTTGTTAGGTTAATTTTCGTCTGGGTAACGCTTTACGTTTAAAAGTTCGCACGCATTGCCAAGGCTAAAGTTTTGATTGAGAAAGACAAGATTAAAACACCCAGCGATAGTACGAGTTGATGGATACTTGATTGCATCAAACCCTGCATACTTTGCACAATCAGCGACAAACCTTGAAAACAAATACTGGGGCTTGTACTGCCCTTCATCGTTGTGCTTTGCGCTAACTAAAGCTGAATAGACCATAGTATCGAGCATATCACTATGCTGTTCGTGGTTTTCGTACGTAGCAGTTAAATCGAGGATTTTCATTGGTTGATTTACACAAATTTCAGCCATATAGCATGGAATCTTGCGCATTTCTTCATAACAAGTACGCATGTCACTACCAAGGTAAAATGCAGGTAAACCAGAATGGTTATACCTACCCTCTGAAGCAAATGCTTTTGGAGTAACATCGAACTCCTTTGGTGCAACCTCAGTGATTTGAGATGCAGCTCTTGCTCGATACAAAGGCTGTGTAATTTCTGTAGGAACTGCGTTTTCAGCTAACTCTTGAATAGCTTGAAATACTGACTCTGCAAACTCATGCTTAAGCATCACAAAGGGCGACTTATGCGCAATTTCCATAAGCTCATTTAGGATATCTTCGAAAGAATCAACAGGCATAAAAGGTAGTTCATAAGGATAGAATCCACCTTTCAACTGCTCTCCACACCTTGGACAATTGACTAACTGCATAAACTTTAAATAATCTTCTGGTGTATAGCACTCTCTAAGTCTGGTTGACTCATAAAAATGGTCGATATCCATAACATTGCTTTGAAAGTCTATCGCATTTCCAGCATTTGGCCATGCTTTTAGAAAGTCATCAACACAGAGGTCACAACAAGCTATATCCGTTGAAAACCAAGAATCGCATTCAGATAAAAATAGGTCTTCTATTCCGTACATATCCAGCTCTTCAAGCTGTTCTCTTTCTTCAATTGTTAACATAACATCCCATTAACCTAACGCCTCGTTAATGGGCGAAAAATAGTTGGCTAAAATTAGCGACGAAGGAGCAAAAGCCAACTGTTTTTTGTCCTTTTAAACGACTTGTTATATTTACAATTCGATCATATCCGCGATTTGATAACCAAGGTTGGTAATTCTAAATACTTCACCTTTATGGCCACGATCTTCAATTAAATCTTCATTCTCAAGCTCTTGGATAGCGGATTTCCAGCGAGCTACCTCTCTAGGCTCTTGTGAGGAAATTAAGTTTTTCCCATTTGTTTGAACGTCATCTCCCCCCATATAACTGAGAGACATAATTGTGCCGCCACTATCGAGGCTAGCTTCTTTAAGTAATATACGTGCTTCGTTTGATAGTGAAGGAATTGATGTGTTTGATTCTACTATTTCGTTTTGAGGTAAAAATGAATCACTAACGTCAAATTGAAATAAAGCGTGTTCATTAACTTTAAGTTGAAGGTGACGGTAAAATTTTTCTTTGAAATCAGAGTGGCTATCATAACCTTCATATAGACCACGAGATTGACAAGATTTTTTAAATTTACTCAGTTCAGAATATTGGTCGGGGTCAACGGTATCCATTACGACGGGCTGACTGGAAAAATAGAGCATTGCGGGTTTGTCAGCCGCAATATGTTTTTCTATTTCTTCAACAGTTCCACTAGCGTACTCAGTGGTGGCTGTACCAATACGAGTCCAGAAAACACCGACGAGGAAGTCACACTTGTCTAAGATTTGATTATTTATAATTTCTTGAGGAGACGCGCCCATTTCTGGAGATGAATGAGATTCCCACCCCACAGGTAACAAAACAATATTTCGTGACTTCGAATGAACAGCGTTCCATTCATAAATCACATCACGAATGATCGTTCTTTCAGACGCTACATCTCCTGGGGAAGCAATCATCACGTTGAATACTTTAGCTTCGTAACTCATAACCTGAACTCTCCTTGTAAATATAACGCAGAGTGCAGCTGCATTTTGGTTGGTGTGGAGTTTTGTGTAAAGTGGCGAAGCCACACACAAAACGGAACACCGACCAAAATGTCAGCTGGCACGTATTGTTAGGGCTGGAACTACAATGGATTTCCATTAACATCTCGAATGATTAAACTCTGATTCATGCGAGCCATCGCGTCTGGATTACTTTGAATATCTTCTATGAAACAAGCAATACCATCAATTACATCGCGGCAAAAAATATCAACCTGTAGCTGTAGAGTATCGTTGAATTGGTTCTTATGCACCGTCCATCCATTCGGTGGAACAACGAATTGAAACGACTCTAGAACCTCCCTAGCTCTTTGGTCTGTAATATTTTCTCGCCCTTCGTGTAAAAAAGCACACCTCAACGCATAGCAGTCGCTTCCGGATAAAAATATATGCTCTTCTCGACGCTCGGTTGCCTCCCTTGTGTATTTCTCTAGCAGGTACTTTTCAAACCATGCAATATATCTGTTTTTAGATCCGGAATTAGGATCTAGTAACCAACCACATATATCTGGGGCGGATAAAGCAACTGCCAGTGCAGCATAATAATTATTCGTTTCTAAAGATTTCTCTATTGATTGAATAAAGTTATTCATATGGTTGCCCTAACAGTGTATTAGCAAGAAACTCGAATAAACCCGAAGATTTTTTCAACACGTTCACTGCTAATCAATTCATTTATCACCATAAGATACTCTAATGATGCATTTTTAAAAGCAATTAGCCGATTTTATGCAATGTAGAAAGCGAGAACTGGGTTTAGCGAGCCAATTGTTACAGTGATGAACGCACCAAAAATTAAAAATATCACTAATTAACAATAGGTTATGACTTAGTTTAATAAGCACTATCTAGAAAATAGTTCTCGCTTTCACGCAACGTTTCTTAAAAAACGAAAAATGGCATTATAACTGTATAAATATACGGTATGAGATACCCACTCCATTGGTGCTTTCAAATATTTGGCTGTAAACCTTGATGCCATGTATTGTTCCTTGGTAAAGGGAGGGAGTTATTGGTGATCGCTTGTTGTTTAATGGTATCTGCATAAAAAACACTTTAAATATTCAACTCATGGTAAGTCGATTCCGGCTCTCGCTTAGGCTTGGCTGGAATGACGAACTAATAATATACAGTGGATTTTGGCTAAGTATTGCCACTCCAAGCGGAAAAGATCAACTCTTCCCCTTGGTAGGTAATGTCACTTGGCAGTAGAAGTCGATATAAGGGGAAGCTGGATGGGGTTGGTTACTCCGAACTATTTTAGGGCAAAATAGGCTTAAATATTTACACCGTCATCCCCAGAATGACAACTTTTGAAAACATTAACACGGTGTAATACCAGATGAATTTGAAGAACAATCCACCCACTCGTTCTGACTACGCTTTAAGCAATAAAAAAGCCAACGAATTTCTTCATTGGCTTTCTCTTATATTACTTAACTAAATTAGATTAAGAATTGGTTTGAATCCCGACAATCAACCAAGGTGCATTGTTCGCCACTAAATCACGCTCTAAATGCCAAACTTCATCGATGTCTTCTTCAATGCCTTCTACAGAATCACGGTAACGACCAGTAAATTGAATGCTTAACTGCGCTTTCGAAGCATCATACTCACCACGAACAATCTCAGCATCAACGTACATGACATCGGTATGTTGGTCACCTTGAAGTTGCGCACGTTCCGCTTTCAATTCTTCGAACAAACTTGGAGTAACGTATTCTTCAATCTTGTCTAATTGATTAAAGTTCCAAGCGCCTTGTAGTGTGCGGTAATGCTCACGAGAACCTTCGACAAATGCAACACGGTCAAAACCTGGAGGGAAGTTATGCGGAACATCAGATTGCCCTGTTGCACCGAAACCACCAGAAGATTGAGGTTGTTCGAAGTTTTGTACATTCGGTTGCTCAAATTGCTGACGATTCATCGCACCTGAATACGCTGCTTGAGGCCCTCGATTCATTGAACCTTGTTTTGCTCCCATCATGCCGCGTAAGAACTTAAACGCGACAAACGCGATCAAACCCATAATAAGAATATCGAAGAATTGAATGCCTTCAAAACCACCGCCCATGAATAAAGAAGCAAGTAGACCACCAGCCAACAAACCACCTAGCATACCGCCCATCATGCCTCCACGACGAGTATTAGTTGCATCCGGCTTTTTGTTTAACGTATTGGTATTTTGCACATTCTGTTTTGGTGCTGGTGCAGTTTTAAAGCTTTTCCCGAAAGACTTACCACCACCGAAACGTTTTGCTTCAGCGATAGGCGCGGTTACCATTGATACCATAATCAATGCAACCATGACGAAAAGTCGGTTCATAAGATCCCTTTTATATTAATAAGTAAAACTGAATTCATCATAGCGGTAATACGCAAGGTGTACACTACTGCTATGTTTCAGAATATTGCAATCATACATATTCATTACATGGATTGCTTAAAATTAACTAGGATGGTGCACGGAACGGTGATATTTCGAGCAAATAAAGGATCAGTGAGTATTATAAATGACAAACTTACTTACAAATCGAGTTGTATCCAAACCATGAATAACGCATATTTAGTTTTATCAACTAAGGCTAAACGCTTAATCTCAAATTTTGCTTATCGAATTTGATCACTTCACCATGATGTTTCAAGGACACAGATGAATAACAAGCCGATTATCGAACCTATTTTTCTTTCAAGGCGCTTCTTCCCCTATTTCGTTACTCAATTTCTCGGTGCCTTTAACGATAATATTTATAAAAATGCACTCTTACTGTTTGTGGCTTTTGCGAGTGTTGATGAACTCCCAATGTCGAGTACTTTATTTATTAACCTCGCGGCAGGCTTGTTCATTTTGCCATTTTTTCTTTTTTCTGCCAGTGCTGGGGTATTAACGGATCAATGTGAGAAATCAACACTGATTCGAATGGTTAAATTAGCGGAAATTATCATCATGTTTTTAGGTGCGGTGAGTTTTCTCACTCACAGCTACATTGCATTATTATTTTTATTGTTTCTTATGGGAGCTCAATCTGCTTTTTTTGGCCCAGTAAAATATGCACTGTTACCGCAGCACTTAAAGCCTCAGGAGTTATTAAAAGGTAACGCGTGGGTCGAAACGGGGACTTTTCTCGCAATTTTACTAGGGACGATTGGTGCAGGCTTTATTGTTGCAGCCCCCTCGGCTTACTCTATTACTGCGTTTGCTGTTGTTTCTTTTGCTCTGCTCGGTTTTCTCTCAAGCTTATTTATCCCTAAGGCAGAATCAACATTATCATCGGTAAAATTTGAGTGGAAGCCGGTACTGCATACTCGCCAAACACTGAGTTTAGTGAAACAGCATAAAACTATTTACGCTTCAATTATTGCCATTAGTTGGTTCTGGTTTCTTGGCGCTAGCTATTTGACCCAATTCCCAAACTTTACGAAACATTATCTGCATGGCGATTCGACTAGTGTGTCTTTTTTATTAGCGCTATTTTCTATCGGCATTGCGCTAGGTTCATTACTCTGTGCCAAATTATCTCATCAAAAAATCAATTTTAGTTTGATGTTATTTGGCGGTTTTGGCATCAGTGTATCCAGTTTGCTGCTTGGGTTAGCGACGCCGCAAAGTTCAGAACTCATAACCATTTCAACCTTATTTACTTCAACGCACCTCTACCCCGTTTTCATCGCTTTATTAGCACTTGGGATTTGTGGCGGCTTGTTTATTGTTCCTTTATACACCCTCATGCAAACATTGGCCTCTGCGCAAACTCGCGCTCAAGTCATCGCAGCCAATAACATTTATAACGCACTGTTTATGGTTGGAAGTGCCATCATGGGTATCATTTGCCTCAGCTTGATCGGTTTGTCTATCCCGCACTTTTTCATTTTATTAGGCTTACTAAATCTTGCTGTGATTGGCTACTTAAAGCGCTTTTTTGGAAAAGAGGATTAATTTAGGCTCTGCGTGGCGAACTCAATCAATAGTTAATAAAAACAAAACGATTAGTTTAAAATATCAAGACTTACTTAACCTGATGTTTCCGGTATGCTTGCGGCTTAATTTTGACATCTTTTAGGTTTGTTATGGTTTCTTATATCCGCAATTATGGTTTGTTTGTTCTTGGTGCGTTAGCTTGCTTTACACCTTGGGTCAGCTCACCGATTGCTTTAACCTTAGGCTTCTTACTGACGAGCTTTGGTTTTGTACCCCACACAATTCCTGTCACCAAAATCACCAAAAAATTACTGGCCTATTCGATTGTTGGCTTAGGCTTTGGGATCAATATAGATCAAGCGATTCACGCGACTGAACAAGGATTTGGAATTATTGTCACCAGTATTTTTTGTACTTTATTTATTGGTACGTTACTGGCGAAAAAGATGAAATTAGATAGGGAAACCGGACACTTAATTGCATCAGGTACCGCAATTTGTGGTGGTAGCGCCATTGCCGCTGTCGCGCCTGCGATTAACGCGAAAGACCAACCGGTTGGCATGGCTTTAGCGGTGGTCTTTGTTCTAAACTCAGTGGCGCTATTTTTATTCCCAGTCGTCGGTCACGCACTGGGTATGAGCCAAGTGCAGTTCGGTACTTGGGCGGCGATTGCGATTCATGACACCTCATCGGTAGTCGGGGCGGCACAAGCTTATGGGGAACAATCCCTGCAAATTGCTACCACCTTAAAATTGGCTCGTGCATTATGGATTGTGCCGGTTGCCTTCTTAAGCGCGATGATGTTTAAAAGTGAAAGCAAGAAGATCACGATTCCTTTCTTCATCATCTTTTACTGTGCAGCGATTCTATTCTGTGACCAAGTACCACAGTTTTCGAACATTTATCATTCCATTTACAGCGTAGCAAAACAGACTTTGGTCTTGTGCTTATTCTTAATTGGTTGTGGTATTTCCGTTGGTAAACTCAAAGAAACCGGACCAAAACCAATGATCTTTGGTGTGGCACTATGGGCGATTATCTCTATAAGTTCTCTAACTTATATTATGGCGCACATCCAATAAGCATCATTATGGTAATTTAGACATGAGGCTCAATCTGGGCCTCATTTCTTTTTACCGCTTGTTTACTTTTTAGTGCCCAAACGATCACCACAGCAAAAGCAGCTAGCTCAGCTAAAGCCGCGAAGACTCCGCTTGAAATAATCGATACGCCCACTAAAACAATCACAGATAACACGACAAGTAATTTACTCATATTCATCCTTAAATACGTTAACGATGAATTAAGTATGCAGGCTTTTCGCTCAATCAATAAATTCTGTTTAGTGCTATTAAATAACTATTATCACTATAACCAAGCGATTGAATATAGTGTTGCGATAGGTGCAATCACGCAATTTTATGCGCGATTCAGTTGTCGGTAGTAGTTTTTAAGGTCGGCGCGTGAAACCTTAATTCCGGTATTCATCAAGCTATCCGGTAACCGATAATAAGCATCTGGGCACTTAAATTTATCTAAGTGTTTTAATAAATACGCTTGGTAAGCACTAGGGTCTAATTTTTCAGTCGTATCAATAAACGCCACCGGCCTTTGCCCATATTGCTTATCTTCCACTGGAATAATAAAAACTTGTTTGATCGAAGGGTGACGAATTAAGACGGCTTCGATTTCTTCACAATGAATATTCTCACCACCAGAAATAAACTGGTTATCGGCACGACCTAAAATAATGTATTCATCGGGCTTACCGGCTTGTTGGTAGCATTGCCCGAGATCTTTAGTATCAAACCAAGGCTGATCGTCAGTTACCAACGGCGTAAGTTTTCCATGGTGTAAATAGCCTGAAGCTAACGTTTCACCCGCGACATAAATTCGGCCATCTTGCAGTTTGATTTTGCGAAAAGGCAGTAATGCACCCGCGCTTGGGCTGCCATCGACTTGCTTGGCAATAACGGTTGAGGCGGTTTCTGTCATGCCATAACCGAGCCAACACTCAATCCCCTGCTCGCTTGCTCTTTCGGTAAGCGGTAATGGAATATGCGAACCACCGAGTAAAACACGTTTTAATGGAATGGGCTGGCCAGAATCGAGCAACCGTTGTAATTGAACGGGCACGAGTGAAGCATGCGTCACTTGTTGAATATCAGATTGCAAATCGCCGCTGCCAATAACCAACTTGGCCCCTTTAGCAAGCCAACGCCAAATAATAGAAAGGCCTGAAACATGATAAATTGGCAAGCTTAAAAGCCAAGCATCTTGAGCGCCAAATAAAAACGATTGAGTAATGCCCTGCGCGCTGGCTAAGTGATGTTTAATCGCATGCACAACCGCTTTAGGTACACCTGTTGAACCAGAGGTAAAGACGATACTGGCGTATTGGTCTAAATCGATATGTTTAGCGGCAACATTTACTGCTAAATGCTTAGGATTGGTATTTGTATCTGCCAAAGTAATGGATAAACGAGGAATATCCAACGCGCTAGTATCAAACTCGTTAGCACCAAACGTCTCGGTGGCATTCGATAACCAAACAAACTGAGCTTGAATAATATCTAACTTTTGATTTATCGCGGCAATCGGTTGAGGCGGCATCAATGCACACAGTGCTCCCACTCGAAGTGAGGCTAAATATAACAACACCGCTGCAAGGTCATTTTTACTGATCACAGCAATGATATGACCTTCAATCACACCTTGTTCTTTCAGTTGCTCTGCTAATTGTGAGACTTGTTTATCGAGCTGTTGCCAACTATACGTCACATCAGATGAGGTTAAAGCCACCTTGTCAGCGCTAGCCATACACCATTGTTGTATCAGATCCACGTCAGAGCTCCCTGGATATCAACTTAACCTATAAACTGCTTAATCAATTGCTGTTCAGCCAACGTCGCAACTGGCAATGTACTGTGCGGCCAAATGATTTCTAACTGGGACTGAAAAAGCTGCAAGGTATCTAGACCAGGTGTCTGCTGTGGGGTTTTCCAAGCCGACAATCTTGCCAATTGAGTTAAACCAATCGTCGATTCAATACTCGAGCTAATGACTGCTTGTAACCCATTTTGATGAGCAAAATCAATCAAAGATAAACAACGCTCCACAGAACCAATCAAGGTCGGTTTAATCACAATAGCTTCAACATGATTACCGAGCAAAGAAGATAGCTCGAAATCATTGAAATCCGCTTGTTGAACGGTTTCATCCCAAGCAATATTGATGTCGGTTTGCTGAGCAAAATCACGGCTTAATTCTGGGGTTTTACACGGCTCTTCTAAAAAAGTGATACGTTCACGATATTCAGGAGAAACATATTGAGCAAATTTAAGCGCTTTCTCTAAAGTCCAACTACGATTCGCATCAAGACGTAGTTGTAAATCAGGAATCGATTCTAAGAATAAATTCACTAACATACCGTCACGGATCGGTTCATATAGGCCGACTTTCACTTTCGCGACTTTTTGACGCCCCTCTTGTGCCATCGTTTCAAATACTGGAATTAATTCATCCGGATCACCACTGCATAACGGTGCCGCTCGGTATTCACCTTGGGTAGGCAATCGCCCATCAAGTTCGCATTGCGCCATAGAAAGTGCAAAAGCAACACTTGGGCTTAAGGCATGATAATCACACCAATCACCACTTTGTTGCCATCCTTGCAGCGCCTCTATTAATTCCAATTCAACTTGAGATAAGCTCTCTTGGCTGAATCCGGGTAACGGCGCACATTCGCCGTACACCGTTTTACCGCTTTGCTGAAGCTCAACAATGTAACCTTCTCGCTGTAATAAACGTTGGTCGCGTACGATAACACCGCTATCCATTGGTAGGTTATAACGATACAGTTTGGCAATGCGCATTAATTGATTCGCTTCAGACATAGAGATTTACTTAAGTTTCTTAATAAAATTAGAGATTAATGATGCAAATTCGGCAGGCTGTTCATGGTGAACATTATGGCCAGCTTGTTTTACGGATTTAAACTGCAAGCCACTTTGCTGAGCAAGCGCTTTAAATTTGTCATCTTGCTCACCGCAAATATATAGCAAAGGAATGTCTAATTGCTTTAAAGCATCTAAAAGATAAGGCTGTTTCGCAAGTGACGTCGCACGTAGCATGCAACCTAGCTGTGAACCAAGGTTATCACTACGAAGCTCAACCATTTCTTCTCGTTGATCGGGATCTAAAGATGCAAACACACCTTGGTGATACCAATCGAATAGTACGTAGTCGATCGCTTCCGTCGCAAAACGTTTTGACCAATGCTTATCATTTTCCCAACGTAAGACTTTGTCTTCTTCAGTCTGTAAACCAAAGTTACCACCTTCTAAGATGGCGCCTTGGATATTCAAACCATCAAAGCACTTTTCCGATAAGCCATACATGGCAATGCGGGCACCTAATGAGTAGCCAACTAACACCAATGGCGTTGAAGCGTCCATGTTTTCTTTTTTCAACTTCGCCAGAACGGTCAACTGAACTTGCTGGCAAGCTTGCTCAAAGTCGTCGACTTCACAGTATTTACTGAGCCCATGACACGGCAAGTCAATGCGAATGGTATGTGAAACGTCTAAATGTGATAGGCACGCATCCCAATCCCGACTTGAACCTAAAAAGCCATGTAAGAAAACAGGGATTGGTTGCTGTTCTTCAATCTCATCCCCTTCTTGATTGTCGCTGATATGACTATAAAGCATGAGATTTTCCCGCCTGTTCCGTAGTGTTAAGTAATTCGGTCATGTTAGATAATATTGCTTTTATCTGTTGTGATGCTTGTTCGGGTGGCGTAATGACTTCAATCAATAACGCAGAGTGTATGTCACCACGTTCAAAATTAATCAGATATTCTTGTATCGTCGCCAATAAAGCTGACCATGTATTGGGTGCAGTATAATCAAGCTTAAATTGATGGGCAGCATGTTCAAACTGATAGCCATGTGGCATCTGGTATAAATATTGTTTTTGCTCTGCTGGCACCGGTAATAAATCAAAAATAGCCCCGCCGTCATTATTGGTCACAAGGACAACATGAGGTTGTGATACTTGCGTCAACAATGCCAACGAATTCAGATCATACAGTAATGAAGTATCGCCCAACAAAGTCAATAAAGGCACGTTTTTAGAACGCTGCACCCCCGTCGCAGTAGCTACCAAACCATCAATGCCAGAAGCGCCTCGATTGGTATAGACGTTTGTGCATTCAAGTGCAGATAACATATCCGCTAAACGCACAATTAAACTGTTCCCGATAAAGAGCTCAACCTCTGGAATCTGCGACCTTAATTGAAATAGATTCAGCGCCAATTGACACTCGGTTAGCGATGTATCTTGTCGAATATCAAAGGTTGCTTGCTCAACTATCTCTGCCGCTTGCTGTAAATGATCAGCCCACCCGGCTTGCGTACTAACGGCTTTCATATCAACCCATTGCGGCAATGCATTTTCAAGCATCGTAATGCAGTCTTGAATTTTCGCGACGGTTCTTTGTTGCGGCAGTCGGTCAGGATTAAACACACTGATATTCGGTTCGAAGACCCAATAATGACAGTGATGATTCGATACCGCTTGTTTGATGAACTGGCCTATACGTTTCGATACGAAGCGCGCCCCAAACTGCAAAATACAATCCGCTTGCAATAATTGGTCAAAATAAGCCGGTTGTTGCAGCCACAAGTCAAAGTGAGCCCACTGACTGCTGACACCAGATTGAGGATCAGCAAAAATGGGCCAGCCTAATGTTTTCGCCCATTGTGAAACTTTTTGCGCTTCACTCAATGGCATTTTGCCAATCAAGATAACTCCTTTCATATGAGGTAGTTGATTGACGATGTTTTGTTGAGTGCCATTGGTCAGTTCAGGAACGTTGTAACTTGGATACAATTTAGCCAATTCTAAATAATGAGTTTGCACGGCC
The DNA here is from genome assembly GCF_002218045.2 of Vibrio rumoiensis. Lineage (NCBI taxonomy): Bacteria > Pseudomonadati > Pseudomonadota > Gammaproteobacteria > Vibrionales > Vibrionaceae > Vibrio > Vibrio rumoiensis. The sequence goes on from NZ_AP018685.1 coordinate 1,784,171, forward strand.
ATGGCTTGCGCTAAATCGGGCTGATACTGCTGCTTTTCTGCTGCGTTTTGAATATACAAAGGCTCTGGATATGGGCAGTTGATATGCAATGAGCCAGAGACGGTATGTTGATAAGCGAGAGCATGGTTCACTTTGGTTAACGCTTGAATCAATTCTTGTGGCGCTTCCTGCCCTATATTTCGACTAGGACTAGGTAGCTCAACACTTTTTCGTACATGCGAAGAAAAAATCCCTTTTTGCACAATCGCCTGATTAGCCCCCACACCGACTAAACTCTCAGGGCGATCTGAGGTTAACAAAATAAGTTTCTCACCGGTTAAGCCAGACTCTGCCACGCTTGGTAATAAGTTCGCCACCGCCGTACCTGAGGTCACTATCACTGCCACAGGGTCTTGGGTAGCTTTGGCAATCCCTAGCGCTAAAAAGCCTAAACCACGTTCATCAAAATGGGTATGTACAGTGAGTTCTGAACGTTGTGCAAGTTCTAATGCTTCTAGGCTTAAAGGCGTAGAACGAGATCCCGGCGCGATGCATATATGTTTCACACCCGATAGAGTTAGTGTTTGTAAAATAGCCTGCGCCCAAATTCGATTTAATCCAGCTTGGCTCATACACTTTCACCATGTTCATTTTCAATCGGATAATCAGTAATAAGGTTCAATAAAGTGGCGGTTTTACGGTTCAGCTCTTGCCATTCAAATTCGGCTTCAGAGCCCGGCACAATACCCGCACCAGCGTATAGTTTTACCGTATTATCAACTAATGACGCACTACGAATCGACACGCAAAACTCAGCTTGATGATGACCAAAATACCCTAAAGAACCGCTGTACCAACCACGGGTAAAAGGCTCATTCATACGAATAAAATTCAATGACGATTCACGAGGTAATCCGGCAATCGCTGCGGTTGGTTGAAGAGCGGATAACAATTGAATCCCTTTCACGCCTGTCGACAAGCATCCATTGATATGGCGCTTTAAATGCTGAACTCGACGTAGTTGGATCAACTGCACTTCTGGATGCACCGCAATGCTTTCCGTATAAGGCCCTAGACGCTCAATAATATCATTGACCACAATTTGATTTTCACGCTGATTTTTATCATCGTTCATCAACCAATCGGACAATTTTTTATCTTCAACAGGGTCATCACTACGTCCAATCGTGCCGGCTAACGCTTCAGTTTCCACCTGGTCTCCCGAGCGGCGATATAAGCGCTCTGGCGTTGAACCTACAAAACTCCGGTTCGGGGACAATGAAACTAAAAAGTGAAAGCTATTATGGTTTTGTTCACGACTCGATTTTAATAGCTGAGCAGCTCGAATGGGCTCAGGCAGTTCAACCAATGTTTTTCTGGCTAACACGACCTTTTCAAATTCTTGCGCTTCAATGGCACTGAGTGCCTTGCTTAAAATATGCTTCCACTCATCAAATTGCGGTGAAAAGTAAATTTGGCTTGATTGGGGAATCAAGGCTTCAATCGGTTGATAGTCCGATTTTAATTGTTGTAAAGCATCAATCGTCAATTCAGCATCTAGACCAATATTAGCATTGAGTGTCCATTGATCATCTTGACGAATTAACTCGATTCTAGGCAAGAAAAAATAGCTGGTCAGCTCGGGTGTATTGGAATGCTCACTATCGAAAGCTTTACCCCCCCACACTCTTTGCTGCTCAGCAAGAATGGGGTATGCATCGAGTGGATTGGTAAAACTATTAACTTGTTCTAAAGCAATGACTTCTTCACGTTCATCACGTGACTGCCAATAAAAGCGAGGGTACAAAGATTGCCCTTCTAGCCAGTCGATAGCACTAAAATCATCGGGTAGATCAACCCTTTCTGAGATACGGTTTTCACTCGAAACTTGCCCACGTCTAATTCGTTCAATTATTAGCTCAATCACTTGGGGTAATTCAGACAAGTCGACCTCTCATTTTTTTATTACAACGGTTTGACCACGGATATTTTGTCGTCAAATTATACCATTGATTATTCGCATTATTGTTAAGTCGCATACTCTAGGGTTTCAAGTGATGCAAATCAAGCAGTAAGCTACTTTCTCTCTAGGTTTGTCGTTAAATAATCCAACATATTTAAGCATTGAAGGTAACAAGATAGACATCACCATAATAATAGTGAAAATTGACCTCTCTTAGAAACCAAACAGACACTTTTTATCCAATAATCATTAAACTCGCACAAATATGCTGTTTACAGAGGATCTTGATATGGTTTGGCCTGAAAAAATAGTGTAACTTGATGGGTCACAAACATATTAATAAATGGGTATAAGGCTATGAACAACATCGAGATGTCATCAAAACTCGATAATGTCTGTTACGACATTCGAGGGCCAATCCTAAAACATGCCAAACGCATGGAAGAGGAAGGGCAAAAGATTTTAAAACTGAATATTGGTAACCCTGCCCCATTTGGTTTTGATGCCCCTGATGAGATTCTTGTTGATGTGATTCGTAACTTACCGACATCACAAGGCTATTGTGATTCAAAAGGCATTTATTCCGCTCGTAAAGCAGTGGTGCAGCACTATCAGAAATTGGGTCTACGCGATCTTGAAGTAGAAGATGTCTACATCGGTAACGGCGCCTCAGAGCTGATCGTGATGTCGATGCAGGCTTTGCTTAATAATGGCGATGAAATCTTGATCCCTGCGCCTGATTATCCGCTGTGGACTGCGGCTGCTTCTTTGGCGGGCGGTAAACCAGTTCACTACATTTGTGATGAGTCTTCTGACTGGTATCCGGATCTGGATGACATTAAAAGCAAAATCACTTCACAAACCCGTGGAATTGTACTGATTAACCCCAACAATCCTACTGGCGCGGTGTATAGCCGAGATTTTCTACTGCAAGTTGTCGAAATTGCACGCCAACATAATCTGATCATTTTTGCCGATGAGATTTACGATAAAGTTCTCTACGATGGTGCAACCCATACTTCGATTGCAACGCTTGCCGATGACGTATTAATGGCGACCTTTAATGGTTTATCAAAAGCCTATCGCGTTTGTGGTTTCCGTGGTGGTTGGATGTTCTTAACCGGTCCAAAGCATCTCGCGAAAGGTTATATTGATGGTTTAGACATGCTCGCCTCAATGCGTTTGTGTGCCAATGTGCCAATGCAACATGCGATTCAAACCGCACTGGGCGGCTATCAAAGTATTAACGAACTCATTTTGCCGGGTGGGCGTTTACTTGAACAACGTAACCGTGCTTATGAATTGATCACTCAAATTCCAGGCATTACGTGTGTCAAACCTAAAGGTGCCATGTACTTATTCCCCAAAATTGATGTGAAGAAATTCAATATTAAAGATGATGCCAAGATGGTGCTCGATTTCTTAGTTCAAGAAAAAGTATTGTTAGTTCAAGGCACTGGTTTTAATTGGAAGCAGCCCGATCACTTCCGTATTGTAACCCTTCCTCATGTGGAAGATCTTGAAACAGCGATTGGTCGATTTGAACGCTTCTTATCAACCTACTCTCAATAATTTACTCACAGGCTTCTCATCATGGGAAGCCTGTTTTGCATTCAAACTCATCTAACCCATTATTCTCGGAGGTAATCTCATGACCACACCTCAACCTAGTCACTTTTTCGCGCACCTTGCTCGTATGAAACTCATTCAGCGCTGGCCTTTAATGCGTTCCATTTCAGCAGAAAACATTTCAGAGCATAGCCTCCAGGTCGCCTTTGTCGGGCATGCGCTTGCCATTATCAAAAACAAAAAGTTCGGCGGAAACGTCAATCCAGAACGTATTGCGTTACTCGGTATGTACCATGATACCAGTGAAGTACTTACGGGCGATTTACCGACGCCAGTAAAATATTACAACCCGGCCATCGCCAATGAATACAAAAAAATTGAGCTTGCTGCGGAAAAAAAATTGATATCCATGCTACCAGAAGAGTTTCAGCAAGATTTTGCTCCTTTTCTGATTAGTGATGAAATTGATGCAGATGATAAAGCTATGGTAAAGCAAGCGGATAGTTTATGTGCTTACCTAAAATGCTTAGAAGAGTTATCTGCCGGTAACCATGAATATGAACAAGCAAAGAGTCGTTTAGAAACCACCTTGAAAGAGCGTGAAACGCCTGAAATGCGTTATTTCTTGGATGTGTTTGCACCTAGCTTCCAGCTTACGCTCGATGAAATCAGTTAAGTAAGGTTAAACTCATGGATGATCAATCAAAACAAACCATCAAAACGGTTCCTGCCATTAGTCACGAGAAATGGCAAGCTCGCATCAATAATGAACAAAAATTAAGACGTAATGATCACCGTGATGTCTACCAACGCGATCGTGCTCGAGTATTGCACTCTGCGGCATTTCGTCGCCTGCAAGCGAAAACTCAAGTTCACGGAACGGGTTTAAATGATTTTTATCGCACTCGTTTAACTCATTCCCTTGAAGTGTCGCAGATCGGTAGTGGCATACTCGAACAAATAAAACAAAAACAACCTGAATACAATCATTTACTGCCACCAGCCAGCCTTGTTGAAACATTATGTCTGGCCCATGATATCGGTCACCCACCGTTTGGTCACGGTGGTGAAGTCGCGCTCAATTATATGTTACGTAATCATGGTGGATTTGAAGGCAATGCTCAGACCTTCCGTATTGTGACTCAATTAGAACCTTATACCGAGCATCACGGTATGAATTTAGCTCGACGGACTTTACTGGGCCTATTGAAATACCCCGCGTTCATCAGCCAAGTGCAAAGTAACCACCGTCCCAAAGATGTCATCACGCCAAGGCAACTCAAAGCCAAAGACTGGCTACCAGCCAAAGGCATTTATGACATTGATAGCCCTTTTTTAGACTGGGTGCTCGATCCATTATCTGAACATGACAAGGTGTTATTAAGCACTAAGCGTAGCCAAACTGATTGCGGGCCCTACAGCCATCACAAAACGCGTTTTAAATCACTCGATTGTTCGATCATGGAACTGGCCGATGACATCGCGTATGGCGTGCACGACTTGGAAGATGCCATCGTACTCAATATGGTCAATCGTAAACAATGGCAGGAAGGGGCAGCCAGCAAACTTGCCGAGTGTGGTGATGAATGGTTTGAAACGAACATCAATACCCTCAGTGATAAGTTATTTTCAGGTAAACACCATGAAAGAAAAGATGCTATTGGCGGGATTGTAAATGCACTACTCACCAGCATTACTCTGAAAACGGTGTATTCAGAAACGCCTTTTGATGAGCCCCTACTTAATATTAATGCCTATCTAGAGGCACCCGTTGCATATGCACTAGAGGTATTTAAGAGCTTTGTGAACCAATATGTCATTCATGTCCCTGAAGTACAGCAATTTGAATATAAAGGGCAACAAATCATTATGGATATTTTTGAGGCCTTAAACGCCGATCCAATGCGATTACTACCAGAAGCGACTAAGTATAAATGGCAAGAAGCTGAAGAGGATCACCAGGGTGGTACTCGAATTTTAGCCGATTATATTTCAGCAATGACAGATGGGTATGCGCAAAAAGTTCATCAGCAGTTATTTTCAGCTCATGTATCTTTTTAACGAACCTTAATTAAGATTTGTAATTACGTTCAAAGACTCCGTCTGGCATTTGCGCAATTTGAAAATCCACCATATTAGTAAAAGCCGTTAATAATGGTGAGAAGTCAGTTTGAGGCTCTAATGCGGATAAGGCATGAAAACCCGCCTCAACCGTTGAAAGGTGCTGCTCTGTGGGTGCCTTTCTAATACGGTAATTACCCTGTAATGTATCGGGCAATGCAACACAAGGTAGTGAATGTAAGTTCGTTGAGAGTTGCCACATTTTATAAGCTTTCTTCCAAGTACCATCCAACAAAATCAAGCATAAGTGTTTATTTTCAGCGGTAAGCTTATTATTTCTCTTAGCGACACTTTCCAGTGATTGACTATGCTCGCTTGGATAAAGAATTAGCGACTCCGTTTGCTCATCTTGTAGTAAGGCATTTAACGCTAGGTGCTGCGAAAAATCTTCACCAATCCAAATGTCAGATCGGTCCAAACTTAATTGCAATATTTTTGCCGTGCCCATTGGCCTTTTAGATTCGCTTGGATGTTGCAAAATGACCACTCGCACAGAACAATCTATTGGTTTAATCCAACCACAAATACAGGCATTATTAGCCTTTCCACACTGTAAACAATATCGAGACATGGGAATGAGAGTAATCCTTCTACTAATCAGTATTACCGCGCTAATGGGGCTATTACAACTACCTAGCTTACATGAGTGGGCACAGTGGGATCACAACGCCATTATCGAGGGTCAATGGTGGCGGATCGTAACAGGAAATTTAACCCACACCAATCTCTATCATTTAGGCATGAATGTTGGTGGGTTATGGATCATAAGCTTTATCTTCCGCGAGCAAATCTCTATTCGCCAATTTATCGTGGTATTTACTGGCTTATGTATTGCAGTAGGCAGCTTGTTATTACTGACTTCTATGCAGCTCTATGTAGGCTTGTCAGGGGTATTACATGGATTATTTGGTTTTTATGCCATGCAAGAATATCGGTTAGGACGAAAAAGCAGCCTTTATCTTCTTATTGGTCTCGCCGCTAAAATAATATGGGAACAATGCTTTGGTTCACCGACAGGGACAGAGGCTCTCATTCATGCCAAAGTGGCCATTGATGCCCATCTCTTTGGTTCAGTATTCGGCGTAACTCTCTCTATAGCCACCGACATTCTACAAACCATAAAAACAAAAAAAGAGCTTTAACCTTTTAATTAAAGCTCTACAACTTCATTTTATTGACTATCTACAACAAAATTCGATCTTTATTCTTATCAATCGTCGACTGACCAATCCCTTTCACTTGCTTTAAAGATTCGATATTTTGAAATTTACCATGCTCATTACGAAAATCGACAATATCTTGCGCTTTTTTCTCTCCAATCCCCTGCAACATCAACGCAATTTCACCTGCGGTTGCGGTATTAATATTAACAGTCACTTCAATAGCATCATCTTGTTGATGTTGCTCGACCGCTATAGCATTCAATGGTAAAAGTAGGATTGATAGAAAAATAAAGATAAAAGAATATAACTGACGCATCATTACACCTCATTAATTTTGATTGAAAACAAAATCTTACACACAACCAACCTCGTGCGGGTGTTTATGATTAAGAGATGGGACAGGCAGCAAAACCATAACGTGCTGATAAACATCATAATTACAAGAATAAATTACTTATACCGATTTCCAACCGTAGTGAATCCTAAATAAATCCCCGCAGTAGCCCCCCGACATCCTCACCTACAACTTCATAAAAATACAAAGTGCTAACCGAAGTATGGTAAAAAAGAGTCGAAACAGAAACATTAAAAATATCGCATGATGTATCGCTAATCATGGGTTTCATTTATGGAAGTTGCCCGAGTTATTACTATCGATTAGCCATTAAAAAAGCCCCCAATGTTGGCATCCAACTATTGGGGGCTTTAAATAAAAAATTGGTTAATGACAAACTGCCATTTAACTTAATCTTTAAGGTTGCTCAATCGCCTTATATTCTATCGACGTAGATTTACGTAATGAATTCAAAATCACTTCTAGATCTTGTTGGTTATTCATACGCAATAACTGAGATGCAATTTGTTGTTCAAACTGAGCATCACTACCGCTAGTGACTTTATTCAGCTTAACAATGACAATATTGCCGTTCTCATCTTTCGTCTGACCGTAGGTTGCTACACCATCTTGTGGATGAGGTAAAGCAAATACGTTTTGTGCCAACGGTGAGCGACGATCAATATTTTGTTCGTCAGCAAAGCTTAATTGATTCGACGCTAAGATGCTCTCATCGCCTTTCTTAAGTGATGCAACGACTTTCGAAGCAAGCTCAAGCGCATCTTGTTCGCCTTTCGTGGCTAATAGCTGCGCCTGAACTTGCGCTTTTACTTCTTCAAAAGGTAATACTGTTTCCTCACGTACATCGTTAACACGTACGACTATTACATGCTCAGGTGCGACCTCTAATACTTCAGAGTTCATGCCCTCTTGTTTCACATCAGAGCTTTCTAGTGCTTGAGCTACCGCTGGTACTTTTAGCACTTCTGGCGCATCTGCTTGAGAGATAAAGTCCGTTGTTTGAATTTTTTGACCAGCAACTTTAGCTGATTCATCCAGCGAATCTGGAGATTCAAATGCCACTGACTCTAACTTCGTTTGCAACTTGTAAAATTGCTCAACAGCTTTTTCATCAACAAGCTCAGCTTTAATATCAGCCGCCACTTCAGAGTATGGTTTCGCTTCAGCGGCTTTATCATCTTCTAATTGAATAATGTGGTAGCCGAAATCAGATTTCACAACCTCTGAAATATCACCTTTTGCTTTTAGTGCAAAAGCCGCTTCTTCAAACGCTGGGTCCATGACACCTTTTTCCATCCAACCTAAATCGCCGCCTTGCTTAGCACTACCGACATCTTCAGAGTTTTCTTTAGCCACAGTTGCAAAATCTGCACCTGCTTTTAATGTAGCTAATAATGTTTCAGCCTTCGCTTCATCATCTTTAATTAAAATATGACGAACTTTACGCTGCTCTTTGGTTGAGTATTTATCTAAGTGATCTTGATAATAAGCTTGAGCATCTTCATCGGTCACTTTTACTGACTTTTTCAATTGCTCAGCTGATAGTTCAACATAAGCGACTTTCATCTGCTCAGGACGCTCATAATTTTCGGAATGCGCTTTGTAGTACGATTGAAGTTCTTCATCGGTTACTTGTGCTTTCTTAGAAAAATCACTGACGTTTAGTGTGATAGTTTGAATATCACGCGTTTGAGTCAGTAATTGGCTTTGTTGAGTAACTTCATCATCTAACGTAAATTCACTGTTTTGTACTGCTGATACGACTTGGTTTCGTAGCATATCTTTACGCAAGTATTCTGCAAAGCTATCCGCGCTAAAACCAGCACGACGTAGCGTTGCAGCATAAATATCTTGGTCAAACTTACCGTTGGTTTGGAATTGTGGCATGGTCAAGATAAGTTGACTCACTTGTTCATCACTCACGCGTAAACCTAGTGATTGTGCATATTGCTCAAGCAATACATCATTGATCATTCGATCAAGAACACTTTTACGGAAAGTTTGTACGTATTGTTGGTCGCCCATTAACGTGGAGAAGTAATCACCCATTTGTGATTGCATGCGATTACGCTCATTCTGATACGCTTGCTCAAATGCATTACGTTCAATGGTCGTATTACCAACTTTTGCAGCTGCATTACTGCCACCACCTACTAAGTAACTGCTCACACCGGCAAATACAAAAGAAAGGATGATTAACACTAAAATAATTTTAACTGCTATACCATTTACGCCTTCGCGTAGTCGATCCATCATAGTCTGACTGCTCTCTAAATACTGACTGTTACCAATTACAGCGTCTTTACGACTCTATGCTTGATAGATTAAAAATATGTGTCGATGATATCAGAAAAAGAAAAGCGCACCAGTAAGATGCGCTTTTTGATAAACAAAGATTGAGGTTAGACGTAAAAACCTCAAGAATTTTCGCCAAAAAGGGAAAATACTTACTGAGACAGATTAGTTACACGCATCTTTTAATGCTTTACCAGCTTTGAATGCAGGTACTTTTGCTTCAGCGATCTGAATCACGTCACCAGTTTTAGGGTTACGACCTGTGCGAGCTGCACGAGTACGAACGCTAAAAGTACCAAAGCCAACTAGTGCAACTTGGTCTTCTGCTTTTAGTGTTTCTGTTACTGCTTCAATGAATGCATCTAGCGCACGGCCTGCAGCTGCTTTAGAGATATCTGCGTCGCCTGCAATTTTTTCTACTAATTGAGTCTTATTCACTTGTTGTTCCCCTTTTAGCTACCAACATAGTATCAATAGCAATCGTTCCATAAAAAATAATAAGTTAGACTGGCCTTTATTTAATTAGCTTTTAAAAGGCTTTCGCCCTAATAACCATTGGCTCAGGTCTATCGAAAGTTAACTTAGCCTTGAAAAAAAACGCTGACAAGTATTTTCTGTCCTGTCAGCGTCAATCTTTTAACTAAATTTGTTGAATATCACTAGTTTGTGACTTCAATCACACAACCTGTAGGGTCATTTTCGAGAGCTAATGGTAAAACCTCGTCTAACCACTGAACTGGTCGAACATTCAGATCACCGATAACATTCGCTGGAATGTCTTCCAAATCACGCTCATTTTCTTTTGGAATGATGACCGTTTTTATCCCACCACGGTGAGCAGCAAGTAATTTTTCTTTCAAACCACCAATCGGCAGTACTTCACCACGTAGGGTAATTTCACCTGTCATTGCCACATCAGCACGGACTGGGTTACCGGTTAAGCTAGACACTAAAGCGGTACACATTGCGATACCCGCACTTGGGCCATCTTTTGGTGTAGCACCTTCTGGCACGTGAACATGAATGTCGCGTTTTTCATAAAAATCAGGGTTAATACCTAACTTCTCTGCGCGGGATCGAACCACCGTCATTGCGGCCTGGATAGACTCTTGCATCACATCCCCCAAAGAACCGGTGTAGGTAAGTTTACCTTTACCGATCATAGATTGGGTTTCGATGGTGAGTAAATCACCGCCCACTTCAGTCCAAGCCAACCCTGTCACTTGACCAATGCGATTACTTTCTTCTGCTTTACCATAATCACAACGTTGCACACCAAGGTACTCTTTCAAGTTATCCATAGTGACAGTTACAGATTTTAGGTCGCTGTTAAGTAAGATATTTTTAACCGCTTTACGGCAGATCTTCGAAATCTCACGTTCAAGGTTACGCACACCAGCTTCACGGGTGTAATAACGAATAATGCCGATAATCGCTGAGTCTTCGATCACAATCTCATGAGACTTCAAACCATTGCGTTCAATTTGCTTATCCACTAGGTGACGCTTAGCAATGTTCAGTTTTTCATCTTCGGTATAGCCCGACAAACGAATCACTTCCATACGGTCAAGCAAAGGCCCAGGAATATTCATTGAGTTTGACGTCGCAACAAACATTACGTCAGAAAGGTCATAATCGACTTCTAAGTAATGATCATTAAATGAGTTGTTCTGCTCAGGATCAAGCACTTCCAATAAAGCTGATGACGGATCACCACGCATATCAGACGCCATTTTATCGATTTCATCCAATAAGAATAATGGGTTTTTCACCCCCACCTTCGACATCTTCTGGATCAACTTACCTGGCATAGAGCCAATATAAGTACGTCGATGACCACGAATTTCCGCTTCATCACGCACGCCACCAAGCGCCATACGAGTATATTTACGTCCAGTTGCAGCGGCAATGGAACGACCTAGTGACGTTTTACCAACACCAGGAGGCCCAACTAAGCACAAGATTGGCCCTTTAAGCTTGTTTATACGGCTTTGAACCGCTAAATACTCAAGAATACGTTCTTTTACCCTCTCAAGACCATAATGGTCCTCATTAAGCACTTCTTCGGCTTTCGCTAAATTCTTTTTCACTTTAGAGCGTTTAGTCCAAGGCACACCCACCATCCAATCGATGTAACCACGAACAACGGTTGCTTCTGCCGACATTGGCGACATCATTTTCAACTTTTGTAGCTCTTGCTCGGTTTTTTCACGAGCTTCTTTTGGCATTTTAGCGTCTTCGATTTTCTTTTGCAGAGCTTCGAATTCATCTGGAGCATCGTCCATATCGCCCAGTTCTTTCTGAATGGCTTTCATTTGCTCATTCAAATAATATTCGCGCTGGGATTTTTCCATCTGCTTCTTAACACGGCCACGAATACGTTTTTCAACTTGTAGTAAGTCAATTTCTGACTCCATCATGCCCATTAAAAACTCTAGGCGTTCAACCACATCGATGATTTCAAGTACACGTTGCTTATCATTAAGTTTTAATGGCATGTGAGCGGCGATAGTATCGGCAAGACGCGCCGCTTCATCGATACCATTAAGCGAAGTCAGCACTTCTGGTGGGATCTTTTTATTAAGCTTGATAAAACCTTCAAATTGATTGATCGCACTACGAACAATCACTTCTTGTTCACGCTCATCAATTTCAGGTGTTGCTAAATATTCAGCGTCGGCAGTAAAGAATTCTTCATTTGAGAATGCATGCACTTTGGCACGCTGCTGCCCTTCAACCAAGACTTTTACCGTACCATCTGGCAATTTTAATAACTGCAAAATAGTGGCAACTGTACCGGTTGAAAATAGATCATCAATATTTGGTTCATCGGTTTCCGCATCTTTTTGAGCCACCAACAAAACTTGCTTATTGGTATCCATTGCGGTTTCTAAACATTGAATCGACTTTTCACGGCCAACAAAAAGTGGAATGACCATGTGTGGGTAAACCACAACATCACGTAGGGGTAATACGGGAATCTCGATACGCTCGGAACGCTCCAAGTTCATATTATTCTCTCTATTCCGTTTGCACATTCATTGAAAAGTATATGGGGGCTATCTTGCTAGTTTCAATAACAAAATAAAAAAAGGAGGCATAAAGCCTCCTTTAAATTCATATTTTGATGATAACTCGACTTATTCAGAGCTAGCTAATTGATTTTCAGCATTTTGATAAATCAATAGCGGCTCAGATTCACCTTTAATTACTGATTCATCAATAACCACTTTGGTGACATCTTTATTCGAAGGCAACTCATACATGGTTTCAAGCAAAACAGATTCAAGAATCGAACGTAGACCACGTGCACCGGTTTTACGTTCCATTGCTTTTTTCGCAATCGCTTGAAGCGCATCTTCACGAAACTCAAGTTCTGCACCCTCTAAATCAAACAGTGCGCCATATTGCTTAGTCAGCGCATTTTTTGGCTCACAAAGGATCTGAATCAAAGCTTCTTCATCAAGTTCAGTCAGCGTTGTGGTAACCGGTAGACGACCAATGAATTCAGGGATCAAACCATATTTCACCAAATCTTCTGGCTCAACTTGCTTGAACAATTCACCCGCACTCTTCGCTTCGTCTTTGCTACGCACTTCCGCGCCGAAACCAATACCAGTCCCAACGGCAACACGTTGCTCAATCACTTTATCCAAACCAGCGAATGCGCCGCCACAGATAAATAAGATTTTAGACGTATCAACTTGCAAAAACTCTTGTTGAGGGTGTTTACGACCACCTTGTGGTGGGACCGAAGCAACGGTACCTTCAACCAGTTTCAGTAATGCTTGCTGTACACCTTCACCCGAAACATCGCGAGTGATTGATGGGTTTTCCGCTTTACGAGAAATCTTATCAATTTCATCAATATAAACGATACCACGTTCAGCTTTCGCAACGTCGTAGTCACATTTCTGTAGCAGCTTCTGAATGATGTTTTCGACATCTTCACCTACGTAACCGGCTTCGGTTAGCGTAGTCGCATCTGCCATCGTAAATGGTACATCAAGAAAACGCGCCAAAGTCTCAGCTAGCAATGTTTTACCACTACCCGTTGGACCGATAAGTAAGATGTTACTCTTACCTAGTTCAACGCCATCTTTGGTTTTATCACCATTACGCAAACGCTTGTAGTGGTTATAAACCGCAACTGAAAGCACTTTCTTGGCGTAATCTTGACCAATAACATAGTCATCTAGGTGCGCACGAATTTCTTTAGGAGTCGGCAATGCTTCCGACTCTTTCTTTGGAACTACATCTTTCACTTCTTCACGTATAATGTCGTTACATAAATCGACACATTCATCACATACGTAAACGGAAGGACCTGCGATCAGCTTGCGAACCTCGTGCTGGCTTTTACCGCAGAAAGAGCAATACAGCAGTTTAGTACTACCACCCTCTTTGCTTTTATCTGTCATTCGCTAACCTCTTAGCCTTTTAATTCTTTCATTCAGTCTACAACAATTTTGCTCACAATGCCTTATTGATAAACAGGTGGCACAAACTGCTAAGACAGAGACCCTCACTTCTTAACTACACAGACCGTACATATTGTCTCAGTCTTTCACTTAATCAAGTGAGGATGGGATATTTTATGCTGGGCGCTTTTCTAATACGGCATCCACTAAGCCATAATCAACAGATTGTTGAGCAGACATAAAGTTATCACGATCCGTATCACGCTCAATCACTTCTAATGGTTGGCCAGTATGTTCAGCCAATAAATTATTCAAGCGCTGTTTAATCGTTAGAATCTCTTGCGCATGAATTTGAATATCAGAAGCCTGACCTTGGAAACCACCTAATGGTTGGTGGATCATCACGCGAGAGTTAGGCAAGCAGAAACGCTTCCCTTTTTCACCACCCGCAAGCAAAAACGCACCCATTGAGCATGCTTGCCCCATACATACTGTGCTTACGTTTGGTTTAATAAATTGCATGGTGTCATAGATCGACATCCCAGCAGTCACAGAACCACCAGGAGAGTTGATGTATAAGAAGATATCTTTATCTGGGCTTTCAGACTCTAAGAATAATAATTGTGCGACCACTAGGTTTGCCATGTGATCTTCAACTTGTCCGGTTAAAAAGATAATACGTTCTTTTAATAGGCGAGAATAAATATCGTAAGAACGCTCACCGCGAGAAGTTTGCTCTACCACCATTGGCACAAGCGCATCAACAATTGGAGACATTGTAGTATTTTCTTGGTAGCTCATTTTCGCTTTCCCTGTAGTAGATAGGTTTACCAATATGATGGATTACTAATAGATAATAAACAAAAGTTAGTTAATCATAAACCTAGACGCTTACCAATACCATTTAGGTCGTCGTAAGCTAAAAAATAAAATGGCCCGTATGAACCTCTCCAAAATGTAGAGTGTCATATCGAGCCATTGTTAGCAGAAGAGCCGAAACGCTGTCAACTCTTCTACTCAGCGAAACCTAACTTCACTTAATAAATTGAGTGATTAAGCAGGTTGTTGCTGGTTCATTAACTCATTGAAGCTCACTTCTTTATCAGAAACTTTTGCTTTAGCAATGATTGCATCAATAGCTTGATCTTCAAGCGCTACGTTGCGGATGTTGTTCATCATCTGCTCGTTTTGCTCGTAGTATGCGATCACTTCTGATGGATCTTCGTAAGCGGTCGCCATTTCTTCGATAAGTGCTTTAACACGATCTTCGTCAGCTTTTAGCTCTTCAGACTTGATCACTTCACCTAGAAGTAGGCCAACTTTTACGCGACGAGCAGCTTGCTCTTCAAATAGTTCACGTGGAAGTTGAGCTGCCGCTTCAGGGTTACCACCAAAGCGTTGTGCCGCTTGTTGGCGTAACACTTCGATTTCTTGATCGATAAGTGCAGAAGGTACGTCCATCTCGTTTTGCTCAACAAGACCATTGATCGCTTGCTCTTTAATACGGCCTTTAACCGCTTGCTTAAGCTCACGCTCCATGTTTTTACGTACTTCAGTTTTCAGTGCCTCAACGCCACCTTCGTTTACGCCAAACTTAGCAACAAACTCATCTGTTAGCTCAGGAAGCTCACGAGTTTCAACTTTGCTTAGTTTAATGTCGAATTTAGCCGCTTTACCTTTTAGGTTTTCAGCGTGGTAATCTTCAGGGAAGTTCACTTCAATAGAGAATTCTTCGCCCGCTTTCTTACCTAGGATTCCGTCTTCAAAACCAGGGATCATACGACCTTGGCCCATTTCTAGAGGGAATGCTTCTGCTTTACCGCCTTCGAATTCTTCACCGTCGATAAAGCCTACGAAATCAATAGTTGCACGGCTGTCTGCAGTCGCAGCTTCTGAAACTTCAACCCAAGTAGATTGTTGTTTACGAAGTGTTTCAAGCATTTCCGTTACGTCTTCATCTTTCACTTCTACTGCTGGTTTTTCAACAGTGATGTTTTCAAGACCTTTCAATTCAACTTCTGGGTAAACTTCAAAAGTTGCGTTGAAAACAAGATCTTTGCCTTCTTCAGTTTCAACTGGAGCGAATGTTGGTGCGCCCGCTGGGTTGATTTTTTCTTTAACGATAGTTTCGATGAAATGACGCTGCATCACTTCACCCATCACGTCTTGACGTACTGCTTTGCCGTACATTTGTGCAACCATCTTCATCGGTACTTTACCTTTACGGAAACCATCGAAACGACGATTTTTCGCGATGTTGCGCAATTCAGCTGTTACTGCATCTTCGATGTTAGCAGCAGGAACAGTAATAGTAAGACGGCGTTCTAGGCCTTCTAGAGTTTCAACAGTAGCTTGCATTATTTATAAACCTCAAAACTGGCTCAGTAATTATGAGCGTATGAGCTAAACCGCACCTTTAGGATAAGTGTTAGCTTCATTCCTTGTGTTGTGTCCAAATTGAACACATAAAAATTGTGAGCATCAACCAACGTTATGATGAAAAGTCCATCTTAGCGATGATTGAACTAATGAGTGAAACCTTCTTCATTTTTACTAAAGATCAAATCAATAATGAAAACAAAGAAAAAGGCCTCTCCTATTAGTCTCAGGATAAATTTCAGACGCGCCATTCTAGCGGTATGAGTTGAGCCTGTCGAGTCAAGTCCTAAATTCTCACGTGCTGATTCTCTGCTTTTTGATTCATAACAGAGAATGATCACGTTTCAGAGATGGGGCCATACCAATTATTTTCAAGGGACTTTTCACTTTTTTTCGCCCAAATAAGTTTTTACGGTTAAAGATTCGACATTTATCCTCTGTTTAGCACAAACTTCTGCTCTGTTGAATGGATTGTATTACCTATTGAACTAAACAGAGGCTAGTAAGCAGTAACGCGCTTTTACTTAGCCTTACACAAACCATAAGGATGTAAACTTTTGTGTCACTCACAACCCAAAAGTTCAACATCCATTGATTAAAGCCACGGATTAAATACGCATCTCAGTTCTAACATCAAAAAACACCGCGCTGGATAAATCGAAATAAAGCGGCACCGTTTCCCCAACTTTGGCATCAAACTCCGCCGATAAGCGGCAAGCCACATGGTCTTGATTGATTTCAACAATCGCGATGGTGTCTGGCCCCGTTGGCTCTAACACATCAATTTTCATCGGGATTTCGGTAAAGGTACGTTCTTCTTCACTTGGTTGTTCAGTGATAAATTCAGGCCGTAAACCAATAATCACTGTTTCCCCATCAAATTTACGTAACCGATCCGGTAGGTTGATTTTGTGCGCCTTACCATCGGCAGTCCAAATCTCACCTTGTGGCTTATCGTCATTATCTAAATCAACGCGTGCTTTGATGAAATTCATGGAAGGCGATCCCATAAAGCCCGCCACAAACATATTATTCGGTTGGTTATAAATTTCTTTCGGCGTACCTAATTGTTGCAATTCGCCGTCTTTCATCACCGCGATGCGATCGGCGAGCGTCATCGCTTCAATTTGATCATGAGTTACATACACAATGGTGGTATTAAGTTGTTGATGCAGACGTTTAATTTGAGTGCGCATCTCAACCCGCAATTTCGCATCAAGATTCGACAAAGGTTCATCGAACAAGTACAACTTAGGTTGACGAGCCAACGCACGCCCCATTGCGACACGTTGACGTTGCCCCCCCGACAGTTGCGCGGGTTTTCGGTCAAGTAGGTGATCGATTTGCAACATTTCCGCCACTCGATTCACTTCCGCATCAATTTTCACTTGCGGCATTTTGCGAATTTTAAGCCCAAACGCGATATTGCCGCGAACAGTCATATTTGGATAAAGCGCATAAGATTGAAACACCATGGCAATATCGCGATCTTTGGGCTCAACATTCGACACATCAACGCCATCAATAACAATCTCACCTGAGCTAATCGATTCTAGCCCTGCGATGGTGTTCATCAAAGTAGATTTACCGCAACCTGATGGCCCGACTAAGATAAGAAATTCGCCAGACTCAATTTGAATGTTAATCCCTTTCAAGGTTTCATTGTCAGCATTACGGTACGTTTTACGAATTTGGTTTAATTCTAAAGCAGCCATTATTTATTTTCCTTTTAAGCCGATTCCATATTAATTTTTTATTGAATCGATACTCAAAGTAATTGAAGTTACAGCGCGGCGACAAATGAATGCTCCCCATGAGCCCTATTTATAAAACTAAGGGCTCATCAAAGTGATTGGGGTGAATAAATGCCGTCAACAAAGCGGTAGCTTCAAGTACCAAGCGTATCAACCTTTGACTGAACCTGCAGTTAGCCCTCTCACGAAATACTTCCCTGCCACGACATACACCAACAAGGTTGGCAATGCAGCAATAATGGCGGCAGCCATATCGACGTTATATTCTTTCACCCCAGTGCTGGTATTCACGAGATTATTCAATGCCACTGTAATCGGCTGAGTCTCAGAACCTGAGTACACCACCCCAAATAAGAAATCATTCCAAATTGAAGTAAACTGCCAAATCACTGTCACCATGATGATTGGTGTGGAAAGCGGTAACATAATCTTAAAAAAGATAGTAAAAAAACCTGCTCCATCTAACTTGGCCGCTTTCACTAATTCATCCGGCACACCAACATAGAAGTTACGGAAAAACAGCGTGGTAAAGGCCAAGCCATAAATAACATGTACAAAAATCAAGCCAGTCGTGGTATTCGCAAGACCGAAATACCCCAATGTCGCAGCCATAGGTAAGAGCACCACTTGGAATGGAATAAAGCAGCCAAATAGCAACAAACTGAAAAGAAGATTCGACCCTCTAAATTGCCATTTACTGATCACATAGCCATTAAATGCGCCCATTAAGGTTGAGATCGCCACAGCCGGAATCACCATTTGAAATGAATTCCAAAAGTAGCCTTTAATCCCTTCACACTTCACCCCAGTACAAGAGGTTGACCATGCTTTATGCCAAGCATCTAACACCCATTCCGTTGGCAAAGACATCAAGTTGCCGGTGCGAATATCGCCCAAGCTTTTAAATGATGTGATCACCATGACAAATAAAGGCATGAGGTACATTACACAGAAAAAAATCAGCAGTGTATAAATCGCAATACGCCCGACTCGCTTAGAATTAAAGTAATGCGACTGATTACCTTGAAGTTTAAGATTTTGAGATTTTTGGTTTTGCGCCATCATGACTTTTTCTCCCTTAATTCTGAGTAAAGGTACGGCACCAGAATGGCAAGGATCCCTGCAAGCATCATCATTGCACTGGCTGAACCAAGCGCGGTTTCGCCACGAGTAAAGGAATAGGCGTACATAAAGAGAGCCGGTAAGTCTGAGGCGTAACCTGGGCCACCCGCAGTCAATGCCGTGACTAAGTCGAAGCTTTTAATGGCGATGTGAGAAGTAATGATCACTGCACTAAAAAACACAGGGCGTAAACAAGGCAACACGATACTCCAATAAATACGAGGTAAACTCGCACCGTCTATTTGCGCCGCTTTTATGATGGAAGAATCTATCCCACGCAGCCCGGCTAAGAACATTGCCATCACAAAGCCTGAAGACTGCCAAACCGCCGCAATAACTAAGGTGTAGACCACCATATTAGAGTCAACAATCCAATCGAATTTAAAATTGGTGAAGCCCCAGTCATGCACCATTTTCTCAATGCCAAGACCCGGATTTAAAATCCACTTCCAGGCGGTTCCTGTCACAATAAATGACAACGCCATCGGATAAAGGTAAATGCTGCGGATCACGCCTTCATTACGAATGTTTTGATCCAAAAGAATCGCGAGCCCTACCCCGAGTACAATAACGATGGCAAGGAATAACAAACCAAAGATACCCAAGTTAGAAATAGACGTTATCCAGCGGTCGTTTTCCATTAACTTGGCATATTGACCAAATCCGGTGAAATTAAAACTCGGTAAAAAGCGAGAATTAGTGAGCGATAACGCTCCCGTCCAAATAATGTAGCCATAAATACACACCACCGTAATCACTAACGTTGGTGCCAATACAATTTTAGGTAATAAATGCTGTAGTCTATCGACCAATTTAGGTTTTGGGGCGGCGCGCCGAGCTGGCATGGCGGCGCCTAGTTTAACTGAGCCCTTTTCAAGAGGCTGATGTTTAGTGGAATCGAAAGCGTTGTCCATAACCGATCCTTTTTTTACAACGATGCCTAAATATTCAAACTATTACTGAATTTTAGGTGTGAATAACTGAGGCTACGTGAATACACACGCAGCCCAAGCTCATAAGGTTTAAATTAAGAAAGGTTATTCGGCAGCTTTAACTGCTTTAGCCAGTTTCTGAGCGGCCTCTTTTGGATCCGCATCTTTATCGTTAAAGAAGTTAGTGATCACATCATACATCGCACCTTGCACATAGCTGGTTGTCGACATGCCGTGTGCCATACTTGGTACTAAACCACCGGTTTTAGAGGTTGCTTTAAAGGCTGTCATTGAATCTAAAGCACACTTATCAAACTTCGACATATCCATATCCAAACGTACAGGAATCGAACCTTTATTTAGGTTAAACACCTCTTGGAAAGGTTTAGACAAAATGGTTTTTGCCAAGTCTTGTTGCGCTTTTTGATTCTCTTTATTTTTAATTTGGAAGAAAGCAAAACTATCGATATTAAAAGTAAA
The DNA here is from genome assembly GCF_002218045.2 of Vibrio rumoiensis. NCBI lineage: Bacteria > Pseudomonadati > Pseudomonadota > Gammaproteobacteria > Vibrionales > Vibrionaceae > Vibrio > Vibrio rumoiensis. The sequence goes on from NZ_AP018685.1 coordinate 1,804,704, forward strand.
TGAGTCCGCTGTTCCCGGAGTTGGTGAACAAGTGTAGTCGGTACCTGGCTGTTTATTAGCAGCACTAAACTCGCCTTTTGCCCAGTCACCCATGACTTGCATCGCCGCTTTACCGTTAATCACCATCGACGTTGCGACGTTCCAATCACGGCCAGGTGCATTGCTATCAATATAGTCATGGACTTTTTTGAAGGTTGTAAACGCTTCTACCATCTTGTCGCCAGATAATACGTCTTGGTCAAGATCCACAAAGGCTTTGGTGTAATCCGCATTACCTAATATTTCCAGAGCAATCGCTTCAAATAGCGTCGCATCTTGCCAAGGCTGACCACCGTGAGCTAAAGGAATAATACCGTCGGCTTTTAATTTATCCCCGACCTTGAAAAAATCATCCCACGACGTCGGAACTTTCAAACCTTCTTTATCAAAAATCGCTTTGTTGGCCCACAACCAGTTTACTCGGTGCACATTGACCGGCACAGCAACATAATGGCCTTTATATTTCGCGGTATCGGCAACAACTTTAGGTAAGATACCGTCCCAATTTCCTTCTTTCGCTACCGTATCTAGATTGGTTAAAAATCCTAACTCGGCCCATTCTTGAATATTGTGACCTTTAATCTGTGCCGCTGCTGGAGGGTTTCCTGAAACCGCACGCGTTTTTAGAACAGTCATGGCACTTTCACCACCACCACCGGCAACCGCAAAGTCTTTCCACGTATGGCCTTCTTTTTCCATCATGTCTTTTAATACAGCAACCGACTTAGCCTCACCACCTGAAGTCCACCAGTGAAGAACCTCAACTTCCCCTGCATGAGAAAGTTGTGAAGCAGAAAGCAAAGCAAGGGTAAGAAGACTTTTTTTCATTGTATTCATCGTCATCGTCCATGTTTAATTATGAGTTATTGGATTAAAGCCAAACGACACCGGTCATCCGACGGCGTGTTTTTGACTTGATTTGACTATATGCAAAGTTTGGCAAGAAGATTGCCACGAAAGGTAACACCAATGTAACAATTGTGTTACATGTGAGTTTTATCACTATGATTAACCATAAACTTACTGGGGAAGTTGTGTATTAAACGGCAAAATCACTTGAACATGCAGCCCAGCATGTGGCGCATTACTGATGTGAATTGTTCCGCCATGAGCATGTAAAATATTGCGACAAATACCCAGTCCTAAACCATGGCCATCTTGATCTTTCGCTAAACGGACATAAGGATCAAATACCGACTCTAACTGCGCTTCAGGAATTCCGGGGCCTTGGTCAATAAAATTCAGCTCGACATAATCTTCAAATTGCCGGCAAGTAATCGTGAGGCTTCCACCATACTTGACTCCGTTATCCACCAAGTTCGTCATGACCCGTTTTAACGCTAGTGGCTTACCCAATACAGGAGCAATCGTCGTTTTGGGTAGTGTCACGTTAATTTGTTGAGTGTTATGCGTTTCTGCGGCGGCAAGTAATAACTCGTTTAAATAAACCAAGCTGGAATTTTCGTGTAATTCGGTGTCATGCACACACTGCAACGCGCCTTTCACCATCATTTCAAGTTCATCCAAATCCTGATTAAACTTGGCGCGCTTTACGTCATTTTCCAGCAGTTCAGTCCGTAGACGAAGGCGAGTGATCGGGGTTTTTAAATCATGTGAAATAGAAGAAAACAGCTGCTCTCTATCCATCACATAATGGCGAATACGTTGCTGCATGCGGTTAAAGGCTAAAGTTGCGGTCACGACTTCGTTCGCCCCTTCCTCGGGCAAAGGCGACTGCTCACCATCAATGCTCATTTGGTTCGCCGCTTTAGCAAGGTTACGTAATGGCCGAACCTGTCGCCGGATCATAAAGTAGGTAAAGAACAACAACAGCGCAGTAGAAAGAAACAAATACAGCCATTGCGATGGCGGCAAAATCGTATCTTCTAACGTGTTATAAGGTGGGGGTAATAATGCCGCAATATAGATCCACTCATCCGATTCCAACTCTATCTGCACGACCATTATCGGTGGGTCCAGCGGCTCTAACGTTAACGTATAATGGGCCCACGATTTCGGCAAATCGCTTAAATAAATATCATTCTTTAGGATTTTAAGATCTTCGGGCTCTGAAAACTCGACATGGATTGAACGCACATTATTCAGTTTTTCGCCAAGCGCTTGAGCCATTGACTGTATCGCCACTTGTTTTAAGCGGGTATCTGGAATGGGTTGAATATCCAAATATTCATGGTTAAACGAAACAAAAAATCGCGTCCCGCCCATCTTGCGCAGTTGCTCCATGATCACATGGCGGTAATTCACTGGTAGCGCTTGAAAATAAGACACGGTAGAAGCAAACAATGAGGCCATACTCACCGTGGTGGTTTTAATTCCTGCTTCTTCTTGTTGGCGCGAATTGGTATACCAAATCATCGTGGAAATACCCTGTGCTATCACCACAGTCAACAACGTCAGCAATAAAGTGCGAACCACTAAGGATTGAGATTTCCAGAAATAACGCATCTGATTAATACATTTCCTTAATGCCCATAATGCACCGAGGCGGTAAAGATATAGCCATTACCTCGCATGGTTTTGATGTATTTATGCTGTTTACCTGTGTCGCCTAACCGTTGACGTAGTCGGCTTAATTGCACATCAATCCCCCGCTCAAACGGCAGCGCCTCTCGGCCTTTGATTTCATAAGAAATGGTATCGCGATCAAGCACTTCATTGGGACGAGATAAAAACAGCATCAAGAGTGAAAAATCACTGCCTGATAACTCGATTTTCTCTTGCGTTTCCGTGTGGTAGGCCGTATGTGAAAGAGTGTCTAATGTCCAATCGCCAAACGAGATAACGGTGGGGTTAACTTGTTCATCAATATGAGAACGACGCAGCAACGCTTTAATACGAGCCATTAACTGACGAGGGCTAAACGGCTTGGCGATATAGTCATCGGCGCCAAGTTCAAGACCAACGATTTGATCGGCTTCATCTGAGACTGCCGTTAACATAATGATAGGAACGTTTGAATGTTTACGAACATGCTGACATAGGCTGAAACCATCCTCGCCGGGCAGCATCACGTCGAGTAATAATAAGTCTGGGTAGCCGTGCTGGGTGATGTACTCTCGCATCTCGTCACCATCATTGACGGTCGAAACGCTAAATCCCATTTTACTTAGATATTCATCCAGTAATTCTCGAATTTCCTCGTCATCATCTACTACTAAAATATGTTTATATTTTTGCGTCATGTCCCTATAACCTAATTACTCACTCTCGACTCTATCCATGAGTCGAGCTCTTAATGATTATTGACACAATAATAACAATCGGAACACAAGGCGAGCAATTCATCTAGCCAAGTCACAATAACTTGACGTGGGTCTACCTCAATTAATTTAGATGGCTCGCTTAGCGTCGGCCACCGCCTAATCGACCTGCCCCCCCTATACGTCCCCCTAAATGACTTCCCCCTAAATTAGGACGAATAATAGGCCGAGTCGCCGGTCTTGTGGTCGGTCTAGATACCGGTCGGTTGGGTTTAACGACCGGCCTTGAGATATTCGGTTTGGTTGGTGCCCGTTGTAATGTCGGCCGTTGCCTGCTTTGCCATTTAGTTTGCAACGCTTGTTTTTGCTCAGTGGTGAGCTGGGTATCGGTCATTTTCTGACGCACCGCTTCGCGCTTTTCCGTTAACGCTTGCTGTTTTTCTGGAGGGAGAGCATCAAACTTTTGATTAAATTGTTGTTTTAACGCGGAAACATCTGGCTCATTGCCATCTTTCCAGCCATCAATTTTATCTTTAATTTGTGCCTGCTTATCAGGGTCTAGGGTATGCCACCAGTTTTGTACCAGTTGCTTAAACTCGTCATCATTAGCGCAGCAATTAGGGTAAACATGATCGTGATAAAACCAGAAGTCATCATGCCACCAGCTGTCGGTGTAATAATTTTCTGAGCTAGAAGGCACAGATGCACAACCCGCTAAAACAACCGCAAAGCTGGCAAAAACAAACATTCGTTGAAGTGGCTTAAAACAATAAAGCATCAACATGACTCCTAACGCATAGATTAAATACAATACCGTATGCATAGCGTTTTAGATCATCCTATTTCAATTCGATTACGCCCATCACGCTTAGCTTTGTACAGTAAAGCATCGGCTCGATTAAGGATTGAATCACTGCACTCTCCGGATTGGTACTGAGTCAGCCCCCCACTCACTGTAGCCGACACCGCCAGCTCATTATGAAATACTGGATGGCTAACAATGTAATGTCGAAGGGCTTCAAGTTGATGACTCGCTTGTTCAACGGAATGATTAACATATATCGCGATAAACTCTTCCCCTCCCCAGCGTCCATAATGACAATCTTCAGCATCTAAGGCATTGACACCTTGTGCAAATAACTTCAGCACCTCATCACCAACAGGATGACCGTATTTGTCATTAATCGACTTAAAATAATCAAAATCTAAAATCGCAACCGATAATGCGGTATTCTTTTTCTGATTTAGCTCTATGTAATGAGCAAGCGCCTTCTCACTACAGGCCCTATTCGCAAGCCCGGTCAGAAAGTCGGTATTCGCCATTCTCTCCATCGTCTTATGAGCCAGCTCTAATTCTTGAAAGTCATTATTACGAGCAATTTCATGCCCTACCCATTCAGAAAATAATCTAATCAATTCATAATCTTGATTAATAAATGGTCTCACCGGGGTTGGGCTTGAAAAATTTAAAGTGCCGTAAGGTTTACCATCTACAAAGATAGGCGCCCCAATATAGGCTTCTAATTGAAAAGCTTTATAGCAAGGATGATGACGAATCTCACTTTGAGCCACATGATGAAAACCTTCAACCTTATTCGAATGGTATACGTGCCAACAATAAGTTAAATCAAGATCAAAGCGCATTCCTATTTCAAGCTGATTATCGGGGTGAATAGCTTGCTTAATCTCGTATTCATTCCCCTCAATTTTGCTAAAAATACCAATCGGCAACTCAAAATGCTCAGCGCCTAAACGCAGAATAGCGCTGACCCTCTGCTCAAAATCCAGTTCACGAGATGAAGTAATCGAGTGTAGTTGATTTAACGCTTCTTCTGCTGCAGTTCGCGCAGAGTCATCTTTAATCAACGCGATAAAAAATAGCGCTTCGCCAGCGTTATTTTTTATCGCCCCCGCCGATGTTTGACCGGTAAATACTTTGCCTGATTTACGCTTATATTCGGTATTGTACACATCATTTAATAAGCGGCTTCTCTCATAGTATCGCTGCTGACCTTGAAGGGTGTACTCTACGTCAGTGGCATATAACATTCTCGTACTCTGATTCACGACCTCACTATTTTCATAACCAAACAGGACTTCAGCCGCTTTATTTATTGCCACAATTTCTCTCGAAATACTCGCAATCACCGCTGCGATGTCAATATGCTCAAAAACGAGAGATAAGGTCTGCACATCTAAATCTACAGTTTGTTTTTCTTGCATCAAATAAACCTTCAAGCTTTTAGATAAGTATTAAACCTATCATAAATAAATCAAATAGCGATCGAGATACGAGTGAACTTGATAACTTTTATTTTTACGCATTGAAAACAACATAAGCACGCAACATTCGTCACCCTATAATAAAGGCTTTAAAATATCTTTCGTTAACCAGTATCTTAAACAAAAAATACAGGCGCTTGCTTTGTTGATCTGCATATCATAGTGAGACACATGCTCGACACTCTTTTCTCGCCTATAAAACAGAAGAATAAACAATAAGTGAAGCATGAGAAGACGAAAAAATATTGGCAAAGGAGGTGACACGCATCAACTGCAACAAAATTAACTCTTACTCACCTTTAACTTTGGATTTAATACCACTTCCTGCATCTTTTAATAAATCAAAAGGAGAAAGAATTACACCTTTTACGGCACCTTGAGCCGCTTGTTTAGACAACTCTTCACTCTTATCCATAAGCTCATCGACTTTAGCTAACATCGGTGGCACATCTTTACGCAATTGCTCCGATTCTTTTAAAATTCCAGGTAAAGTTTGAGTCCGAATGGCTTTAACCTCAGATAACACATTTGGAATGTTGGTATTAATATCGGCTGCGGTTTTATTAACGTTGCCGATTGTGGTATTCACCTCTCCGACCGTTTTATTGATATCTTGCGCGGTTTTTAGGGCTGCAGGCGTGATAGTGGCAAACTTATCGGCAACCTCAAGCCATTGATCGATTTTCAAGGTTTGTGCGGTAGTTGAAATCTCCGTCAACATCTCTGGGTACTTATCAACCACGGTATTGACTGTAGAAGTAAAACTGTAAATGGTGTAACCCAAATAAAAAATCGACGCTGCCAATAACGCCTGAATCACCATTGCAATACGAGCCATTGTTTCTTCCTTAATAACAAAATCACATTCAAAGTATACAAGCCCTAAGCGAGATACAACTCTCTTTTCTCTATATAGCCAAAATCATTGGAATTACAGTGAGGCGATCAGAAAAGGAAACCTCATGAATCTATACGATTGAGATGCATGAACACTGGCCACAAAGCTGCTGCTTCAAGTACGGTGGGTATAAAACAAAACCCTCAGCACTTTCACGCTGAGGGTTTTTGTTATTGGGCTGAGTTATTAACCTGTAAACACCGGCAAAATATCCATCATGGTTAAGAAATGGAACACAGCGGTCGCCACGCCAAACAATAGCACCGCATAAGGGATAAGTTTACCACCAGCAACGACAAAGCCTTGCTCTGCCCCTTTACGTTGACGCGCTTTCAACACCAGTAGTGCTGGAATAATACATGTCCATACCGTTGCCGCTGCACCTGCATAACCAATCGCTAAAATGAAACCAAACGGGAATAATAATGATAAAACTAACGGCGGCATAAAGGTTGCTGCCCAAGTTTTGGTACGGCCGACTTTACTGCGATTATCAAAACGGAATAAATCAGCAATATAATCAAAGACCCCTAAACCAACGCCAATAAACGAGGAAAGAATTGCCGATACCGAGAAGATATTGATCGCCTGAGAGACTTTTTCCGACGAAACCACGGTACCAAGGGCGCTTAGTAACACATCCACGTTACCATCTTTGGCGATCACAGGGCCAAATGAATCACGCGATAAGTGACCAAAAATGCTCACCAACCAGATAACATACAAGAATAAAGCAATCGACGTTCCGCCTAAAATGGCATATTTCGCTTTACGCTCTTCACCATAATAAGCACGCATCGACGCCACTGAGTGATGATAACCAAATGATGTGAGTGCGATAGGCAGCAAAGCCATCGCATATTTGGCATATTCACCATGTTGGTTGACGGCATCGGTTAATTTAGAAAAATCGACATGTACGGTTAAACCAAACACGCCAAAAACAAAGCTCAATAGCATGGTACAAATAAGCACCACCGAAATACGGTCAACCGCACGCGTTGAGTGCCACACCACACTTGAAGCAATAAACACAAATAGCACCGATGCGGTTTTACTATCTAAGCCTAACGACCCTTGTAAAATCAATCCAAATGAAGTGGTGTAGGCATACAATAAAATGCCACCAACAAAGTAAACCGTTAAGTTATTAAAGGCATTAACCTTTTCACCAAGTAGATCGGAGGTCACCGTATTAAACGACACATTAAGGTCGTAATGCTTAAACGCTTCCAACAGTAACCAACCGGAAACTGTCATCACCGCCATGGTTAATGCAATCGCCAATATAGACCAAACTGTCCATGCGCCAGCTCCGGCACTCGGCAGCCCAAGCATACCTGCACCAACACAAACACTTGCGATAATACAAGCGCCACCCACCAATGAAGGTTGTTTTGCTGTTGTCGTCGTTGTAACGGTAGTCATAATAAATTCTCTTTACGCTAAATTAAGCAAGTACATCCTGTACTCCTTAAAAACAAACAAGCATCAAGCGAAGAAGATAGGAAGTTGGCCGAAAACGGGTTTCAAAAAGAAAGGCAACCAAGTTCTATGCTGATGTATGCGCTCATCATAGCGATAACAACCAGACTAGTAAACTAGTTAGCTGATACAATATCGTATTTTTGTGAATAAACAGAGGATCTGGTTACGTTTTAAACACCCCACCATATCCACTATTTCGTAAACAACAAAAATATCTATTACATTTTGATAAGATCCTCGCCCCAACAGAATAAATGTAACCCATTAATATATAAGTTAATTAAAAAAATTTCCTTCAGTAATAGTATAAATCTATCTACTTTACATTTAGATCTGTTGGATAACCTCATGCGAACGATAATTTCAATCTCCTTAATGTTATTGCTTACTGCTTGTAGTAATCAATTCGCCAAACCTTTTCCCTTCCCTCAAATTAGCCTGAAAGATGACACTCTTATCTATAAGGGCATGATCACCGGAGATGGCGTTTTAACCGCTCAACGTGTCGCCAGAAACAGCGGCATGAAAATAACCAAGCTACAAATCACGAGCCCGGGAGGAATGATTGAACCAGGTATAGAACTCGGTTATTTCATTAAAGAAAATAATTTAGACTTAATTCTTACCCAACTCTGCTTTTCTGCTTGCGCCAATTATTTATTACCCGCCGCTCACAGCATCACGATCCAAAAAGATACCCTATTAGGCTGGCATGGCGGGGCAAGACAAAGTAACGCTTTATGGAAACAGTCGATTCCTAATGCTCAATGGGATAATTTCTACCCTTATTTAGAAAGACTCAGAAAAAAGGAATATCAATTTTTTCAAGACATGGATGTCGCAATCAATATCACAACGTATGGACAAACGAAACTCAATACTTGCCAAAAAGCCAAACAAACCATGGGTTGGTATTACACGTTAAATGACATGAAATCGATGGGGCTTCCGCCAGTAAAAATGGAAGAGAAAACCTTATTAGAATCGGTAATGTATCAAGATGAAAAAGTTACCGCTTGTCTCATGCCTGAAATATTCAACACATAAAGAACTGGTTTTAATTCCATAGTACTTAAAAAAACGAAGGGTGTTTTGACCATCCTTTGTTTCATGATAACGAAATGAAAATGAGTCAGGATCAACAGCATGGAAATCTTTAATGATTTTTCGAATTTCGGCAACATCTTCTTTAGTTATAGAGTCCTTAATACTCTCATCATATTGCTTTATAACGTTTAGCACCAAACCGTTCAACACATCTCACAAAAAATAGATTTTATAATTTTGAGAAAAACCATTTCTCTCCGAGAGTAGGCTGCGAGAAAATTGAATCAACTGCTTTAGATGACTTCAGCAACTATTCATCTCGCCATAATTCACATACCAAAAATAATCGCAACAAGGGCAATAAGAGCAATAAGAGCAATAAGAGCAATAAGAGCAATAAGAGCAATAGTAGTTATCATTTATTTTGATTTAAATCAAAATATCATTAAGTTGCATTTAAAATACCACTTAAAGCCGATAGCCATGTTTCATCGAAGAGTTATGATAAACACCGCACTGATTAATGGAGCATATTATGAGCTTACAATGTGGAAAAACAAACCTAACTCAAGAGCAATTGAGCCAACTCGAATCGATGCCAGCAGATAAACTTGCTGATTTGATTGAGTCTACTCACCATCAATATATTAGAGAAACCGGGCCACAATTAATTGAAATGGCAGATAAACTGCTACGAGTGCATGGCGAAGAATCTGAGACTATTCAGAAGCTGACACCATTGATTCATGCTTTAGTGAATGAACTCACTCCACATTTATACAAAGAAGAGCAAATTTTATTCCCAGCAATTAGAGGTCTTGCCACACAAACACCGCAGCAAACCTGCTTTGGTCACATTGGTAACCCAATCCGCGTCATGATCCATGAGCATAATGAAGCCGATCAAATTGTAGTGGCATTGCAGCAAGTGACTCAGAACTTCCAAGCTCCAGAAGAAGCCTGCCAAACCTGGCAACGTTGCTATAAAGTCTGCGAAGAATTTTGCCAAGATTTAATCAATCACATACATGTAGAAGATACGATTCTTTTTCCGGCAGCGATAGAGCTGACTGATTCAGCTACATAAAATATTATAGATAGAATGTAAAAAACCCCAGATAACGGATTAAGTTATCTGGGGTTTCTTTGTATATGGCACGCCCTACAGGATTCGAACCTGTGACCACCTGCTTAGAAGGCAGGTGCTCTATCCAGCTGAGCTAAGGGCGCTTTGAGTGGGGAATTATACGAGATGAATGAGCTAGGTCAATCGCTTTATGGCTGTTTGTAGGTTAAGTGCTGAAAAAAAAGACATTAAGCGACTAAGGCTATTTTCAAACGATGTTTAACTTCTGTTAAAAATGAAAAATAAAACCAAACAGCAAACGTTTGCGTTATGGATATTGATCACGTTATTTGCGACAATACGCCGCGTTGTCGACTGCTGCTAGTCTAATGAGGATAGTAAGGAAAACCATGACTGCTCAAATTATTGATGGAAAATTGATATCTCAAACCGTTCGTTCGGAAGTGAAAGCTCGTGTTCAGGCTCGTGTTGAAGCGGGTTTACGTGCGCCAGGCCTTGCTGTTGTACTGGTAGGCAGTGATCCAGCCTCTCAAGTGTATGTGGGAAGTAAGCGCCGTGCTTGTGAAGAAGTAGGCTTTGTTTCTAAATCTTATGATTTGCCGACGACAACCACTGAAGCAGAATTGCTTGAGATGGTTGAGCAACTGAATAATGATCCTGAAATTGACGGTATCTTAGTTCAGCTTCCTCTGCCTGCTGGTATCGATAGCACTAAAGTTCTTGAAACTATCCACCCAGAAAAAGATGTCGATGGTTTCCACCCATACAACGTGGGTCGCTTATGCCAACGCATGCCGAAACTACGCTCTTGTACTCCTAAAGGTATTATCACTTTATTAGATCGTTACAACATCGATACTCACGGTAAACATGCTGTTGTGGTTGGCGCATCAAATATTGTTGGTCGCCCAATGACACTAGAGCTTCTATTGGCAGGTTGTACCACGACGACTTGCCACCGTTTTACCAAAGATCTTGAAAGCCATGTACGTCAAGCCGATCTATTAGTGGTTGCAGTGGGTAAAGCAAACTTCATTCCAGGGGCTTGGATCAAAAAAGGCGCGATAGTGATCGATGTCGGTATCAACCGCATGGAAAACGGCAAACTGATTGGCGATGTGGAATACGATGTCGCGAAAGATAATGCCAGCCACATTACTCCGGTTCCGGGTGGTGTAGGCCCAATGACAGTCGCAAGCCTTATTGAAAATACGATGTACGCGTGTGAGAATTTTTCGAAATAATTAATTGATAACCTTAAAAACTAAAAAACACCTCAATCTCGAGGTGTTTTTATTTAGAAAACAATGTTCCAATTCATGACGTTGATGATAAATAATATTCGCAATAACTAGGGTCTGTTGACCTTAATTTATCAGTCGCACAAGAAGATTACATAACGTGTTCACAGAACACCCAAATCCCCACACCGATGAGCACTAGACCACCAAAGGTTTCTGCTCGTTTTCCGACTAGATTTCCTAAAACACCGCCCAACATCATCCCAATAGTCACCATGAAGAACGTTGCACAACCAATCAATAAAGCGGCAATTTCAATTGGCACGTCAATAAATGCAAGGCCCACACCGACGGCCATCGCATCAATACTAGTGCCAATCGCGGTAAAGATGGTCAATGCTAAACGCTGTTTTTTAGGCTCAGAATGATCACCATCTTCTGTATCATTAAAGCTTTCATAGATCATGTGGATACCTAAACCACACAATAAAATTAAAGCAATCCAGTGATCCCACGATTCAACATAAGTTGAAGCTGATTGACCTATGAACCAGCCAATAATAGGCGTGATCGATTCAACAATACCAAAAATTAGTCCGGTTTTAAGTGCATTTGAAAGTGAAGTGTTTTTTGATTTAGCGCCTTTGCTAATCGCAGCAGCAAAAGCATCTGTCGACATGGCAAAAGCAAGAAGGATAAGGGCTAGAGGGTTCATTTTATTGACAACTCCGGTCAGGCAAATCGAGTCCACAATACACCCACACGCCTGACCATTAGGCATGGATGTATCGATGGTCTCGCCAACCGAGAGGTGTTCGCACCATGGTGATTTCACCACCAATTATGTTGACACGAACTTTTCCAGTAACTGGAAACAGGCTACTCCCCAACGAAGTTGCAAAAGAGTAACAAAGCAGTCACGCATTAACAATTTAAAAAGTTGATTTGGTAAACTTCTATCGACTTTTAATAAAAAAGGCAGCGAGTGATACACCCTGCTGCCTTTGTAAACTTACTGATTGATTAATCTTTCGATTCTAAGGCCACTTGCGGCTCTGAAGGCGCTTCAGTTTCAGGCGTCGCCTTTCTTTTTGCCCCAAACAGCTTCATCACCCCGACATAAAATAGCGGAACAAAGAAGATGGCTAAGAATGTCGCCGTTAACATACCACCGATTACCGAAGTACCAATCGCATGACGTGAGTTTGCCCCAGCACCTGTACTGGTTGCCAGTGGCAGCACCCCAAGGATAAAGGCAAATGACGTCATTAAAATTGGACGTAAACGCATGCGGCACGCTTCGATTGTCGCTTCAGCTAACCCCATTCCTTTCTCATACAGGTCTTTCGCAAACTCGACAATCAAGATAGCGTTTTTCGCCGACAAACCAATGGTGGTTAATAAACCCACTTGTAAATAGACGTCATTCTCTAGGCCACGCAGCATGGTTGCGCCTAAAGCCCCTAATACCCCTAAAGGAACAACGAGGATAACCGCCATTGGAATCGTCCAACTTTCATACAAGGCTGCCAGACTTAAGAACACCACGATCATTGAAATCGCGTACAACATCGGCGCTTGAGAACCAGATTGACGTTCTTGATACGACATACCTGTCCAGCTCACTGCGGTGCCTTCTGGTAATGTTTTCGCAATATCTTCAATCGCTGCCATGGCATCACCTGTACTGTAACCCGGTGCTGCTTCACCTAAGATCTCTACCGCAGAGTTACCATTGTAACGCTGCAAGTTTGGAGAACCGGTACCCCAACGAGTATGGCTAAAGGCATTAAACGGTACCATCTTGCCTTCGTTATTGCGTACATACCAATGATTCAAATCATCAGGTGTCATACGATAAGGTGCATCTGCTTGAATATAAACACGCTTGACTCGACCACGGTCAATAAAGTCATTCACATAAGCTGAGCCCCACGCCATAGATAAGGTTTGGTTGATGTCATTAATCGACACGCCCAATACTTTTGCTTTTTCATAATCTAAATCGATATAAAATTGCGATGTATCATCCAAGCCATTTGGTCGTACCTTCTGTAACACAGGGTTTTGCGCGGCTTTTTGAAGCAATAGGTTGCGGGCTTGCATTAATTTTTCATGGCCTAACCCACCACGATCTTCTAAGAAGAAATCAAAGCCTGTCGCCTGACCTAATTCAATGATCGGAGGTAAGTTAAACGCTAATACCATACCATCTTGGTTTTGACTGAAATGTTGAACCAATCGACCAACAATCGCATTCACATCTTGTTCTGGGTTGGTTCGTTTAGACCAATCTTTTAAGCTAACAAATCCCATTGCGGCATTTTGCGCCTGGCCAACAAAACTATAGCCCGATACTTGGAAAAAAGATTCGACGTTATCTTTCTCTTCAGTATCTAAATAGTCTTGAACTTCATCCAATACTTTTTGAGTACGCTCTAATGTGGCGCCGGGTGGCAATTGGACCATAACCATGAAGTTACCTTGGTCTTCATCCGGTAAAAAGCTCGCAGGAATGTTCATAAATAACCAAGCGATCAACGGTAAAAGCGCCAAATAAATGATCGACAGACGTTTTGGTCGCTTAAGTAATCGACCGACATTCGACGTGTACTTATCATTCGAGCGGTTAAAGGTACGGTTGAACCAACCGAAGAACCCTGTCGTCTTCTCACCATGATGAGGTTTTAACATGGTCGCACACAATGCTGGTGTGAAGATCATGGCCACAATCACTGACAGCACCATCGCAGACACAATAGTTAGAGAGAATTGACGGTAGATCGCCCCTGTTGACCCACTCATAAAGGCCATTGGGATAAATACCGCGGATAACACCATGGCTACCCCAATCAAGGCACCAGTAATTTCACCCATCGCTTTACGAGTCGCTTCCAACGGTGGCAGATTTTCTTCAGCCATCACGCGTTCCACGTTTTCGACCACAACGATGGCATCATCCACCAGCAAACCAATCGCCAGCACCATACCAAACATGGTTAAGGTATTAACGCTAAAGCCCATCGCCGCCATGACACCAAAAGTACCGAGAAGCACAACAGGTACCGCAATCGTTGGAATCAAGGTGGCACGTAGGTTTTGTAAAAATAAGTACATGACTAAGAACACTAAGACGATCGCCTCGATCAGTGTATGTACTACTTCTTCAATAGAAAGTTGAACAAATGGAATGGTGTCGTAAGGTTTCACCACTTCTAAACCATCTGGCATTGTGCTTTTTAGCTCAGCAATTTTATCATCGACACGTTTTTGAGTATCGATGGCATTCGCACCCGTCGCGAGTTGAATACCAACCCCCGATGCACCTTTACCGTTAAATCGAGCTAAAATGCTAACATCTTCACCATTGAGCTCAACCCTTGCGACGTCTTTTACTCTAATTTGTGAGCCATCTGGGTTCACTTTCAAAAGAATATTTTCAAATTGCTTAACGCTTTCTAAACGACTTTGTGCGGTAATCGTGGCATTAATTAGCTGACCTGGGACAGAAGGCGCGCCGCCTAATTGCCCTACGGTTACTTCAGTGTTTTGCGATTCAATCGCACTATAAACATCGGTTGGAACCAACTGATAACTCGTCAGCTTCGCAGGGTCAAGCCACAGACGCATCGCATATTGAGAACCAAAAACCTGCACATTACCCACACCGTTAATTCGACTTAGCGGATCAGAAATATGCGCATTCACATAATCGGAGATGTCACTTTGGGTCATGCTGCCATCTTTGGAGATGAAGGCCAATACGGACATAAACGAGCTCGAGGTTTTACGTACGGTTAGCCCTTGCTTTTGTACTTCTGATGGTAATTGACTAGAAGCTTGTTGTAACTGGTTCTGTACTTGTACCTGTGCAATATCAGGGTTGGTCCCCAGCGCAAAGGTTAATGTTACCGTAATGGAACCAGATGAACTGCTTGATGATGACATATACAGCAGGTTATCAAGACCCGTCATATTTTGTTCTATCACCTGAGTCACTGAGTTTTCAGCCGTTTTCGCTGAAGCCCCTGGATACATTGCATTGATCTGTATGGCCGGTGGCGCAATAGTTGGATACTGCTGCACCGGTAAAGTGATCACGGACAAGGCACCTGCCAGCATGATCAAAATCGCGATTACCCAAGAAAAAATTGGGCGATCGATAAAAAATCTCACCATGAGTCTATTTCCTATTGCTGTGCTGTTTTCGCATCTTTTGTATGATCAGATACGATAGTGACTGGAGAGCCGGGACGAATTTTCATTAAATTGCTCGCGATCACTTGGTCGCCATCTTTCAGACCAGACTCAATAACCCACTCGTTATTATTCACGGTTGGTCCTGTGGTGACTGAACGTACGGCCACTTTGCCATCTTCAACCACAAATACAGTCGCTTGATCATCTTGACCAAAGCTCACTAGTGCTTGAGATAAGGTATACATAGGTTTTTGATCGGCAATCACAATTTCAGCACGGACAAACATGCCCGGTAGTAAAATTGAATCTGGGTTTGGTACTTTGGCACGTAATGTTACGCTACCCGTTGAACTGTCTACTTTTGTACCAGAGAAAGTAAGAACACCCATTTGATCGTAATCGGTGCCATCTTCCAGCTTCACACCCACTTTCGGGTTATTGTTAGAGCCCAAATTCTTTTTAATTTTCGCCATAGACAGCGAAGACTGAGTCATATCAATATAAATAGGATCAAGTGGTTGAATGGTCGTTAATGCGACTTCTTGATTGGCGGTCACTAACGCCCCTTCTGTTACATTCGAAATATCGATACGGCCAGAAATTGGTGCGGTTACCTTGGTGTATGACAACGAAATTTTCGCATTGTCGAGTGCCGCTTGTGCCACAGAGGATTGCGCTCGGGCTTGCTGCCAGTTGCCATCCGCTTTATCAAACTCATCTTGGCTAATCAATTTACGTTGCACTAAATCTTTATAGCGTAGCGCTGTTTTCTTCAGAACACTTTCATCGGCCTTCGCTTTGGCCAATGCGGCTTGTGCACTGTTAACATCCGCTTGATAAGGCGCCGGATCAATTTGATATAGCAAGTCACCTTGCTCAACCAACTGACCTTCCTCAAAAAGGCGTTTCTGCAAGATACCGGTTACTTGTGGACGTACTTCAGACACTCTGGTCGCTGACACTCTAGCGGGAAGCTCGCTGTATATCGTGGTAGGCTTTTTCGCCATGGTAATCACTTGGACAGGGGTAGCTTGAGGTGCTGTAGACTGCTGCGGAGTAGAAGATTGAGAGTCACACCCAGTTATCCCCGTAACCAAAACAGCCGATAATAATCCCACATTAAAACGGTTTACACGCATATTGATGTCTCGATATTAATTTTAAAAACAGAAAGGCTGTCATTTTTTCCAATGACAGCCTTTAAAAATACTCTTAGCAAAGAAGAAATGATATGAATCAGGAAGGAATTTACACTACTTTACCTTTGCTATACAAGCGTGCAGTAAATTTATTTTTTATCAATAATTTCATCAGCAAGCGTACTCACTGCTAAAGCAAAGTAATAAGAACGATTCCAATGCATCAAAACATTGTAATTGTTGTATACCAAATAGCTTCGACCCGCCTCATCATCCGGCATAATCAACCAAGCTTTTATATCTTGATTGAGCTTAGGTAATGGCGAACCATCTAGATCGGTGATGCCAAGCTTGTGCCATTGCTGTAAATATTTACCTTTAGCTTCATCACGACCTTGCAGCTCTGGATCAATACCGTGTGGAACTTTAATTTGACGGCCCCAAGTATATTTATCATCCCAACCTTCCGTTTTTAGATAATTTGCCGTCGAGGCAAAAACATCTTGCGGTGTCGTCCAGATATCTTTTTTACCGTCGTTATTACCATCTTGAGCATAAGCTAAGAAGGACGTCGGCATGAATTGGCACTGCCCCATCGCACCGGCCCATGAGCCTTTCATATCTTCAGCGCTAATATGACCTTCATCAATAATTTGTAGAGCCGCCATGGTTTGCTTACGAAATAACGCTTCGCGACGACCATCAAATGCTAATGTTGATAAAGCCCCGACCACATTATGATTGCCGGTATAACGCCCAAAGTTACTTTCTACACCCCATAACGCCACAATAAAGCGAGGCTGGACACCGTATTTTTCACCAATACGTTTTAAGTCCTCAAAATTCTCATGATACAAACGTTTTGCTTGCTTAATTTTCCACGCTGGTACTGCGCGAGGAATATATTCATCGAGCGTTAATTTTTTTTCTGGTTGGTTATTATCCGCTTTCACTGAATGGGGTTTATAAACAACATCTTTAAATGCTGCCTGAATCGTTGCATCCGTAATGCCTTGCTCTTTCGCTTCTTGCTTTAGTGTTTCAAGATAAGCATTGAATTTCACTTCTTGAGAGGCCGCGTCTTCTACTGATGCCGTATCTTCGGCCACCACAACGGTTGAGAAACTCACTAAACTCGTTAAAAGTAATGCTGAAATACCGAGTGGCTTAATATTCATATCTATCCTTCTTTGACATTACTGCTCTGATTTTCGAGCTTTATATTCATCTAATAAATTCACTGGTGGCGGTGGAAGTTGTAAAAAATAACCATCGTCTTTTAATGATTGTTTTACCTTTTCAATATCGACTGAAGCCAACTTGCGGCCTTCCATTTTCATCACCATGACAAAAGTCGGCTTACCAAACATCTCACGTAAGGGGCTAGGTACGTCAGAAAAATCGTCTTTTTTCGGGATATAAAGATACATCCCTTCTTTTTTTGCACTTTTATAAACAGAACACAACATAACGGATCCTTTTTAGCTTATTATACCCAACGAAAATGACGGATAAGGTCACGGTTTGAACACAGAGTAATCAAACACAAAAACAACCATGACTTTCGCTTGGATTTGGCCTCATTTTTTATCATTATGACAAGCAATTAACTCAATCGCGCTTTAAATAGACTATAACATTGTCAGTCTTGATGTTGTTACTGTTTCCAATGGCCATTTAGCATTTGCAGTAATAAATATTTTTATGTGCATTCAACATTCAGAGTAATCATTTCTATGGCTACCAAACCCGATTTAAAAGGCAGTAGTTTCGCGTTATCCGTTCTTCACTTAACAGAAGATAATGTCGAAGATTGCCTGCAATTTTTACACAACAAAGTAGAACAAGCTCCGGCCTTTTTTACTCATGCACCCTTGGTGGTCGATATTGAGAAAGCGCCACAAATTGACATAGATTTCGAAGGGTTACGTCAGGGGATTGTGAAAGCTGGAATGATTCCTGTTGGCGTTACTGGCTGCCAAAACCCATTGGTAAAAAAACATGTGACCAACGCTGGCTTTGCCGTGATGTCGACCAGTAAATCGGGTTACCAAGCTCCTGCTGAAATGGTACCCACCAAAGTGATCCACACTCCTATTCGCTCAGGGCAACAAGTTTACGCAAAAGGTGGCGATCTCGTCATTCTCAACCATGTCAGTGCTGGCGCCGAAGTAATTGCCGATGGTAGTGTGCATATTCATGGAACCTGCCGAGGCAGAATCATTGCAGGCGCAAGTGGCCAAAAAGGCGCCATGATTTTATGTGATGATTTACAAGCTGAATTGGTTTCTATCACTGGTCATTACTATTTAAGTGATCAAATTGGTTCTGAGTATTGGCAACAAAAAGTGTTATTGACACTACAAGATGAACAACTGACGTTCAAAAAGATTAAGTAATATTAAATCAAGTGCTTATATAAAAAGCAGGCATTTAATGTTAAAAATAGCGTTAACTTAGCAACAACAATGACACTCAGTCGTCGAAACATCACACTGTAAAGATCATCATTGTTTTTAAAGGTCTAGATTCAACATAAGGGAAATGAAATGGCACGTACTATTGTCGTGACGTCTGGTAAAGGGGGTGTAGGCAAAACTACATCTAGCGCAGCGATTGCCTCCGGTCTTGCATTAAGAGGAAAGAAAACGGCTGTTATCGATTTTGATATTGGCTTACGTAACCTCGACCTAATCATGGGATGTGAGCGTCGTGTTGTTTATGATTTTGTGAACGTGATTAATGGTGAAGCTACCCTTAATCAAGCATTAATCAAAGATAAACGTTGTGACAATCTTTATATTCTTCCTGCGTCTCAAACTCGTGATAAAGATGCCCTTACCCATACTGGCGTAAAGCGCGTTTTAACAGAATTACACGACATGGGTTTTGACTTCATTATCTGCGACTCACCTGCAGGTATCGAGCAAGGTGCGTTAATGTCACTATACTTTGCTGATGAAGCGGTAATTACCACTAACCCTGAAGTGTCTTCTGTTCGAGATTCTGACCGCATTCTCGGCTTGCTTGATTCAAAATCATTACGTGCAGAGCAAGGTTTAGAACCCGTTAAGCAACACTTATTATTAACTCGTTATAATCCTGCTCGTGTGAATGCTGGTGAAATGCTTAGTGTGACCGATGTTGAAGACATCTTACACATCCCTCTACTTGGCGTGATTCCTGAAAGCCAGGCGGTATTGAATGCTTCTAACAAAGGTGTGCCTGTAATTCATGATGATGAATCCGATGCAGGACTTGCCTATAGTGACGCCGTTGACCGCTTATTAGGTGAAGAGAGAGAGTTTCGCTTCTTAACCGAAGAGAAGAAAGGCATCTTTAAACGTTTATTTGGAGGTTAATATGTCATTACTGCAATTCTTCCGACCGAAGAAAAAAGATACCGCTAACCTTGCCAAAGAACGTTTGCAGATCATTGTTGCAGAACGCCGTAATCAAGGCAGTACTAGCCCTTCTTATCTTCCACAGTTGAAAGAAGATATTCTGCAAGTGTTGAGTAAATACGTTTCGGTTGATCCTTCAATGGTAAACGTGAACCTAGAGCAAGGTGATGATGATTTATCGGTGCTTGAACTGAATATTCAGTTGCCAGATAAAGAATAAGTGACGAGTCCCTAGAAAAAGAAATAAAAAAAGCTGAACCATTTTTAAGTGGTTCAGCTTTTTTATGTTTTGAAAGAACTCAAAGCCTAGGGATCAGCAGCCTAGAAACCTTTATCATTCATCTTCTTATTTAATTCATCACCGAGAATCGACTTACGCCAGCTTTGCATGACCTCTGGAAGCTGTTCTGGATTGCGGTCTTTATTCCACACCCAAGAAATAAACTGATTTAGCTGCTTTTTTGACGCTAAAAATTCGGTGGCTAAGCCAGATGATTCGGACGCTATTTTTACTTCATCTTTTAATACTTTGAATAATTGCTTATACGCTGGATTATCCATTAAGCGGGTGATCTTAGCAGGCCATTCGCTTTCGGGTGTCGCTTGGCCTTGCTTGACCATCTCGATCAAGGTATTACCGTGGCGGCGAATTTCACGATGATCAAATCCCGCGTCATTCATTTGCTTTAAGCTGGTCATTTCATTGCGACACACTTCCACCATATTGGCTTCTTTAACAATGAAATTTAACGCTAAATCTCGCTTCTGTGCCTCTAGCAAGCGCCATTGTGCGATGATTTTTAAAATGGCTAACTGCTGAGGCTGTAAAATCCACGCGCCTTTTACCGACAAGTAAGCTTGCTCAGGTTTCGTTGGCTTTAAGCGCTTTTCAACCAACAGTTCAGATTCTCGTTTAACCGCCTCTAACCAGCCTTTATCTTCCACTTGTTGCAGTAGTTTTTGATATAACGGCAGTAAGTAATAGACATCCGCCGCTGCATAATCGAGCTGCTTATCAGTTAATGGTCTTGCTAACCAATCTGCGCGTGATTCACTTTTATCCAACTCAACGTCTAAATAATCATTCACCAATGCAGCAAAGCCGGTCGATAGGCCATAACCTAAAAAGGCAGCCATTAGCTGAGTATCAATCATGGGTGTTGGCGTGCAACCAAACGCATGTTGAAACACTTCCAAATCTTCACCGCAAGCATGCAATATTTTTGTAACCGAAGTATCCATTAATAATTCGGAAAACGACTGCATATCATCAATTTCAAGCGGATCTATCAACACTAGTTGCTCGCCATCATACAATTGGATAAGACCCAGTTGAGGATGGTAAGTACGAGTGCGTACAAATTCGGTATCAAGCATAACAACATCGGTTAAACGCGCTTGTTGACACACTTTCTCTAATGCCGTTGCGGTGGAGATTATTTGATAATTCACAGTCTTCCTTAAAAATAAAACCAATCGCATTGCCTTCTCAGAAAAGACTCGCGATTGGTATTTTAACTTACTAACACTTTACGTTGAAACTGACTGATAAATACTAAGCCGATTTCTTGGCAAGGTTAGCAATATTTTCTTCTCTTAACTCACGACGTAAGATCTTACCGACATTACTTTTTGGCAGTTCGTCACGGAACTCAACCACTTTCGGGATCTTATAGCCTGTTAAGTGCTCACGGCAGTGGGCGATAAGCTCTTCTTTGGTGAGGCTCTCATCATTTTTCACCACATAAATTTTGACAATTTCGCCTGATGTATCGTGCGGTTGACCAATCGCCGCCACTTCTAATACTTTGCTATGTAAGGCAACGACATCTTCAATTTCATTCGGGTAAACATTAAAGCCCGACACTAAAATCATGTCTTTTTTGCGGTCGACAATGTACATGAAGCCTTCATCGTCAAAGCGCACGATATCGCCGGTTGATAACCAACCATCTTGGGTAATCACTTCTTTGCTCGCTTCAGCGCGTTGCCAGTAACCTTCCATCACTTGCGGGCCACGTACTTGAAGCTCACCCGTTTGATCAAAACCAAGCACATTACCTTCATCATCGATGATACGCACTTCTGTTGATGGCATCGCAAGACCAATTGAACCATTGTATTCTTTTAAGTCGTAAGGATAAGCGGCAACTAACGGAGAACACTCGGTTAAACCGTAGCCTTCAAGCAAGTAACACTTGGTAATATTGATCCATTTATCGGCCACCGCGCGTTGCACCGCCATACCACCACCAACCGATAAACGCAGGTGGCTAAAATCCAACTCTTTAAAGTCTTCATTATTAACCAAGGCATTGAATAAGGTGTTCACCCCCGTAATTGCTGTAAACGATGTTTTTTGCAGCTCTTTAACAAACGTTGAAATGTCTCGAGGGTTGGTGATCAATAAATTCGCGCCACCCACTTCCATAAATAACAAGCAGTTAATGGTCAAAGCAAAAACATGATAAAGAGGCAATGCGGTCACCACCGTTTCACGACCATCACGCAAAAGCGAACCATAAGCGCCTTTCGCTTGTAGCACGTTGGCTACCATGTTGCGATGCGATAAAATTGCACCTTTTGCCACACCCGTCGTGCCGCCAGTGTATTGTAAGAACGCAATATCATCGCCTTCAAGGAAAGGTTTCACGTATTGCAGGCGACGACCTTTATACAGCGCTTTGCGAAATGAGATAGCCCCAGGTAAATGATACTTAGGCACTAAACCTTTTACGTATTTAACAACAAAGTCGACCGCGGTGCCTTTTACTTTCGGCAACATTTGCCCAAGGCTGGTTAAAATCACATGTTTAATTGGCGTATTCGCCACCGCTTTTTCTAACGTATGAGCAAAGTTAGACACAATCACAATCGCTTTAGCATCAGCATCATTTAGCTGGTGCTCAAGCTCACGCGGGGTATAAAGCGGGTTCACGTTAACCGCGATCATACCGGCACGCAAAATGCCAAATAACGCGATTGGGTATTGCAATACGTTGGGCATCATTAAGGCAACACGATCGCCTTTTTTCAATTTCAAATCATTTTGTAAGTAAGCTGCAAATGCTCGGCTGCGCTCTTCTAACTTACGGAAAGTCATCACGGAGCCCATGTTCATAAAGGCAGGCTGATCAGCGAACTTTTGTACTGACTGCTCAAACATTTCCACTAATGATGAATATTTGTCTGGATCGATTGTTTCAGGCACATTCTCTGGGTAACGGTTTAACCACGGTTTTTCCACGGTATTTTCCTTCAATTAGTCTCACATTCAGTTTGGATAAATTCACATTCAATGAATCAACTGCAATGTATTTTTATTATTCGTTGTTGGTAACGTGACGCTCATGGTAACGGCAATCACATTTCAGGTTAAATGCTTAAATCACACTTTTGGCGACAAAATGACGAATTATGTCGCTAACTTGGGCAAAAGACTCAATATGACAATGATGCCCACCGGGTACGGTCACTTCCTGATGATGTTTTAATGCTGCCTTTCTGCTCTCCGCGGTTACCAATTGTGGAAACCCGGTTTGGCCCAAAATCAATAAGCTTGGACACTCAATAGCTTGTAAATACGTTAAGCCTTGCTCTTCTGTCATCCGATATATGGATTCACATTTTAATTTCGGATCATATCGCCAATACCAGTGACCATCTTCAAGATAGGTGCCTCTTTCAATCAAGGGCCTTAATTGTTTCGCACTCAGCTGGTTGGCCTGCATTCGATGCAAACAGGCATCATGTTGTGAAACATAACGCCGCATTGGTTTTGCCTTGATGCGCTGACGGCTCAATATACCTTTGCGTAGACGTTCAACACTATTTTCAGCGGGTTCAGTTAGTGGTCCTAATCCTTCAATTTGGATAAGACCATCCACTTTATCGGGAAAGGCGGCACTATAGCAACTTGCTATTAAAGCACCAAGAGAATGACCGATTAAAATACATTTATTTGGCGCTATTTTCGCCAATAGCTCATGAAGATCGGCGATATAGTCATGAAATGGGTAAAAATTGTCCGCTCTTCGATGTTGAGATAAGCCATGCCCTGCCAGATCAATCGCCAACAGGTGCCAATTTTTCTGTTGCGCAGTTTCAATCAGGCTATCCATAACAGAGCTAAAACTGGCGGCGTTATCTAACCAACCATGCAAAAATAATAACGTCACATTGGCGTGACTCTCTTCACCGAACTCAAGTGCAGATAACCGTAGATGTGATAGTTGAATATCGACGTTACGTAACATTAATTCATCACTCATTCGTTACTTCACCTGTTGAATAACTCTAGCTCTGCTTGGGCCGTATCCCTGACAGAAAATCGAACTACGGAAACAACCGCCCATCCATAAGTCATTATTTTCAATATAGGTGGTTTTCTCAATCGTCCATAAGCGCTGGCCCATTGCATTTAATACCGGGAAAGTATACGAATAATCACCGACTTTCCCTTGCTCGGGGGCAGCGCTTTTTCCTGCCACGGTAATTAGGCGACCATTTTTATACGCCATCGGGTCTAAAAAGCCATCAACATACGCCACAAAACGACCTTTAGGATCTTGCTCTAAACTTGGTTTACCTGCCGATGATATGGGTAAATTGACAATTTCAATTCTCGTTTTATCTTTTAGATTAGTGACTTTTGCGATCACCCCGCCCAAACGAACGTCAACCACTTTATTTGGGTCAGTATTGATCCATTGTTGATAATCAGAGATCGGTTGAGTGCTCGTGGTTTCCAATTCAGGAGGCAAAGAAGAGCATGCCGATAACCCAATAAGCATCAAAAACAACCAACAATATCGTTTCATGATTTCTTTCCTATCTTATTCGTGCAAGGCGATGGCAGATAAACCCTAAAAATATAAATAGGACAAATGCAAACCGGATTCGGTTCCAATTGCCCTATTTAGATACATTCTCAAATGGGATAAGTCATCAGATTGAATAAGCGATCAATGCGGTTTATTCACGACCCGGTAGTTTTTTCCAAGTGACTTTATCTCGAAGGTAAGTCGGACTGGCTTGTTCCGCTTCTACCGTGTTGCCTTTTTGCCATTCAAATTGCGCTAATACTGCAATATCTTGCGCTTCAGGATACAACACATCACCTTTTGTCATCGACAACGGCAAGTTATCTAAACTTTCAGCGTAGGCTTCCCAACCAGTACCCGCTTGTGTCCACTCACCGCTTTGCGCCGCGATATGTTCCGCTAATTCTTGTGGTGGGATCACACATTCCCGTTGACCATCGGAAACCGCAACCGCTTGCCATTCACCATTAGTTTGACGTTGATATTGACCCCAGTAGATTTCACTCATACGCGCATCAATCGCCGCTACAACACTTTCAGAGTGATGGATACGGTACGTTGCTTGTGCCATGGCAGCGAGTGTTGAAATACCAATCATTGGCAACTCAGCACCAAAAGCTAAACCTTGGGCAATACCGATGCCAATGCGTACGCCAGTAAAACTACCCGGACCACGACCAAATGCCAATGCATCAAGATCTTGCAGCGTAACACCGCCCTCTTTTAATACTTCATCGACCATTGGAAGAATTTTTTTAGTGTGATCACGAGGTGCCACTTCACTGCGCGCGATGATGCGACCGTCAATCATTAATGCAACAGAGCAGTTTTCTGTTGATGTATCTAAAGCAAGAATTTTTGCGCTCATTAAGGCCTCAGGCTAAATTATTTTAAGTTCTGTTATATGTTCGTCTGTCACTCAGGTGTACGAGTTGTCGCACATGAGTGAGATAAAAAATCGGATACTTTCTGTAAATCTCTCGTTCTAGGAATCGGCGGGAGACTTTGCAAGAAAATCCCTCCGTAATCACGAGTCACCAGTCGGTTATCACAAATGATCAAGACACCTTTATCATGTTGATCTCGAATCAAACGCCCCACCCCTTGCTTTAAGGTAATCACCGCATCAGGCAATTGCACTTCTGCAAACGCATCACCCTGTTTGAGTCGGCAATCTTCAATTCGCGCTTTGAGCAAAGGATCATCTGGCGCCGTAAACGGCAGTTTATCAATGATAACACAGCTTAACGCGTCTCCTCTAACATCGATGCCTTCCCAAAATGCGCCAGTAGCCACTAATATGGCATTGCCCAACTCAATAAATTCATTCAGTAATTTTTGTTTACTGGTCTCACCTTGCACTAACACAGGTAAATCCAGTTGCTCACGAAATAAATCCGCCAAACGACGCATCATTTGGTGAGAAGTGCATAAAAAGAAACATCGGCCATTATTCGCTTCAATCACCGGGCCTAACATCTGTGCCAATTTTTCGGCCATGCCAACACTATTAGGCTCAGGTAAATATCTAGGTACACACAGTAGCGCTTGAGACTGATAATCAAACGGACTAGGCAGAGTAAATTGTTGGGCAGGTTCAATACCTAACCGTTCGGTAAAGTGTTTAAAGTCATCACGTACCGCCAGTGTCGCGGAAGTAAAAATCCAGCTGCCCTGCTTCGTTTCAATTTGCTCTTTAAACTTATCCGATACCGACAGTGGCGTAATGTGCAGAACAAAGTGACGTGGACTACATTCAAACCAGTAGGAATAACCAGTAATCGCCACATCACACACTCGGGTCAAACGGTTTTTAATCATGTGGGTGCGTTCAAAAGCCGCATCTAATAACTCACTACGCCCCAACGCGATTTTTAACACTTCTAACGCTAAATCTAACGCCTCGTGTAATCGTTCAATTTCACGCATCACCGCAGGCGATTTAATCGCTTCACGCCAATTACCACGAATACTTTTTCCAGATGAATTCGACCCTTGATAATTAATTTCACCGAGAATAATCCGTAGGTCCATAAAGGTTTGTACTAGCTTAGTGGCAATTTTTTGCAACTGACGCATATCTTTGGCTTCAGTGCGATAACCAATTTCAATATCTTTGGCTAACTCTTGGATTTGCCGACTAGAAATGGATTGCCCAAAATATTGGCTGGCAATATCCGGCAACTGGTGTGCTTCATCAAAAATAAACACATCGGCATCCGGTATCAGTTCGCCAAATCCGGTTTCTTTTATCGCTAAGTCGGCAAGAAACAAATGATGGTTCACCACCACAAGATCCGAATCCATGGCTTTTTTACGTGCTTTTAAAACAAAGCAATCTTGATAGCTGGGGCACTCTTTCCCAAGGCAGTTATCATTGGTCGAAGTAATCGTTGTGATAATCGGTGAGTCTTCGGCAATCGCTTCACAATCGCCTAAATCACCGGTTTTCGTTTCCGATGACCAAGAACGCACTTTTACCAATTGTGATAATAATTCTGGGTCGGCTTCATTGGTGTGGCTTTCTACCAGTTGTCGACTTAAACGATCTAAGCATAAGTAGTTGGAGCGCCCTTTCAATAAAGACACATGCCCAGTAAAACCCAGAGCGTTAACCATTAAAGGCAAATCGCGATGAAACAACTGCTCTTGTAGGTTTTTAGATCCGGTACTGATGATGACTTTTTTGCCGCTCAATAACGCTGGCACAAGATAAGCAAAGGTTTTGCCGGTTCCGGTTCCCGCTTCGACCACCAATTGCTGATCGTTGGCTATTGCCTTGTGAACGGCTTCGGCCATATCAATCTGAGGTTGGCGAGGCTGAAAGCCTGGGATAGCTTTTCCTAAAGCGCCAGAAGAAGAAAATGTTTTCGTAATCATCAGATACCATTGCCAAAATGCGTTAAAGCGAGCTGGCAATTATGGCAGCTTTGGTGAAACAGTGAAATGACGTTATCAAACTCAAGCCCCAATACCTGTATAAATAACGTGTATTAAATACGCTTGCTAAATGATTTACAGATCGTTAGATTGTTGAGTCACCTTTGATTGGCGACTTTTGTCTCGTCATTCGATTTTGCCACTTTGGATTTTGGTATGGATAACTTGGAAAGAAAAACACTTCTAACACACTGCAGCGACGAACGTGGATTGATTGCTAAAATCACCAATATTTGTTTTAAACATCAACTTAACATCATTCACAACAACGAATTTGTGGACAATGCTAGCGGCCACTTTTTCATGCGAACGGAACTCGAAGGGACATTTGATGATAAAACATTATTGGCCGATTTAGACCTTGCTCTTCCAACCAATAGCAAGCGTTCATTGATCAGCTCATCACGCAAAAAAATCGTTATCATGGTAACCAAAGAAGCCCATTGCCTTGGTGATATTTTAATGAAAGCTTACGATGGCAGTTTAGATGTTGAAATTGCGGCAGTTGTCGGTAACTACGATAAACTACAAACCTTAACGGAACGCTTTGATATTCCTTATCACCACATTTCCCATGAAGGATTAAGCCGCGAAGAGCATGAAGAAAAAATGCTTGAGGTGATTAAAGGTTACGACCCTCGTTACGTAGTATTAGCCAAATATATGCGCGTATTAACGCCTAATTTTGTGGCGCAATTCCCGCACAAAATCATCAATATTCACCACAGTTTCTTGCCAGCCTTTATTGGTGCAAAACCATACCAGCAAGCATTTGATCGTGGCGTAAAAATCATTGGCGCAACCGCGCACTTTGTGACTAACGATTTAGATGAAGGCCCTATCATTAAGCAAGATGTCATCCCTGTGGATCATAACTTCAGTGCAGCTGATATGGCGCAAGCTGGTCGCGATGTTGAAAAGAATGTGCTCAGTAAAGCATTGAGTAAAGTCGTAAACGACCATGTGTTTGTTTATGGCAACAAAACAGTGATCTTGTAACGGTTATTGAGTCATTATGATTTAGGCGCGTCGCATTGCGTTGTTCTTTTTGCGAGGCGCCTGTCTATATTTAATTGTCGTTACTCAGCTTGCTCACTGGCGATCACCGCTTCCAAAGTATGAGGATGTAGCTTAATACACACACCGTTTTTCTTAAAAGCCACTGTCGGATTCGCCAAACGCTCCCCTTCGCCTTGCGGGCTTGATAATTTCACTTTGATCCCTTTCTCAGCCAAACCTTCCCAATTATCAGCTAATCGCGGAAAGGCGATTTTTACCTCTTCAACAAACTCTAGGGCGGTTTGTGCGGAACTTGGCACAACAAACTCCACATGCTCCCAACCTTCATTTGGGTACGTTTTATCACTTGGATAAGGCAACTCTAGACATTCAATGATATGGCTTTCAATCTGCAAAGGTTGAGAAAACGCAATCACAATAATGGGACGACCGTTAATTATCGCATTGGAAATTTGCCTACCTTGGGTTAACCACGCTTGGTGCGCACTTTTTGCCACATCAAGATCATTAATTCGCATCGCAATATGGTCGGCCACAAGGGATTGAGTCTCGATTCCTAACTCATCCGCTAAAGCTAAAATATCTCCCCAAAAACGAGGTAGATCCGCCAGCAATGCTTTCGGGAATAATGAGTTAGGCGATAAAGAGGTTAGTGTGGAAACAGTCATCGTCGTAGACATCCAAAAGTGTGAAATTATATCGAGAGTGTATCTGAAATATTTCGACAGCCAAAGCAATTGAAATAATAAGCACGTGAAAAATAAATCCAATAAAATGCCTTTAAATTGCAGATTAGGTTTTTCATGTACTGGTAAATATTGGTATCATAGATCACATTTTCTAATTAAAAATTTTGACTGGTTGTTGATTGAAAAAACAACCCGCCTTACAGCTACTACATAGGAAGCACACGTGAATATTGCAGCCCTCATTAATGACAAAGTATCGAAAGCTCTCGAAGCCGCTGGCGCACCCGCTGGAAGCCCAGCAGCAGTTCGACAATCAGCCAAAGCACAATTTGGTGATTACCAAGCAAACGGTGTTATGGGTGTAGCAAAAAAACTCGGCATGAACCCTCGTGAGTTTGCGCAAAAAGTGATTGATGTTTTAGACCTAGACGGTATCGCGAGCAAAGCAGAGATTGCTGGCCCAGGTTTCATTAACATTTTCTTAGACCCTGCTTTCTTAGCCAAGCAAGCGTCTGCCGCATTAGCCGATGAGCGTTTAGGCATTGCGACTCAAGAACAACAAACTATCGTTGCTGATTACTCTGCGCCAAATGTTGCTAAAGAAATGCACGTGGGCCACTTACGTTCAACCATCATCGGTGATGCGGTGGTTCGTACGCTTGAGTTTTTAGGTCACAAAGTGATCCGCGCTAACCACATTGGTGACTGGGGTACGCAATTTGGTATGTTAATTGCCAACCTTGAACGTGTCGAAAAAGAACAAGGCGAAATTTCAATGGAACTTGCTGACCTTGAAGGCTTCTACCGCGAATCGAAAAAATTATACGATGAAGATGAAGCGTTTGCTGAACGTGCTCGTGGTTACGTTGTAAAACTACAAGGCGGTGATGAACATTGTGCGAAAATGTGGAAGAAATTGGTTGATGTCACCATGATCCAAAACCAGCGCAACTACGACCGTTTAAACGTTTCTCTTTCGCGTGACGACGTCATGGGCGAAAGCATGTACAACGATATGCTGCCAACGATTGTTGCAGACCTAAAAGCACAAGGCTTAGCGGTTGAAGATGATGGTGCGCAAGTTGTCTTCCTTGATGAATACAAAAACAAAGATGGCGAACCTATGGGCGTTATCGTACAAAAACGCGATGGTGGTTACCTATACACCACCACTGACATTGCTTGTGCGAAATATCGTTACGAAACCTTAGGCGCCGATCGCGTATTATACTTTATCGATTCACGTCAGCATCAACACTTAATGCAAGCTTGGACCATCGTTCGTAAAGCCGGTTATGTACCAGAGTCAGTGTCTCTTGAACACCACGCTTTTGGCATGATGCTAGGTAAAGATGGTCGTCCATTTAAAACTCGTGCAGGCGGTACGGTTCGTTTAGCCGATCTTCTTGATGAAGCAACCGAACGTGCTCAAAAACTGATCGAAGAGAAAAACCCTGAGCTTTCAACTGAAGAAAAAGCCAACATTGCCAACACAGTTGCGATGGCTGCGGTGAAATACTCCGATCTGTCTAAGCATCGTACTACCGATTACATCTTTGATTGGGATAACATGCTGGCGTTTGAAGGTAATACTGCGCCTTACATGCAGTATGCATACACCCGTGTGGCTTCTATCTTTGCAAAAGCAGGTATTGATATGAACAGCCTATCTGGCGATATCATGGTCGGTGATGACAAAGAAAAAGCTCTAATTTCTAAACTGCTTCAATTCGATGAAGCAGTATCATCAGTAGCTCGCGAAGGTCAACCTCACTTAATGTGTAGCTACCTATTTGAGCTAGCAGGTCAGTTTTCTAGTTTCTATGAAGCGTGCCCTATCTTGAGCGCTGAAGATGAAACCGTGAAACAAAGCCGCTTAAAGCTGGCTGCGTTAACGGCTAAAACGATTAAGCAAGGTCTTGAACTACTAGGTATTGAAACCTTAGAGCGCATGTAATACTTAAACATTGCTCAATAAAATAAACGCTCCCCTTGGTTGATAGCATAAACAATCAAGGGGATTTTTTTATCTAATTCAGTGATATGCTTTTGCTATATCCAAGCAAGTTCAATAAACAATATGAAGGTGAAACATGAGTTTTACACTGCACCCACAATTGCAAAAAGACACGGATATGATCGGTGAATTCCCGCTTTGCTTAGCGTTATTGCATAAAGAAAATATCGGCCCTTGGGTCATTCTTGTGCCTAAAATCGATGGCCTGCAAGAGCTACATCATTTACCGCTGGAGCAACAGCAACAATTTTTGGTGGAATCCCAGGTTGTATTTGAAAATCTAGAAGCTCTCTTTAATCCTAAGAAGTTAAACTTAGGGGCATTAGGCAACATGGTACCGCAACTGCATATCCACCATATTGCTCGCTTTGAAAGTGACATAGCATGGCCAGGCCCAGTCTGGGGCAATACTGAAGGGAAACAACGTTCAACTCAAGAGACTGAAGCCTTAGTTCAACACTTAGCTGACGCTTTTCAAAAACAATATCCCGCATTTAATCGTTAATAAAAAAGCTCAGATCCGGGATTGGAGTTCTGAGCTTTATTTATTCATTATTGGCGGTTAATCACCAATCATTTAGTTGATATTTACGACATCAATCCGCAACGCTTGTTCTTTTTGACCAACCTGTTTTAAGCGAATGTAAACGAGTACGAAAGCTAGCAACATCAAGCCAATCCACAAACTACTCGACAACGGGTGCGCAGCAAAGCTGGTCGCTTGGTAGTAAATAACGGCCGACGAATACGCTAAAAACATCGTCCAAACCCCAATAAAGCGTGCGAATTTAGACCCAAACTCTCTAACATAAGCTCCCATTGCAGCAACACATGGTGTGTAGAGTAGAATAAATAACAAGTAAGCAAATGCTGCGCCACCACTTACAAAGTAGGCTTGTAAATTACCAAATATACCGTCGCTAACCCCTTGGTCTTGCGCTGCAGACGCACTGTCGGTTAAATCTCCAACTTCAATACCTAACGGATCGCTGAAACTTAACGCCATCAAATTATCAGGAATAGTTTGCAGAGCCTCTTTTAAGCTCGCACCCAAATCAAATTCCACGGCATCGTCAGCAGGATCAGAATAGAGATTATTCAACGTCCCCACCACAGCTTCTTTGGCAAAGATCCCTGTAATAATACCTACGGTTGCCGGCCAGTTTTCTTGTTCAATTCCCATTGGAGAAAAAATTGGCGTCACAATTTGCGCCGCTTTCGATAATACCGAATTTTGGCTATCTTCATTACCAAACGAACCGTCTGTGCCTAATGAGTTTAAAAAGCTCAAAATCGCCACCACGATAACAATGGTTTTACCGGCACCCAACACAAAGCGCTTGAGTTTTTGCCAAGTTTTTAGGCCAACATTACGAAGCGTTGGAATTTCATAATCCGGGATCTCCATAATGAAGCTACTACTCTTACCAGGGTACAAGGTTTTCTTTAGCAACATTCCCGTAAACACCGCCGCCAATATACCTAATAGGTACAAAGCAAAGACAACATTCTGGCCACTATTTGGAAAGAAAGCCGCTGCAAATAAAGTATAAACCGGTAACCGCGCCCCACATGACATAAATGGAGCCATAGCAGCTGATAGCTTACGCTCACGCTCTTGATCCATGGTGCGAGTGGCCATAATGGCAGGAACATTACAGCCAAACCCTAAGATTAAAGGAACAAATGCTTTACCGGGCAGACCGATTTTCTGCATCACTTTGTCTAATACAAAAGCCGCTCGAGCCATATAGCCTGAACTTTCTAACAAAGAGAGAAATAAATACAAGCAAGCAATCACCGGAATAAACGTCGCAACGGTTTGGATACCGCCACCGAGGCCATCAGCCAAGACAGTCACCAGCCAAATAGGTAAGTGGTTATCAAGCAAGTAGTGTCCACCATCAACAAGAATAGCTCCAACACCAATGTCAAAGACATCAATGAAAGCACTACCGATATTAATCGAGAACATGAACATCAAATACATGATGAAAAAGAAAATCGGGATACCCAACCATTTATTCAAGACAACGACGTCAAGTTTGTCAGTAAAGCTTTTCGTCAATGCCGATTCCGAACGTCGTACTTGCTGGCACAATTGGTGTAAGTAGTCATATTTTGCGGTAGTGATAGTAAGATCAACATCCAACTCTGCGTCTAAACGGCTTAATAGGGAAGCGCAGTGCTCTGTTTGTGATGATGAGAGTTTATCCATCACTAAACCATCTTGCTCTAAAGCTCGAATAGACATCGCTCTCGGTAAAATTATTCCATCTTGTGGCCACAAATCGTTTAACTCCGCCACCGCCGCTTCTATCTGCTCACCATAATGTAGAGCCAACCCATCGAGTCGAGTCGCTTCTGGATGTTGTAACAGGTCATATAAATCTTCTTTGAAGACCGACACTTGCTTTTTATTAATGGCAGATAAAATATAAACAGGACAACCGAGTTTTTTAGATAATGCCTCGACATCAATTTCTTGTCTCTCACGGTGCAATGCATCCAGCTTATTTAATACCACCACCATCGGGCGGCCAAGCTCACGCAATTGTAATGTCATATACAAACTGCGTTCTAAGCTGGTTGCATCCACGACATTAATAATCAAATCAGCAGGCATAGAGGAGATAGCCGATGAAGCGATGGATTCATCGATACTGTTGGCATCATTCGCACTATCAAGCGAATATATCCCAGGTAAGTCCGTCAAACTGAAAGTATGTCCTTTGTGCTCAAAGAGACCGGTTTTTTTCTCAACCGTAACCCCAGCCCAGTTTCCTACGTGCTGCTTCGCACCGGTTAAACTGTTAAAAAGTGTCGTTTTACCACTATTCGGGTTTCCAACCGTCAGAATTTTAAAACTCATTGTACGTTCCCAATTTCAATCGCAGCAGCCACTTGACCACGAATAGCAAGTGACACACCTCTGACTTCAACTTGTAATGGATCGCCCATTGGCGCTTTACGAATGAGCGTCACCTGAGTATTAGGTAGCATTCCCATGATCATCAACTTCTTCCTAATATCACTTGCTAATGCATTGAGATTAACGATATTGGCCGTTTGCCCTATCTGTAATTCGCTTAATTTCATATCTCAGTCAGACTCTTAATGATAACTATTACTATTTTCACCAATAATACTCTCTATGTCAGTAAGTTTTTTTGCTATACATCAAATTAGTGTTGATAGCTGTAAAACTATTTTCAACTTAGCTTAAAACGAAGTGACATGATTGTTGGCTCGCAACTTTATTGGTCTAAAAACATAAATAACCCTACGTTAAAAACGTCATTTTTAAGTAACACCCACTCCGTTAAAAACGTCAATGGCAAAAAATAAGCGTTATTTCCACTATCACAAATAAAGCACAAGTCATTGATATTTAAAACAATAATAGAAAAACCCATCGATTGTCGCTAATCTCATACCCGATTGTCGTTATTTTTATACGAAAAATAAGTTGAATCCCGTATAAATACATCTATCGATAACGACATGTTATTCAACCCTTTTATTCCTGATGTGTATTGTCTATCAATACACTCCGGCAGCAAGCGAAGGTGTCATTACACCCGTGACATGATCCCCCCGGTTATGTCACGTTTTTTTTATTCATAGATAAGGGCACGTTGTTTTAAGCAACGTGCCCTTATCTGATTATATGAGCGTTATTCTTTTAGCCAGCCAACCAGACTTATATTCAATCGCACTTAAGCAAGGTTAGTTGCTTGGTATACTAACCCATTGAGTTTTCGATGAACTTAGATGGTGATAAGCCAAAATAATGTTTAAACCGTTGGCTAAAATAAGAAGGATCATTAAAGCCCGTTTCAAACGCAGTATCCGAAATTTTTTCTCCTGCAATTAATAACTCACAAGCCTTCTCTAAACGAACCTTGGTCACATAGTCCATAAAAGAACCGCCAGATAACAATTTAAATTTTCTTTGTAAGCTTCTCTCCGAAACAAACAGCATCTTCGCGGCATGACAAGTACTAAAATCAGGGTCTGGGTAATGTTTTTCGACCAACTGATAAACTTTATCAAGCCACTCACTTTGAACCTGATTATTACGTTTTTTAGTCGAGTAAGCGCGCTGTGCTTGATCTCTTTCCGACGGTTTAGTGTAACCTGCAAGTTCCGCAGGAGTATGGTTAGCCGAGGGTATGCAGTTCTCAATCGGCCATGAAATCGATACCCGTGTTTTATGAGTCAATTGGTTATAGTGGAAATCAAAGTGTCCTCCGCTGTGCTCTGCCATTTGAGCAATCGCAGAAAGTGAGGTATCCGATAATGTAAATTTATGTTCAATCACAGCAAGCCCAAACTCTTGGGCTTCGAAAGCTTGTATTTCTTCTTCCGACACACCTTCGCCAGTATCTTCAATAGAAATCCGAAGTCTACCATCGTAAAGTTTGGCCGATAAATGAATGATTTGATTGGCATCGGAACGAATTAATGCGCTTGCCATTAAGGTGTTTAAAATCATATCAAGATTGAAATGTTTCACCTTAATCAAGCAGCCTTGCGTACTATCTTCCACTAAAATAGTCACACCAACCTTATCGGCTTCTTGTTGCCATCCTTTTATTACCGCTTTGATCACAAATGAAACAACCAACCCATCAAACACAGTACATTCTTGTTTTTTATTGGCAAACAAGGCAATAATTTGGTCTAAAGGCTCTAATGCTTGTTCTGTATGATCTAAAATCTGTGAATGAATAAGCGATTCACTAGCGTTTAAATATTGCTTCAACTCGACCAGTGTCGATTTCGCTTTATCAATGCGATCTGCCACTAATATTCGCCTTGTTTGAGCTTGCTTCCTCAGTTGCATATTACTGCTGACCAACAACTGACTTTGATGCCTTAGTTGCTGAGTTTTAAGATTTATAAGGCGCCTCAGTCTCGAATTCGTTTTCACCATAACCTTAGAGCGCCATGCTATCCCGATAACAATGCTACAAATGATGAAAATAGCAAAAATAATCATAGTTATAGGCAATAAATACCAAGGCTTGTCGATAACAAAAGCGTATTGAGCACCACTCTGACTGGTGCCTACCTGGGAGATTGTTTTCAACTCTAAGGTATAACGTCCTGGTTCGAGATGCTCAAAGGTTAATTGTGAACCTTGGAACTCAACCCAATTATCTTTATCACTGCCGAGTAAACGGTACTGCACTTGTGGAACTTCAAAATTAGGTAAAATACCAAATAGCACACTGATCGAACGTCCATAATTAATATGCAAATCGCTATTGGTTTTCGGTGCGATCGTTACAACAGAGTGATCCACTTGCAACTCTCCAACAAGTACATTGTTGGTCGGTAGGTCGGTATGGATTAAGGTATCGGTTGAAACAAAGACAAGGCCGAGTCGAGAAGTTAATACTAACGTTTTTCCACTGGGAGATAAGCTGCAGCCATTCGGTAAAAATTCATTCGTCACAAGGCCAAATGGCTCTGAAAAATGACGAGAAAGCACCGCATCATGATCATAATATTGAATGCCTTTGGTCGTTGTCACCCACGTACCAAGCTTCGATCCAATAACGCAAAGAGGAATACTATTTGAATGAGGTAGGCGAACTTTTTGAGCACTAAAGGCTCCCTCTTTCATATTCAACAGCCCATAATTATTCGCACTCCACACTTGTTTTTCGGCAGACTCACTGATTGAGGTGACCGCGCCATAGTCGGAGCTTCTTGCATCAAAAGTCACTTCTTGATGACTGTATTGATAAACTCCGTGATCCGTTCCCACCCAGAGTTTTCCACCCGCTCCCGGATAAAGACTTGTGATTGTCGATGGGCCGTATTGATCAACCATCCATTCCAGCCCGAACTCATCGGTGTGTTTTTGCTGAGGAGAATAACGATATAAGCCAATCTCGGTAGAAATCCAAACATTGCCGGCCTCATCTGTCACAAGATGGGTAATATCTCTTCCTGACCATTTATTGTGTTTACGAATAACAACTGCAATACCAGAATGAGTATCAAACCGTATCAATTTATCATCATGACTTAACCATAATATGTGTTCAAATTGGCTAATATGAGAAACGTTGTACTCTAATATTTTTTCAACTTGGTTCTCTTTATTATCACCTAGGCTTGCTGTTACTTTAAATAAGCCTAGGTTGCTGGCCAACCATGCCGAATGATCATTCATCATAAGTACATCGTTAATATGTACATAAGGTAAGTTGTAACGTTCTCGACCAAAGCGTACTCGCTTAAACAAGCTACTGGTTTGCGAGTAATAATTGATGCCTTTTGCAGTGGCAACCCAAACTCCGCCGTTATTATCCGCACTAAGCCCCATAATATTGTTATTTGATAAAGCAAAGTCGTCTTGGTAGCTGGCATAAATATGTTTAAGCGATTTATTCTCAAACTGGTAAACATAAAAACCTTGCTTTGTTCCAATCCAATAATCATCCGGAGTGATTAAAATGGTTTGTATTTGCCCAGAAACGACGGGTTCCAACTCAGGGTTTATTGTTGCCATATTAAGGCTAAACAATCCACTTTGCGTCCCAACTAACAAACGTAAATTACGTTGGTCGTAGGCTAATTGATTAATATTTGAAAAGTGTTGAGCGAGCACTCGTCGAATTCTATGTTTTTCTACGTAGAAGATGGATTGGCGCGTTGCTACCACCCATTTCCCCGCCACTAAAATAGCACTAATAATGCCTTCATTTTCACTTGTTGAACCTTGGGTGATTTGAGAAACCGGAATAGACGTTTGCTGACCAGTGCGTGTGTCAAAAGTATGAAAATAATGACTTCCATATAGCCAAACAACTTGCTCCGATTGACCAATGGTTTGAAAAGTTTCTTGATTACTGGCTTCAAATACAACGTCTTTATGACCCGATCTATCTATTTTAAGTAAGCGCCCACTATCAATATACCAAAAGTATCCTGATGCATAAGTTATTTGGTTTATGTCGTGGTTAAATGCTCGACCTGGAAGAAGTGAAAAATGTTGACCATCAAAGTAGTAAACTTGATTTTGGATATCTTGAACCCAAACCCCTCCTTTTTCATTAGGAAAGAGTTTTTTAGCTGTTAAAAAATGCCCCTGTGTTTGGCTGGGCAAAGAATAGAAAATGGAATCTGTTTCTATGGCATTGGCCGAAAAAGAGATAAAAGCCAATGC
Organism: Vibrio rumoiensis; assembly: GCF_002218045.2. NCBI lineage: Bacteria > Pseudomonadati > Pseudomonadota > Gammaproteobacteria > Vibrionales > Vibrionaceae > Vibrio > Vibrio rumoiensis. Next base: position 1,843,426 of record NZ_AP018685.1, read on the forward strand.
TAAAAACCGAGAAATACGCGAAGTCACAAGCTACCTTAAAGGTTACAAAGCGGAACACATTAAAATTATGGCACACTGGTCATCAATTTAAACAGATATTTTGCGACAATTAATATGTTGGTGATCCAGTGCATATTAATCATAGTTAATGCTTAGAAAAGCGAGAGCTCACAATAGAAATACTTGAAAAGTTTACCTTTAACATTAAATGTAGAGTGCTGACATTCGAACTTTTATTTGTCGTATAAACTCATGCCGTTGTGAAGCAGGAATCATCTTTTGGGTAGGCAAAGGTGCTAACATTGCATCAATCGGTTGGCCGTTTTGGCGTAATTCATAATGTAAATGAGGCCCCGTCGAGCGCCCCGTATTACCGGTTAAGGCGATTTTTTGCCCTCTTTTTATCTTATCGCCTACTTTGACTAGCGACTGGCTCAAATGGAAAAAGTGAGTGCTATAAACACGACCATGACTAATCACGATATATTTTCCTGCCAGAGGATGATCGCCAACTTTTTTCACTACGCCATCACCGGTTGCGTATACTGTGGTTCCAATCGGTGTCGCTAAATCTGTTCCATAATGTGGTGCATATTGGTGAGTCACTGGATTTAAACGATGAGGATTAAACTCAGAGCTCACAGGGTAGGAACGTTGTAAAGGTAATCTATCAAGCGATTTTTCAACACTCATGCCATTAGCATAATAAAAATGGCCATCATTAAAACGCATAACTTGAATGTCATTCCCTCTATGTTGATAACGGATTGCCATCACTTTACCTAATCCAACCGTTTCATCACCAATGATATTTTGCTCTAACTCAATTGCAAATTTATCCCCTATCGTCACAGGTGAAGTGACATCTACTTGCCAATATAGCGCCGTTGCAATGGTCTGAATTTGGTCTCGCGTTAATCCAATCGCTCGGGCACTTTGATAAAAATTTCGCCCAACCCTTCCCTCTACAATCGATAATTTTGTTTCCGACGTAGTAAGTAAAGGTTTAAACACAAATTGATTTTTTTCTTTTATATATAAGCTACTTAAACGAACGCTTCGGTGAATTTGCATCGACAGTAAGCGACCTGAACCATCTTGTTTCCATTCAACGACCTGTCCATTAAGTAGAGGGATCGCTTGAGGACGGACCTTGATCATCGAAAGCAAATCGTCGTTGTTTAAACCGTAAAGTTTAAAAATATCCGCAAGCGTTTCACCGGACTTAACTTTATGGCTATAAGTCAGCTGTATTTGTTGTTGATCGATGGCATCTTTTTCTAATGTCAGGTTAGGATCATCACGTTCCAACACCGCTTCTGAAAAAGTGTTTTGTATATTATTGAAATAAAATGACGTGGATAATGAAAAGAAGGGGTTAGGAAAGATAAAAGCAAAAGAAACAACGACCATAACTGGTAATAATAGAAAAAACAGCCACGCCCGAAAGCGAAGCTGCTTTTTTACATCAACCTGTTGTTGAGAATGGTACAAAAAGAATCCTTAGCGTGTGAGACACTGACTAAAGCTGGTCCCTAAATCTTGTAAATATTGAAAATAAGCGCCGGGTTCTACTTGGTAGTCCGTTGCAAGCGGGTCTAATACACCATGCTTAACATTCGTGCCACGTGTCACTGAATCAATGACCGCTGGGGTAAACTGAGGTTCAGCAAATACACAATAAACTTCATCGGTCTTTAGGGCATTACGAATGGCAATTAAGCTTTTTGCACCAGGGCGACGATCGGGTGACACGGTAAAAGCGCCTAAATGGTTTAAGCCAAAATAATCTTCATAATAACTGTATGCATCATGAAAAACATAATACCCATTATGTTGCACTGGCGCGATTTTTTGCTTCACTTCTGCGATAGTTGTATTCAGATGCTGTGTAAATTCCGCGTAGTTTTGTGCATATTGTTGTTGATGTTCAGGATCGATGGCAATCAATTTATCTGAAATCACTTTTGCCATCTGTTGAGCTTGCACAGGGCCTAACCATAAATGTGGGTTATAATTACCATGATGATGATGCCCATCGTCATGTTCATGTTCATGTTCATGCGCGGCATGGTCGTGATCATCGTGTTCTGCATGTTCATCGTATACGATTTTTTCTATTTGCGACGATTGATCCAGCTGTAATGTATTGTCACTCCCTTCTAATACACTTTCTAAAAATGACTCTAACCCAGGACCGACCCAAATAAATAAATCAACCGATTTCAATTTACGAACATCAGAAGGTTTTAATGCATAATCATGAGGAGAAGTATTATTCGCCAATAGAACCTCGGTATTTGCAACGCCTTTGGTTAGCTCTTGAGTGATCAATTGCAGTGGTTTTATCGATGTCATTACCGTCAATGAACTAGCGTCTGTTTTTGACCAAACCGCCATTGAAGCAAGACTAAATATCATTACAACCGCGATCCATGCTTGTGATAAAATGCGTCGCATGTGTTTCTCCAAATTAGAATGAATATTATACCAATTGTTTAAGCCACTGGTATCAATCACTCGATAGCTAAAATTTTCATATCAATCATGTAATTGATAATCGTAGTAATCATTTTTTATAATGTTACTATATAACATTACACATCATCAAGTTGGTTAGCAATGTCTGAATTAATTCGACTCGACAATATTTCTGTTAAATTTAACGATAAGTCGGTACTCGATAGCATCAATCTCACCATTAAAAAAGGTGAAATCACAACGCTCATTGGTCCGAATGGCGCAGGGAAATCAACCTTAGTCAAAATCATGCTAGGGCTAATCAAATACGATTCAGGCACCATTACTCGAAGCCACAAACTGCGCATTGGTTATGTTCCTCAAAAATTGCGTTTAAATGACAGCTTGCCATTAACGGTTGATCGCTTTTTAAAGCTCGCTGGGCGTTACAGTGTTAATGAACGTATGGAGTCGCTACGTTTAGTGGGCGCAGAAAGCCTGCATAACAATGATATGCATAAACTTTCTGGCGGTGAAAATCAGCGTGTATTACTCGCGCGAGCGTTATTACAGCGCCCTGACTTATTAGTATTAGACGAACCCGCTCAAGGGGTGGATGTTCAAGGTCAAATTGATTTATATACCTTGATAAACTCTATTCGACAACGCTTTGGCTGTGCCGTGTTTATGGTTTCTCATGATTTGCATTTAGTGATGGCTCAAACCGATGAAGTCATTTGCTTACAACACCATATATGTTGCTCTGGTGCTCCGGAGGCGATCACTAAGCATCCTTCGTACATTGCCATGTTTGGTCAAACGGCCAAAGATACCTTAGCGTTTTATCACCATGACCATCACCATCATCACGATCTTTCTGGCGAAGCGGTCGAAGGTGACCCAGAAGCCTGCTCACATAATAGCTGTGCTCATCATTCTACTACTCAGCAAAAGCGTGGACACTAAGTAATGTTTGATATTTTATTACCATCTATTTTAGCGGGATTAGGCATCGCGATAATTGCTGGCCCATTAGGGTCATTAGTGGTTTGGCGCAAGATGGCTTATTTTGGCGATACTCTGGCACACGCTTCATTACTGGGTTTAGCACTGGGTTTCTTACTCGATATTAATTTATATCTTGCGCTAGTCGTGTGTTGTCTTGGGCTTGCCGTATTACTCGCCGCCCTACAAGAACAAAAAGTGATTGCCACTGACACTTTACTCGGCATTCTCGCTCACAGCTCTTTATCTTTAGGCTTAGTCGCGGTAAGTTTTTTAGACAATGTTCGCGTTGATCTAATGAGTTATTTATTTGGTGATTTGCTCGCCATTGGCCCTTCAGACCTCACCTTTATTTACCTTGGTGGGGCCGTGATTATGGCCTTGGTAATCTTTTTTTGGCGCTCATTACTATCGACCTCTATCAGTGAAGAGCTCGCTAGCGTTGAAGGCATTAATGTCCCGTTAATCCGAGTGGTGTTGATGCTATTAGTCGGCCTAGTCATTGCGGTCGGTATGAAGTTTGTTGGCGCCCTGATCATCACATCGTTATTGATTATCCCTGCAGCTACCGCAAGACGCTTTGCTCGCACACCAGAACAAATGGCTATCGGTGCCTCTTGTATTGGAATAGTATCAGTATTAGGTGGTTTATCATTATCTTGGTTTTACGATACACCTGCAGGTCCATCTGTGGTTATTTCAGCGGCAGCGATGTTTATGCTCAGTCAATTAAAACCGCATCGAGGTTAATTTGTCTGAGAGCGATGTTTCAAGCCACGAATAGCATCACCAAAAAGCCAAGAGTCGGCAGAATATCACTCTTGGCTTTCTAATATTACATCACGACTTACTCCTTATGTGACTTTCCTCTCTCAGCCTGTTGCTCTACGCCTAAAGATATAATTATAAGGAGGGTTTCAAGCCCTTTGCTCTGTTTAATAATGATCTTACCTTACCAAAATTAGAGGTCATTATGATTAAACCTGCCTACCCCATCATCGCAAGTATCTTAGGGTTTAGCTTACTTTGCGCGCCCTCACATTCAAATCCTTCACCCTATTCTGTTGAATGCCATATTCCATCAGAGCAGCAAACTAATAATTTACGAATTTATCAAATAATGGTGGAAAGCTTTGTCGATGGCGATCCTAAAGCCAATTATGACAACGGATATGGCACCAGCCACCATCGTGGCGATCTGCAAGGCATTATTGATTCTTTAGATTATATTCAATCACTTAATGTAAACGCGATTTGGCTCACCCCTATTTTTACTTCTCTACCTATTGATGGGCAATCTCAGTGGGATGATAAATTAGATGCCACCGGCTATTTTACGAGTAATTATTTTCAAATTGACCCCAAATTTGGCACATTGGAACAAGCAAAAACGCTAGTGGATGAAGCTCATAGACGCGGTTTGTATATCTTTTTTGATGGTGTTTTTGGTCACCACAAAACCAATATTATTCCGTCACCAAAGGGGCGACTCCCTCAAGGTAACTCCAACCCCGTTGATTATCCCGCAAGTTTACCTTTTTATCAGGAAGTGGCGAGTTATTGGATCGAACAACTTAAAATCGACGGTTGGCGATTAGACCAAGCTTATCAGGTTCCAACTCAAGACTGGATCGAGCTTAGAAAAACCGTACTGCAAGCCTCAAAAAGCGTCGAATATATCAATCAACATGGAGAGTCCGTCCACCCATTAGGCTACATGGTGGCGGAGATTTGGAATAATGAAAACTTTATTAGTAAACATGGGTACGGTAGCAATGAAAACCCGGCGTTGTGTTCAGCGTTTGATTTTCCAATGCGTTATCGCTTAGTTGAAACTTTTGCGGTTAATGAAAATGGCAATGGCGGTAAAGGTGGAGATTGGCTGGCTCAAGGCATGGATTTACAGACATTATATCCTAATCATGCTCGTCCAAACTTAATGCTAGGCAATCACGATTTAGTTCGTTTTGGGGACTTATTACAACGTGGCTATATTGCTCAACCTAAAGATGAATCATATTGGCAAAGACACCTTGCTGCGTTCAGTTTCATGACCGCCTACACCGGGCCAATTACTTTATATTATGGGGATGAAATTGCCGATGAAGTGTCTAATTTTTCCGATAAAGTGCCAAGTGACATTTGTGCAGCACAAGGCTGGTGCGACGATCACGTTTCTCGTTCTAGTGCCAAAATCGATGGCGTAACCACAGCTCTTAATGACAAGCAACGTAAACTCAAACATCAAGTGAGCGAATTAATGCAATTACGCGCTCAGAACCCTATCCTATCACAAGGAGAGCGTGTATCGGTGCTCGCCAATCACGATGTCTATATCGATCATAAACGTTACCAAAATCAATCGATGGTTTTTATGGTCAGTACTTCAGATAAGCCACAAACATTACATTTAGCAGCACAACAAATCGGCTCAACTGGTCAGTTAGTGGATATGTTAACCAAAGAAAAATTTACGATTAACGATAAGAATTATGATATTACACTCACTCCTTTTGAGGCTAAATTTTTATCAATTAAGCAGCCTGGAAAACTCGTCACAGCCAAACCGGCTCTCCAATTAACGGGGAATGGTTTTATGGCACAGTGCAACAACCCTAGCTTACAAGAAAGTGGTCCTATTGATAAACCGCTATATGTGGTCGGTGATTTTTCTGATTCTGGTTGGCAACATGTCGCCAATCGACAATTTGAATATAAAGGGCGTGGCGTGTATCAAGTGGTTGTAGATGAACAAGCTGGTAGTTATCGTATGCAGTACGCTAGCAAAGATTGGAACCCCCAATTTACCGCGGCTGAATTAGAAGTCCAATCAGGCCAAACTAGCCATTTAAAATACGGTGGTTACGGTAAAGACACTGCTGCTTTACTCCCGATATCTGGGAAATATGTATGGAGCTTACAGTTTTCTAAGGCGGGCAGCCCAGAAAAGCTTATGTTGTCAAAGTGTCCGTGATGCACGAAACCATTGCTGAATGATAAAAAGCGCCGCCCATGATTTAACAATGGCGGCGCGCAAAATACGACAGCTTGGTTTTTAAGTTAAACGGTGTGTCCCACACAACTTATTACCTGAAGGATCGCGAAGGTAAGCTAGGTACAAACGACCTGCTGGGCCATTACGTTCTCCCGGAGGGTTCTCACATGGCGTACCACCATTTGCTACTCCTGCCTCATGCCAAGCATGAACTAATTCTGGCGTTTTAATAGCAAAGCCAAATGTTGAACCATTACCGTGTGTAGCTGGCTCACCATTAAGTGGCGTTTTTAAAATAAACACACCCGTTGGTGTCGCATAAACACAGCTATCGCCTCTAATAACCCCCGGCTCATAACCTAACGTTCCCAAAATCGCATCGTAAAACTTTTTAGATGCTTCAAGATCATTTGAACCGAGCATAATATGACTAAACATAATTCTTCCTTTAGTGAGAGTAATATTCCACATTTCAACTGTAACGCTTAATGCTTGTCGTTCCAATAAAAAAGGCCATCCGAAGATGACCTTTAAATATAAAACAATCTGAAATGAAAGACTTACCAGCCAGTCACTTCTTTTAGCGCATCGCCAATTTCTGCCAAAGACTTAGTGGTTTTCACACCAGCGGCTTCAAGTGCTGCAAATTTATCTTCCGCAGTACCTTTACCACCAGAGATGATCGCACCTGCATGACCCATACGCTTACCAGGAGGCGCAGTAACACCCGCAATGTAAGAGACGACAGGCTTAGTCACATTCGCTTTAATATAAGCTGCTGCTTCTTCTTCTGCAGTACCACCGATCTCACCAATCATCACGATTGCTTCGGTTGCTGGATCGTTTTGGAACATCTCTAATACGTCGATAAAGTTAGTGCCCGGAATTGGATCACCCCCGATACCAACACAAGTTGATTGACCAAAACCTGCATCCGTTGTTTGTTTAACCGCTTCGTACGTTAACGTACCTGAACGTGAAACGATACCTACTCGGCCAGGCTTATGAATGTGACCTGGCATGATGCCAATCTTACACTCACCTGGAGTAATCACACCTGGGCAGTTAGGACCAATCATACGCACGCCCGTTTCTTCAAGCTTCACTTTTACGTCAAGCATATCAAGCGTCGGAATACCTTCTGTAATAGTAACGATGAGCTCAATACCTGCATCAATCGCTTCTAAAATCGCATCTTTACAAAATGCAGCCGGTACGTAGATAACCGTCGCCGTTGCGCCAGTTGCTTCAACTGCTTCACGAACGGTATTAAATACAGGAAGGCCTAGATGCTCAGTACCACCTTTGCCAGGAGATACACCACCCACCATTTGTGTTCCATAAGCAATAGCTTGCTCTGAGTGGAACGTACCTTGACCGCCAGTGAAACCTTGGCAAATAACTTTGGTATCTTTATTAATTAGTACTGACATTATTTGCCCTCCGCCGCTTTAACTACTTGAACTGCTGCATCTTTAAGAGATGTTGCTGCAATGATATCTAAACCAGATTTCGCTAATACTTCACGACCTAGTTCAGCATTCGTTCCTTCAAGACGAACCACTACGGGTACTTCAACGCCGACTTCTTTCACTGCGCCAATAATACCTTCTGCAATCATGTCACAGCGAACGATACCACCGAAGATATTCACTAGAACCGCTTTTACATTGGTGTCAGATAAGATGATCTTAAATGCTTCCGCAACACGTTCTTTGGTTGCACCGCCACCTACATCAAGGAAGTTTGCAGGCTTACCACCGTGTAAATTAACGATATCCATTGTGCCCATTGCTAGGCCCGCACCATTAACCATACAACCAACATTACCATCTAGAGCAACGTAGTTAAGCTCATATTTAGCGGCATGTGCTTCACGCTCGTCTTCTTGAGATGGATCGTGCATTTCACGCAGTTTAGGTTGGCGGTACATCGCATTTGAATCAATGTTGATTTTGCCATCTAGACACAGTAAATCACCAGAACCAGTAATCACTAGAGGGTTAATCTCAAGCAAGGCTAAATCATATTGAGCAAACATATTACCAAGACCCATGAAGATCTGGGTAAATTGCTTGATTTGACTGCCTTTAAGACCAAGTTTAAAAGCAAGCTCACGACCTTGATATGCCTGTGGACCAACTAAAGGATCAATCGCAGCTTTATGAATAAGTTCTGGCGTTTCTTCCGCCACTTTTTCAATTTCTACACCGCCTTCCGTTGATGCCATAAACACGATACGACGTGTGCCACGGTCAACGACTGCACCTAGGTATAACTCATTAGCGATATCAGATGCTTCTTCAACTAAGATTTTAGTCACAGGCTGACCATTCGCATCCGTTTGGTAAGTCACTAAGTTTTTACCTAGCCACTTTTGAGCAAATTCTTTTACGCCATCTTTAGTATCATGCAATTCTACACCGCCAGCTTTACCGCGGCCACCAGCATGCACCTGACATTTAACTACTTTTTTAGCAGTCGTTATACGCCCTGCTGCTTCATAGGCTTCAAGAGGAGTATTGCAAGCGTAACCTTCCGGTACTGGCAATCCGAATTCAGCGAACAGCTGTTTAGCTTGATATTCATGCAAATTCATTGTGCTATTTCCATTTCATTATCCGTGAGGATTTATTATTTCCATTGGCATTTATTTTAAGTAAGGGAATGCCATTATTTATGTAGGTGTACTTTTTCTATTGATTTAAGGCTGGGTAGCAGTAGATGCACAACTACCCAGTTTATTGCTTACTCGAGTATCAGTTTTAGATATCAAGTAATAAGCGAGCAGGATCTTCCAGTAACTCTTTAATCGTTACTAAGAAACCAACGGATTCACGACCATCAATTAGACGGTGATCGTAAGACAATGCAAGATACATCATTGGTAAAATTTCCACTTTACCGTTTACCGCCATTGGGCGATCTTGGATTTTGTGCATACCCAAAATTGCCGCTTGAGGTGGGTTAATGATTGGTGTCGACATTAATGAACCAAATACACCACCATTTGTAATAGTGAAGTTACCGCCCATCAAATCTTCAACTTGCAACTTGCCATCACGACCTTTAATCGCCAGTTCTTTAATGCCTTTCTCAATATCTGCAAAGCCTAAAGTATCGCAATCTTTCAACACTGGCGTCACCAAGCCACGAGGGGTAGAAACCGCCATGCTAATGTCAAAGTAGTTGTGATACACGATGTCATCGCCATCAATAGAAGCGTTCACTTCTGGGTAACGCTTCAACGCTTCTGTCACGGCTTTAACGTAGAAAGACATGAAGCCTAAGCGCGTATCATGACGCTTCTCAAACTGGTCTTTATATTGAGCACGAAGATCCATAATCGGTTTCATGTTCACTTCGTTAAACGTAGTTAGCATTGCCGTTGAGTTTTTTGCTTCCAGTAGACGATTTGCCACTGTTTTACGCAAACGCGTCATCGGTACACGTTTTTCTGTACGAGCCGCTGCTGGTGCTTCAACTTGAGGCGCTTCAGCCGCTGGTTTTTTAGATGATTTTTTCGCTAAGTGCGCATCAACATCTTCACGCGTAATACGTCCACCAACACCTGTACCTTTCACATCCGATGCTTCAAGGTTGTGCTCAGCTAATAAACGACGAACCGCTGGGCTAAGTGCATCATTCGATTCTTCACTTAGTGCTGCTTTATGACGTTTATCAGGTGATGCTTCTGTTGATTCTGCTTTATCAGTAGTTGGCTCACCTGCAACTGCGCCAGGTTTTAATTTGGCTAAAAGTTGCTTTGATAATACCGTCGCACCCTCTTCTTCTAAAATAGCCTCTAACACTCCATCGTCCGGAGCGGGTACTTCTAGCACTACTTTGTCAGTTTCAATTTCAACCAGTACTTCATCGCGTTGAACGGAATCACCCGGTTGTTTATGCCATGTAGCGACGGTTGCGTCAGCTACGGATTCAGGTAAATCTGGAACCAGAATTTCAATTGTCATATCTGTAAAGTCCTTATCTCTAGCTCATTTAACTAGGAGTAATAATCCACTGCACTTAAAAATCTAAATTCAAAGCATCATCCACTAATGCTTTCTGTTGTTTTAAGTGTACCGACATATAACCAACGGCTGGAGAAGCAGAAGCTGGTCGACCTGCATATTTTAAAGTTGCGCCATTTGGTAAGGCAAAACGCATATTGTGTTGGCTGCTATACCATGCACCTTGGTTTTGAGGCTCTTCTTGACACCAAACAAAATCTTCAACATTGGTATATTGCTCAATCGCTTTACTCACATCCTCATAAGGGAATGGATAAAGTTGCTCAACACGAATAATTGCCACATCGTCTTGTTCATTCTTACGACGTTGTTCAAGTAAATCGTAATAAACTTTACCTGAACACATCACCACACGTTTCACTTTGCTCGCTTCTAATTCATCCATTTCTGGAATCGCAGCTTGGAATGTACCTTGTGCAAGTTCTTCAAGAGTTGAAGTACACAAAGGGTGACGTAACAAAGATTTTGGTGACATCACAATCAATGGGCGACGCATAGGACGCACAACTTGACGGCGAATCATGTGATAAACCTGAGCGGGTGTTGATGGCACCACTACTTGGATATTTTGTTCAGCACAAAGCTGTAAATAACGCTCTAAACGAGCTGAAGAGTGCTCAGGGCCTTGACCTTCATAACCATGAGGCAACAACATTGTCAGACCACATAAACGGCCCCACTTCTGCTCACCTGAAGAGATAAATTGGTCAATCACAACCTGTGCTCCGTTGGCAAAATCACCAAACTGAGCTTCCCAAATGGTTAAACCACCGGGTTCAGCGGTTGCATAGCCATATTCAAACGCTAAAACAGCTTCTTCTGATAACACCGAGTCAAAGACTTGGAATGGGCCTTGTTTGTCATGAACATGAGCAAGTGGCATGTAAGTACTCGCCGTTTCTTGATCATGTAAAACGGCATGGCGATGGAAGAAAGTACCACGGCCAGAGTCTTGTCCAGTAATACGAATACGCTTACCACCATCCACTAAGGTTGCGTAGGCCAATGTTTCAGCCATACCCCAGTCAATTGGCTTATCACCACTGATCATAGACACGCGGTCATTATAAAGTTTAGCGACACGGCTTTGCAGCTTATGGCTTTCTGGGAATTGGCATGCTTTTTTACCAAGATCAGACAAGCGAGTTGGATCAATTTGGCTATCCCACTCTTCATTCCACTCATGGCCAAGGTAAGGTGTCCAGTCAACCGAATGCAGTGCCATTGGGCGCCATTCTTTAACCACCACTTCACCACGGTCAAGCGCATCGCGATATTCATTGACCATTTGAGTGGCCGTTTCTAGCTCAATATCTTTACGATCAACCAGCACATCAGCATAAAGCTTACGAGGCGTTGGGTGTTTTTTAATTTTTTGATACATCAAAGGCTGAGTAGCATTTGGCTCATCGGCTTCGTTATGGCCATGGCGGCGATAACATACCAAATCAATCACAACGTCGCGTTTGAAGGTATTACGGTAATCTAATGCGATGCGAGTAATAAACGCTACCGCTTCTGGATCATCGGCATTCACATGGAAAATTGGCGCCTGTACCATCTTAGCGATATCAGTACAGTACATGGTAGAACGCATATCGCGTGGGTTGGATGTCGTGAAACCAATTTGGTTATTAACGACGATACGAACCGTACCACCGACTTGATAACCACGAGCTTGAGACATATTAAACGTCTCAGCCACAACACCTTGACCAGCAATCGCTGAGTCCCCATGAATGGTGATTGGTAATACCTTGCTGCCATCTTTGTCGTTTAGACGGTCTTGACGCGCGCGTACCGAACCAATAACCACTGGGTTGACGATCTCTAAGTGAGATGGGTTAAATGCTAATGCTAAATGCACATCTCCACCTGGAGTAGAGAAATCAGCAGAGAAACCTTGGTGATATTTCACATCACCCGTACCCCATGAGTCACCGTGTTTCCCCGCAAACTCATCGAATAAATCTTGTGGCTTCTTACCTAATACGTTGACTAGCATATTTAAGCGACCACGGTGCGCCATGCCAATAACAACTTCACGCATGCCCTTTGAGCCGGCATGGCGAATCAGTTCTTTTGTCATTGGAATTAACGCATCACCACCTTCCAATGAAAAACGCTTAGCTCCTGGGAATTTTGCGCCTAAATAACGCTCAAGGCCTTCCGCTGCAGTTAATTCATGTAAGAAAGTTGATTTTTCTTCTGTGGTAAAGGTGCCTTCTCCTACCACTGATTCTAAGCGGTCTTGAATCCAACGCTTTTCTTCAGTGTTAGTAATGTGCATATATTCTGCACCAATCGAACCACAATAGATTTTATTCAGTGCTTCGTAGATATCTTTCAGCGGCATGGTGTCTTTGCCTACCGCAAAGGAACCGACGTTAAATGACTCTTGGAAGTCTTCAGGAGAGAGATTGTGAAACGCAGGATCCAGTTCAGCCACTGATTCACGTTTCCAAATATTAAGAGGGTCTAGATTTGCAGCTTGATGCCCACGGAAACGGTAAGCATTGATTAACTGCAAGACTTTTACTTGTTTAGCATCGACATCAGGATCACTAACTTGGACATTGTAATGCTTTGTCTCTTTCGCTAATCGTCTAAAGTAGTCACGAACACGAGAGTGTGGTTGCTCGCCATTCACAGCAGCTTCTGCTGGTAGGTTATCAAACACCTCTTTCCATTCGTCACCGACTAAATCGGGATCACTAAGATACAGTTCGTAGAGTTCTTCTACGTAAGTTGCATTGGCGCCAGCCAAGTGTGAAGACTCGAGCCATGCCTTCATCACGCCGTTGTGCATATTTTCCCTTAACCTTTTTTGGTTTCAAATTATGCTTCGACACTTACTCAGCTATAAATGGTTACGGTAAGTAAATGCCTAATTGTAAGTCGGCCTAGTGTAAGGCTGGGCCGACTTTCCTTGCCCTAGAGCAATTTTTATACTGAACGATTGATAAGCATGGTTTTAATATGACCAATCGCTTTGGTTGGGTTTAACCCCTTAGGACAAACACTGACACAATTCATTATCTCATGACAACGAAAAACGCTAAATGCATCGTCAAGATTTGACAAACGTTCATCTGTCGCCGTATCTCGGCTATCAATTAACCAACGATAGGCTGCTAATAAACCAGCTGGGCCAATAAATTTATCCGGGTTCCACCAGAATGAAGGACAAGATGTCGTACAACATGCACACATAATGCAATCATACAAACCATCGAGATGTGCACGATCTTCTGGTGATTGTAAATTTTCACGCGATGGTGGTAATTCGCTATCATTGATCAAATAGGGTTTGACCTTGGCATAATTATCATAAAACTGAGCCATATCAACAATAAGATCACGCACGACAGGTAAGCCAGGCAATGGGCGTATCACAACTTTACTCTTACCAAGCAATGCTGATAACGGTGTAATACACGCAAGACCATTTTTACCATTCATATTCAAGCCATCTGAACCACATACACCTTCACGACATGAACGACGGAATGAGATCGTTGGATCTTGTTCTTTCAATAAGATAAGCGCATCAAGCACCATCATGTCAGAACCTTCTTCCACTTCTAACTCATAATCCTTCATGTAAGGTTTTTTGTCAGCGTCAGGGTTATAACGATACAAAGAGAAATTTACTTTCATTTGCTTAATCTCCCTTAGTAAACACGGGCTTTAGGTGGAAAGGCTTCACGCAGCACAGGCTGCATGTTCACATCACGCTTAGACATCTCTTCCGTTTCAGGATTATAAATCGAGTGACATAACCAATTCGCATCATCACGATCTGGATAGTCAAAGCGAGCGTGTGCACCACGACTTTCCGTACGGTAATTAGCCGCAACCGCAGTGGCAAATGCCGTTTCCATTAAGTTGTCTAATTCCAAACATTCAATACGCTGGGTATTAAACTCAGTTGATTTATCTGATAAGTAAGCATTTTTCAGGCGTTCACGAATCGCTTTAAGCTCTTCTAAACCTTTTGCCATCGCATCACCCTCACGGAATACCGAGAAGTTATTTTGCATGCAACTTTGCAAATCTTTGCGAATCTGTACAGGGTCTTCACCGCCAGTACTGTTTTCCCAACGATTATAGCGAGCTAATGAAGCTTCAATATCAGCCTCTGTTGCTTCTGGGGTTTCAGCTTGAAGTGCCAGTGTTTCACCTAAATGCAAACCTGTTGCGCGGCCAAACACTACTAAATCAAGTAGTGAGTTACCACCTAAGCGGTTTGCACCATGTACTGATACAGAGGCAATTTCACCACAAGCAAATAAACCTTGAACTTCTTGGTCTTGCCCATTGGCATCTTGCTTAATCGCTTGACCAGATACTTGCGTTGGAACTCCACCCATCATGTAGTGACAAGTTGGGATAACGGGAATCGGTTCTTTAACCGGATCAACGTGAGCAAAGGTGCGAGATAGTTCAAGAATACCTGGCAAACGAGCATCTAATACTTCTTTACCTAAGTGATCCAATTTCAATTTGATATGAGGTCCCCAAGGACCATCGCAGCCACGACCTTCACGAATTTCAATCATCATTGAACGTGCTACTACGTCACGACCTGCTAGATCTTTGGCATTCGGTGCGTAACGCTCCATGAAACGTTCACCATCTTTGTTAAGAAGATAACCACCTTCACCACGACAACCTTCGGTTACGAGCACACCTGCGCCGGCAATACCGGTTGGGTGGAATTGCCACATTTCGATATCTTGCATTGGAACACCGGCGCGCAACGCCATCCCAACACCATCACCGGTATTAATATGAGCATTGGTCGTTGATTGATAAATACGACCTGCACCACCAGTTGCCAGTACGGTTGCTTTTGCTTTGAAGTAGCAAATCTCGCCCGTTTCCATGCAAAGAGCAGTGGTACCTAATACAGCACCCTCTTCATTTTTTACTAAATCAAGTGCATACCACTCAGAGAAAATCGTGGTTTTATGTTTGATATTTTGTTGATAAAGCGTATGAAGTAACGCATGCCCAGTACGGTCAGCCGCTGCCGCCGTTCGAGCCGCTTGCTCACCACCAAAATCTTTTGATTGACCGCCAAATGGACGTTGATAAATAGAGCCATCTTCAAAACGAGAAAACGGTAAACCCATTTTTTCTAATTCAATGACCGATTCAGGACCGTTTTTACACATATACTCGATGGCATTTTGGTCACCAATGTAATCCGAACCTTTAACGGTATCGTACATGTGCCATTGCCAATCATCTTTATGTGAGTTCCCTAAAGCGACAGTAATACCACCTTGAGCAGATACTGTATGAGAACGAGTTGGAAATACTTTAGAAAGCAACGCACAAGATAGGCCTTGCTCTGAAATTTGTAATGCAGCGCGCATACCAGCGCCACCAGCGCCGATCACTACGGCGTCAAATTCACGAACGGGAATACTCACTTACACACCCCACAGAATAAATAGACCAGAGAAGAAGTACGCAATTAATGTCACGATGACAATAAGTTGTAATGCAATACGTACCGCGGTTGGTTTGATGTAATCGGTCAATACCTGCCACATGCCAATCCATGCATGGATCAGCACACATAACAGTGCAATCATCGTAAACACTTTAGTAAAAGTGCCACTAAAGAACGATTGCCATGATAGGTAATTGATATCCGGACCACATGCTAAAAAACCCACCATATACACGGTATAAAGTGTCATGATGATGCCGGTCGCGCGGATTAGGAGGTAATCATGAACTCCATTACGTCCGAATGAAGAAATGTGCTTTACCATACAAGAACTCCTGCTAATACCGATAATACAGCGGTCACCACGAAAACAGCTTTAGCGCTTAACGCACCGCTTTCTTTCTCTTCAAAATACTTCATGTCCATAAGCAAATGACGAATACCGCCGCAAATGTGGTAAGCAAGTGCTGTCAATATGCCCCATAAGATAAATTTAACAACAAAGCTATCAATAAAATTAGATGCTTGTGAAAAACCAACCGGAGATGATAAAGAGGTGGCAAGTAGCCATAATAGGATACCAACAGAGACAAACATAATGACACCTGAAACACGGTGCACAATGGATGCGATTGCGGAGATCGGGAAATGTATCGTTTGTAAATCTAGGTTTACTGGTCTGGACTTTCTTTCTTTCACGGGTGTGCTCACTCAGTTCCAATCAGAACATTTATAGTTATTGACATAAATTGGTTAAACACCCTGTAACTATTTAATTAACAACTTCAGTCCATAACACCCAGTTTATCTATGAATTTTTTTGTTAATTAAACATCTACCTCACCGAGAGCAGCTTCCGAAACCCCTGATAAAATAAGGCGTTAACCAAAATTTTCATTAGCACTATACGACCGCTAACACACAAATTCAATTCATGTAACAAAATATGCTACATAGAACATATTTTTAACTTTTTCCACACGAAAAACTATAAGCAGCACACACTTCGAAGTAGAATAATTGACTTTGGACATGAATCTGAGTACAAAAACCACACACAAAATATCCTGGATGGATAAATAATTTACAAAGGAGAATGTCATGGCGGATAAGAAAGCGACCCTTCATATTGAAGGTCAGGCACCTATTGAGCTCCCTATTTTAAGCGGCACAAATGGCCCTGATGTAGTGGATGTTCGCAAATTAGGTGCAAGCGGTTATTTCACTTTTGACCCAGGTTTTCTTGCTACTGCGTCTTGCGAATCCCAAATCACTTACATTGACGGTGGCAAAGGTATTTTACTCCACCGTGGTTTCCCAATCGACCAACTTGCCAACAATGCTGATTATTTAGAAGTATGCTATATCTTGCTTTATGGCGAAGCACCGACACGCGCTGAATATGAAAAATTCAAGAAAATCGTTTCTGATCACACCATGGTTCACGAACAAATCGCTAGCTTTTTCCATGGCTTCCGTCGTGATGCACACCCAATGGCAGTGATGTGTGGCGTCGTCGGCGCTTTAGCGGCTTTCTACCATGATTCATTAGACATTAATAATGCGACACACCGTGAAATTACTGCTTTCCGCTTGTTATCTAAAATGCCGACACTTGCGTCTATGTGTTACAAATATTCAATCGGTCAACCATTCATCTACCCTCGAAATGAACTCGATTATGCAAGTAACTTCTTACACATGATGTTTGCTAACCCTTGTGAAGAGTACAATGTGAATCCAGTAGTCGCTCGTGCGATGGATAAAATCTTTACCCTGCATGCCGATCACGAACAAAATGCATCAACATCAACGGTTCGCCTAGCTGGTTCATCTGGCGCTAACCCATTTGCTTGTATTGCTGCTGGTATTGCTTCTCTTTGGGGACCTGCACATGGCGGTGCCAACGAAGCATGCTTGAAAATGCTAGAAGAGATTGGCAGTGTTGAAAATATTCCTGAATATATTGAGCGCGCGAAAGATAAAGATGACCCATTCCGCCTAATGGGCTTTGGTCACCGAGTCTACAAAAACCATGATCCGCGCGCGAAAGTAATGCGCGATTCATGTCATGAAGTACTTTCTGAGCTTAATATTCAAGACCCATTACTGGATGTGGCAATGGAATTAGAGCGTATTGCCCTTTCTGACCCATATTTTGTTGAGAAAAAGTTATACCCTAACGTTGATTTCTACTCCGGTATTATCCTCAAAGCAATTGGTATTCCGGTATCAATGTTTACGGTTATTTTCGCGCTTTCTCGTACCATTGGTTGGATTGCGCATTGGAATGAAATGCATGATGATCCAAATAATCGTATCGGTCGCCCTCGCCAACTTTATACTGGTAAATTGAGTAGAGATTTCAAACCTCTACAAGAGCGTGAATAGTATAATTTAAGAAAATAATAAATAAAAAAGCGAGCTATTAAGGCTCGCTTTCTCGTTTCTCGTTTCTCGTTTCTCGTTTCTCGTTTCTCGTTTCTCGTTTCTCGTTTCTCGAGGACGAGATTAGACTGGGTTATCAATATCAATAAACGTCACATCAAAATTGTGCTCTTGTGCTAACCATTCACCTAGCGCTTTCACACCATAGCGCTCAGTCGCATGATGACCCGCAGCAAAATAATGTATGCCTAATTCACGAGCAATATAAGTCGTTCGTTCAGATATTTCACCTGAAATAAACGCATCTAAACCGAATTGAGCCGCTAATTCTAAATAATCCTGCCCACCACCAGTACACCAACCAATGGTTTTAATTTCTTTACCTTGCTCATCGGGTGAAATATGCAATGGCTTACGGTTAAGTAATGTGCCTATTTTTTGACTTAACTCTTGTCCTGACAGCGGTGTTTTAAACGAACCGTACATGGCAACCGACTGCGGGTGCCCTTCTAAACCACCTTGGGTTTGAATACCAAGTAATTGAGCAAGCTGTGCGTTATTCCCCAATTGTGGGTGAATATCGAGCGGTAAATGATAGGCATATAAATTGATATCATTTTGGATCAGTGTTCGAATTCGCTTCCCCTTCATCCCAATAATAGACTGAGGTTCGCCTTTCCAAAAATAACCATGATGCACCAGAATAGCATCGGCTTTTTGCTCAATTGCCGCTTCAATTAAAGCTTGCGATGCAGTCACACCGGTTACAATTTTTTTGACGCTTTCTTTTCCTTCAACTTGTAATCCATTAGGGCAATAGTCTTTTACTAATTGAGGTGATAGAGTTTGATTGAGTAATGTCTCTAATTGTAGGTTATTCATAATCTAAACCTTTTAATGATCGCATTCTGCTATTAATGCCATGTTATAACAGTCAATCATCAATGACTTCAAGCTCAACAAGACAAGGATAAATCTTAAGTGTCGATAAAATATGCTATTCCTCTGCAGGAGCAACAGAGTCTATTTGTAAAAATCAGCGACTGGATGTCACATCACTCGCCGCTATTACAACCTAATCAAGCTGAATTCGCTGACAATCCATTCAGCCAACATTTATCACCTCAACCGCTACCCTATTCAGGAAACTCTCGTCTTGGTTTTTGGTATCAGCACTTGTGCCACCAGTATTTTGCCTCTCATCCTGACTATCAAATTGTGGCAGAAGAAATTCAGCTTAACCATCAAGGAAAAACTATTGGTGCTTTAGATTTTGTTCTCAAGAATACCGTAACGGAGATTGCAGAACATTGGGAGGTAGCGATTAAGTTTTATCTTTTATTTGATGGTTTATGGTATGGCCCAAATAGCCGCGACCGATTAGATTTAAAACTCTCACACATGTTGAACCACCAGCTCACCATGTCTCAACACCCATGCTTTCAACAACAATACCCAGACCTAGGTGATATTAAGCCTAAATTACTAATGCAAGGACGTTTGTATATTAACCCTTTTCGAGATGAACCCACACCAACCAGCTGTCTCGGCTATCCCATCGAACAGTCTCAAGACTATGGCTACTGGTGCTACGCTGATGACTTAAGCAATATCAATGAACCATTGTATATATTAAAAAAAGGCCAATGGTTAACAGGAAAAGAAACGAATTCGCCACAATTAAAGCAAATAGGACAAGAATTTGTACATTGTCAGAGCCAATCTGGTGACTTTTGGTTTGTATTACCAAATGAATGGCCACATGCTCGGGCTTAAAATATAAAAAAGCGAGACCATTACAGCCCCGCTACTTTTTCAGCATTGGATTATGCCGACCACTATCTAGTACGATTGAACTTATAAACCCGCATTAGCAAATACTTGATTCACAATTTCTTGGGCTTCTTGTTCAATTCGCTTTAAATGGTCTTTACCTTTGAAACTTTCACAGTAAATTTTATAAATATCTTCGGTCCCCGATGGGCGAGCAGCAAACCAACCATTCTCAGTCGTTACCTTAAGACCACCAATCGCAGCGCCATTACCTTGAGCATGTGTTAAACGCGCAGTGATCTTCTCACCAGCCAGTTCATCGGCACTCACCATTTCAGCTGACATACTTTTCAGAACATTTTTCTGCTCAGTATTCGCTACCGCTTGAATTCGGTTGTATTCTGACGCACCATGTTTAGCGGCTAATTTATCGTAATATTGCTGTGGGTTCATTCCCGTGACTGCGGTAATTTCAGCCGCTAGCAGGCATAAAATAATACCATCTTTGTCGGTCGACCAAGGCGTACCATCTTTACGTAAGAACGATGCTCCAGCACTTTCTTCACCACCAAAACCAAAGCGGCCTTCATATAGACCATCAACAAACCACTTAAAGCCAACAGGTACTTCACATAGATCGCGACCCAGATCGGCAACTACACGATCAATGATCGCGCTTGATACGAGTGTTTTCCCCACTTGAACATCTGATTTCCACTCAGTACGATGGCGGAATAAATAATCGATACAAACCGCTAAATAGTGATTAGGGTTCATTAAGCCTTGCGGGGTAACAATACCATGACGGTCATAGTCTGGGTCATTACCAAAGGCTAAATCATAATCATCTTTTAATGCTAACAGGCTCGCCATCGCATAAGGGGATGAACAATCCATGCGAACGACACCATCTTTATCTAACGTCATAAACTGAAAAGATGGATCCACGGTTTCATTTACTAACGTCATATCGAGTTGATAAGTTTTGGCAATACGTCGCCAATATTCAATACCTGCACCGCCTAATGGATCGATACCAATTTTAATATTTGCTTTTTGAATAGCAGCAATATCAATCACGTTCACTAGATCGTCAACGTAAGGCTGTACAAGATCAACCGCCTTTACTTTATCTAACGAATTAGCACAACGTTTTACCCCTTGCAGCCTAGCCGCAATATATTGATTCGCTTTATCTTCAATTCGTTGAGTAATTTCCGCTTCCGCTGGACCACCATGGCTTGGGTTATATTTGATACCGCCATCTTGCGGTGGGTTATGTGATGGCGTGATCACAATGCCATCTGATTTATCTTGATGTGCAAGATTATAAGTTAAAATCGCATGAGAAATGCCCGGCGTAGGAGTAAAGCCGTTATCTTGCTGAACAATCACTTCAATACCATTAGCAACCAATACTTCGACGACTGAACGACAAGCGGGCTCTGATAACGCATGAGTATCTTTACCGACAAACATGGGTCCTTGTAATCCGGCAGCCATACGTTCATCAGCAACGGCTTGAGCTATCGCTAAGATATGAACCTGGTTAAATGTCGCCTTAGTTGAACAACCGCGGTGGCCTGACGTGCCAAATAAAACCTTGTGATTAACATTTTCCGCATCTGGTTCAATAAAGAAATAATCGCTCACGAGAGCGGGAATATTAACTAAATCTTCAGGTAACGTTTTGGTACCTGCTCTAGGGTGAAGAGACATTCAATAATCCTTTTTTACAATTATAAAATTGAAAAAGCCTCATAATACGTGATGATTCAAATATTATGAGGCTCTTATTAAATCGTTGTAATTAACGTTAGATGGCGTTACATACTTTATCAATCAAGTCTGCTTGAAAACCCATTTGAGTCATTAACTGCTGCACCATTTGACGCTTACGATTAGTGTTATTATTAGTAATAACCCAAAACGGCGTATTAGGAATCGAACGAGGTTTGGTTGTTTTACCGCTTGCTAATAACGTTTCTTCGTTATCGGCAAAGTAAACACGCGTACGCCCTTTCACTTTAGCTGCTTCAGCAAAACTTGTCGCTTCAATATGATAAAGCGAAGACAAGATCATCATAAAACGATCAATCGCTTTATCTTTCTCTGCAAATTCATCAGAAATCAACAAAGAGCGCATCACTTTAACGCCATCAGGCTTCTCTTGCTTTGCCGGCTTAGTTGGTGTTTCAACAGTCACGGGCTTAGCCACATTTGTATTAACTTGTGATCCTTGCTGCTCACCGATTAAAAGTCGACGTAAAATATCCGAGGCGCTTTCACCAATATGCTGGGTTTGGCTCGCAATATAACGATAAAGTTCTTCATCTACTTCAATGGTTTTCATTGGCTTTTCACAATCTCAATCTGTTTAAACTCTGAAATGATTATACCTATAACTGAAAAGATACTCTATGCTAATTGCTCTGAGTTACTAATAAAAAAGATCGTTTTGATCACTGAATGTTTTATTTCTTCTCGCTACCTAGGTTAACTGAACAAATAACCGTCAATAAAAAACCTCTATGAATGGAGATCCATAGAGGTTGTCGTTTCCACATTTTTTATTGATCAGTATGCTTTAGAACCTAGCACATGCTTATCTAATGCAGATGGCGTCCCGTATAGTGAATCTTTGGCATGAAACTGTTTTGCCGTTTCTGCAACTGATTTACTGAAACGAGGATCTTGCGGACGCTCATGACTATTAATAAAAACCGACACATCCCACGCTTGTTGATCCGTTAAGCTATTTCCTTTACTTAATGGCATATTCGCTTTAATAAAGTTAGCCGCAGAGCTGATCTGGTGCATACCTGCTCCCCAATTATAGCTATCTTTACCCCAAAGCGGCGGGAACACGTAGCGATTATCCACTTTACGTCCCTCACCATTATCGCCATGACAAAGCGCACACTGTGTCGAGTACACTTCTTGTCCACGAGTAAAGTCAGGAGTGAGCTCTGGTTGTTCTAATTTAGGAAAGCCACGACCTGGAATTTTCGCATTCACCTTGGCATCCGTTGCTAGCCAATAAGAATAAGCCGTCAGATCCAAAATCGTTTGGCTGACCGCTTCTGGCGGCTTACCATTCATTGAATAAGCAAAACACCCCTGCAATCGGTCTTCATAAGTATTCACTTTCTTATTCTTACCACGATAAGCAGGGTAAGAAACATACGCTGCCCACATTGGAGCTGAGTTGGCTAGGCGGCCACCAGACAAGTGGCAGTTAGTACAATTTAAACCATTCCCTACTGTTCCAGATTTTTTCAATTGTTGGCTATTCATAAAAATTGAATAACCACGTTTTACCGCTTCAGCAAAATGCTCTTCTGGCAGATTATTCCAGTCAGGAACGTGGTGACAACCTTCTCCTTGAGCAAGTAAATTACCTGGTTCAACACTTCCTAAATCTTTATGGCCACCACTAGCAAAAGTAAACGCACTGAATAGCGATAGGCTTAATAATAAGCATCTCATTTCGTCATCCCCGCTGCTTTTTGAACTACCGGTGTGCCAAGTGAGGCAAAATAATCTGAAACGGCTGTTATTTCTTCATCGCTTAACGACTTAGCAATGGGTCCCATGATCGACATTGCACCAGCCGGTCTTGTATCGTCTTTCCACGATTTCATTTGATTAATCAAGTAAGCTGAATTTTGTCCTGCTAAACGAGGAATACCTGGTTTAACGCCAACGCCACTAGGGCCATGACATGCTACGCAAGAAGGAACATTGGCTTCCATTTTTCCGCTATAGGCAATTTTTTCACCGAGTTCCATATCACCAGGCCACTTATCGCCACGCCACTGCAATTTAAATGTTAAAGCATCAGGTACACTAGAGTAATGCTTTATGATCGTATCCATTTGTTTATCAGTAATTTGATAAATAAAGGCATCCATAAAAGTTGTATGGCGTTTCTTGCTGCGAAAATTTTCAACTTGCTCACGTAGGTATTGGTCAGATTGCCCCCATAAATTAGGAATATGATCAAGAGTAGATACACCATTAACACCATGACATGTAGAGCAGAATTCAACAATACCGTCCTTATGCTGCGGTAATATATCTGCTACGCCAATGATGGGACATAGCATCAAAGCGCCCACAATCAGTCGTTTTTGCATATTGCTTCCTATTATTATAATTTTCTAACTTATACCTAGTATAGCTATTTCACTTAACACCGCATTTAAGATTTAAGAACAAGTAGTTATACAAAAACAGACACTTTTACTTGTTCGTCAGCATTATGTTTTGAACGGTTAAGTGATTACTTTCTCATTACTGCTGTATTATGATGTTAATTCGTACTTTCGGCTACAGGATTATCATGAATCCCCAACAACTTAACCATACCATTCAGGGTCAAGGCCCTGTCATTCTCCTTATACATGGTCTATTCGGCAGTTTGGGTAATTTAGGTCTACTCGCCCGAGATTTAATTGCAGACCATACCGTTATTAGCGTTGATTTACGCAATCATGGCCAATCTTTTCATAGCGACATCATGGACTACCCTTCCATGGCAGCTGACCTCAACCAGCTATTAACGGACCTTAATATTACATCCGCCACCATCATTGGGCACTCAATGGGAGGCAAAGCAGCAATGGCGCTTTCCAATATTGCTACTGACAAAATTAACAAATTAATTGTGTTAGACATGGCCCCTATTTCCTATCAAGAAAGACGGCATGATAATGTTTTTGCCGGATTAAATGCGGTCATTGAAAATAAGCCGAAGACCCGTAAAGAAGCATTACATTTCCTAGCCCAGCACATTGAATTAGATGGTGTTCGCCAATTTCTCGCAAAATCATTACAGCTCCAAGATGGGTACATGCAATGGTTATTCAATGTAGATGGCATCATTGGCAATTACCACCATATACAAAGCTGGACGAACATTTCTCCTTTTCTTGGTGAAACCTTATTTTTAAAAGGTGCAAACTCCGATTACCTCATGCCAGAACATCAAAGCGCTATTTTAGAGCAATTTCCAAACAGTAAAGCGCATATCATTGCTAATACTGGCCATTGGTTGCATGCAGAAAAGCCAGCTGAAGTACTACGTTCTATTCGCCGTTTTATTACGAAATAGTTCGTATTTAACCCGATGACAAAGCCGACTTCGCATTAACTTTCAATTGGATTAATGCTATAGTTCTTTGTTAAAAAATAACGGTGATCAAACGCATGCTTTACGAACACATCAATACCATTGAATCTCTGGGCTTAGATCTGTTTTTTGCGTCATTATTTTTATTGATTGGTTTAGCCATCAAAGATGTTTTAAAACAAGGTAATGTTCCCGTTTTTGGCCGTCGTATTGTATGGCTTGTTCTATTTTTAGGTTGTGCGGGCTTTGTCGCGAAAGGGTTAATCCAAATAAGCTGGGAAGGTACAGGCTTAGGCTAAAGCCGTGCAGCTATAACGTATACTTTTTTAATTAGATTGATACCGGTATTTCCGGTAGTAGACATATAGGTAATATTTCTATGGCAAGTGTAGGACTCTTCTTTGGTAGCGACACGGGTAATACTGAAGCGGTTGCGAAAATGATACAAAAAGAACTTGGCAAACAACTTGTACACGTACAAGACATTGCGAAGAGCAGCAAGGAAGATATTGATAATTTTGATCTATTACTGCTTGGCATTCCAACTTGGTATTACGGTGAATCCCAATGTGACTGGGATGACTTTTTCCCTGAACTTGAAGCAATAGATTTCTCAACCAAACTTGTCGCTATTTTTGGTTGTGGTGACCAAGAAGATTACGCAGAATACTTCTGTGATGCGATGGGCACAATTCGTGATATCGTTGAAGCGAAAGGCGGTACTATCATTGGCTATTGGCCAACGGAAGGTTATGAGTTTGAAGCTTCTAAAGCATTAGTGGATGACGACAACTTCATCGGCCTATGCATTGATGAAGATCGTCAACCTGAATTAACCGATGAACGTGTAAAAGCGTGGTCAAAACAAATTTATGATGAAATGTGCTTGGCAGAATTAGCTGATTAATCAAAATTTTGTGATGTATGGAGATACCTCCACTGTGAGGTATTTTGTTATCATCACTCTAATGCTATAGTCATTTTAGATACATTTTGACAACATATAATGAAACGCAGTGAACTTGGTCGTGTAGTTCGAGTCATATTTACTGATGTCATTCATGCTTTCTGTTCAATGCAGAATCTCACAGGAAAGAATAATGCCAGATAACAACCAAGCTCTAAAGGAAGCAGGTCTTAAAGTCACCTTACCTCGTTTGAAAATTTTAGAGGTATTGCAACAACCAGACTGCCAACATATCAGTGCAGAGGATTTATATAAAAAACTGATCGATCTTGGTGAGGAAATTGGTCTTGCAACCGTTTATCGTGTTTTAAACCAATTTGACGATGCTGGTATCGTAACTCGTCATCACTTTGAAGGTGGAAAGTCTGTTTTCGAATTATCGACTCAGCACCATCACGATCATCTAGTATGCCTAGATTGCGGTGAAGTTATTGAGTTTTCTGATGACGTTATTGAAGAACGTCAAAGAGAAATTGCCGCTAAGTACAATGTTAAATTAACTAACCATAGCCTTTACTTATATGGCCGTTGTGCTAACGGAAATTGTAAAACCGACACCAATGCACATCAAACTAAGTAAAACTAAGCCAAATTAGCTTTAAGCTTACCAATAAAAAAACGCATCTCATTTTGAGGTGCGTTTTTAATTTATACAAAACCAAAATTAACGAAATAAACCAATAAGGTGAGAGACTTCCCACCTTACATAAAGATATTGCTTATTACGCGTCGATCTTGGCCCACGTATCACGTAAACCAACGGTACGATTAAACACTAAGCTTTCTGGTGCCGAATCTTTTGAATCAATACAGAAATAGCCTGTACGCTCAAATTGAATACCCACACCTGCTTCTGCGTTTGCTAAACTTGGCTCAACAAATGCTTTCTTAACAACCAAAGACTCAGGATTAATTGTCGCAGCAAAGTCATCCGCAGCGGCTGGGTTTGGTACAGTGAAAAGTCGTTCGTATAAACGAACATCCGCTTCTAGACCTTTTTCAGCAGACACCCAATGAATAACACCTTTGACTTTACGGCCGTCAGCAGGGTTTTTACCTAATGTATCAGGATCGTAGCTACAGAAAATAGTAGTCACATTACCTTCTGCGTCCTTTTCAATGCGATTAGCTTGGATCACATAAGCACCACGTAAACGCACTTCTTTACCAAGAACTAAGCGTTTGTATTTCTTGTTGGCTTCTTCACGGAAATCATCCGCTTCAATCCACACTTCACGTGTAAAAGGTACTTCACGATTACCCATTTCAGGCTTATTTGGATGATTAGCA
The DNA here is from genome assembly GCF_002218045.2 of Vibrio rumoiensis. Lineage (NCBI taxonomy): Bacteria > Pseudomonadati > Pseudomonadota > Gammaproteobacteria > Vibrionales > Vibrionaceae > Vibrio > Vibrio rumoiensis. The sequence continues at coordinate 1,870,936 of NZ_AP018685.1, forward strand.
ATCGTCAGAACTTCTTCACCTTCAAAGTTTTCAATAATTACTTTGACAGGATCTAAGACCGCCATTGCGCGAGCAGCATTGTCATTTAAATCTTCACGAATACACGCTTCTAAAGAACTAAACTCGATCATATTGTCTTGTTTAGTCACACCAATGCGTGAACAAAACTCACGAATAGAGCTAGGAGTAAAGCCACGCCGACGTAAACCAGAAATCGTTGGCATACGAGGGTCATCCCAGCCGTTAACCAATTTTTCTGTTACTAATTGGTTTAGCTTACGCTTAGACATCACTGTATATTCTAAGTTTAGACGGCTAAATTCGTATTGATGTGGTTTCGTATCAATAGTGATATTTTCCAATACCCAATCATACAAACGTCGGTTATCTTGGAACTCCAGTGTACATAATGAATGAGTGATCCCTTCTAACGCATCCGAAATACAGTGAGTGAAGTCGTACATTGGGTAAATGCACCACTTATCTCCCGTCTGATGATGGCTAATAAAGCGCACACGATAAAGAACAGGATCACGCATAACGATAAATGAAGATGCCATATCGATCTTCGCACGAAGACAAGCCTTACCTTCTTCAAACTCACCGTTACGCATCTTTTCAAATAACGCTAAGTTTTCTTCAACGCTACGGTCACGATACGGGCTATTTTTTCCTGGCTGTTTTAACGTACCACGATATTCACGAATTTCATCAGGCGTCAGCTCATCAACGTAAGCTAAACCTTTTTCAATCAACTCTACCGCGTAAGCATATAGCGCATCAAAATAGTTAGATGAATAGCAAATGTCGCCATCCCAATTAAAGCCTAACCAATTTACGTCTTGTTTAATTGATTCAACGTATTCAATGTCTTCTTTCGCTGGGTTGGTATCATCAAAGCGAAGGTTACACTTACCCTGGTAATCCTGTGCCAAGCCAAAGTTTAAGCAAATAGACTTTGCATGGCCAATATGCAGATAGCCATTAGGTTCTGGTGGAAAACGCGTATGGATTCCAGTGTGTTTACCATCCGCTAAATCCTTATCAATAATTTGACGGATAAAGTTAGATGGTCGAGCCTCAGCTTCACTCATCGATAGTACCTCAATAAATATAAGAGTCTTTTTATAATTAGGGCTAATGATCCACAATTCTAGCCCTTTACACAACTAGAAGTAGTATTTTCTTTGTTAAAAGCCTAAAAAGAAGCCCAAAGAGTCATAATTCTATTTTTTAGAATAAAAAAAGGCTCCACATAGGGAGCCTTTCTAATCAACGGTGTAGATTTACTTACGGTAAAACAACATCCGATAAGTCATCAGAAGCTGGAATTTCTTTCATCTCTCCAGCAACGATTTCAGCTAATGGGCCGAGAATAACTTGTAGGTTATTTTCACCTAACTTAACAACCCCTTTAGCACCAAGCTTTTTCAACACGGCTTCGTCAACAATAGAGCGATCTTTCAATGTTAAACGTAAGCGAGTGATACAAGCATCAATCGTTGTCACGTTACCATGGCCACCAAGAGCTTTCAGGTATTGACGTGCAACCGCACCAGAAGGTTGCTTTGATTTGCTTGCAGGAGCGGCAACTTCTTCGTCTTCACGACCAGGCGTTTTCATGTTGAACGCACGGATTAAGAAACTAAAGATAAAGAAGTAAGCTGCACCGAATGCTAAACCAATAATCAATAATGTCACAGGTTTCGTTGCTAGACCCCAGTTCAACACAAAGTCGATAAGACCTGCTGAGAAACCAAAGCCATGCAATGTACCAAACATGTTAGCAACCACTAGAGACAGACCCGTTAATACGGCGTGTACCGCATATAGGCCTGGTGCTAGGAACATAAACATGAATTCTAGAGGCTCTGTGATACCCGTTAGGAATGAACAGAATGCAACAGAGAATAAGGCACCAGCAACTTGACCACGACGCTCAGAAGGAGCCGCTAGGTACATAGCAAGCGCACCACCAGGTAGACCAAACATCATGATTGGGAAGAAACCATTCATGAATACCCCAGCCGATTTATCGCCGCCAAAGTAACGGTTTAGATCACCGGTTTTAATGGTCTCTTTCACACTATCAACCACTGCTGTGATTTCTGGTGTTACTGCATTTTTGAACGTAAAGGTATGCTCTTGACCAACCACTAATGTCTTCGCAATCGCTGGGTCTACACACAATTGATGAATATTAGAGAATGCACCCGTTGCCGTTACCATGATTTCTTGACATGAGCCCATACCAAACCAGAAGTAAGAGTTCAGTACGTGGTGAAGGCCAACAGGAATCAACGCACGGTTTAAAGTGCCGTAGATAAACTGACCAACTGCACCAGAAGTTGAGATACCATGAGCTAAAGTATCAAGACCGTGTTGGACCATAGGCCAAACAACGCCAAACACTGCACCCGCAACCACAGCAACCAAGCCCGCCATAATTGGAACTAAGCGGCGACCAGAGAAGAAGGCTAACCATTCAGGCAAACGAGTAGCGTGGAATGCGTTATAGCAATGTCCTGCAATGATACCTGCAAAGATACCACCAAAGAATGACATATTAACGTCAGCATTAATTTGTTGCGCTGTTGCAGTTAAAACGAAATAAGCAACGGCACCGGCTAAACCAGCCGCACCCGCACCATCTTTTGATAAACCAATTGCAATACCTAAACCAAAGAGTAAAGGTAACTGGCTAAAAATCGCATTACCAGCCGATGCCATAAATGCAATATCTAACAGGTCAGGTTGACCCAAACGAAGTAAAAGCGCCGCAACAGGTAGTGTTGCAATAGGTAGCATCAACGCTTTACCTAGTCTTTGTGCGTATCCAAGTATATTCACCGTAATTCCCCCCTATAGGATTTGGTAAAATTCGTATTACTTATTTTTCTTAAAAAATTTAGTACAGCGACAGTCTATGCAATTAATTTTAGTCCGCAAATTAAAAGCCTGTTATTTGTGATCTTTATCAAGAGTTATTTGCCAGTTTGCGTAATTCTTGTGAAGGATTTATCTTATTTAGACTAGATAGTTTTCAAAACTTATTTTATCATGCAAAATAATGAAATAAATGTCCTATTATCCATTTTTGTTTATGTCCTATAGAGGTGTACTGTGAGACTCATTCCACTCAATAATGCAAATGAAGTTGGCCTATGGTCAGCACGTCATATTATCAATAAAATCAATAAGTTTAACCCAACTGAAGACCGACCTTTCGTTTTAGGCTTACCGACAGGTGGGACACCTCTAAACACATACAAGCAATTGATTAAACTTCATAAAGATGGCGAAGTAAGCTTCAAGCACGTTGTCACCTTTAATATGGATGAATACGTAGGATTAGCCTCTGATCATCCTGAATCTTATCGTTCATTCATGTATGAGAATTTTTTTCAGCACATTGATATTCAAGAAAAGAACATCAATCTATTGAACGGTAACACCGATGATCACGAAGCAGAGTGCAAACGTTACGAAGATAAAATTAAATCGTATGGACGCATTAATTTGTTCATGGGTGGTGTGGGTAACGACGGCCACATTGCTTTTAACGAGCCGGCTTCATCATTATCATCACGTACACGTATCAAAACTCTAACCGAAGATACCCGTATTGCAAATTCACGCTTTTTCAATGGTGATATTAGCCAAGTACCTAAATATTCGCTAACTATTGGCGTTGGTACTCTACTAGATTCTGAAGAAGTTATGATTTTGATCACAGGCCATAATAAAGCACTTGCTTTACAAGCTGCGGTAGAAGGCTCAGTCAACCACCTATGGACAGTATCGGCATTACAACTTCATGCTAAATCCGTCATTGTTTGTGATGAACCTTCAACTCAAGAACTTAAAGTAAAAACGGTTAAGTACTTTAAAGAGTTAGAAGCTGAAAACATTAAGAATTTAAAATAAGAGGATGCCAACTATGTATGCTCTGATAAATGCAAGAATCTACACTGGTCATGACGTACTTACAGAGCATGCCGTGATAGTGGATGCAGGTAAAATTCAATCTATTGTAAAAATGGATGATTTACCAAAAGAGATCAAGACACAAGATTTACAAGGGGCAAATCTAAGCCCTGGTTTTATCGATCTACAACTTAATGGTTGTGGCGGCGTGATGCTCAATGACGAAGTCACCGCTGATACAATGCAGATCATGCACAAGGCCAACTTGAAATCAGGCTGCACTAGCTTCTTACCAACATTAATCACTTCATCAGATGAAGATATGCAGCAAGCAATTTCTGCTGCTCGCGAATATCAACAACGTTATCAAAATCAGTCTTTAGGCCTGCATTTAGAGGGACCTTATCTCAACGTTTTGAAAAAAGGGATTCATCGCCCTGATTTTATTCGTAAATCCGATGATGAGATGATCCAAACGATTTGTGATAATCACGATGTGATCGCAAAAGTAACCTTAGCACCTGAACAAAATGCACCAGAGCATATCCAACGCTTAAGAGATGCCGGCATTGTTGTCTCTATTGGCCACACTAACGCAACCTATCGAGAAGCTCGTCAAGGTTTTGCTAACGGCATTACATTCGCTACTCACCTTTTCAATGCGATGACTCCGATGGTTGGTCGTGAACCCGGTGTGGTTGGTGCCATCTATGATACATCTGAAGTATATGCAGGTATTATTGCTGATGGCTTCCATGTAGACTATGCCAACATCCGAATTGCTCATAAAATCAAAGGCGATAAACTAGTATTAGTGACGGATGCCACAGCTCCAGCAGGAGCAGACATGGATCACTTTATTTTTGTTGGTAAGAAAGTATATTACCGAGATGGTAAGTGTGTTGATGAAAATGGCACACTTGGTGGTTCAGCTTTAACCATGATTGAAGCCGTGCAAAATACGGTTGAACATGTAGGAATCGCTTTAGACGAAGCACTGAGAATGGCTACGCTTTATCCTGCCCGCGCAATCGGTGTAGATAGACAGCTTGGCGAAATTAAACCAGGTATGGTGGCAAACCTGACTGTGTTTGATCGTGACTTCAATGTAAAAGCGACGGTTGTTAACGGACAATACGAGCAGACATAGAATGAATGGCGGACAAATTGGTAATGTAGATTTAGTTAAACAACTTAACAGCGCAGCTGTATATCGTTTAATCGACCAACAAGGTCCAATTTCGAGAATACAGGTTGCCGATGTCAGCCAATTAGCGCCCGCCAGTGTCACAAAAATCACTCGCCAACTACTTGAGCGAGGGTTAATTAAAGAAGTAGCACAGCAAGCCTCAACCGGAGGTCGACGTGCTATTTCTTTAACGACGGAAACCTCTCCTTTTCACTCTGTTGCAATACGCTTAGGCCGTGACTATATCCAATTAAGCTTGTATGACTTAAGTGGCCACGAATTAGCCAATCATCATGCTTCATTCAAATATGATAAACAACAAGACCTTCTTGATGGTTTAGTCCTTCATACTCAAGCTTTTATCAATCAACATAAAAAGATTATCGAGCAATTCATTGCTATCGGTGTAACACTCCCAGGCCTTGTTAACCCAGAAACCGGGATTGTGGAATACATGCCCAATACCGAAATCGATAACCTTTCTTTAGGTAAATTACTCAGCGATACATTTAACGTTGAAACTTTTGTTGGCAATGATATTCGTGGTTTGGCACTGGCAGAGCATTACTTTGGTGCCAGCCGTGATTGTCAGGACTCCATTTTAGTCAGTGTTTACCGAGGCACAGGTGCAGGCATTATTGTAAATGGTCAAGTCTTTTTAGGCTCTAACCGAAATGTCGGTGAAATCGGCCACGTTCAAATTGAACCATTGGGTGATCGATGCCAATGTGGCAATTTTGGTTGTCTTGAAACCATTGCTGCTAACCCTGCTATCATCGCTCATGTTCAATCACGATTAGATCAAGGTTTTCCATCTAGCTTGTCTAATATTGACAATTTAACCATGAGCACCATATGCGATCATGCAAACCAAGGTGATGAACTTGCCAGCCAAGCCCTTATTCGTGTTGGACATTATTTGGGTAAAGCGATTGCGATGACAGTGAATTTATTTAACCCACAAAAAATTATTATCGCTGGTGAATTAGTCAAATCGAAAGAAATCATTTTTCACGCGATACAACGAAACATTGAAAGCCACTCATTAACAACCTTCCACAAAAACTTACCTATTGTGGAATCAAAACTTTATACACAACCTACAATTGGTGCATTTGCCATGATTAAGCGCGCTATGCTCAATGGTGTATTACTGCAAAAATTGTTAGGAGAATAAGATAAATAACATTATCTTAAACTGCTTAAGTATATAATTCCTCACGGGTATATCCATTGATATGCCCGTTTTTATTTTAGGAAAATAAACACATGGATATCTTACTCATTATCGCAGCCTTTATTTCTGGCTTCATTGCACTCAAACTGAACCTTCCACCATTAGTCGGATTCTTGATTGCCGGATTTGGATTGCAGTATGCCGGATTTACCACGAATGAGACCATCACAACATTATCCGATCTAGGTGTTACCCTCCTTCTTTTCACGATTGGCCTAAAGCTAGATATCAAAACATTACTTGCCAAAGAAATCTGGGCCAGTGCTACCCTACACAACGTACTCTCTACCGCCTTTTTTACATTAGCGTTATTCGGTCTAAAAACCGTTGGTATCAGTTTATTCAGCGGAATTGATATCTCTCAGATTGTCTTACTCGCTTTTGTATTGTCGTTTTCAAGCACCGTATTTGCGATCAAGAGTTTAGAAGAAAAAGGCAGCATGAATTCAACGTTTGCCACCATATCGATTGGTATTTTGGTAATGCAAGATATTTTCGCGGTGCTTTTTCTTACCATTTCAACGGGTAAGGTACCCGAATGGTACGCCTTAGGCTTGTTTGTTTTGCCTCTGCTTCGACCACTTTTTTATAAAGTTTTAGATAAGTGTGGTCATGGTGAAATGTTAGTTCTATATGGTTTTTTCATGGCATTAGTCATGGGCGCTGGCCTTTTCAACCTAGTTGGAATGAAAGCCGATCTCGGTGCCCTAATTTTAGGTATGCTATTAGCTGGTCATTACAAAGCATCTGAACTTTCTAAATCTCTGTTTAACATTAAAGAGCTGTTCTTAGTCTGCTTTTTCTTAAATATAGGATTATCCGATGCGCCAACAATAGATGGCTTTATTTTTGCCCTTTTACTACTTTTCTTACTTCCAGTTAAAGGCGCACTCTATTACATTGTCATTAATTTATTCAAATTCCGCGTTCGTACTTCATTGCTCGCTTCTTTAACATTACTTAATTACAGTGAATTTGGCCTTATCGTCTCAGGGATTGCTTATAAACTCGGTTGGTTACCGGGCGAAATGATGGTCGCAATTGCGATAGCGGTTTCACTCTCCTTCATTATTGCCGCTCCAATTAACAACCTCAGCCATAAGATTTATCGCTACACCTCTCACTGGCTTAAAGAACAAGCAGATGAAAAGTTACACCTCAAGGATAAACGTATTAACCCTGGACATGCTCAAGTACTTATATTAGGAATGGGGCGCATTGGCACAGGTGCTTATGATGAAATTCGTACCCGCTATGGCAAAATCAGTTTAGGGGTAGAAACGCGCTCTGATGTGGTTCACACCCATCGTCAAAGTGGAAGAAACGTTATTCAAGGTGATGCAACCGACTCAGATTTTTGGGAACGCATTCTAGATATCGCCAATGTAAAACTTGTACTACTTGCCATGCCACATCATAAAGGTAACCAATCGGCGCTTGAACAACTAAAGGCCCGTAATTATAAAGGGCAAACCGCTGCAATTGCTGAATATCCAGATCAAGTAGTGGAAATGACTCAAAACGGAGTCGATGCAGCATTTAATATTTACAACGAAGCCGGAGCAGGTTTTGCTCGCCATGTATGTGATAAATTGAATCCCCAGTTTAAAGTGATGCAAGCTGGCCATTGGGATAAAAGCAATGATCTTACTTAAATGCCATTGATTAGAACAAAATACAACCACAAGTGAATAATATTCACCAAAAACAATAAAATTAAAGATATTATTCACCAATAATCCTTTGATATAATTTATTTCACAATGATAGGTTGCTTTTTTTATTGATCATGGCAAATTGGATTCAACCAATAAATATACCAATCAAAGCTGATTACTGGGTTAACTCGCTAAGATACTCAGTGACGAATTACAACTGGTATGACAATTAAAACGGATTTTAAGGAAAAGAGTATGTGTTCAATATTTGGCATTTTAGATATTAAATCGGATCCTGCGGCGCTTCGTCCACTTGCGTTGGAAATGTCGAAAAAACTTCGCCATCGCGGTCCAGATTGGTCTGGTATTTACGCTTCAGATAAAGCGATTCTCGCTCATGAACGTCTATCAATCGTAGGATTAAACAGTGGCGCTCAACCACTTTATAGCGAAGATAAAAAACACATCCTTGCCGTCAATGGCGAAATTTATAACCACAAAGAAATTCGTGCTCGTTATGCTGACAAGTTTAATTTCCAAACCGATTCTGATTGTGAAGTCATTCTTGCTCTATACCAAGAGCTAGGTGAAGACTTACTCGAAGAGCTAAACGGTATCTTTGCTTTTGTTTTATACGATGAAGAAAAGGATAAATACTTGGTTGGCCGTGATCACATCGGTATTATTCCGCTTTATCAAGGATATGATGAATACGGTAACTACTACGTCGCTTCAGAAATGAAAGCTCTCGTACCAGTATGTAAAACCATCAGTGAATTCCCTCCTGGCTGCTACTATGGATCTGATGATGAAAAACCGGTTCGTTACTACCAACGTGACTGGATGGAATATGCGGCAGTACAAGGAAACCTAACCAGCAAAGAAGACTTAACTAAAGCATTAGAAGATGCTGTTAAACGTCAGCTAATGACAGATGTGCCATATGGCGTATTGCTTTCTGGTGGCTTAGACTCATCAATCACTTCTGCCGTTGCAAAACGATTCGCTGCAATGCGTATTGAAGATGACAGCCAATCTCAAGCTTGGTGGCCACAACTTCACTCCTTTGCTATTGGTTTAGAAGGTGCTCCCGATCTCAAAGCCGCTCGCGAAGTAGCAGATAAGCTTGGTACGGTTCACCATGAAATGACCTATACCGTTCAAGAAGGACTAGATGCTATTCGTGATGTTATCTATCATATTGAAACATACGATGTGACCACTATTCGAGCATCAACACCTATGTTCCTGCTGGCTCGTAAAATTAAAGCAATGGGTATTAAAATGGTGCTTTCTGGCGAAGGCGCTGATGAGATCTTTGGAGGTTACTTATACTTCCACAAAGCACCGAATGCTAAAGAATTCCATGAAGAAACAGTACGCAAACTTCTTGCACTAAACATGTTTGATTGCGCTCGAGCGAACAAATCCTTAGCCGCTTGGGGCGTGGAAGGCCGAGTACCTTTCCTAGATAAAGAGTTTATTGATGTAGCAATGCGCCTAAATCCTGAAGACAAAATGTGTGGTAACGGGAAGATGGAAAAACACGTATTACGTGAGTGCTTTGAGCACTATTTACCAGAGTCGATCGCATGGCGTCAAAAAGAGCAATTTTCTGATGGCGTAGGCTATAACTGGATTGATTCTTTGAAAGCACAAGCCGAAGAGAAAGTTACCGATCAACAACTAGCAAATGCCGCATTTAAATTCCCGTATAACACTCCATCAACGAAGGAAGGTTATGTTTATCGTGAAATTTTTGCCGAACTATTCCCACTAGACTCCGCTGCTGAGTGTGTACCAGGTGGGCCGTCTGTAGCTTGTTCATCAGCAACTGCAATTGAATGGGATGAGTCATTTAAAAACAACGCTGATCCATCAGGTCGAGCAGTAAAAGCCGTACATAACGACGCTTACTAATCTGGTTTGAGACATCAATTAACCAAAAGCCTACCGATTAAATTGGTAGGCTTTTTTGATCACCATTCAACGTCAGTATTTTGAACTTTTACTTTTACTTTCTGATTAATCAACGTAATTAATAAAATGGATCGCTTCTCACCATCCGCTTCTTGGTAAACTGCATCAAAACCAGAAAATTGCCCCGAGGTAATTTGAACTGTTTGACCAGAGACTGGCACATTTCCGTAATTTGATTCATCAACTTGGTATGACCGCAAGTGCTCAATTAAGCTAACGGGGACTTGGTATGGTTGCGTACCAAAACGAACAAAATCAACCACCCCTCTTGTTGAACGAATCGTCGTAAAGCTTGGCCCACTTTCAGTTTGGGTTGCAATAAAAATATAAGAAGGAAAAAGAGGTTCTAAAATACGCTGCCTTTTACCTCGTATAATCTTCTCAATTTCGATTTCAGGGTAATAGCATTCAATCTGCTGGTTTTCCAGGTGAGCCTTTGCCCGCTTTTGCTCCCCTCTTTTGCAATAAAGCAAATACCACTCTTTCATCATTCTTCTACCCTAAAAAATTTAATCTATCCTAACAGGATAAAAATAGGCGGCACAACCACGAACCACTATTAAAATGAACAGCTATCGACTATTAATTCAACAAACTAAACATTGACGTTCAAAAAATACGCAAACAGTAAGTAAATGTAAAAAGAATGCATCCAGATCATTGTAGTTTCAAATTTTGAGCTGTATATATAATGCCAGCATTAGATTCTGTGATCTCTATCATTATAAAAACTTATGCGTAACACACAGAGCTTGTACAGCAACAATAAAGCTAATTGTATAACACAGACAAAACATTATACGGTTTAAATTAGGAAAATATCCTATACAAACCAGCACTTAAATGGAAAATCAAATGACCACACAACAAGTCACCGTATCAAAGACTAAGTCATTTATGACTGTGTCACTGATTGAATTATGGGAACGATTTGGCTACTACGGTATGCAAGCACTGATCGTTTACTTCATGATTCAACGTCTAGGGTTTGAAGACTCGCGAGCAAACTTAGTATGGGGTGCTTGTGCCGCATTAATTTATGTATCGCCGGCTATCGGTGGTTGGATCGGCGATAAAGTGCTGGGTACTAAACGTACCATGCTTATGGGTGCCTTTATCCTTGCCATTGGCTATGCACTAATGACCTTACCTTCGGAGAACACTTGGGTACTCTTTACTGCATTAGGGGTAATAGTCGTCGGTAATGGTATGTTTAAACCTAATGCCGGTAACCTTGTTCGTAAAATCTATGAAGGCGACGATTCAAAGATAGACAGTGCCTTTACTATCTATTATATGGCTGTGAATGTCGGTTCAACGGTATCAATGCTATTGACACCTTGGGTTAAAGACTATGTTAATGAACAATACCACAATGAGTTTGGTTGGCATGCTGCATTTGCGGTTTGTTGCGTCGGCCTATTAGTAGGTCTCGCCAACTTCTTTGTGATGCGTAACACATTAAGTGCGTATGGTTCAGAACCAGATACCAAACCTGTCGATGGCCGCAAACTTACTTTAGTTTTACTCGGTTCATTATTTGCTGTTGGTATTTCAGCGCTTATTCTTGAATATCAAGCTTTAGCACGTATCTTTGTTTATGTTGCAGGTATCGTTGTACTTGGCATTTTCACTCACCTAATTCGCAGTAGTGAACAACATGAGCGTGCTGGTTTAATTGCTGCACTCGTTTTGATCATACAAACAGTATTCTTCTTTATTTTCTACCAACAGATGTCAACGTCATTAGCACTATTTGCTCTACGTAACGTTGATTTGAACTTCACTGTTTTTGGTACTCACCTACTGACTTGGTCTCCTGCTCAGTTCCAAGCATTGAACCCTATTTGGATCATGCTACTCAGCCCTGTTCTCGCTCTGATTTATTCAAAAGCTGGCGCAAAAAATAAAGACCTCTCTATTGCCGCAAAATTTGCTTTAGGTTTTGCCGTCGTCGCAATTGGCTTCTTTGTTTATGGTTTTGCAGGCAACTTTGCGGTTAACGGTAAAACGACCTCTTGGGTCATGATTATCGGCTACGGTGCATACTCATTAGGTGAATTACTGGTAAGTGGTCTCGGTCTTGCGATGATTGCTCGTTATGCTCCTGAGCGTATGGGTGGCTTTATGATGGGTGCTTACTTCGTTGCTTGTGGTATTTCACAATACTTAGGTGGCGTAGTCGCTAACTTTGCTAGCATTCCAAGAGGCATGACGAATCCATTAGAAACATTGGACATCTACACAAGCTTGTTTAATAAGTTAGGTATGGCAGCAGTCGTATGTACTTTCATTGCTCTTGCTGTTCTTCCATTAATGCGTAGCTTAGATAAAAAACATCAAGGCATTCAGTAATTATTGAAGGCACTGAGAAAGTTAGAGAAGTTTAACCTCTAACGACTTAGATATAAAAATACCGCACCAGTGTGCGGTATTTTTTATTTGCAGTTTGTAAGCCGCTCACTCTATTAAATAAAATTTAGTTAATAACGCTCAGAGGCCCTAGATTACTCATTCGGTTTAATTAAGGCCGCCATCATTTCAATATGTTCGTCAGAGTCATTCAAACATTCAATATAGCGGTAATCTTGCCCACCAGCGGTTTGATAAATCGCCTTACACTCAATGGCAATTTCTTCTAACGTTTCAATACAATCACAAGCAAAGGCAGGAGAAATAACATCTAATTTTGGCAATTTTTTCTGAGCCAATGATTTTAATGTTTTATCCGTATAAGGTTTGAGCCATTCTTCTTTGCCGAAGCGAGATTGATAACTCATTCCAATTTGATCATGAGATAAACCTAATTCTACCCGTAACAATTCAGTCGTTTTCTCGCAATGCTTAGGGTATATGTCTCCCTGATCCGCTAATCGTTGAGGGATACCATGATAAGAACACAATAAATAATCACCTTGTCCATACCGCTGCCAATAATCACGAACTTTGCTGGCAAGTGCTTTGATATAAAAAGGATGATCATGATATTCACGAATTAAGTGATAACCTGGTAGCGAGATCATTTTGCTCAAACTGCGTGATAATGCATCTGATACCGCCGCCGTCGTAGTGCTCGAATACTGTGGATACAGAGGTAACACGGTTACCGTTTCACAACCTCGTGCAATCAACTTATCAAGACCACTACTGATACTAGGGTTACCGTAAGTCATCCCCAGTTCAACGGGAAGCTGTAGGCGATTAGATAATTTTTCTACTTGTCGCTTTGAATACACCATCAAAGGCGAACCTTCTTCCATCCATACCTGTTGGTAAATCTTTGCCACCTTTGGTGAGCGTAATGGCAAAATAACCCCATTAAGTAAAGGCCACCAAATCAATCTTGGAATGCTAACAACACGCTTATCGCTCAAAAATGGTTTTAAAAAATCTTTAACGCCTTGAGATGAAGCAGATTCTGGTGTGCCAAGGTTAACCAATAATATCCCTTGCTTATTTGATGCTTGTGCCTTCATCCTCGACCCCTTACAAAAACTGATATAAAAAAAAGCGACGCTATAAATAGGTCGCTTAATATATCAAATTCTTAGCCTAGTCTCTTATCTCTTTTACCTATCAAATCAATAGATACTCTGAAATAGTCACCAGATAAGATTCGCTTATTCAATTAAGATAACGCTTTCTCGATATCAGCACTTACTTCTGACACTTGTTTAGTGCCATCAAATTTCAAGTAAGTTGTCTTCCCTGCTTCTGCTTCTTTATTGTAATAAGCAATCAGAGGTGCTGTTTGCTCATGATAAACACCTAAGCGAGCACGAACTGTCTCTTCTTTATCGTCATCACGAATCACTAGGTCTTCACCTGTTACGTCATCTTTACCTTCCACTTTAGGCGGGTTGTAAGTCACGTGGTAAGTACGACCAGAAGCTAGGTGAGCACGACGTCCTGCCATACGTTCAACGATAACGCTATCAGCAACGTCAAATTCGATCACATAGTCCACTTCAACACCAAGCTCTTTCAAGCCATCAGCTTGAGGGATAGTGCGAGGGAAACCATCAAGTAGGAAACCTTTTTCACAATCCGCTTGTGCGATACGTTCTTTGATAAGGCCAAGGATAATATCATCAGAAACGAGTTGGCCCGCATCAATAACGGCTTTCGCTTGTTTGCCCATCTCGGTACCGGCTTTAATTGCCGCACGTAACATGTCACCTGTTGAAATTTGCGGAATACCAAACTTGTCCATGATGAATTGAGCTTGAGTACCTTTACCAGCACCCGGAGCACCTAAAAGAATGATGCGCATGTATATTCCTCTTATTTAATATTTTTATACCGAAGCTCACTGTAATGAATGCACTACGGTAAGTTTCGGTATAAGGATTTTGACAGTATATCGTTGTTGTCACCAAGATTACTGTCAGATTTTTCATTTAAGGCCAAGATTTTATCACAAATCTTGGCCTATTTTCATTTTTACTTAGTAAGAAGTGCGTTGATTGCACCGACAAAGTGACTTGGATCTTCCATCGCTCCACGTTCAGCTAGCATCGCCTGACCGAGTAGGACCTCAACCCAGCGACCAAAGGCTTCTTCATCTGATTCGTCCGCCATGCGCTTCACAAGTGCATGATTTGGATTCAGTTCGAAGATGTATTTCACTTCCGGTACTTCTTGACCCGCTGCGGCTAAAAGCTTGGCCATTTGTGTCCCCATTTCATAATCATCGGTCACTACAACCGCTGGTGTATTAGCCAATTTGAAAGTGGTGCGGACTTCTTTAACACGATCACCTAGGTAGTTTTTCGTGCGTTCAACTACCGATTTGAACTCTTCTTCGGTTTCTTTTTGCTGTTCTTTTTCTGATTCATCTTCAAATTTAGATAAATCAAGGCCAGCTTTAGTGATCGCTTGGAATTGCTTACCATCGAACTCTGTTAAGTAGTTCATTAACCACTCATCAATACGATCAAACATCAGTACAACTTCTAAACCTTTAGCTCTAAATTGTTCTAGATGAGGGCTGTTTTTAGCGGCAGAGTAACTATCAGCAGTGAGATAATAAATCTTATCTTGCCCTTCTTTCATTCGCTCAACATAAGAAGCCAGTGATACCGTTTGCTCCGCACTCTCTACATGAGTCGAGGCAAAACGCATCAAGCCTGCAATTTTTTCTTTGTTTGAAAAATCTTCTGCTGGGCCTTCTTTTAGAACCAAACCAAATTCTTTCCAGAAGTTTTGATATTTTTCTTCATCGCGGTTAGCCATTTTCTCAAGCATGCTCAGCACGCGCTTGGTGCAAGCATTACGTAACGATTGAGTGATCTTGTTATCTTGCAAGATTTCACGAGACACATTTAATGGCAAATCGTTAGAATCAATTAAGCCTTTTACAAAACGTAAATAGGACGGCATAAATTGTTCAGCATCGTCCATGATAAAGACGCGTTGCACATACAATTTCAAACCAGCTTGATGATCACGGTTCATCATATCCCAAGGAGCCTTCGATGGGATATATAGCAAGCTAGTATAATCGTTCTTACCTTCAACCTTGTTATGGCTCCAGGTTAGTGGATCCGCAAAATCGTGTGAAACATGCTTATAGAATTCAACATACTCTTCATCTGTAATGTCACTTTTGCTACGAGTCCAAAGTGCTTGGGCTTTATTAATCTGCTCCCAAGACGCTTCTTTTTTCGTCACCTTAGTACCATCTTCGTTTTCTTCACCCGTCTCCACTTCTTTTTCAGTCCAAATAGAAACAGGAATGCCAATATGGTCAGAGTATTTACCAATCACATCACGTAAACGGTATTCAGATAAAAACTCTTTACCTTCTTCACGCATATGTAAAATGATGTCAGTACCACGAGTCTCTTTAGTGATATCTTCAATGGTGTAATCGCCTTCACCTTCAGAGTGCCATTGAACGGCTTGATCTGCAGGTAAGCCTGCCGCGCGAGTGCGAACGGTAACGGCATCAGCCACAATAAAGGCAGAATAGAAACCAACACCAAACTGACCAATGAGTTGGGAATCTTTACTCTGGTCTTCTGATAATTTAGAAAAGAAATCCGCTGTACCTGATTTAGCAATCGTGCCGAGATGCTCAATCACGTTTTCTCGGGACATACCGATACCGTTATCTGAAATTGTCAGAGTATTAGTTTCAGTATTAAAAGACAGTTTAACGCCTAGATCAGCATCACCTTGATATAAATCTGGATTTGATAATGCTTGGAAACGCAATTTATCTGCGGCATCGGAGGCATTCGATATTAACTCTCGTAAGAAGATTTCTTTGTTTGAATACAGGGAATGAATCATCAAGTGCAGTAGTTGTTTTACTTCTGATTGAAATCCACGTGTTTCTTTATTTGTTGTCATTGTATCGCTCATTAGAACTCCACTCTTGTTTGCCAAGATCGTATTTACAAATGTGTTTATAAAAAACTTACCTAACAAATTTGGGCGAGTAGATATAAATTCAAGGTAAAAAATCATCAAAACCGTGTTTTTCTTATCATTTTTTATTATCATGAAAGTGAAAAACATCACAAAATCTAAAAATCGCTGCCTTTTTGTGCTAGTGAGAATTTGATTTAAACCTTATTTTGCTACTGAGAACACCTAAATGACCAATATAGGCACTAAATATATTCTTGCCCAACAGTTCATATTCGATCCCTATAGCAATACGCTAACTGATCTTAATAATGACAACGATATCGTACGTTTAGGAAGTAATGAAAGCCGCATACTTTTGATCTTGATTGAGAATTCAAATCAGGTGGTGAGCCGTGATCAATTGCATGAGTATGTATGGCGAGACCAAGGATTTCAGGTCGACGATTCTAGCCTCACTCAAGCTATCTCAACGCTGAGAAAGATGCTTCAAGACTCAACAAAATCGCCTCAGTTTGTTAAAACCGTCCCAAAACGCGGTTACCAGTTAATTGCTGAAGTGGATATTGCTGCACCAGCAAAGCTTGCGGAAAACAATGCTAGTGAAATGGTGGAAAGCGATGATGGTGAACCCGCTATTAATCTTAAAACCGAAGAACTTGTCATCAACAATACCCAAAGTGCTCCCACTGCGACACGAGAAACCATTTCCGCACAACAAGAAACATCGCCTTGGTGGGCTAAACTTGTGTGGCTTTTGATTATCATCATTCCCATTATTGCTTGGGTTAGCAATGTGCCAGCATCTAAAGATTTAACCCAGATAGATACGGTTGACCATACACCACTTTTGATTCCTGCTAACCAACAAGAAATCAGCAAATGGTTACCAGTTATCAAAATATGTACCAAAGCTTATCGAAGCCAAAGTAATGATACGGCACCATTGGTAGAGATAATCGCAACAGGTGGGACCAATGATAATATTGCCCTAAATTACATTCATGATTTGGAACATGCAGATGAAAACAAAACGATTGTCTTATTTGTTGATCAGACAAACTTCAAATCACTTTGTAAATAAGAGTCTAATATGAAAAAAATTGTACCTGTTATCGTTCTTATTATCACTTTAGTGGCTTCATGGATGTACTGGAATAGTGATAAAAAACTAGAAGAGGCTCTAATGTCAAAAGAGTGGCACTCAACGACAATTGCTTACATGAACCTTTGGGATCAAAAAATAAGCTCTCTAGATAAAGCCGTCATCCGCTCAACCGTCAAATATTTACCGAATAAAAATTATATCAAGAACTCAACACTAATTTTTTCTAGTAAAAACGTGCAAGACCCGATTGAGATTACTATTTCTGAATCAGGCCAATGGGATGTCAGTGATAGCTATCTAATTGTTGATGCGACCTCATTTAAAGATATATCAACGAAACCTGTCACCTTGATTTCACCAGAACAAGTTGATGAATTAAAAAAATTATTCAAAATTAGCTCTCAACAAAGTCGAAAAATTGATGTTATAGATGAACGAACCCTACTCTTAACGAGTCTTGGACACGGTTCAAATATCTTTGTATCACAATAAGCTATTCTTTGGTTAAGTGCGCTATCGCGCTTAGCCATAGATTAACATTTAAGAGCCTAGATTCATGAAAGCAAGAATAGACATTTATTACTGCCGCCAATGTAACTGGATGCTTCGCGCTTCATGGTTAACTCAGGAATTATTGCATACCTTCAGTGAAGAGATAGACACTGTTGCATTGCATCCTGATACTGGTGGTCGATTCGAAATACTCTGTAATGATCAAACGATTTGGGAGCGTAAAACCGATGGGGGTTTTCCCGAAGCAAAAATATTAAAACAGCGTGTTCGTGACATTGTCGCACCAGAGAGAAACCTTGGGCATGTCGATAGCAATTAATATCCATATCACCGTTTAATATTTCTCCTTTAGCACCTCTTGGCCATCTAAATCATAAACACTAAAGATGCCATCTTCATATAGGCCATAGCTTGCAGCTAGCTTCCCTCGAGGAAAGGTCGTTGAGCCCGGATTGAAGATAAAATGCCCTCCTTGCCAATCTGCTTGAGGCACATGAGAATGCCCATGGCATAAAATATCACCAGTATTTAGAGGTGGTAAGCTATCTTGGTTATATAAATGACCATGGGTAATAAACATTTTTGTCCCTGAGTTAAGTAGCACCAACAAGTAATCACTCATCATTGGAAACTCCAATAACATTTGATCGACTTCACTATCGCAGTTTCCTCGAACTGCCATTATTTGACTTTTAAATTGATTAAGTAATGTTGCAACTAACGCGGGTGCATACCCTTTGGGTACAGGGTTTCTTGGACCATGATTAAGCACATCACCTAATATAATCAAGTAATCCGCTTGCGAGTTTTTAAAATGTTTAAGCACTTTTTGTGTGGCTTCAAGGCAACCATGTAAATCTGAAATAAAAAATAGTTTCATAACATTTTCATTTTAGTTAGGTAAGTTAAGATAGACCTCGCACAACTCATACCTAAGACTATAATAATAGTGACGATAAAGGAGAAGCTATGCATATCTTACTGACAGGAGGAACTGGATTCATCGGCTGCGAGTTAATTAAGCATCTCACCGGACATCAAATTACGGTACTGACTCGATCGCCGAAAAAAGCTAAAACAGCATTAAAGCATGCTGATTTTTCTAATATTGACTATATCAACAAATTATCAAGCTTCTCTGATCTTAATCATATAGATGTTGTAATCAATTTAGCCGGAGAGCCCATTGCGGCAAAACGATGGTCATCAGAGCAAAAACAAAAAATATGTCAGAGTCGCTGGAATACCACCCAGCAATTAGTCGATCTCATCAAAAAAAGTAGCCATCCACCCAAATGCTTAATTAGTGGTTCAGCAGTCGGAATCTATGGCGATAAAGACAAGCAGCAAGTCTATGAGAACGCCCCCCTAGCAAAAAATGGCTTTCCATATCAAGTATGTCAACAGTGGGAAACGATCGCCCTAAAAGCACATAGCGATAAAACACGTGTATGCTTATTAAGAACAGGGATTGTCTTAGGCTCTGATGGTGGCGCGCTTGCCGCTATGTTGCCACCCTTTAAGCTAGGTGTTGGCGGCAAGATGGGAACTGGTGAGCAATATATGCCATGGATACACTTGCAAGATACCGCTCGTGCCATTGCATATTTAGCCAATCATAATAAAGCCAGTGGCGTTTTTAACCTAAGTGCGCCTCACCCTGTGACCAACCTAGCGTTTACCGATAGTTTAGCAAAAATCTTAAAGCGCCCTGCGTTCATGACAACGCCGAAATGGCTGATGAACCTGATCATGGGCGAATCTTCACAATTACTCTTTGATAGTGTTAGAGCTAAGCCAAAACACCTTACGGAGCTTGGTTTTATCTTCACTTTTTCTCATTTAGAACCAGCATTAAAACAAATTTTCCATGCCAGAGAAAATTAGCAGGAAAACTCACCGATTATACGATGTCATTAAACCTTAATAATTATGTGTCAATATTCCCATATAGCAGCGGTATATTATTGGAGTTGTATAATGACCCTAAATCAACTTAATTGGTTATGTATAGCAATTGTATTTACCATGCTTTTGCTGATTTAAATTCGAAGTAAAACAGAACTAAGGCCAGTTTCCATTCTATAACTATTAACCTATTATTATATCTTGTTGAACGGCTACCTTGAATTATCATCATCGAGACCTCATTGTTATGTAAATGATTTAGGCTTCTATGCCTACCCATATATAACTTGCCACGATTTCAAGGATAATGCGATGCAGCCAGAATTCATCATTGAACTTAATGAACAAAACTTCCGCCCGACCATAGAACGCTCGCAACAACAACCTGTTCTTATTCACTTTTGGGCTCCATCAGTGGTTGAAAGCACTCCCGTTATCAATGAACTCCAAACACTTGCTACACAATATAAAGGCGCATTTACGCTAGCGTTTCTCAACTGCGAATCTGAACCTGCATTAGCCTCTCAGTTTGGTGTTCAATCTCTTCCAACTATTGCCCTATTTTCAAATGGTCAAGCAGTGGATGGTATGGCTGGCCCACAAACGATTGATACCATCACCAATATGTTGATTAAGCACCTTCCAAGCCCAGAAGATTTAACGCTTAAAGCTGCCATTGAAGCAATGGAAAACAGCCAACATCAAGAAGCATTAACATCACTACAAACATTGCCTGAAAGCTACACATCACGCGGTGACATTAAGTTAGCCATTGCTGATTGCCTTTTAGAAACGCAGCAATTTGATCTAGCTAAAACTCAGTTAGCTAACATCCCTCTGGAGTATCAAGATAATTATTACAAAGGCTTAATTGCTAAGTTAGAATTGCATGAACAAGCAGCAGATAGCCCAGAAATTCAAGCTTTAGAATCTCAGCTAGCCGAAGACCCGACTAACCTCGTTTGTATTTGCGATTTGGCGCTGCAATATCACCAAGTCGCAAGGGACGAAGAAGCTCTACAGCTATTGATGAGCATATTAAGAAAAGATCTGAATGCTCATGATGGTGAAGTAAAAAAAGTGTGTATGGATATTTTATCTGCATTAGGACAAGGTAATGGAATCGCATCTAAGTACCGCAGACAACTTTACTCTTTACTTTATTAATCGTTAGTTGGTCCTTACTGACCGGTTAAACCATCAATAATTGGACAGTTGGGACCATTATCTCCGGGGCATTCATTAATCCATTCAACAAGTTGTTGACGAATCAATGTAAGCTCTGCCAGCTTTTTATCAACCTCAGCCAATTTAGCTTTCGTTGTTTCTTTGACTTTATAGCTGGTACGGCAAGGGTCACTTGCCAGCTCAACCAATGCTTTACATTCATCTAAATGGAAACCAACCATTCTCGCTCTAGCAACGATCTTTAACTGCTCCAATTGGCTTTCTTGATAGTCACGATAACCATTATTTAGCCTTCTCGGAGGCGTAATAATCCCCTTATCTTCATAGAAGCGAATCGATTTTGCCGATAAACCCGTTAATGATGATGCTTGGCTAATATTCATGACTTCTCCTCCAATAAAAGACCGGTCATAAATTCAATTTATGACCGGTCGAAGTATATCATAGCGCTATATTGGCTCTAAAGATTACTCAGCCTTAAGTAACCAAGCCAATATTTGACTTCTTTGATCGTTAGAGGCTTTTTTATACCAATACTCTAACATTTCACTGGGTTTACCAGCGGTTTTTAAGTCACCCGAAACTTGTTTTCTATTTTGAAAAGCCCAAGAAGAGAAAGATTCTTTTTCCTCTTGGTTGGCTTCACCATACCAATACTCTACCATTTCTTGAGGCTTGCTGACTTTTATTGCTTCCGATTTGTTTGCAGAAGCGTTTACTAGTGCAGCTGTTGAGACGCCAGTGATACCATTGGTTTTATTATAAGCTGCCAGCTCTTTTTCATAATCTCGAGTAAAACCATCTAGTGCTTCTAACCGGTCTTGCTTCACTTTAACAACTTCATTATTTGCATTCTTAATCGTAAATTCAGGCTGCTTATCAAATAATTTAGCGTCTTCTGTTGTCGTTATTTTAGAACTTGGAGCAATAGTTAAATGAGTATCAGCTTGATCTAAGGTGATCACAACAGGTACAGAATTATACTTTTCATACTCACCACGATTTTGTACTAATTTTTCAATTTGAATGACAATTTGGTTTTGCCCATTATCCAAATTAAATTGTTTTTTTGAGAGCAAACTGAAACCAAGTTCATCTCCATTAATCACAACAGGGTGTACATCCTGATTAAGGTCTATCTTGACATCTGCAGCGGCTTGAAAAGAGGCACTAACCAAGCCAGCTAACAACAAAATTTTAAATGATTTCATACTTCATCCTTAATCTTAAACAAAAACGGGCACCTTCAATGGTGCCCGATTACTATAACAAAACTAGTGTGCTAACAATGTGAGTTAGAAATAGTATTCAGCACCAACTAGAACGAAATTGTTCCAGTCGCCAGAGTTGTTCATTTCGTAGTTACGTGAATCAATGTATAGGTAAGTGCTTGGTAATAAGTAACCTAAACGTGCTGTGATTGCAGTATCTGAAGTATCATCACCTGTACCATCAGCCATATCCGCATCATCAGTACCGGCGTAACCCACTTTAAATACCCATTGGTTATTCAAAATATACTGAGCCGTTGTTGACCACGCATTTTGGCTATTAGTGCCTGCTGCAGAGTCTTGCTCCATATATTTATAAGCGGCTGTGAACGTGAAATCACCTAGGAATAAGCTACCACCGGCAATGGCATAGCTATTACCATACATTTTCACTTCGCCACCTGGTACATAATCAGGGTTTAAAACGACATCACCAAGATCGTTAATAATGTATTGAGGATTATCGCCAACTGAATCATTATAATCACCGCGATTATAATAACCAGCATGCAAATTAAACATATCTGCTGAGTACGATGCAGCAACACTTGCCACTAATGCATCAACAGTATGCTCCATGCCACTGACCGTTGCTTGAACAGAGAACCCGCCCCAGTTAGCTGAGTCATAACGAACAACGTTATCTGCACGATCTTGGAAACCCGCACCAATGTCATTGTTCCAGTCAAATACATTACCTAGACCTGGGTTTGAGTGCGGCCAATCGACATAGTTATATGTTGCGACTAATTGACGACCAAACTTAAATGAACCAACGCCATCAAAGTCCAAGCCTAAATATGTGTCACGAGCACCAAGCTGACCTGATTTAGAACCGTTGTCTGCGTTACCGCCTTCAATTTGCCAAATAAAGTTTGGCGCAAAATCTTCAAATTCAACCGTGCCGCGGAAACCGACGCGAGACTCAATCACAGTACCGAAGTTGCTGTCATCTTGGTCATCACCGTAGATCATAAAGCCAGCCGCTTGGCCGTAAAATTGTACTGCGTCACCCGCTAGAGGAATGGCAGCATTTGCTGTGCCTGTAAATGCTGCAGCAGAAACTACAGCGCCAAGTAGCGTACGTTTAAAAATTTTTTCCATGGAAAAGCTCCTAAAAAATGGACATAGCTGTTTTATTTCACCTTGAAGCTTTAAGTGGCCGCCGAAAGCAACAAGGCATTCTTCCTATTAATTTGCTTAGTAAACTAACTAAACAAAAAAGTTATCGTTTTAATGTTCGTACACAATGTGTATCCACGAGATCAAGACTAACTTCGCTACGCAAAACATCAACATTAAGTTGATTTTTTAACAAAAAAACATGAGCGAGTGCAAAGTTCCATCGCATTAGTGATCATCATCACAAACCACAAAAACAAAAATTTAATCACAAAAAATCAACAAGTTAACCAAGCCCACCCCATAAAAATGGAATAAATTGAGAAACAAACACATTCACATCACAAACGGTGATAGCAACAAAAATAACCACAACAAACATTAAGAAACATTTTACCTTGCTTGATATATAAAAAAGGCTCCCAATTGGGAGCCTTTTAAAAAAACAGGACTTAATTTATTTTTTAAATAAAGATTATGAATTCAATATTGCAAGTAATTGCTCTTCTGTTTGAATCTCAACACCTAGCTCTTGAGCCTTAGCGAGCTTAGACCCTGCCGCTTCTCCTGCAAATAAAATATCGGTTTTTTTGGAGACACTACCAGACACTTTAGCTCCCAATGCTTGCAGTGCTGCTTTAGCATCATTACGATTTAAGTGCGAAAATGACCCTGTGATAACTACGGTTTTATCTTTCAAAGGAAGAGATTCCGGATCAATACTAACCTCAATATCCGGCCAATGAACACCTTGTTCTATAAGGTCATCGATGACTTTTTGGTTATTTTCTTCTGAAAAGAAATGGACGATATGTTCTGCCACTATTTGACCAACATCGGGTACTTCAATCAGTTCTTCTTTCGTCGAGGCTCTGACTTTATTTAACGTTTGGAAATGCAATGCAAGGTTTTGTGCTGTCGCCTCTCCAACTTCCCTGATACCCAATGAATAGAGAAAACGCGGTAATGTAGTTTCTTTCGCAGCCTCTAAAGCATTCACTATATTTTGCGCGGATTTAGGTCCGAGTCGGTCTAAAACGGTAATGACTCCGGCAGACAACTTAAACAAATCAGCGGGAGTTTGGACCATTTCTTTTTCGACTAATTGCTCTATCACTTTAACACCGAGTCCATCCACATCCATTGCTTTACGTGATACAAAGTGCTTCAAAGCTTCAATCCGTTGAGCTTGGCAAATTAAGCCCCCCGTACAGCGAGTCACTGCTTCTCCTTCAATGCGTTCGACATCTGAGTGGCAAACTGGGCATTGTGTTGGATAGATAACACGTATCGCATCTGCTGGGCGTCTATCTGGCACAACCCCAACAATTTTAGGGATAACATCTCCCGCTCTACGAACAATCACGGTATCACCAATATGCACATCTAAACGCTCAATTTCATCTGCATTATGTAATGTGGCATTACTCACTGTCACGCCGCCGACATAAACCGGCTCTAGTTTAGCTACTGGGGTTATCGCTCCAGTACGACCAACTTGAAATTCCACATCATTTAAACGTGTCATTTCTTCTTGAGCAGGAAACTTATAAGCAATCGCCCAGCGAGGTGCTCGAGCCACAAAGCCAAGCTCTTCTTGCAACACTATATCGTCAACTTTGATCACAACACCGTCAATTTCATAAGCGAGCTCACCACGGCGCTGTAAAATATCTTGGTAATAAGCTTTCACATTTTCCAGCCCTTCAACCACTTTCGTCTCTGGACACATTGGGAGTCCCCAAGATTTCAGAGTTAAAAAGCGTTGATAATGACTTTGTGGTAAAGAGCCACCTTCGATAACCCCAACACTATAAGCATAAAAACTTAAAGGACGAGTTGCGGTAACTTTAGAATCTAATTGGCGCAAACTACCAGCCGCCGCATTACGGGGGTTCGCAAACGGCTTAGTCCCATTTTTTAACGCCTTTTCATTAAAAACATTAAAACCATCCAACAACATGAAAACTTCGCCACGCACTTCAATTCGTTGTGGCCAATTTTCACCTTGTAATTTTAGTGGTATAGATTTAATGGTTTTAACATTAGCGGTGATGTTCTCTCCAGTTGCACCATCACCACGCGTTGCCGCTTGGACCAAGACACCATTCTCGTACAGAAGACTAACGGCAAGGCCATCCAACTTGGGTTCACAACAATACGTATTACATTGTTTGTTTTTTAGACGAGTTACGATTTTTTTATGAAAATTATCTAATTCACTTTCTTCGAATGCGTTATCTAATGAAAGCATTGGAATTTCGTGTTTCACTTGTGTAAAACCATCGAGTGGTTTTCCTCCCACTCTCATGGATGGCGACGACTCAGAAAGAAATTCAGGGTGCTCTTTTTCTAACGCGATCAACTCTCGCATTAAGCGGTCATATTCCGCATCGGTAATTTCAGGGTTATCTTCGACGTAATAACGGACACCATGGTGGTGAAGTGTCTCTCTTAATTGCTCTATTTTTTGTTCAATTGAGTTACTCATTGCCTTTACCTGATAGTTCTTATTCATAAAAGAAGTATTCATAAAAAAGGCTCCTAATGAAGGAGCCTGAATCTTCGTTTCTATTATTTTTTCATAGCCAGCTGATATTTACTCAGCGTCTGCATTTCTTGCAACATAATCACGAATCTGTTGACGATAAGCCGATAGTCTATTCGGTGTCATTAGATTGCGTTTATCATCTAATACATTGGCCCCCAAATCGTCAGCAATTTGCTGAGCCGTCCTAAGCATAAGCTTGAAGTTTTGATCTGCGTCGCCAAAACAAGGCAAAGTCATAAAGAATGAAATACCCTTGGTACTGAATGTTGCTGGGTCATCATGGGCCAAAGTCCCAGGGTTCATCATATTAGCGACACTAAATAAGACTTTACCAGTTCCAGAAATATCAGCATGGCAGTGGAAAATATCCATAGCGCCATAATGCAACCCATGTTGCTGCATACTGTCAAATAACTGAGTACCAACAAACTCCGATGATCCCGCAGCATGAACATGGAAGATGATGACTTCCATTTCATTTTTAGATGATGGCTTCTGTGCTTCAGGCTTTTCAACATTCCGAGGGTTAGAAGTAGGTCCAGTGGAAATGCCATCTGGTGCAACTTCTGATCCAGACATCGACTGATGTACTTGCGTCTTTTTTGCGACCGGTTCATCTGCCGTTAATGCGACTTCATTTTCGGCTTCCGCTACCTCAGAATCATCCGTTGCGGCAAAAGACACGTCAGATCGACCAAATAATGGATCGATTTCTTCTTCTGATTCATCAACATGAAACGCAGGCTCTTTACGCTCTTTTACTGGCGTAGCATGTGAAACAATACCTTCATCAACGTCATCGGCAAGTGGGGTATCAACCTTTGGTTCCATTTTATTTAAAGGTTTATCCGCGAATTTCGCTTTACCTTCTTTTTTACTTGTCCAGATACCATGTACCAGTAAACCCGCAATCGCCAGTCCACCTACAATAATGAGTACTAGTCGCAATTCCTGCATTTGTCACTCTCAACTATTAATGTAATTATCAAAACCATCACTCAACTTGTTGAATTACAAAAAGCCATTATGGATGTTCAATTGTGTCTTATCATGCCATAGAAATGGCTAAATGAGTGGTTTGTATAAAACTATTGATTACTTTACCAAAAAATTTATCCTCAAGTCACCTTTAGATATCAGGATTACAATATCTCTCAACGTGAATCAAAGTTTCAATGGAAAATATACCTGTTTTATTGGTGAGATTTTAGACCTCTTCAGCTCATCGCTCTTTTCTTATTTATCTATAACAGTAGAATAAAGATTACGCTTGTACCTTATCCATGGAGTGTTCATGTCATCACCAACCCCTAATTTGAGAGCCCCTCAACCACCCAAAACTGGTTTTGGTTACTTTATTTACGGAGCTCAATTATGTTTCAAGCCGGGCATTCGTCGTTTTGTCATTTTACCACTACTCACAAACATAATGTTATTCGGTGGCTCATTGTTTTACTTATATAGTAATCTCAGCGATTGGCTAGACAATTGGCTAGGCACACTTCCAGATATGTTGTCTTGGTTATCTTATCTATTATTGCCTTTATTAGGTATCACCATCATAGCAACATTCAGTTATTTTTTTAGTACAGTGGCAAACTGGATTGCAGCCCCCTTTAATGGACTTCTTGCCGAGAAATTAGAAATCCAATTAACGGGTCAAGGACCTGCAGACCAAAACTTATTTTCATTAATTAAAGACACGCCCAGAATTCTGCATAGAGAGTGGGTAAAACTAAAATACTACCTGCCTAAAGCTCTAGGATTATTTATTCTGTTGTTAATACCAGCGCTAGGTCAAACACTCGGTCCTGTATTATGGTTTGCTTTTTCAGCATGGATGATGGCAATACAATATTGTGATTATCCTTTTGATAATCATAAAGTTACCTTTCCAAAAATGAAGAATAATCTTAAAGATGACAAATGGAGAGCGTATAGCTTTGGGGGCTCAGTCGCCCTTTGTACTATGGTACCTATTGTCAATCTATTTGTTATGCCGATTGCGGTCTGTGGTGCGACAGCAATGTGGGTAGATCGTTACAAGGCACTGAATAACCAATAAACTTGATTAAACGCTGTGATCCCACCTCTGATTACAGCGTATTTCAGTCACGATACTGCTAGTCAGACTTTTCTCCATATCATATAACCATTTATTCCTTTCACCTTATTGACTGTAGATTTATGCTTTTAACCATGTACTAATAAAGTGCTTATCAATTCACACCCTACCGTGTAATGAAGGAACATCAACATGACAAAGATTTACGAAGATAACTCTCAAACTATTGGTAATACTCCTCTTGTACGCTTAAACCGTGTTAGTAAAGGTAATGTTTTAGCCAAGATTGAAGCACGTAACCCTAGCTTCAGCGTAAAATGCCGTATTGGTGCCAACATGGTATGGGAAGCAGAAAAAGCCGGTTTACTAAAGCCTGGTGTTGAACTAGTCGAGCCGACCAGTGGTAATACTGGTATTGCACTTGCGTACGTAGCTGCCGCTCGTGGTTATAAATTGACCCTTACAATGCCTGAATCAATGAGCCTAGAACGCCGTAAGTTACTAAAAGCACTTGGGGCAAACTTAGAGTTAACCGAAGCCGCTAAAGGTATGAAAGGTGCAATTGCAAAAGCTGAAGAAATTGTCGCAAGCGATCCTAGTAAGTACCTTTTACTGCAGCAGTTTAATAACCCAGCTAACCCAGCGATTCATGAACAAACAACCGGCCCAGAAATTTGGGATGCAACGGATGGACAAGTTGATGTGTTTGTATCCGGTGTCGGTACTGGTGGTACTTTAACCGGTACTAGCCGTTACTTGAAGAATACCAAAGGTAAAGCAGTGACAACCGTCGCGGTAGAGCCAGCTGAATCACCAGTAATCGCTCAAGCACTTGCAGGAGAAGAAATTCAACCCGCTCCACACAAAATCCAAGGCATCGGTGCTGGTTTTATCCCTGGTAACCTTGATTTAGAGTTAATTGATAAAGTTATTTCAGTCACTTCAGATGAAGCGATTGTTATGGCTCGCCGCTTGATGGAAGAAGAAGGTATTCTAGCTGGAATTTCCTCTGGAGCAGCAATTGTCGCAGCCAATAAAATAGCTGAACTACCTGAATTTGAAGGGAAAATGATTGTAGCTATATTACCAAGCTCAGGTGAGAGATATCTCAGCACTGCGCTATTTTCAGGTATCTTTAGTGAGAAAGAGAACGAGCAGTAAAACTGGTCCAAATCAATTTTTCTCGGAAAAAAGCTCCTTTATGGGGCTTTTTTGTTGATCCCTACCACTCCTTTAGTGATAATCGGGATGTTTTATTTTTAGCTTCAAAATAAAGAAGCCTGTTAATTAACCAACTAAGATTAGTTAACTGAAAATAAATAAATGATAAGTGATGACTGAAAGCAATCGATTAGTGCCACTTAATTTCTTCGCTAGCGAAGCGATAAATAAGAAGGTAAGCTAAACTACTTTTCAGTTTCCAACAAAAAGCAAATTAATCGGGGTAACACACATGTATCAGAAGCAAGTAGAAATCACTGCAGAAAACGGCCTTCACACTCGTCCTGCTGCACAATTCGTTAAAGAAGCTAAAGCGTTCGATGCTGATATCACAGTGACTTCTAACGGCAAAAGCGCAAGTGCTAAGAGCCTTTTCAAACTACAAACTCTTGGCCTAGTAAAAGGCACTGTAGTCACTATTTCTGCAGAAGGTCCTCAAGCTGAAGCGGCTGTTGATCACCTAGTTGCTCTAATGGATCAACTACACTAATCACATCTGTGATTCACGGTATTTTTACTTTTTATATTTGAACAAATTAAGGTAAGGCTATGATTTCTGGAATTCTAGCATCTCCTGGTATTGCTTTCGGTAAAGCACTACTTCTTCAAGAAGATGAAATTGTCCTAAATAAAACACCTATTTCGGACGATCAAGTTGAAGCAGAAGTAAAACGCTTCTTTGATGCTCGTAATAAATCTTCTGAGCAATTAGAAGGCATTAAACAAAAAGCACTTGAAACCTTCGGTGAAGAAAAAGAAGCTATCTTCGAAGGACACATCATGTTGCTTGAAGATGAAGAGCTAGAAGAAGAAATTTTAGCCCTCATCAAATCAGACAAAATGTCTGCTGGCCTTGCAATCCATACTGTGATTGAAGAACAAGCGACAGCACTTGAGTCTCTTGATGATGACTACCTTAAAGAACGTGCTACCGATATCCGCGATATCGGTACACGTTTTGTTAAAAATGCACTAGGCATTAACATCGTATCGTTAAGTGCAATCAATGAAGAAGTTATTCTTGTTGCTAATGACTTAACACCATCGGAAACAGCACAAATCAATCTAGAATTCGTTTTAGGCTTTGCGTGTGACATCGGTGGTCGTACATCTCACACTTCTATCATGGCTCGTTCACTTGAACTTCCAGCAATTGTGGGTACTAACGACATTACTAAGCAAGTGTCTAACGGCGACATTTTGATTTTGGATGCAATTAACAACAAAATCATCGTCAACCCTTCTGACTCTGAGCTTGAAGAAGCAAAATCAATTCGCGATAACTTCTTTGCTGAAAAAGAAGAATTAGCCAAATTGAAAGACCTTCCAGCCGTCACTCTCGACGATCACCACGTAGAAGTTTGCGGTAACATTGGTACAGTTAAAGACTGTGACGGTATTATTCGTAACGGTGGTGAAGGTGTTGGTCTATACCGTACCGAATTCCTATTTATGGATCGTGATTCTCTTCCAACTGAAGAAGAACAATACAAAGCTTATAAAGAAGTTGCTGAAGCAATGGGTGATCAAGCCGTCATTATCCGTACTATGGATATCGGTGGTGACAAAGATCTTCCATACATGGATCTACCACAAGAAATGAACCCGTTCTTAGGCTGGCGTGCAGTACGTATCAGCTTGGACCGTCGTGAAATTCTAAAAGACCAATTACGTGGTATTTTACGCGCATCAGCACACGGTAAGCTTCGCATCATGTTCCCAATGATTATCTCTGTTGAAGAGATCCGCGAACTTAAAGCCGCCATTGAAGAGTACAAAGCTGAACTTCGCAGTGAAGGTGTGGCATTCGATGAAGATATCGAGATTGGCGTCATGGTGGAAACACCTGCAGCGGCAGCGATTGCTCACCACCTAGCGAAAGAAGTTTCATTCTTTAGTATTGGCACAAACGACTTAACTCAATATACTCTTGCAGTTGACCGTGGTAATGAGTTAATTTCTCACCTCTATAACCCACTATCTCCAGCTGTGCTAACTGTGATCAAACAAGTTATTGATGCATCACACAAAGAAGGCAAGTGGACTGGTATGTGTGGTGAGCTAGCGGGTGATGAGCGTGCTACCCTACTACTATTGGGTATGGGCTTAGATGAATTCAGCATGAGCGGTATTTCTATCCCGCGCGTTAAGAAAATCATCCGTAACTCAAACTTCGCAGAAGTAAAAGCAATGGCTGAAGAAGCTCTTGCTCTACCAACTGCGGCAGAAATCGAAGCTTGCGTTGATAAATTTATCGCAGAAAAATCGAATTAAGAATATAATCTTTTAATTAAAGATTAAAAAGTTAACTGCTTAGGAGCACAACATGGGTCTGTTTGACAAACTTAAGAAGCTAGTATCTGACGACACAGCTGATGCAGGCGCGATTGAAATTATCGCACCACTTTCTGGTGAAATCGTAAACATCGAAGATGTGCCTGATGTGGTTTTCGCTGAGAAAATCGTTGGTGACGGTATTGCTATCAAACCAAATGGCGACAAAATGGTTGCACCAGTAAACGGTACAATCGGTAAAATTTTTGAAACTAACCACGCATTCTCTATCGAGTCTGACGATGGTATCGAACTATTCGTTCACTTTGGTATCGACACTGTTGAACTAAAAGGTGAAGGTTTCACTCGTATCGCTGAAGAAGGTCAAACTGTGAAAGCAGGCGACACTATCATCGAATTTGATCTTGCATACCTACAAGAAAATGCAAAATCTACACTGACTCCTGTTGTTATCTCTAACATGGACGAAATCAAAGAGCTAAGCAAGCTTTCTGGTAACGTTGTTGTTGGTGAAACACCAGTTATCCGTATCACTAAGTAATTTTCTTTGTGATATAAAAAACGCTGCTCATGGGCAGCGTTTTTTTATATCTGAAATAAACTCATAAGATAAAACTAAGCAACTATCTCATACTCGAAAATCATACTAATTCCAAATAGCACGCTCAACATACAAAAAATATAACCCACTAACTCGCGACTGTTTTACAAGCTCACATGCTAATTAGTGGGCCATACTATTCATATTAAGCTAACGCTAATTTAGACAACATTTCTTCTGATGGTGCAAAGAAATAAGCACCGGTTACAGCTTGAGTAAAACGCAATAAATGGTCAGTCTTACCATCAGTTTCACCGAACATGCTCCCAAGCAATACTTTAAA
This sequence comes from Vibrio rumoiensis, assembly GCF_002218045.2. Taxonomy (NCBI): domain Bacteria; kingdom Pseudomonadati; phylum Pseudomonadota; class Gammaproteobacteria; order Vibrionales; family Vibrionaceae; genus Vibrio; species Vibrio rumoiensis. The sequence continues at coordinate 1,903,428 of NZ_AP018685.1, forward strand.
GTTATGTAGGCGATTACAGTAAGCAATAAACAATAAACCGTGCTCTCCTGATACGCTGCCATAAGGTAAGCTATGGCGAACCATTTTTAACCCTTTACCCTCTTCTTTAATATCAACACGGCCAACATGAGATTGAGCTGGAACGTTATCTAACTCAACCGAATCAGGCTTAGTTCGGCCAATCACTTTTTCTTGTGCGGCAACATTCAAACGATTCCAAGCAGGTAAGTCATGGACATAACGTTGAAGCATAACATAGCTACCACCTGCAAACTCACCATCAGGAATCACTGCAACTTGGCGACGCTCATCGCCTTCAGGATTTTCTGTCCCATCAATAAAATCAGTCATATCACGGCTATCTAAGAAACGATAACCATAAGTTTCATCGACAACCTCAACATCATCACTAATTTCAGTCATAAGCTTACGCAATATATAAAAGTGCAAATCATGGCGGTTGGAGTGGCAATGCAGTAAGACATCGACTTCCGTTGCCGGTGCGATAGTATCTCCTGAACCTAGTTCAACAAATGGCTCTAACTCGTGAGGCATAGTTTGGTTCGTTTTCAACCAGAATGAATGAGTAAAAGCTAATGATAAATAAAGGTTTGAGTTAGGTTGCTGATCATTTAGAGATGACACCAACTCTGGCAATAATTTTAATTGCTTTAATACATGGGAGTGGTTGGTCTTGATCTTCAGCAAGCACTGTAAAGAAAATGGGTTAACTTCAGGTATAATTGCGGATTGTGGTTTCGACATGGATACTTCCTTATTCGATTTTTTATCGTCATGATTAACCTCACAACGCAGGTATTACATTACATTCGGAATGGAAAAAGTGTCTTTTACTCTTTGTGATTGAAATAAATACATTAATAACCACACTAAACCAAGTAAGGTTAATGCATCACTCCAATTAAATAGCCATTGAGTTTGAGATAAATGATAAAGGGTTATGACAAATTGTGCCAATACAATAGCGGCCGTATAACTACGTCCAAAGGCGAGTATTTTATTTAGCCATTGACGCTCAGGCCTGCGTAAGGAAATTGTCCAAGCCAAGATCACAATAGGCAACCCAACCATTAACCCTAAATAAAGGCTATCCGTAACTGGATAAATAATGGATAGCAATTTTGCACTCATCGTCCGACTGGCACTCGCAATGATAAAGACAATCCAAGCTTTCGCTAAAAATAACCAACTTAACCATAACCACATTGGTGGTTTAAGAAAGCCATTTTTATCATAGTCATCGACACTATAAGTTATCGCATATTGCACAGTGGTCTTCATCCCTTTGCTACGGTTATGTTAGTCTAGGGAATATCCCTCGCTTGTACTACTTTAACAAAGAATGATCCCATTAAGATGAAAGTAAATAAAAAAAATATCTCACCAGAAACACAACAAGACGCACTGACTGTCGCAAAGTCGATCCAAAAACCGGGGCAAACTAAAGAGCAAACCAAGTTAATCGCTCAAGGCATTGAAAAAGGTATCGCTTTATATAAGAAGCAGCACAAAGAAAAACTCAGAGAAGCGGATAAATTACGTAAAAAACAATCTCAAAAAACCAACCAATCCCAAGAGAAATTGAGCTCTGAATTAAACGCTAACAACCACGGTGAATCGGTTAATCGCTCTGCATTGCCATGGGTATTTCTCATTATCAGCTGGATTGGTTTTGGCATTTATTTTTTGCTACAGAAATAACACGACAACTGGGCTATTGAGCTAAATCTAAAAACTGAGCAATATCAGATTGCCACTGTTTAAGAATTCTCACATCAAATGGCCCCCAGTTATTTACCGTGTAATATCCATCATTATGACGACGGCCATCTTGTACAAATGACAAATGAATGCCGATCGCTGGCAACGCCTTCAGTACGTCTTGAATGGTTCGTCGTGGCCACCCCGTTCTTTCCATTAATTTAGGCACATTTGGTCGTTCTAAGTCTTTAATCAACAGCGCGATATAAAGACGCCTTGCAAATACAGGGCTAAGCTCCACAGTGATATCCTCAAACAATGACCGATGAGATCAATAAAAACAATTGAGCCTATTATCACCATAAATGCTGAATACCATTTTGCGTAGGATCAATCCGAAGCCATACAAATCCTTGCCTCTTATTTCACCCGATTTATAAGCATGGAAACAAGTGCATTAACACGCTGAATTGTGTACGATTCGTTACATAAATAAAGCTAAGGCTTTAGAAAGTTTAGATTGCTAGATAACAAACGTTAATCCGTAAAACCGGTATCAAACCAAAGTAAAAGGGACCGTAAATAATGATTACCATGTATGGCATACCAAATTGTGACACGATAAAAAAAGCCAAGAAATGGTTAGATGCTAACGGCGTCGAGTATCACTTTCATGATTATCGTAAAGAGGGTATTGATACCGAGTTAGTCTCATTATTTTGCCAACAGTTTGGTTGGGAAACCGTTGTTAATAAGCGCGGAACGACTTACCGCCAATTAACCGATGAGAAAAAAAATACTCTAAATGCAGAAAACGCACTTCTATTACTGGTCGAGAACCCAGCAATGATTAAGCGTCCGATTTTATTGACCGACACAGCAGCATTAATTGGATTTAAAGCTGCTGACTATGAAACTCTATTAAAGTAAGGAAATAACAAGGATGTCAGACAGTCCCGTACTCACTCTTGCGCAAGATTTATTAAAGCGCCAATCGGTAACGCCAGAAGATGCGGGTTGCCAAGATTTAATGATTGAACGTTTAAAAGCACTTGGATTTGAAATCGAAGTAATGGTGTTTGAAGATACCACTAACTTTTGGGCTCGACGCGGCTCTAACGCCCCATTATTTGCTTTTGCAGGGCATACTGACGTTGTCCCATCTGGTCCATTAGAACAATGGCACACTCCTCCATTTGAACCGACGATCATTGATGGTTACTTGCACGCTAGGGGTGCGGCGGATATGAAAGGTTCACTGGCTTGTATGATTGTCGCAGTCGAGCGTTTCCTTGCTGAGCATCCCAATCACCAAGGCTCAATTGCATTTCTGATTACTTCAGACGAAGAAGGCCCTTTCATCAACGGTACAACTCGTGTCGTTGATACTTTAATGGCAAGAAATGAAATTATTGATATGTGTATTGTTGGTGAACCTTCCAGTACGACTCATGTTGGTGATGTAATCAAAAATGGCCGTCGAGGTTCCATTACTGGAGACCTAACGATTATAGGTACCCAGGGGCATGTCGCTTATCCACATTTAGCGAATAACCCAGTACACCAAGCACTGCCAGCACTGGCTGAGCTTGCGGCAACCACTTGGGATAACGGTAATGAGTTTTTTCCACCAACTAGTTTTCAAATCCCTAATTTAGCTTCCGGCACTGGCGCATCGAATGTCATTCCTGGTGAGTTTCATGTTCAATTTAATTTCCGTTTCAGTACCGAATTAACGGATGTAGAAATTAAGCGTCGTGTCCATTCTGTGTTGGATGCTCATGGATTGAACTATGATCTCAAATGGACATTAAACGGCCACCCATTCTTAACCGATAAAGGCCCGTTAATTGACGCGGTTGTTGAAGCGGTGAAATCGGTGAACCATCAACCAGCTCAATTACTCACAACAGGTGGCACTTCTGATGGACGCTTCATTGCACAAATGGGAAGTCAAGTTGTGGAACTTGGCCCTGTGAATGCCACTATTCATAAAGTTAACGAATGCGTTAAAATTGCCGATTTAGAAAAGTTAACCGATATGTACCAAAAAACACTCGAAAATTGTCTCACTGAGAAATAATTTGTATGACACACTATTCACTTGAGCAACTCACAGGATTAACTCAAACTCACTTAACCAGTGTTATGGTGGGAACAAAAGAGTTTCTGATCCATCGTGATATAAAAGCGCCATTACTCGCGCTCATTGACAATGCTCAAGTGAATGGCTTTGATTTTTCGATTGCCAGTAGCTTTCGTGACTACTCTCGTCAAGTCATGATATGGAATGCCAAATTCAGTGGTGACAGAAGTATTTTGGACAGTGATAGCCAGCCTCTTGACGGTTCTACACTCACAGAACTCGAGAAGATTCACGCGATCATGCGTTGGTCTGCTTTGCCTGGTGCGAGTCGCCATCATTGGGGTTGTGAGTTAGATGTCTACGCCCACAATCACTTACCTCCAGATACTCAACTACAATTAGAACCATGGGAGTACCAAACTGGTCATCAAAAAGAATTCAACCATTGGCTAACCGAAGCTATGCCTCAGTTTGGCTTTTATCGCCCTTATCAAAAAGATTTAGGTGGTGTGGCGATTGAGCCTTGGCATATTAGTCATATTACAACCGGGCAAACAATGTTAGCCCAGCTGTCGGTAGAGAAACTCAAACAAACTTGGGATAAGCACCCTTTTTTGGGGGTTAAATCAATATCTCAACACGCTGAAAGCTTATATAATCGCTATATCAGCAATATTAGTGTGGCGTAAATAAAACGCAACTAAGTAGGATTTATGGATATAGACTTACTGCTCAACCCTTGGGTTATTAGTATTATCATTATCGTATTTGTGATCGGTAATTTGGCATCAATGAAATATTTAGGTAAATCTCATTTAGTGCGTAAAAACCCAAAAGCAAAATCCGATCTTGATAAGCTGATCGAAATATATAAACAAAAAGATCAAGATGAAGGGAATGAATCCCCTAGTACTAAAAAGAAAGTCGATTCAAGTAAAACTGAAGATTGATGCTTTTAAACCAAGCTTCACTAGGCCAGTCACTAATTAAATCGAGTAGGAGGGGGCCTCACGGCCTCCGTCCTCTCACACCACCGCACAAGCGTGGGTCGCATACGGCGGTTCCGAATACATTTTCAGTATGTCATATCCATCTAGTAACGAATATAACCCCATCTCAGTGAATCTGACATTTGACATGGCATGATTTACTTGAGGTGTACGTGATAACTTCCACCAACCTTTATCTGACATGGCGATTTTCCAAGCATTACGTTCACTCACTCCATTATTTTGAAGCCATGTCGCTATGCTGTATTTTCGCTTACGTTGTTTTAGGCGGTAGCACCGCAGTCGGCGTCTTATCCAACTGTCTAGGTTTGTCATTACTCTTTTCCTCAGTGCTAGTTTGAAGTAATGCTGCCAACCTCTGAGGTATTGAGTTAGCTCCTTGATTATACGAGATAACTCCCTTCCTCTGTTCCGCTTCGTTATTTGTCTAACTCGTCTTTTCATTCGAGTTAGGGCTTCTGGTGAAATTTGAATTTCACCATTGCTCTTGAAACGGTGGCTTAAATAGCGTCTATTTTCTATTCGGGTGGCTGCACTTTTCTCTCGGTTTACCTTGAGTTTTAACTTGCCTTCCAAGTAGGACGTTATTGAGGCTTTTACCCGCTCTGCTGCTGCCTGACTACCGACATAAATTTGGCAGTCGTCTGCATATCGACAAAACTTATGGCCTCTTCTTTCTAGCTCTTTATCAAGCTCATCTAATACAACGTTTGATAGTAGCGGAGACAAGGGACCACCTTGTGGTGTTCCCTTTTGCCTCTTCTCCATTAAACCATTTCGCATCAGGCCAGATTGTAGATATCTTCTAATTAGTTTTAATACCCGTTTATCCTCAATTTGTTTGGATAAACGATGCATGAGCCGATCGTGGTTCACAGTATCAAAGTACTTTTCTAAATCGATATCAACGACAAAGCTTTTCCCTTTTCGAATGTAATAGCTTCCTTGAACAAGTGCATCGTGCACTTCGGTTCGGGCGAAAGCCAAAACTATTTGAAGAAAATGTTGGCTCAAGGATCTCCGTTAGTTTAATCACGATGGCTTGTTGAACCATACGATCGATCACTGTCGGGATCCCAAGCTGTCGAAATCCTCCAGAGGATTTCGGTATCTCTACACCTAGTACGGGTTGTGGTTGGTAACTACCATCTATAATAGATTGTCGCAGTTGCTGACCATTTCCGTTTTGCTTGAGCAGATTAATGGTTGCTTCAATGTTGAGTTTATCGACACCCGCACAACCTTTATTGCTTTTGACTCGGCGTAGTGCTTCGTTCAGATTAGCTGGTTCGCAGATGCTCTCCAGCAATTGAGATGTGTTTACCAAGACTCGTCCTTCTTTCTACGCCAATTTCGCTTGTCACGCTTCGTCACCCTCAGTGCTACTGGCGGTATTACCGATTGGGACGGAGAGATGGTTTTCATCGTTGCTGTGACTCCACTGAATTTGAGTGTCCTGCGACTGCTTCTTGATGTATTCGGTTCAGGCCTTCTTTTAAGCTGTACTAACTTAAAATACTATGCCTTCGGCTGACTTCTTATCACCCTTCACGACGCCTCACGGCGACGTTAGTCTTCTTGAAGACAGGCGGTAAGATCTCCCGAGGTAAGACGTTGCTCTTTCCTTTGGTTATGCTTGATTTACTTGTACACACTTCCCGTCGAGGCATTGGGCTATTCTATCTGTTGCAAGGTTACCCAAGTTGCACAAGCCTACTATCAAGTTTCTGTTCGTCATAACCAAATTTTGCCATTTGCTTCCTTCAGATTTCACCTCACGGTGAACACCCTTGCATAGGCTAACGGTTCTTGCTCGACTAAGCCCGTAGAGGACTTTCACCTCCTAGATCAACGCCATGCTCGGCGCACAACACAAAAAACACCGCCAACAAGGGCGGTGTTTTTTTATTCAATTTAGAAAAATTAAGGTTGTTTACTTATATCAAACAATACCTCTAACGCGGGAATCAAGGCTTGCAAATCCTCAGGAGGAATTGGTTTACCATTGTCATCCGTCACATTGATAGAGGTACGGTTATCTAAGTCACCAACTAATAACGTGTATTTCTTATCTGCTAAAGTCAAAGGTTGAACGCCTAAACTTTGCCACACTTCATCGTCGGGAGCCTTATAAGTCGTATCAATCGTACCTTGAGAGCGATTTTTATCTTCTATATTAAAGCCAATTTGTGGAAGCACACTTTCAAGTCTACTCCACACAAGATCATAAGGTGCTCGAGCAATAATAACCGGTAGGCCACTTCTATCTTTACCCATGGTAACCGGAACTTTATTGATTAACTCTAAAGCACGAATACGAGCTTCTTCTGTCACTTGTTTATCATATTGAGTCGTAATGTAGTTCACCATTGCGCTTGAATAACGATCTTTAATTTCCGGTGTTAACTCAATATCATCATTATTTTCTTTCCATTCCACAAGTGCCACATGGAATCCATAACGGCCAGACATTTCTAAACGATCGACTTTATAGCGCCCAGCGATTGGATATGACTCATCTTCCGCACTCAGGTTAACCCAATCTGTTTCTAGTGAAGTTGGACTATCTGAACGCAGTTTAATGTCTTTTTCATTCACCATGCGATGAATCATATCCCAAACTTTATTCAGTTCATCTTGGCTAATCAACCAAATGGTGACATCACTATCTTGCTTTTCAACTCGCGCACCAGGGATCAACTCTAAAACCTGTTGAGGTGCACGAATGTCGACGTCAGGCCCTAATTTTCCCTTATAATCCCCTTGGGGAATATTGTATTGAGGATAAAACTGCGGCTGAGCATCAGGGAGAGTCACCCATTCCTGATCCAAAGAAGTGTCTAAATAAGCAAAATCATCTTTAGCTTGTCGACGTTGTTCCGGATCCCCAGCACACGCTGACAATACCAATACCGCTAGTGAACTGATCACTAACTGGTGAGAGAATTTCATGTTGATACAACTCCTGAAAATAGATCTAAAGCCGTACGCTTCAGATCTATTTTTTATTGAATACCAGCGTCTTTAAGTGCTTGAGTCACTATCTCTTGGCCAGATTCTGTTAACTCTGTTAGTGGCAAGCGTAAATAACCTTCAGCAATCAAACCAAGCTTATGTGCTGCCCATTTTACTGGGATAGGGCTAGATTCAATAAATAAATTTTTATGTAATGGCATCAGCTTTTGATTAATTGCATCCGCTTCATCTAACTGGCCTTCTGCAGCAAGTTTAAACATTTTCGCCATTTCCGCCGCAGCGATGTTGTTGGTTACCGAAATAACACCATTACCACCACGTTTAACAAAATCTAAGCCTGTGGCATCGTCACCACTTAGTAAGATGAATTCTTCGCCACAAAGTTCACGAAATTTATCCACTCGAGATAAATCACCAGTTGCATCTTTAATCCCAACGATTTTATCTAATTGAGATAAACGACCAACGGTCTCTGGCAACAGATCAACGCCTGTACGCCCCGGAACATTATAAAGAATAACGGGTACTTCGCTAACCGCAGCAATCGCTTTATAATGTTGGTATAAACCTTCTTGGGTCGGCTTATTATAATACGGTGTCACACTTAAACACCCTGCAACACCAGAATCATTTAGCAAACGACTGAATGTCACCGCTTCATGAGTGGCATTAGCACCTGTACCAGCAATAATAGGGATCCTTCCTGCTGCAAACTCCACCGTTTTATTCACAACTTTGACATGTTCTTCAACGGTTAACGTCGCTGACTCGCCAGTTGTTCCAACCGCAACGATACCGCTTGAACCTGATTCAATATGGTATTCCACTAGTTTTTTAAGGCTATCATAATCGACTTCATCGAGATGATTAAAAGGCGTAACTAGTGCAACTATGCTTCCTGAGAACATGCTTCTCTCCTTATGAAATTCGATATACCCAAGTGACTTCAAGATACACAATTCAGAGCTATCCCCCAAACCTTTAGGCAAGGAAGATTAGCGAAGGAATAGCACCTTTCACACCAATCTGACGCTGCCTGTCTCTTATAAAAAAGAAGAGGTTTGGATGAAGCTCCCGAAGGACAAGTTAAAACCAACTTTATACTCCGTTAAATTGAACAGAAATAGAATCACTATGATCATGTTCAGTTTTCCTTGTCTAAAGCTGATTTTATTCTTGCTGAAACTCGTATCTTGAAGTCACTTGGGTGTAACATGTTACTTTAACAAGCTCAATAAAGACAAGGGGCCACCTTCCCTTTCTCAACATTTAAAACGAAATAATGACATTCGTTTACTTTCTCTATATAAAGCTCTAGATTTTATCCCTACAACATATACTTAAGTCGCCTAGTTTTATCTATGATAAGATAATCCCATTATTTCAATTTGGACGTTGAGATTATGATTCATCATCTAGTAATTACCGCTGTTGGTTCAGATAGACCTGGAATTTGCAATCGCTTAACCCAAGTCGTTACCCATTCAGGTGGAAACATCGTCGATAGCCGTATCGCATTATTTGGTAAAGAATTTACTCTAATCATGTTGGTATCAGGTGAAACCAACGCGATTACTCGTATAGAAACCTTACTCCCTTCAATGAGCGCAGAGCACGACCTTATGGTGGTGATGAAACGAACGGCGCCGCACCAACCACCGCAATATACTTATAGAGTTGAATGTACTATTAACTCTGAAGACCGAATGGGCTTAACCGAAGCTTTTACTCAATTTTTCTCTAATCATCAGATTAATATTTCAGAATTAAGTGCTCAAACCCAAAAAGCAGCGACGAACCAACACAATGAGCACACTGATCAGTTTCATATCTTTATTTCAGGGTTAACAGAACTTGACATCGATACGGACAAACTAAAGCAAGCATTTGAGCGATTATGTCAAACACTCTCTGTTATTGGTGACTTACAGATTCACGCTAAAGTTGATTGAACCGTATCACTCAACGATAACTTCAGCTTAGATCCCGAAACACAGCAAAAAAGGATGACACATGCAAACATTAACGGCTGGAACTCCCGCGCCTAACTTCTCTTTACTTGATCAAGATGGCAACAGCGTTTCTTTAGGTGATTTCAAAGGTAAAAAAGTCTTATTTTACTTTTACCCAAAAGCGATGACGCCAGGTTGTACTGTTCAAGCTCAAGGACTGCGTGATATTCAAAAAGAACTGACTGATAAAAACGTTGTTGTACTTGGTGTCAGTATTGATCCTGTAAAACGTTTAGGTAAGTTCATTGAAAGAGACAACTTAAACTTTACCTTACTCTCAGATGAGGATCACTCGGTCGCGGAACAATTTGGCGTGTGGGGCGAGAAAAAGTTTATGGGTAAAGTGTACGATGGTTTGCATCGTATTAGCTTTTTAATTGATGAAAATGGCATGATTGAACATGTCTTTAATAAATTTAAGACCAAAGACCACCATGAAGTGGTTCTTAGTTATTTAAATGACAACGCTTAACCCACTAAAGAGTTAAAAATATACCAAACAATAATGCCCAGGTTTCATGATGAACGCTGGGCATTATCTTAACAACAGTGAAATAAAATAATCACTCCGTTCAATTAAATATTCACTATTTAGACTCGGTTATCGATACTTCATCATTATTACTTGGCAGGGCATTCCAAACCGCTTTGACTAAAGTGGCTAATGGAATAGCAAAAAATACGCCCCAAAAGCCCCACAAACCGCCAAACACTAATACTGCAACGATAATCGCAACAGGGTGCAAATTAACCGCTTCAGAAAATAATACTGGCACTAACACATTACCATCCAGCATTTGTACAATGCCGTAAGCGATAACTAGCCAATAAAACTGAGGAACCAATCCCCACTGGAACAATGCTACTAGTACGACAGGGACCGTCACAGCCACCGCACCAATATAAGGAATCAATACCGAAAAACCGACTGCAACAGCAAGTAATACCGGATAGCGTAATCCAAAGACCAAAAATACGATGTAAGTTGCCACTCCCACAATCACAATCTCAACCACTTTACCGCGAATATAATTCGAGATTTGACTGTGCATCTCATCCCAAACTTTAGTCGCTAGGCGGCGATTTTGTGGCATGATCCCACTCAAGGTTGTCATTAACTCTGATTTATCTTTTAGTAAAAAGAAAATCAATAATGGCACTAGAACCAAATAAACTCCAAGAGTAGCAAGGCTCAATAGTGAAGACATGGAGCCTCGTAAAATGGCATCCCCCATACCAAGCACTTTGGTTTGTGCGTTATGCATAATCACCTCGATAATCTGCACATCGGCTAAATCAGGGTATCGTTGTGGCAAACTCGCAATATAACTTTGGAAAGTGTTGTACATGCTTGGCATATCATTTAACAAACTTGCGATTTGCTTCCAGATGGTGGGTACTAAGCCAAAGAATGCTAATAACATCAAACCAATAAAGGCACTAACAACCAGTAAGACACTCGCTAAACGAGGAAGGCCTATTCTTGAAAGGTGGATAACTGGCCATTCTAATAAATAAGCCAAAACAATCGCAACGAGGAGTGGTGCAATTAAGTGACCAAAAAAGTAAATGGTAATAAAGCCAAAAAATAAAATCGCAACTAAGCTCACAGCATGTGGGTCAGAAAATTTTCTTTTATACCAACGAGCTATCATTTCAAACATTCAATCTTATTCCTTTTTTGTGACTAACAAAGTACATTCATCATCATGATACTGAACTTTGATGGAGTAGGGATTTTGGTTAAAATATCGGATCATATCGTTAATTGAAGCATGATCATTCGACAATATGGTCAATGATTGATGGTTTAATAATTCGGCACCTCGTCTTTTGGCCAATAATAATGCCATCGGACAACGATAAGAACGTAAATCAAGACACTCTACTTTCATTTACCCATTCAATCTTTATGATAGAGTTACTAATACTCAGCGAGTATATACCCAAGCAACTTCAAGATGCGAGTTTCCGTAAGAATAAAATTTTTGGGTATAAATACTTTGCATAAAAAGAAACCAAGCAAGTGATTTAAGGTCTTATTCTCTGACAAATATGTTACTGAATATAATAAATACGCTGGGTTTACCTTTATAACGTGAATCAATTATGGATGTTGCTTAACGATATGCGCCAATTTTTTCGCACTACCGCATGCTTATGTCTTTCGACGTTATTATGCGTACAACCTATCGCCTATGCACAACAAGATCTACCGGATATAGGTACGACAGCAGCGGGCACATTGACCATTGCTCAAGAATTAGAGTATGGCGACGCGTATATGCGCATTTTACGCAGCAGTAGCCCAATTATCAGCGATCCGGTTATGGATGAATACATCACCGGATTGGGCCACCAGCTCGTTGCTAACGCCAATGATGTCAAAACACCATTTCACTTCCACCTAATTCGTGACCGCAGTGTTAACGCCTTTGCTTTTTTCGGCGGGTATGTTGTCGCGAATACAGGGCTATTTTTGCATGCTAACAATGAAAGTGAACTGGCCTCTGTTTTTGCTCATGAAATTTCACATATTACCCAGCGACACCTTGCTCGACATATGGAAGATCAAGCTCGACGCACCCCTTTAACTATTGCGGCATTAGTAGGCTCATTATTATTAGCGATAGCATCGCCTGAAGCTGGCATTGCCGCCGTGAATGCAACTACCGCAGGCTCAATGCAAGCAAGCATTAACTACACTCGTTCTAATGAACAAGAAGCCGACCGTTTTGGTATTGCGACTTTAGCAAGAGCCGGTTTTGATCCGGAAGGTATGCCTAATTTTTTTGGTCATTTAGCCGATCAATATCGTTATTCAAGCACGCCCCCACCGATGCTGCTCAGTCACCCTTTACCTAAGTCACGCTTAACTGAAGCACGAGATCGCGCTGGTCGTTATCCAAAAGTAAATCCATCAGTATCGTTAAATTTCCATCTGGCTCAAGCTCGTGTTATTGCTCGCTATGCTGACATCGATTTTTCACAATCCCTCAGTTGGTTTGAACGTCGATTGAAAAAAGCCACTCCTATGCTAAAACCCACTTTAGAATATGGTAAAGCATTGGTTTATATGGATAATGGGAAACTTGACCAAGCAGAAACGATCCTAACTCGCTTATTATCCAACGACCCATACAATAACTTTTATCTCGATGCTGCGGCCGATTTATACATTCATAAAAAGCAATATGACACGGCTTTAACCTTGTTACAAAAAGGCTTAGAAAGAAAACCGGGCAACCAAGTATTAACGGTAAACTATGCCAACGTGTTAATTGAAGCGAACCGCAACAAAGAAGCCATTAATATCTTACAAAGATACACCCATGCAAATCCGGATCAAACCGTCGGCTGGTCACTACTAGCCGATGCTAATGGCCATCTTGCTAATGAAGCCGAACAGTTAGCAGCCCAAGCTGAATTATTTGCGCTAAGAGCGAATTGGAATAAGGCAATTAGTAACTACACCAGAGCGAGCCAACTTGCCAAACTGGGTAGTTTAGAGCAAGCGAGATACGATGCCCGTATCGACCAGCTACGCCTTGAACAGCAGCGCTTTGCTGCTCTAAAATAATCATAGATAATAATAAGGAAATACCATGTCAGTCGTTATTTATCACAACCCTCGCTGCTCAAAAAGCCGTCAAACATTAGAGCTATTAACCGACAAAGGCATCGAGCCTCAAGTGGTTAAATACCTAGAAGAAACACCCGATGCGGATACGCTTAAAACCTTATTTAAACAATTAGGTTTATCGAATGTTCGAGAGATGATGCGTACTAAAGAAGATATCTATCAATCGTTAAATTTATCGGATAATAACTTAACCGAAGACGATTTATTCCAAGCAATGGTTGAAAACCCAAAACTCATTGAGCGCCCTATCGTCGTAGCCAATGGCCAAGCTCGACATGGTCGCCCACCAGAACAAGTCCTTGAAATCCTATGATTCAATCTAGTCTAACGCCTAGTACGATTACGATTATTGTGTTGTACCATAGTCGACATGGTACAACGCAACAACTCGCCCGTCATATTGCTCGCGGAATTGAATCGGTAGAACACTGCCAAGCCTCACTTCGCACAGTCGCAGACATCAACCCAGATGACGCTCACCCTACAGCGGATCCAATCATCGAAATAAAAGAATTGAAGCTATGTGATGGATTAGCGATTGGTAGCCCTGTTTGGTTTGGCAATATGAGTGCGGCAATGAAACACTTTTGGGATCAAACCACCTCTCTCTGGATCAGTGGCGATCTTATAGATAAGCCTGCTTGCGTTTTTACCTCTTCTTCATCACCTCATGGCGGTCAAGAAACCACCCAGCAATCGATGATGCTACCCTTACTCCATCACGGCATGATGATAATGGGCCTCCCCTATTCGGAACCCAATCTGCACACTAGCTTTAAAGGCGGAACGCCCTATGGTGCAAGTTCAATATCAAAGCAAGGGCATAGCGGGTTAGATAAACAAGTGACTGAACTAGCATTTGCACAAGGCCAACGTTTAGCAAAAGCGGCTTTAGCCTTATCATCGATCAATAACTCATTTCCTTAAGAAACGGATTTTATGACACAATCTTCAGTAACCTCGCCTTTATTCACCCGATACCTTGCCTTATTAAGCTACTTTGGTTTGCTTTTTTGGGTGCTGGCATGGCATGGGCTCATCTCACCTCATCCAGACTTAAACCCATTAGCTGTCACCATAGGTTGGTGTATTCCTCTGCTGTTACCTTTTGTTGGCATTATGAAGGGTAAACCTTATACCCATGCTTGGGCGAATTTCATTTTGATGTTTTATTTTTTGCATTCGCTCACCATCTTATACATCGATAATGGTGAACGTTTGCTGGCAGCCATCGAACTGATCCTCACCAGTATCAATTTTGTTGGTAATATTCTTTATGCACGCCACAAGGGCAAAGCATTAGGGCTCAAACTCACTCGACTTTCAGAAGTAGAGAAACAAGAAAAAGCCAAGTTTGAAGGCACTCATAAATAACTTATTTCTCATTATTGAATAAACGCTTGAGCCATTACTTTTTGAACTTCAGTTCTCAGCCAACGGTGTGCAAGGTTATTATGTTGCCTTGCATGCCACACCATATGATATTGATAGGCCGGAGTATCCACGGGCGTATCCATCACCACAACATCTAAATGTTCCGCCATTTTTCGAGCTAAACATCCAGGTAACGTCAACAATAAATCACTCTGCTCTATTGCATAGGGCGCGGCAGTAAAATGTGGCATTCTCAACACAACATTACGCTTACGGCCAATTTTTGCTAACGCTAAGTCAATCGTCCCCGCTCGATCACCGCCCATCGTAATTAAAGCATGAGCACTGTGACAATAAGCATCTAACGTTAAAGGTTGATTCGCTAAAGGATGATCTTTTCTCATCATGGTAACTAAACGATCCGGACCAAGCGCTTGAGCGTAAATATCAGCTTGTGGTTTTTGCACATCACTACTAAAACTTAAATCGGCCTCGCCAAGCGATAATTTTTCCATCATATCTGGCTGACGGTTTAAACAAGTCAATGATACTCCTGGCGCTTGCTCAAACAAGGTTTTATAAACCGGGGGCATAAAGACTTGCGAGAAAAAATCACTCATCATTAAAGTAAAATGCGTATTGGCCTGTTTTGGGTCAAATGCAGCAGGATTCAATAAGGTTTCTGCATGCTGCAATAAACAATCTAATGATGTCGACATTTCAATTGTGCGCTCAGTCGGCAGTAATCCGCCCTTTGTTCTAACAAAAAGTGGATCGCCAAATTGATGACGCAAACGTTGTAAGGTGCGACTCATAGCAGACTGAGTAATGTTGAGTTGTAAAGCCGCTTTGGTGACACTTTTGGTTCGTATCAACGCTTGTAGTGCGACCAACAAATTGAGGTCGACTTGGTTTAACTTATTCATAATATGACTTTAACTCATTTTGGTAATTATCAATATGCATTAGGAATATATTACGTTTCTCGCTATTCTAACAACATAAAATTTCAGCCAATCAATTTGATAGAGGTTCCAATGCATATTCAAAGTAAAGGTTACGCCTTGAAACAGCGCCCAGCAGGCATGCCAACTCAAGAGTGTTTTGAATTACAAACTGAAATCATCAGCGAAATTTCTGACGGTCAATTCATCATCAAAAACCTTTGGTTATCGGTTGATCCGTACATGCGTGGCCGAATGACTGATGCTGACAGCTATGTGCCGCCTTTCCAACTTGGCGAATTAATGCAAGGTTCTGCGATTGGTGAAGTGATTGCATCTAAACACCCAGATTTTCAGGTAGGTGATAAAGTCAACAGTATGTTGGGTTGGCGTGAATACGCTGTCTCAACTGGAGAGATGGTACAAAAACTGCCACAAACCACACTTCCCGATCAAAGCTTTCTTGGTGTTGCTGGCATGCCAGGTTTAACCGCTTGGGTTGGCCTAAATATCATTGGTGAGCTAAAAGAAGGTGAAACCGTATTAGTTTCTGCCGCTTCTGGCGCCGTAGGGAGCCTTGTCTGCCAATTTGCTAAGCTAAAAGGCTGTCGTGTTATTGGAAGTGCAGGCAGCAATGAAAAAGTAGAGTGGTTAAAATCACTTGGCGTCGATGGCGTCATCAACTACAAAGATTATTCTAATGCTGCTGAACTTGAAGCGGCGCTGGCAAAGTATTGTCCTGAAGGCGTAGATGTGTGCTACGAAAACGTCGGCGGCGATCACTTAGAAGCCGCATTAAACTTATTAAATCGTTATGGCCGCATGAGTGTTTGCGGAATGATTGATTTATATAACCTAGAAGATGCTAAAGCAGGTCCTAATAATCTGGCGAATATCGTCAAAAAGAGCTTACGCATTCAAGGTTTCATCGTGTCTGATCATTGGGAACATTACCCAAGCTACGTTGCCCAATTAACTCAATGGGTTGAGCAAGGAAAAATCAGCTGGAAAGAAACCACGCGCCAAGGAATCGAAGCCGCCCCAGATGCTTTCCTTGGGTTATTCAAAGGTGAGAACATCGGTAAGATGCTGATCCAGCTATAATGTATTTTCAGCATCACCCCGTATCCAGCATTCTACACGTTATACAAATTCAATAACGTCGCTTTCAAGCAAAAGCGACGATTTACTCGGGAGCAATAAATGAACAATTTCAGCTATCAAAATACGACTCAAATTCATTTTGGACAAGGTCAGATTGCAGCAATCACCAATAGCATTCCTAAAGACAAAAAAATTCTTGTCACCTACGGTGGTGGTTCAATCAAAAACAATGGTGTGTATGACCAAGTTGTCACGGCACTTAAAGATCATACTTGGGACGAATTTTCTGGTATCGAACCAAACCCACAATACGACACATTGATGAAAGCGGTTGAAAAAATTCGTGCAGAAGGTTTTGATTACCTACTTGCCGTTGGTGGTGGTTCAGTGGTTGATGGTACTAAGTTCATTTCAGCCGCAGTTGGTTTTGAAGGTGATACTTGGGATATCCTGACAAAAGGAGCAGAAATCTCGAGTGCTTTGCCACTAGGTTGTATTTTAACGCTACCTGCAACTGGCTCTGAAACGAATATCGGCGCAGTAGTCACGCGTGGCAAAGACAAACTAGCCTTTATGAATCCGCTGGTTCGCCCCCAATTTGCGGTATTGGACCCACAAACGACATTAAGCCTATCAGAACGTCAAACGTCTAACGGTGTGGTTGATGCGTTTGTTCATGTCATGGAGCAATACTTAACTTATCCCGTTAACGCTAAAATCCAAGATCGTTTCGCTGAAGGTATCTTGCTTACCCTTATCGAAGAAGGTCCAAAACTGATCGATAACCTACAAGATATTGAAGCACGTACTAACGTGATGTGGGCAGCAACTCAAGCATTAAGTGGCTTAATTGGTGTCGGTGTGCCTCAAGACTGGGCAACCCACATGATTGGACATGAGCTGACGGGTAACTTCGGCGTAGATCATGGCCGTAGCTTAACCATTGTATTACCTGCAGTTATGAATGTATGTCGTGAAGAGAAGAAAGCAAAATTACTTCAATATGCAGAGCGTATCTGGAATATCACCGAAGGCTCTGATGATGCTCGTATTGATGCAGCCATCGAGAAAACCAAACAATTCTTTAGCCAGATGAAAACACCGGTATCACTGAGCGAAATCGATCTTGCTCAAGCGGATGTTGATACTGCAATGACAAGCTTAGAAGCGCATGGCATGACCAAATTAGGTGAACATGGAACGCTTGATATCGCACGTTCACGTAAAGTGCTAGAAACCGCTCTTTAATGTTGTCTCAACAACCATAAACAAAAGGGAGCCAAATGGGCTCCCTTTTTATTGATATTTTTATATATTGATTACAACTGAAACCATAGTTGTTCATCGGCATGAGGTTGATTAAGAGTGCTTTCTTCCTGTCGTTCTTGACCTTGTGTCTCTTCCGCTTTGATATCAGCGGTAGACTGGTTATCTTTCAACTCATTTAAGCTACCTTGATCTGCCGCTGTTTGCTGTGCGACAACAGAAGGTTCGACGGGGGCAGTCGTTTGCTCTACCCCTTTCAGTTCGGCAACTTGCTTTTCAAAGTCGGCTTTATTGGACAACAATTGAACCTGAAATGTTACGCTATCTCCCTGAGCAGAATGAACTTGAACCGTTGCCACACTCTCTAAAGCCATCAAGGCTTTCTCTAACATAAAGAAAGATTTGGCTGACTGAATACCAGAAAAATTAGCCCAAACTGCATCATCGGCAACTTGGGTAGCACTTGGCTTATTCTTCTTAGCATAATAAGCACTCACTCGATCAATGGCTTGATCAATCGCTTGAGCAACATCACCGGTCTCAACACCTGTCACCGGTGGTTTTGCTGAGGCCGTAATACTATCAGGGGCAACATCATACAGCTGCCAATTGACTTCTGAACCTTCCGCATGTTGACCGACTTTGAGTACCAATACAGAATCCACAGGGTAACGAGTACTCGCAGCTTCAAGTGGCTCAGGAAAACTCCCCCACAAATCAGGGGCAGAAATTTTTGTCAAATCATCCATATCACCAAGTGGCAACGTGATCGGCAATCCAGACTGGTCAGCAGAGGTTTGCAATGCAGCAACCGATTCTAAGCCCGATTGTTCCCAACCAATTTGACGCTCTACGTCATCATCTTGAACCAGCCAAACCAAAACATTCTCTCGTTCTTTAGGCCAAACCGATGCATTAGCTTGTGACAACAATAAGTTAATTTGTTTGGGGTTATATTGCATATCTAAACTTTGTTCACCGTTTAACGTGCCATATTTAAACTTAGCTAAATAGTCCGAACCATCACGCAGCGCTTTTTTAACTACTGCATTATTAGCAATATTGGCATCACCCGACGCCTTGACTAGCACTTGTTCTAGGCCTTGTCCCCATGCAATAGAGCGAGCATGTTTTTGATTGGTTAACACCACTTCGGCATGATAAACATCCACCGTCGTTTTCGCCGATGCCGTGAACGGAATTAAAATTAAAGCAACAAGAGGGACAACAAGATAACGCATAACAAACCTGTTTTTATTTAAAAAATCATTCAGTATAGAAACTGCAGCTTTCTATTAAGCCACTCATCATACATGAAACATATCGGCTTTTCTTTGATGCATAGAGCAATAAAAAAGCGACTCTAATCAGTAGAGTCGCTTTTTTACAATTAATTCCCTAGATTCAAGAATATTAGGGATTACAGTACTTATTGCGTACCAAAAATCTTATCGCCAGCATCACCCAAACCTGGGACGATGTAACCTTTATCATCCAATTTTTCATCAATCGCAGCAGTATAAAGCTCAACATCAGGGTGCGCTTTTTCTAATGCTTCAATCCCTTCCGGAGCGGCAACCAAAACTAATACTTTAATTTGATTACAACCCTGCTCTTTTAAAAGATCAATGGTAGCAATCATAGAGCCGCCAGTCGCCAACATTGGATCAACAACGAGAGCAATACGCTCTTCAATACTTGAAGTCAGCTTATTGAAATAAGGGATTGGCTCAAGTGTTTCTTCATCTCGATAAATACCAACCACTGATATACGAGCACTTGGCATGTGTTCAAGTACCCCATCCATCATTCCAAGACCCGCACGAAGAATCGGCACAACGGTGACTTTTTTCCCTTTAATTTGGTCAATTTCAACAGGGCCATTCCAACCTTTAATGGTCACTTTTTCAGTTTCAAAATCAGAGGTCGCTTCATAAGTGAGCAAACTTCCCACTTCTGTTGCTAATTCGCGAAAACGCTTTGTACTGATATCGCCTTCGCGCATTAGACCAAGCTTATGCTTAACCAGTGGATGTTTAACTTCTACGACTTTCATGTCCAACTCCGTGCTTAATTTTGACAAACATCTGAATTATACCCCAAATAAACCAGAATTCATTGATAGATCTCATTTAAATTCCTAAGGGCGATTAACAGAACAAATGATGCAAAAAAAACTGACGCAAACGTTTTCCTTTTCACTTCATCCCCTGTTAGAATAGCCCCGTTTTTCACATCCAATCAAATCAAAGGCGAGGATATCCCCGTGAGTGGTAACAATTCTTCTCTAAGCTATAAAGACGCTGGTGTTGATATTGATGCAGGTAATGCATTAGTCGATAAAATTAAAGGTGTGGTAAAGCGCACTCGTCGCCCAGAAGTAATGGGTGGTATTGGTGGCTTTGGAGCTTTATGTGAGCTACCAACCAAATACAAGCAGCCGCTTTTAGTTTCAGGCACAGATGGTGTTGGAACAAAACTGCGTCTGGCTTTGGATATGAAAAAACATGACACCATTGGTATCGACTTAGTAGCGATGTGTGTAAATGATTTAATCGTTCAAGGTGCTGAGCCGTTATTTTTCTTAGACTACTACGCAACGGGCAAACTAGATGTCGATACAGCCGCTGAAGTTGTCACCGGTATCGGTGAAGGCTGTATTCAAGCGGGTTGTTCATTAATCGGTGGTGAAACGGCTGAAATGCCAGGCATGTACGAAGGCGAAGATTACGACGTAGCGGGATTCTGTGTTGGCGTAGTAGAAAAAGCGGATGTCATTGATGGTAGTAAAGTCGCTGCGGGTGATGCATTAATCGCGGTCGGTTCAAGCGGCCCTCACTCAAATGGATATTCATTAATTCGTAAGATTCTGGAAGTCTCTCAAGCGGATTTAAATGAAGATTTAAATGGTCGCACGATTGGTGAGCACCTTATCGAGCCAACCAAAATTTATATCAAATCTGCGCTAAAAATGATTGAACAACACGATATACACGCTATCTCTCATATTACTGGCGGCGGTTTTTGGGAAAACATTCCTCGCGTATTACCGGAAGGTACTAAAGCTGTCATCGATGGTAACAGCTGGGAATGGCCGGCAATTTTCTCTTGGTTACAACAAAAAGGTAATGTTGAAACCTATGAAATGTACCGCACTTTTAACTGTGGCGTTGGCCTAATCGTTGCGCTTCCGCAAGAGCAAGCGCAAGCAGCAGTAGCACTCCTTAATGCTGAAGGTGAGAGCGCTTGGATCATCGGCCAAGTAGCAACCGCTGCAGCTGGTGAAGAACAAGTAGAAATCAACTAAGCCGAGAGCCGAGAGCCGAGAGCCGAGAGCCGAGAGCCGAGAGCCGAGAGCCGAGAGCCGAGAGCCGAGAAATTTTGACCCGCCCATAACTCGTGTCAATTCTTTTCGGCTCCCGAGCACAGCATCCTCGAAACGCGCTCCCTTTCTTTAAGGAACTTATGAAAAATATCGTTGTATTAGTTTCAGGTAATGGAAGCAACTTACAAGCCATTATCGATGCTTGTGAATCCGGACAAGTTCAAGCCAAAGTCACGGCCGTGTTTTCAAACAAAGCCGAAGCTTATGGTTTAGAGCGTGCAAAAAATCATTCAATCGCTGCTCACTCCCTTTCAGCTCAGCACTTTTTAGATTCAGACGGAAAACCTGATCGCGTTGCCTTTGATGCTGAATTAATGAATCAAATTGATGCCTATCAACCTGACTTAATTATTCTTGCGGGTTACATGCGCATTTTGAGTCCTGATTTCGTTCAACATTATTTAGGTCGAATGATGAACATTCATCCTTCACTATTACCTAAATACTCTGGTTTACATACTCATCAACGTGCGATTGATGCAGGCGATAATGAGCATGGTACTAGTGTGCACTTTGTGACTGAAGAACTAGACGGTGGCCCGGTTATCCTACAAGCCAAAGTACCGGTATTTGACGATGATAGTGCCGATGATTTAGCACAAAGAGTGTTAGTTCAAGAACATCAGATCTACCCACTGGTTGTGCAGTGGTTTATCGATGGTCGTTTAGCAATGAAAGATCAACTCGCTTACCTCGATAACCAGCCACTCGGCTTACATGGCTATGCCGAAGAATAATCGTAATCTGTTGCGAGAAAGTATTTCGTAAACAAAAAAGCAGCACCCATAAAAATGTTAGTGCTGCTTTGAAAATATCTTGGTCATCAGGAACTAGGAACTATACTCTTCGGTGCAAACGGCTCATCAATCAAATCTAAACTGTTATCTAAAATCAATTCACCAAAATGAAAGACACCGTACTCACTCGGTTTCATTTTATGCCAGCGTTCGTTATCGGTTAATGGCTGAGTAGCGATCACTGAAACCACATCATTGGGTGTCGTTTCCTCTTGAAAATCGATGCTAACCTCTTCGTCAATCAATGTCGCTTTACCAAAAGGTGCACGCCTTGTGATCCAGTGAAGATTGTTGGTGCAGTACATCATGACATATTCACCATCGCTCAATAGCATGTTAAACACGCCTAACTTTTTCAGCTCATCACAACACTGTGCAATAAATTGAAACACTTCCGTCATTCGATCAGAATGGGGAGGTTCAGGGTAACGGTCTTCTAATTGCTTCAGTATCCAGCAAAACGACAATTCGCTATCAGTCTCTCCAATTGGACGATGACGCCCCGTATCCAATCCTTGATAGTCACTCAATTGACCATTGTGGGCAAACGTCCAATTCTTCCCCCAAAGCTCACGAGTAAAAGGATGGGTGTTTTCTAAATTCACCTCACCTCGATTCGCCTGACGTATATGGCTAATGACTGCACAACTTTTTATTGGATAGCTTTGTACTAGCTCAGCAATTTTAGAATGGCAGCTCGGTTTCGGATCTTTAAAATTACGGCATCCTTTCCCTTCATAAAAAGTGATCCCCCAGCCATCACGATGAGGGCCAGTTTTTCCACCACGTTGTATTAATCCGGTAAAACTGAAGCAAATATCGGTTGGGACATTGGCACTCATCCCGAGCAGTTCACACATTCCTATTTCCTTTATAAAACTAAGCGCAACTAGGCTTCCATTTCTTTTTCAATTAACTGGATAACAATGTGAATAATCTTGATGTGTACTTCTTGAATTCGGTCTGCATAACCAAAGTGAGGAACACGAATTTCAACATCCGCGATACCCGCCATTTTGCCGCCATCTTTACCGGTTAAAGCAATGGTCTTCATACCTTTTTGCTTAGCCGTTTCCATCGCTTTCAGAATATTTCCTGAGTTGCCGGATGTCGACAGGCCAAATAACACGTCACCGGTTTGCCCTACCGCTTCAAGGTAGCGAGAAAACACAAATTCATAACCAAAATCGTTACTCACACAAGAAAGATGGCTTGGATCCGAAATAGCGATACCAGGATAGCCTGGGCGATTTTCACGATAGCGCCCTGTCAATTCTTCAGCAAAGTGCATCGCATCACAATGAGAGCCGCCGTTACCACAAGACAACACTTTGCCACCCTGCTTAAATGAATCAGCTATTACTTTCGCCGCAGCTTCGATGTCCTGAATATTTTTATCATCTGCTAGAAAAGCGTTGAGTACTTGAGCGGCTTCTGTAAGTTCACTTCGAATCAAATCTTGATACATGGGACATTCCCTTATTTTGGATAATTATCAATCCTGAGTTTACCTATAAAGAATAAGACCTGTCACCCACTGGATGAAATATTTTCTCAATTAGGAATCATAGCCTCGCCCAATATTGCAACCGACGTTATTCCTATCAGCAAAACCCCGATCTATTCACTACGCTTTAATTAAGAAAGCGAAGAAGAAATCAGAGCCAGACCGACTCATTAACAGCCCGTTCATTGGTTTGACTAAGCACAAAATATAAACAGTCATTTAAAACACTCATTTTATGCTTGAGATCACTTTTCAACCATATTGACCTTTTACATTTGGTCAACAAGATGATTACAATGAATCTATCTGGTATGACCACCTTGCTTTTAGTTATAAGCAGGTTCGGCTTTATCATTCATCATAATAAGGAAGACAAAGATGACCACCCTACTCACCATTATCGTTGCGCTTGTCGTATTCGGTTTTTGTTTATATCACCGCCGTTCTCAATGGATAACGATTGCTTCGATGGCAGCTGTGCTTGTGATTTCAACTGCGCTTGGCGGGCTATCCCCAATCCTTCTTGGAGCGTTTATTATCATTTCAGCGTTAATTGCCACGCCGCAAATTCGACGCTCTCTATTTAGTAAACCGGCATTAGCTGTATTTCGTAAGATCTTACCGGCGATGTCACAAACCGAAAAAGAAGCGATCGATGCAGGTACCGTATGGTGGGAAGCCGAGTTATTTAAAGGAAAGCCAGATTGGAAAAAGCTATCTGATATTCAAGCACCAAAATTAAGCGCTGAAGAACAAGCCTTTATTGATGGACCAGTAAATGAAGTTTGTCGCATGGCCAATGACTTTGAAATCACTCATGAATTAGCCGACTTACCACCAGAAATTTGGCAATACCTTAAAGAGCATAAATTCTTCGCTATGATCATCAAGAAAAAATATGGTGGCTTAGAATTTTCTGCTTATGCGCAATCTGTAGTACTACAAAAACTAACGGGGGTGTCAGGAGTACTCTCTTCAACGGTTGGCGTTCCGAACTCATTAGGTCCGGGTGAATTATTACAACATTACGGGACTAAAGAACAACAAGACCATTACTTACCTCGCTTAGCGGAAGGTAAAGAAATCCCATGTTTTGCTTTAACTAGCCCTGAAGCAGGCTCTGATGCCGGTGCGATCCCTGATTTTGGTATTGTGTGCAAAGGCGAATGGCAAGGTAAAGAAGTCCTAGGTATGCGCCTAACATGGAATAAACGCTATATCACGCTGGCACCTGTCGCCACTGTACTTGGGTTAGCATTTAAACTCCGTGACCCTGATGGACTACTTGGTGACCAAGAAGATATCGGAATTACTTGTGCTTTAATTCCAACCGATACAAAAGGCGTCAAAATTGGCCGCCGCCACTTCCCACTGAATGTACCATTCCAAAATGGTCCAACTCAGGGTAACGATATTTTCGTTCCTCTAGATTACATTATTGGTGGGCCAGAAATGGCAGGTCAAGGCTGGCGTATGTTGGTCGAATGCTTATCGGTTGGCCGTGGTATTACTCTGCCTTCGAACTCTACCGGTGGTACCAAAACGGCAGCGTTAGCAACTGGCGCTTATGCACGTATTCGCCGCCAGTTTAAGCAGCCAATTGGCCACATGGAAGGTATCGAAGAGCCATTAGCACGACTTGCGGGTAATGCGTATGTAATGGATGCTGCAAGTCAATTAACCGTCGCTGGAATTGATTTGGGCGAGAAGCCATCCGTTATCTCTGCCATCGTCAAATACCATTGTACCCACCGTGGACAACGTGCATTAATTGATGCGATGGATATTGCAGGCGGTAAAGGTGTTTGTATGGGGCCTGCGAACTTCTTAGCTCGTGGTTACCAAGGTGCACCGATTGCCATTACCGTTGAAGGAGCTAATATTTTAACCCGCTCAATGATCATTTACGGACAAGGCGCAATTCGCTGCCATCCTTATGTTTTAGAAGAAATGGAAGCGGCTCATTCCACTGAAAAAAATGCATTAGCGCGTTTTGATGCCGCGGTGTTTGGCCATATTGGCTTTAGTATGAGTAATGCAGTGCGTAGCTTCTGGCTAGGCTTAACGGATGGTCGAGGCTCAGATTATGCGGTACCAAATGATGCCAATTTTAACGGAATCATTCACGACCAAATAAAAGGCTATTACCAAAAACTTAACCGTTACAGCGCTAACATTGCTTTAATGTCTGATATTTCAATGGCGGTATTAGGCGGCTCATTAAAACGTAAAGAGCGTTTATCGGCTCGCTTAGGTGATGTGTTAAGCCAACTTTATTTAAGCTCTGCCACGTTAAAGCGCTTTGAGATGGAAGGTTACCAAGAAGCGGATCTACCACTGGTGCATTGGGGCGTTCAAGATAGCTTACGCCAAGCAGAAGAAGCGATTGATGACTTCTTGCGTAACTTCCCATCACGTGGTGCCGCAGGTTTAATGCGCGTACTTATTTTACCGCTTGGTAAAGTACGTAAAGCGCCAAGTGATAAGCTCGACAACCAAGTCGCGCAAATTTTACAAACGCCATCAGAAACTCGTTCACGCATCGGTCGTAACCAATACTTAGAAGCCAGTGAATTCAACCCTGCCGGTAAAATTGAATTGGCACTACAAACGATTCTACTTGCCGAGCCAATCTTTGATGAAGTGGTCAAACAATCCGGCAAGCGTCGCGCTTTTGTTCAATTGGATAAAGTTGCTGAAATGGGTCTAGAA
Source organism: Vibrio rumoiensis (assembly GCF_002218045.2). Lineage (NCBI taxonomy): Bacteria > Pseudomonadati > Pseudomonadota > Gammaproteobacteria > Vibrionales > Vibrionaceae > Vibrio > Vibrio rumoiensis. Next base: position 1,929,966 of record NZ_AP018685.1, read on the forward strand.
AATGGCTGGATTAACGAAGAACAAGCGAAAGTATTGCGTGATGCAGAATTCTATCGCTTAGAAACCATCAACGTTGATGACTTTGACCCAAGTGAGCTGATTGTAAAAAAGCCGCAACAAAAAATGAGTGAAGTGGCTTAACTCGACACTCGAAATAAACTAAAACACCTCAATACTAAACCAAGTATTGAGGTGTTTTTAGCAAGTTAAGCTAGTCTATGAGTTGGTAAAATGGGTATTCGTTATTGAATCACTCCGATTCAGGCTCACAACGCCATAAACAAGTCCCTTTTTTAGCAAAGAGATCCAAACGTTCTTCATGCTGTTGCAACTCTTCGTCCGTCGCTCTCAGCACTTTCAAAGCCTTACGTCCCGTCACTCGCTTAATAGTTTCACCAACACCACCATCTTTTGACTGACCGGCATTAAACTGCATAGCGGTTTGGCCACCGGTCATTAATAGATAAACGTCGGCTAGAATTTCTGCATCGAGCAAAGCGCCGTGCAAAGTACGATGGGAGTTATCTATGCCATAGCGATCACATAAAATATCTAGGTTATTTCGTTTACCGGGGAAGATTTTTTTGGCCATCGCCAAGGTATCGGTAATTTTACAAATCTGCGATGTTTTTACGTCTTGATTCGCCAGTTCGAACTCATAATCCATAAAGCTCACATCAAAGGGCGCATTATGAGCCACCAGCTCAGCACCTTTGATAAACTCTAAAAATTCTTGGTGAACTTGCTTATATTCAGGCTTATCAACTAAAAACTCATCGGTAATACCATGTACTGCAATCGCTTCAGGATCGATATCACGGTCAGGCTTAATATAGACATGAAAATGTTTACCGGTCAGTTTGCGATTAACAATTTCCACCGCACCAATCTCAATGATTCGATGCCCCATATACACTGGGCCACCTTCTCGGTTCATACCCGTGGTTTCGGTATCAAGAACAATGATGCGATCATAAGAAACATTAGTGCTGGTATTCATAATAAACTCTTGTCAGACTAGCCGTATTAATGACTGGTTATTCCAATATGGACTCATAGTATCAAATCATGACGAAACACGTAGAAATTTTCACAGATGGTTCTTGTTTAGGTAACCCTGGCCCGGGCGGTTATGGCATTGTATTGCGCTATAAAGGTAAAGAAAAATACCTATCTGAAGGCTATACCATGACCACCAATAACCGCATGGAAATGATGGCCGCCGTTGTTGCCTTAAAAGCACTCACTGAGCCTTGCCAAGTAACCTTAACCACTGACAGCCAATATGTTCGTCAGGGTATCACCCAATGGATCCACGGTTGGAAAAAGAAGAATTGGCAAACGTCCGCTAAAAAGCCGGTGAAAAATGTCGATTTATGGAAAGCACTCGATGAAGAAACCGCTCGTCACCAAGTCGAGTGGAAATGGGTAAAAGGCCATGCTGGACATAGAGAGAATGAAATTTGTGATGACTTAGCCCGCGCAGCGGCGGAATCTCCAACTCAAGAAGATAAAGGCTTTGAAGGCTAACCTCTTCGGTTACATTTTATCATTTTTCATTTTAGGTGACGCTTGTTTATTAAATCCTACACTGGCAGGTGAGAAGCGGCGTCGCTTAACTTTCCAGTGAGGTTTAATCGGTTTTAGTGGGTACATGCGTTTTTTAGCCACAATAAAATACACACTACCGAATGTCGATGCACAAGAGCCGAGGCCGTGCTCTAACCAAGTCGTGACCGCTTTGCCTTTGCGCACAGGAAACAGAGCATAAGTATCACAATGAACCACTTCATAATTGAGTAAGCCCAACCAATCTTTAATTCGATACGGGGTGAACATCCGGCCACTCCAAGGCAGATTATTTTTACGCCAAGGTAATAAACTCGCCATTCCCGTTAAACTGATAGGATTAAAGCCCGTTAGAATGATATGCCCGTCATCGATAATTATTCTATCAATCTCTCGCAACAAGCGATGAGGATCGCTACAATAGTCTAGCTGATGGCAAACCAATGCCGCATCGATGCTTTTTTCAACAAACGGCAAATCATAAGCATCAGCAATGACGGAATGAAGCGGATTCGTAATATCGACATTCACTTGGTGCTTGATATTGCAATTATGCGTGGTCAATTCACAACTTAAGCCACCTAGTTTTAACATGTGATAACCAAATAGCTTAGGGCACCATTCATCAAGGCGAGTCTGAATCGATTCTACGACCCACTCACCATTTTTTAGCTGCTGCCAAGAATGAGGTTGCTCGAAAGACTTTTGAATACGTGCTGGCTTCATAGATTTTACCCAAAGTAATTGGAATTGCAGCTAGGCGACAAGTGAATGAGGCCCCATGAGCATAGTTCGCCTATTCGATTGGGGCGAATGAACGCCGTCAACAAAGCTGTAACTTCAAGTGCGAAGGGTATAGATATCTCTTCGCAGTCCGGATTGGAGATCCACAATGTTAACTGATAAAAACAATTCAAGCTTAACGGTCAAAAGCATACCTGCATTTAACGATAATTACATCTGGCTGATTCAAAATAATAGTCCGTCTTGTGCCCTAGTCGATCCGGGTGAAGCAGCGCCAGTTTTAGAACGCTTAAAACAAAATAACTTAGATCTAGAACTCATCCTAATTACACATCATCATCCTGATCATGTCGGCGGGGTGGCAGAGTTATTACGCCACTATCCGAAAGCCCAAGTCATCGGTCCAAGCAATGATCCTGTCATGATGTTGACGCATTCCGTACAAGGTGGTGACCAAATCGATCTGTTTGGAGAAACCTTTTTAGTATTAGATGTCCCTGGGCACACCAATGGTCACATTGCTTACGTTGGTGACGGTAAACTATTTTGTGGTGACGTCCTTTTTTCTGCGGGTTGTGGGCGTGTATTTGAAGGCACTTATGAGCAAATGTTTGAGTCTCTACAAAAACTCGCTTCTCTCCCCCAAGAAACCGAAGTGTATTGTGCACATGAATATACATCTTCTAACCTTTCTTTTGCTCTCGCAGTAGAACCCGATAATCAATTACTGCATAACTATCGTGATGAAGTGAACCGACTCCGAGCACAGGAAAAACCAACGATTCCGACGACTATTCGCCAAGAAAAATGGATCAATCCGTTTTTGCGTTGTCAAGAACCTAGCGTAATGAAAGCGGTATCAGCACGAACAGATGAATTAACAGAACTCTCTGTCTTTTCCGCTTTACGGGAATGGAAAAATGAATTTTAGAGGTTAACGCCTCTAATTTGTCTTTTTTACCGCTCTTAACTAAAATATTTTGTTACTTTTTTTTAAGAGCAGTAAACCGCTGCTAAATTAATCAATTTGTTCATAATTTTACCTAAAACCCCATTTAAACCGATACATTTTGTAAGGTTTTATTGGGTTTTAGGGCAATTCTCACTTGCTACTTATTCATAAACCCAAGTATCATTTGCAGCCGTTTTTTAGAGGTTGTTTTAATGAATTCAAAATACATTTGGGCTATGGCATTACTATTAGTAGGCTGTCAAAGCACGCCGACATCCACCGTTCAACAGACCGATGCGCCGGAAAAAGCTAGCCAAACTGTAATGGTTGAATCATCGAAACCCGTTCAAAAACCCGTCAAGTTGACACCTCAACAACAGCAAGATTTATGGCAACGTATTGCTATGCAATTTAAGCTGCCAATTTCTGATGATCCGAGTATTGAATACTACCGGAAATGGTACCTAAAACATCCTGACCATTTGAAAACCGTTTCTCAGCGCGCCGAGCCATTCTTATATCTCATCACAACAAAAATTGAAGATCGCGGTTTACCGCTAGAGCTTGCGCTATTACCCGTTGTAGAAAGCGCGTTTGACCCTTTTGCCTACTCATATGGTAGTGCGGCAGGTTTGTGGCAATTTGTCCCCGTCACCGCTGACCGATTTGGCTTAGAGCGAAATTACTGGTATGACGGACGACGCGATGTCAACGCCGCTACCGATGCCGCTCTAGAGTACATGACGTACCTAGGTGATCGCTTTGATGGTGACTGGGAAAATGCAATAGCTGCCTATAACAGTGGTGGTGGCCGTGTATCAAGCGCAATCCGAAAAAATAAAAAACTCGGTAAACCGACCGATTTCTTTTCTTTAGACTTACCGAAAGAAACGCGTGGCTACGTACCTAAACTGCTAGGGTTAGCGGACATACTTGCTAACCAAAAAGAATATGGCATTGATATTCCATCCATACCGAATAAACCTGTATTGGCTCAAGTTGATCCTAAAGAGCAGCTCGACCTTGCCATTGCCGCTCAATACGCAGGGATCTCTGTAAAAGAATTACAAAGCTACAATCCAGCATTTAACCAATGGGCAACCTCACCAACTGGCCCTTACGCTTTCTTAGTCCCGTTAGACAGCGTGGATCGCTTTAATGAACAAGCAAAAAAAAATCGCGGTAAAGGTATTAAGCTGATTCGTTATAAAGTAAAACCAGGTGATAGCTTAAGTGTCATTGCACAAAACAACCAAACCACCACCAAAGTAATTCAAACGGCGAACAACATGGACGATGTAAATATCCGCGTTGGCCAATATTTGATGGTGCCGCGCTCCACACGAAATAATAAACAATACGCCTTAAGTGCAACCAATCGATTAGCGAAAATTCAATCGACTTCACGTGGCCAATTAAAGTCCGAATACAAAGTGAAAAATGGGGATAACTTCTGGATTATTGCTAAACAAAATAACGTATCTGTTCAGTCACTAGCAAAGTGGAATGGGATGGCACCAAAAGATACATTACGTGTCGGTCAAAAATTGGTGATCTGGAAAGAAAATAAAACCGGTGCTGTGGTTCGCACCGTTTTCTATAACGTTCGTTCAGGTGACACCGTGGGGAGTATTGCACAAAAATTTAAAGTCCAAACTCACCAAGTACTCGCTTGGAATGGTTTAGATAAACAAGACTACCTAAAGCCAGGTCAAAAATTAAAGCTTTACGTTGATGTAACTAAAGTAGGTAGTGCTTAAGGACTTAACCCCCGACGCTTACATAATAAGAAAAAAGAAAGCCTCGTTAATTCGAGGCTTTCTTTTTATGGCTTAAAAGCACCGAGTTGAATGACTATTTAATCAACTCAAAGCTCACTAACATTGGATTATGATCAGAAGCGATTGTAACGGGTGATATCGCCATTTTTAGGTTTAAATCACGATAGAAGACATGGTCGAAAGCCAAATCATTAATAAATAACCGGCGATGATCTGGTTTAAATTCAACTTCTTTCATTTGTAAAGCTTGCATAATTTGACGCAATTCTTTTAGCCTAGCTTCACTCCAAGTATTAAAATCTCCCGCAATAAGTAACGGTCCTTGATGCTTATCAACGGCTTCTTTTAACCGTTCAACTTGCTGCGTAAACTCAACTGTTCCAATCGTAAAGTTAATCGCATGCACATTGATAACGACCAAATCTTGCCCGTTAGATAAGGAGTAACGAGCGTACAACGCCGATTTAGGTAACTGAATCCAAGGTTCAACACTGGTATAGGCACACGCTCGATTTGGTAATTGAGCCGCTAGATTCACAACACCAGAACTGGTACCAAATACCTTAAATGCGTTGACGTAACTGGCTCCCCAAGATTGTTGATTAACCCATTGTTTAAATGGCTCAGTTAAACTCGCTTCTTGAAGTAGGATCAACTGTCTATTATCACTAAAGCGCTCCAGCGCTCCCTGCCAATCAGGATCCGCTTGCTTATGAATATTCCATACCAAAACATTCAGTCTGCCATTGATATCAATAGCAGATGTTTGATGTTCAGATTGATGACAGTACCAATCCGATTGTGAACTCTGCTTATCAATTGAAATCAATTGCGGTTGATTAGGAATGGTAAAAATTGAATTAAAACTAATAACGCCAAGGGCGACAATAGCTACTCCCCCCAACGACCAATGCTTCATTTTCATCGAATAACTCTAATTTAATGGATAAAAAAAGGAAGCATTCGCCTCCTTAAGTACTTTACATTAAACAGTGGTTACTATTGAAGTAAACTTACACCGCTTCATCATCTTCTTCGCCGGTACGGATACGAATCACACGTTCGACTTCAGTGACAAAGATTTTTCCATCACCAATTTTACCGGTTTGTGCGGTTTGCATAATGCAATCAATACACTCATCTACCACATCGTCAGAAACGACAATCTCAAGCTTCACTTTAGGTAGAAAGTCAACCATATACTCGGCACCACGATATAGTTCTGTGTGACCTTTCTGACGACCAAAACCTTTAACTTCCGATACTGTCATACCTGTAATGCCAACATCGGCTAATGCTTCACGTACATCATCAAGCTTAAATGGTTTGATGATTGCTTCAATTTTTTTCATTGGTTCTTATCCCTAAAACACTCAAATTATTCAGAGTATACCCCTCATCTAACATTGTGAAAAGATACAATCCTAGATGACTCTAATCCGTTATTTTTTATGCCAAATCAATTGGTAATCGGCACCACTGTAATCTTTGCACACACACAAACCTGCGGCTGCAATCAATTCCTTTCCATTCACTAAAAGAGGAATACGTTGTCGCTGCCAAACCGGTATTCCATATTCTTGCAGTAGTTTTTTTAATCCACGTCCATGTTGGCGCCCTTCAGGATGGGCATGAATACCCGTCGCGCTAAACTTGACGACTACTTGAGTATAGCCGACAGGAAGTGACAGTGTTTGAATACTCAAAGCTTCTAAGCTTGCGATATTAAAACTCGTCTCATTAATGCAAGGTCTACATTCTAAACGCCCTAACCCGTCGGGCAAAATTAATGGCTGAGTGATGTCCCAATCAAAAGTTAGATGGGCAATATCTGTCACTTGATTAAAAACCCAAAGCTTTTGTTGATGACGACCAATATGGGTTTTCCCATAACAGAAAACAGGAGTAGCATCAGGTTGAGCTAAAGCCACATCTTGCCACATTTGTTTTAACTGCTTTTCACTCGGCATAGGAAAGTCTTGCTCTTGCAACCAAAGCCTTAATATCGCGCCTCTCGCGACGTCTGACTGTGCTTTTAATAAAGAAATGGATATTGCCCCATCTTGATCGCACATTTGCGTATAACGGTCATACAGAAGCTCTTTTAATAACGCTTCCTGCTGAGCACACAACGCCGCACTTCGAGATACGGTTTTTTCTATATTTGGCCAACGCTGCTTTAAAATAGGGACCACTTGATGACGAATAAAATTTCGGTCAAAACGCGTATCAAGATTACTCTCATCTTCTATCCAATCAAGTTGATGTTGCTTAGCATAAGCTGACATGTCAGAGCGAGCAGTATCCAACATAGGGCGTAATAAGCGTGCTGATTCAAACTCACCTTCCATTGCCATTGCAGATAAGCCTTTTGGGCCGCTGCCACGCTTTAGCGCGAGTAGAAAAGTTTCCAGTTGATCGCTTTGATGATGTGCCGTTAATAACACAGAACCATTATCAATATATTTGGATAATGCCGAATAACGAGCGGTTCTAGCGGCTTGCTCTAAACTAATACGATTACCTAACTCTAGTTTCACCCGCTCGGCCAAAAATGGTATTTCAGCCTGCCATGCCCACTGTTGACAACGTGCTAACCAATGATCAGCATTGTCGCTTAATCCATGATGAACATGCACCGCTAAGTAATCATATTGCGGATAATCACGCTTAAATCGTGCGAGTAAATGCAACAAGACCCGAGAATCAAGCCCACCACTTAGCGCCAACACCAAACGAGTTGACTCTCTGATATGGTTCAATAAACGCTGAACAAAGCCTTGATACAACATGTTAATCCCACTAAAAACAAAAGCAAAAAGCGAGCCTAAGCCCGCTTTACCATTTTAGTCATCGTTATCGCTAAACAAGTTTAGCAGTAACCGTAGCTCATTAGACGCTGGTAACGACGCTCCAAACGGTCATCATTATCTAATGCTTCAATTTCATCTAATTGTGCCAGCAACGTCGCCTTCATATTTTCAGCCGTAGTGACATAATCACGATGAGCGCCACCTAATGGCTCACTGATTACCGTATCAATCAGGCCGAGCTCTTTAAGACGAGGGGCAACTAAACCCATCGCTTCCGCAGCTTGCGGCGCTTTATCTGAATCACGCCATAAAATCGAAGCACAACCTTCTGGTGAGATAACAGAATACGTTGAGTATTGCAGCATGTTGACGTAATCGCCAACACCGATAGCAAGTGCACCACCCGAACCGCCTTCACCAACAACATTACAAATAACCGGTACTTTCAAACCTGACATCACTTTTAAGTTGCGAGCAATCGCTTCTGATTGACCACGCTCTTCAGCGCCAACACCAGGATAAGCCCCCGCAGTATCAATAAAAGTAATCACAGGAATGTTAAAACGCTCTGCCATTTCCATTAAACGCAACGCTTTGCGGTAACCTTCAGGGCGAGGCATACCAAAATTACGACGTACTTTTTCTTTGGTCTCGCGACCTTTCTGATGACCAATCACCATTACTGGACGGCCTTCAATACGAGCTAGCCCCCCAACAATCGCTTTATCATCAGCGTAAGCACGATCACCAGCAAGCTCATCAAACTCAGTGAAAACATGCTCAATATAATCGAGAGTGTATGGGCGTTTTGGGTGGCGAGCTAATTGAGCGACTTGCCATGCGCCTAAATCACTAAAGATCTTCTTCTTTAGCTCTAAAGATTTTGCTTCTAATTGATTAATTTCTTTTTCTAAATCAACCGATGCATCGCCACCGTGGCGTGAAACCTCACGTAGAGCTTCAATTTTAGCTTCAAGTTCAACAATAGGTTTTTCAAATTCAAGAGAATCTAGGCTCATCAATGGATCCTTTATATCATTTTAATTCTTTCATCACTTTCAGGTATTGAACCATAAACCGCGATAAAAAATATACAGAGCGTCACTGAAAATATTCAAAAAGAGCAAGTCAACCGAAGCAAACCATCCTTAATTTGAATAACAATGTGTTAATAATGCCCTGTTCTTTAGTTAAATTCGAGTTCTACTTGCTTAGAACCGATCAGAAGTTTTAATTCATCTAACAAATTATCGTCAGGTGTTACCCGCCACTCAACCCCAAGAGATAATTTTGCTCTTGCATCTTGGCGTTGATAATAAATATTTACTGGTACCGTACCAGCTCGATAAGGCTCTAAAGCTCGGCTAAATTTTTCAAAGAATTGACCGTCAATCTGTGATTGTTCTAAAGAAATCGACAATCCTTTGGCATATTTTTCACGTGCATCCGCGAGACTCATCACTTCTCGGGCTGACATCTTAAGCCCACCGTTGAAGTCATCAAAGCTGACCTGTCCAGAAACCACCACTATTTTGTCTTGTTCTAACAATTCCGCATATCGCTCTAGGGCATCAGAGAACAACATCACTTCAAGCCGACCTGAACGATCATCAAGCGTCATTAGGCCAATACGAGTGCCACGTTTAGTAGTCATAACACGAGAAGCGATTACTAACCCAGCGACTGTCATCGATTGATCACGGCGAGTGGGTTGCAAGTCATTCAATCGGCATTGAGTATATTTTGATAACTCTTTCAGATAAGCATTAACGGGGTGTCCCGTCAAATATAGACCTAAAGTGGCACGCTCACCTTCTAACCACACTTTTTCAGGCCATTTCGGCACTTGTGCATAGGCTTGTTCAACTTCTTCTGGCGCTTCTGTCAATACGCCAAACATATCCGACTGGCCAAATGACTCAGCCTGATGGAATTGCCCAGCGGCTTTTACCGCTTCGTCCAGCGACGCCATCATTGCCGCACGGTGTGGCCCTAAGCGATCGAGAGCCCCCGCCTGAATCAGTTTTTCAATCACGCGCTTATTGCATTTTTTCAAATCAACGCGAGCACAAAAATCGAATAAATCTTTAAAATACCCCCCTTGTTCACGGCAAGCGATAATATTTTCAATCGGAGCTTCACCGACCCCTTTTATCGCACCAATACCGTAAACAATCGCGCCATCTTCATTGACATTAAAGCGGTACAAACCTGAGTTCACATCCGGTGGCAACACTTTAAGATTCATGCGAATGCATTCATCAACCAGACCCACCACTTTTTCGGTGTTGTCCATATCGGCCGTCATTACCGCCGCCATAAATTCAGCAGGATAATGCGTTTTTAACCACAAGGTTTGATAAGAAACCAGTGCATAAGCTGCCGAGTGGGATTTGTTAAAACCATAGCCGGCAAACTTTTCTACCAAGTCAAAGATCTTCATGGCAAGCTCGCCATCCACCCCGATGCTTTCAGCACCGGACTTAAAGATCGAACGTTGCTTCGCCATCTCTTCTGGTTTTTTCTTACCCATAGCACGACGCAGCATATCCGCGCCGCCGAGAGTATAACCTGCCAAAATCTGGGCGATTTGCATTACCTGTTCTTGGTACAAGATAATGCCATAGGTTGGCTCTAAGGTTTCTTTAAGAGATTCATGCTGCCATGTTGAATCGGGATAAGAAACTTCTTCTCGACCATGTTTACGGTCGATAAAGTTATCTACCATGCCAGATTGAAGTGGACCTGGACGGAACAAGGCCACCAAAGCGATAATATCTTCAAAACAGTCTGGTTGAAGGCGCTTGATCAAGTCCTTCATGCCACGCGATTCTAACTGGAATACCGCGGTGGTTTCTGAGTTTTGCAGTAAGCGGAATGACGCCGGATCATCCAAAGGAATCGCTTCGATACGAACCGGATCTTTACCTTCTTTTTTCAGCCTTGGGTTAATTAAGCCTAATGCCCAATCGATAATGGTTAACGTTCTCAGGCCTAAGAAGTCAAACTTAACCAAACCGGCCGTTTCAACATCATTTTTATCAAACTGGGTAACAGGGAAATTACCTTCCGAGTCACAATAAATAGGCGCGAAATCGGTAATGGTCGTAGGTGAAATCACCACCCCGCCGGCATGCTTACCGGCATTTCGAGTACACCCTTCCAGAATTCGACACATGTCGATCAATTCTTTGACATCTTCATCGGCCGCATACAACTCTGGCAACTGAGGTTCGGCATCAAACGCTTTGGCTAATGTCATTCCCGGATCGGGTGGGACGAGCTTTGAAATACGATCAACGAAGCCGTAAGGATGCCCTAGCACCCTACCCACATCGCGAATTACCGCTTTGGCTGCCATGGTGCCAAACGTAATGATCTGAGATACCGCATCACGACCATACATTTCGGCAACGTGATCGATTACCCGATCGCGCTTATCCATACAAAAATCGATATCAAAATCGGGCATAGAGACACGTTCAGGGTTCAAGAATCGTTCGAATAGTAAATCGTATTCTAGCGGGTCAAGGTCGGTAATTTTAAGCGCATAAGCCACCAATGAACCCGCACCAGAACCACGACCTGGTCCAACTGGAATATCGTTATCTTTTGACCATTGGATGAACTCCATTACGATCAAGAAATAACCGGGGAACCCCATTTGGTTGATAACATCCAGCTCGATTTGCAAACGCTCGTCATAGTCTGGGCGCTTTTCTAAACGAACTTTTTCATCAGGGAATAAGAATTCTAAACGTTCTTCTAAGCCTTCTTGAGATTTTTTGACCAAGAAGTCTTCAATGGTTAAGTCACCGGTAGGGAAATTGGGTAAGAAGTATTCTCCTAAGCGTACGGTGACATTACAACGTTTAGCAATTTCGACACTGTTTTGCAGGGCTTCTGGTATATCTTTAAACAGCTCGCACATTTCATCTTCAGTACGAAGATATTGTTGAGGACTGTAATTTTTAGGACGGCGAGGATCTTCTAACGTATACCCATCATGAATGGCCACGCGAATTTCATGGGCGTCAAACTCTTCAGAGGTTAAAAACACCACTTCATTAGTGGCGACAACCGGTAAGTCATACTGCTCTGCAATATCGAGGGCAAAGTGTAAGTAACTTTCTTCATCTGCACGGCCTGTTCGAGTCAACTCAAGATAGAAATGATCAGGGAAATGCTCTTGATAGAAATCGATACAACGTTCAACAAGCGGTTGATTGCCTTTTAGTAACGCACGCCCTACTTCACCGACACGACCACCAGACAGGATAATTAACCCTTCTTTATGGTTCACGAGCCATTCTTTATCGATGACAGGCTGATGTTGAACATGGCCACGTTGATAGGCCTCAGAAATCAATAACGTTAGGTTGTTATAACCGACGTTATTTTTGGCCAGAACGGTGATTTTGGTTAGCTCATCGGCAAAGTCGTCCGATTGCAAGGTAAAATCAGCACCAATAATCGGCTTAATACCACAACCATGAGCAGTACTATAAAATTTCACCAAGCCACACAGATTGGTAAAGTCCGTCAATGCCATCGCTGGCATATTAAGCTCGGCGACTTTTTTAACCAATGGCGGCACTTTCGATAGGCCATCAACCATCGAATAATCACTGTGAACACGCAGGTGTACGAACTTTGGATCAGACATAAATTTACTGTACTTAGCTTTTATTAATGAAAGTGCTAGATAATGTTGAAAGTGTAAGGGTTAATAGCCAGCGCAACAACGCTTTTATTCGTTGTTCTACCCAATGTAATTGGCGTTGCTGTGAGGAGGCAACTGAATGAGGCCCATGAACATAGCTTGTCTATTCAATTGGGCCGAATGAACGCCGTCAACAACACTGTTGCCTCAAGTACGAAGGGTTAGATTGCTAATACTTTCTTTACTGGCTTATAACTTTTGCGATATTGCGCCAAAAGCTCTGGCATTTGCGCGATATCATTATCGACTATCGCTTGCATGTGTACCTTAGTTGGGTAGCCATTGTGCTTGGCAAAACCAAACATAGGGTACTTAGCATCAAGCTGCTTCATCTCTTCATCACGAGCCACTTTGGCAATGATCGATGCAGCGCTTATTTCGGCGACACGTAAATCCCCTTTCACGACTGCAGCACTTGCCATTGGCAAATCTGGTGTTCTGTTACCATCAATCAATACAAATTCTGGCTTAATCTTTAATCCAGCAACCGCTCTTTGCATCGCCACCATGGTCGCTTGTAGGATATTAAGCTCATCAATTTCCCACGCTTCACAGCGACCTAATGACCAAGCTAATGCTTTCTCTTGAATTTCAGGCAATAACGCTAGACGTTTTTTTTCGGTCAACTTTTTAGAGTCGGTTAATCCCTCAATGGGATTATTAGGATCAAGAATCACCGCTGCAGTCACCACAGCCCCAACTAACGGGCCACGGCCGACTTCATCGACACCAGCAAATAAACTAAAGCCTGAGGGATATTCAAATTCAGGTAGTTCAACACTCATTGTTTTGTCTCTTTTTCTGACTGAAGATTCTCTGCATCGATAAGATTTAGCACCGCTTTAGCGGCCTGCACATCCGCATCTTTACGAATCCACTGATGCATTTCATGAAAAGAATCTTGCATCTGTTGCCCTTTATCACTCATTAATCGAGTCACTTCTGTGGCTAAGTTTTCTGGCGTGCACTCTTCTTGTAAGAATTCTTTGACCAATTCTTTGTCAGCCAAGATATTAGGTAGTGATACATACGCGGTTTTTAACATACGGCGGGCAATAAATGCGCTTAATGCATTAACTCGGTAGCCGACCACCATCGGGCGATTGACTAGCATGCATTCCAATGCAACGGTTCCGGATGCCAGCATCACGACATCGGAGGCTTCCATCACAGTACGCGCGGTGCCATCTCGAAGTTCAAAATGCAGTTCAGGTGCAAACTCTTTCCATGCGGCTTCAAACTGCTCACGTCGTTTTTGATTCACCAATGCAACCACAAAACCTAAGTTTGGATTTTGTTTGGCAAGTTGTTGGCAAGCTTTTAAAAATGGTTCACATAGCATTTTCAATTCAGCATTACGGCTTCCCGGCAACACCGCTAACCAGGTTTTATCTTGTGCTAAACCTAATGTCTCTCTTGCCGCAACTTTATCCGTTTGCATAGGGATCGTATCGGCTAAGGTATGGCCAATAAACTCACAAGGAACATTGAACTTGTCATAAAACGCTTTTTCAAACGGCAAGAACGCCAACACCAAATTGGTGGCTTTGGCGATACCATGAATGCGATTTTGACGCCAAGCCCAAACGGAAGGGCTAACATAGTGAACGGTTTTAATGCCCGCTTGTTTTAATGCCAGTTCAACACGTAAATTAAAATCGGGAGCATCAATACCAATAAACACATCCGGTGGATTTTGCTTAAAATAATCCACGATCGATTTTTTGATTTTCAGGATACGAAATAATCGACCAAGAACTTCGACTAAGCCCATCACGGAAAGCTCTTCCATATCAAACAATGACTGGCAACCTTCCTCGATCATTTGTGGGCCACCAATACCAACAAACTCTGCATCTGGGTGAATAGCTTTAATTGAACGAATTAATCCCGCCCCTAAGGTGTCACCGGATAACTCCCCCGCGACCACACCAATTCTTAATCGACGCTTCATATACCTTTCCTAATAAAAAAGGCCCGCATTGATAAGGGCCTCTTTAGGGTCTTCTGACCTTAATAATTGATTACGATCCTAGCTCGGTTCTTAACGAACAATACCGCGCTTAGAAGAATCAATAAACTCAATCATTGCTTGCACAGACTCAAACTGAGCGGCATCTTCTGCCATTTCTAACTTAGCTTCTTCTATCGTATTTTTATTACGATACAGTGACTTATAAGCGCGGCGAATCGCATGGATTTCTTTTTTCTCGAAACCACGACGTTTTAAGCCTTCAAAATTTACACCGTATGGTTTGGCATGGTTACCTTGTGCAATCACAAATGGAGGAACATCTTGAGCGACACCAGACGCGCCACCAACCATACTATGCTGACCAATTTGACAGAATTGATGCACAGCAGACATACCACCGATGATTGCGAAATCACGAACGGTTACGTGGCCAGCCAGAGTCGCATTATTCGCAAGAATACAGCGGTTACCGACAATACAATCATGAGCAACATGCACATTGATCATAAATAGGTTATCGCTGCCGACTCGTGTAATGCCTTCATCTTGCGTTGTACCACGGTGCATACTCACACTTTCACGAATAATATTACGATCACCAATGATTAACTTGGTTGGCTCACCTTTGTATTTCAAGTCTTGACATGCTTCACCAATAGAAGCAAATTGGTAAATTTTATTTTCTTTACCAATGACTGTTGGGCCTTTTATTACAACGTGAGAATAAATTTCAGTGCCTTCGCCGATTTCAACATCGGCACCAATATAAGTAAAAGGACCAATTTTTACGTTGGCAGCAATCTTCACACCATCTTCAATAACAGCAGAAGGGTGAATTTGAGCAGTTTCATGGATCATAAGGCTACCTTTAAAATTCGCGACGAGCACATTTCAGTTCAGCAGAACACACAACAGCGCCATCTACCTTAGCTACGCCATTAAATAGTGCGATTCCACGGCGATCTTTAATAAATTCAACTTCTATAATCAATTGGTCACCTGGTACCACTGGCTTGCGGAATTTCGCATTATCAATACTGGCAAAATAGTACAACTCATTTTCAGCTGGCGCACCAAACGATTTAAATGCCAATAACCCCGTGGCTTGAGCCATTGCTTCTAAAATAAGGACACCTGGAAAAATAGGTAATTGCGGGAAATGACCTGTGAACTGAGGTTCGTTTACCGATACATTTTTCAAGGCTACTAGATACTTCTCTTCTTCATAATCTGTAACACGATCAATCAATAGGAATGGGTAGCGATGAGGAAGAAGTTCGCGAATTTCCGTAATATCTAGTGTTTTCTTTTCTGTAGTCAAAATTATTATCCTATTAATAATCATCAAAGTCGGTCTAATTTAGCTAATTATATACTGAACTCATTTAGCTATAAACAAAAAGACCTGCGATGGGCAGGCCTTTGGTATCCCAATTGGCTTCAATAGGTATCGTTCAGTGTTTTATTACGATATAAAACACCTTGAAGCTAGATGGAAAATAAATCAGACCGATAAAATTACTCTTCTATTTTCTTTTCTAATGCTTTCAAACGTTTGTGCATTTCATCGATTTTAAGTGTACGAGCTGCTGTCTTACGCCACTCTTTATTGGTTTGCAAAGGAATACCTGAAGAATAAACTCCTTTTTCACTGATACTACGCATTACCATGCCCATACCAGTAATGGTGACACCATCAGCAATCTCAATGTGTCCATTAAGCACAGAAGCGCCGCCTATAATACAGTACTTGCCAATTTTGACACTACCTGCAACAGTGGTACAACCAGCCATCGCGGTGCCATAACCAATATGCACGTTATGAGCAATCTGAATATGGTTATCAATAATAACGTTATCTTCGATCACCGTATCGTCGATCGCACCACGGTCAATCGTAGTACAAGAGCCAATTTCAACGCGGTTACCAATAATTACTGAACCAAGTTGAGGGATCTTAACCCACTCACCACGATTATTCGCATAACCAAAACCATCAGAACCAATTACTGTGTTGGATTGAATTAAGCAAGCCTTACCGATTTCAACATTATGGTAAATGGTAACATTTGCCCACATTTTTGAGTTGTCACCAATTTTGGCATTTTTACCAATAAAACAACCCGCGCCGATCACAACGTTATCACCCAACACAACGCCGGACTCAATCACCGCATTATGGCCAACACAAACCCCTTCTCCGAGTATCGCATCAGGCGCAATAATAGCGCTCGCTTCAATTCGCTCAGCAGGCTCTGGTGTGGTATCGAGAGCTTGCGCAATTAACGCAAACGCTAAATAAGGGTCAGCGACAACAATCGCATTAGTTTGGCAAAGTTCCAATTCACTGGATTTAATTAAAATCGCAGTGGCTTGGCATTGACCAAGGTGTTTACGGTATTTTGCGTTAGTCAAAAAGGTAATTTGACCTTCACCCGCTTTATCCATAGCAGCGATACTGGAAACGGTCAATTCACCGTTCCCATGTAATTCACCACCAGTAATCGTTGCTAGTTCAGCAAGAGTAAGTTTTGGCATTATCGGCTTCTATTATTTAAGTTCTTTAATTACAGCGTCTGTGATGTCTGAGTCAGGTTTGGCATATTGAAGCGCTTGAGCATCAATAACCATGTCATAACCTTGTTTTTCAGACACTTTTTTAATTGCATCCTGAATAGTTACAAATAGCTTCTGTTTCTCAGCGCCTTCACGTTGTTTAGCATCATGCTCTAGAGATTGAGCTTGTACTTTGTATTCCGCTTGAAGTGAACCAATTTCAATTTGCAGTTTACGCATATCGTTTTCACTTAGCAGTTGACCATCACGGCGAGCTTTATCCATTTTAGTCTGAATTTTTTTCTGTAGAGAATCTAGCTTAGCTTTTTGGTCTTTAAATTCAGACTGAAGTTTTTTAGCGATAGCCTCACGTTGCGGCAACGTTTGGAAAACTTTCGCCGTGTTTACATAGCCAATTTTTTCCGCAGCTTGAGCAGCATTAGCCGCTAAAGACGAGGTAAGAATAACGAGGCTGATGCCAGCGACTTTAATAAATTTTTTCACAATCATTTCCTTACAAAAAGCTAAAAGTTAGAAAGTTCGACCAATCGTAAAGGTAAAGAATTCTTCATCATCACCTTCATAAATTTTAATTGGTTTCGCCATCGAGAAAACCAAAGGTCCCATCGGTGACATCCACTGCATTGCGACACCATAAGAAGCGCGAATAGCAAATGGATCCGAATAATCATAATAGTAATCTTTACCCGCCATATTAGCATCGGTATCTCGATACTTAAATTCGGTATCCCAAACACTCGCCATATCAACAAAAACACTGGTTCGTAGCGATTGCTGCACCTCTTCAGAAGCAAATGGCGTTGGTACAATCAACTCAATACTGGCGAGTGCAGTGGCGTTACCACCAACCGATTCATCAGTCGCAGTATAATTAGGGTTATTACCACCATTACCACCACCTTCATCATAAACAGCTCTAGGGCCTACCGAGTTATTACCAAAGCCGCGTAGTGAAGAGAAACCACCAGCGTAATAGTTTTCATAGAATGGGAACAAATTGTCATTCCCTTTCGTTGAGCCATAGCCATTACCGTAACCTAATCGACCACGAAGCAATAAGGTAAAGTCTTGTTTCTTAGTCAATGGGATGTACTGCTTGGCATCATATTGGATTTTATAATATGGAACGTCAGAGCCAGGTACGGTTATTTTAAAAGTTGCCCTTTGGTGGTTACCAGCCGTTGGAAAGTAACCTCTATTTAAATTGTTTCGAGTCCAAGAAATATTAACGTCAAAATCATCAACATTGAGTTCATCGCCATCGTAATTCCCAGCTTCACTTTGTGTTTGTAAGAAGCCTTCATTTTGAACATATGGGTCAATATTAGAAATTTTTTTATGAGTGTAACCTATCCCTAATTCGACATAGTTCAGCTCATCTAGTGGGAAACCCCAAGTCAGATCAAGACCGTAACTTTTATTGGTATAGTCAACGATGCCTGCATCCGACGCTTCAAATTCGTTGTAGAAAACCTTACCACCAAGGCTTACGCCATCCAAAGTCCAATATGGGTCACGGTATTCTAAACTGATATTTTTTTGGTAATCATTGGTCATCGCGTTAATGCCAATACGATTACCGGTTCCTAAAAAGTTATCTTGCTGCAGACCAACCTGAAAACTTACGCCCGATTCAGTGCCATAACCAATACCAAAGTTAATACTACCTGAGTTCGCTTCTTTTACGTTGTATACGATATCTACTTGATCATCGGTACCTGGAACACGTTGTGTTTGAACATCAACAGTTTCAAAAAAGCCAAGTCGGTTTAAACGAGCTTTACCTGTTTCAACCGATTTAGAGTTTAACCAGCCACTTTCCATTTGACGCATTTCGCGACGCAACACTTCATCTTTAGTGATGTTATTACCAGTGAAACGAATATCACGTACATACATACGGTTACCCGGATCAACCTGAACCGTAAGTGTGACTTCTTTCTTCTTGTCATCAAACTCAGGGATCGTCTGTACTTTTGGATAAGCATAACCAGATTCGCCTAGCGTTTTCTTAATGCTTTCTTCAAGAGCGGTTACCATGGAACCATTGTAAGTATCGCCATTTTCAAATGGCACCATCGCATTAAATTCATAATCTTTACCAATCAAATCACCGCGGAACTTAATTCCCTTGATGGTATACGGTTCGCCTTCACTCACATTTAGCGTGATGTACACACCTTTTTTATCTGGTGAAATAGAAACTTGAGTCGATAAAACTTGGAATTTCAAATAACCACGGTCAAAGTAATAAGTACGTAACTTTTCAATATCACCCGCTAATACTTGCTTTTGATACTTTTCATCAGCCATGAAATTCCACCACGGCACATCAGCATTCAAATCAAAACGGGAAAGGAGTTCATCATCGGTAAAGACTTCATTACCAATAAAGTTAATTTGTTGAATTTTTGCTGACACGCCTTCAGTAAAAACAAACTTCAGGTCAGAACGGTTACGTGGTAGCGGCGTGACAACCGCTTTAACGGTCGCGTTATATTTACCAACACTGTAGTAAAAGTCTTCTAAGCCCTTTTCAATTGTACTCAATTTGGTGCGGTCTAACGCTTCACCAACTCGAATATTAGAGGCATCTAAGTTCTGCTGCAGCTGCTCATCTTTAATCGCTTTGTTACCAGAAAAAGAAATTTCCGCGATGGTTGGGCGCTCTTTCACTTGCACCAATAATACATCACCATCTCGGTAGACTTTCACATCTTCAAAATTGCCCGAAGAGTACAAAGCTTGAATAATAGCGGAAGCATCCTGCTCATCAACGGTATCGCCTACACGTACTGGCATTTTGAGTAATACCGCACCTAATGCAACTCGTTGCAAGCCTTCGATTTTTATATCCGATACTGCGAAAGAGTCTGCTTGTGCCGCCGTGCTGAGCATCAGCAAAGTTGAAATCCATAAACGTTTGATCGCCATAAACTTTATTATTAATCCTTTATACTTCTTGGCCTTATTAAACCACTACTGGCACTACAGGCGAGCAAAATCATTGAAAATTGCAATTAACATCAGTGAAAAAATTGCAGCACTACCTATACGATATCCCACTTCTTGAACTTTTTCTGGAACCGGGCGACGAATCACAGCTTCTATTGCAAAAAATAACAAATGCCCTCCATCAAGTACAGGTAAAGGCATCAAATTGATAATACCTAAATTTACACTGATTAATGCTAAGAAACCTAAAAAGTAAACCAAACCATAATCAGCAGTTGCACCAGCGCCCTTAGCAATAGAAATCGGACCGCTTAAGTTCTTAATACCAACGTCCCCAGTGAAAAGTTTCTTCACCATAGTCAGAGTCAGATCAATAATTTGTCCCGTTTTTTCTACAGCTTTAGGAATAGACGCAAACACACCAAACTTTTGCTCAAAACGATAAGACTCTGGCCATTCACCCATTGATGGGGCAACGCCAGCAAAACCGATTATGTCACCATTTTTTAGCTTTTTGCTATCAGGAATCAAGCTTAACGTTAGAGGTTTGTCATCTCGTGTGACTTGTAAGGTTAATGCCCTCTCAGGACTTGCTTTCACACTATCAACAAATTGTTGCCAATTGGTCACCGATTTCCCTTGTATCGAAACAAGTTTATCTCCAACTTTTAATCCAGCTTTATCCGCTGCGCTACCTTCTGTAATGTTCGAGATAGTTGAAATAATCTCTGGACGATAGGGTTGAAAACCTAATGTGCCCATTGCTGAATCCGATTCAGGATCGAATTTCCATTCTTTAGTATTTAAAGTAACAACACGCTCTGTACCGAACTCACCAGCGGAAGCAACCTTTAAGACAATTTGCTCATCCCCTATATGTGAAACGAGCGCCATATTGACCGAGTCCCAATCTGAAGTTTGGATACCCGAAATTTCTTTAAGTTCCATTCCAGTTTCAATTCCAGCTTTCGATACAATAGAATTGGGCGTCACCTCACCAATCACAGGTTTTACAGCCGGAACACCGATCATAAAAACTAACCAGTAAGCAAAAATAGCAAAGAAAAAATTAAAGGCCGGGCCTGCAGCAACAATCGCACTACGGCGCCACAAACTTTTATGATCAAAGGCAAGGTGCTTATCATGCTCTGCAACATCATCAACTCGTGAATCGAGCATTTTGACAAAGCCACCAAGTGGGATCATCGAAATGGAATATTCAACACCATCCTTGCCCTTACGGCTCCATAGTGATTTACCAAAGCCAATCGAAAACTTCTCAACCTTCACACCACAACGTCTTGCCACCCAAAAGTGACCAAATTCATGTACGGCGACAAGTATGCCAAGTGCGACGATAAATGAAGCTAAATTCCATAATATGCCAGTCATTAATTACGCTCTGTTAAAATTTCTGTTGCATAGATGCGAGCTATTCTATCTAGCTCAAGTAAGCTTTCCAAACTCTCAGTCCCAAGAGTAGATAAGCCACACACTTTATTCATCACTTTTTCATTGACCCGTACGATATCGGTAAATTTCAACTCACGGTTAAGAAACGCGGCCACGGATATTTCATTGGCTGCGTTTATTGCTGTTGTGGCAGATTGTCCAGTATAACAAGCATCAATCGCCAACTGTAAACAAGGGTATCGTGCCATATCCGGAGCCAAAAATGTCAATTCACTTAATGCCGTAAAATCTAATGGCTTAACACCAGAAGGTATACGGTCAGGGTAAGACATTGATAATGCGATTGGGGTGCGCATATCTGGCTCCCCCATCTGCGCTAATACCGAACCATCATTATATTGCACCATAGAGTGAATGACGGATTGAGGGTGGATTAAAACTTTTAATTGCTCTTGTTTTGCATTAAATAGCCACTTAGCCTCAATAAATTCGAGGCCTTTATTCATCATAGTGGCCGAATCCACAGAAATTTTCGGTCCCATTGACCAATTAGGGTGGGCAATTGCCATTTCAGGCGTAACAGAATCAAGACTCGTAATATCGCTGTAACGAAATGGGCCACCAGAACCGGTAAGCAAAATGGAGTGCACTCCAGCCTCATCAAGATCGCAAAAGCCTAATTGGTTTTGCACCGTTTGTGACAAGCACTGAAAGATAGCATTATGTTCACTATCAACAGGAAGAATTTGAGCGCCATACATCTTTGCCGCGTCAATGAAGAACTGGCCAGACATAACTAATGATTCTTTATTCGCAAGCAGGATTCGTTTACCAGCTTTCACCGCCGCCATGGTTGGTAGAAGCCCTGGGGCTCCAACTATTGCCGCCATCACCATATCGACTTCATTGGCTGAAGATATCGCGCATAAACCGTCAACACCGGCCAAAACCTGAGTTTTGCTATTGCTCTGCTTGAGTTGTTTTTCTAACTCTAAAGCGGCAGTTTCATTGGCCATTGCGGCAAATTCAGGCTGCCACTTGGCACACAATGTTAGCATGCTTTCCACATTTGAAGCGGCCGCTAACGCATACACTTCAAACTGCTCTGAATTGTGTTCAATTACCGATAAAGTACTTGCCCCAATTGAACCTGTTGCCCCTAGAATCGTTATCTTTTGCATGATAAATAAACCATTGAAAATAAGCGCATCAATATTCTTCCTTTTAACTTAACGTAGAGCAGATTATTGACAGATAAAGTACAACAGAGCAAAGACTGGGAATGCCGCAACTAAGCTATCGATACGGTCGAGTATGCCACCGTGCCCTGGAATGATATTACTGCTGTCTTTAATATTAGATACGCGCTTAAACATACTTTCAACTAAGTCGCCTAAAACGGAAATCACCACAGTAACAAAAGTAATAAACAACATTATTGTCAAACTTGCGAAATGGATATCCAATAAAGAAGACGCAAACCAGCCAACCAACATAGCCAAAATCACTCCACCCAATAAGCCTTCTAACGTTTTATTCGGGCTTACGTTAGGCGCCATTTTATGTTTACCAAATGTTTTACCAGAAAAGTACGCCCCCGTATCGGCAGCCCATACAAGCAAACAAACAAACATAACCAATTTGGCACCATGATAAGGCGCAATAGCGTAATCCTGAGCTCTCAGTAAAAAAACGCTCCATACAAAAGGAATCAATGACAGCATGCCGAAAAGGTGACGCAATGAAACCTTATTCTCCCATAAAGACATACTGTTGGGATAAGTCAGAGCAAGACAACTTGCCACTCCCCACCAGACTGCACCCACTACCAAGAGCCACATATGAGAATCAGCGACTAACGATAAGCTTAACGTATCAAAAGGAAAAACCACAAAAGTGACCGCAAGCACAGCCAAAGAAGGTACTAAGCTCACTATTCGTGATTTTGGTAGAACAAATTGAGTCCACTCCCAAAAGCCAATAATAGAAATCGCCGTCAACGCAATAATGAAGAAAGGAATGGAAAGATCAAACACTCCCCACAAAACCAAAGGAGCTAAAATCAATGCTGTTATTATTCTTTGTTTCAAACTTTCGTCCTTTATTATTTAATCATCAACGATTGCAGCTGTTCACTGGTGCAGCCAAAACGTCTTTCACGGTTGATAAACCATGCAATTGCGTCCAGCAATGCTTGCTCATCAAACTCAGGCCAAAATAAATCAGTAAAATACAATTCCGCATAGGCCATTTGCCAAAGCATAAAATTGCTAATGCGACATTCACCACTGGTGCGAATCATTAAATCGACATCGGGTAAATCTGACATTGATAGATATTGAGAAATCGTCGATTCAGTAATATCTTGTGGTTGAAGTTGTCCATCAGAAACTTGCTGAGCAACCTGCTTTACCGCTTCTGTAATGTCCCACTTACCACCATAGTTAGCCGCAACATTAATAACTGTCCCCGTATTGGCTTGGGTAAGTTCTTCTGCCGCCGCTATTTTTTTCTGTAATGCGCGGCTAAATCGAGTTTTATCACCAATAATTTGCAAACGTAGATTATTCTTATGAAGTTTTTTTACTTCTTTGGTCAACACCGCCATAAACAAATCCATGAGCACGCTCACTTCTTCCTCTGGGCGTTTCCAGTTTTCACTGCTAAATGCGAATAAAGTAATGGCTTTAATTCCTAAACGACTTGCCGTCGAGATCGTTTCTCGTACTGACTTAACAGCCATTCTGTGACCATATATACGAGGTTTTCCTCGTTGCTTAGCCCAGCGACCATTACCATCCATAATAACGGCAATATGTTGAGGTAAAAGATCAGATGAGAATTGAGTACTAGACATTATTTTATTCATACTTGTAGGCAGGTTTTGCATAAAAAAAGCGCTATGCTGTCCAGCACAGCGCCCTTAAGCAGAAAGTGAAAAAGAGATTAAACTTCCATTAACTCTTTTTCTTTCACAGCAAGCAGTTCATCAATATTTTTAACTGCGACGTCTGTGATTTTTTGAATTTCGTCTTGAGCTTTACGATCTTCATCTTCTGAGATTTCTTTATCTTTCAGAAGCGCTTTAAGATCCGCATTCGCATCACGACGGATATTGCGTACTGCAACACGACCGCCTTCAGCTTCACTACGTACGATCTTCACTAAATCTTTACGACGTTCTTCCGTTAACGGTGGAAGAGGTACACGAATTACCGTACCAGCAGACATTGGATTAAGGCCGAGATCTGATTTCATAATGGCTTTTTCTACCATTGGAGTCAGTTCTTTATCAAACACGGTAATCGCTAATGTACGAGCATCTTCAGCAATAATGTTTGCTACTTGGTTTAGAGGCGTTGCCGCACCGTAATATTCAACAGAAATATTTTGTAGAATACTTGGGTGTGCACGGCCTGTACGAATTTTTGACAGATTATTTTTAAGTGCTTCAACACTTTTTGCCATGCGCTCTTGAGCGTCTTGTTTAATTTCGTTAATCACGATATCACCTTGTTATTTGTATTTTCTACAGAGCGAATACCTTCACTCTCGCGACATTCTTGGTTAGACAGCTCGCGCTATTCAGGCTGTTCGCCGATTAAAGTGCCTTCTTGCTCACCCATCACAACACGACGTAAAGCACCAGGCTTGTTCATATTGAATACGCGGATTGGCATCTTGTGATCACGAGCTAAAGTGAAAGCAGCTAAGTCCATCACTTTTAATTCTTTCTCAAGTACATTGTTGTAGCTGAGTTTATCACACAAAACTGCATCTGGGTTAGCAACCGGATCAGCTGTATAAACACCATCCACTTTGGTCGCTTTTAGAACGATATCTGCTTCAATTTCGATACCACGCAAGCATGCTGCTGAATCAGTCGTAAAGAATGGGTTACCAGTACCTGCAGAGAAGATAACCACTCGGCCTTGACGAAGTTGGCTAATCGCATCAGCCCAATTGTAATCGTCACACACACCTTTTAATTGAATAGCTGACATCACACGCGCATTCACATAAGCACGATGAAGCGCATCACGCATTGCGAGTCCATTCATGACGGTTGCTAACATTCCCATATGATCACCAACCACACGGTTCATCCCCGCTTCGGCTAAACCAGCGCCACGGAATAAGTTACCACCACCAATCACAACGCCAACTTGTACACCAAGTTCAACGAGTTCTTTAATTTCTTGAGCCATGCGATCCAAAACGGCTGGATCAATACCAAAACCTTCTTCACCCTGTAGAGCTTCGCCACTAAGTTTTAACAAAATACGCTGATATGCAGGCTTAGGATTCGTTGTCATGGAGTTTACCTTTAAAAGTATGATTGATTAACGGTTATGAATAGACGTTACTCGAATTCTCGTCACTCGTATT
The DNA here is from genome assembly GCF_002218045.2 of Vibrio rumoiensis. Lineage (NCBI taxonomy): Bacteria > Pseudomonadati > Pseudomonadota > Gammaproteobacteria > Vibrionales > Vibrionaceae > Vibrio > Vibrio rumoiensis. Next base: position 1,955,857 of record NZ_AP018685.1, read on the forward strand.
GCTTCACTGCTCGAACAAGCAAAAGCATTACTTAGCTTAGTTGAATCTAATATCTATTTATAACGATTAACGCTGTTCTGAAAACTAACAGTATTTATATCAAAAAACGAGAAGCGTAGCGCCCTAGCGCCGAGACTCGTTGGCTTCATTCACAAAAAGACCGCAGCAGTGCTACGGTCCTTTAGGCTAACTATACAAATCAGGAATTAACCCTTTTGTACCGCAGCAACTTCTTCAGCGAAGCTCATTTCAGCAGCTTTCTCGATACCTTCACCAACTTCTAAACGTACGAAGTTAGTTACTGAAGCACCTTGCTCTTTCAAGAATTCGCCAACAGTTTTCTTAGGTTCCATGATGAAAGCTTGACCAGTAAGAGAAACCTCACCAGTGAATTTCTTCATACGACCAACAACCATTTTTTCTGCGATTTCTTGTGGTTTGCCTTCGTTCATTGCGATTTCAACTTGAACCGCTTTCTCTTTAGCAACAACGTCTGCAGGAACATCTTCAGGGTTTACGTATTCAGGCTTAGAAGCAGCAACGTGCATCGCAACTTGCTTGATCACTTCATCGCTAGCGTCGCCAGCAACAACCACACCGATACGTTCGCCGTGACGGTAAGAACCGACTTTAGCACCTTCGATGTATTCAACACGGCGGATACTGATGTTTTCGCCGATTTTCGCAACTAGAGCGATACGAGTGTCTTCAAATTTAGCTTGAAGTGCTTCTACATCTAGACGCTCCGCAACAGCAGCGTCAAGAACTTCGTTAGCAAACGCTAGGAAGCTAGCATCTTTCGCTACGAAATCTGTTTGACAGTTTACTTCAAGAAGCGCAGCAAAGCCGTCAGCTTCTTTTATTAAAATAGTACCTTCAGCAGCAACGTTACCCGCTTTTTTAGCAGCTTTAGCTGCACCGCTTTTACGCATGTTTTCGATTGCTAATTCAATATCAGCATTCGCTTCAACAAGCGCTTTTTTACAATCCATCATGCCTGCGCCAGTACGCTCACGCAATTCTTTAACTAGAGCAGCAGTTACTGTTGCCATGGTTTAATCCTCGGTTGATTCCAAAAATGGTAAAAAAACAGGGGCCAGCCTAATGTAAATTAAAAGCATGGCCCCTATTAGTAACTATAACTCAGCCTTATTGTTCAAATTATGACAGTCAGACTAAGTGACAAGGAGCTGAGATATTAAGCTTCTTCTACGAAAGCGTCTTTATCTGAAACAGCAACTACGTCTTTGTTACGACCTTCTGTTACTGCTTGAGCAGCAGCGTTTAGGTATAGTTGTACCGCACGGATTGCATCATCGTTACCAGGGATAACGAAATCAACGCCATCTGGGTCAGAGTTTGTATCTACAACAGCAAATACTGGGATACCTAGGTTGTTCGCTTCTTTAATAGCAATGTGCTCGTGATCAGCATCGATTACGAATAATGCGTCAGGTAGGCCACCCATGTTTTTGATACCACCAAGTGATTTCTCTAGCTTATCCATTTCACGGGTACGCATTAGAGCTTCTTTCTTAGTTAGTTTCTCAAAAGTGCCGTCTTGAGCTTGAGCTTCGAAATCTTTAAGACGCTTGATTGATTGACGAACTGTTTTGTAGTTAGTCAACATGCCGCCTAACCAGCGGTTGTTCACGTAGTACTGGTTGCTGTTGATAGCAGCTTCTTTTACTGATTCAGAAGCAGCACGCTTAGTACCAACAAAAAGTACTTTACCTTTACGCTCACCGATTTTGCCTAGCTCAGCTAGTGCATCGTTGAACATAGGAACTGTTTGTTCTAGGTTGATGATATGAACTTTGTTACGAGCGCCAAAAATGAAAGGCTTCATTTTTGGGTTCCAGTAACGAGTTTGGTGACCAAAGTGAACACCAGCTTTAAGCATATCGCGCATTGATACAGTTGCCATTATATAATCCTCTATATGGGGTTAGGCCTCCACATCCCCCATGATACCGACCCTTCTGCTATTAATAAGCGAAAAAGAGCACCCCGGATCACGTGTCGGAATGTGTGTGATTTAAGAAATAAGTATATGAAACCCACACGACTTCGCCAATCAATGAAGAGAACCGTTGCGGATTTCGGTGCGCTTTATACCATAAAAACAAGCTAAAACACCAGAAAAACCGACCTTTTCCACGAGAGAATTTTTATTATTTTGTCATTTAATAAATCAGATAAAGACATTTATCCTTAATGTAAACGGATTTCAATTGCGATTAGAGCGCACTGTTAATACACTAGACACAACAGAGATAACGGATACCAATTATGTCGATCAAAATTAACACCGCGGAAGAAATTGAAAAAATGCGCGTCGCATGCAAACTCGCATCGGAAGTATTAGAAATGATTGAGCCTTACGTAAAAGAAGGCGTAACTACCGAAGAACTGAATCAAATTTGCCATGATTACGCATTAGAAAAAGGGGCTTACTCTGCCCCATTAGACTACCATGGCTACCCAAAATCGATTTGTACGTCAATCAACCATATCGTTTGTCACGGCATTCCAGCCAGCCAAGATGAGGTCGGTAGTAACGGTCAAATTAAACCTGCTATTTTGAAAAACGGGGATATTGTCAATTTAGATATCACGGTAATCATACCTAACGATCCCAATGCAGACCTTAGCGTGCGTCCTGAAGGTTATTACGGTGACACATCTAAAATGTTCCTCGTCGGAGAGGTTGCACCGGCCGATAAGCGCTTATGCTTGGTGACTCAAGAAGCTCTTTATGTCGGTATGCGTAAAGTAAAACCAGGCGCAACCATCGGCGACATCGGTACTGCGATTGAAAAATACATCAAAGAGAATAACAAAAAGAATCCTCGCAATAAATTTTCGATTGTGAAAGATTTTTGCGGTCATGGTATCAGTGATGAATTTCACTCTGAACCACAGGTTGTTCATTATAAAAACACCGATCGCCGTGTGATGAAAGAAGGCATGATTTTCACAATTGAACCAATGATCAACGCGGGTAAATTCGGTGTGACCGTCGATGCTGAAGATGATTGGACAGTGTACACAGGGGATGGTAAAAACTCAGCACAATATGAGCACACCATCTTAGTGACAAAAGAAGGTTGTGAAGTCATGACCCTACGTGCTGAAGAATCCATTCCACGTTTAATGAATAATAACTAACTCGAAACTCGAAACAGCAAAGCCTTTATCTTCTCAATGATAAAGGCTTTTTTATTGGTTTTATACTACTGAACAGGTACTATCAAAGCAGATTCACTTGTTGCAAGGAATGCATCCATGACGTTTCAATCTCCAGTCTCTCTCGATGACCAACAACTTTCTTCTATGTCGCTTAAACAGCAATTAGAGTTATTTTCAGACCACCAAAAACAAGCCTTTCTGAAACAGCAGCAGCCTGTTCAAGACTTAGTGTATGAACGTTCATCTTATATGGATTCAATCCTCAACCGCTTATGGGATTTCTTTGGTTTCACGCACATTGAATCCCTAAGTTTAATTGCGGTTGGTGGCTACGGCCGATCCGAGCTCCATCCCCTATCAGACATAGATATTTTAATCTTATCGGAAAAAAAGATTTCCGAGGGTGTGAACAAAAAAATCAGCGAGTTCATTACCCTACTCTGGGATTTACACCTTGAAGTGGGTCATAGCGTTAGAACACTCAAAGAATGTATTGACGTCGGTAAAGGCGACTTAACCGTTGCCACCAACTTACAAGAAGCCCGTTTTTTATGTGGATGTGAAAATACTTATCATCAACTGATCGAAAAAATTTCAGCACCAAGCTTTTGGCCGAGTGAAGTTTTCTATAAAGCCAAGCTCGATGAACAACGTGAACGACATGCTCGCTACCATGACACCACTTATAATCTAGAACCCGATATCAAATCTAGCCCGGGCGGTTTGCGTGACATTCATACTTTAGGCTGGGTAGCCCGTCGACATTTTGGCACCACTTCACTACGAGAAATGAGCTACGCCGGTTTTTTAACCGATGCTGAATATCGAGAATTATTAGAATGCCAAAACTTCTTATGGAGGGTTCGCTTTGCCCTACATATTGAATTAAAACGTTACGACAATCGATTAACCTTTGGTCATCAAGCTAAGGTCGCTGAGAATTTAGGTTTTACCGGTGAAGGCAACCGAGCCATCGAAATGATGATGAAAGAATTTTATCGGACACTACGTCGTGTCGCCGAGCTCAATAAAATGCTACTCAAGTTATTTGATCAGGCCATCATGAGTAAGGGGAAACTACCGAATGCCGAAATACTCTCTGATGACTTCCAACGCCGCGGCTCATTAATTGAAGCAAGAAAACCCGCTCTATTTCAAGCAAGACCAGAAACCATTTTAGATATGTTTTTGCACATTGCGAATGACTCAACCATTGAAGGCGTGAGCCCTCCGACACTACGCCAATTGCGTACCGCAAGACGTAGACTGAATCGATTCTTGCATACCATCCCAGCCGCTCGCGAAAAGTTCATGGCGTTAATCAATCACCCTAATTCATTACATAAAGCATTCAGCCTAATGCATCGTTTAGGCGTCTTAGCGGCCTATTTACCTCAGTGGAGTCAAATTGTTGGCCAAATGCAATTCGATCTATTCCATGTCTATACGGTCGATGAACATAGTATGAGAGTGCTTAAACATATTCATTCTTTCAGCCAAATGGAAAACCACAGTAAGCACCCTATTTGCTGTGATATTTACCCTAGAATACAAAAGAAAAACTTATTGATCATTGCGGCTATTTTCCATGACATAGGTAAAGGGCGTGGGGGCGATCACTCCGAAATAGGAGCCGTTGAAGCTTATGATTTTTGTATTGAACATGGACTTTCAAAACCTGAAGCAAAACTTGTCTCATGGCTGGTACAAAATCATTTATTGATGTCCGTCACCGCACAGCGACGTGATATTTATGACCCAGATGTCATTAGTGAATTTGCGAAAAAAGTCCGCGATGAAGAATATCTAGAAAACCTCGTTTGTTTAACAGTAGCGGATATTTGTGCCACTAATCCTGAACTTTGGAATAGTTGGAAACGCACGCTATTAGCTGAGCTTTTCTATTCTACCCAACGAGCATTACGCCGAGGCTTAGAAAATCCTGTCGATCTTCGAGATCGAATTCGCCATAACCAACATATGGCAGCAGCAATGCTACGTAAAGAAAACTTCACCCCTCGCGAAATTGAAGTGTTATGGCAGCGATTTAAAGCTGACTATTTCTTACGTCATACACCAAAACAAATCGCTTGGCATGGTGAGCACTTACTTACTCATCCAGCAGATCAACCTCTAGTGTTATTGAGTAAAAATGCGACGCGTGGTGGTACCGAGGTCTTTATTTATACCAAAGATAAAGCTAGCTTATTTGGCATGATGGCTGCCGAGCTTGATCGTCGTAATCTCAGTATCCACGATGCCCAAATCATGACGAGCAAAGATGGCTATGCTTTAGATACGTTTATGGTACTTGATCAAAATGGCGATCCTATTGAAGAGGTGCGCCACGAGCAAATCAAACGTTATTTAACCGATGTTTTAAATGGAAAGATTACGGCTAACACGCGCTCACGCCGAGTACCAAATAAACTGAAACATTTCCATGTTAAAACCCGTGTCGACTTCATTCCGACTCGTACCGGTAAGCGAAGTTTGATGGAATTAGTTGCCTTGGATACACCAGGGTTACTCGCCCAAATTGGCCAAGTCTTTGCTCAACTCGGCGTTAACTTACACGGCGCTAAAATCACAACCATCGGTGAGCGAGCAGAAGATTTATTTATCCTTACTTCACCGAGTGGAGGTAGATTAGAGCCAGAAATCGAAGAAGCATTAAAAATTGAATTAGTAGAGGCAATTAAAACCTTATCACCACATTCATGACTATCACTATAATATAACCAAGTAGGCTTCAAAGTGCAGAATGAAAACCGTTAGACAAAACTAAAGCTTGATTATTCTTGCTAAAAATCGCACTTTGAGGTTACTTGGAGATAAAAGTAAACTGCAACATTCATCTTTTGTTTTAACTAGAGGTAAATGATTTATGTATCCAAATTTAGAAAAACTTGGTATTCCAGACACATCCCTCATTGCTCGCTATAGCTTGCGCCAAGAAGCCCAAGTTGATGTACTAAAAATTTACTTTCACAAACAAAAAGGTGAACTGTTTGCTAAAAGCTTAAAGTTTAAATACCCACGTCAGCGTAAAAACATTCGAGTGCACAACCAATCAGGGCAATACAAAGAAACGACCGAAGTCAGCCCGAATCTTACTCAAGTAATGACTGAGCTAAATCAAATCACCAAACCTAAAGAAATGGACAGCTCAGACATTAAACATAAAATCTTGACCGATCTCCGTCATTTAGAGAAAGTGGTTGCAGGTAAAATCGCAGAGATTGAAGCGGACTTAGAAAAGCTGAAATAAGAGCCGAGAGCCGAGAGCCGAGAGCCGAGAGCCGAGAGCCGAGAGCCGAGAAGATTGTGCCCTGCACCTAACTCGAGTCAAGTCTTTTTCTCTCTTGCCTTTGCTCTTGGGCTTCCGAGCGTAGCGTCCTCGAAACTCGTCCCTATTAACTCGCTACACTCACTTGCCAACCAAACTCGGCAATCAAGCGATTCCACACCTCATCGAATCCAGCTTCAATAACAATATTCTCATCCGTGTATGGATGTTTAAACTCCAACTTACTGGCGTGTAGCATCAAACGCTTTGCGTCATAAACATCTCTAAATAGGCGATTTTGCTTACCATCACCATGAGAGGTATCCCCTAAAATAGGATGACGTAGATGTGCCATGTGACGACGCAATTGGTGTTTACGCCCAGTTAATGGTTTCATCTCAACCAAACAAAAACGACTGGTCGGAAAGCGGCCTGTTGAGTGGGGAACTTCTACTTTCGCGAGTGGTTGGTAATCGGTAATCGCAGACTGCGCTTCAACTTCTTTTGAGGCAAACTTATCGGCTATTTTGTCTTGTTCTTTTTTCAGAGGGTAATCAAGACGGTCACCTTCTTCAATCCAACCGCGCACAATCGCATGATAGGTTTTCACAAACTGATGCTCAGCAAACATTGGCGCGGCTTTTGAGGCAAATTCGCTCGATAATGCAAACAATAGAACACCGGATGTAGGGCGATCAAGTCGATGCAAAGGAAACACGTGTTGGCCAATTTGATCACGCAAAGTTTGCATCACAAATTGAGTTTCATGACGATCCAACCATGAACGATGCACTAACATTCCTGCAGGTTTATTAACCGCGATAAAATACTCATCACGATACACCACTTCAAGCTCTATCGTTTCAACTTGTGTTTCTTCCACTGATAGTTGGTCAACCAACTCAGGGTTATCTTCTACATTCATCTAACGGTTTCATCTAATTGATTAAGAATCGGTAATAATTCATCGCGATGGGTTTTATTTACCATCGTTTGTTCAAAATAAGCACTCACTTCAAAACCAATCGGCACCTCTGATTGTGATGCAATAAGCTCGCGCATTTTAGGAATAAAAATCCACTGTAACCATTGAGTGGGTTGCAATGTATCTAAGGAAAAGGGTTGTTCACTATTTAAATCTTGTTTCGGTGGCGATTGCTCTTCCCATAAGGATAATTGAATAAGTTTATCTTCTAATTGTTCAAGTACGTCGCTTAATTCAATATATTCACTCATTTTGTTTCCACCCCTTGATATTCTTGGCATAAGATACCATTTCATAACGAATAATCTACTCGAATAAATCTGGAAGCTGATATGAATGCAATACACAACCTAAGCCAACTATTAGAACAAAGTCAGTGCCAGTTTAAAATTTTTGATTTAGGGCGACGCATTCAAGCCATTGAAATTAAAGATTTCCAGCAAGTAGAAATGGGACAAAAGCCTTACCCTTACCCGCTACAACGTCATGCCAACCTAGCAATTGCTTACTGGAATAACAGTCAGCAACCTTGGATTTGGTTCTTAAAGTTCCCTCTTGATGAACGCGGACTACTCAATCAAACCGATATTGGTAACTTTTTAAAGTATGTGACCGAAGCTTTTTCTGTCAAAGCAAGTGGCGCACTTTTAACCCAAGAACTCACCGAAGATCAGCAACAGCATTTGGCCAATAATCCATATACCTTCAAACCAAACGACGACAAAATGGCGGTTTTCCATAGTGTTATTCGAGCCGATTTAGGGTTATCCACCAGCCAATATTATGAACATGCTCAACATTATTTTACGGGTGATTTAGGTTGGAATAATTGGCAGACGGTAGGCTTACAGGGTATTACCGACATGTGTAGTCGTTTGTCAGACCAACAAAACGGCGTGGCAATACGCAAAGCATTAATCAAGCTCGCAGAAGATAACGCCAACCACCCAGCGCTCTACGCTTTACTTGGCGCTTTAGAACATGTTGAGATTCCCGACAAATTAGCACAGCGATTATCAGAACTGGCAACGCAAGAATGCGAGAAAACTCAACCCGATCTATTTTTATTATCTGCGTATGTTCGAGCCTTATCAGGCGCCGATTCACAGCAACTTATTGCTATACTTGAAAAGGTTCTCGCCGATCAAGCGCTTTGTCACGCAGAGGTGTTAATTGCGATTGCAGGCCGCTGTTGGGCACAACTGAATACCGAAGCGCGCGCGGTGAAATTTTTACTTCGTCTAGCTCAAACCAAAAACCAAGATTTATTTAACCAATTGTTTGCTGACTTGGTGATGATCCCTGATTTACGTTTTACCTTTTTGCCACTGTTAAGCCACACTCCAAGCCCTGAATTGGCGAATGCGCTTTACGCACTACAACAGCAAACCAAATCTGCTCAATAATTTCATCAGAGAACACAATGGATAAGGATAGCCAATGATAACCGACTTACTGATGATACTTGTTGTGGTGTTCATTGCTTTCCTGTTTTGGCAACAACGTCGGCAATCAGAATTAGCGCATAAAGCGATTGCTCGTCATTGTGAACAGCTGGATTTACAACTCCTATCTGTGTCGCTGTTACGTTATCAATTACGCTTACCGGACGGGCGTTTTCAGTTTCATTCTTTATATCAATTTGAATTTTCTGCCCGCGGTGATGATTATTACCAAGGGCGAGCGATCATGATTGGTTTTAAAGTCGCCAAATTTATGCTGCCACCCTATCGTATTGTCGAAAGTGACTAACTCGACATAGATTAAAGAGACCAGAAATATGCAAACACACGATGTAACACAAGAGCTACATAGAGTACTTTCTGCCATCACCGAGGAAGGCAAAGAACCAAGCGTTGCATTGGTTAAGTCTAGGCTCTCAATCCCGGTTCCTATGCCGGCAATTATTGCCACACTAAAATCGTGGAAGTCATCTCATAAAGTGCCAAAAGTAGAAGTTGCGAGTACTGAAAACACATTATCCGCAGAGGAGCGCATTGCTCAACTAGAAAAGTTAGTTAACGATTTAAGCCAACGTTTAGCGGCACTAGAAAGGAAATAACATGAAAATTTGGGTTGATGCTGACGCGTGTCCAAAAACGATACGAGAAACCATCTGTCGCGCTGCCGAACGCACCGGCATTACCACCACGTTTATTGCCAATCACTTAGTGCCAGTACCTAAACGTAACAACATCCATAGTGTACAAGTCGAAAGCGGTTTTGATATTGCTGACAATGAAATTGTGCGCCGTGTCGAAACTGGCGATTTGGTGATCACATCCGATATTCCATTAGCCGATGAAGTGATCACTAAAGGCGGACAAGCGCTCAGTTCTCGTGGTGAGCTTTATACTAAGGACACCATCAAAGCTCGTCTTAATATTCGAGATTTTATGGATACTATGCGTTCAAGTGGTGTTCAAAGCGGAGGCCCTGCGCCATTATCGCAAACCGACAAGCGTGAGTTTGCGAATCATTTGGATAGGATATTGGCGAAGAGCCGTAACTCGTAGCTCGGCCGCTGCGCTTCTCGTTACTCGAAAAAGATAACGGCAAAAGCATTCTTTAGCTCAAATAAGCGAAGCGACCTACTTCAAATGATCCCAGGATAAATTCGACACAATGCGGCAATCGTCGCATTTAAAATAGAAAATATCATGCAGCGGCGCTTCTAATTTCCAATCGCCACCACAACGAGGACAAGGTCGATTTTGCTCAGCTTGCAAGCTTTCTCCCCCCACTCGGTATAAATAATAATAAGTCGGAATTTTTGTGATGTATTCTAATCGACCACGTAGATCCCAACCTCGGCGGAATAAATCACTGTCTACTTGAGCAATTTCTTTCAAGCCAGCATGTTCCGCTTCACAAGCGCCGGCCATTTGCAATTCATCACAGGCTTGCCACTCTGTCTGCCATTTTATTAACGATTTATGATCGCCATTTAAGGTTGGCGGATTATGATACAAAGGGATCGGTCTAAACGTATCACCACAGCGTAATGGTGAGCACGAGTGGACAAAAGTGGTATATAAAACCTGCCAACTCGGTGTGTTTTGCTCATCAAATGCCACGGTTTGCTCAGAGTTGAGATCTTGGCCAAGCACTTTGACTTTAGGTGCTAATACCTTAGCTTCCGTTAATCGCTGCAAACACACTTTGACATAATCAGAATGATAATCCGCGTGTAAACTATTGGCTTCTGGGCAAATTAAGCGTGCCCGAAATTCTCCATCGCCAATAATAATCGGAAACTCTCGACCTAAAATCTGTCCGTTATAACGCAAAGCATCAAATAAGCCGTTAATTGCTTTTTCTACTGCATCAATAGTGGTGTTATCAAAACATTCAAATCGTAATTCGACTACGTACACTTAAAACTCCAACTACACTTCAGCTTGGCACTGTAATAAAAACTGCTCGATATTAGGCGATAACACATCACGTTTATCGGTACCTAGTCGCTCTAAAATCACCTCACCAGAAATATTACAAATTGAAATCACATCCAACTCGGCATCAGTGGTACCAATGAAGATGGTCGGTTTTAATTTTAAGCGACGCTGCGTCACTAAGTGGCCTAGCAGGTTTTCTTGCAGGCGAATAAAGTCATCATCACTCCACACTTGTAACAAAGTGAATGGCTTACCTTTCCAAGACAAAGTAAGATCAGCGCTATATTGAGAGCCATAGAAGGTTTTCACATCTGGATGAATAAGCAATTCAATGCCACGCTCTAAATGGCTAAAATCGGCAAGTTCATCACGCTCTTGAGGTAACCACTCAATATTTTGGCCATCGGTACGTTGCACGCAAGGTGAAGGAATGCCCTCCATTTCATTGGCGATAGGAAAACTTTGATAGACCTCCTGCCATTTATCCACAAATTCTGTGGTTAAAACCGCTAATGCCTGGGCAATATTGTGATTCATTTAGGGCTCCCTGATGACAGTTAACTTTTGATTCAGTAATATTCAAACAAAATTTCGGATAAGAGAAGTCTCATGCCCCACTCATCAAAGCAGACAAAATATGCTAATGCCAAAGAATTGCAAGGATTAACATTAGGTCAAGCGACACAATATAGCCATGACTATGATCCTAGCCTTTTACAGCCTGTCCCACGTAGCTTAAACCGCGATGATTTGGGGTTACATGATGTAACAACACTTCCTTTTGTCGGTGGCGATATTTGGACGTTATATGAGCTGTCATGGCTGAATAACAAAGGACTTCCTCAAGTTGCGATTGGTGATGTTATTTTACCCCCGACTAGCCCCAACTTAATTGAATCAAAGTCATTCAAGTTATACCTCAATAGCTTCAACCAAACTCGCTTTGAATCTTGGCAACAAGTTGAGCAAATTATCGCCCAAGACTTATCTAATTGCGCAGGAGAAACCGTAGAAGTCACACTGCATCCGCTAAGTCACTACACTCAGCAGCCTATCACGACCATGCAAGGTCAATGCATTGATGAACAAGATATTGAGATAACAAACTACCAATTCAATGAAAGTTATCTTGAAGACTCAACAGAACCTCAAGAAGTTAGTGAGTGCTTGCATAGTCATTTATTAAAGTCTAACTGCCTGATCACCAACCAACCGGATTGGGGCAGCGTTGAAATTGAATACACCGGCAAGAAAATCAATCAAGAAGCCCTATTGCGTTATCTGGTTTCGTTTCGCGAACACAATGAATTCCATGAGCAATGTGTAGAACGTATTTTTTGCGACATTATGAAGTATTGCCAACCTGAACAATTAAGCGTTTATGCACGCTATACTCGCCGTGGTGGACTCGATATCAACCCATTCCGTTCTACACATCTTGCTAAACCAAGCCAGATGACTCGAATGGCTCGCCAATAACAACGCACTGATCCCCATTCATAAATGTAGGCTTATTCTTACTTACAACTCAACAAGCTGTCACAATAATGCTAAGCTACGGATACCCAAGTGACCTGAAAATACACGACTGTGTGCACTTCAAGTGATTGGGTATCATTCATTTCGTACCGCTTCTTAGAGATATTGTAATTATGAAAAAGATCCTTTGGATATGTATCGCTCTTATGCTGACATTCAGCTCTGCGCTTCAGGCCAAGGTCTATCTTTCTCCTATTCTCAATGAAGCGCATAAACTGCTCACCGTAAACCCTGAGCAATCCCTCGAGATCACCAAACAATATATTTCTAAGCGAAAACTCGTTTCAACCAAAAGTCAGGATTACACCTTATCGAGAGAAGGCAGTGAAAAAACCATTCGCACACCTTCAACGTCAATTGAAGCTCTACAGATCATGGCGAGTGCCTACTACGCATTAGGCTCGCAAAACCTAGCGTTTATTACTTTGAAAAAAGCGGAAGCTTTAGCAAAAGAATATCAAGTTACCCAGCCATTAATCACAACCGAACTGGCCTATGCGCAATTACTTTGGCAATGGACCAAAGATCTAGAAAGGGTACAAAACCACCTTAATGAGATTTCCGCGCAAGTACAAAAAGAGACGACCAATAAAAATTGGCAGCAAGAAACCCTATATCAAATCAACATGCTACAAGCTGAGATGAATGGCTACATGGGAAATGAAGTCAAAGCCAAAACCGCCTTCCAGCAAGCTTATCATTACTTAAATAGTGCTAAAACCACGGCACTGACTATCGATTATCACTTACGATTAGGTCAGTACTATTTATTTCAAGATCAATATGACCAGTCGTTAACCGAACTTTTAACTACCTATTGGTTAGCGGTTAAAGAAAGTGACAGCGTTGAACTCGCCAGAACAAACCTGTTACTTGCAAAACTATTTTACACTCGTCAAGTGTTTGATAAAGCGATTGAACATGCGACTGAAGCGGCTGATTTTTATGACAATTACCCACATTCAATACCACTCTCCAATACCGTTAAATTAATGGCGGATATTTTCTTCAAGCAAGGTAAATACAATTTAGCTTTGGTGAATTACTTGAATGTTTTGGACAATGAGACCAATCAAAAAAATATCGAACATGTCATTAAACTCAGGCTCGATATCGCTAAAACTTACCTAAAGCTTTTTGATTTAACCCATGCTGAAACTTATTTAGAACAAGCTAAAATCCTAGTTGAACAGACTGATAACCAACAGTTAAAATCAGAAGCCTTATTATTAAGTGCAGGGCTTTCTTTACCTAAAAACCAGACCGAAACCGCTCTATCCGAGAGTAAAAAAGCATTAGCTATTGCAGAAAAAATACAAAATAAGCCTCTGCAAATGCAAGCCTATCAAGTGCAATCTGAAGCTTACCAACAGAAGAAAGATTACCAACAAGCATTGCTCATGCAGCAACAATACCTGCGTCTATGGCAAAGCCAACAAGATCAATTTAATGCGATTAACGAAGATGTGTTTCGCCAACAAAAAGACATTATCGAAAAATCCCTTCATTACACAGGCTTGGAAGACAACTTAATTTACCTCAATGACCAATATGCAAAATATCAGCGAGCGACAGTTATCTCGATCATAGTGGCTTTCATTTTACTTTGCTTAGTGGTTCGCCGTGGTTACCTAATCCAAAAAATGCGTGAAGAGGTCGAAACTCAAACTATCGATTTATATCAACACCCAAGATCTGGCCTGCAAAATCTCAAGTTATTAAATGCCAAACTACCGAAATCATTAGAAAGAAGTAATGCGGTATTCGAACAATGGCGACTCGGTGAACTCATTAATGAACCATTAAGTGACCGTCTGAATTTTGTTATGTTTGATTTTCCTTTTTTACGTAACATATACCTGAAACAAGGTTACAAAGCCGGACTTGAAATTGAAAAGCAATTTGGCGAATATATGACCGACCTTATTATTAAGCCTGCACGCCTTTATCACTTCTCTGATGGATTATTTCTCTATATAGAACCCAAAAGCGACACGCAAAATACGCCAGATTATTTTTGTCATAAAATCCAAACTTGGATCGACCAATTTGAGCCGAATCAAAATATCGACCGACGCTTTAGAATGGGCATGGCTGAATACCCATTTTTACCTCGTGCTTATACTGCAATTAATGATAAAGAACTCATCGATATTTTATTTATAGCGATTTATCTCGCACGTAAAATCAAAAAACGTTATCCAGATAAATCGTCTTATTGGGTACAGCTATCGGCAATAGAAAATGCGCCTGCTGCCAGTTTCGCCAGTAAAGACATTCGTCATGCCTGTGAGCAAGCGGTCGAGCAAGGGTTAATAAAAATCCACACTTCCGGTGGTCACGATGAGTTAGCCAAAGCTATTTTGCGTAATGACGAAAGCAGCTTAAATCTTTAACGATCAAGCTTTAAAGTGTAAACAATGTCAAATAGATCACAGGCTTACCGATAAATATTATTGCCCACATATGGCGCAGTTAACAAAACCTGTGTAAGGTGAAAGCACCTACCGAAACAATCATAATTCATAATCGGTGAAAAGGAGCTTTCCATGATTACTCAAATTAGCCCAATGGGCAGTTTAGATTTATTGTCTCAATTAGAAGTGAGCAAGCTAAAAAAGGCCGCTTCTAGCGATCTTTATCAACTTTATCGTAGCTGTTCACTTGCCGTCTTAAACTCCGGTAGCCATACTGATGATTCTGAGCAGTTACTTAAATTAAACGAATCTTTTGAAATTGAAGTTCTCCGCCGCGAGCGTGGCATTAAACTTGAGTTAACCGATGCACCTGAACATGCTTTCGTTGATGGCACCATCATCAAAGGCATTCAATCTCACTTATTTTCCGTACTGCGTGATATCGTCTTCTTGCATGTACAATTAGCGGAAAGTCAGCGTCTACATCTAACCGACTCCACGCAAATATCTAACTTAGTCTTTGGTATTTTACGTAATGCCAAGGCACTACAACCGGGCACTGAGCCAAACCTTGTCGTTTGTTGGGGCGGCCACTCTATCAACCCTATCGAATACCAATATACTCGTGAAGTGGGCAATGAACTTGGTTTACGAGAAATGAATATTTGTACCGGTTGTGGTCCCGGCGCCATGGAAGGTCCAATGAAAGGTGCGGCCGTTGGACACGCCAAACAGCGTTATTCTAACCAGCGCTATATTGGTTTAACTGAGCCCTCAATTATTGCCGCAGAGCCACCAAACCCAATCGTCAATGAATTGATCATCATGCCTGATATCGAGAAGCGATTAGAAGGGTTTGTACGCTTAGGACACGGAATTATCATCTTCCCAGGTGGCCCAGGTACCGCCGAAGAGTTGCTGTATATTTTAGGTATATTGATGCATCCAAATAATGCCGACCAACCTTTGCCATTAGTACTTACTGGACCAAAAGAAAGTGAAGCTTACTTCCGCTCTATCGATCAGTTTATTCACGATACGCTTGGGCCTGAGGCGCAAAAACACTACCAAATCGTGATTGATGATCCGGCCAAAGCGGCGCGCATCATTAAAGACGCCATGCCGAAAGTCAAAGAACACCGTAAAGCTCACGAAGATGCTTATAGCTTCAACTGGTCCCTACACATTGCTGCGGATTTCCAAGCCCCATTTGAGCCCACGCATGAATCAATGGCGGCTCTGGATTTACACCTAGACCAACCAGCGGAAAAACTGGCGGCCAATTTACGCAAAGCCTTCTCTGGTATTGTGGCAGGTAACGTAAAATCGGAAGGTATTCGTGAAATCAAAAAGCACGGTCCATTCATTATTGATGGCGACCGTAATTTGATGGAAAAAATGGATACACTATTGAACGACTTTGTTGAACAGCAACGGATGAAACTACCCGGCTCTGAGTACATTCCCTGCTATCGCATTGCGCGTTAATCCAAACTAAAAAATCGACCTCAACGAACATGAGTTTGTTACAATGGCTCTGACTTACACGAAAAGTCAGAGCCATTTTATATGCTGCGTAGGAGAAGTTATGTCAATTCATCTGGTGATCATCGATGCCCTCAACCTGATCCGTCGAGTGCATTCCGCACAACCTGATCCCAACGATATTGACCGTACGATTACGACCACCAGCCGAACCATCAATAAGATTTTGGCTGAATCACAACCCACTCATATCATTGCCGTCTTTGATCATCACCTGCAAGATAGAGGCTGGCGAGCTCAAGTGCTACCTAGCTATAAAGAAGACCGAAAACCGATGCCTGCCCCTCTCCTTACTGGTTTAGAAAAGATCCAATCCGCTTGGTGGGAACTTGGTATTGATTCATTACTCTCTGATGGCGACGAAGCCGATGATTTAGTGGCAACTCTTGCATACAAGGTCGCTTCAGCAGGAGAAAAAGCCACCATCATTTCAACCGATAAAGGCTACTGCCAACTACTCTCACCCAATATTCAAATTCGTGATTATTTCCAACATCGTTGGTTAGATGCCCCGTTTATTGAACAAGAATTTGGCGTCAAACCCGAGCAACTTGCCGATTATTGGGGATTAGTGGGCATTAGCTCAAGTAAAGTTCCTGGTGTGCCGGGGATCGGACCAAAAGCCGCCAAGGAAATATTGCAACAATATGGTGATATTGAAGCCGCTTATGCCGCCGAAGATTTGGTGCCCAAATATCGTAAGAAGCTTGATGAGCACATTGAACTGGCACGTACCTGCAAGCGCATAGCTGCTCTACAAACAGATATGAAGCTAGGGTTTAATTTGCAGGATGTGAGGTTTGTTAACGAGGCTCGTAGCTAGGACGCTGCGCTACTCGAGATTCGAAAAAGATAAAAAGAATAATTGAATTAGTGGCTCATACCATCAAGATACGAGCCACGATAAGCGAAGCGCCCAAGAAGCGCAGCGCTCGCTGTAAATCAATACGGCGAAATATTTTTTAGAATCTGCACATGAACGGTAATTTCTTCACGGTCATGATACAAATGTTTCGCTTGCAGTTTAAAAAGCACATCATTTTCTTTAAAAAAGATCTTTAAGTTTTCAATGTCTTCCAATACTTCATCGTAACGGCCTTTCATCGGCAGTTTTAAGTTAAAAATGGCTTCTTTGGCCAAGCCACGAATCAACCATTCACCCATCAATTGTGCCACGCGAGACGGTTTCTCGATCATGTCGCACACCAACCAGGTCACATTCTTTTTCGCTGGCTCAAATTTAAAACCATCAGCCGCATGGTATTTCACTTGGCCAGTGTCCATTAAACTTTGTGCCATCGCGCCATTATCCACCGCATGCACAAACATAGAGCGCTTAACTAACTGATAAGTCCAACCGCCAGGACAAGCTCCTAAATCCACCGCCCACATACCAGGTGCTAAACGGGTATCCCATTCTTCTTTCGGAATGAAAACATGAAACGCTTCTTCCAATTTCAAGGTTGAACGGCTTGGCGCATCCGATGGAAATTTTAAACGAGGAATGCCCATAAAGAACTGGGAGTTATTTTGTGATAATGAATAACCAACATAGCAATGGCCGGGCGCTACAAAACAAATATGCAACACCGGTTTTTTAGCATTATCTTTTGCAAATAAGAAACCTTTACCACGCAACGCATTTCGCATAGGCACTGTAAACTTACGGCAGAATTTCAGCAGTTCTTTCGCTTCATTGGTATCCGGCGTTTCAATGCGAATATCACCACAAGTTGGGAATTTATCTTGCGCTTCAATCGCCGCTAGAATTGGAGAGATACGATCTTCTGTCGGCAAATCAGTTAATGCATCAGAAACGGCGATCATTTGACGCGCAAAAATCAGCGCCTTAAAGTCGAGAAGTTTGATCAGCTTATCCGCATCACCTTCTTGGTAACACTCGAAAAGCACGTAACCCGATAATCTTTTCACACGGGGAAAGCCAAAAATCTCTAAATTATTGGCTTTATCTTGGATTTCTCCTGCGCATTCTTTTTCAAAACCAGAACGGCAGTAAAGTAAAACGTGTTTCACAGTGTCACCTTATTTAATCGTAAAACGGATAGAGCGAAGATAATCCAGCCCAACATAAAAAACACACCACCTAATGGGGTAATTGGGCCAAACCATTTTATCCCAGTTAAAGCCAGCGCATATAGACTGCCACTAAAACAAAGGATGCCGATGATAAAGCAAATAGCAGCATATGCCACACCTTTACGCCCTTTCTCTGAGTATTCAGGTGTCTGAGACGCCGAATTCGGCGCAGTGATCATCAAAATCAAACCACAAGTGAGCAAAGCAAAAGTATGCCACGCTTGGTATTGTACTCCCGTTTTAAATACGCCAAGTAAATACTCAGGCAAACGATGCGATAAACCATGTGCCGCAAAGGCACCAAGTGCTACCGTGATGACTCCTGAAAAGCCAGCAAAGGCGAGAATCTTCTGCCCTCTGCATTGTGAAATAGACATATTTTTCTCTTATTTTGTTTGAGTATGTTGGTTAATGAACGCCATCATTTTGTTCACGGCCAGTGCTCGATTACCTGGTTCGGTAAAACCTGACTTCACTCGAGGTTTCAAACTGTGGTCACCATCAGGGATAAAATCAAGTTCGATAGAATCAGACAGAGCAAATGACTGGCACTCTTCTTTTGTACCAAACGTATCGCGTTCACCTTGCAAAATTAAGGTCGGTTTAGTGAGACTAACTAAATGTTCGCCTTTATAGTTTTCTGGCTTACCCGACGGATGAAAAGGAAAGCCTAAACACATAATCCCGCTTACCAAAGGATGTTCCGACAAATGGCTGGCCATTCGCCCGCCCATGGATTTCCCCGCAAGAAACAAATGCTGCTCTTCGCGGTGAAACGTATTAATTTTTTCTTCAAAATCCGCCAATAGTTTCGGAGCACGATCCGGTGGTCTTTTTGTCCCCTCTTGCGAACGAATCACCATATAAGGAAAGTTAAACCGCACCACACGAATTCCGTGAGCCGCTAGTTGTTGAGCCATGTCAGCCATGAACTCATGCTCCATACCAGCGCCTGCACCATGAGCAAATAATAACGTGACCTTAGCATTGTCATCTCCATCAATAATGAATGAATGCTCACAAGGCTGCCTGGTTACTGTCATATTTTTTCCTCGGTATTTTTTACATCATCACTTACTTCATGCGTAATATTTTCAGTGATATCTTCACCTATCTCATCAAGTAATTGATCTTGCTCACTCGCCGCCTTGCTTAGCATCCAATCACGGAAAGTGGCCACTCGTCCCACATCGGCTTGCTTGGTATCGCACACCACATAAAAGGCATTTTTACTGATCAATACTTCATCAAATGGCTGCACTAAACGGCCAGAATCCAAATCAGGTTGCGCAAGCACATTGTTCACTAACGCGATACCTTGACCGTGCATAGCGGCTTGAATCACCATGGTCGAGTGACTAAAGATCGGTCCATGATTAACATTAACACCATCAAGATTGTTCTCTTTAGTAAACTGCTTCCAATATTTACGTGAGCTATCATGCAATAAGGTGTGATGTTTAATATCCGCTAAACAATTTAATGGTTTAGTGCCTAATAACAACTGCGGAGAGCATACCGGGATCAAGCATTCTAAATACAACTTATCAGCGCGAACACCCGGCCAATTACCGCGACCATAATAAATCGCCACATCAACATCATCAGATAGAAGCCCTTCATCCATATCCACCGCTTTAATGCGAACGTCGATATCTGGCTCTTGTTGATTAAAGTCTGCCAGCCTAGGCACTAACCACTGGATCGCAAAGCTTGGGGTTAAGCTAATAGTTAACGCACCTTTTTCACTGCGTTCTAACACTTTATCAGTTGCATCAGAAATTGAAGTAAAAATATCTTTAATATCTAAAAAGTAGCTTTGCCCTTCCTCCGTGAGTAATAAAGAACGATTACGACGTCGGAATAACTTAATACCTAAAAACTCTTCTAATGCTTTAACCTGGTGACTGACCGCCGCTTGAGTCACAAAAAGCTCCTCAGCAGCACGAGTAAAACTCAGGTATCGGGCCGCGGCTTCAAACACACGTAATGAATTCAAAGGGGGTAAACGTCTAGCCATAGTTCAAACCTTATTAGCCAAAAATGACAGGATTGTTTGCATAAGATTAACGACATTATTATGCATTAATTTTTCTCATGCGAAGCATTATAATTTGTCCATTGCTGAACTGCCATTAAAACTCTATATTTCATCACACATTAATGAGTTACAGCATTTATTTCAAACCTGTAAATCTGTGATTGACTAATGCTAATGTTGTGTTTGCATTAACTCTTTTGAGTTTTATGATGCAGTGGTAATACTCCCTCATTACCCTTGTGTCCTGATTATTTGATAGTGAATCAAATTTATGCACAGTTAGATTTATTCTAGCTGTGCTTTTTTTATGTCTGCGATATTATCTTTTGCCACTGCTCTTTATCTTAATGCCGCTCATCAAGAACCTTATGCCCCTAATTCTCATATAAAAAACGCCGACTAAAAAGTCGACGTCTTATCTAAGTATGATTAATAAGTATCTGACAATAATTAAGGGCGATACACTTTTACGTTGTTATAGCCTAAATCTTTAAGGTACAAAGCTTGCAAACGACTCATCACGCCTCGGTCACAGTACAATAAATATTGTTTACTCTGATCTAAATCACCAAACTGAGTTGCTAGCTTGTAGAAAGGTAGATGTTTAATCTCAACACCATCAATTTCTAATGGATTCATATCCTCTTCATCTGGGCTACGAATATCAAGTACAACCGCTTCTTGAGCAATCTCGGCAACTTGTTCTACTTCCGGCGCTTGCTCTTGGCTTTCGGTTTCAATATCACGGATATCCATCACACGAGCATTGGAGACCACTTGCTCAAGAATATCGAAGTTAAAATTCAATTCTTCTTTTTCAAGTTTGGCTTTCACCGCTTTCACCGTTGGCTTTTTAGAAATCACGCCACAGTATTCAGGCATCACTTTGGCAAAATCTTCAGTACCGATTTGACGAGCAACGTTGATAATGTCTTCTTTATCCCAGTTGATCAGAGGACGAAGAATCAATGTATCGGTCACATTATCAATCAAACGTAGGTTAGTTAGCGTCTGGCTTGATACTTGACCTAACGCCTCACCGGTTACTAACGCTTCAATACCGAACTTCTCAGCAACCATGCCACCTGCGCGCATAAACATACGTTTCAGTACTACGCCCATTTGGCCGTCATCAACGTTTTCAAGAATTTCAGCGACTACAGGCTCAAAATCCACCGCGATGAACTTCACTTTGGCTGAAGAACCGTATTTCTTCCATAAGAAGTGCGCTACTTGCTTCACGCCGATTTCGTGCGCAGGCCCACCTAAATTAAAGAAACAGTAATGGGTTTTTGAACCACGCTTAATATGAAGATAGCTTGAAACACCGGAATCAAATCCACCAGAGATTAAGCTCAATACATCTTCTTGAGTCCCAAGAGGGAAGCCACCCAAACCTTTATGACGAGCGATCACTTGGTTTAGCTTATCATTCGAAATTTCTAAGTTGACCGTTACTTCTGGTTTAGTCAATTTTACTTTTGCTGACTCAACCGCTTGGTTTAGGCCACCACCGACATAGCGCTCAACTTCAATAGAAGTAAAATCATGCTGACCACGGCGTTTAACACGCACCACGAAGGTTTTACCTTCTATCAGGTCACGGCTTTGCTCTAGCGCTTGCTCGTAGATATTATGCAAATCAGTAAAATCTGACTGCAACACTTCAAGCGAGTGATGAATACCCGGTGTATGCGTTATGATCTCAAGCACTTTATCGTAATATTCATCGCTATTGGCAGCGATTTCAATGTGATCACGACGGTTTAATACCGCAACAGATTCTGTTTCGCGCTGGATAATATTGCGAAGATTACGCTCCAGTGTGCGAGTGAAACGCTTACGAACCGAGTCACTTTTAACAAAGATTTCTGGATGGGGCTTTACAATAAACTTCATATCATGATTCACTTTTTATCGGATTATTCGACGTTATGGCTAAATGCAATGCAGATAACGCCAAAACTAAGGCGCAAAATTATACACGACAATTCACCTAGGCGGAATGTATTTCCACTATCACCACTCTAAGCCACAATTTCCTATCGATTTTAGGATAAAAAGCAGATTAACCCTTGTTTCACCGCCTGTAGGTCAAATACAATTGACCCTTTCCAGATCATCTATATAAGCAGAATCAACATGGCGAGCAAAAAACCTGAAAACATGAGCTTTGAAGAGTCCTTAACCGAGCTAGATGCTTTAGTTAATCAACTTGAAAATGGCGATTTAGATTTGGAAGACGCATTAAAGAAATTTGAGCGTGGAATTGCTCTTGCTCGCTCTAGTCAAACCAAATTGACCGAAGCAGAACAACGCGTTGAGATTCTGTTAAAAGATGATGATGAATCAGAGCTGATTCCTTTTGACCCTGAAAGTGACCTTTAATATGAGCATTGCACTGGCTGACTATCAAGCAAGAAACAATAAACAGCTAAATTTATGGCTAGATAGTATTCCGCATCAAAACCAAACGTTAACCAAAGCCATGCGCTATGGCCTTTTGCTTGGTGGCAAACGTGCACGCCCATACTTAGTCTATATTACTGGGCAGATGTTTGGTTTACGCTTAGAAGATCTTGATACTGCGGCCTCAGCCATTGAGTGTATTCATGCGTATTCACTGATTCATGATGATCTGCCCGCGATGGACGATGATGAGCTGCGTCGAGGCCAACCGACTTGCCACATTGAATTTGATGAAGCCACGGCAATTTTAACCGGTGATGCGCTGCAAACACTGGCGTTTACTATTTTGGCAGAAGGTTCATTAGCTCCAAGTAGTGAGCCCTATCGCATTCAATTAATCAAAGAACTGGCCAATGCGTCAGGCTCTCTTGGCATGTGCATGGGACAATCACTCGATCTAGAAGCGGAAAATCGTTTAGTCAGTATTGAAGAATTAGAAGACATCCACAGAAACAAAACGGGGGCTCTGATTAAATGCGCTATCCGTATGGGAGCACTTTGCGCTGGTGATAAAGGCATTGAAGTGCTGCCACATCTCGATCGCTACGCTGAAGCCGTTGGGCTAGCTTTCCAAGTTCAAGATGACATTCTTGATATCATTAGCGACACTGAAACGTTAGGGAAACCTCAAGGTTCCGATCAAAATTTAAATAAGAGTACCTATCCTGCTCTGCTAGGATTAGAAGGAGCCATGCAAAAAGCGCAAGACTTGTTACAAGAAGCGCTTCAAGCTTTGCAGGCAGTGCCTTACAATACTCAGTCACTCGAAGAGTTCGCCCGATACGCCGTCGAGCGCAGCCATTAATATAATAAAAACGAACATCACTAAGCGCTAAATTTTATGACTCTTGATATATCAAAGTACCCAACACTCGCACTCGCCAATACTCCTGACGAGTTGCGTACTTTACCAAAAGAAAGCTTATCACCGCTTTGTGATGAGTTGCGTACCTATTTGCTTAACTCAGTGAGCCAATCAAGCGGACACTTAGCATCAGGTTTAGGCACGGTTGAACTCACAGTCGCACTACACTACGTTTATAACACGCCATTTGATCAACTTGTTTGGGATGTCGGCCATCAAGCCTATCCGCATAAAATTTTAACGGGTCGCCGTGAACGCATGCCAACTATCCGTCAAAAAGACGGTTTACACCCTTTCCCATGGCGTGGTGAAAGTGAATATGACACCTTATCAGTCGGTCACTCTTCGACCTCGATAAGCGCCGCGTTAGGCATGGCAATTAGCGCACAAAAAGAAGGTAAAGACCGTAAAGTTGTGAGTGTGATTGGTGATGGCGCCATCACCGCAGGTATGGCCTTTGAAGCCATGAACCACGCTGGTGATGTGCATGCGGATATGCTCGTGATCCTAAATGATAATGAAATGTCGATCTCAGAAAACGTCGGGGCATTAAATAATCATTTGGCACAACTACTGACGGGTAACTTTTATACTTCAATTCGTGAAGGCGGCAAAAAAGTGCTGTCGAATGTCCCGCCAATTAAAGAGCTAGTTCGTCGTACTGAAGAACATCTAAAAGGCATGGTCGTACCGGGAACCATGTTTGAAGAGCTTGGTTTTAATTACATCGGCCCAGTCGATGGACACGACGTGAAAGAGCTCGTTAAAACACTGAAAAACATGCGCAGTTTAAAGGGCCCGCAGTTTTTACATGTGATGACCAAAAAAGGCAAAGGCTATGAACCTGCGGAAAAAGATCCGATTGGTTATCACGGCGTACCTAAATTTGACCCAAAAGAAACCTGCCTACCGAAAAGCAGTGGCGGTAAACCGACCTTCTCTAAAGTGTTTGGTGATTTCCTATGTGATATGGCTGCCCAAGATCCAAAGCTCATGGCAATTACCCCGGCAATGCGTGAAGGCTCTGGCATGGTACGTTTTTCCAAAGAATTCCCACAGCAATATTTTGATGTGGCGATTGCCGAACAGCATGCTGTCACGCTTGCTTCAGGTATGGCGATTGCGGGGCAACACCCGATTGTGGCGATATACTCAACTTTCTTACAGCGTGGTTACGATCAATTGATCCACGATGTGGCCATTATGGATTTGCCTGTGATGTTTGCCATTGACCGTGCCGGCCTCGTTGGCGCAGATGGTCAGACTCACCAAGGCGCATTTGATCTAAGCTTTATGCGCTGCATTCCAAACATGGTGATCATGGCACCAAGTGATGAAAATGAGTGTCGTCAAATGCTTTACACTGGCCATAAACACCAAGGTCCAAGTGCAGTCCGTTATCCTCGCGGTTCGGGTTGTGGCGCAGAGATTCAAGCTGATATGACTGAACTTGAAATCGGTAAAGGTCGTATTGTTAAAGAAGGCTCGACTAAGAAAATTGCCATTTTATCTTTCGGGACCTTCTTACCTGAAGCATTAAAAGCTGCCGACAATCTTGATGCGACCGTTGCCGATATGCGCTTTGTTAAGCCACTGGATGAAGAATTAGTGCTTAAACTCGCAGCAGATCACGATGTGCTGGTTACGTTAGAAGAAAACGTGATTGCCGGCGGTGCAGGCTCTGGGGTGATTGAACTTCTCATGCAACGCAAGCAAATTAAACCTGTATTGCAACTAGGCTTACCTGATAGCTTTGTACATCAAGGCACTCAAGATGAGTTGTATCAAGAACTTGGTTTAGATGCCGCAGGGATTGAAAAGCAGATAAAAGCTTATTTGAACTAGCTTCAAGAGTAGATAAAAATGGCCCGATAGTCTTATCACTACCGGGCCATTTTTTATTGGTTCAATAAACCTTTAAAACTTAGGCGCGTCAAAGTTGTTTGGTTCATCGGTATAAACCGCGACATTTGATTTCTCTACTAAGCCTGTTTCTGCCACGCATTGTTGTTGGAAGAAGTCGGCAATTTCTTGACGTTGACAGTGCGCTTCAAACGCTTCGTTGCTTGCCCAAATTTCATGAAATGCAATTGGGTAGCTTTCGCCACCGGCAAATGGGCTAGTACGGTGACGCGTCACCACATATTGTAAGCATCCATCTTCACGCAGAGTATTTGGCTCTAGTGCTTGAAGTACCGTAAACAGTTCGTCTAGTTTGCCTTCTTTTGGTAAAAACTGCGCCACACAATACACTTTCTTCGACATATTATTTATTCCTTTCTATCAAACTATTTCCCAATCGCACGATAGTTCAATTGGTATTAGTAATACAATACCAGCAGCCATAAGCTGATGGCGGCAAAAACGCCAGCTAACACATCATCGATCATAATGCCAAACCCACCATGTACATGGCGATCCAATAAGCTGATCGGCCACGGCTTCACCATGTCAAAAATTCGAAATAGCACAAAACCAATCAGCAAAGTTTGCCAATCATAATGCGGTAGTCCCATCAAAGGCACCACACTCATGGTGATCCAAAATCCGACAAACTCATCCCAAACAATCGCACCATGATCATGCACTTGCATATCATCAGAGGTTTTTTGGCAAATGGTAATGCCAACTAAAGCCGCCAATACGACGACCACACAATAAGCCATCGCAGGCAACTGCACCAATAATAAGTAAAAGGGAATGGATGCAAGTGTTCCCATGGTTCCGGGAACAATTTTAGATAAACCACTACCAAACCCAACCGCTAATAAGTGCCACGGGTTAGATAATTTAATTCGCTCAATAGGGTTTACCCCACGGGATGGTTGCGACATGTTATGCCTTCTATATTGTTATTTTAATTAAAGTGATCAAATCCATGAACTTGCCTTGCCAGATCATCTTCTTGGATAGGCAAACCATTTCGAAGTAATTGAATAGTATGCTCAGCGTCCCGCTGGTTTTCAGTAACCTGCCCAATACAAGTTAACAGGCAACCGACCTGTTGCGCGATTTCATCTAACAGAGGTTTATCTTGCTTTGAAATGGTAAAGCACAATTCATATTCTTCACCACTTTGTAATGCGGCCAATTGGGCTTGTTGAGTATCACCGAAAAAGTCCGTTGCCAAATCACTAATAGGCAGTTGGGTAATCTCTACTTGGGCACTCACGTTTGAACGCTTTAGCACATGTTTGAGATCGGACATCACCCCATCGGAAATATCAATACAACTCGTGGCATGATCACGCAGTCGCTCAGCAAGCTTAATTCGAGATTGGGCATAAAAGTGACGTGACACTAATTCCTTCGCATGAGGTTTATTTGTAGCCTCAGGATTGAGAATAACACTTAAGCCAGCCTGACTGTCACCGAGATTTCCGCTTACAAAAATCCAATCCCCCACTTGAGCACCGCTGCGAGTAAGTGCTTTTCCTTTTGGCACCAAACCTTGAATGGTAAAGGAAATGCTCAGAGGTCCCTTGGTGGTATCCCCACCGATTAGCTGTAAATGATGAGCATCGGCAAGCGTAAACATTGAATCACAAAAAGGTGCTAACCATGCTTCATCAATTTCAGGCAAACTGATTGCCATTGAAAACCAAGCGGGCGTGGCTCCCATTGCCGCCAAATCACTAATATTGGACATTAATGCTTTATAGGCAACAGCAGAAGGATCAGCATTCGCTAAAAAATGTGTACCTAACACCACCGTATCGGTACTAATGGCCAGTTGATACCCTTCCGGTGGCGATACTAAAGCGCAATCATCCCCCAAAGCTAAATCAACATCTTGTCGATTCGCTTGGCGATGAGCAAAATATTTATCAATGAGATTAAATTCACCGGACATGGGCTTAACTCGATTAAATTCAGTGACAGTGATTATACAAAAAAGGCCAGCACTTGGCTGACCTTGATTAACAATTCGCAGAAATTACTTTTTGCGAACGTGCGGTGCTGCTTTATCAAGCACACCGTTGATGAACTTATGACTATCTTCTGCTGCAAATACTTTTGCTAGCTCAATTGCTTCGTTGATCACCACTTTATACGGTACATCATCACGCTTAGTCATTTCATACATCGCTAGACGAAGTAACGCGAGTTCCATCATATCCAAATCTTGCATTGGACGAGAAAGGAATGGGCGAAGCTTGCTGTCTAATTCCATATTAGTGTTCACGACACCTGACAGTAAGTCTTGAAAATAAGCAACATCCGTCTCAGGTGCTTTTAAGCTAGGCTCGCCAGCATGATGTTCTTCTTCATCATACTTTTCACCGGTTAGAAATTGATGTTCAATTGTTGCCACATTTTCTTTAGTGACTTGCCAAGAATATATCGCTTGTAGAGCGAATTGACGTGCATTACGACGTGCGGCTGGTTTCACGCGAGCCCCCATTAGGAATTAGATTGCAAAAAATTAATTAATTTCATTAAGAACGTTGATCATCTCAAGTGCGCTAAGAGCAGCTTCTTGCCCTTTATTACCAGCCTTGGTGCCTGCGCGTTCAATCGCTTGATCGATGGTATCAACAGTCAATACGCCAAATGCAACTGGAAGGCTATATTCCAAAGACACTTGAGCTAAACCTTTATTACACTCACTACATACATAATCAAAGTGTGGTGTACCACCACGGATAACCGTGCCAAGTGAAACAATCGCATCAAACTTGCCCGTTTTTGCTACACGTTGTGCAACAAGAGGCAATTCAACAGCACCAGGGCAACGAACAACGGTAATGTTGTCATCGCTTACTTGGCCGTGACGCTTCAATGTGTCAATCGCACCTGAAAGTAAACTTTCGTTAATAAAGCTGTTAAAACGAGAAATAACGATAGCAATTTTTGCATTAGGAGCGGCAAAAGCACCTTCGATTACTTTCATAAGTTATCCTTTAACTGTTTTCTAGAGAGTGAGAATCGGCGGATTCTACCACAAAATTGTGAGTGATATCTATTGGTAATTCGTTTCTCGTTGCTCGGAAGCTCGTAACTCGAATAAAAGCTTTTTCAAGCAACGAATAACGAGATTCCGAAAAACGTTATTCTGTTACATAATCCACAACATTCAAGCCGAAACCGGATAGTGCATGGTAGCGCTTATCTGATGACGATAATAAACGCATGTCTTTTACGCCTAAATCCGCAAGGATCTGAGAACCCACACCGACTCGGCGTGAAGTGCCTTGCTTTTTGGCCATCACAGGGGCAGTAGCATTATCTTGTTGCTCAAATACTTTCACTTTATGGATGATTGATTCTGCGGTTTCTTCCTTACCAAGAATAATCAGAACTCCACCTTCTTGGTGAATACGCTTCATCGCTGCTTCTAGAGACCAGCTACGATCGCTTGAACGGTTAGAGTGTAATAAGTCGGTAAAGGTATCTTGCAAGTGCACTCGAACTAAACAAGCATTATCCGTTACATTACCTTTACGTAATGCATAGTGGATTTGACTATCAATCGTATCGCGGTAAGTCACTAAATCAAACTCACCAAATTCGGTCGGTAGTTTACATTCCGCGACACGCTCAATGGTGGTTTCAGTATTGTTGCGGTATTCAATCAAATCAGCAATGGTGCCTAATTTAATGCCATGTTTTTCAGCAAACACTTCTAAATCCGGACGACGAGCCATGGTGCCATCATCATTTAAAATCTCAACGATAACGGAAGCAGGTTCTAGACCGGCAAGGCGCGCTAAATCACAGCCAGCTTCGGTATGACCAGCACGGGTTAATACCCCACCTTCTTGCGCCGCTAGTGGGAAGATATGGCCAGGTTGAACAAGGTCTGCTGCTTTAGCATTTTTCCCTACTGCTGCTTGAACCGTAACCGCGCGATCCGCGGCAGAAATACCGGTTGTGACGCCTTCTGCCGCTTCAATAGAAACAGTAAAGTTGGTGGTGTATTGAGCGTTATTATCTTGCACCATTGGCGGCAAACCTAGATTATGACAACGCTCTTTGGTCAGAGTTAAACAAATCAAACCACGACCATGGGTGGCCATAAAGTTAATCGCTTCTGGCGTGACATGCTCAGCGGCCATGATAAGATCACCTTCATTTTCACGGTCTTCATCATCCATCAAGATAACCATCTTACCTAAACGAATATCATCAATAATTTCTTTTGAGCTGCTAATTGGCATATTTGATTCCTAACTATTCTGCTGATGCTTTATTCGGCTGCAAATAACCCGAAAATAAAGTTAAATTAACTAAGGTTAAGCAAATCCATTTTTTTGCAATAGGTCCATAGTAACGCGAGAAGCTGGCGTCTCTTCTGCTTCCGCTTTACCGGTAATTAATCGCTCTAAATAGCGAGCGATCACATCGACTTCTAAATTGACTTTTCGTCCAACCACGAAACTATTAACGGTTGTTTCTTGAGAAGTATGCGGAACGATGGTGATTTTAAAGGCATTTTTGCGTACATCATTGACCGTTAAGCTAATACCATCAATGGTAACCGAGCCTTTTTCTGCAATATAACGGGATAAATGCGTTGGCACTTCAATCCAGTATTCCATTGCTCGGCCAATGGGTTGACGATCAACAATGACACCAACATCATCAACGTGCCCAGAAACAATATGTCCGCCAAAACGAGTCGAAGGTAGCATGGCTTTTTCTAAGTTGACTGACTCGCCCACTTGGTACTGTGAAAAACCAGTACGCTTGAGAGTCTCTAACGATAAATCCGCGCTGTAACTACGCTGATCAAATTCCACTACTGTCAGGCAAACACCATTGGTTGCGATGCTGTCACCTAAGTGCACATCCGACATGTCGAGCTTACCCGCATCAACCTTAATGGTGACATCTTCACCTTTAGGAGTAATCGCCAAGATAGTACCGACCGCTTCAACAATTCCTGTAAACATAACGTCTCTTTCTTATTTAAATTCTATTTTGTTTTGATGGCCGCGGTTAAGCGAATATCACTGCCTACCATGCGCACATCTTTGATATCAAGCTCAATAATATCGCTCATTGAGCTTAGGCCACATAGTTGAGTTAAACCACGCCCATCGGTACCCATCAGCTTAGGTGCTAAATACACAATCAATTCATCGACACAATTTTTCTCAATGAAACTCGCCGCTAACTGCGCACCAGCTTCAACCCAAACGTGGTTAATATTGTGTTCATCGGCTAATTGTTTTAACAGTGCGGGGAGCTCAAATTGTTGATTCACTACTTTTGCAGCAACAAATTGTTGGTAAGACTTAAGCGAAAGTGGCGACTCTATTAATGGATCATGGACAGCTAAAACATCCCCTTCATTCTTCCATAACTTTAAATCAGAATATTGAGCGTCTTGCAGCAGACCTTGGCGATCCAATATCACGCGAATAGGTTGGCGTACTAAATCCTTTTGGTAAACCGCCTGAACTGAATTCGGGAGTTCTTGCCAGCGGACATTTAAAGAAGCATCGTCATCTATCACCGTCTTGGCCGTTGACAGAATGGCGCCAGCCTTGGCTCGGTAAGCTTGTACATCTTGGCGAGCTTTAGCACCGGTAATCCATTGGCTTTCACCATTAGCGAGCGCGGTTTTACCATCAAGGCTTGCCGCAAGTTTTAATTGTACAAAAGGCATTCCGGTTTTCATTCG
The DNA here is from genome assembly GCF_002218045.2 of Vibrio rumoiensis. NCBI lineage: Bacteria > Pseudomonadati > Pseudomonadota > Gammaproteobacteria > Vibrionales > Vibrionaceae > Vibrio > Vibrio rumoiensis. Next base: position 1,987,324 of record NZ_AP018685.1, read on the forward strand.
TTTAATAAAACCGGGGTTGAGATTAATGGCATCTTGCTCAAGCAAACCGACATCCACTTGAATGCCAGCATCACGCAACATTTGAACCCCTCGTCCAGCCACTTGTGGGTTAGGATCTTGCATAGCACACACGACCCGAGCGACTTGCGCTTTAATTAACGCTTCAGCGCACGGTGGCGTTCGCCCATAATGAGAACACGGTTCTAAAGTGACGTAAGCCGTTGCCCCTTTTGCTTGATCAGCGGCTTGACGAAGAGCATGAACTTCCGCGTGAGGTTGACCCGCTTTCAAATGCGCGCCTTGCCCTATCACCGTTTTTTCTTTTGTAATCACACATCCCACATTAGGATTGGGTGCAGTGGTATAGGTACCTTGTTTAGCCAAAGCAATGGCTTGCGTCATCATTTTATAATCAAAAGAGGAGAATACGGTTTGAGTCATGACTTTATTCCAATATCTGAAGCTGAAGGCAAAACGATTAATCTTCTAAGCGTGCGATCTCTTCGCCAAACTCTCGAATATCTTCAAAACTTCGATAAACAGAAGCAAAACGAATATAAGCCACTTTATCTAATATTTTCAGTTGTTCCATCACTAGATTGCCAATCATTTCACTCGGTACTTCACGCTCGCCAGTTGCACGCAGCTTCGATTTAATTGTACTGATCGATAGCTCAACCGCATCGGCACTAACAGGACGCTTTTCCAGTGAACGTTGAATGCCACCAATCATTTTATCTTCATCAAAAGGTTCGCGATTACCATTGGTTTTGATGACTTTCGGCATCACCAATTCAGCACTTTCAAAAGTGGTAAAACGCTCACTACAAGCAAGGCATTGGCGACGACGGCGAACTTGATGGCCATCGGCAACCAAACGTGAATCGATCACCTTGGTATCATTTTCAGAACAAAATGGGCAGTGCATGCTATCTCCCTTGAAAGCTATATTTATTGTTATTTCGTTAGTTTATCCGAAATCCCTAGGCTTAGCGACCGCACACATAGGCTTCTTCGGCATTATCGAATAAATTTTGTCCCTAAGTTGAGCAAAGTTGGCGATAAGGTTACACTTACTACAGTTTCAGTGATTGCCTAGCCACCACTCTAGGCTCTAGCAATCATTCACATTTTAATCCGATTATCTCGACGGATAAATATAGGAAGTAGCAATATGAAATATGTAGGATTAGCTGGATTGCTAGTATTGGCCTTGTCAGGTTGTTCAAGCACCACCCAAGAAGATAATTACTTAGATGCATCGTTTGAGCTATGTAACACTGAAGTCAAAGTATTCTCAACTAGCGATGATGGTAAAGTCCGTATCGTTTGTGCTGACGGTTCTAAGTTTGCGATGGACAACGCTAAGACATTAGACACCATGCGTGATCTGAATGCTTCTTACTGTTCAGGCGAAGGGCTTGGCCAATTTAACGAAAGCTCTCGTTATTACATGTTCAAATGTAAATCTGGCTCAATGATCAGCATTAATAAAGACGACTAAATTCAGTTTCGAGTTTCGAGTTTCGAGTTTCGAGTTTCGAGTTTCGAGTTTCGAGTTTCGAGTTTCGAGTTTCGAGAAAATCTTAAAGCCTCAGTTTGAATATTCAAGCTGAGGCTTTTTTTCCAAAAAACAAAACCCAGCCATTTCTGACTGGGTTTTATCTTATTCGAGAAGCGAAGCGCCCTAGATTCGAGTCACGAGATTCCGACTCAGCTATGGCGCAAAAATCGCCCCTTTTTATGCAGAAATATTATGCGTAAACCGGTTTACGCTTACAGATCTCTAATACTTTTGCTTTGGTTGCTTCAATCACAGACTCATCACCCATGTTGTCTAGAATGTCACACATCCAGCCAGCAAGGTTTTTCGCGTCTTCTTCTGTAAAGCCACGACGAGTAATTGATGGAGAACCGACACGAATACCAGACGTTACAAATGGGCTACGTGGATCGTTTGGTACTGAGTTTTTGTTTACTGTGATGTTAGCTGAACCTAGAGCAGCATCGGCTTCTTTACCGGTAATGTCTTTGTCAATAAGGTCAACAAGGAATAAATGGTTTTCTGTTGAGCCAGACACGATGTTGTAGCCACGTGCGATAAACTCAGCCACCATCGCTTTAGCATTTGCTACAACGCGCGCTTGGTATTCTTTAAACTCAGGCTCTAGTGCTTCTTTAAAAGCAACCGCTTTTGCCGCGATCACGTGCATTAGAGGGCCACCTTGGCCACCTGGGAATACTGCTGAATTTAGCTTCTTATAAAGATCTTCACCTTCATTAGAAAGAATCAAACCACCACGTGGGCCAGCTAATGTTTTATGGGTTGTCGTTGTCACAACGTGCGCATGCGGTACTGGGTTCGGGTAAACACCAGCAGCAATAAGACCGGCAACGTGCGCCATATCAACGAATAGGTAAGCACCAACTTTGTCTGCGATTTCACGCATACGTGCCCAATCACACACTTGAGAATACGCTGAGAAACCACCGATGATCATCTTAGGTTTGTGCTCAACCGCTAATGCTTCCATTTCTTCATAGTTGATCTGACCCGCTTCATCAATGCCGTAAGGAATGATGTTATAAAGCTTGCCAGAGAAGTTAACAGGAGAACCATGAGTTAAGTGACCACCGTGCGCTAGGCTCATACCTAATACCGTATCACCGGCATTCAATAGCGCCATGTAAACTGCGTTATTCGCTTGAGAACCAGAGTGAGGTTGTACGTTTGCGTATTCTGCACCGAACAATTGGCAAGCACGTTCAATCGCTAGAGTTTCTACTTTATCGACGAACTCACAACCGCCGTAGTAACGCTTACCAGGATAACCTTCAGCGTATTTATTCGTTAGCTGAGAACCTTGGGCTTCCATTACACGTGGGCTGGTGTAGTTTTCTGAAGCGATAAGCTCAATGTGCTCTTCTTGACGAAGAGTTTCTTCCTGAATTGCGGTAAAAAGATCCGCATCGTAATCCGCAATGTTCATATCACGCTTAAGCATTTGTATCTCCTGGTTCAGATTATCTGATAATTCCTAAAAAACCCGAAAGGTCTATAAAAACGGTAAGTTTCGTAAAAATACAGCCAACGACGCAAAGCAAACGTTTTCGTCACTGATTTGGATGGGGCTATTCTACCTAATTTGATTCATATCAGAAAGTAGCAATATGAACTTTCTGCATGCGAAAAGTTAACCATTAAGTTGAAAGAAAGTAATAGTGAGTAAATATCCACCACTTCACACTTAATATGTAAAAAACCATATCGTAAGTTTACATTTTCGTAAACATTCAAATACAAGTATCTAACACCAAATTTCCCATAAAACTATCATAATCACAATTCATTGATTAAAATTTTGCTCATTATGGACAAGAAAATTATTTCAATGATTGAAAAACACACAATATATGAAGATGGCATCGCTTTATTAGTGGGCAGCTTTCTGGTTGCTCTCGGCGTATTCTTTCTATCCTCAGCACAACTCATTACCGGCGGAACCGCGGGCTTAGCGCTACTATTTAGCCAGTTAACTGTTTTGTCTTTTGGCACCTTATACTTTTTTATTAATCTACCATTTTATGCTTTGGCTTGGCTACGGTTTGGTAAAGCATTTGCTATGAATAGTTTAATTGCTGGAGCGTTGGTTTCCATCTTTGCCGATCAGCTGCACCACTTTATTCAACTGAGCCGAATCAGTGACGTATTTAGTGCGATAGCCGGAGGGTTATTGATTGGAATAGGAATGCTGATTTTATTCCGTCATCGTTCAAGTTTGGGTGGATTCAATGTGATGTGTTTGCTAATCCAAGATAAAACCGGAATTTCGGTCGGTAAAACTCAGATGGTGCTCGATTGCAGTATTGTCGTTGCATCCCTGTTTTTTGTCTCAACATGGATCATAGCCTTGTCGGTACTCGGCGCTATCGTATTAAACATCACGCTTGCCATGAACCATAAGCCCACTCGCTATACGGTGAAATACCAACAATAGTTCACTTCAGCGTCGGGTCATTAAAACATGAAAATAAACGCAATAAAAAAGGGCTCATTTGCCCTTTTTTACTTTACTTCACAAGAAAACAGTCATTGAATGTTTCATGATTTAAGGTAATTGTCGCCTTATCACCTTTTTCCCAAAATATTTGCATACCATCGACAGATGCGTATTTGCTGCCTGATGCCGATTCAACGCGAGTCAGTGGATAAGATCCCGAACGTTCCACCAGCATTGCTTGTTCTTGACCAGAGTATTCAATCAAAAAAGGCTTCTCAAACTGACCTTGCGATTCACTTTCCGACTGATCAATGCGGCATTTATAAGCCACGCTGGTTACTTTAACGCCATCAACCGACGTCGTGGTTGCGATATTGTCTGTATTCGGTTTTTCTTCAACCGTGGTACACCCAGCTAATAATGCAACTGAAAGTACTGTCAATAAAAACGATTTATTGTATGTCATAAATCACCATCCAATTAATTATATAAAAAACACGAGACAGAATGATGAGAACCTTCATCTTCTATCAAAACTGGCTGTTGTTGGCATTTTGACATGACTTTAGGGCAGCGTGAAGCAAAGCGACAACCTTTAGGCCTATCAATCGGTGATGGAATATCTCCTTTTAATAAAATTCGCTCACCAATACCTTGCTCTTGTAATCGAAGCTTAGCATTTCTGTATTTAGGATGAGTGATCGGAATCGCCGATAATAAAGATTGGGTATATGGATGTTTCGGATGCTGATAAACACTTTGCGCTTCGCCGTATTCAACAATTTGCCCCAAATACATCACGGCAATTTTGTCGGAAATATGACGAATCACCGATAAATCATGAGCAATAAAAATTAAGGTCAGCTCCATTTCTTGTTGCAACTCGAGCAGTAAATTTAAGATTTGAGCTTGCACCGACACATCCAACGCCGACACTGACTCATCACACACCACGAGTTTCGGCTTTAAGGCTATGGCGCGCGCGATACCAATACGCTGCTTTTGACCACCAGAAAACTCATGCGGATAACGCTCAGCTGCATCTGGTGTTAAGCCTACTTTTAGCAGCAACTCTGATACCCATTGTTTTCTTTCCTCTTGTGTCCCCAATTTATGGATGACAAACGGCTCTTGTAAAATCATCCCAACAGTATGACGAGGATTTAATGACTCCGTCGGATCTTGAAATACCATTTGCATTTCTTGGCGTAACGAACGCATTGCCTTGTTATCAAACTGGCAAATATCTTGCCCTTCAAATAAGATCTGCCCACTGGTTGGTTCATATAAACGTAATAAGCTGCGACCAAGGGTGCTTTTTCCGCAACCCGATTCCCCCACGATCCCAAGCGTTTCACCTTTATGGACCACCAGAGACACGTCATCAACCGCATGTACGGTGTAGCCTTTTTTCAACAAGCCCTTTCCTGAATGAAAGTACTGCTTAAGATTTTTAATACGAAGTAACTCACTCATACAGCAGGCTCCTGACCATTACCTTTGGCACGTAAATCAGACCAAAAATGACAACTCACTTGATGCTCAGCATTTTTCATTTCTAGGATAGGAGCTTGTTGCAAGCATTTATCTTGTTGATAAGGGCAACGTGAGGCAAATCGACATCCCACAGGCATCTCATTGAGGTTAGGCACCGCGCCTTCAATGGTCGGTAAAATAGCTTTTGGAATAGATTGACTATTGGGCATAGAAGCCAGTAACCCTTGAGTGTATGGATGGCTTGGGTGATCGAACAGTTCAAACACATCAGCTTGCTCGACGACTTTCCCCGCATACATCACCACTACCTGATCACAGATCTCAGCTACTACGCCTAAATCATGGGTGATAAAGATAATCGACATGCCCGTTTCTTGTTGCAGTGATGTCATCAAATCTAAAATTTGCGCCTGCACGGTCACATCAAGCGCCGTGGTCGGTTCATCACAAATTAGCACATCAGGCTTACACGCTAAGGCAATCGCGATCATCACACGTTGACGCATTCCGCCAGATAATTGATGCGGAAATTCAAGCATTCTTTGTGTAGCAGAAGGAATACCAACTTTTTCTAGCATTTCGAGTGACAATTGATAACGCTGTTTTTTCTTCAATTCAGGTTGATGTAATTGATAGACTTCCATCAATTGCTTACCAATGGTATGAACCGGATTAAGCGCGGTCATCGGATCTTGGAAAATCATCGAAATCGCATTACCACGCATTTGGTACATTTTATCCGGGGTTAAAGAAGCAAGATCATCGATTTTACCTTGATGGGCATAATCAATTCGCCCTTCAACGATATTCCCAAAGGGTTTTGGCAATAAACCCATAATCGACATCGCTGTGACGCTTTTACCACATCCCGACTCACCTACAATGCCGACGGTTTTCCCTTTAGGGACATGGAAAGTCACCCCATCAAGCACACGAACTTGACCATTATCGGTTTCAAATTCAGTGCATAGATCGGTAATGGTTAATACAACATTTGAAGTCATTTGGGTCCCGTTAATTAAACTTTGTTCGGCTCTCGTCGCTCGGCCGCTTCGCTTATCGTTACTCGAAAAAGATAAAAAGAAAATTACCGATAAACGAGAAGTGAAACGCCCGAGACTCGCATTACGAAAACACTTTCTCCTCCCGAGCATAGCGTCCCCGAAAATCGGCACTCGCGGTGACTTTTCCTAGAAACTCGGGACGAGTAACCTAGCATCCTCTTTTTACTTATATTTCTCATCAACAATAGTGACTGGCTCAAACGATTTGCCTGAATCCATTGCTTCTTTAGTTTCATTTTTTACATCTTGATCGATCCAAAATGTTCCTAATCCCCCGACAAAACCGGCAGGATAAAATAAAACCTCCGCTTGTTTCGTTGCGAATTCTTTTGGCAACTTCATCCAACGCCAATAACCTTCACGTGCATATGGCACGCTATAACCAGAAATGATCACTTTCGCATCATCAATTTTCTGTTGGATTTGTCGTGATAATTGATGCTTCTTCTCTAAATCAAATTCGTTGCGATAAGACTCGATTAACTTATCCAATTCAGGTGAACTGTAGTTGGTAAAGTTATTGTTTTGCGGTTTATTCGCAAATTCAGAAGAGAAGTACTGCCAGTAAACCGGAATACGTGAAGCGGACATATCATGAAATGACAATTGATGCTTTTTCTCAAGCACATATTTAAACATGCTAGAGCCATCGATCAGGTTAAGCGTTAAATCTAAACCCGCTAATTTGGCTTGTTCACGTAAATAAGCAATGCGTGGCGTATGCGCAGGCGTTGCGTAGGTCACCGCAAAACTCAATCGCTGACCTTTGTCATTTTGACGGATGCCATCGGGACCTATTTGAGCAAAGCCTGCTTTTTCAAAAAAAGAAACCGCTAATTTTGGTTCAAATTTTGGTGCGGAAATATCAGGTTGATCATACTCACCATGCCCGCTCCCCATTGGATTATTTTTACGAACATAGTCATTACGCAAGATTTTATTTAACATGCCATCATAATCCATCGCATGCATTAAACCCTGACGTACATTAATATCATCTAGCATTGGCATCGCGGTATTCAACCAAATGCCTCCCGCCCCGACTGGCGCTTGATTAAACGCCCACGCTTTATGAATATAACCTTTATCGTAGTTTTCACCGACGGCTTTATCATGCCAAAGCGTAGGTCGTAATAATGCAAATGAGTCAAGTTGGCCTTTTTCAAAATATTTGAATGCAATATCCGGATCTCGAATAACTTTGATGCTGATTTTTTCAACGTTGAAACGATGCTGGTAGTACTTATTACCGTAACCCCACCAGTCTTTCACATGCTTAAAGCTCACCGCTTTACCTTTATCAATATCATCAATGTAATACGGACCTACGGTCGGCTCGGGCTTAAAGTTATAGCGACGAACAAAATCATCGGCAATACCATCGTCATTTTCATCTTTACGAGGATTAGCATAAAAATGAGCCGGGATCGGTGACAGGTTCACATAATCCATCAACTCATCGGGATTTCTTGGTTTACCTGAAACAACAGCAATGGTGTGATCATCATAAGCAATCACATCACTGACTTCCTTGGTATAAAAATCGTTGTACCACGGCGCGACGATATCTTTCGAGCGCATCAGTTGCAGAATAAAGGTGAAGTCTTTGGCGGTAACCGGCTTGCCATCGCTCCATTTTGCTTTGGGATCAAGCTTGAAATACACCGTTTTATGATCATCGGAAAATGCCCAAGAAGTGGCAATCGATGGTAACCAATTATCAGTATTAGGATGCCGATCGAGCAGCGCCATGGTAGAACGGCTCCATGCTGCAAAAGTGCCGTTGGCATCCGGGCCAACTGTACGAAAAGTTTGTGGAAAGCTCGCCATGTAGGTGTGATAAATACCACCAAATTTAGCGTCTGGCGAAGCAAAAATAGGATCGTTATTATTAGTCTGCCAATCTAAGTTATCGGGCAGCTGAGCGGCATTAATCAGCGGTGATGAAAGCGTAAGGTAAAATGAAAAACCTGCCGCGATGAATGCTCGTGTCGTTTTCAATAGAGTCATGGTTTGTCCTTAAACATAGTCTTTCTATTCTCATTTAAACATATTTGGTAAAACGTTTGGGATCAAAGGCTTCACGAATGGCTTCACCAATAAAGGTCACCATGATTAATACCGATACAATGGCCGTTACCACTGAAATGGCAATCCAAGGGGCATCGAGATTAGATTTACCTTGTTGCAGTAATTCCCCCCAACTCGGTGTTGGTGGCATCAGGCCTAGCCCTAGGTAATCTAATGCCGTTAACGCTGTAATATTGGCGACAATAGTAAAGGGCGCCAGAGTCACTATCATCACCATCGTATTTGGCAAAATATGATGAAATAAAATTCGCCAATTCGAGGCCCCTAACGCTTTAGCCGCTAAGGTATATTCTCGCGCTTTTTCTTTGTATGTCATGGTGCGCATATACCAAGTCATCCCCATCCAGCCAAATAACACATTAATGAAGGTGAACAACATAAAGCTTGGCTGCATAATTGAGACTAAAATCATGATCACATACAAAAACGGCACCATCGACCAGATTTCAATAAACCGTTGAAAGAACAAATCGAACTTACCGCCCCAAAAACCCATCACACAACCAACGGTAACGCCTATCGCATAAGAGATCACCATGGTTAACAGAGCAAATCCCATCGCGATCCTAAAGCCATATAATAAACGAGCTAAAATATCTCGCCCTATGGTATCGGTACCTAAATAATGTTTTGCGTCCATACTTGGTGCCGCAGGGGGGAAATCGCTATCAAAATCTTGTTCATAAGGATTCCAAGGTACAAGCGGCATAATCACCAAACCTTGGGGATCTTTTTCACTTATCACTTTTTGAAGCTGACGGTAATTGGTTTCCGATTGGTAACCGAGCTCAAAGGTAGTACCAGAAATCACATCAGCATACGTCGGGAAATACCATTGGTCTTGATACTTGACCACAATGGCGCGGCTATTCACCAGCAGCTCTGCCAATAATGCGAGCACAAATAAAAACGTTAAAATCATTAGCGACCAATAACCACGTTTGATCGCTTTAAAGCGCTTCAGTTTCTTTTGCGTTAAAGGATTCGATATCAAGGTCATATCAGGCTCCAAACTTAATGCGAGGATCAACTAAAGCGACGCAAATATCCGACAAAATATTGCCAATCAGTAGCATCAAGGCATTGATCGCAAATAAGCCCATCACCACCGGATAATCTCGCTCCATGATCGATTCATACCCCAAAAGCCCGATCCCATTAATATTAAAAATCACTTCAATTAAAAATGACCCTGTTAAGAAGAACATTAGTGAATTACCAAATGAGCTGGCAACCGGAATCAAACTGTTTCGCAATGCATGTCGCTTAATCGCTTGTTTAAACGGTAACCCTTTTGCGATAGCGGTTCGCACATAATCGGCCGCTAAGTTTTCCATTAAGTTATTTTTCATCGTCATGGTTAATAGAGCAAAGTCCCCAATCAAATAACAAAAAAGAGGCAACACCGCATGCCACAGCACATCTTTAATTTGCTGTGGCAGGGTGAAGTACTCAAAATCATCACTGACAAAACCGCCCATCGGAAACCATTCCAAATGGAAGCTAAAAAGACTCAGCAATAAAACCCCTATGACATAACCGGGCAAAGCAAATCCGACAAAGATAAAAATAGAACTGGAGGAATCGATGACACTACCATGTCGGAGTGCTTTGAGATAACCAAGAGGAATTGAAACGAAATAACTGATTAGAAACGTCATACCGCCATAAAATAACGATACGGGTAAACGCTCAGCAATCATATCGGTGACGGGCTCGTAATAACGCGTTGACTCACCGAGATCCAATTGAATGAGTTTGGTTAACCATTGCCAATAAGCTTGTGGAATGGGTTTATCTAAACCATAAAATTCATTAAGCTCGGCAATTTGATCATCAGACAAGGCATTATTTGCCCCTTGCGTTACGCTACTTGATACCGTCGTTTCACCTTGCTGCATCTGTAAGCTAAGCAGCATTCGTTCAACCGGCCCACCAGGCACAAAACGCGTTAAAGTAAATATCAATAAAGTAATGCCAATAAACGTGGGCACCACCAATAATAATCGTCTAATTACATAAGCAAGCATCAAATTCTATCCATTGAAATACTAACAACTCCCACAGCTCAGTAACATATCAAACATCAAGCTGCCTAATACTTTCATCGCTCAACAATAGACGACCGTTATACCACTAACATATTATTGTTTTTAAATAAATTTATTCTAAATCCAATCAGAAAAAACAGACACCAACGTGATTGCAAATATCATTGCGATAAATACCTATACCCCAACCCATAAAGTGTGACGAAGATCTAATTTTCATGGCTAATTTGAACGTTTAAAATTATAATAGCCGCTTCATTATTGCTTGCGAAAACCTCATGCGTACACCAACCATCTCTTTAAGAACGGCGGTTATTTTACCGTTTATGGCTGTTCTACTGCTTACTGTTTGTGTGATTACTCTAATACAAAAACACACTTATCAAGACATGATTAAAGAAATCAGTCATAAACAATTAAGCTCTATTTCACAAAATGTAGATTCTAATTTATCGGCATTTCTCTATGGCCCATACAAAGTTAGTATTGCTTTAAGCCAATCTATTCTCAATGATGGAATATACGCCCCAGAAAACTTAACCCCTCTCGTCAATTATATACGCTCAAACTATAACAACTTAAAAACGCACCTCCCCCAACTCTCATTAATGAAATTTGCTAGTGAGAAAGACGGTTCTTTTGTAGGGTTTCGCGCCGATAGCTCTCACAATTTATCTTTTATAAAGAAAGATCAAACGACCTATGGGAATATGAATATTTACAGCGGTGAAACCGATTCAACCCCTATTTTAGCGACAATACCTAACTATAACCCATTGCCTCGACCATGGTACCAACCAGCAGTACAAGCGGGTAAAACAATTTGGTCAGCACCTTATATTGATCAAGATGAACGCCAAGATATTTCTTTATCCGCCTCAACACCGCTTTATAAAAATAACCAATTAATCGGGGTGTTTTCGTCTGATGTGCGTTTAGCTGAGTTTAGCGATTTCTTAGCCGAACAAAAAAAATTGAACAATGCGTCTATTTTTATCTTTGATGAAGACCATCATCTGATCGCACATTCAAACTTTCACAATTCGATCGCCTCTAACCAAACAAGTAACAAACAACCTTTTATTCATCGCTTAACCACCAACAGTCATGATCCGATCATTAAGGCAACCGCAAGCCAAATTATCGAACAAGGCATTGACTTAACATCTGGTTCTGATTTTACCTTTTCTCTCAATAATGAACGCTACTATAGCTATACCATCCCATTTAGAGACAGTAACGGCATTAAGTGGTCGATTGCTCTAACGACACCCGAGTCAGCATTACTCGGCACTTTACCGACGGAGCAACATAATGCACTTTGGTTTGGCTTATTTGCAGGTCTACTGGCCAGTATTTTTGGCTACTTGGTATTTAGCCGAGTCACTCGCACGTTGAACGCTACCGCAACTGCAGCTTATAAAATAGCGGAAGGTGAATGGGAAACCTCATCACTACCTAAAAGTTGCTATATCCAAGAAACCAATGTTTTGGTCGAAGCGTTTTCAAGTATGACACACAAATTAAAACAGTCTTTTGAGAACCTACGAGAACAGCTTATCTACGATAGCTTAACTCAGCTCTATACCCGCCATGGTTTGGTTGAAGCGTACAACAAATCAACTGCTTCACACTCCGGTACTTTAATTGCGATTGGTATTGCTCGTTTTAGAGACATCAATGATAGCTTTGGTCACTATAAAGGCGATCGCGCTTTATTATTGGTAGCGCAATACTTAAAAGACATAAAAGAAAAAGATCATATTATCTCTCGTAGTTCGGGGGCGGAATTCATCTTGTATATTCCAACGCAAGATGAAGACGCCATTGAAACGATCGCCAACAAAATCCAAGGTCACTTTAAAGCCCCTCAAGAGGTTGGAACGAAACAAATATTGATCACGCCAATATTGGGCATTGCTAGCGTCAATAAGAGTGAAAATCTGCATGATGAGATTAAAAATGCCAGTATTGCACTGAGTTATGCGAAAAAATCCCCGGAAAAACGCGTGAGCTACTCCGATGAGATGGCCAACGAATCAGGCAAACGCATGGAATCGATTGCTGATATCACTAAAGCAATCAGTAACGATGAGTTTATTCCTTTTTATCAACCTATTATGGATGTAAAAAGCGGCAAAATGATTGGGGTTGAGGCACTTGCTCGTTGGATTTCCCCAACGAAAGGCTTAGTTTCCCCACTCGACTTTATTCCGACCGCTGAAGAGTATGGGTTGATCAAACACATTGGTTATAAAATCTTGCTTAAGTCTTGTATTGATACTCAAAAAGCAATCCGTGAAGGTATGTGGGATAAAGACTTCCACTTGCATGTCAATATTTCAGTGAAGCAATTACAGCAAGAACACTTTATTGATGATATCCGTGACATCCTTGAGCAATCTCAACTCGATGTTAAACACCTTACGCTTGAAGTAACCGAAAGTAATATGGCCGATGCCGACACCATGGTTATGCAAAATATGAAAGCCATTCGGGCACTTGGCATTGGTATCGCTATTGATGATTTTGGTACTGGTTACTCATCATTATCATACTTACATAAACTGCCTTTTGATTGCTTAAAAATCGATCGGGCATTTATCAAAGATCTTGATACAGAAAATGCGCCGTCGTCCATCGCGGCAATCATCATGGGAATGGCGCAAAACATGAGTGTTACTGTGGTTTCCGAAGGGGTCGAAACCGAAGGACAAGCTCAAATATTAAAAGACTTAGGTTGCCAACAAGCTCAAGGCTTCCTATACGCTAAACCGCAACCTTTCGAAGAGTGGGTAAAACTGGCGACGAATAACGACTGTAATAACCATCAGAAAAAATTAACCACCTCGTCTCAATAAAAAACGCCCAATGAAGTCAATCATTGGGCGTTTTTTTCAAACAACAAAGTTTCAGGAAACCTATCGCTCAGCAAGGTACTTCGGTACATCTTTAATACTATCTAACACCACATCGGCTAAAGACTGAGACTCTTCCGTTACCTTTTTACCTGTACGCACTAAAATTTTGTGCTTCAAGCCTGCCGCAATCGCCGCTTTCATATCATCGGCTTTATCACCAATCATGACAGAGCGTGACATATCGATATCCAACTCTTCTTGAGCTGAAATAAACATCCCAGGAGCAGGCTTACGACAATCACACACTTGAGCGTATTTTTCTACCGAACCGTCAGGATGATGTGGGCAATAATAAAAACCATCAAATTCCACCCCTTGATCAACGAAATTCCAGTCCATCCACTCGGTTAAGGTTAAAAATTCTTTCTCTGAATAATAACCACGGGCGATGCCAGACTGATTAGTGACTAACACTAGCAAATAACCTAAATCTTTCAGCGCTTTGGTTGCCTCAAACACACCGTCGATGTATTCAAAGTCATCGACTTTACTGACATAACCATGGTCGACATTAATGACACCATCACGATCGATAAAAACGGCGGGTTTAGACACTATTACACTCTCTCTTTAAGCTCAAACTAATCGTGTTTGAGTCTGAAATTTCTAGTACGTAATTATTGCACGCTTTGCTTTGTTGTTCATTAAGATTAATCCGAGCTAAGTTAGATTAAGTCGGTCTTATCTGAAATAACACTTTAGACGTCTAGACGTAAAAATATCTATTGACTTGAGATGGTGAAAACCATAGCATCATCTACCAAGTCGCAATCACAATGCGTGTTTTCACTAAACTTATACGTTATTGAAAATAGAATATATGGAACGTATTACCCATTAGGTTGTTAAATGATTGAAATTAATCAAGTCAATAAAGTGTTTTATCAAGGCAATAAAAAGATCCCAGCCCTGATAGACATTAATCTTCATATCCCTCAAGGGGAAATCTTTGGTGTAATCGGCTCATCAGGTGCCGGTAAAAGTACCCTTATTCGCTGCGTTAATATGCTAGAAGCCCCAACGTCTGGATCGGTTTTAGTTGATGGCTTAGATCTCACCAAGCTTTCTTCTAAAGAGTTAGGTCAAGCGCGCCGCAATATCGGCATGATTTTCCAGCATTTTAACCTACTGTCTTCTCGAACCGTTTTCGATAATGTAGCGCTACCTTTAGAGTTAGCTCAAACACCAACCAGCGAAATTGAAAAGCGAGTGGAGGAGCTGCTTGATTTAGTGGGTCTTGCCGACAAACGTGACACCTACCCTGCGAATTTAAGTGGTGGACAAAAACAGCGCGTTGCGATTGCACGTGCATTAGCCTCGAAACCAAAAGTATTATTGTGTGATGAAGCGACTAGCGCGCTCGATCCTGCAACCACTAAGTCTATTTTAGAATTGCTAAAAACCATCAATCAGCAGCTTAATTTGACGATTTTAATCATTACTCATGAAATGGATGTGGTGAAAAACATTTGTGACAAAGTGGCGATCATTGGCGGTGGCCGATTAGTGGAACAAGGCCTAGTGAGCGATATTTTTGCCCACCCTAAAACCGAACTGGCACAAGAGTTTATTCGTTCAACGCTCGATTTATCGATTCCTGAAGATTACCAAGCGCGCTTGCAAGACACTCAAGTGGAAGGCTCTATTCCTTTGGTGCGCCTTGAATTTACTGGCTCAACCATTGATGCGCCGGTTATTAGTCAACTCTCTCGCAAGTTTAATGTCGATGTCAGTATTTTGAACTCTGATATTGATTACGCCGGTGGCGTTCGCTTTGGCTTGATGGTTGCAGAACTGTTTGGTGAAAAAGAACAGGTTAAGCAATCTGTTACCTTCTTAAAAGAACACAATATAAAAGTCGAGGTACTTGGCTATGTTTTATGATCACATCATGGATTGGTATTACGATCATCGCACTTTTCGCCTCATTTGGGGCGCGACCTGGGAAACGCTTTACATGGTCGGCATTGCAGGTTTAATCGGCTTTATCATTGGTATTCCGATGGGCGTGATTCTGCATATCACCAAAAAAGGTGGCTTAATCGAAAACCGAGTGGTCAACATGGTGCTTGGTGCCATTGTCAATATTGGCCGCTCAGTTCCTTTCTTGGTATTAATGGTCGCCATTATCCCATTTACGACGTTACTCATTGGTAAATTCATTGGTACTACCGCTGCTATTGTTCCATTGACCGTTGGTGCGATCCCGTTTATTGCTCGCTTAGTGGAAAGCGCTTTAGTTGAAGTGCCAAGCGGCCTAATTGAAGCGGCGCAATCAATGGGTGCGAGCCCAATGCAAATCATCCGCAAAGTATTGTTACCAGAAGCATTACCTTCTATTGTTAACACCATTACTATCACATTGGTTACCTTAGTAAGCTATTCAGCCATGGCAGGAACCGTTGGCGGTGGTGGCCTAGGGGATGTAGCAATGCGTTATGGTTATCAACGCTATCAGCCTGACATCATGTTCATCACCGTTGTGTTATTGGTAGTAGTGGTACAAATTATTCAAATGGTCGGCGATCGAATCGCCAGCCGAGTGGATCATCGTTAATTACAAGAAATAGACCCGAATAAACATATCCAAAGTCATTGGAGTTGCAGTGAGGCGACAAGTGAATGAGACCCCATGAGCATAGTTTACCTATTCGATTGGGGCGAATGAACGCCGTCAACAAAGCTGCGGCTTCAAGTACCAAGGATATAGTCATAAAGAATGCATTTTTATACATGGAGATAAGTATATGAAATTAAAAAGCCTATTTAGCGCAGCTGCGGTTGCTACCTCACTACTTTTAACTGGCACAGCCAATGCTGCCGATAACACTATTAATGTTGGTGTCATTGCAGGGCCAGAAGCACAAGTTGCGGAAGTGGCGGCAAAAGTGGCCAAAGAGAAGTACAACTTAGATGTGAAATTGACCATTTTCTCTGATTACATCATTCCTAACGCCGCTTTAGATGATGGTTCAATTGACCTCAATGCATTCCAACATTTGCCATACCTTGATAAACAAATCAAAGACCGTGGCTACAAAATCAAACCGGTTGGCAATACATTCGTTTACCCAATTGCCGGTTACTCGAAAAAAATTAAATCACTTGATGAGCTGAAAAAAGGCGATAGCATCGCGATTCCAAACGATCCAACTAACGAAGGTCGCGCATTATTACTTCTACAAGAAAAAGGCTTAATTAAACTAGCCGCAGATGCTGGTCTTGAAGCAACGCCTCTTGATATCGTTGAGAACCCTAAAAAGCTAGACTTTGTTGAACTAGAAGCACCACAGCTTCCTAATTCACTACAAGATGTCGCGATTGCGATCATCAACAACACGTTCGCCGCTCAAAACGGTTTAACCGCTGAGAAAAATGGCGTATTTGTTGAAAACAAAGAATCTCCATACGTAAACCTAATCGTTGCGCGTGAAGACAATGCCGATAGCGAAAACGTGAAGAACTTTGTTAAAGCCTACCAAACAGACGAAGTTTACCAAGAAGCAATGAAACTGTTTAACGGTAGTGTTGTAAAAGGTTGGTAATCCAACATTCAACTTACCTAAGTTAAAAACTCATCAATCACAAAGGGTAGCTTCGGCTGCCCTTTTTTGTGCCTCTATTTTGCGGCATAGGAAATGGATTGAAACAAATTATTCATGAGATCTAGATAAAATTGCTCGCATACCCCACTAGACTTACACGTGTAAGCTCGATATTCTAGCGCACACTTGTAGCCTGAAACTTGGTCATTTATGAAAACACAAAATCCTCCTTTCATTTGGTTAAATGTCTTCATCTTCGCTAGCAGTATGTTGCTCGCGGTCGTTGTTGCTCCCATTTACTTTATTAGCCATGGTATTACCGCGGCCCATTGGCTGTGGCTTCTGGTCACCTTTAGCTTTTGTAATCTATGCATCACAGCTGGCTATCACCGCTTGTGGTCACACCGAACTTACCAAGCTCACTGGTCTTTACGGTTTATTTTTGCTTTAGGTGGAGCGTTTGCTCTGCAAAATAGTGCGCTTCATTGGTCATCGGATCATCGAGTTCATCACCGTCATGTTGATAATAACGACAAAGATCCCTACTCCGCTAAACGTGGTTTTTGGTTTTCTCATATTGGCTGGATGCTACGCCACTACCAAAGCGCTGAAGTATATTCTGATTACTCCAACTGCCGAGATCTACAAAAAGAAAAGATCGTCATGTGGCAGCATAAATACTATGTACCTCTTGCGCTGTTAATGAACTTAGGTATTCCGCTTTTATTAGGCATCATTTACCAAGATATTATTGGCATGCTTTTAATGATTGGTGCCGTACGGTTAGTATTGAATCACCACACAACGTTCTTTATTAACTCTCTAGCGCATATCTGGGGAAGCCAACCTTATACCAATAAAAATACCGCTCGTGATAACAGCGTATTAGCGGTACTTACCTTTGGTGAGGGTTACCACAACTTCCATCA
Organism: Vibrio rumoiensis; assembly: GCF_002218045.2. Taxonomy (NCBI): domain Bacteria; kingdom Pseudomonadati; phylum Pseudomonadota; class Gammaproteobacteria; order Vibrionales; family Vibrionaceae; genus Vibrio; species Vibrio rumoiensis. The sequence continues at coordinate 2,005,423 of NZ_AP018685.1, forward strand.
TATCTTTGAAAATGACTACCGAAATGGTATTCACTGGTGGCAATACGATCCAACAAAATGGCTAATCAAAACCTGCTCATGGTTAAAATTAACCGAAAAGTTGCGTATGACACCGGCCGATAAAATCGAAAAGGCCAAAGCATTGCAATTACTCAATGACACCAAGAAGAAGATTCGCCACTTGCCGAATCAACATGATGTTATCGAAAAAATGCACAAAGAATACGATGCATTAATAAGCCAAATGACAGAATATTATGATTTGAAAAAGCAGCTGATGAGCACTAAAAAGCAAGAGATGATGGAGCAATATGAGCATGCCGTTTTAAAGCTTCGCTATCAACAAATGAAGCAACACTTTAAACAGCAACAATTACAATGGCTGATGTTAATGAAGCAATATGCATAAGCTCTTATCCTCTTATAAATGATGTATATAGAAAATCCCCAAACGATCAAACATCGTTTGGGGATTTTTATTAACGCTTTGAATAACGTTATCAATGTCTCTTAAGGCGTATAGTAGGTTGCAGCTCCTGGACCTACCGGTAGACCTAATACGAATACCCAGATGTAGAACAATAAGCTCCAACCCACTAAGAAACATAACGTATATGGCAGCATGGTAGCGATTAGCGTACCAATACCTAAATTCTTCACATAACGCGATGCCACCGCCAAAATCAAGCCAAAGTAACTCATCATAGGCGTGATTAAGTTAGTCACAGAATCACCAATACGGTAAGCCGCTTGAATGGTTTCTGGTGCATAACCGACTAACATCAACATTGGGATAAAGATAGGTGCTGTTACCGCCCACTGAGCCGATGCTGAACCAATCATTAAGTTGATAAAGCCACACATGATGATGAACGCAAAGAACAAAGCTGGGCCTGTCAGACCGATGGTTTGTAGAAAATCTGCACCACCAACCGCAAACACTTGACCAAAGTTAGTCCACTTAAAGAACGCGACAAATTGCGCAGCAAAGAACACTAAAACAATGTACATACCCATTGAAGACATTGATTTAGACATTGCATTGATCACATCGCGATCATTGTTCATGCTGCCAGTGACTTTACCGTAAATAAAGCCGGGAATAGCAAAGAAGACAAAGATAAAGGCAACAATACTCTTTAAAAATGGAGAGCCCGCGACTTCACCGGTTACCGGATTACGTAATACGCCATTTTCCGGAACAATCGTCCAAGCTAATAAAGCACATACTACCAAGGTTGCAAGACCGGCCATTTTGAGACCTTTCTTTTCCACCGCCGTTAATGCGCCCATTTTATCTTGAGATAAGTCTTCCGCCGCTTCTTCAATTTTGTATTCGCCCAACTTAGGCTCAACAATCTTTTCAGTAACGAAAGCACCGACAATCGCAATAAAGAACGTCGAAATGAACATGAAGTACCAGTTCACTTCAGGGCCAACCGTATAAGTTGGATCAATCATTTGCGCTGCTGATTCGGTGATACCAGAAAGCAGTGGATCGACAGTACCAATCAATAAGTTGGCAGAATAACCACCCGAGACACCAGCAAACGCTGCCGCAAGACCGGCCAATGGGTGACGACCTAATGAATGGAACAACATCGCGGCTAGAGGGATTAGTACCACATAACCTAGCTCAGAAGCCGTATTAGAGATAATACCGGCAAAGATTACTGTGAATGTCACCATGCGTTTTGACGCGCCCATCACCATGCCACGCATTGCAGCAGATAAAAGGCCAGAGTGTTCAGCAATCGCCACCCCCAACATAGCAACCAATACCGTACCTAATGGCGCAAATCCGGTGAAGTTTTTCACCAAATTGGTCACGATAAGCTGCAAGCCTTCCGCATTAAGCAGACTCACCACATGGATAATACCATCGGCAGAACGGCCACTTGCCCCTTCAGGACGCGGATCAACAACCGACACCTCAAAATAACCGGCAATTCCTGATGAAATCAGAATGGCGACACAAAAAATGGCAAATAAAGTGATGGGATGAGGAAGTAAGTTTCCTAAATATTCAACCGAATCGAGAAAGCGGGTAAAAAGCGTTTTCTTCGAGCTATACGGCTTACTCGAACTTTGAGTTGTCATCGGGACCTCCTAGTCAATGACATCCAGCGTTTTGACACTGGCATAACAAAAGGGCGCTTAGGGTACGTGACTCAACAAAATTCAGAAAAGCATAAAATGTTAATAAGTGTAACTGTACTGAAATAAAAATTTATATATATACGGAAAGATAAAAAGTAAAATCTGCAATTTCAATAAAATAGCAGAACTATATAGACTAAAAATCAAACGAATTGAGTGAAATTTAACGATGAATCGGCCTTATCAAGAATGTGATCTTGATCGACACTAGATTATTTCCCATCTCTGACTATTTATCGTTATCATTAACCATTACTTCCTAACTAGATCACGACTATGCCATTTTCCATTGAACCTATTGGGCGAATCCATTCTCCTTATAAAGAAAAATTTTCAGTGCCAAGGCAACCTAGACTAGCCCCTTCAGCAAAGGCTCGCATTGAATTATTCGGTGAAGCAAACTCCCCCGAAGCGGTACGCGGCCTAGAACAATTTAGCCATGTGTGGTTATTGTTTTTATTTGATCAAAACCTAGAAGCTGGTTGGAAGCCAACCGTTCGTCCACCAAGACTTGGCGGTAATGAACGAGTTGGAGTATTTGCTTCGCGTTCCACATTTAGACCAAATGGTATTGGTATCTCTGCGGTAGAAGTCAAAGGCATAACGCAACAAGGCAATCAAACATGGATTGAACTTGGCAGTGTTGATTTAGTTGATAACACACCAATTATTGATATCAAACCTTACATCCCCTATTCAGATGCCATTCCAGATGCGATCGGTGGATTTGCAGAAAGTGAGCCCGATGTATTGCCGGTAATATTTTCAACTTCAGCGCAATTAACGTTGAAATCCCATTCAGAAGGTCAGCATATTCAATCGGTGATTGAGCAGGTTTTAGCGCAAGACCCTCGCCCTGCTTACAAAAAGAATAAGGCCGATGACAAAGAATACGCCACGCATTTATTCGATCTCAACGTCAAATTTAAAGTCGAAAGCGATAGCAGCAGCCATAATCCAGAAATAAATCGCAATTTCATTCATGTAACGTCCATCGAACGCTTTTGAGAAAACCTCAGTGCTGCTATTATTACGGGCTAAATTGCCTCTTTGATTTTGGCTTTCAATTATTAACACTATATAAATAAGCGGGTACAAAAATGCGCACCAGCAAATACCTTGTTTCTACACTAAAAGAAACTCCAAACGACGCAGAAGTGATCAGCCACCAGCTGATGCTACGTGCCGGTATGATCCGTAAACTAGCTTCAGGTCTTTATACTTGGTTACCGACCGGTCTACGCGTGCTGCGTAAAGTTGAAACCATCATTCGTGAAGAAATCAACAATGCAGGTGCCATTGAAACCTTAATGCCCGTTGTTCAACCATTTGAACTATGGGAAGAAACAGGCCGATCTGAAAAAATGGGGCCTGAACTACTTCGCTTTACGGATCGCCACTCTCGTCCATTCGTTCTTAGCCCAACGGCGGAAGAAGTGATCACCAGCCTTGTTCGTAACGAAGTGAGCTCGTACAAACAACTTCCATTGAACTTGTACCAAATCCAAACTAAATTCCGTGATGAGCGCCGCCCACGTTTTGGCGTCATGCGTTCTCGTGAATTCTCAATGATGGATGCTTACAGCTTTGATATCGATAAAGCTGGATTACAGCAATCTTACGATGCAATGCACGATGCTTACTGTAAAGCATTCGACCGCATGGGTTTAGACTACCGCCCAGTCCTTGCTGATAGCGGCGCGATCGGTGGTAACGGCTCTCAAGAATTCCACGTATTAGCAGAAAGTGGTGAAGACCTGATCGTATTCTCAACCGAATCAGACTACGCCGCTAACATTGAAAAAGCAGAAGCTTTGGCACCAACCACTGAACGTGCAGCGCCAACACAAGAAATGACGCTAGTCGATACGCCAAATGCTAAAACCATTGCAGAACTTGTTGAACAACATGGCCTAGCGATTGAGAAAACCGTCAAAACACTATTTGTTAAAGCTTCAGATGAAGTCGATGCCTCGATCATTGCCTTGATCATCCGTGGCGACCACGAGCTAAACGAAATCAAAGCTGAGAACCTACCACAAGTGGCTGCGCCTTTAGAAATGGCAAGCGAAGAAGAAATTCGTCAGCTTATCGGTGCAGGTCCAGGTTCATTGGGCCCTGTAGGCCTTGAATTACCGTTCATTGTTGACCGTTCGGTCGCGGTAATGAGTGACTTCGGTGCCGGCGCTAACGAGGATGATAAACACTACTTCGGTATCAACTGGGGTCGTGATGTTGAATTAGGCCAAATTGAAGACTTACGTAACGTAGTTGAAGGCGACCCTAGCCCATGTGGTCAAGGAACACTACAGCTTAAGCGTGGTATCGAAGTAGGTCATATCTTCCAATTAGGTACTAACTACTCAGAAAAAATGAACTGTGGCGTACTTGATTCAAATGGCAAAAACGTCATTCTAGAAATGGGTTGCTACGGTATTGGTGTCACTCGTGTGGTAGCCGCTGCGATTGAACAAAACCACGATGATTCAGGGATTATCTGGCCAGATGCAATTGCCCCATTCCAAGTCGCCATTGTTCCTATGAACATGCACAAATCTGAGCGCGTAAAAGAAGCAGCAGAAAAACTGTATGCAGAGTTAACCGCCGCGGGTATTGAAGTGCTATTTGATGATCGTAAAGAGCGTCCTGGCGTAATGTTTAAAGATATCGAGTTAATCGGCATTCCTCATACGGTTGTGATCGGCGATCGCAGCATGGATGAAGGTAACTTTGAATATAAAGACCGCAAGAATGGTGACAAAGTTGCGATTGCAATGGATAACATTGTTGAGCACTTGATCAGCAAGATTAAATAATCGCTCATAACACGATAAAAGGCCGCGTGATTGAAGGGTTAATAACCTCAATTACGCGGCCTTTTTGTATCAATCAAAACGCTCTAATTGCTCAATCTAATTTAACTTATCAAATCGATACGGAATTGGCTTTAAGTATTCTCACCAAAAAATAACCGAGTGATGAGATCATTATCAATCGTCTCACCTTTTAGCGTTCGCACAAGTAATTCACTGCCTAATAATTGCAGTGAAAATACAACATCAGGTTTCACTCGCTTCACTTGAGAGATATGCTTACTTGAGTTTACCAATGCTATAGTTTTTGTATTCGCTCCTCCAACTTCTTTGGCTGCTAATACACTAAATGCGTTTTCTGCATCATCATTTCTTAATGCCATAACATATTTGGCTTTTTGAGCACCAGCTTCAATGAGTATATTTGATGACGAGGATTCACCAATCACAATATCAGCGTCATGAGGATATTCATGCTCACAATCAGCAGGGACAACGACCGTCACTGCTTCCCCTCTCTCAGTTAACCCAGCATAAACACTGTGTGCCGTTGGCGACACACCTAAAATAATATAATGATTTTTTCTCATCACGTTTGATATCCTGCCTTTAACAATTCTTTTTAAATTCCCTCCAATCACAGGGCCGATAATAGCACTGATTGAAGTAGCAAATACGGTAATTCCCATGACAATAATAGAGGCAGTAAATAACCTTGCTGTTGAGGTGATAGGATAAAGATCGCCATACCCAACCGTTGACATACTGACAATTGAGAAATAAAACGCCGTCGGTAAATCCATGATAGGTGAGCTAAACTGCTCTCCAAGATATAACGTTCCAAAAACCGCGTAGAGCATTAAAGCGCCAGTGCTCGTCAAGGCAAATAGACTACCAGCCGCAATACTAGAGCTATCAAATGTCTTCCAATATATAAGCAGTAATACAGAAACAACGAGGGAATAAGATAAGAGTAATAGGCCGGCACTGTCTGATAATATATTGATCGTACAAACAACCGCTAATAAGATCAGAGAAAATGTCCAAGCAAGCCTAGCTTTTAACGCTAAACCTATCGACATGATAATAAGGCCGCCTCCAAGAACCACACGAGGTAGCTGAGTAATACCAATTATATCAATAAAACCGGACCAATCATCAGCTAAATGTCCAAAGCTTGGAATGATGGAAAAGCTGTGTAGAATGACGGGTTCAATAAACCAGTAGCCATTCAGTGCGACCAAAATAGCCAGTAACCAAGCTGGGTTATATAATTTAAGTAACTTACATTTAAGCATTCCGATTTTCAAACCCAATAACAACACAAAAACAAAGGATAACACTGACTATTTATAAGTGAAATAATATCCAGTAGGAATTTTGAGTCTTTTCTTTCCACTCATTCCCAAAAACATTAATCTAGTGACATCATCCCCCATTAGGAATATTACGTGAAAATTTATGACTGCTGTGATTTAGTCCGTGAGCTTTATGCTCAAATTGGTAGTGGCGATCAAGGTTACATTCCTCAAGCCATTACTTGTGCGGTAAAAACATTTAATGACATCGCTGCCGATGAGAGCTTGCCAAAGCAAACACGTGAGCGAGCGGCCTTTGCTGCCGCGAATTTATTAATTTCAGACTTTGAAGACTAAGAAATATTAGCTGCCGGAGAATAACCATGAATTTAGCGAATTTTGAAAGTATGGATCCCGTGATGCTAATGAGTATTATCAATATGAAACTGCGCGATGAGTATGGTGACTTAGATAACCTAGTCAAGGCGTTTGATATTGATAAGCAAGCGTTGATAAACAAGCTGTCTAGTGCTGGCTTTGATTACCTACCAGATGTGAAACAATTTAGATAATCATAACCCCTCATCAATAAAAGCCGTAATAACCATCAAGTCTTCTCTTGAAATTGAGTATTACTGTTATGCGGCTTTTTGTCAGATACACGACGATCATCTTCACTGATTAACGCTCTTTCTTAGCCCCTCTTATTGATACATTTATCCGATAAACCTTACCTAAGTATAAGCTCTTATTAAACAACCTTTAGCCTTGAAAAGGGTTGATATAAAAAAGTAAACTCCCGCCTCTTAATGAACTACCATAATTAAAGTTAACCCCTATGCCGACCGTATCAATAAAGTCCCAACCGAATATATTGGCCCAAGTAATTCCAACTCCGGCTTCATAATAAGAGTTGGTTTGTAAAATACTGGTCGCATCATGACCAATATCAATACGTTTCAAACTGGTGTACAACGCTGGTTTAAACTGCTCAAAACTGGCAAGATCATATTCAATTTGAACACCATTACTCACTCGCCAACCTTCAGGAGAGCCATAAGCTCCTTCATCGATCTTATCCCAGTTAACTCCCGTAAAGTAATGCCATTGGCTCATCAAAGCCCAACGCCCCCACTCAGTATCGACGTTATAATGAAATTCAATATAAGGCTCAATTAAGGTTGACCACACCGACATATTAGAGAAAGTCCGATCTAGCTCTGGCTGGATTTGTTGTGATTCTGGACTTCGAAAATTATAGTCGTTGTTGGCATACATTAAATACGAACCAACGCCATAAGCAAGTGTCCACTTATCGGTAAGCGAATATTCCAAAGTATAAGCAAGGTAAGCAGAATACACTTCCTGCTTGAGATGATCGGCTGGAACATTTTCAACTAAATTGATATTTTCACTGTATGAAAAATAACTGAATTTAAGCGTTATTTGATTTTGAAAATCTGGATGAGCGCCAGCCATATTAAAGTGTAAAGGCAGGTTATAAACGGATATTTTTTTACGCTCATTTAACGCGTCTTGAGTCCCTAGGTTTTCATTTTCTCTTTTAAAAACCTCATTGGGATTAAAGCTTTTTATCCCTAATGAAATAAGATCACTATCCGACAAAATTACAGCGGAAGCTAACAACTCTTCATAGTAGTTCTTCCCCGCATCCCTCAGTTCATCAGCCCCCCCCACTGAAGACATCCCTAAGGATAAAGCTAAAGTTACTATCGATGAAGTCCATTTCATCCAATGAGTCCTTAATTGCTTAGCATCACGATAACAGCACTAAAAGACATAGCGGATTCCACTCGCCAATATCAAATTACTGCTTTGATAGAAATCCAAGTTCGATACTTTCTCTGTATAGCCTCCCATGATAGAAACCCCAACACCATGCCAATCAAAAATATTGTCATAACTATACGTTACTATTACCCCAACAATATCGTCCTCACGTGTTTCCATGAAAATAGGATGCTTATCAGAAAATTTGGCATATTGATATTTAAAACTTGCCGTTAAAGTCGCACTATCAAACTGTTGAACAACCGCTAGCTGACCTGTATAAGTATCGGATGATACGGCATCACCTTTGGCATCCTGCTTTAAATAACCGAGGGAACTTCTGAGGAATAATTTTTCCGTCAGCGGGGTTAAATAAGAGAGCTCGGTATAATAAATATAACCATCTCTATCTAGTTGAGATTGAATATCTCGATTGTATTGGCTGGCACTAAGCTCATCTTCCAACTTACGCTGGCCAACGGCTACCTCTAGACCCAACCCCGTCCCCAAAATTTCTTGATACTGAAACCGCCCGCCAACAATCCGCTGATCCGTTTCTTGTCGTTTGCTGCCCACTAAAAAAGGATCTTCCCAAGTTGTTGAACTTAATAAACCGGGAATATAAGAAATTTTAAACGTACCAATTTGTTGAACATGCTTCGCATAGCCAATGGCAAAATGAGGTTTCCCTAGTGCAATATCGGCATTACTAGTCCCGAGAAAGAGTTGATTATTGCCGCCTTTAAAAGTGTAATTAAATTGGCTTGCGGCAATTGGAAAAATAAATGCCTCTGTCTTGGTTTCAGCTTTATCGTCTAATGAGTCAAGCTTATCACTGCCAGAATCGGCTTGAGAATCTGATTGACTAACCCCAAACAATAGCATCGCAGTACCAGAAAAACCTTCCTCCCACTTACCTTTAGTTTCTGCTCCACTGACCATTGATGAAGACAATAGCAGCATCAGGCCCGTGTAGTGTCGTCTTTTCATATCCATTCCTTAAATACTTAAAAATTCAAACGACTTAAACTCAATAATTTAAGTTTAAGTCGTTTGAATCTATCCCGCTAATCCTTTGGCTAACCTAAATAAAAGTTATAACTGAGTTGCTTATAAACTACAAATAGAATACCCGATCACATCTATTAATTTGCTTATCAAGTCTCATAAAAAAACCAACTAACCTTAGCTAGTTGGCTGTTATCAAGCAATTGAAAATCATAACATAGACGTGAATGCAGTAAGTTAGATCACAAACACTTCATAGCCTTTTAATTCAGGTACTTGTTGACGAAGCGCTTCTTCATCTTTTGCGATATCTTTCAAATCAACACAGTAATCGTTGGCTTCTTTTTGTAATTCTACTGACTGAGATTGTAGTTTTGTTTGCACTTTTGTTTTTAAATCAATTAATTGATTTTGTAATTCACTTAAATTAACACTGCCATCGGCTTTCATTTTTTCCGATAATACAGCAAAAGCGCTAGAGAAAAACTCACCATTAAAACGTTGCATCGCGGCGGCTGAATCCGCCTTCCAATTGGCAATGGCTTCGCTTACTGCATCTTTTTTTAGGACCCATTCGCCATTATTGTAATAACGAGATTCAATGTCGGCATAGAAATCATTCATAGATGTTTTCAAATTATTGAAAGAATTAGGGTCGTTAAACGATTTACTCACATCATCAATCACTTCATTAGCTAATTCGACACCTTGATCTGCAATGTCTTTAGCTTTCGGCACATAAGTACTGACTTTCTCACGATACGTTGCGACTGCTTGCTGCTGCATTTGGTTTAAATCAAATTTCTTACCGTTAATGAATAATTGGTTATTTTGGTCAATAACCACCTTTGGCTCACCTTGTTGATAAACCGATACAACGTTATCTTTAAGGTGTAGCTCATTATTGATATTAATATCACATTGAGGGGTCTGCGCTAGAACAGAAAAAGAGGACAATACAAGAGTGGTAGCCAGTAGCGTTTTTTTCATTTAGGTTGCCTCATTAGAGATGAGTAAATACAGTTATATATGAGAAACAATAGCAAGATTCTTCCTTCTAACGTCAGTAATAAGTGAAATTATTCACCATCTCAATCAAAATAATGTAACTACTTCATAATACTTTGGCTTTCCACTGATGGTTAACTCGCACTCATCTCCTACAAATTTATTTTTAAGTGCACGCCCTAAAGGAGAATCGAGTGTAATCATTTGAACTGTAAGCCCATTAAAATCAAGGCTAAGCCCCCCCGCAACCGGACTAACAAAAAACCATTTATTGCGATCTAACTCTTCGTCATACAATTCAAGTAATGCTCCTAAATTTACCCCATCATCTTGAGAAAACGCTTTTATCGGTAGCGTCTTAAAGGTATGAATATCCTGCAAGCACTGTTGTACTCTTTGCGCTTGTCCATGGGCCAAGTACGCGGCTTCCAAACTTAATGTATCGTACTTATGTTCGGGTATGTTTTGCTTATCGGTTGCGGCACTGATCGCGGTTTGTGTCGCTTGGTGAGCCACATCATGGATATCTATCAGAGCTTTTATGATCGCCTGATGTAAATATTCTTTATTCATAGAAAAGCTCGATATCCTTTTTCATTAATCTTTTTAAATGCGCTAAGATGCGTCTTCGTTTATCGATATATCGCATTATTTCTCAAGAGTAGATGGATTTTATGAGCCCGATTCAACAAGCCCTAAAAGATTACTTTGGTTTTGACAACCTTCGCGGTGGTCAACAAAAAGTCATTGATACGATTTTATCGGGCCAGTCTGCAGCCGCCATCTTTCCCACAGGCTCTGGCAAATCATTATGCTATCAGCTTCCAGCAATATTATTACCTCATCTTACTCTGGTTATCTCCCCATTATTGGCCTTAATGAAAGATCAACTTGAATTTTTACATAGTAAAGGTATTGCCGCGGCATCAGTTGATTCAAGCCAAGATAGAGAAACGACCAACCGCATTATGCAACAAGTTCGTAATGGCGAGATAAAAGTTTTAATGATTTCAGTTGAACGCCTTAAGAATGAACGTTTTCGCCAGTTTATTTCGCAAGTGCCGATTTCAATGTTAGTCGTAGATGAAGCGCATTGTATTTCTGAATGGGGGCATAATTTCCGTCCTGATTATCTCAAGCTCCCCTTTTATTGCCAAAGCTTAAATATTCCTCAAGTACTACTACTGACCGCAACGGCGACGCCATCTGTCATTGATGACATGAGCCGTAAGTTCAATATTGAAAAGCAAAACATCACCATTACTGGCTTCTATCGTCCCAATTTAGATCTCAACGTTCTTCCTTGCGAGGATGATGAAAAGCCACAAGTATTAGTCGATCTATTATGCACTCAAGCAAACTTACCGACGATTGTTTATGTCACGCTGCAACACACTGCCGAACAAGTTGCTAAGCATTTGCAATATCATGGGCTAAATGCTTTGGCTTATCATGCGGGACTAGATTCCGATATACGTCAAAATATTCAACAGCAATTTATGAGCGGTGCTGTGCCTTGTATTGTAGCTACGATCGCATTTGGTATGGGAATAGATAAATCGGATATACGCCGTGTCGTTCACTACGATTTACCGAAATCAATTGAAAACTATTCACAAGAAATAGGCCGTGCAGGTAGAGATGGCAAGCAATCCCACTGTACCGTTCTGGCGAATAAATCGGGTATCAATGTTCTAGAAAACTTTGTTTATGGAGATACGCCCGATCCTCAATCCATTCTATCGGTACTTGAATCAATCTTTGATGATCAAAGTGCTTCCGGTCAATGGGAGGTGATGCTGACTCGCTTATCTCGCGATTCAAATATCCGCCAGTTACCGCTAAAAACACTGCTGGTCTATTTAGAGCTGCAACAGGTCATTCAAGCTAAATATAGCTACTTTGCCGATTATCGTTTTAAGCATCGAGTCAGTGAGAATGAGATTTTGTCACGGTTTCCTGAGCATGGTCAACATGCCGAAAGACGTCAATTCATCCAAGCGATTTTCAGTTGTTCAAAAATCGCTAAGACATGGCGCAGTGTTGACTTTGACGCACTTTGGATGAACTATCAAGCCGACCGCTCCCGTGTCATAGCCGCTTTAGACTACTTTCATGAACAAGGTTTAATTGAGTTAGAAAGTAAGCAGATTACCGATGTCTATCAAGTATTAGATAACCCAGAAATCCCACATGATCATCAAGTGATCGCACAAGAGCTGTCTCAGCTATTTCAGCAAAAAGAACATGGTGATCTAAACCGAATACAAACCCTGATTAATTTATTTGAAAGCCCGTCATGCTTGAGCTCTAAGCTTGCCAGTTACTTTTTAGATCATGATGTTCCAAATGCTTGTGGGCACTGTAGTGTTTGTCGGGACAAAATTGCGGTTCTCCCTTCTCCCTATTTGGAGGACGTTGATATTGATAAGGTATCGCACTGGCTTAAGCCCTACAGACAAGCGTTTTCTAATCATGATAAGCCTCAACAATGGCGCTTAACATTAGAAGCTCAGACGCGATTTCTGTGTGGAATTGCAACGCCACTCAGCACTCAACTCAAAGCGAGTAAAATGGATGGGTATGGAAAATTAGAACACTATCCATTTGCTCAGGTAAAGCGGTGGGTCGAAAGCTGCGCTTAACATGAATCTGGTCATAAACTCAGCATAAAAAAACGGCTACTGTACGTAGCCGTTTGATGTTGTAAGTTAGCTGAACTGCTTTCAGATAACACAAATAAGATTACTCTTCGTTTTTTCGCTTACTAGCAGAACGTCGCTTATTACGCTCAGATTGAATCTTTTGGAACTCAACTAATTCTTTTTCTGCCCACTCTTTAGCTTCCGCTTCTGTAGCGAAACCAAGTTGACGTTTAGAAACTACCGTTCTACGTGAAGTAATTTGGCGAACAATTTCTGCCGCCCACCCGTTACGCTTCTCGATTAATTGAAAGTCGTACTTTTTACTCATAATACTCTTTTGACCTTTCCTACCTCAAACAAGGAAACATTCGCTCTGACATAGGAATAAATTAGGTGCGCATTAGAGCATAAATCCACTTAAAAAGATGTAATTATTCTTGCAACAAAATCACTCCGGTTGGAAGACAAATTGAGCCGTCACCGGAATACTGGTTGCAATTGAATCTAGCTTCGCCACATCTTGTAATGCTTTCACCCCTTCACCAAGATCAAATGTATTGATATCAATCACAATAGGCTCTAGCGTATTCACTTGGAATGCTCCATCACTCAACGCAGAAACTGACACTTTAGTATCAATTTGTTGTTGATGATCATGCAAAGAAAGATCAATCTTCAGTGGCATTGTTTTAATGTCCCCCACTTTCATGGTATTCAGTGCTTTTAAATCAACTTGCGCACTTAAGCTCGCTTCAGGGTAATTAACAACGTTAAACAACATATCTTTGATTCGTTCATCACGAATTTCAATATGAGTATTCACACTAGCCAGATCAATATCAACGACCGCCATCCCCTGTTCGTTCATCATACCGCTGATAGTACGGAAGCTGTGAACCTCAGTAATGGCGCTATTTTTAACGGTGATAAAATGTAACTCGGATTGTAAAGGGTCCAAGTGCCATGATGCTAAGGTTTGTTGTGAAAAGATAATCCCAGACGCCAATATGACTATTTTTGAGAAAACCTTGCCAACGGACGTTTTCATACAGCCTTTCCTATTATTAAATAAAACTTCTTATCCGTTAGTTTATGATTATTTTGTAAAAGTTAAGTACTAACAATGTCAGAACATTATTAATTTTATGACAATATAAAAAAACGGCCACCGAAGTGACCGCTTGGTTCTTATGTTTTTCCTAGAAACTAGGGACTCGCTACCTAGTCTCCTTAACCTATATGCTTACGTGCATTGCGGAACATACGCATCCATGGGCTATCTTCTGACCCTGCACCTCAAGGAATAAGGTCTGGGTGCCAAGAGTTCGCGACCGTTCTAAATACACGTTCAGGTTCTGTTGGTTAGGCGCATCATGATGCTTTTAGATACGCCTACCAATTTCATTAGCCTATATGCTTGCGTGCATTGCGGAACATACGCATCCATGGGCTATCTTCACTCCAATCCTCTGGGTGCCAAGAGTTCGCGACCGTACGGAAAACACGCTCAGGGTGCGGCATCATGATGCTCACACGTCCATCTTGCGTTGTTAGACCAGTAATCGCATTTGGTGAGCCGTTCGGGTTATTTGGATATTGTTGAGTTGGATTACCCATATTATCTACATAACGCAACGTTACCGTACCTGAATCTTCAATCGCTTGTAGATGCTGATTATCACGAACCTCTACACGACCTTCACCGTGTGAAACCGCGATTGGCATACGAGAACCAGCCATGCCATTAAAGAAAGCGGATTGTGATTCTTGTACTTCCACTAAACTAAAGCGTGCTTCAAAGCGCTCAGATTCATTGCGCACGAAACGTGGCCATAAATCGGCACCAGGAATTAAATCGCGTAGATTAGATAGCATCTGACAGCCATTACACACCCCGAGAGAAATCGTATCTTGGCGTTCAAAGAAGCTTGCAAACTGCTCACGAGCATTATCATTAAACAAAATAGACTTCGCCCAACCTTCACCAGCACCTAATACGTCACCGTAAGAGAATCCCCCACAAGCCACTAAGCCTTGGTATTCTTCTAGTGCTGCTTGACCGGTAAGAATATCGCTCATGTGGATATCGGTCGCTTCAAAGCCTGCACGATCAAACGCAGCGGCCATTTCAACATGCGAGTTCACGCCTTGCTCACGCAAAATTGCCATTTTAGGTTTCGCGCCTTTATTGATCATAGAAGCGGCAATATAAGGAGCAGCCACATCTTCATTAATATCAAAGCTTAATTTTACGTTCAGACCAGGGTCGCTGTTATCAGCTTTCGCGGCATGCTCTTGATCGGCACACGCAGGGTTATCACGCATCGCTTGCATTTTATGGGTCGTTTCTGCCCAGATAGTACGAAGCTCGGTACGATTACGTTCAAGGACGACCGTGTTACCTGAACTAATGCGAACGGTATCGGATGCTTCAACCGAACCAATGACATGCGAACAAGAGGCTAATCCATTGTCTGCTAACACAGCTTGAACTGCTTCCAGTTCATCATTACGAACCTGAATCACCGCACCTAGTTCTTCATTGAACAATGTAGCTAACGCATCTTCACCTAAATTAGCAATATCTGCATTGATACCGCAGTGGCCAGCAAACGCCATCTCAGCAAGCGTGACAAATAAACCACCATCGCCTTTATCGTGGTAAGCCAGAAGCTTATTCTCACGAACGAGTGCTTGCATGCCAAGGTAGAAACCTTTTAATTGTTCAGCGTTATCCACATCAGCAGGTTTGTCACCTAATTGCTTGTAAACTTGCGCCAGCGCGGTTGCACCCATACGGTTTTTGCCATTACCTAAATCAATCAGAACTAGGCTCGTCTCGCCTTTATTCGTTTGAAGTTGTGGGGTAACAGTTTTACGAACATCTTCTACGCGAGCAAAGGCAGTGATCACCAATGACAATGGCGAAGTCACTTCACGCTCTTCACCATCTTGTTGCCATTTGGTCTTCATTGACATCGAGTCTTTACCCACAGGGATCGTTAGGCCTAGTGCCGGACAAAGCTCTTCACCAACCGCTTTCACCGCTTCATATAGACCGGCATCTTCACCAGGATGACCCGCTGGAGACATCCAGTTTGCAGACAGTTTTATATGCTTAATATCGCCAATATCGGTCGCGGCGATGTTAGTGATCGACTCACCGACCGCTAAACGCGCAGATGCGCCAAAATCAAGTAATGCAACGGGGGTTCGCTCACCAAGAGACATCGCCTCACCATGATACGAGTCGTAGCTTGCTGCCGTCACTGCGCAGTTTGCAACCGGTACCTGCCAAGGACCAACCATTTGGTCACGGGCCACAAGACCGGTTACGCTGCGGTCGCCAATAGTGATAAGGAACGTTTTTTCTGCCACCGTTGGTAAACGTAATACGCGATCTACTGCTTCATTCAGCTCAATGCCACTGCGATCAATCGCTGGGTTATTGGCTTTTAACGTTTTCGCATCGCGGTGCATTTTCGGCGTTTTACCAAGTAGCACATCCATAGGCATATCGATTGGCGTATTGTCAAAATGTGAATCTTCCAGTTTCAATTCACGCTCTTCTGTTGCAA
The DNA here is from genome assembly GCF_002218045.2 of Vibrio rumoiensis. Taxonomy (NCBI): domain Bacteria; kingdom Pseudomonadati; phylum Pseudomonadota; class Gammaproteobacteria; order Vibrionales; family Vibrionaceae; genus Vibrio; species Vibrio rumoiensis. Next base: position 2,021,724 of record NZ_AP018685.1, read on the forward strand.
CACCGACTACCGCATAAGGGGCACGTTCACGCTTACAAATCGCATCAAACACGTCCATATTTTCTGGCGCAACCGCCATAACATAGCGTTCTTGCGATTCATTACACCAGATCTCTAATGGGCTCATTCCAGGCTCATCATTGGGTACATCGCGTAATTGGAAAATACCGCCGCGTTCACCATCATCGACCAATTCAGGCAATGCGTTTGAAATGCCACCTGCGCCCACATCGTGAATAAAGGCAATTGGGTTGGCATCACCTAGCTGCCAACAACGGTCGATCACTTCTTGACAACGACGCTCCATTTCTGGGTTTTCACGTTGCACTGAAGCAAAATCTAAATCTTCGGCTGATTGACCAGAAGCCATTGAAGAAGCCGCGCCACCACCTAGGCCGATGTTCATGGCAGGACCACCTAAAACGATAAGGCTTGCTCCTACTGGAATTTCTTTTTTCTGAACATGCTCATCACGGATGTTCCCCATACCACCAGCCAGCATAATTGGCTTATGGTAACCACGGATTTCTTCACCGTTGTGTGAGTTCACTTTCTCTTCGTAAGTACGGAAGTAACCCAATAAGTTAGGACGACCAAATTCGTTGTTAAATGCCGCGCCACCTAGTGGACCTTCGAGCATAATATCCAACGCGGTTACGATACGGCTTGGCTTACCAAAATCGGTTTCCCAAGGCTGTACAAAATTTGGAATTTTAAGGTTAGACACAGAGAAACCAACTAGGCCGGCTTTTGGTTTACCGCCAATACCCGTCGCGCCTTCATCACGAATCTCACCACCCGAACCAGTTGAAGCACCCGGCCAAGGAGAAATCGCCGTTGGGTGGTTATGAGTCTCAACTTTCATCAAGATATGTGCTTGCTCTTGATGGTAACCATATTGACGTGTTTTCGGATCAGGGAAGAAACGTCCAACCGTTGAGCCAGTCATGACCGCCGCATTATCTTTATAAGCAGATAACACATTATCAGGCGTCACTTCATACGTATTTTTGATCATCTTGAATAGAGATTTTTCTTGCTCTACCCCATCAATCGTCCAACCGGCATTAAAGATTTTATGGCGACAATGCTCAGAGTTCGCTTGAGCAAACATCATTAATTCAATATCCGTTGGGTTACGCTTTAATTTTTCAGTAAAGCTTTCAACTAGATATTCAATTTCTTCTTCTGCCAGCGCTAAGCCCAGTGAAACGTTTGCTTCTTCAAGTGCAACTCGGCCACCAGAAAGTAAATCCACTTCGGTTAACGGTGCAGGTTCTGCGACTTGGAATAAAGCTTCGGCTTCTCCAAAGTCAGTGAAGACAACTTCCATCATGCGATCATGCAATAACGCTTTCAGCTCAACGAGTTGTAATTCAGAGAGCTCAACCGAAGATTCAATGTAATACGCACTGCCGCGCTCAAGACGTTTAATTTTGTCTAAGCCACAATTATGAGCAATGTCCGTTGCTTTCGATGACCAAGGTGAAATGGTACCTGGGCGAGGAGTAGTGAGAAGTAACAAACCTTGAGGCTCGTGGTCCTCAATCGTTGGACCATACGTAAGCAACTTTTCGAGCTTTTCCAACTCTTGTGTATCTAATTCAGAAGTGAGGTCTGCAAAATGCGTAAATTCAGCATAGATGCCAGACACAGGTAGATTCAATTCACGACACAGCTCTAAAAGCTTGTTGACACGAAACTCGGATAAAGCGGGGGAACCACGCAAAATTCTCATGTGCTTAGGTCTCTTTAGCAGTTGTTAAAAAAGAAAAGTGATATTGAAATCAGTTCAAAAAAGCGTTCTATCAGTATTAACACAAAAGCTGATTTCAATTTCACCTTATCCTTTTGCGGCGTATTATAGAGTAAATTCCATGCCGACGTAACACCAAAAGCAACCGTTTGCGTGTTTTTTTAAATAAAAATTTTTCACTTTAAAATCTTGACGTAAATTTCCTCAGCAGCAAACCAGTTCTAGCAGATAAATCCCTCGGAATTTTGCTGATATCGCTACCTTTTGGTATAAAGTAACTATTAATGGCTTTGTGAGATTTTCTTTTGATAAAACTTTGTTCTCATTTCCAATATAAGCGATTGGTTTTTATGTTGTTTATCCTAATTGGAATAACCGCATGTAAGCCAGATAGCAAATCAATGACTGATATAGAAAAGATCCAAGAACGCGGTGTTTTACGGGTGGGTACTTTAAATAATCAGCTTTCCTATTTTATCGGTTCAGAGGGACCAACTGGGCTAGAATATGAGCTAGCAAAACAGTTTGCAGATGAATTAGGTGTAAAACTTGAAATTAAGCCTGTCTATCACCTAACCGGATTACTTCCGGCTTTAGAAAACCACGAAGTAGACATCGTGGCTGCAGGCTTAAGTCATACTCCTGACCGCTTAAAAAAATTTAATGCAGGCCCTGCTTATTATTATGTAAGCCAACAAGTGATTTATAAGAAAGGCACTTGGCGCCCAAGAAATTTGCAGCAATTGATTGATAAAAAAGCTGAACTTCATGTCGTTAAAGGTTCTCAGTACGAATATACATTAACGCAATTAAGTAAAATTCATCCTGATTTAAAATGGAAAGCGACGGCGACTGAAGATAATACTGATTTATTAAAAGATGTATCAGAAGGTAAAATTGATTTCACTGTCGTTGATTCTGTCTCACTTTCTATCACACAAAGACTTCACCCTAATCTCGCTTTAGCATTTGAATTAACAGAAGATCAACCGATCTCTTGGTTCATTCGTAAAACCGATGATGACTCTTTATATGCATTAGTGTTGGAATTTTTTGGCAACTTTAACCAATCAGGAAAACTGGCGATCTTAGAAGAAAAATATTTCGGTCATATCCAAAGTTTTGATTATGTGGATACCAGAGCCTTTATTCGCTCTTTAGATACCAAGCTTCCCCAATATAAAAAATTATTCCAAACGTACTCAAAAGAATTTGATTGGCGCCTGATTGCTGCGCTCTCTTATCAAGAGTCACACTGGAACCCTCACGCCACATCTCCAACAGGGGTTAGAGGGATGATGATGTTAACCCAGTCCACGGCAAAAATGGTTGGGGTGCGAGATCGCCTTAATCCATCAGAATCCATTCGCGGTGGGGTTGAATACTTAAGGCGAGTCACACAACGTATCCCAGATTCAATTCCAGAGTACGAGAAAATCTGGTTTGCTCTTGCCTCTTATAACGTAGGTTATGGGCATGTTATGGATGCAAGACGTATTACTCTTCATGAAAATGCCAACCCAGACTCATGGGCTGACGTAAAAGAACGACTGCCGAAATTAAGAATCCCTGGTTATTATAAATATACTCGTTATGGGTTTGCTCGTGGCGATGAGGCAAAAAATTACGTTGAAAACATACGCCGTTACTACCAGACAATTATCGGTTATGAATCGGAAAATCAGATGTTAAGCCCAAATGGTGACACTGATGATTTTCAGGTTATTCCAGCAACAGTAAGCAATGCCGATACAAGTAACGTCGATGAACAAGTCGAGCCACACGCATCAGATGACGCCAGTACAGATAAATAAACTAAAGCGACCATAAACGCATAAATAAAGAGACTCAACGAATAAGGTTCAATACTTAGTTCATCAAGTATTGAGCCTTTTTATCATTTATATGATGCTTTGGCGCTAAATGTCTAAAAGGGTGATTTAGGCAAAGAAAAATGATTAGCTGGAAAAAATAAACTGTGCTACAAATGTCATTGTTACGTCATAAAAGAACGATATAAAAAGATCAATAAAATCGCAGATAAACATTAAGGAGGCATCATTATGTTCTCTAAAAAGAAAACCATGAACCGGCTTGTTCGAAATAAAGCCAATAACACTCGTAGAAAACGTATGCTTGCAAACAATAAGAAACAGGTATTATGGCGTCACCGCTCTTATGTATTCTGGTCTGAAGTTTAATTGCAAAAGTAATACGAAACACAAATAAGTAAATCTATCGACAAACAACTGATTGAGCCTTGTTTGTCGATAAGCATCATTCTCCAGGATCCTTTTCTTCTGGTTTAACCTTCAAATTTTTCAACTTTCTTGCTTGTTTTATTTCTTTACGGCGACGCTTAAAAAAAGCCTGTAACTGATGACGACACTCTTCTTCCAATAAACCACCTTCTACTTGAGCGTAGTGATAAGAAGCCTGACTTTCGAACAAATTTAAAACTGTTCCAGCCGCTCCTGCTTTTAAGTCATAAGCGCCGAAAACAATGCGACCGACTCGGCTATGTAATAAAGCCCCCGCACACATTGGGCAAGGCTCGAGAGTGACATATAATGTGGTATCTAAAAGACGATAATTTTGTAACGTTTGTCCTGCTTTCCGCAGTGTAACAATTTCAGCATGTGCCGTTGCATCATGCCCACAAATTGAAGCATTCCAACCTTCAGCAATGATCTTGCCCTCTTTGACGAGTATCGCTCCCACAGGCACTTCACCATGCTCTTCCGCGATACCGGCAAGTTGCATAGCGCGCTGCATAAACACTTTGTCTTGCTCACTAAAAGTAACTTGAGGCTTATCCTCACTATCTAAACACATGTCAGTTAACTCACAGGTTACATAATCTAGCCGGATTATACCTGATCACATTTAAGATAGAGACTCGATTTATTGCACATTAAAAATCTCGCCATGATCCTTTAACCCAACGGGGTGGTGTCGTCCCTAATACCGCATCAATCACATCTTCGTTATAGCTAAAATTTAATGAATCATGGAACAATGCTAATTGACCATCCATATCGAGAAATTGCCCCCCAGTGAAATTAAATGAACCTCGCTGAAAATAAGCAGCGGTATTAGCTGGAGCATAATTATTTCCATAGGCTTTCTTCAACTGGTGATCAAAAACCGTTACACCAGGGCTATTTAAATAATCGTTAGCCTCCAAACCAACCCAATCTGCGGCACTAGGTTGAAATCCATCGTTTAATTGGAATAGTACTCCTTTAAAATTACCACTACCGTTTAAAGAAAAGACGCCATTATGAACGAATAATAATACGCCATCTGTCAGTTGGCTGGTTTGCGTCATACCTGATAAATTCGCTCCCGATATTTCACACGAGCCTTCCATCCAAATATGTGTATGACCGAGATCCACTAATTCTTTTACCTTTTGACCGCAATCAGTAATTCTTGCAGAAGAGCTTCCGGCTACAGCAGCATCTCCATTCAAAATAACAAAATCATATTTAGGGTTATCTCTCACTTGTGTCCAATTATCTTTTGAGACTTCAAACATCGATTCAAATGGATTTAAATTTGAATCTTGCATCAAATCTTGTTCTTGATGGTTACTCGACGCTGATTGAGTATCATATCCTTCTGCACAATCCTTCCCATTATTATCAAAGCCAACATAAGGTGCTTCAATAGTATCACCTACTCCTTGGTTAGTTATCCCTGCTCCTGGCGAAAACACCCCCTTATAGCGAACCGCTACACACTCCCAGCCATCCTCAGTTTCCATTCCAGGGTCGGGAGGACTTATGGTTGTTGAAGCTTGAGTAAAAAGGTCAGCAGTGGATTGAATGGCTCCGGCTAAACGATTATTACTAAAATCCATGACTTTCTGCACTATCGGTTGGGTACCTCCATCGACAGGTTGTAGAGAATATTTTTTATTCCCTACCGATACCACTTGAATACCATTTAAGTTTAAAGGTTGTTGGCAATCTGCTTTTAGATAATCGGCTTGAGTAAACTGAGTACGACTTCTGTCTTGTTGCGCTTTAGTAAATGCGCACTCAATAGCACCTTCACCAGCCCATTGATTTTGGCGGGAAAGAATTTCATTTTGCGCACGCTTAGCTTGAAAGAATGTTGATTTGTAACCCGCGAGAGATAACGTCAAAGCAGCAACTAAAATCAAAGCCGTAAAAAGGAGGCCCACAGCCCCCTTCTGATATCTCATCATTGCAATTCCTTTGCATTAATTATTATTTTTAAAACAAAGAAATTTTAATTGATAAATTGGTTATTTAAATTAATTTGAGACAGTTGTTGATAGTTACAACAATAAATTCGAGTCAGTTATCAAATTCATTGTATTTAGAGATCATAGTTTTCAGTGCAACAGATTGTCGCTCATTCCAGCGGTTATTCCAGCCTGTTTCTATATTGATCGTTTTTAAAGCTCCCGACAACGAATCAGTCACAATCCATTGAGAAGTGTAAACTCCAGAAACACTAGAACCACTTGAAATAGAAGCAAACGTTATTGTCCCATCTGCGCCACTTACTGAGCGAGTACGAAATAGTTCTAATTGGGCCTCAGCCAAGTGAAGTGCTTTAATGCAATTTTCAGCGTAATCCGCCTGCCTTTCCATATAGGTTTGTAACTTGATTAACCCCATAATGCCGACGATAAGAATGATAAAAGTAATCAACACTTCAATTAAGCTAAAGCCTTGTTGTTTAGAAATCATTCCATGATCCTTTTAGCCATTTGGGTTTAAGTAATTGACCAAGTGGGTTTTCTATTTTTGATTTATTGTATGAAAACTTTATACTTCCTTGAAATACTGCCAGCTGATCTGGCGCATCAATAACTACAAGTCCATCCGGTATATATGATCCGCTAAGGTACATAACTGGTACCTCTCCAATATCGGAATAAGTCGAGTTTGCCCAAGTATTCCCTGTTAGCCCATCCCATTGAGTAAGGCTTGGTGCCGCAGAGTTTGTATATAACTGGTACAAAACACCATTAAATGGAACACTTCCTTCAGAAGATAATAATCCATTATATACAACAACAATTATTCCTTCTCTTCCTGTCGAAATATCAGCAAGGCTTATCTTACTACCTAACCCTAAATCACAGTCTCCATTTACCCAAATCAGCTTCTTACCTGCGTCTATAGATGCTGCTATGTTTTTATCACACTGACAATCAGATGGGTTGATAACACTTGTACCATTACTATAAAAATCACATCGGCCACCGCTAATTACTTCGAACTCATCTTTAATAGAATCTAGCTCGGCAAGTGGAGCACCAAAAAGATCTTCAAATGGCTGGAAATTTCTTTCAAAGACATAATCACCTTGAAATTCTACCTCTTCGGGCAAGCTATCACTCGCGCTATCCAAGTTATCTTTTTCTTCATATAACTGCTTAGTTACGCTGACAGTTCTAACGTTTGTCTTAAAGTTAGAATCACATTCTACGTTAACCATGCTCGGTGTTTGAATTGATTGTGTATCTAATAAGCTTTCAGGAGTGTTTGGGGCTAGATATAAACTCTTCGAATATTTTACACTCACACATGATGGTTTTCCCGATTCCTTCATATCTAGAGGCTGAGGGTTAAAAGAATATGAGCCGATAAAATACACATCAGCATTAGCAGATAAAGCCCCCATAGCCCCGACACTAGGGACTCGTATTATTTTAATGACTTTATATCCATTCTCATTGGATTCAACTCTATAAAGATTAGATGAGCCCTGTCTAACAACTGCAATGCTAGTAGGTTGATCGCATTCTGAGTAAGCAATGGTTGTTGGTAATACCGAAGAGTTATCTGAAACCTTCGCCATCACACATTCTAATCTTCCCTCACCCTTCCAGTGTAGTTGCCTAGCCTCAATCTCATTTTGCGCACGCTTAGTTTGAAAGAAGACACCTTTATAACTCGTCAATGAAAGAACCAACACACTCGCAAGTAGCAGTACTGCCACCAATAATGTTACAGCTCCTCTTTGTTTTGAAAGTAAGGAGGTAAAGTTAGGATGATTCAACATTACTTCCAGTTCCTTTGTTTGATCTGCGTAGTTAATGTTTGGGGATGAGTACCATCAAGCAGAGAAGCGGTGAGTGATAAGGTAATAAAAGCAGAACTAACCGTACTGCCTAATGGAGCTTCACTAACATTAAACGCATCGACCGTTAATCTATGCTGATCTAATAAAGACTGTACTGGTGTACATGTAGTCAAAATAGGACTGGCTTCTGTATTTTCGCAAATTTTAAGTTTGGAATCGTCTAAAGCAAAAGTCACTTGAGTGTATTGGCCATCGGGTTTCTTATAGGTATAGGCCAGACTCGAAGACGATGTGCTGATAACATTCGTCGCGCCAGATAGCATTAATGAGGCCCCCTGCGAACCATTAAATCCCGCTCGTTGTGCATCTTCTTTTATATAACGAAGTGCTTCGTTAATTCCTTGAATAACCAATAAACGCTGGGTTCGTTCTGTCGCCAGTTTTTGTCCTGAAAGAAAAACGCTCCCAATGGCAATAATGGCAACAATACTAATTGCCGAAGCCACCATCATTTCAACGAGGGAAACGCCTAATTGTTTGTGACGCAAATTAAACACAGGATGGATAGCCATAAAACGCTCCTCCGTCACCACAAATTCGTATGCGACCAGTGATACTACTAAACACCAATTTGAGCGGCTTATTGGCGTCAACAAAAAAAGATAGATTTGAAGATTGGACAGGCTTACCATTCACTGGCTCAAATTCGAGAATTGAAAGCAAAGTGGTTGCATTTGCCATTGGAAAATTCACCGTTATATTTTTGAAGGGTGAACCATCTAAATAGACCAAAGCACCTGATTGTGCAGAAGAAAGTGACGTTGCTGGGGTTGATGTCGACTTTGTGGCTATCCCCCACTCACCACTGTACGCTGACCCGATCTTCACAAAATTGAGATACACGGGCTGATTTCTCAATACAGCCTCTGATTTCGTCTGAACAAAAAAGCCTTGCAGTTCTTCGGCTAACCTTTGCATTTTCGCTCTTTCATTCATCCCGCTAAACGATGGTACTGCTGCCGCTAGCAAAACCGCTAGCACGACTAATGAAATCAGCATTTCTATTAGCGTAAACCCTCGAGCCATTCCCCAAAATCCTCTGCAACTAGTTACATCTTGATATTTCAACTTGCAGTGATGCTAGCACTTATCAAAAATGGCATAAGTCTCTAACAGGAAGTAATAGAAATGATTCGAATAAATCGATGCAAGAAAAACAGCAGAAGACAAAAAGGAATGACATTGATCGAATTATTGATCGCTCTAGCCATTCTTGGTGTTTTGACCGCCATCGCCTACCCTAGTTATCAAGAGCATGTGCTGAAAAGTCACCGGGCTTCTGTCATGTCCGATATGATGAAAATTCAATTAGAGCTTGAGCAGCATCGTACCCAAAGTGGCAGTTATGATTATACGGTTGTCGATAATACTGCGGGGACGTGTAACTCTCGTTTAGGCTGCCAAACCGATACTGACCGCTATAAATTGTCTATCACTTCCGGTGCAAGTGGCATTGACCTTTATGTGATTAAAGCCACACCACAATCAACTTTGGGACAGGATAAAGACAAATGCGGCACACTAGAGATGAATGCAGGTTCAGTAGGAAGTGCCAAAAAAGGTGGAGTTAATGTGGATAGATGCTGGAATTGAGATGCGTTACTCGAATCTCGGACGCTGCGCTGCTCGTTTTTCGAAAAAGAATAAAAGCATCGCCTGAAAAATATATCTGTCAATAGTTGCTCTTAGTCTCTTCACGTTACTAAAAATCGCTCTTTACCGAGCAACGAGCAATGAAACGCCCGAACACCGAGAGTCGTAAACCAACAAAGCCCCTACTATCGCTAGCAAGGGCTTTGTTATTCATATCAAAGTTGACGATTAACTCGTTAAATCATCAAAAAACTTCTTTACGCCATTGAAGAAACCATCCGATTTGGGCTTATGCTTTTGGCTCGCTTCTTTTCCACCAAAAGAATCTTCCAATTCACGCAATAGTTCTTTCTGACGAGAACTTAATTTCACCGGTGTTTCCACTACCAGCTTACAAATTAAGTCACCCGTCGCACCACCGCGTACTGATTTCACACCCTTGCCGCGCATACGGAACATGCGACCAGTCTGCATCTCAGCAGGCACTTTAAGCTTAAAGCGACCATCCAATGTTGGAACTTCAACTTCACCGCCCAATGCCGCTAAAGTAAAGCTTACTGGTACTTCACAATGTAAGTTATTACCGTCACGCTCAAAGATATGATGATCTTTCAAATGGACTTGTACATATAAATCGCCAGCAGGAGCACCACGCTCTCCAGCTTCGCCTTCACCATTTAAACGAATGCGATCACCGGTATCGACACCTGCCGGAATTTTAACATTTAATGTTTTGCTCTTATTCTTACGGCCTTCGCCATGACACGCACCGCATGGATCTTTAATGATTTGACCACGACCATTACAGGTAGGACACGTTTGTTGTACAGCAAAAAAGCCCTGACGCATTTGAACTTGGCCATGTCCATGACAAGTACCACAAGTTTGCGAGCTAGACCCAGCTTTGGCACCACTACCATCACACACTTCACACTCAGTTAGTGTCGAAATGTTAATCTCTTTTTCGCAGCCTCGAACCGCTTCTTCAAGAGACAGCTCCATGTTGTAGCGTAAATCGGCACCACGTTGGGCGCGCTGTTGACCACCGCGACGGCCGCCGCCAAAGATATCGCCGAAGACATCACCAAACATGTCTTCAAAGCCGCCGCCTCCACCGAAGCCACCGCCGCCCATGCCACCTTGTTCAAAGGCAGCATGGCCGTACTGATCGTAAGCTTGCTTTTTCTGTGGGTCAGTTAAAACTTCATACGCTTCTTTAACTTCTTTAAATTTGTCAGATGCATCCGCTTCCTGGTTGCGATCTGGGTGATATTTCATCGCAAGACGTTTATACGCCTTTTTAATATCGCGCTCTGATGCATCACGGCTGACACCTAATACTTCATAAAGATCACGTTTTGACATGCTCAGTTCACCAATTTCTTTTAACCAACAAGCACAGCTTATCGGTGTATGTTTTAACTATAAAAAAGCTATATCTAGCTAGATAATCCGATATACCCCTAAACACCCGCCCTTTCATTGCAAACTGATGCGAAGTAGAAGTGATTATCTAGCAGGACAAGGCGCTCATTTTTCGTTTGCCTTCAGATATTTGACGACTAACAGATCGAAAATTGCGGGCGTGAGAGACAAACTCTAAACGCCCGCAGTTTCGTATCATTCGCTCTTTAATCAATAAAGAGCGACAGACTTAACAATAATCAACGCGGATTATTTTTTGTCTTCGTCTTTAACTTCTTCAAACTCAGCGTCAACAACATCATCTTCAGGTTTAGCTTGCTCGCCACCTTCAGCTTGCTGTGATTGTGCTTTTTGCTGAGCAATTTCCATCAGTTTTTGAGCTGCTGTTGCTAACTCTTGAACTTTCGCATCGATCGCTTCTTTGTCGTCGCCAGATTTAACACGCTCTAGCTCGCCAATTGCTTTTTCGATGTTTACTTTGTCTTCTTCAGGAAGTGCATCACCAGCTTCTTCCACTTGCTTACGAGTACCGTGAATCATTTGGTCAGCTTGGTTACGAGTCGTTACTAACTCTTCGAACTTTTTGTCCGCTTCTTTGTTAGCTTCGGCTTCTTGTACCATTTTTTCGATTTCTTCGTCGGTTAAGCCACCATTCGCTTGAATCGTGATTTTTTGCTCTTTACCGGTCGTTTTATCTTTCGCTGACACATTCAAGATACCATCTGCATCCAAATCGAAAGTTACTTCAATTTGAGGCATACCACGTGGTGCAGGGTTAATGCCTTCTAGGTTAAATTGACCTAGAGACTTATTGTAAGACGCTTGCTTACGCTCACCTTGCAATACGTGAATCGTTACTGCACTTTGGTTGTCTTCTGCTGTTGAGAATACTTGATTCGCTTTAGTTGGAATCGTTGTGTTTTTCTCAATCAGTTTCGTCATTACACCACCCATCGTTTCGATACCGAAAGATAGAGGCGTCACGTCTAGTAGAAGTACGTCTTTCACGTCACCCGCAAGAACACCACCTTGAACGGCAGCACCAATTGCCACTGCTTCATCAGGGTTCACGTCTTTACGCGCTTCTTTACCAAAGAATTCAGCAACTTTCTTCTGAACCATAGGCATACGAGTTTGACCACCCACTAGGATAACGTCAGTAATCTCACTTACTGATAGGTCAGCATCCGCAAGCGCAACTTTTAATGGCTCAAGTGAACGTTGAACTAGGTCTTCAACTAGAGATTCTAGTTTAGAACGCGTTACTTTTACGTTCATGTGCTTAGGACCAGTCGCATCTGCCGTTACGTATGGTAAGTTCACGTCTGTTTGTTGTGCAGAAGATAGTTCAATCTTCGCTTTCTCAGCCGCTTCTTTCACACGCTGCATCGCTAGTGGATCTTTCTTAAGATCGATGCCTTGCTCATTTTTAAACTCAGATACTAAGTAGTTGATTAGGCGCGTATCAAAGTCTTCACCACCTAGGTGTGTATCACCGTTAGTAGAAAGAACTTCGAATGTTTTCTCGCCTTCAACTTCATCAATTTCGATAATAGAGATATCGAATGTACCACCACCAAGGTCGTAAACAGCAATAGTGCGGTCGCCACCTTTCTTATCAAGACCATAAGCAAGCGCTGCTGCTGTTGGTTCGTTGATAATACGTTTCACTTCAAGACCTGCGATACGACCAGCATCTTTTGTTGCTTGACGTTGAGCATCGTTGAAGTATGCAGGAACCGTAATAACGGCTGCGGTTACTTCTTCACCAAGGAAATCCTCAGCGGTTTTTTTCATTTTTTTCAAGATTTCAGCAGAAACTTGAGGAGCCGCCATTTTTTGGCCTTTCGCTTCAACCCAAGCATCACCGTTATCTGCCTTAACAATTTTATAAGGCATGATTTCGATATCACGTTGAACTTCTTCGTCTTCAAAACGACGACCGATCAAACGTTTGATTGCGAACAATGTGTTTTCAGGGTTAGTTACCGCTTGGCGTTTTGCAGGTTGACCTACTAATGTTTCGCCATCTGTGTAAGCTACTACTGATGCTGTTGTGCGTTCGCCTTCAGCATTTTCAATTACGCGTGGTTTGTCGCCGTCTAGTACCGCAACACATGAGTTAGTTGTACCTAAATCAATACCAATGATTCTACCCATTTGACATTCTCCAAAGAATTTCAGTTATTCAGTTTTTGCTATATCCAGCTATTTTATAACAAATAGATGGGGGCTCAGAATTGGGATTCAACCCTGTAAGCTAATTTGTTTTGCATTTCGCATTACGTGTTTCTGTATGCTCAATAGATAAGGGCACTAAAATGCTTTTCAAGGGTAAAAATAAAAAAATTAACGTCTTTCTCCTTATTTCAAAACAATTAGGTCAATAAAAAAGCTGCCCCATGGAAGAGACAGCTTGATTATTCACCCACTAATAAGCGACTAGCTTCGTATGAAGAAGTTATTTGACTACGTTTGTGAAGATTTAGCCCATAGGTTGATGGCTTCATCTTGTGCATACAAATCAATCTCATCTAGCTCTTGTTGAGTAAAATCCAAATGATGAATCGCACCGGCACAATCTAAGACCTGTGATGCTTTTGAAGCACCAATTAATGCAGTGGTGATACCTTCATTGCGCAGTACCCAAGAAATAGCCATCTGAGCAAGCGTTTGTCCACGTCGTTGGGCAATATTATTAAGGGCTTTAATTTTTTCAATCGCGTTCTCGGTCAGCATATTTTGTTGCAACGACTTACCTTGAGTGGCTCGACTGCCTTCTGGAATACCATTGAGGTATTTCGTGGTCAACATCCCCTGAGCTAAAGGACTAAATGCAATAGAACCGACGCCTAATTCTTTTAACGTCTCTTTTAGGCCATCCGTTTCAACCCAGCGATTCAACATACTGTAACTTGGCTGATGAATTAAGCACGGCGTTCCAAGATCATTTAAAATCTCAACCGCCTTACGTGTACATTCCGAGTTATATGAAGAAATCCCAACATATAAAGCTCGACCAGATTTAACGATATGATCAAGTGCACCCATCGTTTCTTCTAATGGGGTATTAGGATCAAAACGATGCGAGTAAAAAATATCAACATAATCAATCTCCATGCGTTTTAACGATTGATCACATGAAGAAATTAAATATTTACGTGACCCCCACTCTCCATAAGGGCCATCCCACATGTGGTAGCCCGCTTTCGTCGAAATGACCAATTCATCGCGTAAACCTAAAAAGTCTGTTTTTAAAATTTGACCAAAAGCGCGCTCTGCACTGCCCGGCTCTGGGCCGTAATTATTGGCTAAATCAAAATGCGTAATGCCGTTATCAAACGCGGTTTGGCAAATTTCGCGCTTATTTTGATGGCTAGTATCATCACCAAAGTTATGCCACAAACCTAAAGAAACCGCAGGCAAAAGTAACCCAGATTGACCACAACGGCGGTATTTCATTTTTTGATAGCGATCATCGGCAGGAATATAACGACTCATATAAGCTCCTAAAACGAAAAAAGTGTAGAGAACATTATTCCCTACACTTTCATAATCATTCGTTATCAGACTAAGCCGTTACCCAAAAATTTTGAAAGTGATCACTTTTCTTCTGTCAAAAGGTGATCTTTCTAACAAACTTCCAGGCTTTTATGACGTTATTTAGCAACCATAACCATGGCAGGACGAATGACTCGACCATTTAATTGATAGCCTTTTTGCATCACGATCATTACCGTATTAGATTCATGATCTGGGCTTTCTTGAATGCCAATCGCTTGGTGCAATTCAGGGTTAAATGCTTCACCTTCAGGGTTAATGGCCTCTAAACCAAATTTAGCCACCGTATCTACGAAAGATTTGTGGGTCATATCAACACCTTCAAGAATCGGCTTAACGGCTTCATCTTCAGGGTTAGCAGCTTGTAATGCGCGCTCTAGGTTATCGATAACCGGTAATAATTCTTCGGCAAATTTATTCAATGCATACTTACGAGCTTTATCAATTTCTTGTTCAGAACGACGACGCATGTTTTCAACTTCAGCTTTTGCACGTAATACCGAATCTTGCTGCTCTTTTACCTGCGCTTCCGCAGCATGCAAAGCGGCTTCTAATTCGATAACTCTTGAAGCTTCTTGTTCAATCTGCTCAATTTCTTCATTCCAATCAAGGTCACCTTCGCCACCAATTGTTTGGGCATCATCTTGAACAAGCTCTTGCTCAACTTGTACTTCTTCAGCTTTAAGCTCTTCATCTTGCGGTTTGTTATGTTCTGTAGTCATGATATCTCCAAGAATATATTCAACACTATACGTTTGTCCCACCGAAATAGGCACAAAATACTCGCATAGTCGTTCCACTTGCCTCTATACCCAAGTGACCTCAAGATGCAGATTCAGAGCATTCATCCAAGCTTTTACTCAAGGAAGATTGGTGAAGTCATGTACTCACCTTACAGACCAATCTGACGTAGAATAAAAGTTTGGATGAAGCTCCCGAAGGGCAAGTTAAAACAAGCTTTATGCGGCGTTAAATTAAATAGAGATAAAATAACTATGATCATATTCAATTTGCCTTGCCTAAAGCTTATTTTATTCTTGCTGAAACTCGCATCTTGAGGTTGCTTGGGTATATTATGGGGATGAAGATTTATGATTCAAGCGTAGAGTGTGTTTATCTTTCACTATGCTTAATAAATATGCTTGATAAAATAGCGGCAACCCCTTTTCATCAATAGAGTTGATACCTATGCAGAAGCCTTTTAACGTTATCGCCATTATTGGTAAGCCTCGCGACCATAAAGCTGTGCAAACGCATAAAGAGCTTTTTCATTGGCTTACAGAACAAAATTATACCGTATTAATTGATGACCGATTGATCGACATTTTAGATGACATTCCAAAAGACGTATTTTCTAGTTTGCTCAATATTGGCAAACAAGCCGATTTAGCAATAGTAGTCGGTGGTGATGGAAATATGTTAGGGGCAGCCCGTATATTATCTCGTTTTGATATTTCAGTGATTGGCGTAAACCGAGGTAGTTTAGGCTTTCTAACCGATCTTAATCCTGAAGATTTTCATGAAGCGTTACTGAATGTTCTCAAGGGAAACTATCTAGTTGAAGAGCGCTTTTTGTTAGAAGCGGAAGTTCATCGAAGTGGTCATGTAAAAAGCCATAATTCAGCATTAAACGAAGTGGTTTTACACCCTGGTAAAATTGCTCATATGATTGAATTTGAAGTCTATATCGATGATAGGTTCGCCTTTTCACAACGCTCTGACGGGTTAATTGTTTCGACACCAACCGGCTCTACTGCCTATTCACTTTCTGGCGGAGGTCCGATCCTATCCCCTAGTTTAAATGCAATCTCATTGGTTCCAATGTTCCCGCACACTTTATCCAGCCGACCTTTAGTGGTTGACGGTAATCGAAAAATTAAACTCGTTGTCTCCCCTGATAATAGAGGCACTCAAGAAGTCAGTTGCGACGGGCAGATTTCACTTCCAGTTTCACCGGGCGATGAAATCCAAATCTTCCAAAGCCCAAGTATTTTAAAGTTAATTCACCCTGAAGATTACAGTTACTATCATGTCTTGCGCCATAAACTAGGCTGGTCAAGCAAGCTGTTTTAACCAAAAACCTGTCACTTATCGACCGATTTTCATTTAAGCAAACCTAAAAAATGCCCAAGTGATTTTGTGATCATTTGGGCACTTTTATGACTAAGCAAAAAATTCACACAAAAAAACTTTACTGTATAAAAAGCCAGTATATACTGTTTTTACATACAGTGATTTGTTTTATCTTTTTTCGAGGTGGATTTATGCTCTCCCATTTAAGTATTAATAATTTTGCAATTGTTAAGTCTTTACAGCTAGAGCTTTTCAAAGGAATGACGACCATTACCGGTGAAACTGGTGCTGGTAAATCTATTGCGATTGATGCATTAAGCTTATGCTTAGGTGGACGGGCCGATAGCAATATGGTGCGTCCCGGCGAAGATAAAACCGATATCACCGCCTCCTTCATTCTTGATAACAACATTAATGCCACTCGATGGTTAGAAGATAACGAATTACTGGATGGCGAAGAATGTATTATTCGACGCATCATTACTAATGAAGGTCGATCTCGCTCGTTTATTAATGGCAATCCAGTGCCATTATCACAATTGAAATTACTAGGCCAAAATTTAGTCAACATTCATGGGCAGCACGCTCATCATTTACTGATGAAACAAGAACATCAGCTAACTCTATTGGATCAATACGCGGGCCACCAACAGTTGATCCAAGCAAGTAAAAAACACTACTCCGATTGGCGTCAGCTTCGAAATCAGCTAAAAAGCTTACGCGCCAATAGCCAAGAAAACTTAGCTCAGAAGCAACTACTTGAGTACCAAGTCAAAGAACTAGATGAATTAGCATTATCTGAAAATGAATTTGAAGACCTAGAACAAGAACATAAAGTGTTGTCTAGCAGTGGTCAAATTGCACTTATTTGTCAGCAAACCATTAATGAATTGTACGAAAGTGAAGACGTGAATGCGTTAGGGCTTCTTCATTCTGTTAGTAATTCGCTTTGTGAGCTTGCCGAATTAGATCCATCATTATCCCACTTACCGAACCTATTGTCGGAAGCTATGATTCAGATAGAAGAAACCAACTCAGAATTAAGGCACTACGCTGATAATATTGATGTGGATCCAGCGAGAATAGCAGAAGTCGAAGAACGCTTTAGCAAAGTGATGAGCACGGCACGTAAACACCACGTTCGACCGGAAGAACTATATCAATATCATCAGGATGTAAAAGCGCAAATAGAGGCTCTAGATTGCTCTGATGAAAAGTTCGAACAGTTAGAAAAAGATGTCGACGAAAAGTACCAAGCATTCTTGGTTGCAGCGGAAAAACTCAGTAAAAGCCGCAGCCGTTATGCAAAAGAGCTGAATAAACTTATTTCTCAAAGCATGCACGAGCTGAGTATGGAAAAAGCGCAATTCTGTATTGATGTGATAAAAGATGAAAAGCATGCTGCGCCACTAGGTGTAGACCAAATAAATTTCTTAGTTTCGACTAACCCAGGCCAACCATTGCAAGCATTAGCAAAAGTCGCCTCTGGTGGTGAGCTATCTCGAATTTCTTTGGCTATTCAAGTTATTACGGCACAAAAAGTTCAAACACCAAGCCTAATATTCGATGAAGTTGATGTCGGTATCAGTGGTCCAACTGCAAGTGTTGTCGGCAAAATGTTACGCCAACTTGGTGCATCTACTCAGGTTTTATGTGTCACTCACTTACCTCAAGTGGCAGGCTGTGGTCATCAACAATTATTTGTCGCTAAACAAGCAAAAGCAGGAAAAACCGAAACTCGTATTCACCAACTCGATGAGAATCAACGCATTGATGAATTAGCTCGCTTACTTGGGGGAAGCACAATTACCGATTCAACCAAAGCAAATGCTAAAGAACTATTAATTGCAGCTTAACACTCTCGGGTCTCGGGTCTCGGGTCTCGGGTCTCGGGTCTCGGGTCTCGGGTCTCGGGTCTCGGGTCTCGGGTCTCGGGAGGAATTATTAATTTCTATTTAAAGTTTGCAACTAAACTCTAAATTTTCAGTCTTATTTTGCATGTTTAACACTACGGGCTTTTACTTCTTTGCTTGGCTTGTTTATCATCGAGCAAGTTTTTCGCCTTTAACTCAAAGAAACCACTATGCATTTTAAAAAGTGGATACTCATTATCCCTTTCGTTTTAACGATATTATCCGGCTGTAGCGTACTCGAACGCTTGGTTTATCGCATCGACATTGCTCAAGGTAATTATATTGAGCAACCTGATGTCAATAAACTTCGTGTAGGTATGACCAAAGAACAAGTTCAGTTTGTTCTAGGATCTCCGATGTTGGTTGAAAATGGTTACCCTGACACTTGGTACTACATCTATCATTTTACTCATGGTCATGACGACCCAGTTCAGAAAAACTTTATTGTGAAATTTGATCCTCAAAATCAGACATTAACTGAAGCTTCGGGTGATTTTGAATTGAGCCCAGATTTCAATACCCCATTGAACTAATCACCATATACTCAAAATGGCCTATCAAGTGTTTACTAAAACATCACTTGATAGGCCATTTTTTTTATCACTATCTAAAAAGCTACATAACCTAACCTCCAGCGAGGTTAGATGAATCAAACTTAAGCTTTTTGGTTCTTTGCCTGCTCCGCTCGTTTACGGCGAATTTCTTTTGGATCTGCCAGTAAAGGTCGATAAATTTCAATACGGTCTTTATCACGCACCGTCGAATCGAGTTTTACATTTCGACTAAATACACCAACTTTATTTTTGGCTAAATCAATTTCAGGATAATTGGCTAGCACACCTGATTGTTCAATAATTTCCTGAACAGTTAAATCTTCTGATACCGCGAGCTCAAACACCTTTTGTTCATGCGGTAGTGCATACACCACCTCAACATGAATCAGAGAAGCCCCACCTGTTTGCTCTGTCATTCTTTCTCACCTGTAATGGCAACTTGCCAATCAATTACTATAAACTTGCTTTGCTCGTTGAGTAAAAGAGTTCACCATATTATTCGTCAACTCATTGAATATTTTACCAAACGCCATTTCAATCAACTTATTGGAAAATTCAAACTCTAAACATAATTCTACTTTGCATGCGAAGTCATCAAGTGGTGTAAATAACCAATACCCCGATAACGATTTAAATGGCCCATCCACGAGTGCTAAAGTAATTTTACGGCCTGGTTCCATAGTATTGGATGTGATAAACGTTTTCTTAATCCCCGCTTTAGACACATCAACAGAAGCAACCAAAGCGGTGTGACTAGATTCAATCAACTTTGCGCCTGAGCATCCAGGTAAAAACTCAGGGTAGTCTTCAACATCATTGACCAAATCATACATTTGCTGAGCACTAAACGACACTAATGCCGAACGATTAACCTGGGGCATACTTCTTCCTAATTTGAGCCATGAAGCAAATTCTCGAAAATAAACAAAATATTATCAAGAATCGAACAAAAGGATTCGCCAAAATAAAAGCAATCCGTATAATGAGGCCATTATGGCAAAGAAAAAATCAAAATCAAAAGCCGGTAGTAATACTATCGCTCTTAACAAGCAAGCTCGACACGAATATTTCGTTGATGATGAAATAGAAGTTGGTCTTGAGCTGCAAGGTTGGGAAGTAAAATCTTTACGTCAAGGTAAAGCCAATATCGCAGAAAGCTACGTCTTTCTTCGCGATGGTGAAGCATTCCTAAGTGGCGCCTCAATCATACCACTTCAACAAGCTTCTACCCACATTGTTGCTAATCCGACACGTGTTCGTAAATTATTACTAAACCGCCGAGAATTAGATAACCTGTTTGGTCGAGTGAATAGAGAAGGCATGACATTAGTTGCCCTATCGCTTTACTGGTCAAAATCTTGGGTAAAAATGAAAATTGGTGTCGCGAAAGGTAAGAAACTTCACGACAAACGCGATGATAAAAAGAACCAAGATTGGCAGCGTGACAAAGCTCGAATTATGAAGAGCAGCTTACGCTAACACTCTGTTCCAAGTAATAAACAACAAGTGGGTTAATGTTAACCACTTAAACGCAAGTCACTAGACTCTTAAAGGTTTTATGTTACTATGCGTTTGAAGTATCGAGTATCACAATACTTAGTAAAGATACAAAGCGTGAAAGCGCAAGTTTGACATTTTGATGAGTAGTTCAAAATCAATCAAACAACCCTTGGGGCTGATTCAGGATTCGACGGGAATTTGTAAGTCTGAGGTGCATGTCGTGGGGCGGTTTGCCACGTTAAAAGCCGCAAAAAAATAGTCGCAAACGACGAAAACTACGCACTAGCAGCTTAATAACCTGCTGAGAGCCTTTCTGCCCTAGCTTCCGTTTGTAAGACGGGGAATAACAGAGAGTCAAAACCAAACAAACTCGTGTGGAGTCTCCAGCCTGAGAGACAAAGCATTAAAAATAATTCAGGATAGCCATCAACTAGCGTGTCGGTTCGCAGGTCGGTGGTGAAATTAAAGATCGACTAAGCATGTAGTACCAATGATGGATGATTTTCGGACGCGGGTTCAAATCCCGCCAGCTCCACCAATCGATTGGAAAGGCCGCTAAGTTCTCATACTTAGCGGCCTTTTTGATTTTTATACTTTAAAAACTAGAATCGGATTCAGATGCGCTGGCGGGATTTTAACCCGCGTCCGCTTTTCTTTTATTCTTGTTCCGATTCACTCTTTCTTAATTCACGAGTTTCAGCTTCTAACCTTGCCGCATCAATTTCATCTAGAATGGATTCTACGTCAGCTAATTCGTCTGACTCTACAAACAAACCTGTCAGTTTAGTATCGGGAAATAACTCCCCGGCTTGATAAAGTTGCCACATTTCCTTGGCGTATTCAGTCTGCTCTAGTTCTGGAACATATTGGCCGTAATAGCTGCGCATGTTGTTAACATCACGAGCAAACATCCACTCTGCATTGTTATTAGCAGAAGCATTGACGGCTTGGGGTAAATCAATGATAACAGGGCCATATTCATCCACCAGCACGTTAAATTCTGACAAATCGCCATGGATGATACCTGCGCACAACATTCGTTTGATGTACTCGATCATTTCATCATGATCTTCTAAGGCTTGCTCCGCTGACATAGAAACATCATTTAAACGAGGAGCAACAAATCCTTCTTCGTCAGTGATCAGTTCCATCAACAAAACACCATCAACGACACCGTAAGGTTCAGGTACTCTGACTCCAGCCGCTTTCAAAGCATATAACGCATCCACTTCTGCACTTTGCCACACGGCTTCTTGTTCACCACGACCAAACTTTGAGCCTTTTTCCATGGCACGAGCACGACGACTATTTTTTACTTTGCGCCCTTCTCTATATTGCACCGCTTGCTTAAAGCTACGTTGATTGACTTCTTTATACACTTTGGCGCAACGAATTTCATCGCCACAACGCACGATATAGACTGACGCTTCTTTGCCACTCATAAGTTGGCTAATTACGTCATCAACGACGCCATCTTCAACTAAAGATTGCATTTGTTTAGGTATTTTCATTACAGAGGTGGGGCTACTTATAGAAAAGGAGAATTCAGCCTAGCTTATCTCATTTATAGCCAATTAGATATTATTGACTCAATTAAGCTACTCCCTTCTCTCACTACAGACAATAGGATTAGCCTATCAATACAATAAGAACAATCTATTTTTCAAAACATTCAAACAATGTGAATATACTTCCCGTAAGCAACAAACGAGGCGCAATAACGCATTGCCCCTTTAGATTTCAGAAAGACTTTAGAATTTTAAAAAAAGGAAAGGCAATATTATGATTAACACTCAAATCAAACCATTCAACGCAACAGCATTCAAAAACGGCGAGTTTGTTGAGGTTTCAGAAAAAGACGTATTAGGTAAATGGGCGGTATTTTTCTTCTACCCAGCAGATTTTACGTTTGTATGCCCAACGGAGTTAGGAGACCTTGCTGACCACTACGAAGAACTACAAAAACGTGGTGTAGAAGTTTACTCAGTATCAACCGATACTCACTTCACTCACAAAGCATGGCACGATAGCTCTGAGACTATCGGAAAAATTCAGTACTACATGCTAGGTGACCAAACAGGCAACATCACTAACAACTTTGGTGTTATGCGTGAAGGTCAAGGTCTTGCAGACCGTGCAACATTCCTTATCGATCCAGAAGGTACGATTCAAGCGATGGAAATTACAGCCGAAGGTATTGGCCGTGATGCAGAAGACCTACTTCGTAAAGTAAAAGCTGCACAATACGTAGCTGCACACCCAGGTGAAGTATGCCCTGCGAAGTGGAAAGAAGGAGAAGCGACTTTAGCCCCTTCTCTTGACCTAGTAGGCAAAATTTAATTAGCCACAATAAATAGTAAACAGTCGGTAGTCCCCCGCTACTGACTGATAAATAGAGAGCGGGTCGGCAATATTACTTCTGACGACCTATGTTGCTGATTCGCTCTCCCCCTGAATCATTTTCATTTTAGATTTTATCCAGAGTAACCACTCTAATTTAAAGAATGTAAGGTGTCATACCATGCTTGAACAAGCGATCAAACAACAATTAGAACAGTATTTAGCCAATATAAAACATGATATCCAACTAGTGGTTAGCCTAGATGAAAGCAAAGCTTCACAGGATATTCTTGCACTGGCTAACGAAATTGCTGAGTTAAGCCAATTTATTACCGTCTTACGCGATGATGCAGCAAGCGACCGTAAGCCCGTTATGTCTGTGGTTAACCCAGATAAAGGTACGCAATTACGCTTTGCTGGCTTACCAATGGGCCATGAATTTACTTCGTTAGTTTTAGCCCTACTGCACACCGGTGGTCATCCAATTAAATTGGAAAGTGAAACGATTGAGCAAATCCACCAACTGGACAAAAAGCTTGATGTGGAAGTCTTTATTTCTCTGTCATGTCAAAACTGCCCAGATGTCGTTCAAGCGTTCAATATGATGTCCGCTATTAATCCTGACATTCGCACCACCATGATTGACGGCGCGCTCTTCCAAGATGAAGTGAAAAAACGCGACATCATGGCCGTACCAAGTGTCTTTGTGAATGGTGAGTTATTTGGCCAAGGCCGCATGACGCTAAATGAAATTCTTGGAAAGCTTGATGATGGAGCAGCCAAAAAAGCCGCTGCTAGCTTAAACGAAAAAGCGCCATATGATGTGCTAGTGGTCGGCGGTGGCCCTGCAGGTAGTGCCGCAGCTCTATACGCTGCCCGCAAAGGCATTCGCACTGGCGTAGTAGCCAAGCGCTTTGGTGGACAAGTTATGGATACCATGGCGATTGAAAACTTTATTTCAGTGAAACGCACTGAAGGGCCAAAACTAGCAACCGATCTGGCTGAACATCTAAAAGAATACGATGTTGATGTGGTAACCGAGCAACAAGCCGATAAAATTATGGGGGCGACTCATAATGAAGATGGCCTTATTCATGTTTCACTTGAAAGTGGTGCTACATTAAAAAGTAAAAGTATCATCCTTAGCCCAGGAGCGCGCTGGCGTGAAATGAATGTACCGGGTGAGCAAGAGTATCGTAATAAAGGTGTCGCTTACTGCCCACACTGTGATGGACCATTATTCAAAGGCAAACGTACTGCAGTGATCGGTGGCGGTAATTCAGGTATTGAAGCAGCGATTGATCTTGCTGGCATTGTAGAGCATGTCACGGTACTGGAATTTGCAGATGTACTACGTGCAGACCAAGTACTGATTAATAAAGCAAATTCATTACCTAATATCCATATTATTACCATGGCTCAAACCACTGAAGTGATTGGTGATGGTAAACGTGTCACGAGTCTAAAATACAAAGATCGCAACACCGATGAAATCAAAGAAATCGAGCTATCAGGTATCTTTGTCCAAATTGGCCTAGTTCCAAATACCGAATGGTTAAAAGATAGTGAAGTAAAACTCTCTGAACGTGGTGAGATCATCGTAAATGATCGCGGCGAAACTAGCCTACCAGGCGTTTTTGCTGCAGGCGATGCAACTACAGTGCCTTACAAACAAATCATCATTGCGATGGGTGATGGCGCTAAAGCAAGCTTAAGTGCTTTTGACTACTTAATTCGTCAAGATGTTTGATATTTGATAACACTGACCTAGTACAAAAACGAGCTCATTACGAGCTCGTTTTTATTTATATCGTTATACCTCAGCAGGTGCATGCTCCCTTTCTTCCGGTAATTTTTCTTTTACCACTTCAGGGACTTGGCCTTCACTTACCGCTTCTAAGTAACAGCCACTCATCTTAATGGCGAGGTACATATCTGCACGCAGTCGAATGCCCTCTTCTCCAACCTTAATTCCAGCCAAATCACACCATTGCTTAAGACGCCGCTTATGACCTGCAAACACTAAGCGAATACCGCGTTTTTTTAAGATAACTTGGATATCGCTGATCACAGCCATCACTGTCAGATCTAAATGAGTGAAACTTGCCACCGCATCAATAATCACACATTTAACATCATTAGAGCCTGCTTCAGCCACTTGGAATAATAAACGCCGTTTAAAGTGCGCAGCGTTAAAGTAGGTTAACGGTGAATTGAAACGATAAATCACGAGACCTGGAATCGCTTTGGCTTTTCCTGATTTACCTAAACTTCTCACAGTCCCTTTAGTGTCAAGGCCTAGTACTTGATCAGTAGGACGCATTATAATTCGCAAAAATTGGAACAATCCAAGCAATACCGCCAGCGTAATCCCCGGAATAACACCAATTACCAACACGGCAATAAAAGTGATGCTGGATAAATAAAATGCATCCTTATCTCGCTTACGTAGCCCCCAAATACCTTTTAAATCAATTAACGATATTGACGCTACAATCAAGACGACACCTAACGCGGCGACAGGAATAAACTGTAATGGTTGATAAGCAATCACCGCCACAATAGCAATAATGGCAGCAGAAATAATGGAAACCAGCTGCGTTTTACCGCCATTGGCATCATTCACTGCCGTTCTTGAACTGGTACCACTGACCACAAAACCTTGAGAAAACGCCGAAGCAATATTGATCATACCAAGTGCACGAAATTCTTTATCCGCATCAATATCATAACCATTTTTAGCGGCAAAACTACGCGCGGTAATCATCATACTAACAAAACTCACCATCGCTAAGTTAAGTGCAGGCATCACTAACTCTCGGCTTAGACCTATATCAAATTCAGGAGTTTGAAAAACCGGTAGTCCACCTTCAACCATTCCGACAATACCCACACCAACCGATTGGAAATCGCCAAGCCAAACGAAAAGGCTAGAAATAATGATTGCGAGCATCGCGGCAGGCCAAGTTGGTCGTAGCTTCTTACAAAAAATGTAAACACCAACTGTCATGGCACTTACTAACAGTGTTTGCCAATGAATATTGACCAATTGCGAAGGCGCTTCCCACACCTGTTCAATGAGGTTCGGTTGGTTATAGGTAATACCGAAGACTTTAAAAAACTGACTAACTATGATGGTGATCGATACACCATTAAGTAGCCCAAGCAAAATAGGACGAGAAAGAAAATCTGCAAATACACCGAGTTTAAATCGGCTCGCAATCAAACACCACACACCGGTCATGGCTGTCATGGTGATAACTAACTGCCAATGCTTAACCGTATCGCCAGCAGCAAGCGGTGTCACCACGGCCGCAATCACCGCACAAGTTGCCGTATCTGGGCCAACAATTAATTGTTTGGAGGTTCCCATTAAGGCATAAACTAACATAGGTAAAACGCAGGAATACAAACCAACTATCGCGCTTACCCCGGTTAATTGCGCATAAGCAATCGCAACGGGCAAGGCAACAGCGACCACCGAAAGTGCCGCTCTTATATCATCGCCAAGCCAAGCTCTTTCATAAGACTTTAATTGAGATAAGCCGGGAAACCACTCTTCAATCCATGCTCTTTTCAATTCTGAATATCCTTTATAAACTTACCTTTCCATATCATATACCTTAGTAAGTGTAAGTGATCGTTTTCATAAAAATATTTTTATCTATATAAATAAACCACTTAACCTCAAGCATTCATTTAAACAATCAATACTTAAGGTTAGTAAAAGATTTGAGGGTTAGAATAGTAAACAGCGTTATCGCGGTGGGTCGACTTTATTTACTCCCGAACCATTCACTCGAAACCAACCCGCGATTGAATAACGATCACGATTAGCAGGTAGTACCTCATGAGGAAAGTCTTCACTGAGAAAAATAGCAACCGTCCCAAAGCTAGGAGTGACACGTACAAGCTCATCGCTGCTCTCTTCTCGATAGATCACTAATTCCCCTTGATCTTCTTTAATCCAATCGGGGTTTAAGTACACCACTAAGCTAATAATACGATTAGATTCTCCCTTAAAGGCATCTTTATGCGTTTTATAAAAATCCCCCGGTGAGTAATGAGCAAAGTGGCTTTCAAATGAAAAAAGCCCTAAAAATAAGTGTCGATTTAAGTAGCGTTGTAATTCGGCAGCCCAACTCAACCATGCTTGCCCTGCCTCGCTTTCTCCATTAATCCAACACACTTCATCTTTACGCACAAACTGATTGAGCATCAGTTTATCTTCACGGCCAATTCCTGCACGTTTAAAGTTCTCATCAGGCATGCTATGTACATGGTGATGCAATTGATTGAGTAAATTAAGAGGAAGTGCATTAGGGTGAATGCTATAACCTTGATGAGCAATATTTTCGGCCATAGTATGGAATAGTGATTCATTCACCAAAGGCAAATCAATCACATCTTCAGTCAAAACAACGTTCATTTTTATCCTTTAAAAAATACACGCTGCCTCTCTTCTCTAAACAGATACATAGAGAAAACCAAAGAGGTCAGAACGGCGGATGAGTGTAATTCGTGTTTAATTTTTAGGCGAGTGTTATTTGATTCATAAACTGAATTATTAGATAGATACATATAAAAAAACACCAAACTGGGGAGGTTTGGTGTTTTTTCATTTTTCACTAGTCAACTTGGAGTTTCACTAGGTTTTCCCAGAGAGATACATCGCTATTCCAATTGAAACGACTAGGATTTTAAGCCTAAATACATTTCAGCGACGCTCAATTTACAGCAAACAATTTGTCGGAATCTGACTATTTAAACAACAAGCAAATAAAACAATCAGTACGCAACATCTTGATTACATTCCATCCATTATGCTTACATTCATGAAAAACTAAACCATCATTTTTGAAATGTAAATTTACTTGAAAAGGTCGTTTTCAAGTTGGCCTTTTTCAAATAATCGTCTACAAAAATGACAATGGTATCAACTCTAAACCGAGCACTGAGCTAAATGCCATAACCACTAATAGTGACGTCTTAAATACCGATTTAGACCATTGAATATAATTCGATTCATCCATGCTTCGAAAGGTTACTTTTGACCATGCAAAGCAAGATAATGCAGCGACCGCTAAATACTCATAGCCAGTGTGCCCAAAAGCATACAGACCAAGTGCAACCAACGAAAATGCCGCTACATATGCCATCATATGCTGACGAGCGCGCTGTATTCCTTTTACGACTGGAAGTACCGGAATACCCGCGTCTTCATAGTCTTGCATTCTGAACATGGCAATCGCATACGAGTGCGGCATTTGCCATAAACAGAACAAGCTAAACAGTAATACCGCTTCAAAACTAATGTAATTAGTCACGGCAAGATAGCCCACTAATGGTGGAATCGCCCCCGATACACTGCCGACTAAAGTGCCGTATACCGAGGTTCGCTTATACCACATGGTATAAAAGAATACGTAAAACACATATCCAAGCAGCACCATTACTGCTGATAATGGGTTGGCCATTTTATACAGCAATCCAGTACCTGCCAGTAACATCACCAAGGCGTAAAGAAAGGCGTGATCAGCCTTGATTCCACCTTTCACCATGGTGCGATTCTGAGTTCGTGACATTTTAAAATCGATATCACGATCAAAAATGTTATTAATCACACAGCCAGAGGCTATGACCAACGCCACGCCTAGCATAGTAAACAACAGCAAACTCAATGTAGCAGGCTCTGATTTAGCCGCTAGAAAGTAACCTGCTAAAACAGAGATCAAATTGCCAACAATAATGCCGGGTTTGGTGATGGATACGTATTCTTTCAACATGAGTTACAACCTACATCATCATGTTATGGTTCAAGTTCCACATAATCCAGATTGAACCTGCAATTACGATGAAAACGATCACGGCCGTAAACGCAAAAGACAGTGCGTTAAACCGGCCTTTTTCAGAGCTATCCATGTGTAAGAAATACACAAGATGAACCAATAACTGAACCACTGCGGTAATGATCAAAATTTCGATCGTCGCCTCGCGTGATAACACACCAGTGTAAGCAAAATAAAACGGAATAATCGTCAACACTAATGAAGCGATAAAACCAATAATATAGCCTTTAGCACCAGAGTCTTGGTGGTCTTTTGATACTGCTGAATTTGACATTAGATCACCCCTAGTAAGTACACGATAGTGAATACACAGATCCAAACGATATCTAAGAAGTGCCAGAATAAACTTAAGCAGTAAAAACGGCCTTTCATTAAATCATTCAACCCTTTAGAGCTTAATTGGAAGTAGCATACAGACAACCAAATAAGACCAAAAGTTACGTGTAATCCGTGCGTGCCGACCAAAGTAAAGAATGCCGATAAGAACGCACTACGCTGTGGCCCAAAACCTTCTTCAATCAAATGATGGAATTCATAGACTTCCATCGCGATAAAGCCAAGCCCGAGTAATGCGGTGATCAGTAGCCAACGTTTTAAGCCAGCGACATCTTCACGTTTCATCGCAATAATACCGAAACCAAAAGTGATACTACTTAATAGCAGCAGCATAGTTTCGACAAACACAAATGGCAGCTCGAAAATATCTTTACCTGTTGGCCCACCAGCAGTGGCATTTACGAGTACCGCATAAGTAGCAAACAAACTACCAAATAGAATGCAGTCACTCATCAAGTAAATCCAGAAGCCATATTGCTTCATCTCATTCGCGTCATGATGATCGTGATCATCATGATGACCATGCTCAACCGCAGTATTAGCGTGCATAATCGACCTCCATATCTTCATCATCACCCGATGGGGCTGTTTGCTGAGATTTTGCTTTTCTCAACTGCTCTTTATGCGCATTTTCTATTGCTTTAATTTCCTCAACCGAGACATAGTAATCACGATCTTCATTAAAGCTATGCACAATCGCAGTCACGACAATACCGATGAAACCAACGGCAGCTAACCACCACATATACCAGATCATGGCGAAACCAAAGATCAAAGCAAAACCAGAAATAACCATACCTGTCGCGGTATTTTTCGGCATATGAATTGGAGCGTATTCTTCTTGTTCAGCCAACTTAGCCTCTACACCTGCTTCGCCACGTTGCTTCTGATACCAAAACGCATCAATTTCATCGCCTTTCGGGATTTTGGCAAAGTTATAAAATGGCGGTGGTGATGAAGTTGCCCACTCAAGAGTACGAGCATTCCACGGATCCCCCGTTAAATCGCGATTTTGTTCACGATCACGCACACTCACAATAAATTGAATCGCTTGACACAGTACGCCACAGAAAATAATGAAGGTACCGAACGCTGCCGTAGCTAATAACGGGAAGTATTCAGGGTCAATGTGTTGACTCAAACGACGAGTCATCCCCATAAAGCCAAGTGCGTATAGTGGAATAAAGGCAAATAAGAAGCCGATGATCCAGCACCAGAAGGCACGTTTGCCCCATGTTTCATTAAGCGTGAAACCTGTTGCTTTCGGGAACCAGTAAGTCACACCAGCAAAACAACCAAATACCACACCACCAATGATTACGTTATGGAAGTGAGCAATCAAGAATAAGCTGTTGTGTAGAACGAAGTCCGCTCCTGGAACCGCCATCAATACCCCTGTCATACCACCAACGGTAAAGGTGATCAGGAACCCGATAGTCCAAAGCATTGGAGAAGTAAACTCAACGCGACCACGGTACATAGTAAATAGCCAGTTGAAGATCTTAACCCCAGTTGGAATCGAGATAATCATGGTGGCAATACCAAAGAAGGCATTAACGTTCGCCCCTGAACCCATGGTAAAGAAGTGATGCAACCAAACCACAAACGCTAAGATGGTAATAACCACGGTAGCCCAAACTAATGAGGTATAGCCGAATAGCTTCTTACGAGAGAACGTTGCAACGACTTCTGAATACACACCGAATATCGGCAGTACTAAGATGTAAACTTCCGGATGTCCCCATGCCCAGATTAAGTTGACGTACATCATCATGTTGCCGCCCATATCATTAGTGAAGAAATGGGTGCCGATGTAACGGTCAAGCGTCAGTAACGCAATGGTCACTGTCAAAATTGGGAAAGAGATAATAATTAAGATATTGGCGCATAATGAAGCCCAAGTGAATACTGGCATCTTCATTAACGGCATTGATGGTGTACGCATACGCATAATCGTCGTGAAGAAGTTCACACCCGATAACGTAGTACCTACGCCCGATATTTGCAGTGCCCAAATCCAGTAATCAACTCCAGTACCTGGGCTGGCTTTAATACCGGACAAAGGTGGGTACGCTAACCAACCGGTACGAGCAAACTCACCCACACCTAAAGAAACGTTAGTCAGAATCACACCTACCACAAATAACCAGAAGCTCAAGTTATTCAAATATGGGAATGCCACATCACGTGCACCAATTTGCAGTGGTACGACAATGTTCATCAAACCAATGATCAAAGGCATCGCCACGAAGAAAATCATGATCACACCGTGAGCACTGAAGATTTGGTCATAGTGCTCAGGAGGTAAGTAGCCTGCCTCTCCTGCAGAAGAAAGCAATTGTTGGCTACGCATCATCACGGCATCCGAGAAACCTCGAATCAACATGATTAATGCAACCGCAATATACATGAAACCAATTTTTTTATGGTCAATCGACGTAAACCATTCTGACCATAAGTATTGCCATTTACCGTAATAAGTAATGGCTGAAACTAATGCTATCCCTACCAGAGCGATCACTGCCAATGTCACCACGATAATGGGTTCATGGTATGGCACGCTGTCGAGGGAAAGTCTTCCAAAGATACTTCCAAACATAGTATTTCCTACCCTTTAATGTTGTGCCATGTCCATATGGTGCCCTTGATTCATACCTTCATCGGATGAATTCAGAGAACCTTTATACTGCTTAACCACATCGGCAAACAAATGCTCAGGAACGCTTGAGTAATACGTTACTGGTACATTTTCACTTGGTTTAGCAAGCTGGCGATAGCCGTCAAAATCATTCATGACTAAGGCATTCTTATTCGATTTAACGCTGTTTACCCAGTCATTAAACTGCTCTGGCGTGTCAGTAACATGGGCTGTAAATTTCATCCCAGAAAAACCGTCACCACTATAACTAGCCGAAATACCTTTATAATCATTTGCTTCATTCGCCATAAGATGAACACTAGTCATCATGCCTGGCATCGCATAGATCTGGCTGCCAAGACGAGGAATAAAGAAAGAATTCATGATGTTGTCTGAAGTAACTTTGAACTTAACAGGGACATCTTTAGGGAAAGCAACGTAATTCACCGTTGCAATATGTTGTTCAGGGTAAATAAACAACCACTTCCAATCTAAAGAAACAACTTCAATGGTCATATGATCGACTTCACTCACTAGCGGTTTAGATTGCTCTAATTCGTGAGTGGTGCGCCAAGTGATGGTGCCTAAAATGGCAATAATAATGATAGGAACAGTCCACACCACCACTTCAATCTTGGTTGAATGCGCCCATTCTGGATCATATTTTTCATCGGTATTGCTAGCACGGTATTTATAAGAAAAAAAGACTGTCATTAAAATGACGGGGATAACCACGATCAACATCAGCAATAATGCGGTGATGATCAGTTCTTTTTCTTGAATGCCAATGACCCCTTTAGGATCAAGCAAAGCAGATTTACACCCTGACAAAAGAAGGGCTGCACTAAGCATCCCCACTCGTGACAAGATACTTTTATATCTTGAGGCTTCCATTCTAATTCTCGATGTTTAAGGGTTGCTGTCACATTGTGGATATAAACGAAACAACCGAGTGGTAAACAACGCAGTTTTATTAACCAATAGCCACATTTAGCGGCATGTTAACTAACATTTACTGCTTTTTATTTGTTATTTCCAATGTCTAACTTGCCGATCTAAAGAGAAAAAACGAAGAAAAACACGCAGAGGAAAACAACAAAACACAACAAGCATGTGCAAACATTACATTTACAAACATCTAGTTACATTTAGAACATTATGCTTACACACAAACAACAACTCACCATCTAAAAATGAAAACTAACTTCTCACAAATAAACACAAGAATATAAAAACCACTAATATTCAATACGTTAAATAATCACACAAGAAATATACTTTAAATAAAAGTGAAAAATATGATCACTGAGATAATAGAAGTTAAGCGATTTTTAATGAGATATAACGTATTTTCAAGCTATTTTCTTGCCATTTATCTAAACTAAGATATGTCAATATTGAAAACAAAAAAAAGGAGCCGGAATCTAAGTTCACACTCCTCTTTCTATCAAAAAATTCGTTCTAACAATGTTAAGCGGTTCCAAACCTTTTTATCTAGTGCGCAGGTTGTTGGAGCTAATGATAAAAGCCACTAACATACACCAGAAAAATGCATTAAGCATAAAAATCCACATAATCAATAAATATCAAATTAAAAAATCAAAAAAGACAAAAAATCAGACTTTAATCTTATTATTTTATATGAAAAGTGTTATTTTTCATGTGAAGCCACAATTTAAAGGTGGCATTTTAATTAATGGATTGTCGTATTTTGCTTAGGAGTAGCTATTATGAGCACGCAAAAAAATCCCTTTGCTTTAATTGATAAACCCACCTTCTTTGGTGCGTTATTCGTATTATTCGCAGCCGTTGTACCTTTATTGATTTTCCCCGAAAAAGGCGCTGAATGGATCGCCATCGCCAAAACCTTCATGACCGATGAAGTCGGTACGCTATACCTGATTCTTGGGTTAGCGGCATTCTTCTTTATGATTTATATTATTTTTTCCGATATCGGCCAAATTAAGCTGGGTGAGCCGGATGAAAAGCCAGAGTTTAAAACTGGCTCATGGGCAGCCATGTTGTTCTGTGGCGGTATTGGGGCCAGTATTTTATATTGGGGCACCATTGAGTGGGCCTTTTATTATCTAAACCCACCATTCCAACTAGAACCTGGCAGTGATGAAGCGATTCGCTGGGCTGCTACCTATGGTATTTTCCACTGGGGCCCGATTGCGTGGTCAATCTATTTAGTTCCAGCCATTCCAATCGCCTACTTCTACTATGTGCGTAAACAACCTGTACTAAAAGTGTCTGCCGCTTTAATGCCTGTCATTGGTGAAAAACGCGCTCACGGTTGGTTAGGTAAAACCATCGATGTACTATTTATCTTCGGTTTACTTGGTGGTGGTGCGACAACATTAGGTTTAGCTGCGCCACTTATCACCGAAGGTTTGAATAACTTATTTGGTATTCCTAAAACCACCATGGTGCAACTTGGGGTACTACTCGTGTGTACCATGATTTTTGCTTATTCTGCTTATGCCGGGATGTCCAAAGGTATCCAACTATTAAGTAACATCAACTTCTGGGGTGCCATTGGCCTACTTGCCTTTATCTTTGTCGTCGGGCCAACCAACTTCTTAGTTGAAACCGGACTTGATTCATTAGGCCGTATGCTAACCCACTTCTTTAGAATGGCGTCTTGGGCGGAACCATTTGGTGGCTACGGAGACTTTAAAGATACCCACTTCCCACAAGACTGGACTATTTTCTACTGGGCTTGGTGGTTAGTGTTTGCGCCAAGCATGGGTTTATTTATTGCTCGTATCTCACGGGGTCGTACGATTAAGCAAATGGTGGCAGGTTCTATTTTCTTTGGTTCACTAGGTTGCTTCTTGTTCTTTATGATCTTAGGCAACTACGGACTGTCGTTACAGCTATCTGGCACAGTTGATGTAGTGGCTATTTTGCAACAACAAGGGACAACAGCCGCTATCTTCTCCATTTTAGAACAGCTGCCGATGAGCACATTTGTCATTGCGGTATTTACTATTTTATGTGTTCTATTTACCGCCACCACCTTTGACTCAATCTCATACATCTTAGCCTCTGTGGTACAAAATGATGTAACCGAAGAGCCAATGCGTTGGAACCGTTTGTTCTGGGCATTTACGCTATCATTTATGCCTGCGGTACTGATGTTTATGGGTGGCTTATCGACACTACAAACAGCAGCGATTGTCGGAGGCTTACCTTTAATTGCCATCGTCGCCATGTTGATGCTATCCATCATCAAAGCTGCCTCTCTCGACTTATCGCACCAAGACGGTTACCAAGATCCTGTGATCAATATCGAAGACTTACCCGAAGTGGATCCTTGGTCGACTGAAGGTATGGCTCTGGCAAAATTTGAAGAGTTAAAAGCCACCGCTATTGAAGCGGCTAATGATGAGCGCGAAGCCCTCAAAGCGATTTGGAAATTGAAAAAACAGATCCGCGAGGAAGCGCTCACTTATGGTGACAATGGTTTAGAGCTTGGTGACATTCCAAGTGAGATGCAAAAAGAGCTAGACCGCCTCACTACCGAAGCGATGGCTGCGAAAGAAGTCAAGCTTGCGGCATCTGAAGAAGCTCAACAAGCTCGTATTGCTTTCAATGAATTATTAAAAGAAAGAGAAGAAGAGTCTCAAGGCTCTGAAGTAATCGATGCTTCAGCCGCAATGCAAAAAGAAAGCAAAGCCGCAAGTTAAACAACTCAGGCTTGCAGAAAAACGCTAAAAACAAGGGCAGCCAATAGCTGCCCTTTTTGTTGTTTATTGGTTGTTTATTTCATACTCACGACTTTTATTATCAGCAGTTATGCCAATAAATAGTTCGCATGAAACTTAATGTGATCATCAATGAAGCTCGCAATAAAGAAATAACTGTGGTCATAACCATCACGAAGATTAATTTCAAAAGGATAGTTCACATCGTTAGCCGCATTTTCCAAAAGTTGCGGTTTCAATTGCTCTTCCAAGAAGTTATCCGACAAACCTTGATCAACTTTAATCGGCGGTAGGTAGGCTTCATTACCTTTGATTTTTTTCATCAATTCCACGGAGTCATACTTAACCCACAATGCTTGGTCATCTCCCAAGTAAGCCGTTAAAGCTTTGTGCCCCCACGGACAATGCAGTGGGCTAGCAATCGGGCTAAATGCCGAAATCGACTTAAACCTTGGCGCATTACGCAAACCAATCGTTAACGCGCCATGACCGCCCATCGAGTGTCCAGAAATAGAACGCTTATCGCTTACCGGAAAATGCGCTTCAATCAACGCGGGTAGCTCATAGGCAATGTAATCATACATTTGATAATGCTTAGCCCAAGGCGCTTGAGTAGCATTAAGATAAAACCCCGCCCCTTTACCAAGATCGTAAGCTTCATCATCCGCCACATCGTCACCACGAGGGCTGGTATCAGGCGCAACAATCGCAATGCCTAATTCCGCCGCCATACGTTGCGCGCCAGCTTTTTGGACAAAATTTTCATCGCTGCAAGTCAAGCCGGATAACCAATATAACACTGGCACTTTATTCGACTCTGACGCTTGCGGTGGTAAAAAAATCGAAAAGCGCATTTGGCAATTAAGCACTGATGAATCATGCTCAAATTGCTGTTGTTGCCCACCAAAACACTGATTTGAATTCAACTGTTTCATAAATATCCATCTACCATTTTTACGTGTCTCGTGTCTCGTGTCTCGTGTCTCGTGTCTCGTGTCTCGTGTCTCGTGTCTCGATAAAGAGTTTACACTTGAAACACAAATAACAAGCTTCCTAGCCACGATTCAATCTTCAAAGTAATTGAACTTACAGCTAGGCGACAAGTAAGCGAAGCCCCATGAGCATAGCTCGCCTATGTGATTGGGGTGAGTGCACGCAGTCAACAACGCTGTAAGTTCAAGAACGAAGAAGATTAGTAATGAATCACACTGCGGATACTCTTACCCTCATGCATCAATTCGAACGCGTCATTAATATCTTCTAAGCCCATCGTATGAGTAATAAAGTCATTCAACTTAAACTCACCTTTCATGTAACGCTCTACGTAATCAGGTAATTGTGAACGACCTTTTACACCACCAAAAGCCGATCCTTTCCAAACTCGACCTGTGACTAATTGGAATGGGCGAGTTGAAATCTCTTGGCCAGCGCCCGCGACACCGATGATAATCGATTCGCCCCAACCTTTATGGCAACACTCAAGTGCAGAGCGCATTAAATGCACATTACCAACACATTCAAATGAGTAATCAACGCCACCATCGGTCATTTCAACAATCACTTCTTGAATTGGCTTATCGAAATCTTTCGGGTTGACCACGTCGGTTGCGCCTAGTTTTTTGGCTAACTCAAATTTTGATTCATTAATATCAATCGCAATGATTCGACCCGCTTTAGCCATAGTTGAACCAATGATCGCAGACAAACCAATGCCCCCCAAACCAAAAATAGCCACGGTATCACCTGGTTGCACTTTCGCAGTATTGGTCACCGCGCCCATACCGGTTGTTACCCCACAACCCAATAAACACACTTCTTTTAAGTCGGCTTCTGGGTTGATTTTGGCTAAAGAAACTTCTGGTAAAACGGTGTACTCAGAGAAGGTAGACGTTCCCATGTAATGGTAAATAGGCTCACCGTTAATAGAAAAACGCGTGGTACCGTCCGGCATTAAGCCTTTACCTTGCGTTTCACGAACCGAAGAACACAAGTTGGTTTTGCCTGATTTACAGAATTTACATTCGCCACACTCCGCGGTGTAAAGTGGAATAACATGATCGCCAACTTTCACCGATGTCACACCTTCACCAATCGATTCCACAATGCCGCCACCTTCATGGCCAAGGATCGCAGGAAAAACACCTTCTGGATCATCACCAGACAGCGTAAATGCATCGGTATGACATACACCGGTAGCAATAATTTTCACACGAACTTCGCCAGCTTGCGGAGGCATCACATCTACAGTTTCCATCTTAAGAGGCTCACCCGCTTTCCATGCGACGGCTGCGCGTGACTTGATTACTTGTGCTGTCATTTCAATTCCTTATTGAGAATATTAATAATGGATATTCATTGATTTCAGTATAGTCAAACTCACTTAAATGATAAGGATCGTATTTGCAAAACACTTTTACCATTAAGTAATAATAGCTAAGATATGACATCAATTAATACATATAGGTGATAAAGATGCAGTGGCAAGGAATATCGGAATTTGTAGCTGTCGCGGAAACTGGCAGCTTTACTTTAGCGGCAAAACACCTATCGGTATCGACCGCACAAATCAGCCGTCAGGTGAATCAATTAGAAAAACGCCTGTCGGTAAAATTGTTTTATCGCACCACTCGCCAAGTTAAATTAACCGACATTGGCCAAAATTATTTTCAACAATGTCAGGCGATTCTAGAACAATTAAAAGAAGCCGAATTATCCGTTACCAACCTCAATCATAGCTTGCAAGGCCAACTGAAAGTTTCGGTACCCATTGCTTACGGGGAAAGTCATATTGCGCCATTAATTAATGATTTCTGTCTGCTATACCCAGACTTAACTATCGAGCTTTGGTTAACCAATCAATTGGTCGATCTGACCGAAGAAAAAGTCGATTTAGCGATTCGCTTAGGCACGCTAGATGATTCAAGCATGATGGCGAAAAAATTACGTCCAAGGCAGCAGTACTTATGCGCCTCGCCCAAATATTTACGTCAACAAGGCATGCCGGAATCGCTACACGATCTCAAGCAACATAACTGCTTAGTGGGAACCTTAGATTATTGGCGTTTTCATAATAGGAAGTTAACCGTCAATGGCTCACTCAAATGCAATAATGGCTATGCTTTACTGGATGCTGCGCTTAAAGGAATAGGGATTGTCCAACTTCCTGACTACTACGTTGAAAGTTATGTCGAGTCAGGTCAATTGGTCTCCATTTTGCCTCATCTACAAACAAAAAATGATGGTGTGTGGGCGGTGTACCCTCACAACCATCATTTATCAACTAAGGTTCGTTTACTGCTCGATTACTTAGATAAACATCTCAACTAACTCGTTAACGCTACTTTTTATTCATCTCCGCCAACGTCGCTTGCAGTTGATCGAGCTTTTCATTAAGCGCCTGCATTTCTTGTGAAGTCGCCATGGTATCCGCATCAGGATTTTGCTCTTCACGTAGTTGCTTATGCTCTTCTGACATCACTTCCAAAATAGTACCAACCATCATATTTAAGAAAATGAACGCGGTAAGGAAGATGAACGTTAGGTAGTAGATCCAACTTAATGAATAGACTTCCATGGTTTCATACATCACATCAGTCCAATCCTCAAAGGTCGCCACTCGGAACAGGGTTAGCATTGAGATCGACACATCACTCCACAAAGTTGGGTTAATATCGGCGAACAACATGCTGCCGATTGCGGCGTAAATGTAGAAAATGACAAACATTAATAATCCGATATACCCCATCTGAGGAATCGCTTTTATCAATGCATTGACCAGTACCCGTAACTCCGGAACCATGGATACCAAACGCAACACGCGGAAGATACGTAGTAGCCTCGCGATAAGGATGGTCGAGCCTGCTGCTGGATATAAGCTACCGATAACAATAATGGTATCGAAAATATTCCAGCCCTTTTTAAAGAAAGAGCGGATACCATCACTAGCGAGGTAGCGGATCACTAATTCCACTAAAAAGAATACCGTGATCGCGATATCCATAATGTTGAGGGCCGACTCCATCGCCGGTGGCAAAGAATAGGTATGGGCTCCAACCGTTAGGGCTGAAATGATGATCACCGCAATGACAAACCATTGAAAACTTTTGCTTTGATCGATGCGTTTAAAAGCTCGCTGAAAGTGCGAAAAGGTAGACGTTTGTTCCAAGAATTTATCCCTTATTAATATCGTGTCATACCAATTCCAATAAGTAAGTGGGCTAAATTAGCGTAGAGAAAAAGCTTGATAACAAGGCATAAAATTTTTGTTCGTAGTGGTTCTACATACAAATTTTATAACGCAGTTAGCAAGTTTTTTAACAAGCTAAGATGATCAGTTATTTGTTGGAGTTGGTATTATAACTCACATCATGATAAGTGGATTCTTGGTATAACAAAGT
Organism: Vibrio rumoiensis; assembly: GCF_002218045.2. Classification (NCBI taxonomy): domain Bacteria; kingdom Pseudomonadati; phylum Pseudomonadota; class Gammaproteobacteria; order Vibrionales; family Vibrionaceae; genus Vibrio; species Vibrio rumoiensis. The sequence continues at coordinate 2,061,498 of NZ_AP018685.1, forward strand.
GAATAGACGTAACAGAGTATTACCTGCACGTCTATTCAATGACAATTAACTCATTAAGCCTAATAAATATTTGGCCGCTGCTTGTGGATCTTGCGCATGACAAATGGCTGAAACCAAAGCCAAACCATGAACGCCAGTTGCCATTAATTCAGGAATATTGCTTTGATTAATGCCTCCAATCCCGACAATCGGTAACGAGGTAGTATTCAACGCCTTTTTCAAACCTTCAATGCCCCAATGATTTTTCGTATTGGTTTTGGTCGGGGTGGCAAAAATGGCGCTTAAACCAATGTAGTCAATTGGCAACGTATCGGCTTGTGCAAGTTGTTGTTCGTTTTCAATCGACAAGCCAAGGATCTTATCTGGGCCAATTAACCGACGAGCGATGTCAGCAGGCATATCCGACTGACCTAGGTGAACGCCATCAGCATCAATCGCCAGTGCAACATCCACTCGATCATTGATAATTAAAGGTACGCCACTGCCGGTTAAAATATCTTTTACTGCTTGTGCCCGTTCAATAAAAGCACGCACATCACCATGTTTTTCGCGTACTTGCACCATGGTAACGCCACCTAACACTGCTTCACTGACTACATGTTTCAGTGTGGCTAAATCTTGTTGATCATCGGTGACCAAATACAAACGATAGTCGCTCATTGCGCTTCCTTATTCACACGCTCTAGGTTTAGAGGTTCTCATTTAAGACGTTCTAATTTAAGACGTTGACTCAGCGTTTGCACATCAAGTTGATATAACTCATCTAACAATGCCATTTGCAGACTACCCGGGCCACGCGCTTGCTCCGCAGCCATCTCACCGACTACACCAAGCACCGCTGTAGCAGCTAAACCAGACTCATCACCGACGGCGGCAAATGCTCCGGTCAAAGCGCTAAGCGTACAACCCATCCCCGTTACGCACGGCATCATGGGATGACCATTGCTGAGTTTTACGGTTTGTGTATTACTCACTATGTAGTCGGTTTCACCAGAGATCACCACACTCGCACCATACTCATTAACCAAGAAGCTGGCTGCGCTTAATGCCGCATCACTACTATCTAAAGCATCTACGCCTTTGCTTTGCGCTTGTTCACCGGCTAATGCAATAATCTCAGAAGCGTTGCCACGAATGATCAACTTATTGACTAACTGAGCAATTTGACGTGAAGTGTTGGTTCGTAACTGACTGGCACCACAACCCACAGGATCAAGCACCACTACTTTGTTGTTGGCATTGGCTTGCTCGACGGCAAACATCATTCGCTCTGTCCAAGCACTATCAAGCGTGCCAATATTCACCACCAGCGCGCCAGCAAATGACATCATCTCCGCCATTTCTTGTTTTGAATGCGCCATGATAGGAGATGCACCAATTGCCAATAACGCATTAGCCGTATTATTCATCACTACATAATTCGTAATGTTCACTACTAATGGCTTCTGCTCTCGTAACGAAGTGAGCGCTTGAGTAATTTGTTCGATTAACATGTGAATTCTCCAATTAGCCCTATTTAACGTTTAAACCTTGCTGCCAAAAAGCCACTTCCATACGAGTTGCGGTTTTAAATACTTCAATCAAGTTTCGGCCACGCTGACTATTAATATCGATTTCGGCTAATAGCTGATTAAAGTGCTCCGCTCCACTTGCCACACCAGACTGAAACTCTTCACCGCCGTATAAATTTATCCAGCTTGTATAAGGATTGCCTTCCAAAACAGTATCGCCATCTTCTATCAACCTTTTTCCGATCACGGCATACCCAATCGAACAAGGCGCTAAAGCAGCATAAAGATCGACGAGATCGCCAGTCATGCCAGCATCAAGTACATAACGGGTATAGGCAACGGTGCCAAAATCTTCTGGCTCATTTTCCAAATCACTTTCGGTTAACCCCCACTGACCGCAATAAGTCACATGATGCGACAGTTCAGAATCAAGTAAACCTTGTACCGTAGGTAAAGCGCGGCGCATATCATCCAAAGTACGAGCTTTGTAAATCGCCAACGCGTAAGCTCGTGCGTATTGTTTTAAGAATAAAAAATCTTGCTTTAAATAATGTAAAAAACAAGGTTGAGCCAGAGTACCTTTTGCTAATTGCTCAACAAAAGCATGTTCAGTGTATTGCTGCCAATCTTGCTGACAAGCGTTAATCAAATCTTGGTATTTCATAATGTGGTTCTCTCAAATTGGTGATATATACCCGTCGAACTTGAAGCTGCAGCTTTGTTGACGGCGTTCATTCGCCCCCCTGTGTCTTTATAAAAGAAAGCCATAGGCAAGCTATGCTCATGGGGTCTCATTCACTTGTCGCCTCACTGCAACTCCAATTACTTTGGGTATAGGATTAATCAAATCCATAGTTAAAACCTTATAACTAAATCTCTTAGCTTAAAGGCTAGGTACGTAATCTTTTGCTTTTGGTAGCGTCTCGATGATTTTTTTATCAAACATAAACTTGGCGTAATCGTCATAACGTTTGAGATCGACCGCTGATGGACGCAGTGAAAATCGAGTTAAAGTATCTTTCCACGCACGATGATTAAGCTCGTTATCTAGCGTATCCGGTGCGTAGGCGACAAACTCTTTCCACGAGGTTTCTGGATGGTTAACGATATAAGTAGTGGCTTGTTGTAGTGCGGTATTGAAAGCTTGGATCATCTCTTTATCGTAGCTTTTCGCATTGGCAACAAACACCAACTCATCATAGGCAGGCACTCCATGCTCTTCAGGGTAGAAAGATTTCGCTTTATAACCTTCTAGCGCTAATTGGTTGGTTTCAAAGTTACGTAGACCGCCCCAAATCGCATCCACCTTGCCAGAAGCTAATGAAGACGATAGCGCCCAACCAACGTTGATCATTTGCACATCAGAAAGCTCAACGCCCTCTTGCGCTAACATAGTGCCCACCGTTGCTCCTTCATTACCGGAAATCGCAATACCAATTTTTTTACCTTTAAGATCTGCAAGATTTTCATTCTTTCCGTTATCCAGCACCATCAAGGTATTAAGCGGTGTGGCGACAAGAGTTGCCGAGCGAATTAAAGGCAAACCAGCTGCCACATCAATGGTTAAACTAGGTTGGTATGAAATCGCCATATCAACCTTGCCTGCTGCAACCAACTTGGCCGGAGTACTAGGGTCAGCTGGCTCTTGAATATTGACTGTTAAACCTTGTTGCTTGAAGTAGCCCCGCTCTTTAGCAATCACAATTGGGCCATGATTTGGATTGACGAACCAATCCAGCATTAAGGTCATTTCTTTGTCTGCGGCAAGCGCGTTAGTCGAAATAAGCGAGGTAACTAAAGTGACAGCACTGAGCAATTTGTTTATTTTCACGAATCATTCCTTATTAAATTGTCCTGTTGGTTTACGACTTACTAGGCTCTGTTGAGCTTTCGATTCTTGGAGAGCGTTATTTGCTTTCCCAAGGGCTTAATCATTTGGTTTCTCAAGGGGCTAATTATTTGCTCTCCCAAGGGATAGCGGCTTTCAATAATTTATCGGTGATGAAATACAAGGCGATCGATAGCATTGCCAAAATAAATAACGCGGCAAACATTTCATCGATAATCATCCGGGCGTTAGCTTGTAACATTAGATAGCCCAAGCCTTCACTTGATCCGACCCACTCCCCCACGACGGCTCCAATTGGTGCGATCACTACCGCGACACGAATCCCTGAAGCTAAGGTTGGTAAGGCTGCCGGTAGTTGAATATGACGTAACAACTGCCACTTAGAAGCGCCCATGGTTTTGGCGAGATCAAGGTAACCCGTTGGGGTATTACGCAGGCCGTCATAACAACAAGTCGTCACCGGGAAGAATATAATGATGGCCGCCATCACCACTTTCGATGCAATGCCATAACCGAGCCAAAGCATCAAAACTGGCGCGATAGCAAATACTGGGATCGCCTGGCTGGCAATAAGAATCGGCAATAGCCAGCGCTTGAGCGGTTCAAACATCAACATTTGTAAGGCGAACAGCAAACCCATCGATAAACCAAGCGCAAGACCTAGCAAAATTTCCTGCGCGGTTACCCAAGTGTGTTTAAGCAACACATCATATCGAGTGAGTAATTTATCCAGTACATCGACTGGCGCAGGTAAAATAAAGCTTGGCATATCAAACATCACTACAACCAACTGCCATAAGCCGAGAATCACCACAACCGTAACTAGCAAACGTAGCGCAGGATGCGTCACACGCTCTTTTTGACTCACTCGGCGAGAAAGCGATTGGTATTGAGTCATCTCACTCATAATCTTTCTCCAATTGCTGCAAAATGGCTTGCTGTAACGCGGCGCATTCGCCATCCAATACTCGGGGAATCGGCGATTCAGGTACCGCAAGAGATTGCGCTTTGGCTGGTGTTCCTTGCAGTACATACAATTGATTGGCTAGCCGGACGGCTTCTTGTGGATCATGGGTGATCAAAACTACGGTTTTCTCTTTCAATAACTCGGCTGACAAAGTCTGTAATTTATGACGCGTCACGGCATCTAACGCAGAGAACGGCTCATCCATCAATACCACTGGCTTGTCTTGCATTAAGGTGCGAGCAAGCGCCACACGTTGTTTCATTCCACCAGAAAGTTGATCCGGCTTGGCATGGCAATAATCCACCAGCCCGACTTGCTGCAATAATTTCAGTGCACGTTGCTGCTCTTGTGGAGAATCTCTTGGAGAATGGTTAAAACGCGAACTTAAACAAACGTTATCCAACACATTGAGCCACGGCAGCAGTAGATCTTGCTGAGCCATATAAGCGATATGTTCAGTTAAAAGTAAATTGTCGGTAGTCGTCAGATCGCCCTGACACTCCACTTTGTCAGCCAATAAGCCCGCTAAGTAGCGAAGAATCGTGGTTTTTCCACAACCACTTCGACCTAGTAACACCGTCCATTGTCCAGCTGGGATCTGCATATTGATGCCTGAAAGCGTCGGAGTTTGGCTACCCTTATATTGCAAACAAGCGTTGGTAATTTGAATGCCGATGGTTTTAGCTGGCATTGCTCTAGGAGACGTAGATTTAATAGACATAGCTAACGCCTAGCTTTATCACGATGGTATTAAGTGGGATGACCGATAAGTGATTTAAATCAACGTAGTGAGAACCCAAGATCACAGGCGTACTAGGTTCTTTTAATGAAGATATTTTTTGAGGATTACGCTGTATTGAAAAATTCGCCATTACCACTCCTATTACCGACGTATAGGAACTGGCTTTGGCCGTCATTTGGAAGGATCGAAGATCAGATTCGCAAAGGTTGCCGGGCTGATTCGGCGAGTGGCAAAGCGTGATAGTTCCCTACGTCAGTGCTAACTGAATCAGGTTCTACGGGTCTCGAATTTCGATCTCAGCCATTACTGGCCCCCCGACTATTACGCGCAAATCATAACAGGACATTTACATCAGTAATATGCTTTTTTGATAATAACTCCTATTTAGAATTCATTTATGAGAACTAGGTATTCCGTTTGCTATCACTTTTGGTCAAGCGAGTGCTATGCCTGAATGATGGATAAAAAAATAATGTTTCTAGTGACTTACCCCTAAAGAGCAATGGTGATTATTTAAAATGGCCAGCAGAACTCAATAACTGTCCCACCTTTCTCGCTAATATAGCAGCGAGTATTGCCATTGTGTGCCGTAGCAATCGCTGAGACAACAGCCAAGCCTAATCCGCTGCCCCTTTTAGGATTATCCGTAGCACCGCGAAACGCAGTGAAAATATGCGGAATGAACTCTGGTGAAATTCCCGGACCTGAATCTTCCACACTTAAATAACAAAAACCATCTTTAAGCTGGGTCGAGATGGTTATTGCCCCCGGAAGCGCATATTTACTCGCATTTTCCAATATAGCCAACAAAGCTTGTCTTATTCTGGTAGGGTCACAAAAGACCGGTTGTGTGGTTACATTAAGCTCTACATGTTGGCCGGCTTCATCAAGCATGTTTACTGATAAATCCGTAAGTAATTTTATTTCTGTCGCTAAGTTGGTTTCTTTCCTATTTATTTTTAATTCATCACTATTCATTAAGCTAATAACACGAAGATCTTCTATTAATCGAGATAACCCTTCAATTTGTACTAATAGTTTAGTGAACTGGGTTTTATCTGGCGTAAATACACCTTCAGCTAACCCTTGTAATCGGCCCCGCAAAATTGTCACTGGGGTTCTAAGTTCATGGGCGATCGCTGCATTCCAAAATGCGTGTTCTTCTGTCATTCGTTGAAGTTTATCCGCTAACAGGTTGAAATCGTCTACCAATAAAGCAGCTTCACCTAATGAACGGTCACCAACGTTAGCGCGAAAATGTAGGTCACCTTCAGCAAGTTTCCGCATTCCCTCAGCAACAGCACTTAGTGGTTCCAAAATGCGTTGAGATAACTTAGTAGCAAGATTGACGGCTAGCAGAATAATGTAATGGACCCACCCTTTTATACGGCTTCGCAATGAGCCATGATGAAAGTGACAAACTACATCAAATAAGGGCAGGTCCACAATGAAGATTACAACAGCTGGCTTAGATATAGCAAAAAATAAGTTTCATTTTTATGGTGTTAATCAAGTTGGGAAGAAAGTTAAAAAACGAGTGCTAACTCGTTCTGAAGTCCTTCCTTTCTTTAGTACATTGGAGCCAACTCTTGTTGTCATTGAGTCTTGTGGTAGTGCTAATCATTGGGGACGAAAGCTCATAGAGCTTGGCCATGAGGTAAAATTGATAGCACCACAATATGTTGTTCCTTATAGACGAAAAAATAAGAACGATTTTAATGATGCTGAAGCGATAGCAGAGGCCGCTCAACGAAGTAACATGACTTTTGTACCGATTAAGTCAATCGAGCAACAAGATATACAAATGTTATTGCGCATTAGAGATAGGCATGTTCAAAATCGAGTTCAGCTCGGTAATCAAATCCGAGGTTTACTTGCCGAATATGGCTTAATTATTCCATCTTTGGGAAAAGCCGCGTTAAGAAAAGCATTACCCGAGTTTCTAGAAGATGCTGAAAATGAATTAACAGCTTCCAGTCGAGTCTTATTTTCAGAGTTGTATGAAGAATTACTTCAACTTGATGAAGTGATTAAAGCCTATGATAAAAAAGTAGAAGGCGTTTCAAAGTTAAATGAAACATGCAGTCGAGCTCAAACGGTTGTGGGTATTGGGCCAATCACCGCTGCAGCTCTTTATGGTGCAATAGGTGATGGGCATAATTTTGCTAATGGCCGTCATTTTTCTGCATGGTGTGGTTTAGTTCCAAAGCAGAACTCGACCGGAGGAAAGAGTGTTTTGTTAGGAATAACAAAACGTGGCAATCCTTACTTGCGAACTTTGCTTAATCACGGAGCCAGAACCGTTTTAAAAAACTGTGAAGGAAAAAACGATAGATTGAGCCTGTGGGCTCAAAAGCTCAAGAAAGAAAAACACTATAATCAGGCGTGTATTGCGGTAGCCAATAAATTGGCCAGAATAGTCTGGGCTGTCATCAGTAAAGATGAAGACTACCAAGCAAATTACATTTAAGTAGTAAAAACACAGCTATAAAAATACAGAGTTACAACACTCACCATCAGTTGCGAAATGAATTTGAACGGATAATAGACAGTTAAACTGTGCTACTTAAAAACTACTCCTGTCATTGGCTCAAAGAAGCCGTCGGAATGATAAAGTTAAGTAGAAGCAGATTGCATCCAGGCTATGGGATTAATGCCCAATGAATAAGCCGAATATATGAAGGCAATAACTATTTTATTAACTGCTCAAAATCACTTGCAAACTGGGTGGGTCCATATATGACAATAATGCAGGTTAGTGCGAGCCAAATCCATTCTGGCCAAGAAGGCGCGAGAGCGTCCTCACTCGGTATATAATTGGGCCAATATTTATCCCAAAGATAATAAAAAATAAACGAGCCTATCGTCGCAAGTAATGCGGATCCGATTGCGATTTTTATCATTGAGAACGCAATCTGACGGCTCAAACCACTTAGTTTCATTGGTCAACCTTAAAACGGTAACCAACACCACGAACACCAGCCGGAATCCCTTGAATTCCATAGGCTTCAAGTTTTTTGCGGATCTTGCTGATGTGGCTGTCAACTGTGCGTTCCAGAGCATCGCCTTCAGGTAAGCAAGAGTCCAATAATTCTCCTCGACTAAACACTCGCTTGGGTGAACGAATGAAGTGAGTTAACAACTTAAACTCAGTTAAAGTTAGCAGCAGGGTATGACGTTCTCCGTCCACATTAACAGCGATTTCGTGACTCTCTAAATCGACTTCAAACGGTTCGGCTCGCAGTCTATTTTTCTTGTGAGGTTGATTAACTTCTAATGTGCGTCTTAGAACGGCTTGAACTCTCGCAACGACTTCTGCTGGATTAAACGGCTTAACGACGTAATCATCAGCCCCAATTCTGAGTGCCATCAATTTATCTAAATCTTGGTCCATGGCAGTAAGCATGATGACGGGAGTATTACTTTTCTGACGAAGTTCCGACAACACTTTCCATCCATCCATTTTAGGCATCTGGATATCAAGCAATATAAGATCTGGATTCATGGATGAATGAAGTTCGAGTGCCCTGTGACCATCTGAAGCGTGAATCGTACGCATATTACTGCGCGTTAGGTAAGCGGAGAGTATATCGACAATTTCAAATTCATCCTCAGCGATCAGAATTAACGCCTGACGATAAGACCCGGTTCCTGCATCTGGACCAGAATCTGCAGCAAATTTCTGCCCTTCAACGTACAAATTGTTCATCTCCATCAAATCTCCACATTCACTCAGCGGGATCTCCACACACAGGTATTAGACTCTACAGCTACCTACAGCGGATAGTCCGCTTTAATTTGTTCAGAGGATACCTCAGTGAAAAAGATAAATATATGTGTATCTAGCAGCTTACATATATTGCTACTTTTCTTTTTAGTTGGCTGTAATCAATCCAATAAAGACGAAAATGAAGTCGGACTAAAAGAGTCTTTACCTTTAGTTTCAACAATAACGACGCAACCACAACAATTAGATGTGTATGAAGAGCTTCCTGGAAGAGTGAAGGCCGTACGCGTTTCGGAGATTCGTCCACAAGTGGTTGGGATTGTACAACATCGGATGTTCAAACAAGGTGCCGAAGTGAAAGCTGGTCAGTCTTTATTCCAGATTGATCCTGCGCCATTTGCAGCGGAAGTTGACACAGCCAAAGCTAATTTACAAAGAGCGCAGGTGACCTACAAACGTTCTTTGGATAAAGAACTACGCTTAAAACCTTTGGTGGAAGCTGATGCGATTAGTCGTCAAGAGTATGACGATGTTGTGTTACAGCGTGATCAAGCAGCTGCAGAAGTTGCGGTCGCTAAAGCCACTTTGACTCGTCGTATGCTTGATTTGAAATTCGCCAATGTAAAAGCCCCAATATCTGGGCTGATAGAGCAAACCCTAGTGACAGAAGGCGCTCTGGTTAGCAGTACAGACGCAACCCCGATGACGCGCATTCAACAGATCGATCAAGTTTTTATTGATATTCGTCGACCAGCGTCTTCATTAGAAGCAATTCGTGAGGCTTTAGCGGCCAAATCTGATGGAGAACCTAGCGTTGCTGGAACAAAAATTGAAATTTTACGCAGCAACGGATCTCCTTATCCAGTTAAAGGTGAAATCTTGTTTTCTGGAATCAATATCGATGTAGGCACAGGTGATGTGTTGTTACGAGTACTCGTGGACAACTCTCAACGTTTGCTATTACCGGGTATGTTCGTTAAGGCAAGGGTACTTTATTCGAGTTATGACAACGCGTTAGTTGTTCCGCAACAAGCGGTTATGCATCTTGCCGGTGCTCCTCATCTTTGGAGTATTGATCAGGAAGGGCGTGCACATTTGAAACCTGTAAAGCTCGGAGAATTGATCAATGGTCAGTACCGCGTGAAATCGGGTATTAGCAAAGGAGAAAATATCGTTGTAGAAGGCAAGGAAAGGCTTCAGGACGATATTCTTGTCGACCAACGCAAATGGGAAGAATCTGAGATTTTTTTAACATCTGCAACAAACTAATTAAGGTTAGAGAGTCTTTTTTATGTCTCAGTTTTTTATTCATCGTCCGGTATTTGCTTGGGTTATAGCTCTTTTCATTATTTTGTTTGGATGCCTTTCGATTCCGAAGTTACCTATTTCCCGTTATCCCTCTGTTGCGCCGCCAACGGTCAGTATTATGGCGACATATCCGGGAGCCAGCCCGAAGGAAATGAATGACGGTGTACTTAGTCTTATCGAGGGTGAGCTGTCGAACGTTAAGAACTTGATGTATTTCGAGTCGTCTGCTGACAACTCAGGTTCTGCGTCTATTACGGCTACATTTAAGCCGGGAACAGATTCTGATATGGCGCAAGTTGACGTTCAAAACCAACTGAAAGCGGTCGAATCTCGTTTACCTCAGGTGGTGCGCCAAAGCGGATTGTCCGTAGAATCCGCAACATCCAACTTTTTGATGATTGTCGGATTGAAATCTGATGATAACCGCTTTGATGAAATCGCATTAAACGACTATTTGGCTCGCAACATCGTAGATGAACTGCGCCGTATTGACGGTGTGGGACGTGTACAGTCATTTGGTGCTGAGAAGGCAATGAGGATCTGGGTTGACCCGAGTAAGCTCAACTCATTGGGTTTAACAATGAATGATGTTAGTCAGGCTATCACTCAGCAAAATACACAAATCGCACCCGGAAGTATCGGTGCCGCGCCGACGGTATTAGGGCAACGAGTAACGGTTCCATTAACCGTGCAAGGCCAGTTAACCAGTGTTGAAAAATTTTCCAATATTATTCTTCGCGCAAATAACAACGGTTCGAAAGTCGTCCTAAGCGACGTTGCACGTGTAGAAATCGGCTCTCAATCCTATGGATATTTAAATCGTGAAAATGGTAAAACAGCGACGGCTGCGGCTATTCAGCTCACATCGGGAGCGAATGCTGTTAAAACTGCGGATGCGGTACAAAAGCGTTTGGCGGAGTTGAGTCAAAGTCTACCTTCTGGGATGACCTATTCAATTCCATTTAATACAGCACCTTTCGTTAAAGTTTCAATCAATAAGGTTATCCATACCTTAGTTGAAGCTATGGTGCTGGTATTTTTTGTTATGCTTTTGTTTTTACAGAATATTCGCTACACCTTAATCCCAGCCATCGTAGCGCCGATAGCCTTGTTGGGGACGTTCACCGTCATGCTGTTAACCGGCTTTTCGATCAACGTGTTAACGATGTTCGGTATGGTTCTGGCGATAGGCATTATCGTCGATGATGCGATTGTCGTTGTCGAAAATGTGGAACGCTTGATGTCGGAAAAAGGCTTATCTCCGAAAGAGGCGACATCAAAGGCCATGAAGGAGATTACTGGCGCCATCATAGGTATCACACTTGTACTAACGGCGGTTTTCATCCCGATGGCATTTGCCAGTGATTCGGTTGGCGCCATTTATAAGCAGTTTACATTATCGATGGCGGTATCAATTCTGTTTTCAGCATTTTTGGCGCTGACCCTAACGCCGGCGCTTTGTGCCACGTTGCTAAAACCGGTTAATGGTAATCACCACGAGCAAACAAGATTCGCTAAATGGTTTAATCGTGGCTTTAACCGAATGAACAATAGATATGAAGCTCAGGTCAGCACATTAGTGAATCGCAAAGGACGAATGATGCTTGTCTTTGTGTTTCTGTGCGCAATTTTGGTTCTCGTCTATAGACAGTTGCCGTCATCGTTTTTACCAGAAGAAGACCAAGGCTATTTTATTACCAATATTCAACTTCCGGCAGACGCAACGACAGCACGTACGTTGGATGTTGTGAAAAAATTTGAACAGCATGCGTTAAGCCGTCCTGCAATTGAGTCAACAATGACGGTGATTGGTTTTGGATTTTCCGGTTCAGGTACTAACACCGCGCAGAGTTTTACCACGTTGAAAGATTGGGAATCACGCGACGATACCTCAACACTGGATGAGTTAAAACTTGCTGAGGAAGCGATGGCTGACGTAAAAGAAGGCACGGTTATGCACATGCTGCCTCCTTCTATTGAAGAGCTAGGAACCAGCTCTGATATTACGTTTTTCTTGCAAGATCGCGGTAATCAGGGATACGAGGCATTGAAAGCCGTTGAGGCCAAGATGTTAGAGTTAGCGAAAAATAGTAAGTCACTTAGCGATATCTATTCTGATGGACTTCCTGCAGGTACGAGTATTCATTTAGATATTGATCGCCAGAAAGCTGAGGCGTTAGGTGTTTCATTTACGAGTATTAGTGAGACGTTATCAACTGCGATTGGATCGTTATACATCAACGACTTTCCTAATGAAGGCAGAATGCAGCAAGTCATTATGCAAGCAGATGCTTCATCAAGGATGCAGATTGAGGACGTACTTAAGCTTTATGTGAGAAACATTAATGGTGGAATGGTTCCGTTATCAGAAATCGTGACACCTATTTGGTCTGAGTCGGCACCGCAATTTATTCGCTTCCAGGGTTATCCTGCGGTTCGAATTTCTGGTAGCGCAGCTGCTGGAGTTTCCAGCGGCGAGGCGATGGCTGAAATAGAACAAATGGCGAAGCAACTTCCATCAGGCTTCACCATTGCATGGACTGGACAGGCATTGCAAGAGCTTCACTCAGCAAAACAAGCACCGATGCTAATGGCGTTATCGATGCTAGTCGTTTTCTTAGTGCTTGCAGCACTCTATGAGAGTTGGGCTATTCCTTTATCGGTGATGTTGGTCGTGCCCTTGGGATTGTTAGGTGCGGTAGTCGCTATTGTCGTACGTGACATGCCAAACGACGTTTTCTTCAAAGTCGGCATGATCACCGTAATTGGTCTTTCGGCGAAAAACGCAATTCTAATTGTTGAATTTGCCAAACAGTTAAGAGAGCAAGGCAACGGGTTGGTACAGTCAGCCGTTCAAGCAGCGAAGTTACGATTAAGACCTATCTTGATGACCTCTCTGGCATTCGGTCTTGGTGTTGTACCACTGATGCTAGCCTCAGGCGCTAGTGCAGAAACTCAACGAGCTATCGGAACCGGTGTGTTCGGTGGAATGGTCAGCGCTACATTACTTGCGATTTACTTTGTTCCAGCTTTCTTCGTGTTCGTGATGAGTATTCAAGAGCGTTTAAAGTCTTGGCAACAGAGAAACTAGAAGTCACCTATGCAGATTAAAGGTTAGTACTATGCATTATATTGTTTTTATTATGGTTTTATTTCTGTCAGCCTGTTCTCTGACTCCAGAAATGACTAAGCCTGCTGCACCAATACCGGAAGTATTTACTGTAAATGGTCAAACCATTCCGGCATCTGCAATTCCAACGGCGGAAATGGGTTGGCGAGAAATGTTCATTGATAAGCGCTTGCAGGCGCTTATCGAGTTAGCGTTGTTCAATAACAGAGATCTTCGTATTGCGACACTAAATGTAGAAGCAATGAAAGCTCAATATGGAATCGAACGCTCTGCAAGATTGCCGAATGTGGGGCTATCACTTGATTCTACAAGGCAGCGATCTGTTACTGGAGGAGATCCCAAGGTATCTCAAATAGAAGAGCAGAGTAGTTTAAACGTTGGAATTAGTGCATTCGAAATTGATTTGTTTGGACGCGCACGTTCGTTGTCAGATGCGGCTTTTGCCCGCTATCTAGCGAGTGATTACGGGCGTCAAGCGGCACAAATATCGTTGATTAGTTCGATTAGTGAAGCCTATTTTTCTGAACAACTCGCCTATGAGCAACTAAAATTGGCGGAAGATACGTTAGCGGATTGGAAAAAATCATTAGAGTTAACGATTCAACTACGAATGGCTAAGCAAAACAGTGCTCTTGATGTCGCTCAAGCAGAGGGGCAAGTAGCAAGTGCAGAAGCGATAAAGATTGCGAATAAGCGAGCTTTAGAGCAGGCAAGGAACGCACTGCGTCAGTTAGTCGGTTCAGAGATACCGAGTGATCTTCCAGAGCCAGATTTGCTCTCTGATCAATCAGTGAATACCTCTTTACCTGCTGGGTTGCCGTCTGACTTGTTGCTACATCGACCTGATATTTTGCAAGCGGAGCAGAATTTAATTGCCGCTAACGAGGATATTGGTGCAGCTCGAGCTGCGTATTTTCCTCGTATATCACTGACAACTTCGATCGGATATGTAAGTCAAGATGTGAGGAACTTAGTGGGATCCGGCTTCGAAACTTGGTCAATAGCACCGCAAGTGACGCTGCCTATATTTCAAGGCGGCAGACTTGATGCGGAGTTAGAACTGGCGAAAGTTCGTAAATCGACTTCAATTGCAGAATATGAAAAAGCAATTCAAGTTGCGTTTAAAGAAGTCGCAGATGGTTTAGTTGGAAGTGAAACATATCAGTTACAAACTATCGCGCAAAAGAGAGTCGTATCTGCAGCGGAGAAAAGGGCTAAGTTATCTGATCTTCGTTACAAAGCGGGAGTGGAGCGACGTTTAGAACTGTTGGATTCGCAGCGTCAACTTTATCTAGCTAAACAAACGTTACTGGAACTCAAACAACAAGAACTAAATAACGCGGTATTTCTATATAAAGCGTTAGGTGGCGGGCTGAAGTAATACTGAAGCAGATCCTATGCTTACCACTGACAGTCAGTTTTTGTCGATTTGTTCGAAATAAGAAGCATTAAAAAAATAAAAAATACTATTTTCAAAAGGTTAATTTAGGTTATGAATGAGAAATGTGTACGTCTGATACCAGTAGGACTAGAAGATCTATCGGCCTTTAAAACAAAGTTGCAGCAGACTTTTACCGATGCATTGGTCGAGCAATTTGGCCCATCGCACAGTGAGCCGATCCCATCAGATGAAGATATATCTGGTTCTTTTAACGCTAAGGGAGCCGTAATCAATCATATAGTATACGGAGGCGAGAAAGTGGGTGGGGTTGTACTGAATATTAATACGGATACCCAATGCAACAGTCTCGACCTGTTTTTTATTTATCCCGAAATCCATAACAAAGGTTTAGGGCTGGAATCATGGAAAGCGATTGAAGCGGCGTATCCTGAAACTAAGGTTTGGACAACAGTCACTCCTTATTTTGAAAAAAGGAACATCAACTTTTATATCAATAAGTGTGGTTTCCACATTGTTGAGTTCTTTAACCAATACCATCTAGAAGATGATTCTCAGGTTAGGGATAGTGACGTCGATAACTTAGTTTTGAATGAAGAAGAGTTCTTTAGATTTGAAAAGATAATGAAGTTTTAGTTATCTTAACTAACCTTTGAACCGATCTCCATGAACAAGCCATAAAAAATGCCAGTCAAAAACTGACTGGCATTTTATTTTTTAGAACAGTGGGTTAGCTATTTATAGCAAGCCCTACTCCCACTCGATCGTCGCAGGTGGTTTACCTGAAATATCGTAAACCACGCGAGAAATACCATCGATTTCGTTAATGATACGGTTAGATACCTTACCTAGGAAATCGTACGGTAGGTGCGCCCAATGTGCAGTCATGAAATCAATCGTTTCAACAGCGCGTAGTGACACAACCCAATCGTATTTACGGCCATCGCCCATTACGCCTACAGAACGTACTGGCAAGAATACCGTAAAGGCTTGCGATACTTTGTTGTAAAGATCCGCGGCATGCAGTTCTTCAATAAAGATAGCATCGGCGCGACGTAGCAAGTCACAGTACTCTTTCTTCACTTCACCAAGAACACGTACACCTAGGCCAGGACCTGGGAATGGGTGACGGTAAAGCATGTTATATGGCAGACCAAGCTCTAAACCAATCTTACGCACTTCATCTTTAAACAATTCACGCAATGGCTCAACTAGGCCCATCGCCATATCATCTGGCAGACCGCCAACGTTATGGTGTGATTTGATCACGTGTGCTTTGCCGGTTTTCGATGCCGCTGATTCGATGACATCTGGGTAGATAGTGCCTTGCGCCAACCATTTCGCATTCTTCAGCTTCTTCGATTCTTCATCAAAGATTTCGACAAACACACGACCAATGATCTTACGTTTCGCTTCTGGTTCCGCTTCACCACCCAATGCATCTAGGAAGCGGTTTTCTGCATCTACATGGATAATATTAAGACCGAAGTGATCACCAAACATTTCCATAACTTGTTCAGCTTCGTTCAAACGTAATAGGCCGTTATCGACGAATACACAAGTCAACTTAGGACCAATAGCGCGGTGGATTAACATCGCAACCACTGAGGAGTCGACACCGCCAGATAGCCCTAGGATCACTTCATCATCACCCACTTGCTCTTTAATACGAGCTACTGCATCTTCGATGATAGAAGATGGCGTCCACAGTTTGCTACAACCACAGATATTCAACACAAAGTTTTCAAGCATGCGTAAGCCTTGACGAGTGTGCGTTACTTCTGGGTGGAATTGTACGCCATAAAAACGTTTTTCTTCATTCGCCATCGCCGCGTATGGGCAAGTATCGGTTTGAGCAACTTTGGTGAAATCGCTTGGGATCTCAACCACTTTGTCACCGTGGCTCATCCATACATCTAATAGTGGTTTACCATCTTCTGAAATCGCATCTTCGATATTTTTGAATAAAGCGCAGTCTGCCACTGATTTCACTTGAGCGTAACCAAATTCACGTTCGTTCGAACCGGCAACTTTACCGCCTAATTGCTCTGACATGGTTTGCATGCCGTAACAAATACCAAATACCGGTACGCCAGCATTAAATACATATTCCGGAGCACGAGGAGAACCCGCTTCCGTCACACTTTCAGGACCACCTGATAAGATAATACCGTTTGGATTAAATTCACGGATATCCGCTTCATCTACATCCCAGCTCCACAGTTCACAGTACACACCGATTTCACGGATACGACGAGCAATCAATTGGGTGTATTGAGAGCCAAAATCTAAAATTAAAATGCGTTCAGCATGGATATTGGTTGTCATTAGTGTTCTCTAATAATCTAATCAAAGTGAATTGGGTGTGAGTTTCGAGTGTTGAAAAGCATCCTTCTGCTTGTTTCTAGCTCAACGTCTCACACCTTTAAATTTTATATCTGCATAATTTTAAACTACCACGCAGTTATTGGACTCAATAACTCGTGTTAGATGAAAATTTTAACCTAAGCGGTAATTTGGTGCTTCTTTGGTAATTTGCACATCGTGTACATGTGACTCTTGCATGCCCGCACCAGAAATACGAACAAACTCAGCTTTGGTTCGCATATCTTCGATGGTTGCACTGCCAGTTAAGCCCATGCTTGAGCGTAAACCACCCATTTGTTGATGAATGATCTCTTTCAAATGGCCTTTATAAGCTGTACGACCTTCAATTCCTTCAGGAACAAGTTTGTCTGCTGCGTTATCCGACTGGAAGTAACGATCGGATGATCCTTGAGACATGGCGCCTAATGAGCCCATACCACGGTAAGATTTGTATGAACGACCTTGGTATAAAATAATTTCACCCGGTGCTTCTTCAGTACCCGCGAACATTGAGCCAACCATCACACAAGATGCTCCAGCGGCAATGGCTTTACAAATATCTCCTGAAAAACGAATACCACCATCGGCAATCACAGGAATACCAAACTCAGCTGCTGCGCTTGCTGCTTCAGAAATGGCAGTAATCTGAGGAACACCAACTCCCGTAACGATACGAGTCGTACAAATAGAACCCGGGCCGATACCCACTTTTACAGCATCCACACCAGCATCAATCAATGCACGAGCACCAGCAGCCGTTGCAACGTTGCCGCCAATAATTTGTAGGTTAGGGAATAAAGCACGAGTTTCTTTAATACGATCCAATACACCTTGAGAGTGACCGTGAGAAGAGTCGATAAGTAATACGTCTACACCCGCTTCAACCAGCGCTTGAACACGCGCTTCATTGCCAGCACCTGCGCCGACGGCAGCACCAACACGTAAGCGGCCTTGCTCATCTTTACAAGCATTTGGTTTACTTTCCGCTTTTTGGAAGTCTTTCGCAGTGATCATGCCTGATAATTGAAAAGCCTCATTGACCACTAATACTTTTTCAATACGACGTTCTTGCATTAACTGTTGAACATTCGACAATGACTCACCTTCTTTAACCGTCGCAAGACGATCTTTTGGGGTCATGACCTGTTCAACTGTTTTGGTCAAATCTGTCACAAAGCGAACGTCACGGCCAGTAATAATACCTACAAGCTCATTGCTTTGAGTAACCACTGGGAAACCAGCGAAACCGTGTTTCTCTGTCAGTTTTTTTACATCAGTAATGGTTGCATTTGGACGAATCGTCACCGGGTTGCTTACGACACCGGCTTCGTAGATTTTCACTAAGCGAACTTGCTCAGCTTGTTCTTCGATTGACATATTCTTATGAATAAAACCGATGCCGCCCTCTTGCGCTAGCGCAATAGCTAGACGAGCTTCTGTTACCGTATCCATAGCGGCAGAAATCATAGGAACATTAAGGGTGATCTTTTTAGTCAACTGAGTGCGAAGATCAGCTGTATTAGGAAGAACAGTGGAGTGTGCTGGGACGAGCAGTACGTCATCAAACGTTAAAGCTTCTTTAGCGATTCGTAACATTGCAATATCTCACATAAGAGTGTTAGAAGGATAAATCCCGCATTGAGCATAAACTCTCCGCAAAAAAGTCATTTCATCGTTTCGCATAACAAAATGAATTTGGGATTTGATATTGCAGCGGGATTATACGCCTCGCGCAATCGTTTGACTAGCCGTTTTTCATAGTTTCTTTATGATTATTTTCCCTGCTTTATTATTCAGTATAATAATGATTAAATTTCGTTCACTTACGACTATTATCAAGTTGATTTGCCTACTCCAAATGCGCGTCAACATTAGGTTTTGCTACCAACACACGCTATAATCTAAGCCATTGATAATATTCCGTTCACCTAACCCAATGGCAAGCGATGATTCCTGATCCTAACCCTAATATTTTTACTGTTTCGCGCTTAAATGCCGAAGTCAGAATGTTACTTGAAAATGAAATGGGGATTGTGTGGCTCGTAGGTGAGCTATCCAACTTTTCAGCCCCAGTTTCCGGCCATTGGTATTTCTCTTTAAAAGATGCACGAGCGCAAGTTAAGTGTGCCATGTTTAAAGGGAATAACCGACGAGTGAGTTTTAAACCGCTTAATGGCAATCAAGTTCTCGTTAAAGCACGTTTATCTCTCTATGAACCTCGCGGTGACTACCAACTTATCATCGAAAGTATGCAACCTGAAGGCGACGGTCGCTTACAACAAATGTTCGATGAGTTAAAAATGAAATTAGCGGGTGAAGGCTTATTTGCTCAACACCTAAAAAAACCGTTACCAGACAACCCTAAACGCATTGGGGTGATCACCTCAAAAACCGGCGCTGCACTCTACGATATTTTAGATGTTTTAAAACGTCGGGATCCAAGTTTACCGGTCGTGATTTACCCTACGGTCGTTCAGGGTGAAGAGGCAGCATTTAAAATTGCCCAAGCGATTGGACGCGCAAATAGTCGTAATGAGTGTGACATATTGATTGTCGGTCGAGGTGGCGGCTCACTGGAAGATTTATGGTGTTTTAACCATGAGATCGTGGCAAGAACGATTGCCGCAAGCCAAATTCCGATTGTCAGTGCGGTTGGTCATGAAATTGATGTCACTATTGCTGATTTTGTTGCCGATGTACGAGCACCAACGCCGTCGGCTGCGGCTGAGTTAGTCAGCCGAGATAATAGCCATAAAGCTCAAACCATTTTAAGTAAGCAACAAGCGCTAATGAGCGCTTGGCGTCATTATGATCATCAACAAAAAGCCCGGATTAATCGTTTACAGTTTTCTTTAGAAAAACAGCACCCGCGTTACCAATTGGAAAAACAAAGTCAAAAGTTAGATGACTTACACTCTCGCCTGCAACAAGCATTAGTTCGCCAGTTGGTACAATCGCAAAATCAACTCAGCCGAATGCAGCAGAAGTTAAATTTTTATTCACCAAGTAAGACCATCGAACGCAATCAATATCGTCTGAAAAGTAATAAAACTCGGTTAATACAAGCAATCAATCAACAATTACTGAGTCAACAATATCGACTTTCTCTTCAAGCAGAAAAACTCGACACAGTTAACCCACTGTCTACTTTAAAGCGAGGTTATTCAATTACTAAAGATGAAAATGGCAAGCTGATCAACTCTACTAAGCAGCTAAGATCAGGGCAAACGATTAAAACGACATTTACTGATGGTGATATATACTCAGTAGTTGTATGAATAATATCTAGCGAGTAGAAGCAAGACATTTATATAGTGAGGCTTGATTTGAATCAGCAACAAGAAACATGGCCATCGCTATGGCAAGAAATTGCAAATTTGATCGCCGAACTTGCTGATGTCCCTGTTGCGCTTATTATGCGTAAAAAAGACAACAGCATGGAAGTGATCGTTAGGAGCAATAATACTGAAGATAATCCTTATCACCTAGGTGACGAGGAGGCTCTATGCCATGACTTATATTGCCATCATGTGATTCAAACAGATTCTCCTTTGTTGATTCAAAATGCGCTAAAACTCGATAAATGGAAAAATACCCCAGACATAAAGCTTGGAATGATCTCCTATTACGGCTTACCTATCCACCTTCCTGATGGGGAGTCTTTTGGTACCTTCTGCATTTTAGATAGGAAAGAACGTCACTTTGACGAAAAGTTTCAACGTCTAATGCAACTACTGGTTAATTCAATTGAAAGTTCGCTAGCGATACATAGTGAAAATAATAAATTAAGTAAAGAGCTACAGCAGCACGAGCATTATAATGCATTAACAAACTTACCAACTCAGTCTCTTGGGCAATTAAAATATTCACATAAAGATGCTCTCAACCTCTCCATTCTCTTCATTCGAAATATACAAGCTTTCGATATTCGAGATAATTTAGGCTTAGTCGATGCACAGCGCCTGGCTCAAGAGTTTTATTCGCAAGTTAAGCTCTGTGTCCCTAATGGTGTTGAAATCTACTACATTAGTAATTCTGAATTAATTTTAGTCCACAGCACATCATCACCCGATACGTTGGCGGGTGAAACAGAAACGTTAGCGTGCCTACTTCGTGAATTATTTTCTTCTCCGCTAGAATTAGATGGTAAAAAAATCACCGTCCCTGTGAGTATCGGCTGTGCTTTTTCTTACAATAACGAACATCGTTTTGAAGAAGTCCTCGATATGGCAACCGTAGCTTGTACTCAAGGCTCCCAATCTGGCAAGACGTTTCATATATTTAATCCTGAACAACAAAAATTGCGTCAACACCATTATGAAGTAACGCAGCAATTTCCTAATGCTTTTGTAAATTCGGAATTTTACCTGAATTTCCAACCGATCATATCGGCTGAAACGAATAAAATAGTCGGCTGTGAGGCATTAGTGCGTTGGAACAATGCACAATTAGGTATGGTTTACCCTGATGAGTTTATTCCTTTAGCCGAGAAATGTGGCGCGATGGCACAGCTCGGTGATTGGATATTAGATCAAGCTCTATCAGATTTAAAACGCTGGGCAATCGATCATAATCCTGACTTTTATATCAGCATCAATATTTCTAGTACTCAATTTAATCAAGATGACTTTACCGATAAAGTTAAAGCTAAATTACAGCAATACCAAATATCACCAAATAATATTCTGCTTGAGATGACTGAGACCGCGTTACTTCATAACCAGAAGCAGGTCATGAAGCACTGCCAAGAACTTTCTCAATTAGGTATAAAAATTGCCTTAGATGACTTCGGGACAGGCTTCTCATCATTAAGCCATTTGCATGATTTCCCAATAGATATAGTAAAAATAGACAAGAGCTTTATCTTTAGCTTAAACACGTCGAAGAAATCAGAGCAATTAGTAAAAGGAATCCTTTCTCTTGGAAAGATGCTTGATTTAAAAGTCGTCGCGGAAGGCGTTGAAAGCTTAGACGTCTGCCAAAACCTGAAATCCCTTCGTTGTGATTTCATGCAAGGTTACTATTGGGATCGTCCTCTATCTTCTGAAGATTTTGAATCAACCTACATCAATCGTAACGATTAATAATGTATTGATAGCATGAAGGCCAGGTAGTCTTAATAAACTATCTGGCTTTTTTATTTAGGCGCCATTCTTTTGGTATTGAAAAGTAATACGGGATTTAGACTTCAATTCATTACAGTTAGGGCAAAAGTAACTCACCGCCCCACAAGCTTGAATTTTCTCGGCTTGCCACTTGCAATCAGGACAAAACGCTAATTGATTAAAAGTAAGGTTACAAACCTGACACTGATAGCTATCTTTCCCGGCTTTATTATTAGAATTCCACACTAACTCTCCTTCACAACAAGAACACTCATTCTTATTCATTCCCCCCTCCTTCAACTACTTCTGATTTACCCAAGATAATGAGATCTTACTCCGATCTTCCGCTTTCTACCTTGTGATCAGCGATCTACCCCATTAAGAATATTTATATCACCATATGCCGAAAGCATAAGTTACATGTTCTGCATTTCAATTTTTAAAAGGATAAAATATCGGTTAATCATTTTTAATCACCATGATCCGATATTTTAAATATTCATAGAATAACAATTTAGGGTATTAAACTGGAAGATCATACTCTAACAGAAGATGTTACTTATCCAGTGTCTAGATTAATTTTATGCTTCCAGAATATTAAATGGCTAGAGCTTTACTGTTAGTACATCCGTAAAACAGACTGCCGTTTCATATCGAGCGAAGTTAGCGAGTATAGAGGTTGCGCTATCTTACACACAAAGTAAGGTTCAAAACGACGATAAGAATAACAATAAGTCGGCGAATCATGCAACATAGGCTAGATACAAAAATACCACTCAATTAGAGTGGTATTTAAGATTAAAATCATTGTCGTTCAAATACTCTGATTATTTTTTACGGCCACGCTTGATTAGACTCACCATGCGTTTACGTTTTTGCTCTTCAGAATAACCCGCTTTCTTCGTTGGTGCTTGATTCTCAAATGGGTTCTCACTGTTTTGGAATTGAATGCGGATTGGAGTACCCATGATTTCCAAAGAACGGCGGAAATAGTTCATCAAGTAACGCTTGTAAGAATCCGGAAGATCTTTTACTTGGTTACCATGGACAACCACGATTGGTGGGTTATAACCACCCGCATGAGCATATTTCATCTTCACACGACGGCCACGGATAAGCGGCGGCTGATGGTCATCTTGAGCCATCTTCATAATACGAGTAAGAACCGAAGTACCAACACGCGTCGTCGCGGATTTATACGCTTCTTGCACAGATTCAAATAAGTGCCCCACACCTGTTCCATGTAAAGCTGAGATAAAGTGAATGCGAGCAAAATCGACAAAACCTAAACGTCGATCCAACTCTTTTTTTACTCTCTCTTTCACATCAGTATCTAGACCATCCCACTTATTTACCGCGATCACGAGTGAACGCCCCGCATTAAGCGCAAAGCCCAATAAGCTTAGATCTTGATCTGAAATGTTTTCGCGAGCATCAATAATCACTAATACAACGTTAGCATCTTCAATCGCCTTCAATGTTTTAATCACTGAGAACTTTTCAACCGCTTCATTGATACGCTTACGACGACGGACACCCGCGGTATCAATCAACACATATTCACGCTCATCACGCTTCATTGGGATGTAGATAGAATCACGAGTGGTGCCAGGCATGTCATAAACGACAACACGCTCTTCACCTAAAATTCGGTTAGTCAGCGTTGATTTACCCACATTCGGGCGACCGATGATAGCCAGTTTAATTGGTTGGTCTTGTAGACGCTTAAATTCCGCTTCCGCTTGCTCTTCTGTGTACTCTAATTGTTCTTCTTCAGGATCAATTTCACCCGTCAGGTCTTCAATATCACCATTAAGTAAGGCTTGCTCTGCTGCTAGCTCATCAGAAAATGGCTTCAATGCTTTATCAATAAGGCTCATCACACCACGACCATGTGCCGCAGCAATTTGATAAATCTTATCCATACCAAGTTGCCAAAACTCAGCACTGGCCGCATCGGCATCAATACCATCAACTTTATTCACAACCAGCATGCTTGGCTTTTCACGCATACGTAAGTGACGGGCAATCGCTTCATCGGCAACCGTTAAGCCTGCACGTCCATCAACCATAAACAAAACAACATCGGCTTCTTCAATCGCCGCCAAAGATTGCTCTGCCATTTTAGTTTCAACGCCATCTTCAGTACCATCAATACCACCGGTATCAATGACGATGAACTCATGCTCACCAGATTTGGCTTGACCGTATTTACGATCGCGAGTTAAGCCTGGAAAGTCAGCCACCAGTGCGTCACGTGTACGTGTAAGACGATTAAATAACGTGGATTTACCAACGTTTGGACGCCCAACTAGAGCTACTACAGGAATCATATTTACCTCTACAATCTAAAAATAACGACAGCAGTTATAGGTAATTAACATAGACATGATGCTTACCTATAACCACTTAATCTATTCAAATATCTTAACCACGCTTCTAAATGATATGGCTAAGAATAACAACGGCTCCTATATATCCAAATTGGATAGGAGCCGATTACTCATACTGATAAAATCAGGGTCGCAGATTATATCATGATCCTTCAGGGATCTGCATTTTCTTTATATCACCATCTCGACCAATGATAATAAAACCGTCATCCGTTTCAATTGGCGCCGTCGTAATACCATCGTCATCAATCAGTTGCTGAGCAACAAACTTACCAGTCGTTCGGTCCAACCAATGTAAGTAACCTTCCCCATCCGCCACAACCAGATATTCACCTAGCATAGTCGGAGCAGTTAGTTGACGATATTCTAACGAATCATTGCTCCAAAGCTCTGTGCCGCTACGAACATCTACCGCAGAGATATGATCTTTGTCAGTCACGACAAAGATACGACTTCCATCCGTTGCAAGATCAGTTGCAGAAGAATAAGTACGCTTCCACATTGGGGCGCCTGAACGTAAATCAATCGCCACTAATTGACCATTAATACCAACCGCGTATAAGTTCGAGCCGATAATTAAAGGGCTAGCATCGACATCAACAAGACGATCTATTTCCGTAGAACCTTTTGGTGTACCAATCGGTTGTTGCCACAATAACTGGCCACGTTGAATCAATGCGGCTGCAAGACGGCCATTTGCCATTCCCCAGAAAACGCCACCCGAAACGGAAACAGGAGAACTATCACCACGCAAAGTCAAGTTAGGAACCTCATTACTGATATCCCATGCTTTATCGCCAGTATCCTGTTTTAACGCGACCATCGAGCCTTTACTCGTATGGAACATCACTAAACTTTCATCCGCTAGTGGCTTAGCTAATATTTCGCCATCCACTTTCTTTTGCCAAACAATCGAACCATCTTCAACTGATAAAGCAAAAGCTTCGCCATTTTCTGTACCAATATATAACTTATCATAAGAAGCGGTTAAGCCCCCTGACAAGCGAGCGGGACCTTTTTCTGACAAGTCCTGCTTCCAAATGGTATCGCCAGTCTCTGGATCAAGAGCTTTAACTTCACCATCACGGCTGGCTACAAACACTTTGCCATAAGCATAAACCGGTGAGAGCTTTGAAAAATAATGTCCAACCCCATCGCCGATAGAAGCGCTCCAGTCTTGCTTTGGAGTGAATTGGCTATTTACTACAGGTAGTGGAGCCATCACAATCGTATCTTCTTCACTAGAACAGCCTAAAAGACCGAGTGCAATAACTGAAATCGCTAAGCTGCGGTTGAACATTTTCTTCATGCAAGACATCCTTTACTTTGCAAGATCATCAAGTTTTATTTGCAGTGCTTGGTCAGTGGAACCATCTTGTTGAGCTTGAGTATAAGCTTTCGCTGCTGCGTTCTTATCACCTTTTAATAGGTAGATATCTCCCATTAGCTCTTGATTTCTCGCTTTCCAAGCCTCGGATTTCACATCTGAAACCGCTTTAATTGCATTATCAAAATCACCTTTAGCTGCAAGAACTCGAGCAGTGCGATAAGCAATAATTGGCGTTAAAGTCTCATCATCAGTATGAGCTTGAGCCCATTTTAACTGATTAAGCGCATCATCCAGTTTATCAGCATCGATTTGTACCTTTGCCAATTGCAATGACGTTAAAACTGCATACGAGGTTTTATCGTTACTATCAATGAATTTTTGAGCAGACTCTGCAGCATCAATACCTTTCGCTTCTAAATTTGAAACGGCGGCAGTATAGCCATGAGAGGCGGCTTCTTGAGCACTCGTTAATGTATCTTGATAATAACGCCATCCGATAATGCCACCGATACCGACAACGATACCAATCACTACCGCTTTGCCATTTGCTCGCCACCAATCTTTGATTGCTTCTACTTGTTGTTCTTCATCAGCGTCGTAGATACTCACGTCCTGTCCTCTTAAATAAATCGACTTAATATAAATTAAATAATGCTTGCTAGATGAGCAGCGATATCCGATTGCGGTAATGTATGTTGCTCACCACCAGCCAGATCTTTTAAGACAATAGTCTGATCAGCGACTTCATTTTCACCTAAAACTAGCGCGATAGTCGCCCCGACTTTATCCGCACGTTTAAATTGCTTCTTAAAGTTACCACCACCAAAGTGAGTCATAAGACGAAGACCCGGTACCGATTCGCGCAATTGCTCGGCAAGTTTCATACCGTTAATCAACGTTCCTTCACCAGCCGTCACTAAATAAACATCAACCACTTTACGTGTATCATTAAGCTCTAAGGTTTCTAGCATAAGAACCAAGCGTTCCAGCCCCATAGCAAAACCTACGGCAGGAGCGGGCTTACCGCCAAGTTGTTCAACGAGGCCATCATAACGGCCACCACCACAAACCGTACCTTGTGAGCCTAAACTTTCGGTGATCCACTCAAAAACGGTTTTATTGTAGTAATCTAAACCACGAACTAAACGTTGATTCACTTGGTATTCAATACCCGCTGCATCAAGTAATTCACAAAGGCCAGCAAAGTGAGCTTTAGAATCCTCATCAAGGTAGTCAGCTAATTGAGGCGCATCGACTAAGATTGCTTGTATTTCAGGGTTTTTAGTATCCAGCACTCGTAAAGGGTTGGTATACATACGGCGTTTTGCATCTTCATCTAGTACGTCCATGTGCTGTTCTAAAAACTCGATCAGCACTGCACGGTAGTTTTGACGCGCCTCAAGTGAACCGATTGAGTTCAACTCTAAACGTACATGTTTATCAATACCCAGTTCACGCCATAGACGTGCGGTCATCATAATAAGTTCAGCATCAACATCTGGACCTTGAAGACCAAAGACTTCAACGCCTACTTGATGGAATTGACGATAGCGACCTTTTTGTGGACGCTCGTGACGGAACATTGGTCCTACATACCATAGGCGTTGTTCTTGGTTATAAATCAAACCATTTTCAATTCCAGCACGTACGCAGCCCGCCGTCCCCTCAGGGCGTAAGGTCAAGCTATCACCGTTGCGGTCTTCAAAGGTATACATTTCCTTTTCAACTACATCAGTCACTTCACCAATCGCACGCTTGAATAAATTCGTCATTTCAACGATTGGCATACGGATCTCACTGTATCCATAAGAGCTAACAACACGCTTAACCGCGTCTTCAACTTTATGCCAAAGTGGAGATTGTGTCGGAAGGCAGTCGTTCATGCCTCGAATTGCTTGAATTGTTTTACTCACAGTCTATACCGTTCAATGTTCGTGGATATGATTATTTATCAATGTGGTTGATATCAATACGGTTGTTGCTATCTAACATAGATGCTTTGGCGCGAATTTTCGCTTCAAGTTGGTCGATAACATTATCATTATCAAAGCGCTCTTTCTGACGTTTACCGTCTTCATAAAACGCGCTTTTCTTATTACCGCCCGCGATTCCCATATGTGAAACTTCCGCCTCACCAGGG
Organism: Vibrio rumoiensis; assembly: GCF_002218045.2. Taxonomy (NCBI): domain Bacteria; kingdom Pseudomonadati; phylum Pseudomonadota; class Gammaproteobacteria; order Vibrionales; family Vibrionaceae; genus Vibrio; species Vibrio rumoiensis. The sequence continues at coordinate 2,089,466 of NZ_AP018685.1, forward strand.
CCATTCACCACACAGCCAATAATAGAAACATCCATCGGCGTGATAATATCTTCTAAACGTTCTTCTAACGCATTCACTGTTCCGATCACATCAAACTCTTGACGAGAACAAGTCGGACAAGCGATAAAATTAATACCTCGAGAACGAATACGCAACGACTTCAAAATATCAAAGCCGACTTTAATTTCTTCTACTGGATTGGCGGCTAACGAAATACGCAAAGTATCACCAATCCCTTCAGCAAGTAGCATGCCTAAACCGACAGCAGATTTAACCGACCCAGCACGCGCACCACCCGCTTCCGTAATACCAAGGTGAAGAGGCTGGTCGATTTTTTTAGCCAGTAATCGGTACGACTCTACGGCTAAAAATACATCAGAAGCTTTTACACTAACTTTGAATTGATCGAAATTCAAACGGTCAAGAATATCCACATGGCGCATTGCCGATTCAACCAATGCTTCCGCAGTCGGTTCACCATATTTCAACTGAATTTCTTTCTCTAACGAACCACCATTAACACCGATTCGAATAGGAATATTCTTGTCTCGAGCACAATCAACAACTGCGCGAATACGCTCTTCGTTACCAATATTGCCTGGGTTAATACGCAAACAATCAACGCCATACTCTGCAACTTTTAATGCAATACGATAATCAAAATGAATGTCCGCCACTAAAGGAACATTCACTTGTTGTTTAATCAACTTAAAAGCTTCAGCGGCGTCCATTGTCGGCACTGATACGCGAACAATATCGGCGCCAACTTTCTCAAGCGATCGGATTTGCGCTACTGTCGCGTCTACATCGGTAGTGCGAGTATTCGTCATGGACTGAACGGCGATCGGGGCACCGTCACCAATTGGGACGTTACCAACATAAATACGAGTCGACTTACGACGTTTGATAGGAGATTCGTGCTGCATAATAATTCTACGGTAATGTCAATCGAGCGACTTTACCTGGAGTATACCTAGAAAGGTCAACAGGTTCGTCAGCTAGTGAGATAGAAACTCCTTCCGGAGCGCCTAAAATAATAGAGTATGGTGCTTTACCGGTTAAGGTTAAAGATTCACCTGCTTTTTTCAGTCCAGTGGCTAATACTGAACCAGAGCTATCTTTTACTTGGATCCAACAATCATCTTTAAATTGCATAGCTAAAACATTATTGTTCTTTTGAACTTCAGTAATTTGAGCGATTTCTTGGCTTTCTGTTTTAGTTGGTTTTACGGTTTCTGTTGTTGAGTCAACAGTATTATCCGCTGGAAAAACTTGCTCATCAGTTGCTGCTTGCTCGGTCTCTTGTGGTTGACTTACAGCACCATCGTTAGATTCTTGCTCTGATGATTCCATTACAGTTTCATTAGTATCAAGTGACGAAGTCTCATCGGCTAATTCATCAGAGCCGCTGATCGTACTTTGTTCTTGCTGTGAGGAAAGAGATGACGGGCTCAAGGTATCAAGTTGATGATTTTGCCACCACCATACTGACGAGATCCCCAAAATAACGATAAGAATCCCCCAAGTCAGACGCATAATATGGTTATCATGCTGCTGTTTCTTGGTTTTTTGAGAAAAACTATGCATAGGCTGCTCTTTGTGCTGCCCTCGCCCAGATTGCTCCAGAGCGGCAAGTATATCTTTCTCTTTAATTCCAACAGCCTTGGCATAAGATCGAAAATAGCCACGGATAAATGTGGCTACATGATGGCTATCAAAATGGTTACTTTCGATATTTTCAATCACTGAAACTTTTAAACGTAGGCGCTCAGAAATGTCTTTCTGGCTTAAGCCTAGTTCTTCTCTACGCTGGCGTAATATTTCACCAGGAAGGTTATTGTGACTGTCTACTTTTGGCTCTAATTCTTTATTTTCAGTACTCATTCTGCCTGTACTTCTGATATTGGACAGAGTCTGGGTATTTAGTCTTAAGTATGTTGCCATATTTAGACACTAGCTCAGGGTTATTGGCTTTATTTTCTAGTTTTATTAATAAACCTAAGCTAACTGGACGGTACCCATATCTCTTATTAAACTTTAATAATCGACCCCTTGCATTGGAAAACTCGTCCTTTTCGATTTCCAACTCAGCCAATTGTAATAAAGACTGAGACCTGCTGGGATCATGATCAAGAGCGCGAGAAAAATAATTTCTTGCTTTATCCTTATTGCCACTTTTTAGTGCGCATAAACCCGCATTTTCATAACTGGCTGCGACTAAGTAATAATAAGGTTGCTCTATTGCGCGGTTAAAAAATTCATCCGCTTTGTCATAGTCGCCTTGTCGGCATAAAAATGCACCGTAGTTATTTAATACATCCCCATTTTTAGGAGAACTATCCAATGCATCTTCATAAGCCTCTTCGGCTAATTCGTATTCACCAACTCTCTGATAATAATAAGCAACCGAGTTTAAAGCACGATAATAAGATGGCGCATATTTAACCGCCATCTCAAGATTTTCTCTGGCTTTCACCATATTGCCTTCTTCCAAGTACCCCAATCCTAATGAGATTCTTGCTTCCGACGCTTTGATATTATCAAACTTAGCAGTATTTGGCTTGTCAGACACTGTAACACAACCAACTAAGAAACTAACTACTAAAGTAAAAACTAACTTTTTTATAGAGAACATTGGATACCGCCTATTCAGGTATAGGAACCAATGCCATCTATATTATCAGACGGCTTTTACTGGGATTGGTTCCCCTTGCTGCTTTTGCTTTGTACGTTTTGTTCGATCAATCACATCTCCGACAAGCTGTCCACATGCCGCATCAATATCATCACCACGAGTTTTACGTACCGTAACCGTATAATCGTATTGCATTAACGTTTTCATGAAACGGTCAATGCGAGAATTACTCGGTTTGTTGTATGGTGACCCAGGATAAGGGTTAAATGGAATCAAATTAATTTTTGCAGGGGTATCTTTTAACAACTCTGCGAGCTGCCTAGCATGTTCCATATCATCATTAACGTGATCGAGTAAAACATACTCCACCGTTACTTTACCGCGATTAGCATTTGAGGTCGCAATATAACGACGAACAGATTCAAGAAAGTCTTGAATATCCCAACGATCATTGATTGGCATAATTTGACTACGAAGCTCATCATTAGGCGCATGCAATGAGATCGCGAGAGCAACATCGATATTGCCTGTCATTTGGTCAAGACCAGAGACGACACCAGAAGTAGAGACGGTTACACGACGCTTAGATAAACCAAAACCGAGATCATCAAGCATGATCTCTAATGAAGGCATTAGGTTTTTCATATTAAGCAATGGTTCACCCATTCCCATCATCACGACATTGGTGATAGGACGGCGACCGGTTTCTTTTTCAAGACCAATTTCACGTGAAGCACGCCAAATTTGCCCGACAATTTCAGACACTTTAAGGTTACGGTTAAAACCTTGCTGAGCGGTTGAACAAAAAGTACAAGCCAACGCACAACCGACTTGAGATGACACACATAAGGTCGCACGATCGCCATCCGGGATATAAACCGTTTCAACATCTTGATCACCTACACGCATCGCCCATTTAATCGTGCCATCAGTAGAATGCTGAGCTTCTGATACATAAGGCGCTCGAATTTCACAGCGAGCTTCTAGCTTCGCTTTTAATGCTTTATTGATATTGCTCATTTGTGAGAAATCATCACAACCAAAATGGTAGATCCATTTCATGATCTGATCGGCACGGAATGCCTTCTCATTCAGTTCTTCGGTAAAAAACTGGCGTAAACCTTTACGGTCAAAATCCAGCAGATTTACTTTTGTCATGGTCATGGTTTTCTCACTAATGGAACGATAAATAAGGGCGCGAATTGTACAGGGTTTATACATTCACAACAAGGTTTGTTCAGTAACATGACATAAAATTCATGTATAAAAAAAGAGGCACAATAGCCTCTTTATTATAGTGGAGTTTTTATTCACTCATGTAATTCTCTTATTTACGTGAGCAGATTTCTGATTCAGGAAAAAAGAATTCTATTTCGCGTGCTGCCGACTCTGGGCTATCTGAACCATGTACTGAGTTCAAACGCATGCTAATAGCATAATCAGCGCGCAATGTACCGCAAGCAGCTTCTTCAGGGTTTGTTTTTCCCATCAATTCACGATAGCGAGCTATCGCATTTTCACCTTCAAGCACTTGAACCATAATAGGACCGGAAGTCATAAACTCTTTTAACGGCTCAAAAAATGGCTTGCCTTCATGCTCAGCATAAAATCCACTGGCTTGCGCTTCGGTCAAATGCACCATTTTAGCAGCAATGATCGACAACCCTGCTTTTTCCATCCGTTGATAGATCGCACCAATAAGGTTTCGCTCAACCGCATCGGGCTTGATGATTGAGAATGTTCTTTCTAAAGCCATATTAAATCCTTAGGTCTTATTTTTATCATTTTCTGAGAGGGAAGCTATTACTCCCCCCTTAAATTTCATGTTGTGTATTATTTTGCTTGATCGATCAAAATTCTCGCTAAGGTTCTAACCCCCATACCGGTTGCACCAGCAGACCATTTATCGCTCGAGGTTTTACGATAAGTACCTGAACAATCAAAGTGTAACCAGCCTTTTTTATAATCATCGACAAAGTAAGATAAAAAGGCTGCGGCAGTACTTGCTCCCGGGCTATAAGCACCAGAAGAAATATTCGACATATCGGCAAAATTCGATGGCAGCATGTTACGGTGGAAATCAGCCAGAGGCAGTTGCCACAAACCTTCAGATTCTAGTTCTGCGCTCTTCAACGCTTTTTGAGCTAGCTTATTATCAAAACTCAGCAGAGCATGATAATCATTACCTAACGCATTTTTTGCCGCACCGGTTAAGGTTGCGCAATCAATAATAAGTTTTGGCTTTTGTTCGCAGGCATACATTAAGCCATCAGCAAGCACCAAACGACCTTCCGCATCGGTATTCATGACTTCGACTGTCTTACCGTTTTTATAAGTAATAATATCGCCTAACTTCAAAGCACGGCCAGAAATCATATTTTCTGCACAGCATAAGATTAACTTAACGCGTTTGTTCAAGCCACGAGCGATCGCAAGTGCTAATCCGCCTGTAATGGTGCTTGAGCCGCCCATATCTGCTTTCATAGAATCCATGAACCCCGATGGTTTAATGCTGTAACCACCAGAATCGAAAGTAATGCCTTTACCAACTAGACAAGCATAAACTGGCGCGTCATCATCACCGGTTGGATTAAAGTCAAGTTGTAACATTGCAGACGTACGCTCAGAGCCTCGACCTACAGCATAAATACCTTCCCAACCTTCGGTCAGTAGATCTTTGTCTTTTACTATTTTGTAGCTAACTGCCCCTTCTGGAGCGATAGACTTAATAAACTCTCCCGCCATACTTGCTAATTGACGTGGCGCAACTTCTTCGGCACTTTTATTAATAATGTCACGAACCCAGTCCGTCACTTTTACGCGAGCTTCAAGTTCAAGTTGTGATTCTTGATCGAGCTCTGGCCAGGTAACAATATTACCTTTCTTGGAAGAACGAAAACCCTGTACAAAAGCCCAAATACTTTCTAATTCCCAATCTGAGCCAATTAATTCAACCTGTTTAATCCCTTGAGAATCCAATTTACGCGCGGCACGTTGAACTGAGTCAATTGCAGTCGTTGAAGGAATGTGCACAATCGCACCATCAGCAGAAAAAGAAAGCAGCGCATTTTCACCCCATTGAGATGGAGCCGTTTCGCGAGAAATTGTAACGGATAGTTGTGTTGACATTTTTACTCCTTACCTAGATGTCAGGTATATCAAACTTATCCTGAAGACAAATAGGCTGTCATTATTTGAAAAGGTAGCGGGTGATAAAATACAAAGCAGAGCTTTATAAGAGCCACGTCTATAAAACCTTAATGCAAAGCTAAGCTATATCATAATGACTATCATCACAAGTACCATGATAACCATAGCAACTTGTGACTCTCACCTGCATTTATAATAGCTTTTAGCCTTGTTTGACGTTACGTCGCTCAGATAAGCAAAAAGCCCCCGAAGAGGCTTTGTTGTGCTACAAAAGTCTAACCATTGATTATGATGAAACAAATGAGCAATCGACTTTATTTAAACTTAAATTTCATCAAGCCAGCAAAGCAAAATTGCTTCTAAGATTTTTTCATTTGAACGATTCGGTTCATCATCAAAATCATCAAGCTCTGTAATCCACTGGTGCATATCTGTAAAACGTACAGTTTGCGGATCAAGATCGGGAAATTTATCAGCCAATTCAATGGCTATCTCTTGAGAATCCGTCCATTTTAATCCCATGCGCGACTCCTTGCTTATTGGTTAGATGTGATTAATGATTTTCCGATGCTAAATTGATGGTATAGCGAGGGATTTCAACCACGAGATCTTGATCTGCCACTTTCGCCTGGCAGCCTAAGCGAGACTCTGGCTCTAACCCCCACGCTTTATCTAACATATCATCTTCTAATTCTTCACTTTCTTCTAATGAATCAAAGCCTTCACGAATCACGATATGACAAGTTGTACACGCACACGATTTCTCACAAGCATGCTCAATACCAATGCCATTTTTCAATGCTACATCTAATACTGACTCGCCTGTTTGTGCTTCTAATACCGCACCTTCAGGGCATAAATCTTCGTGAGGTAATACTATAATTTTAGGCATAATCCATCCTACTTCAACAGAGTCATTACAAGTACGCTTTACTCATAATATATTGTTTATGCAACAGACTAAGAAATCAACTTAGTCTATTTCCATTAGATATTGTCGACTGATTGTCCAGCTAGAGCCGCACGAATTGATACATCCATTCGACGCGATGCAAACTCTTGGCTTGCTTTGTCTGTGTCTTTAATTCCTTGCTCAATCGCATCAGCATCTTCGCCATTACGTAATTCGATCAAGGTTCTTACTGAATCTTCTAGCGCTAAGTATTCTTCTTTACTTAGTAGCTCTTCACCATTTTCTTGTAATGCGACCAGCAACCCTTCAATCACTCGGTCTGCTTCAACCTTCTGCTCTGCTAGAGCTCGAGCTTGCATATCTTCTTTAGCATGCGTCATTGACGATCTCAGCATGTCGGCAATTTCAGTATCACTTAAGCCATAAGAAGGTTTAACCTGAATATCGGCTTGTACACCTGTGCTTTTCTCCATTGCGGTAACAGAAAGTAGCCCATCAGCATCGACTTGATAAGTCACTCGAATATGCGCAGCACCCGCCTTCATTGGTGGAATACCATTTAGAGTAAAGCGTGCCAATGAACGACAATCATCAATCATTTCACGTTCACCTTGAGCGACATGAACCAGCATGGCAGTTTGACCATCTTTAAAGGTGGTGAATTCTTGAGCACGAGCGACTGGAATCGTGGTATTACGTGGGATGATTTTTTCAACTAATCCCCCCATGGTTTCAATACCAAGAGAAAGTGGGATTACATCCAATAACAACATGTCGGAATCAGGTTTATTGCCGACTAAGATATCCGCTTGAATACCAGCACCAATTGCCACGACTTCATCTGGGTTAATGCTAGTTAGCGGTGTTCGACCAAAAAACTCTCCGACCATAGTGCGTACTAATGGGGTGCGCGTTGAACCACCGACCATAACCACTTCACTCACATCGTCAGCGCTCACTTCAGCATCTTTTAGTGCTCGGCGGCAGGACATTAGTGTTTTTTTAATTAATGGCTGAATAAGGTCATTAAATTGCTCACGAGTTAATGTGATAGTTTGACCAAGCACTTCAACGCCGACTTGTTGATTATCGGATAAACCAATTTTGGCTTGAGTTGCCGCATCTAATAAAACTCGGTGCTGCTCGGCACTTAATTTATCAAGCTTGCCTACTTGCTGCTTAAAATAATCCAATAAAAGATCATCAAAATCATCGCCACCTAATGCAGAATCACCACCGGTCGCCAACACTTCAAAGACACCTTTTGATAGGCGAAGCAATGAAATATCAAACGTACCACCACCGAGATCATAAACGGCAATTACACCTTCTTGGCCAGAATCTAAACCATAAGCGATTGCAGCAGCGGTTGGTTCATTCAATAAACGAAGTACCTTAAGACCTGCAAGTTCCGCCGCATCTTTGGTACCTGCTCGCTGAGCATCATCGAAATAAGCAGGTACGGTGATCACTACCCCCTCAAGTTCATACCCAAGCGTACTTTCTGCACGTTGTGCCAAACTTTTAAGGATTTCGCTTGATACCTGAATGGGGTTAACTAGCCCTGTCGGGACTTGAATAAGTGGTAAACCATTATCGCTCGCTTGAAATTGATAAGGGAGATCGGCATAACGAGTTTTAACATCATCAAGTGAACGACCAATTAAGCGTTTTACTGAGCTAATCGTATTATGAGGATCTTGTTGAGCCCGTTGTTTTGCTTGCTCACCAACTAAGATACCGTCAGAAGAGTAGTGAACGATAGAAGGCAGAATCGCTTTTTGATTTTCATCAACCAGAGGTGTACATGTGCCACTTCTTACTGCGGCAACAAGAGAGTTCGTAGTACCTAAATCAATCCCTACGGCGAATTTATGCTCATGTGGTGCGGCACTTTGACCGGGTTCTGCAATTTGAAGTAGCATATTCGGAACTATCCTTTCTATATAGTCTTATCGATATTAGCTTGAGAGCTCGTTCTAGAAACGTTAACCAAGCAACTTATCTTCAAGTTGCTCAATTTCATATCTTAATTTATTCACAAACTTGAGTTTTCTAACGCTATCCGCAGCAGTATCCCACTGATGATTCTCAAGTTGAGATTTTAATTGTGTTAACTGCTGTTGATACATCTTTTGCACTTTGCTATCGAAATCAATTAGAGCGTTTTCTGGCTCATTCGATTGTGCAATGGTTTCAATTTCTTCTCGCAGCTCCATCTGTTCCATCAAGAACATAGGATCACTCATTGTTTGCTGTTCTGCACGAATATCCACACCTTGGAGAGCAAGAATATATTCTGCTCGTAAAATAGGGGATTTTAACGTTTGGTAGGCATCGTTTATTTCAGCAGCTTTTTGCACTGACATCAAACGATCACGCTCAGAAGCGGAAGCAAACTTATCAGGATGAAAACGACGTTGAAGGTCACGAAACGTTTCAGACAAGGAATTATTATCCAACTCAAACTGGTTAGGTAAGCCAAATAACTCAAAATGATTCATAGTAATAACTCAGCCTAATAATACGAGCCAATAACGTCATCGTCATGATTCGTCACCGACGTCTTAAAATGGCAATGGCACCCTAATTAGAGTGCCATCGTTCCTAACATAAAGGATTATACGTTGAAGCTTTCACCACAGCCACATTCACCTTTCACATTAGGGTTATTAAATTGAAAGCCTTCATTTAGCCCTTCTTTGACGAAATCGAGTTCCGTTCCATCTAGGTAAACCAAGCTTTTAGGATCAATAATAACTTTCACCCCATCATGCTCAAAGGTTTGATCTTCTTCATTGAGTTGGTCAACGAACTCCAGAACATATGCCATACCAGAACACCCAGTCGTCCTTACACCTAAACGAAGACCTATGCCCTTGCCTCGGTTTTCCAAGAATGTTCTTACGCGATTTGCTGCCGCGTCTGTCATGGTGATGGCCATACTGCAACCTTGTGTATATCAATAAATGGGGTTAAAAATAAAAAAGATGCCTAAGTAAAATGGGAGAAGGCTTCTCCTTCCCCCAATTTTAATATTATTGCTGGTGTTTCTTTTTATAATCAGACACTGCTGCTTTAATTGCATCCTCTGCAAGAATTGAACAGTGAACTTTTACCGGTGGTAACGCCAATTCTTCTGCGATTTCAGAGTTTTTAATTGAAGCCGCTTCGTCTAAACTTTTGCCTTTTACCCATTCCGTTACGAGTGAGCTTGAAGCAATGGCTGAACCACAGCCGTAAGTTTTAAATTTCGCATCTTCGATAATGCCTTCTGGCGATACTTTAATTTGTAGTTTCATTACGTCACCACAAGCAGGAGCACCAACCATACCACTACCGATAGAAGGATCTTCTTTATCAAAAGAACCAACGTTACGTGGGTTCTCATAATGTTCAATTACTTTTTCGCTATACGCCATAATGTTTACCTCGAATCCTCTACTTCCTTGAGATTAGTGATGTGCCCACTCAACGGTGTTCAAATCAATCCCTTCTTTGTACATGTCCCATAGTGGTGACATATCACGGAGTTTGTCTACTGCTACTCGAATTTGTTTAACGGCATAGTCAATTTCTTCTTCAGTGGTAAAACGACCAAAAGAAAAACGAACTGAGCTGTGAGCTAATTCATCATCTAGCCCTAATGCACGTAGTACATATGAAGGCTCAAGGCTAGCAGAGGTACAAGCAGAACCCGAAGATACTGCAAGATCTTTTAATGCCATTAATAATGACTCACCTTCAACAAATGCAAAGCTTACATTCAAGTTATTTGGTAGGCGCTGGTCAAGATCGCCATTAATGGTGACCGCTTCCATATCTTTGATGCCGTCCAATAAGCGATTACGCAATGCTAGTGCATGATCGTAATCTTTTTGCATGTCTTGTTTGGCAACGGCAAACGCTTCACCCATACCAACGATTTGGTGAGTTGCTAAAGTACCAGAGCGGAAACCACGTTCATGACCACCACCGTGCATTTGAGCTTCTAAACGAATACGCGGTTTACGGCGAACATAAAGAGCACCGATACCTTTAGGGCCATAAATTTTATGTGCCGACAAAGAAATCAAATCAACTTTTAATGCTTGAGTATCAATAGGTAATTTACCTGCTGATTGTGCTGCATCTACATGAAAGATGGTTTTGTTAGCACGGCATAGCTCACCAATCGCGGCGATATCTTGAATAACACCGATCTCATTGTTGACATGCATAATAGATACTAAAACGGTATCTTCGCGTAACGCCGCTTTAAATTTTTCTAAATCAATTAAACCGTTACTTTCTGGCTCAAGATAAGTGACTTCATACCCTTCGCGCTCTAATTGGCGACATGGGTCAAGCACCGCTTTATGTTCGGTTTTACAGGTGATGATATGCTTACCTTGCTTACCATAAAAGTGGGCTGCACCTTTAATGGCAAGGTTATCTGATTCTGTTGCACCAGATGTAAATACAATTTCACGTGGGTCAGCATTTAAGATGTCTGCAATTTGCTCACGAGCATGATCAACCGCTTCCTCTGCCTGCCAGCCAAATCGGTGAGAGCGAGAAGCTGGATTACCAAAGGTGCCATCCATCGTCATAAATTGAACCATTTTTTCAGCTACACGCTGATCAACAGGACATGTCGCTGAATAGTCAAAATAAATAGGCAGTTTCATTCTTTACTCCAATGTGAAAACTTGTTGCTCAGCTTTAAGAGCGAGCATTCATACCAACAGTGTCCGCTTTATCATTCTTATCTGAAGCGTAATTGTTATTACCAAAGCTGTTATTCACTATTAGTTCAATATTTTGGCGCTCGGAAATATCAAGAACTTCACTGTTAATCATCAGTTCTCCAAGCGTAATTCCATCCAAGAACTCACTGATGCGAGCACTCAAATCATGCCATAAAGTATGCGTTAAGCAGCGTACGCCACCTTGACAATCGCCTTTACCTTGACATTTTGTTGCATCAACTGATTCATCGACAGCCGCAATTACAGTACCAACTGCAATTTCGTTCGCTTCAATACCTAGACGGTAACCACCACCTGGGCCACGTACGCTCGCCACCAAACCAGCTTTACGTAATCGAGAGAAAAGTTGTTCCAAGTAAGATAATGAAATCCCTTGGCGTTCCGAAATATCTGCTAGCGGCACAGGTCCTTGATTTGAATGTAAAGCCACATCCAACATTGCCGTTACCGCATATCTTCCTTTTGATGTAAGTCTCATATTGCCCGTACCCACAGTAAGTTTGTGGAGACTATGATTCCATACCATAGTAAATTGGTCAAGTATTTATTTGACCAATTTAGTCAAGTATTCATAACCACTTATTTTTCATCAGGAATTGATTTTTCGATAGAGGTTAGAATACCTCTTAACATGTTTAACTCTTGAACTTCAGGACGAGCGCGGCTAAATAAGCGGCGTAATTTATTCATCACTAAATTCGGTTTATCTTTAGAGATAAACTGGGTCTTCAAGATGGTATTTTCAAGGTGTTGATAAAATAATTCTAATTCTTTGTGCCTTGGGTATTCTTCTTCGACAGGCTCTGGATATTGACCGGCCTGTTTGTTCAACCAAGCCATTCGGATTTCATAACTTAACGTTTGTACCGCCATCGCTAGATTAAGCGAGCTATATTCAGGGTTTGCAGGAATGCAGACGTGATAATGACACTTTTGCAGCTCTTCGTTCGTTAGCCCGGTTCTTTCACGACCAAACACTAAAGCGACTTTGCCTTTTTCCGCTTCTTGAATAAATTTTTCACCACACTCTCGAGGCTCAAGCATTGGCCATTCAAGTGTACGAGAACGCGCACTTGAGCCTACAACTAATGCACAGTCCGAAACCGCTTCATCTAAAGTTTCTACAATGAGTGCGTTTTCGGCCACATCTCCGGCACCTGAGGCCAAAGAAAGAGTTTGCTCATCAACTCGACATTGCGGTGAAACTAAAACTAACTCAGTTAGCCCCATCACCTTCATCGCTCTCGCCGCTGAACCTATATTCCCAGAATGTGAGGTACCAACTAAAATTACTTTTACATTGTCTAGCATTGCAGTCTTCGTCATAGTGAAAAATTGCGTTCATAATATCATACTCCTAGTTAAATAAATGCCACCTTAATAGAGACTCATTACGACTGAACAAAAAATAGACGCTTTCTATTTAAATAAACTCTGGTATACTGCACGCCGCTTTTTCGTTCTTTAACATCCGTTGGGAAAATTATATGCATCCTATGCTAAATATCGCTATTCGTGCTGCACGAATGGCTGGCAACCATATTGCAAAATCATTAGAAAATACTGACAAGATTGAATCTACTCAAAAAGGTCAGAACGACTTTGTCACAAATGTCGACAGAGAAGCAGAACAACTGATTATCGATACCATTAAGAAGTCTTACCCTGATCACTGCATCGTTGGTGAAGAAGGTGGTTCTATTCAAGGTAAAGATACTGATGTTCAATGGATCATTGACCCACTGGATGGCACGAATAACTTTGTAAAAGGTTTCCCTCACTTTTCAGTTTCAATTGCTGTGCGTATGCGCGGTAAAACAGAAGTTGCTTGTGTTTACGATCCAATTCGTAATGAGCTATTTACCGCTCAACGTGGTTCTGGCGCACAATTAAACAATGCTCGTCTACGTATTAACCCAATTAAAGATTTAAATGGTGCCATTCTTGCGACTGGTTTCCCATTTAAACAAAAGCAACACGCTGAAAGCTTCGTAAAAATCGTGGGCGGTCTATTCACTGAATGTTCTGATTTCCGTCGTACAGGCTCTGCAGCGCTTGATTTATGCTACTTAGCATCAGGCCGTGTTGATGGTTTCTTTGAACTTGGTTTGAAACCTTGGGATATTGCTGCAGGTGAGCTTATTGCTCGTGAAGCTGGTGCTATCTTGACTGACTTCTCTGGAAACACAAACTACCTTACTTCTGGAAACTTAGTGGCTTCAAGTGCACGTGGTGTGAAGAGCATTTTAAAACACGTTCGTGAACATGCTAACGAAGGTATGTTGAAGTAATTCAGCCTTTCATCGAATAAAAAACGCCCGTTGAGTCTCAGCGGGCGTTTTTGTATCTGCGTTTCTCGTTTCTCGTTTCTCGTTTCTCGTTTCTCGTTTCTCGTTTCTCGTTTCTCGTTTCTCGTTTCTCGTTTCTCGTTTCTCGTTTCTCGAGCTAATAAAAAAGGCTTTGAGTCAAAAACTCAAAGCCTTTTTTTGATCGGGTACCAGATTAAGGAATCATAGACTCTTGGTCTGCACCTTCTTTCTCAACTTGTGTTGGCATCAAGTGCTCACGGGTTAAGCCTAGTTTCAATGCTAAGGCTGAAGCCACGTAAATTGACGAGTAAGTACCTACGGTAATACCAAGCAATAATGCTAATGCAAAACCGTGGATATTTGCACCACCTTGAGTGAACAAAGCAATAACTACAAACAAAGTCGTACCCGAAGTAATCAAAGTACGGCTCAATGTTTGTGTGATTGAATGGTTCATGATATCGCCAGGTAGACCATTACGCATTTTACGGAAGTTTTCACGAATACGGTCAAATACTACGATAGTATCATTGAGTGAATAACCCACTACCGTCAACAATGCTGCGACGATAGTTAAATCAATTTCAATTTGTAGCAGTGAGAATATACCGAGTGTAATGGTCACATCGTGTGCTAGTGCAAGTACCGCACCAGCAGACAAGCGCCACTCAAAACGTATCGATACATACATTAAGATACAAAGAAGCGAGATAAGAATCGCTAAACCACCCGCTTCGGCTAACTCATCGCCAACGTTAGGTCCAACGAACTCAATACGTTTAAGTGTAACCTGATCACCCGTACCTTGCTTTAATGACTCAAGTACTTGGTTACCAATCACTTCACCTTTTGCATCTTCGCGTGGGCGCATACGTACCATCACGTCACGAGCAGAACCAAAATTTTGTACTGTAGCATCGGCAAAGCCATCTTTAGCAAGAGCTTCACGCAATACAGGTAAGTTTGCCGGGTGCTCAAATGAGACCTCAATTAAAGTACCACCGGTAAAATCGAGTCCCCAGTTAAACCATTTGGTTGAAATAGTAAACAAAGATGCAGCGATCATTAAGCCAGAGAACACAAAGGCAAACTTAGACCAACGCATAAAGTCGATCGCTTTGTTAGCTTTCAATATTTGAAACATGACTCTTCCTTAGATCGACAATTTCTTGATATTACGCTTACCGCCATACATCAGGTTAACCACACAGCGTGTGCCGATAATAGCCGTAAACATAGACGTTAAAATACCGATAGACAGAGTAACGGCAAAGCCTTTAATCGCACCTGTACCCACAGCAAATAGAATAATTGCCGTGATAAGCGTGGTAATGTTTGCATCTGCAATGGTACTGAAGGCATTGGCATAACCTTGGTGAATCGCTTGTTGAGGACTACGTCCTTCTTTCAACTCTTCACGTATCCGCTCAAAGATAAGTACGTTAGCATCCACCGCCATACCGACCGTTAATACGATACCGGCAATACCCGGCAAGGTCATCGTCGCCCCTGGAATCAACGACATCACACCAATAATCAATACTAGGTTGGCCATTAATGCCATATTGGCAATCAAACCAAAACGACGGTAATAAATCAGAGTAAATAGCATTACCGCTACCATACCCCAAATACAAGCTTGAATACCTTTATCAATGTTTTGTTGCCCCATTGATGGACCAATGGTGCGCTCTTCTACAATTGAAATCGGCGCAATCAAAGCACCTGCACGTAGCAACAGTGCCAAGTTGTGTGCTTCTGCCGCTGAATCAATACCAGTAATACGGAAACTACGGCCTAACGCTGATTGAATGGTTGCTTGGTTAATCACTTCTTCGTGTTTAGCCAGAACCACATTTCCTTTCTCATTACGTTTGCCGCTGTCTTTGTATTCGGTAAAGACGGTCGCCATTAATTTACCAATGTTTTTTCTAGAGAAATCAGCCATTTTATTGCCGCCTTCACTATCAAGAGAAATATTGACTTGAGGGCGACCATATTCATCCGTACTAGAGCTTGCATCAGTAATGCTTGAACCACCAAGGATCACGCGCTTTTTAAGCACGGCTGGGCGGCCATCTTTATCAAACTTAACTTCGCTACCCGGTGGTACACGCCCTGCTGCCGCTGCTGCCAAATCGGCTTTATCATCGACTTCACGGAATTCAAGTGTTGCGGTCGCACCAAGAATTTCTTTTGCACGAGCGGTATCTTGAACACCAGGTAATTCAACTACAATGCGGCTAGCACCTTGGCGTTGAACAAGTGGCTCAGCAACCCCTAATTCATTAACACGGTTACGTAAAATAGTAATGTTCTGCTCAACAGCATAATTACGAATTTCAAGTAAGCGTGCTTCGTTAAACTTAGCAACTAACGTATTGTTTTTGCCTTCTGTAAACACCATATCGCGGTGCTTATCTGAAAGA
Source organism: Vibrio rumoiensis (assembly GCF_002218045.2). Taxonomy (NCBI): domain Bacteria; kingdom Pseudomonadati; phylum Pseudomonadota; class Gammaproteobacteria; order Vibrionales; family Vibrionaceae; genus Vibrio; species Vibrio rumoiensis. Next base: position 2,105,653 of record NZ_AP018685.1, read on the forward strand.
ATCGTTTTAGCTTGTTCAAGCTGTTCTTCATTACGTAAAACAACTTCAACCGCTTCTTTACCAGAAGGACGAATAGCACGGTAGCGAATACGCTCATCACGAAGATCACTACGGAAAGATTCTTCTTGTTGACCAATTAATTTTTCCATCGCAGCATCCATATCCACTTCCATTAAGAAGTGAACACCACCACGCAAATCAAGGCCAAGCTTCATAGGTGTAGCACCGATAGAGTCAAGCCAACTCGGTGTCGCAGGAGCAAGGTTTAACGCAACGATGTAATCTTTACCAATCGATTGGTTAATTAAGTCGCGAGCACTGATTTGAGTATCAGTATCTTTAAAACGAATGAGAACTGAACCGTTTTCTAATGCAACAGATTTGGTTTCAAGATCTTTTTCTTTTAATACGGTATTTATAGAATCCAGTGTAGACATGTCAACTGAGGCGCCTCGCGCCCCAGTGACTTGTACCGCAGGATCTTCACCGTAAATATTTGGAAGGGCATAAAGTGCACTGATTAAGATGACTGTAGCCACCATCAGATACTTCCACAACGGGTAACGGTTTAGCACAGCGGATATCCTTTAGCTTTTATAGCTAACTAACTATAATTAAAGAGATTTAAGCGTACCTTTAGGTAACACAGCCGTAACGAAATCTTTTTTGATTGTTACTTCATTATTTTCATTTAAAGCTAATAGGATGTAGTCATTATCGTCTGAAATTTTAACGATTTTACCTACAAGACCACCGCCCGTTAACACTTCATCACCTTTTGACATGGCTGCCATTAAATTTTTGTGCTCTTTTACTCGTTTCGCTTGAGGGCGATAAATCATGAAGTAAAAAATAACCGCAAACATACCAAGCATGATGAACATTTCCATGCCACCGCCAGCAGGGCCTGAACTTGCAGCGTGTGCTTCTGAAATAAATAAGCTCATTAAAACATTTCCTTTTTTCTGATTTTGATAATTTGATTATAAATTGGGGTGCTCTCTACTTTTTTCAAGGCAAAGAGCAGCTTAACCCATTAAAAATACGATGTTATTGTGATGAATCACTCATTCGTAGTTCTTTTTGTAGTGGTGGTACTTCTCGATCACGACGTGCATAAAACTCTTGCACGAATTCATCGAAACGATCTTCATCAATGGCTAAGCGAATACTTGCCATTAAACGTTGATAATAACGAAGATTATGGATGGTGTTTAAACGCGCACCTAAAATCTCATTACAACGATCAAGATGATGTAAGTATGATTTCGAGTAATTCTTACAAGTGTAACAATCACAATGTGGATCTAAAGCTGATGTATCGGTTTTATGTGACGCATTACGAATCTTAACTACGCCACCTGTGACAAACAGATGCCCGTTACGCGCATTTCGAGTTGGCATTACACAGTCGAACATATCAATCCCACGACGTACACCTTCAACTAAATCTTCCGGTTTGCCAACCCCCATTAAGTAACGAGGTTTGTCTTCCGGTAGTTGTGGGCAGGTATGTTCTAACATATGGTGCATGTCTTCTTTAGGCTCACCAACCGCTAATCCGCCGACAGCATAACCATCAAAGCCAATTTCAGTTAGCCCTTTAACCGAAACATCACGTAAATCACCGTATACACCACCTTGAACAATACCGAATAACGCATTTGGGTTTTCTAACTTACCGAAATGATCACGGCTACGTTGAGCCCAACGCAACGACATTTCCATCGATTTTCTTGCTTCTTCATGTGTCGCTGGGTATGGGGTACATTCGTCAAAAATCATCACGATGTCAGACCCGAGATCTTTTTGAATTTCCATCGACTTTTCAGCGTCCATAAAAATTCGATCGCCATTCACAGGATTACGAAAGTGCACACCTTCTTCGGTGATCTTACGCATTTTACCTAAGCTAAAAACTTGAAAACCGCCTGAGTCAGTTAAAATAGGGCCTTGCCAGTTCATAAAATCATGCAAGTCACCGTGCAATTTCATGACTTCTTGACCAGGACGAAGCCATAAGTGGAAAGTATTACCAAGCAAAATTTCTGCGCCAGTCTCTTTCACTTCTTCTGGTGTCATCCCCTTTACGGTACCGTAAGTGCCTACAGGCATGAATGCAGGCGTTTCAACAGACCCACGCTTAAAGGTTAAACGTCCCCGGCGAGCAACGCCGTCTTTTTTAATTAGTTCGTATTTCACGAAGCCTCCAAAATGTCGGATAAACAGTCCAACGAAAACCAAGTCTCGATAAAGTGAGTCTTGTTTATTGAGTAACGAAATTCGAAATCACGAATTACGCTTAGTAACAAACATCGCATCACCATAACTGAAGAAGCGATATTCTTTATTTACTGCATGTTGATAAGCGTTCATCACATGCTCATAACCAGCAAAAGCACTCACCAACATGATGAGTGTCGATTCTGGTAAATGGAAATTGGTGATCAATACATCCACTAATTGATATTGATAACCTGGGTAGATAAAGATTTCAGTATCACCAAAAAATGGAACGAGATCAGTGCCCTTTTGTTTAGCATCTTGAGCCGCACTTTCAAGTGAACGAACCGATGTAGTACCCACCGCAACAATTCTACCGCCACGTGCTTTGGTAGCGGCAATCGCATCCACCACTTCTTGTGGTACTTCGACATATTCAGAGTGCATGTGATGGTCATTAATGTTATCAACACGAACTGGTTGAAAAGTCCCGGCCCCAACATGGAGAGTCACGTAAGCAAACTCGACACCTTTGGCTTTAATTCTATCTAAAAGTTCATTATCAAAATGCAACCCCGCAGTTGGCGCAGCAACCGCCCCTGGTTTCTGGTTGTAGACAGTTTGATAGCGCTCTTTATCGGCATCTTCATCAGGACGATCAATGTAAGGAGGAAGAGGCATGTGGCCAATTTCATTCAGAATATCAAATACCCCTTTTTCATTATCAAAATGAATTTCAAATAAGGCGTCATGACGTGCGACCATCTTGGCTTGATATTCATCATTATCGCCTAAAAAGAGTACATTGCCTGGTTTTGGTGATTTAGAAGCTCGTACATGAGCAAGAATAGAATGCTCATCTAAAACTCGCTCAACTAACACTTCAATTTTACCGCCAGATTCCTTACGACCGAAAACGCGCGCCGGGATCACTCGGGTGTTATTAAAAACGACTAAATCGCCCGGTTGAACTAAATCCAGTACATCCGTAAATTTCCCATCATGTAACTCACCACTACTGCCATCTAACTGTAATAGTCGGCTTGCGGTACGCTGTGGTTGAGGGTAACGAGCTATCAGCTCATCAGGAAGTTCGAAGTCAAAATCAGATACTTGCATGAAGGGTCACTTTTTTAAGGCTAAACAATTATTCAATTTGGATATTAGCGGTCTATAAATCAGGCGCTAGTATATACCCAAGTGAGTTCAAGATGCGAGTTTCAACAAGAATAAAACAAGCTTTAAGTAAGGCAAATTGAATAGGATTAAAGTGATTCTATCTCTGTTCAATTTAACGCCGCAGAAAGCTTGTTTTAACTTGCCCTTGGAGAACTTAATCCAAACCTTTATGCCACATCAGATTGGTTTGAAATGTGCTTATTCCTTCACCAACATTCCTTATCTAAAGGTTTGAATGATTGATCTGAATTCTGAATCTTGAAGCCATTTGGGGATAGGCGGTGAAACGGCTTGGATCAAAGTAAGCCTTCGACAACATCGGCTAATGTTTCAAAGGTCGCGATACGATTCGAGCTCGGGCGCCAAATTAAGCCAATTTTACGGTAAGCACTTTTACCTGGGGGCTCAATTACAACAATGTTTTGGTTATCAACTAAACCATGATCTATCGCCATTTGAGGAATAAAAGTGGTACCCAACCCATTGGCGACCATTTGTACTAAAGTATGCAAACTGGTGGCGGAAAATGGGTTAATTTTTTCCTTCTTAGTTAACTTACATGCCGATACCGCGTGTTCAGTTAAACAATGCTCATTTTCCAGTAAGAATACCGATTCATCGGGTAAATCATCGTAACGGATAGGAATGCGAATTGCGCCAGCTTGTTCACGGCTAATGATCATCCTAAACGGATCTTGCCCCACAATACGGCATTCCATTCCATCAATCTCAACAGGCATGGCAAGAATCAACACATCTAGATCACCATTACGTAACGCTTTTAATAAGTTACTGGTGGTATCTTCCCGCAGTAATAAGGTCAATTGTGGAAAGCGCAGGTTAATCTCTTGCACTAAATCACCCAGTAAAAATGGTGCAATTGTCGGTATACAACCAACACGTAGTTGACCGTGCATCGTATTCCCTTGGCACAACGACCCTAGCTCCAATAAATCTTGGCTTTTGGCTAGCAGTTCACGACCTTGCTTGATCACTTGTTTACCTGCAAGCGTAAACACTAATGGCCCTTTTTTATCTTTTTTCTCATACAGTGGGCACCCAACTAACGCTTCAAGATTCTGAATGCCTTTACTTAGTGTTGATTGGCTAACAAAACAACGTTCGGCTGCCTCACTAAAGTGACGGGTTTCATAAAGCGTCACTAAATAATGTAACTGTTTTAAACTTGGCCATTTATACCCAATCAACTTGAAGTTGCAGGTTTCAATACTTGAAAGTTATCATTAATTCGAGACATTAGTGAACTTGCAACTTCAGGTAAAGTCACATCAAAAAATGTATCGATGGCACCCTTAAAGGATGCCTTTGTGGGGAAATATACATTGTTTCTTGCATGTTCATGCATCACCTTCCACAGTCGCTCAATTGGGTTTAAATTGGGGCTGTAAGGAGGCAAATAATGAAGCTCAATATTCAGCATGGTTGCAAAGTCTTTGACTAACTGGCTACGGTGATAGCCTGCACCATCTAAAACAATGTGTACTTTTTGTTCTAATGGGTAATGTTCTTTCTTAAGTTTCCAAAGGAAACGAGCAATATTCTCACTGTTTACCGTGTCGTAATTTTCAACAACCGTGGCTGAAATATTATTTAAGTTTAAAGCACCAATGTAATTTAACCGAGTACGGCTACCCGTGGTTTCAATCACTTTATCTTCACCTTTACGGATCCAGCCGTAAGTGATTTTGGTCGCTTGGCTTGGATGCACAGCATCCATAAATAAGATAGGCTCGCCGCGTTGTTTCAGTTCACGATAATATTCAATGAAAGCGTGTTGAGCTTCAGGGTTAAACTTATGAGGAACACCTTTAGGTTGTTTGTAAGAAAAACCATTGTGATGTAGCCATTTGTTCATACCAGCAACCGTATAGGTGACCTGAAATTCAGACTGAACGTAATCAACAATTTGATGAGTATGAAAGTAAGTATTCTCAGCGAGGTGCTCAATAAGCGCCATTGTTTCCGCTGCATTGAGCTTACTCTGAGAACCGCCATTTTCTGGTGTGAGTTTTTCAGATTTCAAGTAATCATTGATATGACGAGTAACGGTAGTTTCATGAATTCGCAAAGCTTGCGAAATCATAGAATTTGACCAACCTTCAGACGCAAGCAAGACCGCTTTAATGCGGTCGCGCACTCGACCATCACGCGCAGAGTCATGCATTCGTTCGAGCTGTTTCTTCTTCTGGTTGGATAATTCTATTTTCATGTTTGTTAGCATGATCCTGTTAAAAGATAAAATCAAGCATCTTCAATGATCACGGGTATAGTCATATTAAATTTCGATAAAGTTGTGGGGAAATCATGTTGTGATCACAAATTAGAGATAATCGCTTTTTTCGATAAAGTTAATCGGTTTATTTCGCTTTTTTTCATACTACAACTTGTACTATAGTTTGTCTTGTTGAAACAAAACTCAGACACAGAAGTTTGAGTGTTGATTTTTATATCAAAGAAAAATTTAGGAGCAATAAAATGGTACTAGTAGGTCGTCAAGCCCCAGATTTCACAGCAGCAGCAGTTCTAGGTAACGGTGAAATTGTTGATTCATTCAACTTTGCAGAGTTCACTAAAGGCAAGAAAGCCGTTGTTTTCTTCTACCCTCTAGACTTCACATTCGTTTGCCCATCAGAGCTAATCGCTTTTGACAAGCGTTTCGAAGACTTCCAAGCGAAAGGCGTTGAAGTAATCGGTGTTTCTATCGATTCACAATTCTCACACAACGCATGGCGTAACACTGCTATCGCAGACGGCGGTATCGGTCACGTTCAATACCCTCTAGTTGCTGACGTTAAACACGAAATCGTTAAAGCATACGATGTTGAGCACCCAGAAGCAGGCGTTGCTTTCCGTGGTTCTTTCCTAATCGACGAAGACGGTCTTGTACGTCACCAAGTCGTTAACGATCTTCCTCTAGGTCGTAACATTGATGAAATGCTACGTATGGTTGACGCACTAAACTTCCACCAAAAACACGGTGAAGTTTGCCCAGCACAGTGGGAAGAAGGTAAAGCTGGTATGGACGCATCTCCAAAAGGTGTTGCTTCATTCCTATCTGAGCACTCAGATGACCTAGGCAAAAAATAATTTAGCCTAAACCGTTTTTATTGAGCCCCGCCATTGTGCGGGGCTTTTTTATGATTAACACTTCAACAGTATTTCAAATGTGTTCTACAATGCCCTATTGCCTGTTATCCGAGACCTATCATGATCATTGAATTAGAAGTTTGTATTGATAATTTAGAATCCCTACACCTTGCCATTGAAGGCGGCGCAACTCGTATTGAACTATGCTCATCACTTGCGTTAGGTGGCTTAACCCCTAGCTATGGTTTTATGAAAAAAGCGGCTCAGCACTCCACGGTTCCGGTTTATGCCATGATAAGAGCCCGACAAGGTGACTTTCTATATAGTGAACACGATGTTGAGTCTATGATAGAAGATGTACTGTGTGCCAAACAAGCAGGATTACAAGGTATTGTAATTGGCGCACTTACCGCAGAAGGTGATATTGATAAAGCGATTTGTCAGCGTCTTATCAAAGCGGCTTCAGGTATGGGCGTTACTTTTCATAGAGCTATTGATCAATGCCGAGATCCTAAGCAAGCATTAGAAGATATCGCGGAGCTAGGTTGTGAGCGTATATTAACGTCAGGGCTGGCAAGCACCGCAGAACAAGGCGTTAACGTTATCGCGGAAATGGTTGAACAAGCTCAAGGGCGATTTTCGATCATGGCGGGCGCCGGTGTCAACATGGATAATGCGGCACAAATAATCAAGCAAACAGGCATTCTCGAGATTCACCTTTCAGGAAAAACCACTCGACCTAGTCACATGAAACTGCACGCTGATAGAGCAAAAATGGGGGCCGATTCAGTCGACGACTTTGCCATTCCGGTAACCAGTAAACAAACCATTGAAGCGGTGAAGCAAGCGATCACTTGTATTTAAAAAATTGGTATTTCAGACTAACATTCCAATCTAATAAAAATGGCGACCTCAATTGGTCGCCATTTTAGTGGTAAAGAGTGTCCTATTCTTTAACTAGAGAGTCTAGGTAATCTTTATCATGACGAACATCTTTACCTTGTACGAAATAAATAATGTATTCACAAATGTTTTGGCAGCGGTCGCCAACTCTTTCTATCGATTGAGCGCAAGCAACAATCTGCATTACTTTTGGAATTGAGTCGGGGTCTTGCATCATAAAGTTCATCATCAGCTTTTGGACTTTTTTGTGCTCCGCATCCAACTTATCATCCATACGATACACTTTAGCCGCGCCCTGAACATCCATACGAGCAAAAGCATCGAGCACTTGGTGCAGCATATTCACCGCCATTCTCCCAAAAGCTTCGACTGCAACAATCAAGGTTTCTTGTTTTGGGGCAAACGCTTCTTGTGCAACATAACTCAACTTAGTCGCCACATCGCCAATGCGTTCCAGATCAGAAATGGTTTTAATGATCGCCATCACCAAACGTAAATCTTTCGCGGTAGGCTGCCTTTTGGCAATGATGCGAGTACAAGCTTCATCAATCGCCACTTCCATTTGATTCACTTTCTCATCATTACGCTTTACCTTAGAGGCTAATTGAGAATCGTGTTTATACAGCGCGTGTAATGCGAGAGAAAGCTGCTCTTCAACTAAACCGCCCATCGCCAATACATGAGTACGAATAGACTCAAGTTCAACATTAAACTGCCCTGAAATATGACGACCAAATTGCATGCTATTTTAAGTCCTTATTCATCCGTCACTTAACCGTATCGGCCAGTTATATAATCTTCGGTTTTCTTCATTTTTGGCGAAGTGAAAATTGAATCGGTATCGCTATATTCCACCAGCTGGCCCATATGTACAAAAGCGGTGTGATCACTCACTCTGGCCGCTTGCTGCATATTATGCGTCACAATCACCACGGTATATTTGTTTTTTAATTCAGAGATCAACTCTTCAATCGTCAACGTCGAAATAGGATCCAACGCTGATGTAGGTTCATCTAATAATAATACTTCTGGTTCTATCGCTATTGCGCGAGCAATCACTAAGCGTTGTTGTTGACCACCAGATAATCCAAAAGCATTTTCATGTAGGCGATCTTTGACTTCTTTCCATAATGCCGCCGCACGTAATGAACGTTCAACAGCATCATCTAAAGAACGAGAGTCTTTGATACCCTGTAAACGTAATCCATAAACCACATTTTCATAAATCGATTTAGGAAAAGGGTTAGGACGCTGAAACACCATTCCTACCCGCCGACGTAAGCTCGCAACATCGACATTAGGATGATAGATATTATTGCCATTGAGATGCACGCCACCTTCAACCCGACAACCATCAACCAAATCATTCATACGGTTAATGCAACGCAACAAGGTCGATTTACCACAACCAGAAGGCCCAATAAAAGCGGTCACTTGACCTTTAGGGATCCGCATAGTGATGTCTTTCAAGGCTTGATTTTTGTGGTAGAACAAATTCAGATCTTCAATAGAAATCGACGTTTGCTTTTCCGTCAAATTATGAACATCTAAAGGTGCTGCGTATCCAAGAGCCGAATGAATCGAAAACATATTAATCGTTTCCTAATATTTTAAACTTTTCACGTAAGTTATTACGGATCATGATAGCGGTAATATTGAGCCCGACAACAACGGTTATCAATAAAAATGACGTCGCGAATACTAAAGGTCTCGCCGCTTCAATATTCGGCGTTTGAAAACCAACATCATAAATATGGAAGCCTAAATGCATAAACTTCCTTTCTAAATGAAGGTAAGGGAAATCACCATCAACCGGTAAATTTGAAGCCAATTTCACGACGCCTACCAACATTAAAGGTGCGACTTCTCCTGCCGCCCTAGCAACCGCTAAAATTAATCCGGTCATTATCGCAGGACTCACCATAGGTAAAACAATCCGCCATAACGTTTCAAACTTGGTTGCCCCTAACGCATAAGAACCATGTCGAGCCGAATTCGGTACCCGAGCTAATCCTTCTTCGGTTGCAACAATGACGACTGGCAATGTTAATATCGCTAGCGTCATCGCAGACCAAAGCAACCCTGGAGTACCAAAAGTGGGCGTAGGCAAGGAATCAGAATAAAAAAGCTCATCAATGGAGTTACCAAGCGTATAAACAAAGAAGCCCAGACCAAATACGCCATAAACAATTGAAGGAACCCCTGCAAGGTTAACAACCGAAATTCGAATCAAGCGAGTTAGCATCGTATCTCTTGCATATTCATGTAAATAAACAGCGGCAATAACCCCCAGAGGCATCACGACTACCGACATAATAATAACCAATAATACGGTACCAAAAATCGCTGGGAACACCCCACCTTCCGAATTAGATTCTCTTGGGTTATCCAAGATAAACTTCATCACTTGCTTGCCCCAATGCTGAATTTTTTCTTTCCAATTCATCGCATTTGGATACCAAGCATCCAATAATGAATCTAAAGGCAGAGCGATCACTTCACCTCTCATATCTTTTACTAATACCCGTTGAGAGGATAACTGCTGCTGTAAGGTTAATATCTTTTTTTCTGCGGCATTAAATCGAGTTTCTAGTGTCTTCTGCTGTAATTGAAATGCTTTTAAAGCTTCTGGATTAACTTGGCCTTTGTTCTGTTTTAACCGCTGCTCATTTCGTAAACTATCCAACTGCTTGGTTGCTGAATACAATTCTCCCTGCAAGATTTCATCTATCTGATCTCTCACTGCATTACCATCTTGTAACGCGATTTCAATATGCGTAGCTAAAGAACCTCGATAGGTTTTATTTTGTGACTCAAATGCGATCGGTTGACCAAAGAAATCCCCCCCTCGCGTGCGCTCAAATACCGCAAGATCGGATGGTGTCTCTTGATGATGTAAATCCATCGCTAATACTGAAATAAAATCCTGTGAATAAATATCTCGATTGGCCACTTTGATGGATAAGCGCGCTACTTGACCAGCTGAAACTGCTGATTCGGGCCATTGCCTGCTTTGTTCGGATAATTGATCAAGTGAAACATAATCTCGTTGATAGACTTGCCCTATCAAACGTTGCCCTTGTGAATCTTGCCATTGATACAACGGCGCAGGCCAAAAGTATACGAGTCCTTTCCAACCAATAAGCAGCAATAGGCCTAATACCGAAATAAGGCTAATGCTCACCGCGCCAGCGGTTAACCACACCCAAGGATTTCCTGATTTAATCCAGCTGAATCGATACTGACTTATCATGATTGACCCTTGGCCATCGATATTGAGCTATAACGCACTGTATTTATCCCTTAAACGCTGACGTATCAGCTCAGCTATCGAGTTGACGACAAAGGTAAAAATAAACAATAAGAAAGCCGATAAAAATAATAACCGAAAATGGGAGCTACCAACCTCTGACTCTGGCATCTCTATGGCAATATTGGCTGATAAAGTGCGCATTCCTTCAAAAATGTTCCAATCCATCACCGGAGTATTACCGGTTGCCATTAACACAATCATGGTTTCACCGACAGCACGTCCAAGCCCCATCATCACCGCTGAGAAGATTCCTGGCGATGCTGTCACTAAAACGACCGTAGTTAAACATTGCCACGGGGTCGCACCAAGCGCACTCGCACCATCGGATAAATGCTTGGGGACCGAGAAGATGGCATCTTCAGCAATCGTAAAAATGGTAGGGATGACCGCAAAGCCCATCGCAAAACCGACAATTAACGCATTTCTTTGATCAAAGTCGATTCCCATATTGGCCATGAATAATCGAACATCACCACCAAATAACCAATGTTCCAAATAGTGGCCATAGCTAAATATTAACCACGCAAAGCCGATAACCACGGGAACTAAAAATAATGCTATCCAACCTTGGTATTCACCGAGATCTGTGGATTTTCGAACTGATTGCCACACCAATGCTGCAAGTAAAATAACCACCGGCAGTAACAAAATAAATAATACGGTGTTTAATAAATTTAACTCAACGATCGGTGCTAACCATAAACCCGCCAGAAAACCGATAATCACCGTTGGTAACGCCTCCATTAATTCAATCGTCGGCTTAACGTAACGGCGCATTGTTGGTGTCATAAAGTACGCAGTATAAATGGCACCACAAATAGAAATCGGCACAGCAAAAATCATAGCAAATAACGCTGATTTTAAAGTACCAAAAGCGATAGGCACGAGACTGAACTTCGCTTCAAAATCATTACTAGCGGCAGTTGATTGCCAGATAAATTCGGGCTCAGGATAGCCCTCATACCACACTTTTTTCCACAAAGAGGTAAACGAAATATCAGGATGAGGATTGATCACACTAAACAATGAAAATTTATCTTGAAAAGCCGTTAATAAAAAACGTTCATTTGACGATGTCGCAGCGGCAATCGGTGGCTGAGCTGAAATTTGTTTAGAAATCACTTTATCGTCAGAAGTTGTATAAAAATTATCGACATGGCCAGAACGGTCAAAAAGAAAGAAACCTTTACGATAAAAATCAGGCAAAACCAAAGCTACATCGACTTTTCTACCAGAATCAAAATCGCGTATTTGAGTAAAATGGCGCTCACCATTTTTTAATACATCAAACCATTGTGAGACAGTGCCATTCAATTGGGTAACTAAAATCGAATTCGCCCCAGACAATAAATCTAATTTAACACCTGTCACGGTTGATTGTGTTTTTTTCCCCTCTTGTGTACTCGATAACAGCACGCTTTCTCTAAGTTTAAAACTATCTTTTTCTCGCTTAAATACACTCAATCTATCCGGGTATAAAACATATAACGTCTGACCATCAGGGGTGACGGCGAAATCTTTCATTCCTGAAGAAATTTCAGGTAAAACTAAGCGAGATAACGTCCACTTAGGGTCTGTATTCGCATCCCCAAACTGCGTTTGTTTTTTATAGCTAACGGCTTGCCACTTATCATTCAAATTAACCCCCACAAAAATGGCATTGTTACTTTGAATGGCGAAATCAAACTGTCGAATAGCGACGCCCTTGTCATCAAGCATGACAGGGCTTTGCATAAAGGCTTGTAAACGAGGGGAAGGTTGACGTCCATCAGACGTGAAAACCGTCGAAAATTTAGGTTGAACAGGATAGATATTGCCACCAGCATCGGCATAAGCATACCAACGGGAACTCACCATTGCAGATTTAAAGGCAACCGGGTTGTCAACCACTTGAGTGATTGATAATGGCTTCGCTGTAAGTGTACTTTTCAAGGCGTTATCTTTGCTTTTCTCTAATGATGAAAAAATCACCTTTCCATCATCGGTAAAGCGAAAAACCGTATTTGCAGTATCATCAACACCAACTGCTAAGGTTTTATTTTCCATGGTTGAATCGTTAAGTGAATACTCACCCTTTGATATTATAGAAGCAGGAGAAAATATTGGAGCTATCACCACAACTAGATAAAAAATCAATAAAAGCAAAGCGATAAGTACACTAATACCTCCCAGTTTAATCACCGAGCTTGCAAAGCGATCCGTCAGCCAGCGCCTTTTATCTCGTTGTTGAAAGAAAGTATCGACTTGAGCCATGTTCCACATTACCTTTTTTTATTGATGCCATAATATGTCGATTGTGTGACAGTTTCATTACTATACTTTGATTTGTATTTGATTTTACTACTATTGCTTTTTTATATAAGGCACATTGAAATAAAAATGTCATACAAAACCACTAACGTAATAATTCCATGAGGTAAAGCACGCCACATTCCCCCTGCGCAACAAATACAAGCTGGATGATAAAATGAGCTCAGAAAAACTCTACATAGAAAAAGAACTTAGTTGGTTATCTTTTAACGAACGCGTTTTACAAGAAGCGGCCGATAAAACGGTTCCACTGATTGAGCGTGTACGCTTTTTAGGGATTTTTTCTAGTAATTTAGATGAGTTTTATAAAGTTCGCTTTGCTGATGTTAAACGCCGCATTTTAATCAGCCAAGAAAGTGGCAGCAACGATAGCCCGAAACATCTATTGACTAAGATGCAATCAAAAGTATTGAAGCTCAATCAAAGATTTGATGAACTTTATAATGAATTGATCTTAGAAATGGCTCGACGCCGTATATTTTTGGTCAATGAATCTCAACTCCAAGAAAGCCAACAAAAATGGATCAAAAAATATTTTCATCGTGAAGTGCTTCCCCATATCACGCCATTTCTGATGAATAAAGATACCGATGTACTCAGCTTCTTAAAAGATGAACATTCCTACCTTACCGCTGAAATCATCCATAAAGATCAAAAAAATTATGCCTTGATCGATATTCCTACCGATCATATTCCTCGTTTCATCATGGTTCCTGAGCAGAAAGGCAAACGGCGTAAAACGATCATCTTGCTTGATAATATTATTCGTTTTTGCCTTGATGATATTTTCAAAGGCTTCTTTGAATACGATGAGCTAAATAGTTACACCATGACCATGACTCGTGATGCCGAATACGATTTACGCCATGAGGTTGAACATAGCTTGTTAGAGCAAATGTCCGAGGGGGTAAACCAGCGCCTTACCGCCATGCCGGTGCGACTCGTCTATCAACGCGATATGCCCGAAGACCTGCTGAAATATTTATGTGAAAAGCTAAATATGAGTAGTTACGATAGTCTAATTCCAGGTGGACGTTACCATAACTTTAAAGACTTCACCGGCTTTCCAAACGTTGGGCGAGACTATTTAGAGAACAAACCATTAGCGCCATTAAAATGTGCTGATTTTGATGGCTATCCTAACAGTTTTGAAGCGATTAGCGCTCAAGATATTCTACTGTACTACCCTTATCACACCTTTGATCATATTACTGAATTAGTACGACAAGCTTCTTTTGATCCTAAGGTGATCAGTATCAAAATCAATATTTATCGGGTGGCTAAAAACTCCAAACTGATGAACTCCTTAATGGATGCCGTGCATAACAAAAAGAAAGTTACCGTGGTGGTTGAGTTACAAGCTCGTTTTGATGAAGAAGCGAATATTGAATGGGCCAAGCTACTGACCGATGCAGGCGTGCATGTGATCTTTGGTGCCCCTGGCCTAAAAATACATTCAAAACTGCTACTTATTACTCGTAGAGAAGACGATGAGTTAAAACGCTATGTACATATTGGCACCGGTAACTTTCACGAAAATACTGCACGTATATACACCGATTTCGCGCTATTAACGGCCGATCCTCAATTAACCGCGGAAGTGCGTAATGTCTTTGGCTATATAGAGAACCCATATCGCCCAGTGCGCTTTACTCAACTTATGGTGTCACCGCGTAATGCTCGACAACAAATTTATAAGTTAATCGACAGTGAAATCGCGATAGCGAAAGAAGGTCGTTCTGCCGGTATCACCTTAAAAGTAAACAACCTTGTCGATAAAGGCCTTGTCAATAAGCTCTATGGCGCGAGCAATGCTGGCGTTAAAATTCGCATGATCGTTCGAGGGATGTGTTCATTAGTACCCGGTATTGAAGGCGTGAGTGACAATATATCCATCATCAGCATCATTGATCGTTTTTTAGAACACCCTAGAGTCGTAGTGACCGAAAACGATGGTGACCCTAAGGTTTATATTTCTTCCGCCGACTGGATGACCCGTAATTTAGATTATCGAATTGAAGTGGCGACTCCAATCCATTCACCAAGACTCAAACAACGAATTATTGATATTCTCAACATTCACTTTATTGATACGGTAAAAGCCAGACGCATTGATAAAGAAATGAGCAACACTTATGTCCCACGCGGTAATCGAAAAAAAATCCGCTCACAAATTGCTATTTATGATTATTTGAAGCAAATTGAAAGAAAGGCTCGCTTAAAAACAGAGTAATTAATAGGTGTTTATGAATTTAGCAACCGAACCAAACATTCGTCACATAGCTGCGATAGATTTAGGCTCAAATAGTTTTCACATGGTAGTGGCCAAAGTCACCGATCATGATTTACAAATTGTGAGTCGACATAAGCAACGAGTGCGCTTAGCTGATGGTTTGGATGAACATATGAACCTCGATAATTCAGCCATACAACGCGGTTTAGATTGCCTCGCCATGTTTGCAGAACGCATACAAGATTTTGATGCGGATAACGTTAGAATTGCGGCAACCCACACACTTCGCCAAGCCAATAACGCCCATATTTTTCTCTCTCGAGCACGCCATGTGCTGCCCTTTCCAATTGAAGTGATCGCAGGCGAAGAAGAAGCTCGTTTAATCTATTTAGGCGTTGCTCATACTCAACCTGAGTGGGAGAAAAAGTTTGTTGTCGATATCGGTGGTGGCAGTACCGAGATGATCATTGGCTCTGGCTTTGAACCACAATTGCTCAACAGTAAGCAACTAGGTTGCGTGAGTTATACCAACAAATTTTTCAATAATGGAAAGCTATCAAAAAAGAATTTCTCGAAAGCCATCTTAGCCGCTGAGCAAAAATTAGAAGCCTTGAGTAAACCCTATAAAAAACTCGGCTGGGATGCGGTACTCGGGTCTTCTGGCACCATTAAAGCTATCAGAGAAGTCCTTATTGGGATGGGACACGAAGATGGCATTATTACTCTAGATCGTTTGCAACAGTTGGTTGAAGAGCTTTGTAAACTCGATCAAATTGATGACATAAAACTCGAAAATTTAACCGATGAACGAAAACCGGTGTTTGCTGCAGGCGTCGCGATTTTATTAGCTATATTTGAGTCGTTTAGTATCAAGCAAATGTACTTCTCCGACGGAGCATTACGTGAAGGGCTAATGTATGAAATGGAAGCGCGATTCCAACGCTCTGACATTCGTATGCGTACAGCAGAAAATTTAGCAGATAAGCATCAAGTGGATGTGAGCCACGCAAAAAATGTACGCCGCCAAGCCGAGCGTTTTCTCAAACAAGTTGGCCCAACGCTAGAGATAAAATCTAAGAGTGAACTTGGTAGCTTGTTAACTTGGGGAGCACTATTGCATGAAGTGGGTTTAAGCATTAGCTATAAAGGCTTTCATCGCCACTCTGCCTATATTCTTCAGCACACCAATATGCCGGGATTTAACCAAGAACAACAACAGGTTCTTGCGGCACTAGTCCGCTTTCAACGTAAAGCACTTAAACTGCAAGAAATGCCGGAATTAACCATTTATAAGAAAAAGCAAGTTTTACCTCTTATCGCCATACTTCGCTTAGCTATCGTCGTGAATGGACAAAGAAAAGAAGAAAATGAGCTACCTAAATTAACGCTTTCCGTGGTAGAGAATACGCTTAACAGTGAAGACGAGAATGTGTGTCAAGAATGGAAACTGACTTGCGAAGATAAATCGTGGTTAGAAACCAATCGATTATTACAGGCCGATTTAGAAACTGAGCAACAATATTGGAAGAATGCTGGCTGGCATTTAAGCTTTTAGTTTTAGCACCATGGCATAAAAAACATCTCAAACCTTAATATGCCGTTAAAGATATTGAGGTTTGATTATTCATATCGCTCGTTACAATAATCCTACTTTTTGTAGTTGAGCACTAGCAAGCTCTCGCGACAAGGCCACATAGCCATCTTTTTCAACTCCCATTTGCCCTTGCTTGGAATAAATAAACCTTAAAAACTCTGCTTGAGGTTTAGGCAGAGGTTTTAAGGGATTCTTATGAACATACACATATAAATAGCGTGCTAACGGATATTGTCCATTAAGAATATTTTCTCGACTTGGACTAATATAGTCTTCACCTTTTCGAGCGATCGGGATCAGTTTTGCTTTAGAGACCTGATAACCAACACCAGAATAACCAATACTATTTATGGATGACGCAACCGATTGTACCACCGATGCGGAACCAGGTTGCTCATTCACTTGTCGTTTGAAGTCACCTTCACATAAAGCATGTTGCTTGAAGTAACCATAGGTACCAGAGACAGAATTACGACCAAAGAGCTGGAATCCTAACTTAGCCCACTCGGTATTAATACCTAATTGCTGCCATTTATTTAATGACGTTGTCGCACCACACTTCAACGTAGATGAAAAAATCGCATCAACTTGTTCAAAATTAAGCCCCTTAATTGGGTTGTCCTTGTGAACAAAAATACCAATCGCATCAATAGCCACTTTTAGCTGTATTGGCGGGTAGCCATATTGTCTCTCAAAAGCTTCTATCTCTTTGGCTTTCATTGGGCGACTCATAGGGCCAAACTGAGAGGTCCCTTCCGTTAAAGCCGTTGGGGCGGTCGATGATCCTGATGCTTGCAATTGCATATTAATATTTGGATAAATATGTTGGAACTCTTGAGCCCAAAGAGAAACTAATGTGGCCAAAGTATCCGAACCAACTGACGAGATGGTTCCGGACATTCCTGATACCTTATGGTAATAATCAAGCTCATCGGTATCTGTCCCTGCCGCAAAACTAGGCATGGAAAACACAATAGCAAAATAAACAACCAAAGCGTTACGCATTACCTTCCTTATAGCGTTATGAATTGACACGAGCGACAAGCTTCTTCGGTAAAACAAATGAAAAGCAACTTCCCTTGCCTACTTCACTGAATATTTCTAGATAAGATTCGTGATGACTCAGTGCATGCTTAGCAATCGCTAACCCTAATCCACTGCCCCCTGTTTCTCGTGAGCGTGCTTTATCCACTCGATAAAAGCGTTCCGTTAATCGGTTAATATGTTGTGGTTCGATCCCATCCCCAGAATCGGCAACCGAGAAGCAGGCCCCCTCTGTCGTTTCATACCATTTAACATGAATATCTGCGCCAGGTGGTGTGTATTTAACAGCATTATAAACCAAGTTCGAAATAGCACTGCGCAATTGCTCTTCATCACCATATACTGACATGTTTTTATCAATATCAAATACAATCTGATGATGATGCTCACCACTTAATGCCACCGCTTCTTTTTCTAATATTTCGAGCATTGACGGTACATTCACGATGTCATCTAATTCATGAATTGGCGAAGCTTCAATCTTAGATAGCGTCAGCAATTGCTCCACTAACGCATTCATACGTGATAATTGTTCTGTCATTACACCATGCGCTTTAGACCACATTGGACCGGCTAAAATCTCGGGGTCTTCGGTCATTTCAAGGTAACCTTGCAGCACCGTCATCGGGGTCCTTAATTCATGGGACACATTGGCAAAAAAGTTACGACGCATACCTTCAAGCTGCTTTAATTGAGTCACATCACGTACCACCATCAAATGCTCACCATCGGTATAAGGCACAATGCGCAGCTCTAAAATACGCTCAGGAGTCAAAGGAGAAAGCATTTCCAGAGGCTCGGAAAAATCTTGTTTTGATAGATATTTAATAAAGTCCGGTGTTCGAATTAAATTCGCAATAGGCTGACCAGAATCATCAGGCCAACGAAATCCAAGTAAAGATTGCGCTAGTTTATTACACCATACGATATTACCTTCACTGCGAAACACCACAACCGCATCAGGTAATGATTCAGCGCCATTTCTAAACCGTCTGATTAAATTGCCTAGTTCTTTTCTACGTCGTCGCTGTTTTTGTTGCAGACGATAAATGCCATTAAAGAGAGGCTCCCAGTGACCGTTACCAGAAGGTGGGCTGAGACGTTTTTCATCCCATAACCATTCTGACAAGCGGACTTGGTTATGCAATTGCCATACTAGTTGCAACACGGTAGCGGCAAATAATAGCCACCCCATATAACCAAAAAACCAACCTATAATCAGCCAAGGAAGGTAAAAAAAAGCCAGCGACCAAGCTAGCTTTTTCCAGGTTAACCTTTCAACCATTCCGTTCAATACTCCGTTATTCGGATAAAATACAATTAAGCTCGCGTTGAGAAACGGTAACCAGCACCACGTACGGTTTGAACAAGTTTATCATGCCCTTCTTGCTCTAATGCTTTTCTTAATCTACGAATATGAACATCAACCGTGCGATCTTCCACGTAAACATTTGTTCCCCAAACGTTGTTGAGTAACTGTTCACGACTATACACTCTTTCTTGGTGGGTCATAAAAAAGTGTAGCATTTTAAATTCGGTCGGTCCCATATCAAGAGGCGCGTCATTGGCCGTAACACGATGAGAAACGGGATCAAGCTTCAAGCCTTGCACGTCAATCACATCTTCTAAGGCTGTTGGGGTAACACGGCGAATCACCGCTTTTAAACGCGCCACCAGTTCTTTAGGTGAAAATGGTTTAGTAATGTAGTCATCGGCGCCAACTTCTAAGCCGCGAACTTTATCTTCTTCTTCACCGCGGGCAGTGAGCATAACGACAGGGATATGACGAGTTAACTCTTCACGCTTCAAGTGTTTAATAAAATTAATACCGGAACCACCAGGTAGCATCCAATCCAATAAGATTAAATCAGGATAGGGTTCACATAATTTATTGATGGCGGTATCGTAATCTTCAGCTTCAACGGCTTGGTAACCTTTTTGCTCTAATACAAAGCACAGCATTTCCCTGATCGGAGCTTCATCTTCAACAACCAAAATTCTTCTCGACATACCCAAAAATCCTTTCGTGTCTGCTTTTTTAATCTAAATAAATTCGAGGTTTATTATGTGTCTTAAGTATGACAGTTTTGTGACTACTGCAAAGTAATTTTAATATAAGTGTCAACCAAGCTTGGTCATTTTGTCATCGCGGTAACTTTTATATCTAAAAGGATCCAGAGGAATTCAGATCCTACCTTTGATTCACCTTATAAATCTTCTATGATAAGCGTCAAATTTCCAGAGTGAGTATCAGAGTGATGTGGTTTAAGAATTGTTTAGTGTACCGTTTCAACCGTGAAATTAATTTCGATGTAGATAAACTCGAATCTCAGCTGTCGGAATTTAAATTCACGCCTTGTGGCAGCCAAGATAAGCAAAAATTTGGTTGGACTAGTGTTATCAATAAACACTCTGATGTTTTAACTCACATTGCTGGTGAGCATATTCTGATCAAAGCAAAAAAAGAAGAAAAGCTACTACCGGCTTCCGTTATCAAAGACTCCTTACAAGATAAAATTGATCTACTGGAGCAACAAGAAGGCCGACCACTTAAGAAGAAAGAGAAAGATGATTTAAAAGATGAAATTTTAGTCGACTTATTACCACGTGCTTTTAGTCGTCATAACTTCACATCCATTTTAATCATGCCAAGCCTTGGCTTTATTGTGGTTGATTCTAGTAGCAGCAAAAAAGCAGAAGATGCTTTAGCCCTACTACGTAAAACCTTAGGTAGCCTTCCAGTTGTACCTGCGATTCCCGAAGTTGCAATAGAAACAAGCTTAACAGAATGGGTGAAAACTGGAGATTTGCCGCAAGGATTACAATTGTTAGATGAAGCGGAATTCCATTCCTTACAAGAAGAAGGTGGGATCATTCGTTGTAAGAAGCAAGAGCTGAGTGCTGAAGAAATTCAAAACCATATCGCGGCTGATAAAGTTGTAACAAAGCTGGCACTTGATTGGCAAGAACGCATTGAATTTGTACTCGCAGCCGATGCCAGTATTAAACGTCTAAAATTCAGTGATGAATTAAAAGATAGCAATGAAGATATTCCTCGTGAAGACCAAGCTCAACGCTTCGATGCGGATTTCGCATTAATGTGCGGTGAGTTTGATGCCTTTTTCCCACAAATGTTCGAAGCGTTAGGCGGATTACCGAAAAACGATTAATCTGGCTTATCCCAACCGTAATTCAGGGCTTTGTTACCTTACAAAGCCCTGCTGTTTTTTTATTCCCTACTTCCCTTGTGCTTTTCTCGCTTTTCTTCTTAACTTGGCGTAAAATTCGCTCCCCTAATTTATACCGCTTGGTGGTATAAACCTGACCTGAAATCAGACCTAGAGAAATACATTATGTTTAAACCAGAACTACTGTCTCCTGCTGGCAGCCTAAAAAATATGCGCTATGCATTCGCTTATGGTGCTGATGCTGTTTACGCAGGACAACCGCGTTACAGCCTGCGTGTACGTAACAATGAATTCAACCATGAAAACCTACAAATCGGTATCGATGAAGCACATGCTTTAGGTAAAAAATTGTATGTGGTATGTAATATCCAGCCGCACAACTCAAAACTTAAAACCTTCATTCGAGATTTAAAACCAGTTGTAGAGATGGGCCCGGATGCATTAATTATGTCGGATCCAGGTTTAATCATGATGGTGCGTGAAGCTTTCCCTGATATGCCAATTCACTTATCCGTACAAGCGAATGCGGTTAACTGGGCAACAGTAAAGTTCTGGGCTTCGCAAGGTGTTGAGCGTGTAATCTTATCGCGTGAATTATCATTAGAAGAAATTGAAGAGATCCGCGAACAGTGCCCTGAGACTGAATTAGAAATCTTCGTGCATGGCGCATTGTGCATGGCCTACTCTGGTCGCTGTTTATTATCGGGCTACATGAACAAGCGAGATCCTAACCAAGGTACTTGCACCAATGCTTGTCGTTGGGAATATAAGGTAGAAAAAGGCACCGAAAATGATGCCGGTCAGATCGTTGAACAATTCGATCCAAGCCAAGCGCAAGGTATTGAAGTTCAAGAGCAACGTCCTGAAAATACATTAGGTTTAGGTAAACCGACCGATGAAGTAGTGCTACTGTCTGAGTCGCATCGCCCAGAGGAAAAAATGGCGGCATTTGAAGATGAGCATGGTACTTACATCATGAACTCAAAAGATCTCCGTGCGATTCAGCATGTTGATCGTCTAACTAAAATGGGTGTTCATTCGTTAAAAATTGAAGGCCGAACGAAGTCTTTCTATTACTGCGCACGTACTGCACAAGTTTACCGTAAAGCGATTGATGATGCCGTAGCAGGTAAACCTTTCGATGAAAGCCTAATGGGTACATTAGAAAGCCTGGCTCACCGTGGTTATACAGAAGGCTTCTTACGTCGCCATACTCATGATGCTTACCAAAACTATGATTACGGTTATTCTGTATCTGATTCTCAACAATTTGTTGGTGAATTTACCGGTAAACGTCGTGGCCACTTATCGGAAGTTGAAGTAAAAAATAAATTCTTACTCGGTGATAGTTTGGAGCTAATGACACCAAACGGGAATATCAACTTCACACTAGAAGAAATGGAAAACCGCAAGTCAGAAAAGGTCGATGATGCCAAAGGTAACGGACACTTCGTATTTATCCCAGTACCAGAAGATCTCGATTTAAGTTTTGGTTTATTAATGCGTAACCTATCGCAAGGGCAAAATACACGTAATCCAGTTTCAGCAACCACTGCAGAAGCAAAGTAATATGGCCTTATTAATTACAGACAAGTGCATCAATTGTGATATGTGTGACCCAGAATGCCCGAATGGCGCAATCAGCATGGGTGATAACATTTATGAGATTGATCATAATTTATGCACTGAATGTAAAGGACATTACGATAAACCAACCTGTCAATCGGTATGCCCAATTAATAATTGCATCATTACCGATCCTGAGCATATCGAAACGGAAGATGAGTTGTTAGAAAAATTTGTTGTTATCCAAAATTTGGCCTAATAACTTTAACAAATCATCATATTCGAAAAAGATAAAGACAATAAAATGGCCTGTTGCAAACAGCATGCAACAGGCCATTTCTATTATGGATCCATTAACAGACTTACTTTATCGCTAATCCTTTAGAGTTTAAGTAGTCACGGATGAATGGGCGTGATTCTTGACTTAATCGGCTGCTAATATGATCTGACCACGATCCTGATTTTTGATTGCTGCCGCGAGTTTGATAGTAATGACTAGTTTCAGCGTCGTATTGTGCAATCGCCTGCTCAGATATAGGTTGATATTGGTCTTGATGTACCATCACTTGTTGAGGCAAACGCGGTTTAATCTGGGGATCTTGATCTGGGTGCCCTAAACACATGCCGAACATCACTGCGCAATATTTAGGAAGCCCTAAGAGCTCATCCACTTCTTTAGGAGCGTTACGTAACCCGCCAATATAGACGCCACCTAACCCTAGAGACTCTGCGGCAAGTAGTGTGTTTTGCGCCATAATACCGGCATCAATAGCACCAATTAATGTCAGTTCAGTGAATTCAGGCCTCACCTCTGGTGATAATTGAAAATGGCGCTGATAGTCGATACAAAACACCAAAAATTCAGCTGCGGTTTCCACATACTTTTGTCCACCGGCAAGCTCCGCTAATGCAGCACGTTTAGAAGGCTCGGTCACTCGAATGATCGAGGTCGTTTGAAGAAAGCTTGATGATGATGCTGAAATGCCCGCAGATAAGATAGATTCTAATTGCTCAGAAGTAATAGGTTGCTCGGTAAACTTTCTAATTGAGCGGTGGTTTAGCATAGTTTCAATCGTTGCGTTCATAACTTTCTCCCTTAAAAACTTGCGTCAACTTTATCACAGTCTTTTTATTTACTTTCATTGATTATATGCAAATAGGATATGCATTTAAGTCATATTTAGAAGCTATAACAAGAGTCAAGATTTTAGAGTAGCAACACTTGCAACATTGTTAGTTTCACCTTTAATTAATAGCTATCAAAATTTGGGTATTAGCGGAACACGTTGCTTGGAAGAACCTACAAATATAAAAAGTCCTCAGTATTTTTTCTGAGACTTCTAATATTGAAAGGGTGGAGAGGTTAGAGCTACTAACACGCGCTAGTTTGGTATTAACGGAATCCACTACTACAAGGAGACACAATGTAAAAAAGGCCTCAGCATTTCTGCTAAGGCCTTTAATATGGCAGGGGTGGAGAGATTCGAACTCCCAACACGCGGATTTGGAATCCGCTGCTCTGCCAATTGGAGCTACACCCCTAAAACTTTGTTTATATTACTTTATATTGGCTAATAAAGTAAATTGTCTTTTTCTAAAAAACAAGAAAAAGTGGCGGAGTGGACGGGACTCGAACCCGCGACCCCCGGCGTGACAGGCCGGTATTCTAACCAACTGAACTACCACTCCGCAGTGTCTATTCAGTATGTTGCAATTTAAAGCCTGGCGATGTCCTACTCTCACATGGGGAAACCCCACACTACCATCGGCGCTACTTCGTTTCACTTCTGAGTTCGGCATGGAATCAGGTGGGTCCAAAGCGCTATGGTCGCCAAGCAAATTCTTTTGTTAAAACATCCACTAGGATGATTTAACTTAATTCGGAAAGCTGTTTGTTCTCACACTCATTCAAGTATGTCTTATATCTATTCAGTCCAACCAAAACCCTTTAGGTGTTGTATGGTTAAGCCTCACGGGCAATTAGTACAGGTTAGCTCAATGCCTCGCAGCACTTACACACCCTGCCTATCAACGTTCTAGTCTCGAACAACCCTTTAGGACGCTTAAAGCGCCAGGGAAGACTCATCTCAGGGCTCGCTTCGTGCTTAGATGCTTTCAGCACTTATCGATTCCGAACTTAGCTACCGGGCAATGCCATTGGCATGACAACCCGAACACCAGAGGTTCGTCCACTCCGGTCCTCTCGTACTAGGAGCAGCCCCCTTCAATCTTCCAACGCCCACGGCAGATAGGGACCGAACTGTCTCACGACGTTCTAAACCCAGCTCGCGTACCACTTTAAATGGCGAACAGCCATACCCTTGGGACCGACTTCAGCCCCAGGATGTGATGAGCCGACATCGAGGTGCCAAACACCGCCGTCGATATGAACTCTTGGGCGGTATCAGCCTGTTATCCCCGGAGTACCTTTTATCCGTTGAGCGATGGCCCTTCCATTCAGAACCACCGGATCACTATGACCTGCTTTCGCACCTGCTCGAATTGTCATTCTCGCAGTCAAGCGGGCTTATGCCATTGCACTAACCACACGATGTCCAACCGTGTTTAGCCCACCTTCGTGCTCCTCCGTTACTCTTTGGGAGGAGACCGCCCCAGTCAAACTACCCACCAGGCACTGTCCTCACCCCAGATAATGGGGCTAAGTTAGAACATCAACACTACAAGGGTGGTATTTCAAGGTTGACTCCACAACCACTGGCGTGATTGCTTCAAAGTCTCCCACCTATCCTACACATGTAGGGTCAATGTTCAGTGCCAAGCTGTAGTAAAGGTTCACGGGGTCTTTCCGTCTAGCCGCGGGTACACTGCATCTTCACAGCGATTTCAATTTCACTGAGTCTCGGGTGGAGACAGCGTGGCCATCATTACGCCATTCGTGCAGGTCGGAACTTACCCGACAAGGAATTTCGCTACCTTAGGACCGTTATAGTTACGGCCGCCGTTTACCGGGGCTTCGATCAAGAGCTTCTCCGAAGATAACCCCATCAATTAACCTTCCGGCACCGGGCAGGCGTCACACCGTATACGTCATCTTACGATTTTGCACAGTGCTGTGTTTTAATAAACAGTTGCAGCCACCTGGTATCTGCGACTCCCGGCAGCTTAGAGAGCAAGTCTCATCACCGCTAGAGCGTACCTTCTCCCGAAGTTACGGTACCATTTTGCCTAGTTCCTTCACCCGAGTTCTCTCAAGCGCCTTGGTATTCTCTACCCGACCACCTGTGTCGGTTTGGGGTACGATTTCTTACAAACTGAAGCTTAGAGGCTTTTCCTGGAAGCATGGCATCAATGACTTCACTACCGTAGTAGCTCGACATCGTGTCTCAGCCTAACAATTTCCCGGATTTACCTAAGAAATTAGCCTACGCACTTGAACCTGGACAACCATCGCCAGGCCCACCTAGCCTTCTCCGTCCCCCCATCGCATTTGTAAGAAGTACGGGAATATTAACCCGTTTCCCATCGACTACGCTTTTCAGCCTCGCCTTAGGGGTCGACTTACCCTGCCCCGATTAACGTTGGACAGGAACCCTTGGTCTTCCGGCGAGGGAGTTTTTCACTCCCTTTATCGTTACTCATGTCAGCATTCGCACTTCTGATACCTCCAGCAAACTTCTCAGTTCACCTTCAACGGCTTACAGAACGCTCCCCTACCCATCATAGTAAACTATGATGCCGCAGCTTCGGTGTATAGCTTAGCCCCGTTACATCTTCCGCGCAGGCCGACTCGACCAGTGAGCTATTACGCTTTCTTTAAATGATGGCTGCTTCTAAGCCAACATCCTGGCTGTCTGAGCCTTCCCACATCGTTTCCCACTTAGCTATACTTTGGGACCTTAGCTGGCGGTCTGGGTTGTTTCCCTCTCCACGACGGACGTTAGCACCCGCCGTGTGTCTCCCGGATATTACTTACTGGTATTCGGAGTTTGCAAAGGGTTGGTAAGTCGGGATGACCCCCTAGCCTTAACAGTGCTCTACCCCCAGTAGTATTCGTCCGAGGCGCTACCTAAATAGCTTTCGGGGAGAACCAGCTATCTCCAGGTTTGATTGGCCTTTCACCCCTAGCCACAAGTCATCCGCTAATTTTTCAACATTAGTCGGTTCGGTCCTCCAATTGATGTTACTCAATCTTCAACCTGCCCATGGCTAGATCACCTGGTTTCGGGTCTATACCTAGCAACTCGACGCCCAGTTAAGACTCGGTTTCCCTACGGCTCCCCTATACGGTTAACCTTGCTACTAAATATAAGTCGCTGACCCATTATACAAAAGGTACGCAGTCACACCACGAAGGTGCTCCTACTGCTTGTACGTACACGGTTTCAGGTTCTATTTCACTCCCCTCACAGGGGTTCTTTTCGCCTTTCCCTCACGGTACTGGTTCACTATCGGTCAGTCAGGAGTATTTAGCCTTGGAGGATGGTCCCCCCATGTTCAGACAGGATATCACGTGTCCCGCCTTACTCGTTTTCACTTAGTATGCGTTGTCGGTTACGGGGCTATCACCCTGTATCGCGGCACTTTCCAGAGCCTTCACCTGACGCATATAAAGCTTAAGGGCTAATCCAATTTCGCTCGCCGCTACTTTCGGAATCTCGGTTGATTTCTCTTCCTTCGGGTACTTAGATGTTTCAGTTCCCCGAGTTCGCCTTATTAACCTATGTATTCAGTTAATAATACGTGCTTATGCACGTGGGTTTCCCCATTCGGAAATCGTAGACTCAAGTGGCTTTTACTGCCTAATCTACGCTTATCGCAAGTTAATACGTCCTTCATCGCCTCTGACTGCCTAGGCATCCACCGTGTACGCTTATTCACTTAACCATACAACCCAAAAGGGTCTTAATGTATGTTCAACTAAATAAGGTTTTAGTTTTTTGACAATTAAGAGGGTAATCTTAATTGTCGTTTGCCGGACTCAATAGAATCAATTGCAAGCAATTGATTTGAATACAAGACACTTGAATGTGTGTTGTTGTGTTTATCACAAGGATAAACATTGAGAACTTTTATTAAGATAAACATTAAAATGTTTATCTAGTCAGCTTTCCAAATTGTTAAAGAGCAAAGAGTTTATTATTTTCAAACAAACCACTTTTTAAAGACTTTAGGCGACAAAGAATCCCATCCAAATCATTATTGGATGCGAAGCATCGTAAAAGTGTTTAAAGAGTGGTGGGCGATACCGGGCTCGAACCAGTGACCCCCTGCTTGTAAGGCAGGTGCTCTCCCAACTGAGCTAATCGCCCATAATATTTTAATTCCTTATGGAAGGAATGGTGGAGCTATGCGGGATCGAACCGCAGACCTCCTGCGTGCAAGGCAGGCGCTCTCCCAGCTGAGCTATAGCCCCAAAATATTTTAATTCCTATGGAAGGAATGGTGGGTCGTGCAGGATTCGAACCTGCGACCAATTGATTAAAAGTCAACTGCTCTACCAACTGAGCTAACGACCCATGGTATCCCGTAGGGGAGTCGAACCCCTGTTACCGCCGTGAAAGGGCGGTGTCCTAGGCCTCTAGACGAACGGGACACGGACTATGAAAGCATTGGGATGCTTTCAAACTCTTTTCTATATAAACCTAATCAATCTGTGTGGGTACTCATCAAAAATAATCTTTCGTATAAGGAGGTGATCCAGCCCCAGGTTCCCCTAGGGCTACCTTGTTACGACTTCACCCCAGTCATGAACCACAAAGTGGTAAGCGTCCTCCCGAAGGTTAAACTACCTACTTCTTTTGCAGCCCACTCCCATGGTGTGACGGGCGGTGTGTACAAGGCCCGGGAACGTATTCACCGTGGCATTCTGATCCACGATTACTAGCGATTCCGACTTCATGGAGTCGAGTTGCAGACTCCAATCCGGACTACGACGCACTTTTTGGGATTCGCTCACTATCGCTAGCTTGCTGCCCTCTGTATGCGCCATTGTAGCACGTGTGTAGCCCTACTCGTAAGGGCCATGATGACTTGACGTCGTCCCCACCTTCCTCCGGTTTATCACCGGCAGTCTCCCTGGAGTTCCCGACATTACTCGCTGGCAAACAAGGATAAGGGTTGCGCTCGTTGCGGGACTTAACCCAACATTTCACAACACGAGCTGACGACAGCCATGCAGCACCTGTCTCAGAGTTCCCGAAGGCACCAATCCATCTCTGGAAAGTTCTCTGGATGTCAAGAGTAGGTAAGGTTCTTCGCGTTGCATCGAATTAAACCACATGCTCCACCGCTTGTGCGGGCCCCCGTCAATTCATTTGAGTTTTAATCTTGCGACCGTACTCCCCAGGCGGTCTACTTAACGCGTTAGCTCCGAAAGCCACGGCTCAAGGCCACAACCTCCAAGTAGACATCGTTTACGGCGTGGACTACCAGGGTATCTAATCCTGTTTGCTCCCCACGCTTTCGCATCTGAGTGTCAGTATCTGTCCAGGGGGCCGCCTTCGCCACTGGTATTCCTTCAGATCTCTACGCATTTCACCGCTACACCTGAAATTCTACCCCTCTACAGTACTCTAGTTTGCCAGTTTCAAATGACCTTCCGAGGTTGAGCCCCGGGCTTTCACATCTGACTTAACAAACCACCTGCATGCGCTTTACGCCCAGTAATTCCGATTAACGCTCGCACCCTCCGTATTACCGCGGCTGCTGGCACGGAGTTAGCCGGTGCTTCTTCTGTTGCTAACGTCAAGCAACGCAGTTATTAACTACGAAACCTTCCTCACAACTGAAAGTACTTTACAACCCGAAGGCCTTCTTCATACACGCGGCATGGCTGCATCAGGCTTTCGCCCATTGTGCAATATTCCCCACTGCTGCCTCCCGTAGGAGTCTGGGCCGTGTCTCAGTCCCAGTGTGGCTGATCATCCTCTCAGACCAGCTAGGATCGTCGCCTTGGTGAGCCATTACCTCACCAACTAGCTAATCCCACATAGGCGTATCCAGTAGCGCGAGGCCCGAAGGTCCCCCGCTTTGCTCCGAAGAGGTTATGCGGTATTAGCCATCGTTTCCAATGGTTATCCCCCTCTACTGGGCAACTTCCTATGCATTACTCACCCGTCCGCCGCTCGACGCCGAAGTAGCAAGCTACTTCTCGTTTCCGCTCGACTTGCATGTGTTAGGCCTGCCGCCAGCGTTCAATCTGAGCCATGATCAAACTCTTCAATTTAAGATTTTGTGACTCAACGAATACTGACTTCAAACTACCTAAGTAATTTAAAGCTATTATCATTCCAACAGAATGATAATGAATTGACTGTGCCAATTATTAGTAAACTAATAACTGATTGGTCACTCAGTTCATTGAAATCATTTTGCTTCCTAAGAAGCTATATTGATTATCATCAACGAGTGCCCACACAGATTGATAGGTTTAAATTGTTAAAGAGCGTTGTTCTTCGTGACTGCGTCTCGTTGAACAGGGCGGCCATTCTAACGATTTGATTGAGAGTGTCAAACACTTTTTCAATTTAATTTCGTTAACCTTTTTGAGAAGGTCTGAACCGCTTGACTCGTTGCTGCAGCTAGGCTGCGTGCTCCGTGTCAGTGAGGTCGCATTATAGAGAACCGATTCTTATTGGCAAGCACTTTTCACAAAAAAAGTTAAAAATAAACGTCAAGTGTTCACTTTGCATTCAAACCTTTATTTATACATATTTACACCGGTTAAACACACAGGTTTTCCACAGAAAAATGAAAAAATAGGGTGTTTTAGCCTCTCACTCTCGTGAGCAAATCTCGAAATGACGATTGTGCTTTCGCAATCAAGCTTTCTTTATCTACCAAACAAGCTTCATTTTGGTAAACCACATTGCCATTTATCATACTGAGTTTTATTTCGGCAGGTTCACCACATAAGATAGGCGCGTATAAGGTCGAGTGACTTCCTTGATAACGAACTTGGTTTAAATCATAAAGTACGATATCCGCAGCAAAACCGACTTCTATTTTACCTATTTTATCCAAACCTAATATAGAAGCCCCGTTTTGAGTTCCCCATTCAAGCACTTTGTCTAATCGAGTACTTTCCGCTCCATTAGTTGCTCGGTGTATTAACCAAGTTAAATTCAATTCCTGAAGCATTGAACCTGATTCAGACGATGCTGAGCCATCAACACCAATACTGATTGGCATCCCTGCTTTCTGCATTTCAATAATAGGGGCGATCCCACTCCCCAAACGACAATTAGACGTTGGACAATGTGAAATTCCGGTTTTTGTTTCAGATAACGTATTGATATCCTGCTCACTAGCCTGGACTAAATGAGCAAACCAGACATCGCTACCAAGCCATTCGCACTCTGCCGCAAAATCAACGGCGCTTTTTCCGTACTTAGCAAGAGATTGTTGCTGATCAAATTCAACCTCTAATAAATGGGAGTGCATTTTTAACTTATTTTCGCGGGCAAAACGAGAAAGTAACTTTAAGTCTTCGGCAGGGGATGAATGAATAAGACTTGTCGGCGCAACCACAAGTTGCCTCATCGGCATATCGGTATTTTGGTGGTATTGACTATAACTATCATCAAGACGACGTAACATTAGATCTATAGATTCAGGTTCAATACCAGCTTTTGCAAGCCCTTTATGTGTTCCTTTGGTTGTCGCGCCACCTCGACAAAGCACCAAACGCATTCCCATATCTTCCGCGGCTTGCCATACCACAGCTTCTAATTCAGGTGAAGTCTTAGAGTGATATAGATAATGATGGTCTGCGCAAGTCGTGACACCTGAGCGAATCAAATCATAAAATCCAAGACATGCTGCGCTGTACATTATTTCAGGGGTAATTTTAGGCCAATATTGATAAGGCACACTAGCAAGCCAATCACCAAGGGATTGATTAAGCCCAGCCGGAATCCCTTTTAGAATCGATTGAGCCAAATGATGATGGGTATTAACAAAACCGGGGTAAACCACACATTGACTAGCATCAATAAGCTGTTCACCTTTTTCTATCAATAGCTCAGAGCCAACCTCTGTAATGATCCCTGCTTCTATTCTTATATCCGTTGCTGCTTGCTCAGTTACTATTCCTTTTGCACCTTTAATTAGATATTTCATGATCACTCCACCAGCCTATTTCGACATGATATGAGCAATGTCCCAGTGCAAAGCACCTAACCGCTTCTACTCATTATTAATAACATTCATACATGAGTAAGCAAGTAATAAGCCAAAAACATATCTTACAATCTCCCCTTTATACAGTGACTTGCAGTTCAACAATAAAAGTTACTTGCACCAAATAAATGCATTATTGCCTTTACGCACCTTTTCAACGCAACTAAATGCACCAAAGTTAAAACCTAAAAACCGCAGAGAATAAAAAAAGGCCTGTTAAATAAATGTTATTTCTAACAATAAATCTATTTATCGCTTTTTAGACCAAATTGGCACAGCGTTTGCTCCATTCCCTATGCGTTACAACATAGCTGTGAGTAGAAGCGGTTAGATGAGAAACATCGGGACATTGCTCACCATTACCAAAAATTACTAAAGCGCTATATGAATCATCATTCAAGCTATTTGGAATTATATTGAGTAAAGGAGAACCAAATGAAACTTTCAATCAAGCAATGGATCCACTTAACGTTAACCACAGCAGCCCTATCCACTAGCACTAATGTTCTGGCTGCCGATAAAGTTAACTTTCAATTAGACTGGTTACCGGGAGGAGATAAAGCCCCTGTTTATGTTGCCGTTCAACAAGGCTTTTTTGCCGAGCAAGATCTCGATGTTACGATTAGGCAAGGAAAGGGCTCAACCGACGCGATTACCAAGGTAGCAACTGGCACTGCGGATATTGGTTCCTCCGATCTGGTTTCCTTATTAGTAGCAAAAGCCAATGATGACGTACCAGTCAAAGCGATCTACTCATTATTTAGTAAAGCACCTTATGCTTTTTACGTTTTAGATAATTCAGGCATTAACTCGGTGAAAGATGTTGCCAATAAAAAAATTGTTACGTCCCCTTTCACCTCTGCAAATGTCTTCTTACCTCTTTTATTAAGAAAAAATCATGTAGAAGAAGATAGCGTAACTCTCACTAAAGCGGATCCTGGTGCTCTTAACCCAATGCTGATCACTGGAAAATCAGATGTCATGATTTCGTGGGTAACGGACAGCGTTAAAAACCAGAGCCAAGCCGAAGCCGTTGGGAAAAAATTAAAAATTTTACCTTGGCATGATGCAGGGTTAGATTTTTATTCTTCTTCGTTAATTGCCAGCGATCGTTTTTTAGCGGAAAAGCCAGATGTAGCAAAACGCTTTGTTAAGGCTTATGCCAAAGCCGTGGCTTACACATGGGCCCACCCAGAACAAAGTGCGAAAGGTGTCCATAACATGGTTCCTGAAGTCGATATCAAACAAGCTACCGATACCATCATCTCCATTGAAGGCTTGGTTATTAATGATGTTAGTAACAAAGATGGCATTGGTGCCTTTACACCTGAAAGATTAGCTGAAACCTGGAAATGGACAGCAGAAGCCCAACAGTTAAATGCATCAAAATTTGATCCAGAAAGTGCCATTACTCGTGACTTTATCCCTGGAGGCCAATCATGAACCCTTTTGTTTCTTTCAAACAGGTTGGCCACACATATCACAGCGATAACGGCTCAGTCAAAGTGCTCGATAACGTTAACTTTGATGTAGAGAAAAACCAATTTATTTCGATTGTTGGACCTTCAGGCTGCGGTAAGTCGACATTATTACGACTACTCTCCGGCTTAATGTTATCTAGCGAAGGTCAAGTTGAAATATTTGGCCGACAAGTAACAGAGCCTAGGGAAGATATTGGTATCGTCTTTCAGAAACCAACGTTATTACCGTGGAAAAATGTTCTTGATAATGTGCTCTTTCCACTCAAGCATAAGTTTGGCCACATCACGGATAAAGAGCGTGATTTTGCGAAACAGCTAATCAATAAAGTGG
Organism: Vibrio rumoiensis; assembly: GCF_002218045.2. Taxonomy (NCBI): domain Bacteria; kingdom Pseudomonadati; phylum Pseudomonadota; class Gammaproteobacteria; order Vibrionales; family Vibrionaceae; genus Vibrio; species Vibrio rumoiensis. The sequence continues at coordinate 2,139,267 of NZ_AP018685.1, forward strand.
GATTAAACGATTTTCATAACAGCATGCCAGACCAACTATCCGGTGGCATGCAGCAAAGAGTCGGTATCGCGAGAGCTTTGTTACTTGATCCAGACATTTTAATTATGGATGAGCCATTTTCGGCGCTAGATGCACTAACCCGAGAAGAAATGGGATTTGAATTACTACGCCTGTGGAATGAAAAGCCTAAAACCGTGTTATTCATCACTCACTCCATATCTGAAGCCGTCTTATTGTCAGACAAAGTATTAGTGATGGGCCCTCGCCCAAGTACGGTAGTCGAAGAAATTAATATCGACTTACCGAGACCCAGAACGCTCGAGACCATTCAGCATCCATTATTCGCTGAATACACTGGAAAAATAAGGGAACACTTTTACTCTCCGCCCTCAATGCAGCACGAGAAAAAAAGCAATGTATCCCAAATAAGAACAGTCGCCTAGCCTCGCTACTGTTTATTCATACGGCGTCACTATAAGGAAATAGTATGTCTATTAAAAAACTCTATAAAGATAGCCTACCATTACTGGCAATGTTGGCGATTCTACCAATATGGGAAATAATCTGCCGCGTATTTGCGATTCCAAACTTTATTCTGCCCGCTCCATCTGCAATAGCAGAAGCCTTTATGCAAGTCTCCGCTGAACGTTGGTTTGATAATCTGTGGGCAACATTAAGAATTGCATTGCTCGGTTTTGGCTTATCGCTATTAATCAGTATTCCTTTAGCCATCATGATGGTCAGCTCTAAATTTTTAACCAAAGCTGTATTCCCATTACTGGTGATCATTCAATCCACGCCAGTGGTTGCCATCGCACCTTTACTCATCGTCATTTTAGGAACGGGAGATGCGCCGCGATTAGCTATTACCTGCTTAATTACTTTCTTCCCATTAGTGGTTTCTGCCACTACCGGTATGCTATCAACACCTTCCGAATTTATTGAATTATCCAAATCACTGAACGTGTCACAAGCCAAAACCATTTGGCAAATACGTCTTCCGTATGCCATTCCTCATATATTTAGCGGTGTGAAGGTGGCGATTACCTTGTCGGTCATTGGTGCGGTTATTTCAGAATTTGTCGCTGCCGAAAAAGGCCTTGGCTATTTTGTTCAATTCTCAACGTCATATTTCAAAATTCCACAAGCCTTTGCTGCCTTAGTCTTTTTATCCGCGGTTAGCATGCTGCTATTCAAATCCGCACATTGGATTCAAAAAGGGTTCTTCGCTTGGAGTTTACCTCAAGATAAAAGCCATTAAGGAGCAATAACATGACACCAGAACAAGACAAAGCATACCTGCAAAAAAGTTTCGATTTAGCAGAAAAAGCCAAGCGACAAGGCATCCATCCGTTCGCGGCAATTTTAGTTAATGGTCAAGGTGAAGTGCTACTTGAGCAAATCAATGGTTACTTACCCAATAACGATATGACAGGCCATGCTGAACGATTAATCATGACGGAAGCGAGTCAACAATATCGTCCTGATTATTTGAAAAATTGCACTTTGTATATTTCAGCGGAGCCTTGCGCCATGTGTTCAGGCGCGATTTATTGGGCTGGCGTAGGACGAGTTGTTTACGGATTAAGTGAACATCGACTAAAACAAATCACGGGGAATCATCCAGAAAATCCAACGTTGGATTTACCTTGCCGCACCGTTTTTTCTGCAGGTCAAAGGCCAATGGAAATTATTGGCCCACTAATGGAAGAGCAAGCAGCGCAAATACACCAAGGCGTCTGGTGATCAAAGAAATAACCATTAAGAAATTTACTGAATAAAAAACATCGTCAACAGGAGTAGAAGCGGTCTGTAGTGGGCAACCATTGCTGGACATTGCTCCAATCACTAAGCATACGCTTGACTATTGGAGAAATAATATGACAAACACAGCTTACTCATTGGATGAATTACAGTTTGAATCGACCATTGGAGGAAAAGGCATAGATGCCAAACAAAGCCATATTCCAGTGATAGACATGAGTAATTTTGAATTTCGACGCTTAGAAATCACCGAAGCATTATGGCAAGCAGCAACTGAAGTCGGATTCTTTCAAGTTAAGCACCACTCAATTGCGCTTCCCGAAATACAACATGCTTTTAAACTGACTGAACAATTATTCTCTTTACCTAATCAAGAGAAACAAACATTAAGTTTAAAACCGGGTAAAAATGCCGGTTGGGAATTCAAACAACAGGTGCGTCCTTCCACCGGTACTGCCGATCAAAAAGAATCCTATCAAATCACGCGTCCTCACATGGGGGGAATATGGCCAAGCCAAGCGCCTCTAGCCAGCTTCCAACAAGATATGCTGAATTTTGAAACTCAAGCGTGGCAACTCGGTATGAACATCCTGTCCTGCTTTGCCGATAAACTGGGCTTTGAACGCGACTTTTTCACACAAGTCCACCAACCGAGCTCACCGCAATATCAAAGTACATTAAGACTGCTTCACTATTTACCAATGGCGCAACTGCCACAAGGTGAAGAACATTGGCGCGCTGGCGCTCATACTGATTTTGATTGTTTGACGATGGTATTCCAACAACCGAATCAAGGAGGGTTACAGGTTGCAGCAGGAAAAGACTCTCAACATCAGCAAGTCTGGAGTAATGTAAAACCACAGGCGGGAGTCATTACTTGTAATATTGGCGATATGTTAATGCGTTGGAGTGATGATAAGTTAAAATCGACCTTGCACCGCGTTCGCATGCCCTACCCACAAGAAAATCAAGGTTCACGCTATAGCATGGCATTTTTCTGTCAGGCCAATAAAGACAAGGTAATTCAAGGGCCGGAAAAAAAATACCCAGCAATGACAGCGGAAGAGTATTTGAATATGAGAATTAACGCCAATTTTGCGTAATGAATGAACTTAAAACTTAAAAGAAAAAGGGAGCACATGGCTCCCTTTTTACTCATTAACGATTCAATTAAGATTGATGAGCAACGATCTCATCATCTTTAACCGTTAGATGTACTTTCTGTCCAGGAATTAATTCCCCAGCTAAAATTGAACGAGCCAATGGGTTTTCAACCATTTGTTGGATCGCACGTTTTAGTGGGCGAGCCCCATATACAGGGTCAAACCCCACAGCAGCTACCAACGACAACACTTCATCATTCACATCTAATTCGTACTCTTTTTCCGCCATACGTTGACGTAGACGATCCAGTTGAATCGATGCAATTGACTTAATTTGCTCTTTGCCTAATGGATGGAATACCACGCTTTCATCCACTCGGTTTAAGAACTCAGGTCTAAAGTGTTGGCTCACGATTTCCATTACTTCAGCCTTCATCGATTCATAATCAGACGTTGCCGCCTGTTCTTGAATGCGATCAGAACCTAAGTTGGATGTCATGATCACCACGGTATTTTTAAAGTCTACCGTGCGGCCTTGCCCATCAGTCAAACGTCCATCATCTAACACTTGCAGTAAAATATTAAACACATCTGGATGCGCTTTTTCTACCTCATCAAGTAAAATGACCGAGTAAGGTTTACGGCGAACCGCTTCGGTTAGGTAGCCACCTTCTTCATAGCCAACATAACCTGGAGGCGCACCGACTAAACGAGACACCGAATGCTTCTCCATAAACTCAGACATATCAATCCGAACCATGGCATCTTCGCTATCAAACATGAAATTCGCTAACGTTTTACATAGTTCGGTTTTACCTACCCCGGTTGGACCTAGGAACAAGAAAGATCCAATCGGTTTATTCGGATCCGACAAACCAGCACGACTACGACGAATCGCATTCGACACCACATCTACCGCTTCTTTCTGGCCAATCACCCGTTCATGCAATACCGTTTCCATCGATAGTAATTTAGCTTTCTCGGCTTCAAGCATTTTCGAAACCGGGATCCCCGTTTGCTTGGAGAGAACTTCAGCAATCTCCGCATCGGTCACTCGATTTTTAAGCAATGTCAGCTCAATATTCTCGGCTTGTGAAGCATTCTCCAGTTGCTTTTCTAGCTCTGGAATCTTGCCATATTGCAACTCAGACATACGTTGTAAATCACCGGCACGGCGAGCTACATCCATATCTAAGCGAGCTTGTTCCAGTTCAGCTTTGATATGCTGAGTGCCAGAAAGTGAGGCTTTTTCGGTTTTCCACACTTCTTCAAGCTCAGAATATTCACGCTCTTTTTCTTCCAACTCTTGGTTAAGAATCGCAAGGCGCTTAGTACTTGCCGCATCACTTTCATTTAGCAACGCTTGCTGTTCGATTTTTAATTGAATAATACGGCGATCTAAACGATCCAGCGATTCAGGCTTCGAGTCCATTTGGATACGAATGCTCGATGCTGCTTCATCAATCAAATCGATCGCTTTATCAGGCAATTGACGATCCGATACATAACGATTGGATAAGCTTGCCGCCGCAACAATCGCTGGATCGGTAATTTCAACGTGGTGATGAAGTTCATAACGTTCTTTCAAACCACGTAAAATCGCAATCGTATCTTCCACCGTTGGTTCATCCACCAGCACTTTTTGGAAACGACGTTCCAATGCCGGATCTTTTTCGACGTATTGACGATACTCATCTAACGTCGTTGCACCAACACAGTGAAGCTCACCACGAGCCAAAGCAGGTTTGAGCATATTACCAGCGTCCATCGAGCCTTCGCCTTTACCAGCGCCAACCATAGTATGCAGCTCATCAATAAATAAGATGATGTTGCCATCTTCTTGTGCCAGCTCATTCAATACGGCTTTTAAACGCTCTTCAAATTCACCGCGATATTTCGCCCCTGCGATCAGTGCACCCATATCTAATGAAAGCACTCGACGGTTACGCAAACCTTCAGGCACTTCATTATTGACGATACGTAACGCTAACCCTTCAACAATCGCCGTTTTACCAACACCTGGTTGACCAATTAAAACAGGGTTGTTTTTAGTACGACGCTGTAAAACTTGAATCGTACGACGAATCTCATCGTCACGTCCAATCACAGGATCAAGCTTGCCCTGCTCGGCACGTTCGGTTAAATCTATGGTGTATTTTTCTAATGCTTGACGCTTTTCTTCCGCATTCGGATCGTCAACATTTTGCCCACCACGGATCTCATCAATCGCTTTAGTGACGTTGTTTTTATTTAACCCAAACTCTTTAAACATTTTGCCAAGCGGACCGTTATCTTCCACCGCCGCCAACAAAAACAGTTCAGATGAGATATAACTGTCTTTACGTTGTTGAGCAATTTTGTCACAGATGTTCAATAAATTGCCAAGCGCTTTAGATGCCTGTACATCGCCACCAATACCGGTCACTTTAGGGAGTTTATCCAACTCTTGAGCCACTCGGGATCGCAGTTGTGTTGCATCCACTCCCAGCATGGTAAAAATAGGACGAATGGTACTGCTATCTTGATTAAGCAATGCTTGCATTAAATGTACAGGCTCAATGAATTGGTGATCACGGCCTAGCGCAAGAGATTGCGCATCAGAAATGGCAAGCTGGAATTTACTGGTAAATTTATCGAAACGCATAATAAGCCTCCACTCTAAGAAAATTATCCAAAGAGATACATTAGTTATGGCTTATATATGGATGCTAGGTTGGATCTTTTCAAGTATAGAAAAAAGATAATTCGCAAAGAGATAGAATCAACAACGAAGCGATTGTGATGTGAACTTACTCTATCCAGATAAAGGTCGCTTGTCGTCCTGTCAACCCATCACGGCGGTAAGAATAGAAATATTCAGGCTCAGAGAAGGTGCAACGTTGACTAGCAAACACTTGCTCAACTCCTGCTTGATTTAAACGCTGAGTGGCCAGTATCGACATGTCAGCCAGCCATTTTTTTGGCTGAAGTTGGCAGACTGTAAAAGCATCTTTAGCATGACTATCATATTGAGTGAAGGTTTGATAAACATCTTCACCGACTTCAAAAGCACTCGGGCCAATAGCTGGACCAAGCCAAGCCATCACTTGGCTTGGCTTAGTGAACCGTTGAACAGCATTTTCTAAAATGCCATCGGCCAGTCCTCGCCAACCAGCATGAACAGCCGCCACTTGAGTACCATCGGTATTGGTGAGCAATACAGGTAAACAATCAGCGGTCATCACAGCACAAACGATTTTATTATGGCTCGTCACAGAACCATCGCCATCTAACACGTGTTGTGTTGGTTTTAGTAATTCAACTACTGTTGTTGAGTGAGTTTGATTTAACCATACAGGCGAAGTCGGCATATTAAGCAATTGCACGACTTCATCACGGTTGGCTTGAACAATATCGTTGTCATCATTAACGTGCATACCAAGGTTTAAGCCTTGATAAACTCCGCTTGATAGCCCTCCCAAACGAGTAGAAGCAAACGCTTTAACGTTTTTTGGCGCAGGCCAATTGGGAAGAACAATATTATTCATCTCACCTTATTCCTCTTCTTTGTTTTCTTTGGCATCTTGTCGTAATGCTTCCGTCATTGCGACCATATCATCTGGGATTGGCGCATGGAATTTCATTTCTTCGCCCGTTTCTGGATGAACAAATTTAAGCATTACCGCATGCAGCGCTTGACGATCAAAGCTACGTATCATATCCGTTAATTGCTTCGACGCTCCTTTAGGAATACGCGCACGGCCACCATAAGCCACATCCCCTAATAGAGGGTGTTGAATATAAGACATGTGCACACGAATTTGGTGAGTACGCCCTGTTTCAAGACGTAAACGAATACGAGTATGAACACGGAAATGCTCTGCTACTCGATAATGAGTAACCGCCGGTTTACCTAATTCATTGACTGCCATTAAGGTACGTTTTGTCGAGTGACGACCAATTGGTTTTTCAACCATGCCACCTGCCGTCATATTGCCAAGTATGATGGCTTCATATTCACGAGTAATCCTACGTTTTTGCAATGCACGAACTAAACGAGTTTGCGCAGGAACCGTTTTGGCAACCACCATCAAACCAGTAGTATCTTTATCCAGGCGATGCACAATACCCGCACGAGGTACTTCAGCAATCGCTGGGTAATGATGCAATAAAGCATTCAATACCGTACCATCCGGCGTACCTGCTCCTGGGTGAACAACAAAGTCACGTGGTTTATTGATGACAATAATATGATCATCCTCGTACACGATATCCAACGGGATATCTTGTGCTTCCCAGCGCTCTTCATCTTCTAACTCAGCTTCAATAGTGATTTCCTCCCCACCCATAACACGGATGCGAGGTTTTGTTATTACTTCACCATTGACTTGAACCTTGCCTTCAAGCAACCATTCTTTCAAACGTGAGCGTGAGAATTCTGAAAATAATTCAGCAATCGCTTGATCTAAGCGTTGCCCTAATTGAGAATCTTTTACTGTATCAGTGCGTATTATCTGCTGGGCCATATCGAACTTTTTAAAAAACCATGAGACTAATATCCAACAATATGGATAAAATAGGCTATTCACCGTTATTGGTAAAATAGTGTTATTCACCATTGTATCTGTTAAGTTGTAAGAAGTAACGGACGCGATAAATTTAATTCAAGGAATTTTCTCCTCACAATGAAACGCCAATACCTTTTGGGACTTATTTCCCTACTCTTTCTTGCTGGCTGTGCTGACAATAAAGACGCAGTACCAGACATTCCTCCATCGGATCTTTACACCCAAGCTCAGCAAGAACTGCAATCTGGTGGCTGGACGGAAGCAATCAAAAAACTCGAAGCTTTAGATTCACGTTACCCATTTGGTCCTTATTCAGATCAAGTGCAACTTGATCTCATCTATGCCTACTATAAAAATGGTGACTATCCACTCGCTTTAGCGTCTATCGAACGATTTTCACGTTTAAACCCAACGCATGAACGTTCTGATTGGGTTTTATACATGCGTGGCTTGACCCACATGGCGCAAGATTCTAACTTTATGCATTCTTTATTTGGTATTGATCGTCATGATAGAGATCCTGAACCAGTAAAAGCGGCCTTCATTGACTTTAAACGTTTACTCGAACGTTACCCAGATAGTTTATATGCGGCAGATTCACGTGCTCGTTTGAGTTTTCTAAAAAATCGCTTAGCGGAATACGACCTTTCTTCTGCCGATTTTTATTTACGTCGCGAGGCTTGGGTGGCCGCCATTAACCGCAGCCAAGAAATCCAAAAAACCTATCCAGATACGGTAGCTGCACATAAATCTTTAAAAATTCAACTAGAAGCTTATAAGAAACTTGGGTTAGATGATGCGGTTAAACGCACTGAAGAATTAATCGAACTCAATAAGAAAAAGTAAAAAATAACTAATATAATTGGTAATTTTATAAAAGCAGCTTAGGCTGCTTTTTTATTTTTTAAGACGTTAGAAAGGCGTATTGATAGCGATGGTAGGCGCATTGCCAAGTAAAGGTATGCTGATAAATTAAACAACTTAATTTCAGGCTCAAGCCGAGTCCCTAAAAATGTAAATCTCTAGTAGCCATTTGATTTAATTTACCCAAATCCAGATAAATAACAAGCCTTTTCAGCCTCCAATATCACTAGGTTTTGTTTACGATCACATTTACTTCATCATCCAATGAAACTCTTATAAAACTTGATTTACGTCACATTTATTTCAATATAAAACAGTAATCTGAAGTTAACGAATTAAGGACAAAAGAGGATAGATAACTTATGAAACTAAACATTACTGGTAAAAACATTGAAGTAACCTCTTCCATCCGTGACTACATCGAGGCGAAGTTTAAAAAATTAGAAAAATGGCAAATTGATCTGATTGGTTGTCATGCCACTATCAGTACAGAACCTGGCAAGCAGCAAAAAATTGAAGTCACCGTTAGCGTGCCAAAAGGTCAACTGGTTGCCTCTGCATCTAATGAAGATTTGTACAAAGCGATTAATGAGGTAGAGCAAAAACTCGAACGACAACTTAATAAGCTCAGCCATAAACCTGAAGCGAAACGTGCTCAGTCTGAAAAACGAGAATTAGAAGAAGAGATAGAAGAAATTTAAGATTAACTAGACATGAATTTAATGGCGCTCAATTGAGCGTCATTTTTTTGCTTGACGCTTTCCCTGAGCTTGCTTATGGTACAGTTTCATCCAAGGAAATTAATACTATGCATTCACTCACTCTGTTCTTTTTTGGCTTCTTTTTTCCATCTTAATCGGTGGGGCTAGATGTCGTTTTAAAAATAAGCCAAAAACGGACAGAAAGCCTCCCACCCTGGGGGGCTTTTTTATAGGAAATATACATGACTAAGCAGCACGGTTCTTCTTCAATGAATACCAATAACTCTCAACCTAGCCTGTCTTTAAACGCGATTCGACTTCGCTTAAATGAACTCGATGATCAACTGCTAAAGATTTTATCTGAGCGCCGAACATTAAGTCTTGATGTTGCTAAAAGCAAAGTTGAAACCGCTAAGCCAGTTCGTGATGCCCAACGTGAACAAGAGCTGTTGGTAAAACTGATTAATAATGGTAAAGACAAGTATCAACTCGATGCTCCCTATATCACTAAAATTTTTCACACCATCATTGAAGACTCAGTATTGCTACAACAAGCCTACTTGCAAAACCTAGTTAACCCACAAGAAAGTCGTAAGCCACTGGCTCGTGTTGCTTTTTTAGGTTCAAAAGGCTCTTATTCACATCTTGCAAGCCTTGAATATTTCAGTCGTAAAAATACCGAACTCATAGAGCTTAATTGCAAACACTTTAAAGAAGTGACCTCAACCGTTGAATCTGGTCATGCAGATTTTGGCGTATTGCCAATTGAAAACACCAGCTCAGGTTCAATCAACGAAGTATATGACCTATTACAACACACGACGCTTTACATCGTAGGCGAGATGACCTTGCCTATCGAACATTGTTTATTAGCACCACAAGAGATGCGTCTAGAAGATATCAAAACACTGTACTCTCACCCTCAACCACACCAACAATGCAGTGAATTTTTAAGCCGCCTAAATGGAGTCACTCTAGAATCCTGTGTCAGCACGGCAGATGCGATGCAAAAAGTAAAAGAGCTTAATCGCCCTGATGTCGCCGCCATTGGTAACTCAACCACAGGAAAACTTTACGGCTTACAAGTAGTAAAAGAAAACATTGCAAATCAAACTGAAAATCACACTCGATTCATTATTGTGGCGCGTAAACCTGTTGAAGTATCCACTCAGATCCCAGCCAAAACGACTTTAATCATGTCGACTTCCCAAGAAGCAGGTTCGTTAGTACAAACCTTATTGGTGCTACAGCGTTATGGCATCAATATGACCAAACTAGAGTCACGCCCTATTATGGGGAATCCATGGGAAGAAATGTTCTATGTCGATTTAGAAGCCCATCTCGGCTCAGTCGAAATGCAGCAATCGATCAGTGAATTAACTAAAATCACTCGCCATCTAAAAGTACTGGGATGTTACCCAATCGAAAATATCAAACCAACACAAGTCAAACTGGAAGGATAAATGAAAAGTACTAAAAAAGTGGTTGTTGCTTCGTTAAACCCAGCAAAGATAAAAGCGGTAGAAAGTGCATTTACTGCCTGTTTTCCAGAGTGTGAGTTTATGTTTGAAGGGGTATCGGTGCCTAGTGAAGTGCCCGACCAACCAATGAATGACAATGAAACCAAACAAGGTGCACTTAATCGAGTACACAATGCACAATCAGCAATGACTGACGGTGATTTTTACGTCGGATTAGAAGCAGGAATTGAAGACCAATTTACTTATGCTTGGATGATCATTGAAAGCAACCCTAAGCACGGAAAGGTACAACGTGGTGAATCACGTTCAGCATGTTTAATGTTGCCACCACGAGTATTAGAGAAAGTAAAACAAGGTAAAGAGCTTGGCCATGTTATGGATGAAGTGTTTGCCACTGAAAATATCAAACAAAAAGGCGGTGCAATAGGCTTGCTTACACACCACCAATTGACCAGAAGTTCGGTTTATTACCAAGCTCTTGTGCTGGCATTGATTCCATTTTCAAATGCCAAGCACTTTCCGCTTTAAGTATTGTTAAGTTAACCTTGATTTGCAGCAGCTTGTAACATAGCTTGCAACTGCTGCTTTTGCTCCGGTTGCAGCTTTTTCAATTCCGATGAACCACGGGTAATCGTCGCGACACCTACCCCTAACATTTGACTAATTTGACGCTGAGAACGCTCACCTTTAATCAGCTCATGTAAGATATTCATACGAGCTAATAGAGCTTCTCGCTCATCATAGGTCAAAAGCATCGACAATAAAAAATCCAACTGTTCTTGCTGACAAGAATGCCCAAGTAGAGACAATACATCTTGCCAATTAACAAACTCAGGTGCCGATTGATCGTTATGGGTTTGCTGCTTTGAATTATCCATCAGACTAATATTTTTCCTTTACTTCTTGAGGGGTTAAAAATGCCCCATCTTGACCAAGTAAGTTTCGATAATACGTTTCAAACATTAAAATATTCTGCACATAGCCACGTGTTTCATCAAAAGGAATCGCCTCAATAAATGAGTAGGCATCAATACTTTGATTAGTACGTGCTCGCCACTGCTTCACACGATGTGGGCCTGCATTATAAGCGGCAAAAGCAAAAATTCTATTGCGATTAAAATCTTCCAACAAGCCACCGAGGTAAGAACTACCTATTTCGATGTTCTTTTGAACATTATAAAGTTCATCCGCATCGTTATAATTTAAATTATACACATCTGCGGTATGTTTCGCGGTAGCAGGCATGATTTGCATGATACCCCTTGCCCCAACTGGTGAGCGCGCTTCAATATCTAATGCACTTTCCTGGCGAGCTAGAGACATTAAAGTAATCAGCGGGACATCATTTTTCTTACTGTAAAAATCAAACCACCAACGGTGGGCAATAGGAAAACGCAAGCTAGTATAGTCCCACATATTGGCCTCAATTGTGGCAACCACAGTGAAATTATGCCAACGTTTATCTGAAGCATATTTGACTAATGCCTTCTTCTCGCTTTGAGTACTATGCCATAACAACCAGCGCCATTCGCTTTTTGCTGCATAAATTTTATCAACCGCAATCATCTCGGCAATACGATCAAGGGCTGGCTGATCTTTCGAAATATCAGGTAATGGTTCATTCAACAACTTACTTTGATAACGAATTGGCTCGCCAAGTAAATTGGCAGCCGCAGCACTGTAAAAATTACGTTGTCCCAACATTTTCTTTAAACGTTGAGTGGCTTGTTCATCTTTACCTTGAGAATACTCAACTCGTGCTAACCAATATTGCCAACGAAGCGTCTTTTGATCATATTCAGGCAGTTTACTTATCCAATGAGCTAAATCATTCCAATCACCATTTTGAATGGCAATACGGGCACGTCTCTCCAGGCGAGAAGGTACCCCTTGTTTATCCAGCATTTGATCGCGCCATGTGGCTAATTTGTCGGAATCAGTATTCATTAACCAAGCACTGGCATAGTTGGATAGTTCAACCTGAGCGGATTGAGGGATCTTTTGGCCTTTCATTACCTGATCGTAATACTCCACAGCTTGAGCAGTATTTTTACGAATTAGCATTCTAAATGCATATTCCGTTAATTGCTGATTGAATGGCGTAATTTTCGACTTTTGACTGAATGACAGTACATCACTAGGATCGGCATACAAGGCTTGTAAATCTTTAGATTGACGTTTTGCTTCATCGCTAACCAGCATATTATCTAAATAGGTAAATAAACCAGAATTAGACGATTTAAACCCCAATAGCATGCGCTGTAAAACCATATCGTCATTTCGTAATCCAGCTTTTGTCCACTCATCAAACAGAGGATCACAAGCCGACGACACACTACTCCCTGTTAACCATAAATCTTGAGCGCCTTTATAGGCCAACTCTTTTTCACCTTGTGTCCACTTGGCAAAATAGTAATAACAACGATATTTTTGATCTCTAGGTTCTTCGGTTTGATATTCCGTTATCCGTTTCCATTGATTCGTTTTGGCTAGTGCATCAAGGTAATTCGCTCTTACGCGAGCTGAAAATGGAAACGATTGAAATTTTTCGGTAAAACCATTCACTTCTTTCGGTGTTCTATGCTCGATATCCGTCAAAAAAGCTCGGTAGTCAACATAAGGAGTTAAAGGATAGCTAGCAATTTGCGGTCGAATCACTTGATACCCCTCCACATCATCTTTATCAAGCAAGTCTTGAGCTTGTTCATAAACCTGTCTTTGGATCTCGAGTGGTGATAACGCTTTGTCTGTTGAATTAGACACTTTCACCTGAGTTTCACTAATTGGCTGAGCGATAACATAAGCGGCAGAAAATATTGCGCTGACCGATACAACACAGAGGAATAGAGTCTTTTTACAATTCAGCATGAATTTCAAACTTCCCTAATGATGAGTTCACAAATACTGTGAAACAATAAATATTTATGTTTTTTAATCTCTTAGCTTAATCATTGTCGCCAAAGCAAGCCTCAAAATTCCTCAGCATAATAACCTTGTTTACATTCATCTAGTGTGAATCTTATGTGAGAAAGAGTAAACTAACGTTTTCAATTTATTCTAAAGAATAGGATCCGAGCGGCTATGGCTGAATACGTCTATACCATGTCTCGCGTGAGCAAAATTGTGCCACCGAAACGTCAAATATTGAAAGATATCTCACTAAGCTTTTTTCCTGGTGCCAAAATTGGTGTTTTAGGCCTTAATGGCGCTGGTAAATCCACCCTATTACGTATCATGGCAGGTATTGATACCGATATTGATGGTGAAGCCCGTCCTCAACCCGGCCTTAATATTGGCTACCTTCCTCAAGAACCTGTACTCGATGAATCAAAAACCGTACGTGAAATTGTAGAAGAAGCAGTGGCAGATGTCGCGGATGCACTGAAACGAATTGATGCCGTTTATGCTGCCTACGCAGAACCGGATGCCGATTTTGATGCGTTAGCGAAAGAGCAAGGCGAACTAGAAGCTTTAATTCAAGCGAAAGATGGTCACAACCTAGAAAATGCACTCGAGCGTGCCGCGGATGCACTTCGTCTTCCTGAGTGGGATGCCAAAATTGAACACCTTTCAGGTGGTGAACGTCGCCGTGTGGCTATTTGTCGCCTGTTACTTGAAAAACCAGACATGTTGCTACTTGATGAGCCAACCAACCACTTGGATGCTGAATCTGTCGCTTGGCTTGAGCACTTCCTCGTTGATTACAGCGGTACTGTGGTAGCAATTACCCACGACCGTTACTTCCTTGATAATGCAGCGGGTTGGATTCTAGAGCTTGACCGTGGTGAAGGTATTCCATGGGAAGGTAACTACACCTCATGGTTAGAGCAAAAAGATGAGCGTTTAGCGCAAGAAGCATCAGCTGAAAATGCTCGTAAAAAGACCATTGAAAAAGAGTTAGAGTGGGTTCGTCAAAATCCGAAAGGTCGCCAAGCGAAATCAAAAGCTCGTATGGCGCGCTTTGAAGAACTTAACAAATCTGATCACCAAAAACGTAACGAAACCAATGAGCTGTTTATTCCGCCGGGCGAGCGTTTAGGTGACAAGGTTCTTGAAGTAAACAACTTAACGAAATCATTCGGTGATCGCGTTCTGATTGATAACTTATCTTTCAGCATGCCTAAAGGCGCTATCGTTGGTATCGTCGGTGCTAACGGCGCGGGTAAATCAACCCTATTCAAAATGTTAAGTGGGACAGAACAACCGGATTCAGGCACCATTGAACTAGGTGAAACCGTGAAGCTGGCTTCCGTTGATCAGTTCCGTGACAGCATGAATGATAGCAACACGGTATTCCAAGAAATCTCGGAAGGCGCTGATATCATCAAGATCAACAACTTTGAAATTCCAGCGCGTGCTTACTGCTCTCGCTTTAACTTCCGTGGTGTTGATCAACAAAAACGTATTGGCGAGCTTTCTGGTGGTGAACGTAACCGTGTTCACTTAGCCAAGCTACTCAAAGCGGGCGGTAACGTATTACTACTCGATGAACCGACCAATGACTTGGACGTGGAAACATTACGTGCCCTTGAAGAAGCATTACTTGAGTTCCCAGGGTGTGCCATGGTTATCTCGCATGACCGTTGGTTCCTAGACCGTATCGCAACACACATTCTCGATTACCGTGATGAAGGCCAAGTGAACTTCTACGAAGGTAACTACACCGAATACAGCGAATGGTTGAAGCAAACACTCGGCGCAGCGGCTGCTGAACCTCACCGCATCAAATATAAGCGTGTGACTAAGTAGTGACTAGCTAGTATCGCTTATCAATGACATCGGAATACCCAAGTAACCTAAAGCCATTACTCTCACGTTATGGCTTTATTTTTTATTGATTGCTCCCTAGTTTTAAAATGAGAACAGCGCTGTAAATTTTATCGCTTAATCAAGTCCAACCTTTTCCCATTAAACAAATTACTGTAGACCATAAGCTAACCCAATTTTTAACTTTGTGTGCCTTATGCCTGACTTCGATTCCACATTGCCGCCCCCTCTACACTCTCGTATTACCGCAAAGCGCGAACAGAGTATTTGGCCTATGATGATCTTTAAGCTCATAGCAGGTCAAAAGCTATTTAAAACACTCGTTGTTTTTTCAATTTTCTTTTTATTTTCAACTTCATGGGTAGTCATTAGTCAGTGGCAAAATAGCCGTCATCAACTCGACACCCTTAATCAAGAATTACAACACTACAAAGTTTTATATCAACAACAACTTACAACCAATAAAAATCTGCAAGGCTCTTTACAAGAACAAGATGAAGCAGAAGTTCTGAACAATAATTCTCTCACTTCTTCAATCAATTTCGATCAAGCGCTCGTTGCAATAGATAATTCAGGAGAGATTACCTCCCCTCTTGCTCCAGCTATTGAAGCCAGCTTGTTTCGCATGATCCCCAATGATATTCCGGTCAACTACCACCGAATTTCTTCGCCTTATGGAGAACGACTTCATCCCATTAGCGGTAAATGGAAACGACATCTAGGAATGGATTTAACCTGCCCACTTGGTACTCCTATCTTTGCAACTGCCGATGGCGTCATAGAGATGACCCGAGCTAGTAATCAAGGTTACGGTAATTTATTAAAAATTCGCCATGCATTTGGTTTCTCCACTCTTTACGCCCACTTAAACCAGTTCGCAGTCAAACCAGGACAGTTTGTCGAAAAAGGTGACCGAGTTGGATTTTGTGGCAGTACTGGTAATTCGACGGGTTCACATTTGCATTACGAAGTTCGCTTTATTGGTAAAACCTTAGATCCGCAAGATTTTATGCAATGGCAACCTGAAAACATTGAGCAACTCTTTAACCAGCAATCATACGTACCTTGGGCAAACCTGATTCAGCAGCTTAATCGCACGATTAACTTACAGCTATTACTGGCCATAACCAATAAACCGCCAATTAATGTTTTAAATAAATCAAGTACATTCACCAGACAAGACAATCTAAAGAGAAAAGAAGGATTACAAGATTTTGGGATAGAGGATGATGGTTGGGTAACGGTAAAAGACTAATGAGCCTTCTCTATCAATAAAAGAAGGCTCCAATCATATCTAGCTAGAAAGTGCTTATTTACCTCGATGCATAGCATCATTGGCTTGTTTGAGTAAGTTCTGGCTTTCACGCATAAATTGTTGAGAGTAATCGCCATACCACTCGGATACCGAATTAAACTGCTTCACAAATTCAGCTTTATTACGATGATCCAAGATCTCAATTGCTTCACCAAAGTGTTGATGGAAACGTTTGATCATATCGATATTACGCTGTGACGACATAATAATATCGCCGTACAAGTCAGGATCCTGCGCAAACAGACGGCCAACCATTGCGAGCTCTAAACGATAAATCGGCGAACTAAGCTGCACTAAGGTATCAAGATTTGGGTTTTCTTTCGATAAATGCAAGCCATAGGCAAAAGAAGTGAAGTGGCGCAACGCTTGGATCAGCGTCATTCCATTATCATGCTCATCAGCGTCAATCGCACAAATACTCGCGCCCCAAATTTCAAATTGCTTCAGTAACCATTGGTAAGCTTCAGGCTCGCGACCATCACTACAAATAATCACCTGCTTAGCCATGCTTGGAATATCTGGACCAAACATCGGGTGTAAGCCAACTACAGGGCCTGAATGGGCTTCGAGCATCGCAGATAAAGGCTCTGCTTTAATCGATGTTAAATCACATAAAATACAATCGTCAGGTAGTTTAGGTAACTTTTTAATCACCGAGTCGGTTAAGTGGATCGGCACGCTCACCACCACCATACCGGCCTCTTTTACTAATTCTTCAGCACGATCCCAATCTTGACTGCCCAGAACATTAACCTGGTAGCCTGAAAGATCAAACATGCGCTTAAATAAACCACCTAATTGGCCATTACCACCGACAATCACAATAGAGCGCAATTCTGGATTTAAGCATTTAAAACCAGAGTCTTTTTCGCTCGCGTAAGACTCACGCATCGTGCGGCGCAGAATATCTTCAATCAGTTGCGGCGGGACGCCACGTTTTTCTGCTTCTTCACGACGAGATGCCAACATTGCGGCTTCACGATCCGGTGCGTAAATCGGCAAACCATGTTTACTTTTTACTTCGCCGACCTTCTCGACCAAAGACAAACGTTGAGCCAAAAGCTCAACGATTTGTTTGTCCACCGCGTCAATTTGATCTCTTAATTCATTTAATTCAACGGCCATTTTACTTCCTACTAAAATGCAATCGTCTTACTCTACCCTTTTAAACGGTTTTGTAAAAACGGAACTAATTCTTTATGTGCATGACGTAACAAGGTTTCAGTAGTATCCCAGCTAATACAAGCATCAGTAATCGATACCCCGTATTGCATTTCAGACAGTGGGATATCAGAACCTTGGTTGCCTTCATTAATATGGCTTTCAATCATTAGGCCAATAATCGACTTATTACCTTCGCGAATTTGGTGAATCACATCTTCTGCAACTAATGGCTGGCGACGGTAATCTTTACGAGAGTTTGCATGGCTACAATCCACCATCAATGCAGCATCTAATCCATGTTTTGCCATCTCTTGTTCACATTCATTCACCGAGACTGAATCGTAATTGGTTTGCTTACCGCCACGTAGAATTACATGACCGTTGGCATTACCTTGGGTTGTCAATAGTGCCACTTGACCATCACTATCAATCCCCATAAAACGATGGCTAGAAGAAGCGGCTTGCATCGCATTAATGGCGGTGCCTAAACTGCCATCAGTACCATTTTTAAAGCCAACTGGAACCGATAAACCACTGGCCATTTCACGGTGAGTTTGAGATTCAGTAGTACGCGCACCAATCGCTGCCCAGCTGAATGTATCGCCAAGGTATTGTGGGCTAATAGGATCGAGCGCTTCGGTTGCCAATGGGATTTCCATTTCGGCTAAATCGACCAATAACTGACGAGCAAGATGCAAACCTTGTTCAATATCGAATGAGTTATCTAAGTGTGGATCGTTAATCAAACCTTTCCAACCCACTGTGGTGCGTGGTTTTTCAAAGTACACACGCATCACTAAGTAAATTTGATCATCTAATTGAGTCGATAATGCTTTTAGGCGTTTCGCGTACTCTTTTGCCGCATCAATGTCATGAATCGAACATGGTCCACAAACAACCAATAAACGATGATCTTTCTTATGTATAATGTTAGAAATAGTTTGGCGTGATGATTGGATAAACTGACGAGCATGATCGCTTAATGGAATTTTCTTTTTCAATTCGTTTGGCGTGATGATGACTTGTTCATCGCTGATGTTGATATTGCTTAATTCGCTTTTGTACATAACTTCACCTGTAAATTTTTTAATACACCTGATACCTGAGCCAACTATCAGCGTTTGATGAACCCAAATTAACAGTATTAACAAAGTTTGCAACCATGGATACGCCAAAAATCACCACACGCGCAACTGTAAACAAAATAGAACACGTGTATTTTTATATTTACAAATAGACATACTGTCAATTCAAGCCAATGAACTAGGTACTATGGATTTAATACTTTCCTTGCTTCAACAAATGTGTGTTTACCTAGTACTGGCTTACATGCTAAGTAAAACGCCGATCTTTTTACCTTTACTCAATATTTCTTCCCGCTTATCTCATAAGTTTAGCTGCTATGTCTTATTTTCACTCTTTTGCATTATGGGGACTTACTTTGGCTTACATATCAATGATGCGATAGCCAACACTCGAGCGATTGGCGCTGTCATGGGCGGCTTATTTGGCGGTCCGATTGTTGGCTTTGCAGTTGGCTTTACTGGCGGGATGCATCGCTATAGTTTAGGTGGATTCACCGATGTAGCTTGTGCAATATCCACTACCGCAGAAGGATTAATTGGTGGACTACTTCACTTATACTTGGTAAGAAAAGATAAAGCGGAACAACTATTTAATCCTATTATCGTACTGGCGATTACCTTTGTGGCAGAAGCCACTCAAATGCTGATCATCATTTCGGTTGCCAAACCTTTTGATCAAGCTTATGCCCTAGTCTCGAATATCGCTGCACCAATGATCATTGCTAACTGTGTTGGGGCTGCGCTGTTTGTCAGTATTTTGCAGGATCGAAAAACCATTTATGAAAAATACTCAGCTACCTTTTCTCGCCGAGCTTTAACAATTGCTGAGCGCAGTGTGGGTATTTGGAGTTCGGGCTTTAACTCAACCAATGCTGAAAAAATTGTCCGCATCATTTATGAAGAAACCAATGTTGGCGCGGTCGCGATCACCGATAAAGATAAAATTTTGGCTTTCATTGGCCTGGGCGATGATCACCACAAACCAAATACTCCAATCTCTTCCGATTGCACTATTCGAGCAATGGAATTGAACCGAGTGATGTATCTAGATGGACGAGAAACGCCTTACCAATGCTCATTATCGCCAAGCTGTAAATTAGGCTCCGTTTTAGTGATCCCATTAAGAGCCGGTAAAGAAGTGATCGGCACCATTAAGCTTTATGAGCCAAAGCGAAAACTACTGTCTAATATTAACCGTTCAATGGGTGAAGGGATTGCTCAACTACTCTCTAGTCAAATTCTATATAACGATTTTCAACGTCAACAAGCGTTATTGAGCCAGGCTGAAATCAAATTATTACAAGCTCAAGTAAACCCGCACTTTTTATTTAATGCGCTCAATACCATCAGCGCCATAATTCGTCGTGATCCCGCGAAAGCCCGCGAACTCATTCAGCATCTTTCGCATTTCTTTAGAAGTAACTTAAAACAGAATATAGAAACCGTGACTTTCAAAGAAGAATTGGCGCATGTAAATGCTTACCTCACCATAGAAAAAGCCCGCTTTACCGACCGTTTAGAAGTGGAAATCAATATTGATGAGGCATTACTTGAAAAATCTTTACCGAGTTTTACGCTGCAACCTCTGGTTGAAAATGCGATTAAACACGGAATTTCGAATAAACTTGAAGGTGGCAAAATCCGGATTGTGAGCCAGCAAAGCTCCCTAGGATATCGGATCGTTGTTGAAGATAATGCAGGGAGCTTTATTCCGCCACAACCCGGGCATGAAGGTCTAGGAATGGAGATTGTGGATAAACGCTTGACCAATTACTTTGGTTCAACCGCAGCACTACAAACTCACTGCCATAAAGATCATTTTACCCGCATGAGTTTTTTGATCCCTTACGAAAAAATTGGTCAATAAAGGATAATCAATGCTAACAGCAATCGTCATTGATGATGAACTCTTCGCTCGCGAGGAACTAACAGAGTTATTACAAGAAACCGGTCAGGTAGAAGTTATCGCTCAAGCCAGTAATGCTATTGAAGGCTTAAAGCAGATCAACAATTTAAAACCTGAAGCGGTGTTTGTTGACATTCAAATGCCGCAAATTAGTGGCATTGAATTACTCGGTATGCTTGATCCCGATACCATGCCACACGTTATTTTTGTCACCGCATTTGACCAATATGCGATTCAAGCATTCGAAGATAATGCCTTTGACTACTTATTAAAACCGGTCGATCCCAAACGTCTTGATAAAAGCATTCAACGTTTACTCAAAGCCAGACAAAATAAAGAGGCGCTGCACACTCAAGCGCAAATTGAGGCTCTCACGCCTAAACGCTTGCAACAAGTGCCTTGCATGGGGCACAACCGGATCATGATCATTCCACTACAAGAAATTGAATCTGCGTTTAGCGATCTTTCTGGTGTACATATTCAAACGGCTCAGCAAACCGCTACCAGCCAGTTAACCCTCAAAACACTAGAAGAGAAAACCGAATTACTACGCTGCCATCGACAGTATTTGATCAACACTCAAAAGATCAAAGAGATCAAACTACTCGATAACGGTTTAGGGGAAGTGATCACTCAAAGTGGCCAAGTGGTTCCCATTAGCCGACGCTATTTGAAACCACTAAAAGAAGAATTGGGAATAGTGTAAAAAGGTTCCTAGTAACGAGTTCCTAGATTCGCTTCGCTGCTAGAAAGAGCATAGTAGTTACGAGTAGTGAGAACGCTTCGCTTAGTGTTGCGAGGAAAGCTTTCCATGCTATCCGAAAAATGTTTCTCGGTACTCGTGGCTCGACAGTGCTTTCGAGCCACGAGAAGCGAAGCGCCCTAGTAACAGAAGCGCTAAAAACCCCTCAACTGAATACGGCGTAAAAACTCGGTCATAATACGATCGTACAGCAAATCACCTAACCATAGGTCTTCCACTTTATTATCAATGCTTGGGTTATCGTTCACTTCAATCACGTACACTTGACCATCAATTTCTTTTAGATCAACACCGTATAGGCCAGAACCAATCAAGTTGGCTGCTTTAACTGCCGTATCCACTACGTTCTTTGGTACTTGTTTTAAATCTAGCGTATCAAAGCCACCAGACGTGGTGCGCCCACTGTTATGATGCTGATAAATCTGCCAGTGACCTCGGCTCATGTGATAACGACAGGCATAAATGGCTTGTCGATTCATCACTCCAATTCGCCAGTCAAAATCGGTTGGCATAAAGGCTTGCGCTAAAATCAAAGCACTTTTATCAAACAGTGCTTGGGCTTTTTCCTCAAGCGAGGTTTCATCGGTAACTTTCACCACCCCAACCGAGAATGCCCCATCTGGAATTTTCAGCACTAAAGGCAAAGACATGTGTTCCAGCAAATTCTTTTTCCAATCAGGATCGAAGCTACGCAAAATCATCGACTTTGGTGCAGGTACATTATGTCTATCCAATAGCTCTGTCAGGAAGACTTTATTGGTGCATTTCATGATCGATTCAGGATCATCCATCACCACTAAACCTAGCTTTTCTGCTCGTTTGGCGAAACGATAAGTAAAGTTGCTGATATTGGTAGTCGCACGAATAAATAAGCCATCAAATTCACTCAAACGCGAAAAGTCATCCGCGGTAATGGTTTGTAAACTCATCCCTAAGCGATTGGCCGCTTTCTTAAAACGATTAAGCGCCACCGAATCCGATGGTGGCATTTTTTCTTCAGGATCCACCAGCATCGCAATGTCATAACGATACTGCTTGCTTGGTTTCGGAGAAGCACGCCAAACTTTATTGGAGAATAACTCTAACGACTGAGCAAACACATCTTGCTCTTCATTGTTCAAATCTTGAAATGGAAAAGGGACCACTTTTGCTAGTTGCCAGTGCTTACCATGCTTTTTCAATTCGATATCTAAAACAGGGATCATAAAGTGTTCAAATAATCGACGAGCGACTTTTTCCAATCCTTTAATATTCGTGCGGCCAAAATACACTTTACCAGCCACTTGTTCAGCATCGCCAAAATACTTGTTAAGATCTTGTTCAGGAAGAGAAATCACAAATGGTTGATTAACGTCATTAATCGCCATCACTCTAGGAATAACCCTATGCCCGCGCGCTTCAGCTAATAGTGAACAATAATAGCCATTACTCATATAGCCGTAATCACGACATAAATTCAGTACTTGGACACTTTTATGCTTTTCTGATTTATCCGATAAGAAGCTAGGTTGAAGGTACTGATCAACCGTCACAACTTGGTCAGAAGGAAAGTACTGACGCCAGTCGCTGTCTTTATCCGTTACAATAACAAAATTTGCCATGAATCCATTTTCCTCTAGCAAAAAAACAATTTGTCGTATCTAATCATTAAGCCGTGATCGGAAGTAAGACACGCGCCATGATCATTATTAAGTGGGGCACTAAGATGGAATTTCGCCGAGCAACGTTACAAGATTTACCCGCTTTAATTGAATTAGAAAGCAAAGTATTCAGCAGTGATACCATTGCACCAAGACAAATGAAACGCTTTATACTGTCTCAGCATAGCATGGTATTTATAGCTCAACAGCAGCAACAACTAGCCGGTTATGCACTTCTCCTTTTCCATCAAGGAACACAGCTGTCTCGTCTCTATTCTATAGCAGTTAACCCAGCATTTCGTGGGCAACAAATTGCTCAGCAACTGGTTGAAATTTGCGAACAATCTGCTTTAGAACAAGGTTCCACAACATTACGCCTAGAAGTCAGAAATGACAATATTGCGGCCAAGAATTTATATCAAAAACTCGGCTATAAACCCTTAAAGGTTCTGATTCATTACTACGATGATTTAGCCGATGGCATTCGTATGCAAAAGCGCTTAACCGCCAGCCAGCCTAAAACCTTACTGCCGATGCCGTTGTATATTCAAACGACCCCTTTTACCTGTGGCGCGGCTTGTTTGTTAATGGCCTTTGCTACCTTAGACAAACAATTTGAACTCGGACGTAAGGAAGAATTACAACTCTGGCGAGAAGCCACCACCATTTTTATGGCGGGAGGTCATGGTGGTTGCAGTGGACATGGTTTAGCCCTTGCCGCGAAAAAACGTGGCTTTGATGTTGAGCTATGGACTCAATCACAATCGACGCCTTTTATTGATAGCGTACGAGATCCCAATAAAAAAGAAGTGATTGAAATTGTTCATCAAGATTTCTGCCAACAAGCGGATGAACTGGGTATTACAACGATCAGCGCACCACCCAGTACCGAACAACTTGAACAATGGATTGAGCAAGGAAAGTGTGTATTACTGCTGATCAGCACTTATCGCTTTAATGGTTATAAAGAACCACATTGGATTATTTTATCGGGTATGAATGAACAATTTTTCTTTATTCATGATCCACACAGCGATCGGGAAAACGATGTCGCCTCCTCAGCATCAATTCCGGTGAGCAAAGCCAGCCTAGGGCAGATTATTGGATTTGGTAAACAAAAACATACCGCCTGTGTGGTAGTCAGTACCTAGTCTCGAGTTCCTAGATTCGCTTCGCTGCTAGAAAGAGCATGGTAGTTACGAGTAGCGTGAACGCTGCGCTTCGTGTTGCGAGTAAACGCTTTTTCGCGCGACTCACAACACGAAACTCGTCACTTCTTTTTCTTTTCGGCTCCCGAGCAGAGCGTCCCCTTGACTAGTCACACTCTTTTCGAGCCACGAAAAGTGAAGCGCTCTAGCAACGAGATTCGAATCTATTCTTTAATCAAACTCACCACCGTCCAACCAGCTTCCGTGGTATGAGTACTGTCATTCGATAAAATGTGAATATTACCTTTAGGATCGACGGTAAACAGCGATAAACGGTGCCCATCCACATATTTCATCACATAATCTTGCCACTTAAATTCAGCGGTTAGTTTAGTGTGTTTGATCTCGGCTCCTTGATTAATCAGACTCGCCAATTTTTTATAACTAACATCATCACCAAATAAAGTTCGGCCATGCTTTTCTTCAACTAAACGATGTTTCTCATGTTCGTTGTCTTTATTTTTGCCATTCAAGAAAAACACTCGGCGCTCACCAAATTCGGCCATAAAGTATTTAGCGACCACCACATTGAAGTGTTTATCGGGCGTCACCGCAATCAAGTTACCAATACCAATTAAATCTAAATATTCCGCTGCGTGACTAGAGATTGGATTCCCATAGTAGGTTTCTAAACCTTGCATACGCGCTTTACGAATGTACTCCCAGTTTGAATCGGTGATAATGATTCGATAGCCGTACTTTTGTAAGGCAGTAGCTAAGGTTCGCCCCACATCGTTCGCGCCTACAATCAGGAATCCTTTTGGTGAAGGCTCGGATAAACTCAGCGTATTGGCTAGTGGTCTCGCGGTAATACTTTGTAGCACCACAGTTCCAACAATCACCATAAAAGTGAGAGGCACTAATAAACTGGCACCTTCTACTCCCGCTTCTACCAATTTAATCGCAAACAGGGATGAGATAGAGGCCGCAACAATGCCTCGTGGCGCCACCCAAGCAATAAAGAGTTTTTCTTTAACACTGAGGCTACTGCCGATAGTGGCAATAAAGATCGCAATAGGACGTGAGAATAGCTGTATTGCGGCAAATAAAAGTGCAGCTGCGACGCCTAAAGTGGCAAAATCGGCCAATTCCATCCGAGCGGATAGCATTAAAAACAAACCGGAAATCAGTAAAATCGTTAGGTTTTCTTTAAAATGCAGAATATTTTGGATCTTGACGTCTTTGGCATTAGCAAGCCACATCCCCATCACGGTGACGGCTAATAAGCCCGATTCAGATTCCAACGCATTGGAAACCGCAAACACGCCTAACACTAAGGTTAATACCGCAAATGGCTGTAAATATTCCGGTAATAAACGACGTCTTAGTATCTGCGCCAATAACATTCCGGCAATACCACCGAGTACGATGCCGAGCAATAAGATCAAACCAAACACATGCAAACTGTGCATCTTGCTACTCGAGACAATAAACTCATACACAATCACGATAAATAATGCGCCGATAGGATCGATTAAAATCCCTTCCCAACGCAATATATTGGCAAGCTTAGATTTTGGTCTTACCGTTCGCAATAATGGCACAACCACCGTAGGACCTGTGACTACCGTTAAACTGCCAAACAACAACGCCAACGGCCAACTAAAATCAAGCAAATAGAATGTGAAAACACTGGTTAGCGCCCAAGTAATCAACGCCCCAATCGTGACAATATTAATGACGGTTCGGTTTACTTCTCGAATCTCTTTAAGATTAAGGGTCAAACTGCCTTCAAATAAAATCACCGCAACAGCAAGTGATATTAGGGGAAAGAGCAATTCGCCAAACATTTCATTCGGCTGAAAAATATGAGTAATCGGGCCAATAATAAAACCAGCAATCAGTAAAAATAAGATAGCCGGTAATTTCATTCGCCATGCAAGCCATTGGCAACCTAACCCTACTAGCCCTACAGCGGCGAGCATTAAACCTAGATCTTCAGTGAGCATCGAACATGATACCTATTGGTCAATTGGTGGTGAATAGAATCATAACGAGTGAAAGGCACCGCCCCCTTCTGCACTAATCATGACAGGGAGATACCTTCGATAAATGAGTGAGTTAATCCGCTATTTATTCAACTGGCTATCATTCCAACCACGTTGCCACTCCATACGAAATTTTTGTGAATCAGGCGTCCCTTCACATACACCTTCATAATAATTACCGCTTAAACCAATTTGGTAAGCATGGTTAGGATTACAATATTCTTTAATACCCTTCATGTAGCCATCGGCATAATCATTGACATTAACGGTACCATAATCTTTAAAATCTGACGCAGTACGATGCTGCTTACCTTTAATACCATCGGAGTACCCAACCGCATTCCAATCCCCAGCTTTGGCATAATCTTCCGATGTGTTTGCACAAGCCGCTAATAAAATAAGCCCACCGATTGAGAACGCAGCTTTCGTCCATTTCTTTAATTGAATTTGTTGAGTTTTCATTTATTCCCTCTATTGGCCGTTACCGATTTATCACAACTATTACACAGGTCACATTTAAAGCAAATCAGAAAAACCTTATTTACTGCAGAATAAAACCACTCACGACGACCTATGACCGCTCAACCTCCTATTCGACCACTCAGTAAAAGGTTAAATGATTGTAAATAAGCCTCGGATTATTATGTATCCCGTATTCCTCAACCCTTTTATTGAACAGGACAATAATTATGATGATGTTCCTTTTTTGTGTAGCCGCGTTGATTGCTGGTTACTTTATTTACGGAGCTTTCGTTGAAAAAGTTTTCGGCATTAAAGAAAACCGTACAACTCCTGCTTACTCTAAGCAAGACGGCGTCGATTATGTGCCAATGTCAAACAAGAAAGTTTATCTCGTTCAACTGTTAAACATTGCTGGTGTCGGCCCAATTTTCGGCCCAATCATGGGGGCCCTTTACGGCCCAGCGGCGATGCTTTGGATTGTTTTAGGCTGTATCTTTGCAGGTGCGGTTCACGATTACTTCTCTGGCATGTTGTCTATTCGTAATGGCGGAGCTTCGGTGCCATCGATTACAGGTCGTTACCTAGGCAAAGGCGCAAAACACTTTATGAACGTGTTTGCGATTGTGCTTCTAATGCTCGTTGGCGTGGTATTTGTTTCAGCCCCTGCTGGCATGATCACCAACTTGGTTAACGAACAAACTAGTGCCACCGTTTCTATGGGCACAATGGTAGCAATCATCTTTGGTTACTATATCTTAGCGACCATCGTTCCTATCGATAAAATCATCGGTCGTTTCTACCCTCTATTCGGCTTCTTATTAATTTTCATGTCTGTTGGCTTAATCAGTGCTATTGCATTCTCTAGCGATCACGCCATCCTAGCGGGTTATAAGTTCAGCGATATGTTCACCAACATGAACCCTCATGATCTACCATTATGGCCAGCCCTGTTCATTACAATTGCGTGTGGTGCCATTTCAGGCTTCCATGCCACACAGTCTCCTCTGATGGCTCGCTGCTTAGAAAATGAGAAGAACGGCCGTTTCGTGTTCTTTGGTGCGATGATTGGTGAAGGTGTGATTGCACTGATTTGGTGTGCGATTGCCTTGTCTTTCTTTGGTTCAATGGACGCACTTGGTGAAGCAGTGAAACATGGTGGCCCAGGTAACGTAGTTTACTCATCATCATTTGGTCTACTTGGCGTATTCGGTGGTGTCATTGCTTTCCTAGGTGTAGTCATTCTGCCTATCACTTCTGGCGATACCGCTTTCCGCTCTAGTCGTTTGATCCTTGCTGAATACTTCAACATGGAACAAAAAACACTAAAAAGCCGCTTACTAATGGCACTTCCATTATTTGTTATCGGCGGCATTTTGACTCAAGTAGATTTCGGCATCATCTGGCGCTACTTCGGTTTTGCTAACCAAATGACCGCAGTAATGATGTTGTGGACCGCATCTGCTTACCTACTACGCTTTAACAAGTTGCATTGGATTACTACTGTTCCTGCGATGTTTATGACGACAGTATGTATTACCTTCATCCTAAACAGCAGCACACTTGGCTTTGGTATGGATATGCAAATCTCAACTATTATTGGTGTAGTCGCGATGCTATTCATCACAGGCTATGTAATTAAAGTATCGAAAGGCAAAGGCGACCCAGAGTTCGACCAAGTTGAAGAAGATAAATTAGACGCGAAACCTGAGACGGTATAAGCGTTACTCGGAAGCTCGTAACTAGAGCGCGTTGCTTCTCGAAAAAGATAAAGACCGATAGTTGAGAGACTGTCGGTTTTTTTGTATATAAAGAACGGGGATAAAGCTGTTGAGGGGTTAGTGGCTTTTGGTTAATTGGGTATCAATGATGTAACTCGTTTTTGGACAAAAACGAGCTAGCGATGAGAACGGCAGTAACTCACTTCGGATAAAAAAATGTATTGATAACGTCTAAAGTAGTGGCCAATTTAGATAGGTCACATCACAACTAAAAAGAAGTTTTCTTTCGGCTGTAGATGTCCTCGATGACATACAGGTAATAGTGTTGTCATCGAACCTTTGAAGGTAAGTAAGTGATATCCCATGTGTAGACTTGGTTCGAGTCCGTAGCAGTGTAACTGGTTGGCTTCGCTGGCTTCTGTCTACTCCGTTGACGGCTTCGTTTGTGAAGTTGCCCCTGCCTACTCAGCACGCGATAGTGGCTTGACTTGGATGCACACTGCATCCATGAATAAGATAGGCCCACCGCGCTGTTTTAGCTCGCGATAGTATTCAATGAAAACGTCCTGAGCTTCAGGGTTAAACTTTTGAGGAACACCTTTAGGTTACTTATAAGAAAAACCATTGTGATCTAGCCATTTATTCATACCGGCAACAGTATAAGTGACTTGAAATTCAGACCGAACATAATCAACAATTTGATGGGTATGAAAATAAGTATTGTAGTTGGATAATAAAGTTTGATCGAAACAAGCGAGAAAACGGATACGTGAATTCTTCACTATCGTTGTTTTATAAGACGTTAATCGCTGAAATAGATCAAACTATATTATCTAAAATTGGTGAAGGGTTGTGACAAAGAAGTAGATGAAAGATGTAAAACGATCAAACTTTAACGATTTACCAACCCAAAAACTAACAAAATCAGCTAAATCTGATCAGACTTTATTATCTGCCTACAAGTATTCTCAGTTAAGTGTTCAATGAGTGCCATCGTTTCCATTGCATGGAGCTAACGCTGAGAACCACCATTTTCTGGTGTGAGTTTTTTTAGATTCTAAGTAATCATTGATAGACGAGTAACGGTGGTTTTATGAATTCGCCAAGCTTGCGAAATCATAGAATTTGACCAACCTTCAGATGCGAGCAAGATCGCTTTAATGCGGTCACAAACGCGACAGTCACGAGATGAGTCGTGCATTCGTTCAAGTAGCTTCTTTTTTTGGTTGGATATTTCTATTTTCATGTTCGTTAGCATGATCCTGTGAAAGGCAAAAATCAAGCATCTTCAATGATCACGGGTATATAATGGTCTTGCCGTGCTTTATTGTTAAATACACCACCTATTTTAGACAGAACTTTAAATAGGTGGTATTTAATTATTATCCTTTCAACTATTGAAATAAATATTACCTATAGCGTTATTTTTTTGACCATTCCCGCTTCTGCATGACCTGGAATATTACACGCAAATTCGACATTAGGATTGCCATGGAAGTGCCATAGCATTTGCTTAGCTTTACCGGGTGCAACGGTGACGCTATTTCCTGAGTCATGATCATGGCTCATTCCTGCCATATTTTTCATCATTTCACGATGTTCAGTTTGCTCTTTTTCACTGCCAATCGTGAATTCATGATCGATTTTGCCTTTGTTCATAATGACAAATTGCACCACATCATTCGGTTGTATATCGGCATTTCCAGCGAAGGTGATGCTCATATCGTCAGCAAGGATCACTTGAACAACCTTATTAGGTTTCACGCCTTTGGCTGGCATGCCCACCTCGGTCATACTCTTCATGTCCATTTCACTCATATCCATACCATCCATATCCATGTTTTCCATGTTCATTGAATGACCTTCCATGTGTTCTGAGCCCATGTTGTGATCTTTCATATCTGCCATAACAAATGAAGATGTCATGACTAGGCTAAGCGCGATGGTAGTGGTGATTAGGTTCTTTTTCATTTTATTTTCCTTTTAAATGACTAGGCAGTGATACCCGCCTAGTTGATTTATGGTTAATGATTAATGTCAGTGTTTCAGAGTTATGATTTTTGGTGCTTGGTTATTGGATACTTGGTTAATTGGTGTGAATGTTGTTTCCATAATTTAAAAATGGCAGGGAGTACTACGAGTGTCAGTATCAATGCCGATGCCATGCCGCCAATCATAGGTGCGGCAATTCGCTGCATGACTTCTGAGCCAGTACCTGATCCGTACATGATGGGTACTAGGCCGATAATTACCGTCAGTACCGTCATCATGACCGGACGAACACGTAATCCGGCACCTTGCTTAATCGCCGTAATGAGTGACTGATGGGTAAGAGGTTTATGGTCTCTTTCAGACTCAATAACGGCTAGATGCCAAGCTTGATTGAGATAGACCAGCATGATCACGCCAATCTCTACCGCCACTCCAGCCAGTGCAATAAAGCCAACCCCGACAGCAATCGAGAAGTTGTAGTTAAGCTGCCACATCAGCCATAAGCCGCCAACCATCGCGAGAGGTAGAGTCGCCATGATAATGAGCACTTCGCCAACACGTTTAAAACTTAAATACAGCAACAACATAATGATGATTAAGGTCACCGGAACCACAACGCTTAGCCTTGCTTTGGCGCGTTCCATATATTCATATTGTCCAGACCAAGCTAAAGAGTAGCCAGCGGGAAGTTGTACCTCTTGCGCGACAATAGCTTGAGCTTCTTTCACATAAGAGCCTAAATCTCGATTATCAATATCAACAAATACCCAACCGTTCGGTCGTGCGTTCTCGGTTTTAATCATTGGTGGGCCATCTTCATATCGAATATCAGCAACATCACCAAGAGCGATACGAGCGCCATTCGGCGTAACCAAAGGCAAGCTTTGCAGTTTGACCACCGAATCTCGATAAGATTGAGGGTAGCGAACATTGATCGGATAACGCTCTAGACCTTCAATGGTTTCCCCAACATTCATGCCGCCTACCGCGGTAGAAACAACGCGTTGAACATCTTGGATACTTAAACCGTAACGAGCCGCTTGACGACGTTTAATATCAATCGTGACATAACGGCCACCAGCAACGCGCTCGGCATAGACGGATGTAGTGCCCGCTACTTGATTTAAAACTGGTTCAAGCTCAGCACCAATCTCTTCAATAACCTTAAGATCTGGGCCGGATATTTTGATGCCGATTGGCGTTTTGATCCCTGTGGCAAGCATATCGATACGAGTTTTGATTGGCATAACGAAAGCATTGGTTAGTCCGGGAAATTGAATCAAAGCATCAAGCTCTTTTCTCAAAGATTCCGAGGTAACTCCAGGTCGCCATTCTGATTTAGGTTTTAATTGAATGGTGGTTTCAATCATAGTGAGTGGCGCAGGATCGGTTGCGGTTTCCGCTCGGCCAATTTTTCCCCATACCGTTTTCACTTCGGGTACGGTTTTGATCAACTTGTTGGTTTGTTGCAATAGCTCACGCGCCTTACCAATGGAAATGCCTGGGTAAGTGGTTGGCATGTACATCAAATCCCCTTCATCTAACGGTGGGATAAACTCACTACCAATTTTACTTATTGGGTAATAAGTGGATGCCATCAGCGAGATAGCGATAACCACAATCGTTTTAGGATAAGTCAGGCTCAAGTTGAGCAATGGGCGATAGAGTGCAACTAGCCCTTTATTAACCGGATTCTTATGTTCTGGAAGAATTTTCCCTCGAATAAAATAGCCCATTAACACCGGCACTAAGGTAATGGCCAAGGCTGCGGATGAAGCCATCGCAAAGGTTTTAGTAAAGGCTAATGGAGAGAACATTTTGCCTTCTTGTCCTTCAAGGGCGAAGACTGGAACAAAACTCAAGGTAATGATCAGTAATGAGAAAAATAACGGTGCGCCCACTTCTGCGGCTGCATCACCAATCACTTGCCAGCGGTTTTTATCGGTCAGCGGAGTGCGCTCCATGTGTTTATGAACATTTTCGATCATAACAATGGCACCGTCGACCATGGCACCAATGGCAATAGCGATACCGCCTAAAGACATAATATTGGCGTTAATCCCTTGCCAATGCATGATGATAAAAGCCGATAAAATACCAATAGGTAAGCTGATTGCGATAACCAGTGATGACCGAATGTGGAATAAAAACAAAGCACAAACCACCGCCACAACAATGAATTCTTCCGCTAGCTTCTGCCATAAGTTTTTGACTGCATGATCAATCAAATTGGAACGATCATAAGTCGGCACAATCTCAATACCATCAGGTAGGCTTTTTTCTAAACGCTTAAGCTTAGCTTTGACATTGGCGATCACTTGGCTCGCATTTTCACCATAACGCATGACCACCACACCACCGACAGCCTCACCTTCGCCATTTAATTCAGAAATCCCACGACGCATTTGTGGGCCAATATTGATATCGGCAATATCACCCAACAACAAAGGCGTGCCTTTTTCTGTGACTTTGAGAGGCAAAGCTTTGATGTCTTCCACACTGCTTAAATAGCCGGTGGTTCGAACCATATGCTCAGCTTCAGCCACTTCAATAACGGATGCTCCCGCTTCTTGATTACCTTGAGAAATAGCGGAATTGACTTGCTGTAGTGTTAAGTCGTAAGCACGCAATTTTGCGGGATCAATTTGTATTTGATACTGCTTCACCATGCCGCCGACAGTGGCGATTTCCGATACTCCATCCACGGTTTGCAGCTCATATTTCAAAAACCAATCTTGGTAGCTACGTAGCTCTGAAAGATCGTGCTTACCAGTCTTGTCTTGTAGAACATAGCTGTACACCCAACCAACCCCTGTGGCATCAGGCCCTAACGTGGGTTTCGCTTGTGGTGGAAGCTTAGGTGCAACTTGGCTTAAGTACTCTAAAACTCGCGAACGAGCCCAGTACATGTCGGTATCATCGTTAAAAATGATATAAACATACGAGTCTCCAAAGAATGAATAACCTCGAACAGTGACGGCTCCTGGGACAGCGAGCATCGCGGTAGTTAAAGGGTAAGTCACTTGATCCTCTACTACCTGTGGCGCTTGTCCTGGATACGAAGTTTTGATGATTACTTGCACATCAGATAGATCCGGCAGTGCATCAACCGGAGTATTTTTAACGCTATATAAACCCGCTGCGGTCAATAAAATGGCAGCGATGATGACCATAAATCGATTTTGAATCGACCATCGAATAATCGCCGGGATCATGATTGACCTCCTTGAGCTTGAATATCAATAATGCGGTAATCATCTTTGACTTTTTCAATCAGAAACCGAATGGTTTGACCGGCTTTAAAAGGCGATAGATCAAGGTCATCTGACGTTTCAAAACTCATTTGGCCAGCTTGCCAGTGCCATTTATCAATCGCGTTAAAATCAATGATAACCATGCCAAAATCAGCCATTAAGGTATTAATGTTACCCTCTGCCCAGACGGTTTCGCCTTTCGGCTCTGAGCCATTGATTCGGCTTAACTCGGCATTTTGGCTAGATTCAGAATCCAACATGAATTGAGCGGAAGTGACGACTTTATCTTGAGTCGTTAATCCTTCTAAAACCTCCACTCTATCGTCGGCTTCACGACCAACTTTTATACGAGCAGAGCGATATTTCCCTTCACCTTGCGCTAATACTACCCGAGTCATATTGCCTGAGCGGATCACCGATTCGCGCGGAATATTAATCACCTTGCCATCGGTTTTCGGTTTCAGGCTGATATTGGCAAACATATTGGGTTTGAGCTTGCCATCGGGATTATCAAACTTTAAACGGACTCGTAAAGTACGGGTTTTTGGATCAAGTATTGGGTAAACGTAATCCACAACCCCTTGCCATGATTGCCCCGGAATGGAATCCAATGTCATTTCAGCGGTCGTACCCGCGGTAATCCAGTGCCCTTGACGTTCAAAGACTTCCGCATCCACCCAAACTTGTTGGATTGGGCCAGCGCTAATAACCGCTTGCGCTGGAGATAAATAGCCTCCTTCACGAACATTTAAACTGGCGATGATCCCATTATTAACGGCTTTAACTTCAACAGATGTCACCGCTTTACCACTACGAACAATTTGTTTTATCTGCTCTCTATCTACTCCCAACGTCACTAAACGCTCGGTTGCGCCTTTGATCAGCCCTTGGCGTTTGGTTCGGTAAGCATTGAGTAATTCCTCTTGTGCTTTAATCAATTCAGGTGAGTAAAGAGTGAATAACACATCGCCTTTATTCACTTTCTCGCCTACTGCATTAATGTTGAGCTTTTGTACCCAACCACTAACGCGGACGTTGGTTTGCCATAATTTACTTTCATCAAAAGCGATATAACCCACTGTTTGAATTCGTGGAGACAAAGGGCTAAGCGTAACGTCCGCCACCTTAACGCCAAGATTATTTTCAACAGCCGATGAAATGATGACCGTTCCGGCAGGCTCATCGGCGGTATTGGCTTCTTCATATACCGGCACTAAATCCATACCCATTGGGGATTTGCCAGGTTTATCGCGACGATAATTGGCATCCATTGGTGCGACCCAATAAAGAGGTTCATTTTTATTGGTTGCTTTTGCGTTGATCGTTTTTGTATTGCTAGCAGAATGATTAGCGCTCATTGATGACATGTGACTATTTACATAGTAATAACTCGCGGCTCCACCGACTGCTAAGCTGATTAATGAGGTCAGAGCTAAGGTTGAAAAATTTTTCATCGGATGTCCTATTTTTGTTCAGTTGGCAATGTTGGAGCGTCGATTTGGTAATCGAATCCATTGAAGAGAAAGGCCAAGTTACTGTTGGCGATGTTGAGATCGGCGCTGAGCCTCTGTAACTCAAGTTTTAAACTGAGCTCATCACGAATCGCGGCAACCACGTCATTAAATTGACTAGTATTGCTTTGATAACCACGCTCAACAGCTTGGGTTCTCGACTTAGCTTGAGGTAATAGGCGGGATTGATAACGATCGAGTCGTTGCTCCAAATTGCTACGATCAACCATGATCGCATTCGCTTTGGCGTTTAATTGCTGTAATAGAACATCGCGTTGGGATTTTGCCGCCCCTACTTGATATTGAGCAGCCGCATATTGTCGGTCTTGTCGTTTATCAGTGAACAGTGGTAAATCCATGGTGAGATAGGCACTAACCAAATCGGAAGCTGGTTCGCCATTCATGCCATTGGCTTGACGGTAGCCATACATCACCTCGACACCAAATTTTGGCTTATAAGATTGATCCGCAATGTCGACTTGAACCTTATTCGCTTCAATATTGGCCTCAGCCATTTGAACACTAGGGTGCAGCTTCAAAAGGTTATAGAACTCGGTTTTCTGTGGGGCTTGATGGGATTGGAGGGCTAATATTTTCTCTAACTTACTCCAGTTTAAGCTTTCTAACTTATGATTAGATCGCTGTTTTGCTAACCAGCTTGAGCCTAGCCATTCTGAAAGTTGAGCGAATATTCGTTGTTGGTTTTGTTGATTTTGTTGGAGTTGGTCATTGAGTTTTTCAAGCTGAACTCTTGCTTGCAGCACATCCTGTGATTCACTTCGACCCATTGAATAATTGGTATCCGTAAACCTTATTAGCTCTTTTACCAGCTTGGTATTTTCTTTGATGATATCTTCAGCTTGTTGCTGATAGATCAGTTCAGCCCATAACTGAGTGATGGTATTGGCAATAGTGAGCTCACGAATTTTAATTTGCCATTCATTACCGTCGGCTTGTTTATTGGCCATTTCGGCTTGTAAATCTAAGCTGGAGCCACGCCCAAATTCTTGCATTAAACCGATAGAAATATTGGTCATAGGGTCGCTATCTAAGGACCAACTATCGACAGGCATTCCGCCAACCCCTAATTTTATTTTGGGATCAGCTTGGGTGGCACTAGCAATGCCATTTTCACGTATGGCTTGTGATTGAGCCAAAATTTGTTGTCTACCAGCGTCGATGGTTAAAGCTTGTTCGATCACACTGGTTAGCTGACTTTGCGCCCAAACAGGAGTGCAAAATCCAGCCATTAACGCGTAAAGCGTCCATGGTTTGAAAGTCATAATGTAACGTTCCAATAATTACAGAAAAACAGCAGCACATGGAAATACCATGGCCGTGATTGACATAACGCAGCGAGAAAACTCGTGCGATTGGGACGTTAAGCTATCGGTGGTCGATAAAGAGAATTAGAGGGGCGAGAAATCAATAAAGGTAGAGATGGTTCAATCAGCAATAAACTAGATTGTTCAATAAGTTGATCATTGGGTGTTGGCAAATAGACGTAGCTGGCGACACAAGTAGAATCGCAGCAATCATCAGTCATAGAATGTTTATGATGATTTGAATTATCCGATTGAACATTGATTGAGTGACAAGCATTTTTTACAAGAGAGGATTCTGAGAGGTTAGAATGGTCGAGCATACTCGAAACACGGTTCGCAGATTGATGCTGCATGTTATCTGAGTTGCATTGAGTAGCGGTTAACATTAATACAGGCATGGTCGCAGCGCTATAGCTTGAAAGCAAAAGCGAAAATAAAGCTGCAAATGTAATAAACCATGTGCGTATCATTTCAATACTCAATAACCCCTAAACATGGCAAGCACTTTAAATTGAAAAGACACAACAATCAAGAAAGATATCCAAGTTATTCATCAATATATACCCAATTAACTTGAAGATGCAGGTTGCAGGACCTGAAAATTGTCGTTAATTCTAGTCGTCAGTGAGCCTGCAACCTTTGGTAAAGTCACATCAAAAAAACCATTTATTGCATCCTTAAAGGATGCTTTTGTCGGGAAGTAAACATTATTTCGGGCATGCTCATGCATGACCTTCCACAGTCGCTCTATTGGATTTAAATTTGGACTGTAAGGGGGTAAATAATGCAGTTCGATATTGAGCATCCGAGCAAAATCTTTTACCAACTGACTTCGGTGATAACCAGCACCATCTAAAATAATGTGAACCTTTTGTTCTAATGGATAATGTTCTTTTTTCAGCTTCCAGAAGAAACGAGCAATACTTTCACTATTAATCGTGTCATAGCTTTCTGTCACTGTCGCAGCTATATCATCTAGATTTAGAGCACCGACAAAATTCAATCGAGTACGACTACCCGTGGTTTCAATCACTTTGTCTTCACCTTTGCGGATCCAACCGTAAGTGATTTTCGTCGCTTGACTCGGATGCACAGCATCAATAAATAAAATCGGCTCATTGAGTTGCTTCAGCTCTTGATAATGCTGAATAAAAGCCTCTTGAGCTTTCAGGATTAAGTTTGTGTGGAACACCTTTAGGTTGTTTGTAAGAAAAACCATTGTGATGTAGCCACTTATTCATTCCCGCTACGGTGTAGGTAATAGTAAACTCAGACTGAACATACTCAACAATTTGATGGGTGTGGAAGTAGGTATTTTCAGAGAGATGTTCAATGAGTGCCATTGTTTGACTTGCATCGAGTTTACTTTGAGAACCACCATTTTCTGGTGTGAGTTTTTCAGACTGTAGGTAGTCGTTGATATGGCGAGTAACGGTGGTTTCATGAATTCGCAAAGCTTGCGAAATCATTGCATTTGTCCAACCTTCAGACGCAAGCAAAACCGCTTTAATGCGGTCACGCACTCGACCATCACGTGCAGAGTCATGCATTCGTTCGAGTTGTTTCTTCTTCTGGTTGGATAATTCTATTTTCATGTTTGTTAGCATGATCCTGTTAAAGAAGAAAATCAAGCATCTTCAATGATCACGGGTATAAATCAGATTCAGATGTACTGATTAAGCGAGAAGATGAGAGTGGGAAAAATACGCTAGTACACACGCTTTTACAGCAGTCACCACCAGAGGTAGATGAGCTATCGCAATGAATAGAACTATCGCTCTTTGTCACCTCCATCGATGGGCAGCCTATCATCGCATAATGGCTTGCTGTAGTCTCAGACATTTCCATCGAGTCATGATTAGAAGGTTGAACTGAAGAGGTCGATATTGGACTCATATCCATCATTGGCATACTTGAGACGTAGCTCGACATCAACATCGCTAAGATGCTGATAATCAAAATACTTGTTTGTCTCAAAGAGTTTGTCATGTGGTACCTTTTCACTTTGAATTCATAATACAGTATCAGAACTGATGGGCAATAGTGATATTTAAAACTTGTTAGAACTAAAGGTTATTGAAAATAAAGACGAACTCACTTCGCTCATCCTTCGAATTAACTAAAATATCCCCATTGTGTGCTTTCATAATAGCCTTAGCTATAGGAAGCCCTAACCCGGCACCTACACTTCCATTATGGACACGAGATTTATCGGAACGATAGAACCGTTTAAATATATAAGGCAAAGAGCCCGTAGAAATAGGCTCACCAATGTTGCTGATTGTCACCGTGTTGGTCGTCTCTGACTCTGTGATTACAACCGATACCTCCGTATTATGAAAGCAGTGCCTCAACGCATTAGACAACACATTACCAAATGCTCGTTGAAGCATATCTTTGTCACCGAGTAAAGTCGATGAGCCATCGAAGGTAAATCGAACGTTTTTCTCTTCTGCCAACACTTCATAGTACTCAAGTAAGGGTGTGATCACCTCTTTTAAATCAAGCTTTTCTTCGATCTTATGTAAAAGTTTATTCTCTGATTTAGCTAGGTAAAGTGTATCCGAAATGGTCTTATTGAATCGCCCTAACTCTTCAAGATTAGACACTAAAATATCTTGATACTCTTCAATTGAACGCTCTAAACCAAGCGTTACTTGAGTCTGGGTCATGATATTGTTCAAAGGTGTTCTTAGCTCATGAGCAATATCAGATGAAAACTCACTCAACCTGAGGTAGCCTTCTTGCAGCCTCTCTAACATTTCATTTTGAGAAATAACTAAGCTGCTTAACTCCTTTGGAAGTGAGTCACTTGGTATACGCATACTGAGGTTGCTCGTGTTCACTTCCGCGATATACTCTTTTAATTGTTTCAGTGGCTGTAATCCATTTCTAACAATAATTAATGCGTAAGTACCCGACAAACTCAGTGTCAAAACTAATGTCCAAAATAGAATAGTATTTAGTTTGTCGAAAAACACCTTATGGTGAGTCACATCAATTGCAAGAACAACCGCACCACCTTCTATCTCTGGGTAATCAAACTTAAAAGCATGAAAACGGTTATTGCCTACACTCCATTCATATGAGGAGCGGCCTATCAGCTCAGATGGAAAGTCAATAGTTTCATTATTTGTTTTCACCACCTGTTTGTTGTTTAAGACCCAAGCGGAAATATTCCAAGAATGGAACAAGTCTAAATCACGCTCAACAGTGCCTATCAAAGGGCGGAGTTTTGTTTCTAGGTGCCTATAGTCCTGTTCATTAAAGTGGTTCTTGATAGCGTGTTGGATCGTTAAAGCAAACACGACTAAAACCACAAAAGAGGCTGTGACAAACATAAACACCAGTTTGCGTGCGATTGATTGATTTAGTAATTTTTTCATTCTACGCCGTCATCAAGCTTGTACCCCATACCTCGCACGGTCTGGATGAGTTTGTTTTGATAAGGCTTGTCGATTTTCGACCTCAATCTTTTCACTGCTGCATCAATAACATTCGTATCACTATCAAAGTTCATATCCCAAACAGCGGACGCTATCTGAGTGCGAGTGACGACTTGACCTCTTTTCGCAAATAGATATTCCAACAAAGAAAACTCTTTTGCTGTCAGAGGGATCGTGTCATTGTTACGAGTCGCCTTTCGTTTAAGCAAGTCGAGGCTCAAATCAGCAACACATAGAACAGACTCTGTCTTGACTGTTGCGGCTTGATGACGTAATGCGTTTTTGACTCTTGCTAGCAACTCAACAAAGGCAAAAGGTTTGACAAGGTAATCATTCGCTCCTAGCTCAAGCCCCTTAACTCTATCTTCAACCTGATCTTTAGCGGATAGAATAATGACAGGTGTAGTAAGTTCACTGCTGCGAAGCGTCTGTAATAGCTGCCACCCATTCAGCTTTGGTAGCATAATGTCTAAGACTATAAGATCATATTCATTGGTCGTAGCTAAGTACAAAGCATCTACACCGTCGGTAGATAGATCTACATTGTACCCTGACTCCATTAAACCTTTTTTAAGATAGGATCCTGCTTTCTCTTCATCTTCTACAACGAGTAACTTCATATAAGAAAAATACCTTGGTTTCCTTCGGTGTTATACATCAAGCTTGTGATTATATGATGGGTTAGAAATCTGTTTTTTCATATTATTATCAAACAACAAAACGTTCTCTATAACAGACGTAACACCATTGCCTTCTTGTGACACACATAGGGTATCCAGTAGTGCCCCAACCAAGCTCTGAGTATGGCTATGACCAATGAAAACATCTAGTTGGTAATGTGTGTTTAAAGCATGGGTATCAATTACGTTCGTATGCCTTCCACGCCCTTACACTTGACTAATCGTGAAGTTTAGCACACCTTCCTCTGCGAGGATCGATTCTATATCGTCAAGCTTTTGCTCCTGAAATATTATCGAAATTTTATCAATCATAGCTGCTCCTTAGCCCTTAGAACAAATTAAGGTTCTAAGGGCTCTGCTGAGTTTAGTTGTTGCTATCTCGTTCTGTATAATGGACATGAAGATGTACTTTCGCTACATATTCTAGCTGACCTTGAGTATTCAATCTTTCTTGAACAGTTACATACCCTCCATCTTCTAGGTGAGTCTTATCTCGACCAATACCATAACTTCTTATAAAGATTAGAGCTGCATTTAAGTCTCGCCCACTCATACCCTCAAACTCTAACAGTTTTTCTGCCCCTAACGTGTATGCTTCTTGTTTAGAGCCCACTGCATCAGTAGATACCGTTTTATGATCTACTCGACTAATGTAATTGCCACCGGAATACAACGGCTGAGCAATTGCAGCGGCGCTAGTCAGCAAAATAGAGCTAGTTAATAGCATTTTGTTTAATAAGTTCATTTACTTTTCCTTTTCTGTTTTGATGAACTCAGTTTAGCTAAATTATTGTGACGATTTCCGGCACTCAAATATGACATTTTTGTCATATTGAGATTTAGGTGGTAGGTAATCAAAAAACTTTTCACCACAACAAAATCAAGCAACCCTATAAGCAGCCTTGTTGTAATTGCGATGAATCCTGTGGCAATAAACGATAAAGAGCCGCCCAGTTAGCTGAGGCGGCTCTTTTTTACTAGAAAAAGTAAAGGGGATCTCTTTTTCTGATTACGAGTATTTCATTGGTTCAGCTACTCATCATTTTTTTGCACTCTTCTGGCATGTCTTCCATGTTCATGCTTTGCATCATTTGCATGTGTTCTATCATCCTATCGTGATCCTTCATCTTATCCGCGTGAGATTGCTTAACATGCACTTTCTCATTTTGCGCGACATTGTGATGTCGATGCTGATCATCGATGGAACTTGTTGCTAACACCGGCATCGCAACTAGACCACTAAATAACACTGATACATATAACTTTTTCATAACATCACCTAACCCTTACTTATGCTTTGAACTGTTGATTGTTTTCAATTTTTTCCACCGATTGCTCGTTGGCTTCGGAGTCTTTCTTTTCACTTGGCATCATCATCTTCATCATTAAACCATGCATAGCTAAACAGATGATTAATGGAACAATCGCACTACTAAGGTATGCCCAACTAAATATCTCTTGGCTAGAAGAGAGAATAAACAATGGAATACCCACCATTAATAACGCGCATAGAACCATCATCCATCCATGACCTTTATGATGACCATTCTTGTGACAATCTGATTTTTTGCTTTTCATTCTCTTGCTCTCAAAAATAACTTTAACTCGTTTAACTGAGACTCAGTTTATCGCAACGCTTAGATCAGGAGTTGGGAGGGGTTCATGACAATTTTGTCACCTTAGCCGTTTTTCTTACCCCAAAACCACCAGACTATAAACACGATTGCTGTAAGACCTAATATATTGACTAACATAGTATTACTCCTCATTGGTTGTAGAGGCTGAAGCTGGTGTATAAAAGCGCAAGCGATTAGCATTGGTTACAACAGTAACAGAGGACAGTGACATCGCAGCCCCAGCGATGATCGGACTTAATAGCCAACCCGTGAACGGAAACAGAAGCCCTGCTGCCACAGGAATACCCAAGCTGTTATAGATAAACGCCCCCCACAAGTTCTGCTTAATGTTTTTCATTGTGGCAGTACTGATCCCAATCACATCTGAGATACCGTGGAGTGAGCTGCGCATCAAGGTAATATCGGCACTTTCAATCGCGACATCCGTACCACTGCCAATAGCAAAACCAACGTCTGATTGAGCAAGTGCTGGCGCATCATTGATACCATCACCGACCATGCCGACAACATGCCCTTTCGCTTGCAACTGTTTAATCCAGTCAAGCTTATCCTCAGGCATCAATTCCGCATGATATTCATCAACATTCGCGAGTGATGCCACCGCCTTCGCTGTATTGTGGTTATCCCCCGTTAGCATCACGACATGAATGCCTTGCTGATGAAAACGATTTATCGCACTTCGAGCATCATCTCGAATCGGGTCACTGATACCGAACAGCGCTTGCACTTGAGCGCCTATCGCAAAATACACCACTGTGGTGGCTTCTTGCTCCCACTGCAATGCATGCTCTGTAACCAATTCAACATTGACGTTAAACTGTTTCATCAGCTTGCGATTGCCAAGCAACACGCGTTGACCCGCATACTGAGCCTGAACACCAAGTCCGGTTAATGACTCGAAATCTGACACTTCTGGTAAGCGCGCTTCATCACGCACCTCACTTTGAGTAAATGCGATTAACGCTTTAGCTAGCGGATGGTTAGATCCTTTCTCCAAAGCATTGACCAGAGGCAGAAACTCTGAATCATCTGACAACGAGACAAAATTTGTTACTTCAGGTTTACCTTGAGTAATCGTACCGGTTTTATCCAGTACGACGACATCCAACTCACTGGCTCTTTGTAACGCTTCTCCATTTCGGATTAGCCCGCCAAACTCGGCTGCCTTACCGACACCGATCATAGTAGAAATCGGCGTTGCTAGACCAAGTGCACAAGGGCATGCGATGATCAACACCGAGGTAGCTGCCACTATCATATAGACTAAGGAAGGTTGAGGGCCAAAGTTATACCAAACCAGCGCTGTCAGAATCGATAGAATCATCACGGTTGGTACAAACACTGAAGACACTTTATCGGCTAGATGGCTGATTGGTGGCTTTGAGTTTTGCGCGTTCGACACCATGCTGATGATCTGAGCAAGAACGGTATCACTGCCCACTTTCTGCGCCTCAAAAACGAAACTTCCGTGGTCATTAATCGTCCCGGCAGACACTGAGCTGCCCACTTGTTTAACAACAGGAATTGGCTCTCCAGTGAGCATAGACTCATCAATCGTTGTCTCGCCCTCTGTAATCACACCATCAACCGGGACTTTTTCACCGGCTCTAACCCGAATCAAGTCGCCTGTGATAACTTGTTCAATCGATAAAGACATCTCCTTGCCGTCACGAATCACCATGGCAGTTTTGACTCTCAAATCAAGCAAACGCTTGATAGCCTGCGAAGTTCTGCCTCGAGCCTTTAACTCAAGCGCCTGTCCTAAATTGATTAAACCAATGATCATGGCTGTAGCTTCAAAGTAGAGGTGCCTTGCACTTTCCGGAAGCCACTGTGGCCCGACAACGACCACCATTGAATAGAGCCAAGCGGTACCCGTTCCCAGCGCTATTAATGTGTCCATGTTCGCATTACGGTTCAGAAAGGCCTTCCAAGCTCCAGTAAAAAAGTGCTTGCCCGCACGGACTAAAATGAAAAATGTCACTAAACCTAAGGCCAACCATAGTAACTGCTCAGATTGCGTATTGACATTCATTGGTC
Source organism: Vibrio rumoiensis (assembly GCF_002218045.2). Lineage (NCBI taxonomy): Bacteria > Pseudomonadati > Pseudomonadota > Gammaproteobacteria > Vibrionales > Vibrionaceae > Vibrio > Vibrio rumoiensis. The sequence continues at coordinate 2,183,628 of NZ_AP018685.1, forward strand.
CGCCGAACAGACCGTACACCATCAACGGTACTCCGAGACCAAGACCAATAACGCTTTGTTTTACTTTAAAGCGATACTCCTCAGATTCACGCTCTTCTTTGAGGTCACTTGCTAACGCCTGATCGACAATTTCTTCTGCATCATATCCTGCGCCTTGTATCGCCTCAATTAGTACGCTGGCAGGCTGACTTGAAACCACGGTCGCCGTTCGATTCGCAAAGTTCACGTCAACAGAGTCGACACCTGACACCGATATAAGAGCACCTTCAATCGTGTTAACACAACTTGCGCAAGTGACACCGATTAATGACAGCTCGATACTGACATCCAACGCCTGTGTTGTTTTCACTTTGTTCGATTTAATTACATCCGTAGTTTGTGGTTGCGTGTCATCAGTCATACCGCTATAACCCAGTTCGACTAATACGCTTTCAATGTCATTGCCGTTCAAACTGCTATTCACAACCAATGTTTGATTTTCTAAATCAACAACCACTTGAGCAGCACCATCCAATGCACCTATCGCTTGAGTGATTTTACCCACACAGTGTTGGCAAGTAACATTAGATACTGATGTACGGTACTCTTGTTGCCTAGGTATTGAAGCCGCATAACCTAACTTTGCAAGGACTTCTATCGCGCTTTCTGGCAGCAACGTGGTTATGAGCTCTGCTCTGTTTTTCGTATCATTAATAGTGAAAGATACATCAGGGTCTCTTTCACGTAACCCATCTACAATTTTAGCGACACATCGGCCACAGTTAATGCCGGAAAGTGCTAGAGAATACTGTATTGTGTTCATGTTAGTTTTCCTCGGGTAATACTTAATGGTGCTTCTCAGACCAGTCCTCGATTAAGCAACATAATGCGTTGCCGTTGGGCTCCATATCCGGTTTTTCATTCCACTCTGCGTAAGTTGCTTCCATCATGGCTAAATGGCGTTGGTGCTCTTCGATCTTTTGCTTGGTTTCTACGATTTTATCAGTCAGCATTTGCCTCACAGCTGGGCAAGGAGTCAGCCCTTGCTCGGAGTAATCAATGATTTCTTGAATCTGGCTAAGGCTAAAACCAATAGATCGCGCATGAGAAATGAACTTCAGGCGATTAACCGCACTTTGCTGGTACATCTTGTAGCCATTGTTGGGGTCTCGCTCTGCATAAAGAAGGCCTTTTCTAGTGTAAAACCTGACTGTTTCAGCAGTCACACCTGCTGCTCTCGCAATTTCAGTTGTCAACATAATCCATGCCTCTGAAGGTTTAACGCACATGAAACTTTATTCGTTTTATGTTGCTAGCCAAAAATAAATGCGACTAAAAATATAATCACAAACAACCCAATAAACAGTTTAAGTAACAACTTAGGGTCACTGCTCCCACCGTTTGGGGCTTTGTTACAACAACTCATAACTATCTCCAATTCGTTACTAATGTGTATTAGTTGTAGCTTAAAACCTATGTGTTAGACATAGGTCAAGCATATTGAGAAAAAATTTAAGAGGTATGTTATTGATGAGTAATAAATTGGGAGCTAATTACAATAATGTAATGAACTCTAAATGATTTGGGGGCACTTCGGATTCAGATAGTGCCACGAACCACTTAACCACATAGCTAAAAACACTAGAGTTTCTCAGCAACCCTCCCAGCCCAGTCTAAGATAGATTCAGTTGGAATACCTGTCGAGTGCCCCTCTACTGACTTAGGGTGAGATATACCAATATGCTTTTTGAAGCCAAACATGGCATCCATTTCTTGTGTTGGCCATCCAAGAGACTTTGTTACCACGCCTTTTTTAATTCGAGAAAACTGCTCTTTCCAGTTACGAGTATCAATCTGTCGCAAGCATTTGGTAGAAATCCATTTATTCAGCCCTGTGACATCAATTTCAAGCAAGTAATTCACATGCCCATTTAACTCCACGACAACGCAACGGATCGTTCTCTTTGCACCAGACTCAATCAAGTGACATTTGCTGCGCCCGACCTGATCTAGTTCATGAGTGTAAGAGTCGATGATTGTGCAGGCGTATTTTTCCTCTAGCATTTGTACCATTATGTTAAAAGCAGTAAAACGCGAGGCATACTCCTCTGATTGATCAGTACAATCTTGTATACCTCCACCCATATCTGCACAAGATATTTCACCATTACTACTAGGTTCATTGGTACTGACCGAATCACTAGCTTTCTTGGAGGTATCTTTACTACTATCTGATCTATGACTCCTTTTCGGCATTGTTGCTTTCGACGTTGAAAACCGATTTTTAAACCTTACTGAGCAGGTATTTTCTCCCAGAAAGAATGCTTGGTTCGCATCGGAAGCTTCCCCCCTCTGGCAGGATAGTTGTCACTGTTAAAATTTAACCAGTTAGGGGCGGTAACAGAGTAAGTCATGTCTCGTTATCCGCAGGAAAGAAAAGAAGCAATATTGAAAAAGCTATTACCTCCATACTCTCGTTCAGTGGCGGAAGTAGCAAAAGAAGAAGGCATCAGTGAAGCAACCCTGTACAATTGGCGTAACGCATTAAGACAGTCAGGAGCCGTTGTGCCAGATAGTAATACTTCCTCCGAGCAGTGGTCAGCCCAAACTAAGTTAGCTGTAGTTGCTGAAACCTTTTCCATGACAGAGCATGAGTTAAGTCAGTATTGTCGTGAAAAGGGGCTTTACCATGAGCAGATCAAAGAGTGGCGCAGCGAATGTATGCACGGTTTCATGACTCAAAAAGAACGAGAAGCGGAAGCCAAGAAACAGGCAAAAGCGGACAAACATGAAATAAAAGAGTTGAAGAAAGAACTCCGTTACAAAGAAAAAGCGCTGGCAGAAACCACTGCTCTTCTGGTGCTGAGAAAAAAGCTCAGAGCCTTTTACGGGGAAGAACCCGAGGACGATTAACCTCAACCGATGAAAGGCAAAGTTTGGTTGCACTCATCCATGAGGCTCGTCAAAACGGCTGTCGCTTAGAGAATGCCTGTCATGAAGCTGAGATCGATTTACGGACTTACCGTCGCTGGTATCAGAGCGGTGAAATACAGGAAGATCAAAGGCCGATAGCGACACGACCAGAGCCAGTAAACAAGCTCTCGAAGCAAGAAAGGCAGTTGATCGTTGAAGTCAGTAACGCACCTGAATACGCGAGTTTACCACCGAGTCAAATCGTCCCAACCTTGCTGGATAAAGGTGAATATATCGCATCAGAATCGAGTTTTTATCGGGTTTTGAAAGCAGAAGGTCAACTCAACCATCGAGGTCGCCAACGTAGTCGGAAAAAATCATCGAGACCAACAAGTTACACCGCTACAGGGCCGAATCAGGTTTTCACTTGGGATATTACGTACATGCCGTCAGGGGTTCGTGGTCAGCATTATTATCTGTACATGATCGAAGATATTTATAGCCGAAAAATCGTTGGGTATGACGTCTATGACCGAGAGTGCGGAGAGTTGGCAGCTCAGTTACTGCAACGAACCTTGATGCGAGAGCAATGCTTCAATCAGTCTCTGGTTCTGCATTCCGATAATGGCGCTCCAATGAAATCATTGAGTTCAAAGCTAAGATGGAAGAACTGGGCATTATCTCGTCCTACAGTCGCCCACGAGTCAGCGATGACAATCCGTATGTGGAATCCTTATTCCGCACATTGAAATATGTGCCGAATTGGCCATCAAAAGGTTTTATTGATCTAGACGTATGTCGAGCTTGGGTAGCTGAATTCGTTGTCTGGTATAACACCGAACACAAACATAGTCGCTTAAACTTTGTCACACCATCAGAGCGCCATAGTGGAAAAGACAAGCAAATCTTGGAACGTCGAGCAAAGGTGTTGATGGAACATCGCCAGAAAAGACCAGAACGCTGGTCAGGGAAAATCAGGAACAGTGAGCCGATCGGAGAAGTTCATCTGAACCCAGAAAAAGAAGCTGCTTGATAATTAAGCAAGTAGTGACAACTACCTTGAAAAACACCGATAATGTCTTGTTTTTAATAAAAATTCAATACGGTTTTGACATCGTGGGCAAACCCATTAAACAGAGTTAATGGAATACACCAGCCCCGTCCAACACAACCGAAGACGTTGCAGAAAATTGCGTAGCAAGGCATAGCTTGGTAACTAAAACCGCCACCCCACCACATAGCCTTGCGGATTAGGTTTTATAAGGCAAAACCCCACTAAATAATAACAATGGAGCATTTGCGCTAAACGATATTGGGGCAAAAGTGAGTTAAACTTACCTACTAGGGGATGAAGATAAACTCTCATTTTACGTTAATTTCATTAGTGCAAGAGAACATTGAGCAGTGCGGTGGATTCGCTACTCAATCAATGTTCAAATAAAATCATTGCAAAAATTTAGCTCTCAACAAGCTGTAGGAGATCCTGAACTACGCTCGTTCCTCACTATTCAGGATGACGATATATCTATGTAGTTTAAGCTTTGAAGTACAACGTGAATTCAGGGATAGAGCAATTCCCAACCTCGCCATCCCGCACATGATCCTAAGCGAAGAAGATGCGGGATCTCGCTTTCACGTAAGTTTCATTGGTGTGAAAGATTCCGGATAATTTGTCCCTCATTTCCGGAATGACAGGTTTTAGCATAGTCAAAGCCTAGAGTATGACTTGGGTAAAAAACAAAAAGGTCGCTAGACTTTCATCTAACGACCTTATTAGATTTTTCTCGAACCATCTCTTCCGAGCAGCGAGAAACGTCTTTTCCGAGTCCCGTTATTCTACATTTTTGATTTGCAGCTCTTTTGGCACTTCAAAAAACATGTTTTCTTCACGCCCTAATACTTCCTCGACATCACGCCCGCCAAGCTCTTTGATGCGATCAATAATTTGATTGACCAACTCTTCAGGAGCCGATGCGCCAGCCGTCACGCCAACTTTGGTTTTACCATCAAACCAAGCAGGATTGATATCTTCAGGACAATCGGTGAGATAACCCGGCGTACCCAGCTTTTCTGATAATTCTTTTAAGCGAGTTGAGTTTGACGAGTTTTTCGAGCCAACCACAACCATCACATCAACACTACCAGCTAAAATACGAACTGCGTCTTGGCGGTTTTGTGTCGCGTAACAAATATCATCTTTGCGCGGCCCTTGAATTTCTGGGAAGGTTTTACGTAACGCGTCAATCACATCAGAGGTTTCATCTACCGATAACGTTGTCTGGCTAACATAATGTAAGTGAGTAGGATCTTTTACCACTAGCTTAGCGACATCTTCAGGACGCTCAACCAAGTACATTCCACCGGTTTCACTGGCGTATTGCCCCATAGTACCTTCGACTTCTGGGTGGCCAGCGTGACCGATTAACACCACTTCCATATTACGGCGACTCGCACGAGCCACTTCCATATGAACTTTAGTTACCAGAGGGCAAGTGGCATCAAATACGGTTAATTGACGTTCTTTCGCTTCTTGACGAACCGCTTGTGATACACCGTGAGCAGAAAAAATCACAATATTATCGTCAGGCACTTCCGATAATTCTTCAACAAATACCGCGCCACGTTGCTTTAAGCCTTCAACCACAAAACGATTGTGTACCACTTCATGACGAACATAAATCGGTGGCTGATACATTTCTAACGCACGTTCAACAATGCTAATCGCTCGATCAACACCAGCACAAAAACCACGCGGGTTGGCTAACAAAATTTTCATGTCTTGGCTCATCTTTTTCGGTCACTTAAGTGGCAATGAATGGCGCTATTCTACCTATTCGTTAGTCACTGGCAACCACTAGTATTAAGCAACCTCTAAAATTTCCACCTCAAAAATGACATCTTGGCCGACAAGTGGATGATTAAAATCAACCTTAACTGATTCGCCTGTCACATCTGAAATGATCCCCGGGATTTCCATTCCATCCGCACCATTGAAAGCCATGATGGTGCCAACTTCTAGCTCTTGACCATTAAACCGGCTTTTATCCATATATTGAATAAAATCTGGATTAGGCTCACCAAACGCATCTTTGGCTTCAAGCTCTATCGCTTTGCTTTCTCCAGTGGTTAAACCGATAAGACATGTTTCAAAGTTTGGACTCAAGCTCCCGTCGCCCATCGTAAATTTAGCCGCTTTACCCATGTTGTGGGTACTATCCGCCACCGAGCCATCTTTTAGCTTAATAGTGAAATGCAAAGTTACCGTACTATTTTCTGTAATTATCGACACGAAAAATCCTTATTCTTTAAAATCATCTTTACCCGAGAAACGAGATTCGAGCCACGAGAAACGTTAACGAATTATATAAAAAAACGCCACTGGAAAACCAATGGCGCTTTTAAACTGAGGCTTGAGTAACGAATTAGCTTTCTGGTTGCTCTTTTTTAGAACGAAAACCATCAATCACAATCATAACCGCACCAATACAAATGGCAGAATCTGCCAAGTTAAAGGCTGGCCAGTGATAATCACCCCAGAAGAAATCCAGATAATCGACCACAAAACCATGAACAATTCGGTCAAATACGTTGCCAAGTGCGCCGCCGATGACCAAAGCATAAGCAATATTATTCCAACGCTCAGTAGCAGGTAGCTTACGCATCCAAAACAACAACATCGCAGTCACAGCAAAGGCAATGCCAGAAAACAACCAACGTTGCCAACCTTCTTGATCGCTTAAGAAGCTAAATGCTGCACCTAGGTTATGCACATAAAGTAGATTAAAGAACGGCAACACTTCAATACGGTTGGCCCAACCGTATCCCATGTTATCCATCACCACTAACTTAATGCCAATGTCTAAGCAAAACACCAGAGCCGCTAGCCATAGCCAGCGAAGCCCTGTTTGTTTAATAAGCTTACTCATATTATGCGAACTTACGGACTTCGCCGTCGCCATCTACGTTTGAAACACAACGGCCACAGATCGTTTCATGACCTGCAATCGTGCCCACATCCGCCACATGGTGCCAACAACGGTCACACTTCTCAGCTTCTGAAGCGGCAACTTCAACAAACAAACCTTCAAGTTCAGTTTCTTTGGCTGAGTCGTTTTTCTCGCTAAGCGGCTTAACTTGTGCTTTTGAGGTTAGTAGTACGAAACGTAACTCATCTTCAAGCTTGTTAATCATTGCCGCTAGTGCATCATCTGCATACAAAGTCACTTCGGCTTGCAGTGAACCACCAATGGTTTTGTCGTTACGTGCCGCTTCTAAGAACTTGTTCACTGAAGCACGCACCGTTTGGATTTGAGACCAGAACTCATTGTTAAGTTCTTCTCCTTCCGCTAGACCGAATAAACCGTCGAACCACTCACCAGTAAATACGAACTTATCGCGCGCTTCACCATTTGGTAGTTTGGCTGGCATTTCATTCCAGATTTCATCGGCGGTGAATGACATGATAGGCGCCATCCAACGAACTAATGCTTCTACGATGTAGTAAAGCGCCGTCTGACAGCTACGTTGTGCGTGGCCACCTTGTTTCGCGGTGTATTGACGGTCTTTAATCACGTCTAAGTAGAATGAGCCCATTTCAATTGAACAGAACTGCATTAAACGCTGCGTTACACCGTGAGTATTGTACTCTTCGTAGGCTTTAACAATTTCCGTTTGCGCCGCTTGAGCACGAGCAACCGCCCAACGATCCAGTGCCACCATATCTTCAGGGGCGACCATATCGGTTGCTGGGTTGAAACCATTTAAGTTCGCTAAGAAGAAGCGCGCTGTGTTACGAATACGACGATACGCATCGGCGCTACGCTTTAGGATTTCATCCGAAACCGCCACTTCACCAGTGTAATCGGTAGAAGCCACCCATAGACGTAAAATGTCAGCACCAAGCTTGTTAGTCACATCTTTTGGCGCAACCACGTTACCGATAGATTTTGACATCTTACGGCCATTGCCATCAACCACGAAACCGTGAGTTAGCACTTGTTTGTACGGCGCTTCATCCTTCATTGCGATCGATGTGATCAATGATGATTGGAACCAACCACGGTGTTGATCCGAACCTTCAAGGTACAGATCAGCGCTGTTGCCGTTGAACTCATCACGATTATCTACAACAGCGTAGTGAGTCACACCAGAGTCAAACCATACATCTAAGGTATCAAGTACTTTCTCGTAATTAGCAGCGTCCGCTTCGCCCATCAATTCAGCGGCATCGACATCCCACCAAGCTTGAATACCTTTTTCTTCTACTAGCTTAGCGACTTTCTCGATAAGCTCAGGAGAGTTAGGGTGCAATTCAGCGGTTTCTTTGTGTACGAATAAAGCAATTGGCACGCCCCAAGTACGCTGACGAGAGATACACCACTCAGGGCGACCTTCGATCATACCTTCAATACGGCTTTGACCCCACTCAGGCATCCACTCAACATTTTTGATAGCACCTAATGCTTTAGAACGTAAACCCGCTTGATCCATCGATACGAACCATTGTGGCGTCGCACGGAAAATGATCGGAGTCTTGTGACGCCAGCAATGTGGGTAGCTGTGTTCATAAGCGTGATGATGTAAAAGCGCGCCTTTTTCTTTCAATACTTCAAGTACAGAATCGTTAGCTTTAAAGACGTGTTGACCCGCAAATAACTCAGTATCTGGCAAGTAAACGCCGTTAGAACCAACAGGGTTAGCCACTTCTAGATCGTATTGTTTACCTACCACAAAGTCTTCTTGACCATGGCCAGGAGCGGTATGCACCACACCAGTACCAGAATCGGTCGTAACGTGATCGCCCAATACCGCAGGAACACTGAAATCGTAGAATGGGTGAGCAAATTGCGTTAACTCAAGATCTTTACCAGTGGCAAAACCTAGGTTGTGGAAATGCTCGATACCAGCGCGATCCATCACAGATTTAGCAAGTTCTGATGCCACGATAATACGTTCTGCTTTATGCTCGCCGTGCGCTTCAACTTGGATTAATACGTATTCCAAATCGTCACGTAAACATACTGCGCGGTTTGCGGGTAGTGTCCAAGGGGTAGTTGTCCAGATAACAATCGATACATCACCTTCACCTTGATGACCTTCTTTGCAATCAAACTTAGCGATGGTTGCAGCTTGATCAGCGGCTTTAAAACGCACATCGATCGAAGGTGATACTTTATCTTTATATTCTACTTCCGCTTCTGCGAGTGCTGAACCACAATCTGTACACCAGTGAACAGGTTTGAAACCTTTCAATAAATGGCCTTGGTCAGCAATTTTTCCTAGCGCGCGGATGATGTTGGCTTCAGTGCCAAAATCCATAGTGCGGTATGGTTTATCCCACTCGCCCATGATACCCAAACGCTTAAAGCTTTCTTTTTGCCCCTCAACTTGGCCAGCCGCGTATTTACGACATTCTTCACGGAATTCTGCTGCCGAGATTTTTTGGCCTGGTTTGCCTTTTTTCTTCTCAACCATTAACTCAATTGGAAGACCGTGGCAGTCCCAACCTGGAACATACGGCGCATCAAAGCCTGAAAGGGTCTTTGATTTAATAATAATATCTTTAAGAATCTTGTTTAGCGCATGACCAATATGAATATCACCGTTGGCGTATGGAGGGCCATCGTGTAATACGAAGGATTTTTTACCTTTCTTTGCAGCACGGATTGCGCCGTAAAGATCTTCTTTGTACCAACGCTTAAGCATTTCTGGCTCACGATTGGCCAGATTTCCACGCATTGGAAACCCTGTTTCAGGTAGATTCAGAGTATCTTTATAGTCAGTCATCGATTCTTAATTCCGTTACATTGGGCGATATTAAATAAGGATTTTCTTAGAGATTTAACGCTTACTTAGCTATCTCTGAAAATATGTTATGTTCAAGTAACCACACCCTTGCTACTTGAGCATCTAATTCTATTTGTTGCTTCAGCAAATCGAATGAATCAAATTTTTGTTCATCACGAATTTTATGGAGCAGTATAACTTCAAGTTGCTTGCCGTATAAATTCTGCTTGAAGTCAAACAAGTGCACTTCAAGTTGTTGGCGAATACCATTGACCGTTGGCCTATTACCAACATTCGCCACACCACCAATAACCGCGTTGTCATCGGCTCCAACCACCTTCACTACATAGACACCTGAAACCGGTGACACGTTACGCTTCAGTGGAATGTTTGCCGTTGGAAAACCAATCGTTCGGCCTAATTTTCGACCATGCGATACACGACCATTGATACTGTAGTCACGGCCTAGCATTGTCGCGGCAGCCGCCAAGTCATCACAAGCGAGAGCCTGACGAATCGCGGTACTACTCACTCGTACAGGTGAATCGACTTGCTCGGCAATATTGGCTGGCATACAAAAGCTTTGGGTATTCACGACATTAAATCCGTACTTATCCGCCGCCTTTTGCAAGTCAGAAAAACCACCTTGGCGATTTTTACCAAAACAAAAATCATCACCAACGACTAGAAACTTAACCCCAAGCTTGTTAACGAGCAATTCACTAATAAAGTCTTCAGGGCTTAGGTTGGCAAACTTTTGATTAAAATTAACACACAATAAACGGTCAATTTTACATTTGGATAATTGAGCAAATTTATCACGTAGTCGAGTTAGTCTTGCTGGCGCAGCTTGCTTCGCAAAAAACTCCATTGGCTGAGGCTCAAATGTCATCACAACCGAAGGTAATCCTAAAGTCTCAGCTTGTTCACAAAGTTGCTTTAATACTTGTTGATGCCCTAAATGGACCCCATCAAAATTACCAATGCTGAGAACACATCCTGAGTGATGTGTCTTAATATTGTGAATGCCTCGAATCAATTCCATACGGTTTTTATTTACCAAATTTTTGCTTCGCGTTAAACCGGCGAATTATATACGTAATGCCCTTAAGATGCGAGCATCACGCGCCTTTGATCTTGTTCTCAATTAATCCGCTTTTAAATGCTTCATACGGATACCTAATAACAATGCTGAAATTAGATATACAACGGCACCAAGGCCAATCAATCCCACTAGCCACATAGCTCGATAAGCTGTCGACCATTCAAGCCAAACCGAAAAATCGGCCATTTGCCAGTCAATAATGGCAACCATCAACCCACCAGAAAGAGCTACTTTGCAAGCAAAAACGATGGTTTCTTTTGATAGTCGATAAACATTCGCAATATGTAAACCGCGATACAGCAATCCCATATTGACCAACGCAGACAAAGACGTTGCCATGGCAAGGCCAATATAACCAAAGAAATACGCAAAAATTGCGTTAAATACCATATTAGTCACCATGGCTATAATGCCGTAGCGCACAGGGGTTTTAGTATCTTGTCGTGAGTAATACCCCGGTGCAAGTACTTTGATTAACATGAAATTTAATAAACCAGACGCGTATGCCCATAAAGACAAAGAAGCATTATGCACATCAGTAGGTGCAAACTCACCTCTCATAAACAAGACCATTAACATGGGTTTTGCAAGCACGATTAAGCCACACATAGCCGGCACGCCAAGCAGTAATACCATGCGAACCCCCCAGTCCATTGTTTTAGAAAAACCTTCACTTTCCGCATCAACATGCTTACGAGATAAGGCCGGCAATATCACTGTCGCAATCGCAATACCAAACAAACCAAGTGGAAACTCTAATAACCGGTCAGAATAATACAACCAACTTATAGAGCCTGTAGCAAGAAAACTCGCTACTGCGGTATCAAATAATAAATTGATTTGACTAACGGATACGCCAAACAACGCTGGAATCATTAATGTGCGAATCTTAACGACACCGGGATCATTCCAGCCCCATTGCGGGCGAACCAACATGCCACTTTTTAATAAAAAAGGAATTTGGAATAAAAACTGCACTAAGCCACCAAGTAAAACACCAATGGCTAAACCAACCTCGGGTTGTTCCATATTTGGAGCAATGTAAAGCGCAGCCAAAATCATCATCACATTTAAAAAGACAGGGGTGAATGACGAAACGGCAAATTTACCAATAGTATTTAAAATCGCGCCAGATAACGCAACAAAAGTAATAAACCACAGGTAGGGAAAAGTGATCTTTAAAAGAAAACTCGCCAAGATAAACTTATGAGCATCCGGACCATCATGTACCCAAGACATGAACCACCCAGCGCCAAAGATAGCAGTAACAACGCCGGATCCTAATATTCCGAATAAAGTGACTATCGTAACAAGAACGCCAAGCGTTCCCGATGCCTTAGCAATTAGTTGTCGTGTTTTATCGATATCTCCTGAAGCGTGGTATTCGGTTAACACAGGTACAAAAGCTTGAGAAAAAGCGCCTTCAGCGAATAATCGTCGTAAAAAGTTTGGAATGCGGTTGGCAAAAAAGAAGACATCTGCAGCCGCCCCTGCCCCCATCAAATTCGCCACAACAACATCACGTACTAGGCCTAATACCCTAGAAACAAATGTCATCGCGCTAACAATTAACCCTGATCGTAATAGTTTTCGACTCACGAGTGCCTCAATAAAAAAATAGCCATAAACGACAAAAAGCCCTCAGCAACCAATTCATCACGATTTTCGAATAAATGGTGTACCAGGGAATGGTTTTGTAATGCGATAATTAATAGCATTGGAATTCAAATGCTGATAGAATCCACGCCATCTTAACCGCGATAGCCATACTTCACCAAAATTTTGTTTGGTAAAGATTGGTTTTCGCACAAATCTGTTGACATTTTTTTTGGAAAAAGGCATAGTCCTCGCCCTTAAATTGTCACCGAACTAAAGTTTTTTGGGAGTTAGACCCTTGGCAAACAGTAAATCTGCTAAGAAGCGCGCTATCCAAGCTGAGAAACGTCGCCAGCACAATGCTAGCCGTCGTTCTATGATGCGCACTTACATGAAAAAAACTATCGCTGCTATTGCTGCTGGCGATAAAGAAGCTGCAACTGCTGCACTAGTTGAAGTTACACCATTACTAGACCGCATGGCGACTAAAGGCCTTATTCATAAGAATAAAGCTGCACGTCATAAGTCTCGTTTTGCTGCAGCAATCAAAGCACTTTAATTTTAAAGTTGTTTAATTGCTAAAAACCGGCCTAGGCCGGTTTTTTTATATCTGATATTTGTATCTCGAAAAAATTATTTATCACAATACAGATGATGCAACTGCTCAATCAGTGCTTTTACCTCATCACTTTGCAATGAGTAATACACGGTTTGTGACTCTTTACGTGTACTGACTAATCCATCTCGGCGTAACCATGCCAAATGTTGAGACAATGCCGATTGGCTTAGCGGTAACTTTTCACACAACTGCCCTACCGATAATTCATCTTGATGTAAAATACATAAGATTTGTAATCGTTTTTCATTCGCCATCGCTTTCAACAGAACCACGGCTTGAGAAAGATTATTTTCCATCTCATTAAAATCCATCTTGTCGCCTCATTGTTTAATCTGGATATCGTGATTTAGCGGTTGAAATAACCGGCTAAAATCAGCATCGCATACATTTTTCACTGAAGGGTGTTGAATCATCCGTTCAGCAAAAATAACATAATATTCTTCTTTTAAATCTTCGACTTCTGCAATCAAGTGCAAAGGCAGCTCATCTTCCACTTCTGATAAGTATAAATTAGGAGCAAGAAAAATGGCATCACTATGGTAACGAGCAAATGCTTTCATCAATGCCGAATCATCAAACTCACCAAGAATGTTCGGTGTAATTCCTAATCTTTCAAACCAATGCATAACATTACGTCCCATTGATGTTCTTCTGCCTGGAATTAAAAGTTTTCTTTGCTTAAGAATAGCGGGGAAGTCATCTTGAGCAATAGGTTGGGAAGAGTAAAAACTCATTTTACACTCACCTAATTTTTTACTATATAAACCGGGACTTTGGCTTGAGTCTACAGGGCAGTCAGATAAAATCATATCCAGCTTATGCTGGGAAAGTTGTTCTAATAGTAATTCGTGAGTCGACTCAAAACAGCGTAAATGAATGCTGTTATCTTCTGGTACTGTGTTTAATAAAATCTTACTGACCAATCTCTTTGATAATGCATCCGCCACCCCAACATCAAATAACACATTTTCTTGTTGTGAGTAATTAACGATATCTAGCATTTCATAGCTAAGGCCAAACATTTTATCTGCATACTTAAATACCAATTGACCAAGCTCCGTAGGCTCAACACTGCGCCCACTTCTCTTCATCAACTTACCATTCATCCGCTCTTCAAACGCTTTAATTTGGCCTGTCACTGTTTGAGGTGTTAAAAACAAAGCTTCCGCAGCTTTTGCCACTGAGCCTTGCTTGCAGACCATCCAAAAATAATACAGATGGTTATAATTCAAATGTGACATTGTTTCCTCGAAAAAACGATAACTTATAGATGTATAATATGTTTTTTCCGAGTTATTAAAAAGCCCCTAATTGACTAAGTAATGTCAAATAGGGGCTTAAATTTCACTGCAGGCTATTTAAATTTTAAACCGAAAATGGATACTTAATCGGATCATGACATTGGTAATCGGTCACGTCAAAATCATCTAATGTTACCCATGTTTCTAAATCTTCCAGGGTTTTAATCTTAGGGTTAATATGAAACTTAGGCGCATCAAATGGTGTGCGTTTTAATTGGATATCGCGCATGGGGGCGAGTTGATCTTCGTAGATATGGCCATTAACGATTTTATGATAAGCAACGCCAGCTTTTTTGCCGGTAATTTGCGCCATAATCGCTAAGAACGCATACACTTGAACCATATTAAAATTAAGCCCAAGAGGCACATCACAAGAGCGCTGAGTACTATTTAAGTACAAAGTATCGCCCAATAATGAGAAGTGATGGCTATACATGCATGGTCGCAGGCAGCCCATATGAAACTCACCAGGATTATAAAAATTTAAAATTTCACCACGGTCATCCACACCACGTGTTAAATCATCAACAATTTTACGCAATTGATCGATATGCCCGCCATCGGGTTTGGCCCAACGACGACCTTGAACCCCATAAACACGCCCCATATCATCTTCACCTTTACGATAAGGATTATCGAGCCAAGCTTGGTTTAAATTAGCATTCGCATCCCAAGTTTTGGTGCCTAGTTGACGAAAATCTTCCGCATTATCATAACCACGAATATAGCCTAGTAACTCAGCAACTGCCGATTTCCAAAAGCTCTTACGTGTCGTGACTAAAGGGAATTGATTGTTGCCAACATCATAGGTTAGATCGGCATTAATAATCGTCAGGCAACGCTTACCAGTTCGTTCATTTTCAACCCATTGGCCTTCATCAATAATACGCTGGCAAAGATCTAAATACTGTTTCACAACTTACTTCCCTTTGGCTGCTTTAGTCACTTTTTCATTCGGGTATGATGTTGGCTTTTGGGTTTTATATGACCAAACCATAATCAAGGCACCAATGATGATCATCGGTGTCGATAAAATTTGTCCCATTGAAATGAAATTATCAAATAATCCTAATTGAGCATCAGGTTGACGAACAAATTCCACTGAGAATCGGAACACGCCATAACCAATCAAGAATAAACCTGATACCGCACCAGCAGGTCTTGGCTTACGGATAAACCAATTTAAAATCAAAAACAGCACGACACCTTCTAAAAAGAACTCATACAATTGAGATGGATGACGAGGGTAAGGCCCACCCGTTGGGAAAATCATCGCCCATGGCACATCGGTCACCCGTCCCCACAACTCACCATTAATAAAGTTACCGATGCGGCCTGCACCTAATCCAAATGGTACTAACGGAGCAATAAAGTCAGCCACACCAAAGAAAGTGCGTTGATTTTTACGAGCGTACCATATCATCGCTGTGATGACGCCCAATAAGCCACCATGGAACGACATTCCCCCCGTCCAGACTTTGAAAATATATAATGGGTCAGCCATCCAATAATCAAAGCCATAAAATAAGACATAACCAATGCGGCCACCTAGTACAACCCCAAGAAAACCGGCAAACAGCAAATCAGAGACCTGCTCACGAGTCCAACCACTTCCAGGTTTATCTGCTCGTTTATTCGCAACATACATTGCAAAAGCAAATCCAAGTAAATACATCAATCCATACCAACGAACCCCTATCGGGCCGATAGAGAAAATGACTGGATCAATCTGTGGGAAGACAAAAAATCCCTGACTCATAAAAGTCTCTCTGCTTAAAATTAAAAGAATAGATAGTATCTGACCAAGATTGGTGGCTTTAGTGCCATCAAACATAAAAAAGTCAATTCATTGGGGGGTATAATAAAGTAAAGCCTACACAGATGCAGTATCGAAAACCGTTATTTCTTACCTGCACGGATAAATCCAGCTAAATCTTTTTGTTCTAAATAATCAAAGACCAAATTATATATATCGCTTCCGTAGCATTGCTTTATTGCTTTATTCAGTAAATCCTGCAGTTCTGACGAATCGGATTTACGTAAGATGTATTTAATACGCGCAACATTCGAGGTGTTCATACTTAATGAACGATATCCCATGCCAATAAGTAGCAATGCCCCGATAGGATCCCCCGCTAGCTCACCACAAATACATACCGGCAATTTATATTGTTGGCACATGTCATAGATATGCTTTAATGCCATCACTACCGAAGGATGAACATGTTCATAAACTTCAGACACTCGGGAGTTATTACGATCCACCGCCAATAAGTATTGGGTTAAATCATTAGTACCAACCGACACAAAATCGACTTTATCTGCCACCATTGGTAACAAATACAACATGGAGGGCACTTCTAACATAATGCCAATTTGAGGGCGCTGAATATTAGGGTCGATAAAAGAAACTTCTTGATATGCTCTCTCTATCAACATCAGGGATTCATCTATTTCTTGGCATCCAGATATCATTGGCAACATGATATTGAGATTGCCCAACCCTGTACTTGCTTTTAGCATTGATCGTAATTGGATCAGAAATATATCAGGGTGATCGAGTGTAAAACGAATACCTCGCCAGCCAAGAAAAGGGTTATCTTCCTCGATAGGAAAATAAGGGAGTGCCTTATCCCCACCAATATCCAAGGTTCGCATCACCACCCGCTTATCGGGATAAGTCGCCAATATGGTTCTATATTGTTGAGTTTGTTCTTCTTCAGAAGGAAAGCGATTGTGCAGCAGAAAAGAAATTTCCGTACGATATAAGCCAACGCCATCAACCCCTTGGTTAACCGCAATATTCGTGTCCGCACTAAGGCCAGCATTGAGCATCAATTCAACACGTTGACCATCTTTGGTCGCTGCCGGTTGCGATAATTCCTGAGCAACCAAATCGGAAAGCTCTTCTTCTTCATTGGCTAACGATTGATACTCAGCCAATAGTTGCGCAGCAGGCTCAACAAAAATGTCTCCACTGTAGCCATCCACAATACCAAGCTTATTCGATACCGACTCTGGTTTAAGTTGTGCTCCCATAATCGCGGGGATACCAAGCGCACGAGATAAAATCGCCGCATGAGAGTTAGCCGCCCCTTCTAAAGAAATGACAGCAAGCAACTTATCTTTAGGAATCGCCGCGAGTATTGAAGCGGTCAGCTCCCTAACGACTAAAATGACCGGATTTTTAAAACTAGGGGCACGGACTTCACTATTGTGTAAAAAATACAATAATCTTTGCCCAAGCTCTTTAATGTCGTTGGCTCGTTCCCGCAAATAAGAATCACTCATACTGGCAAAACGCTCAGCATAAAGCTCTACAACTTGTCTCAAGGCCCAATCTGCTCGATCGCCTTTCTCAATCTGTTTATTAAGATCGGCACGCAGCATAGGATCATGTAGCAAGTGAATAAATAACTCGAAGATCGCCAAGGTATCTTTATTTAATTCACTATCAAAGCGTTTACGCATCCGGCGGAAGTCAGCAATCGCACTCTCTACGGCTAATGCAAGCCACTCTTGTTCTTTACTCGTATCTAAACATGAAGCAGGGGCGATTTGAGAAAGATCGGGGTGAGTGTCATCCCACCAAATTTGACCAATCGCAATACCAGACGAAGCCGCAATTCCTTTATAAGAATGGACTTGGTTTTCATTCAGTTGCCATTGGCCTTGGGCTTGAGAATGAGCAAGAATTACCGCCAACTGAGCAGCAAGTGTCACAAGAAAGGATTCTTCGACTTCACTAAATGATCTTGGCGATCGTTGCTGAATCACCAATACACCCAATATCTGGCGACGATGAATGATCGGGGTTCCGAGGAAAGATTGATAAACATTTTCCCCAAGTTCAGGAAAATATTTAAAGTTAGGGTGTTTTTGTGCATAAGCTAAGTTAAGCGGCTCAGCACTACGGCGTACCAAACCAACTAAACCTTCTGAAAAAGGAATATGAATCGTCTGACCGGAAAACTTTAGCCCTTGAGTCGCCATTAGCTCTAAACGACTTTGCTCGTTATTGGCTAAATAAACCGTGCAACATTCCGTTTGCATCGCTTTACAAGTATCCTTCACCAAAATATCCAAAGCTTGATGAATATCATCGGCTTTAGATACTTGTTCAACGATATCCCTAAGTTGAATCAGCATTCACATCCACCTTTCATGATGCCTTACCAGCTGTTAACTGGATAAGGCTTATCGACGCACTTTTCTTTTACCTTTGATTTTGGGCTCTCTAAAAGGCATGGCGATCGAAGCAAACTCTTTCATTGCTCGTCGGTATACATCTCTTTTAAAAGAAACCACTTGTCTGACTGGGTACCAAAAGCTAACCCAACGCCAACCATCAAATTCAGGGGTTCGACCACGGTTCATATTGATGTTTGATTCATCACATTCTAAACGCAGTAAAAACCATTTCTGTTTTTGGCCAATACACACAGGCTTGGAATCCCATCGAACCAGACGTTTGGGTAATTTATATTTTAACCAATGACGACTGACTCCGATAATTTTCACATCTTGTTTCGTTAGCCCAACCTCTTCGTATAATTCACGAAATAGCGCTTGCTCCGGAGTTTCTCCGTCATCAATACCGCCTTGTGGAAATTGCCAAGAGTGCTGTCCGTATCGCTTTGCCCAGAATACCTGACCATGGTTGTTACATATTACAATTCCCACATTTAAGCGGTAACCATCGCCATCAATCACGGCTAACCTCTAATATAAATCTCTGTTACTAGTGATTTTTTCACATATCCACAAAAGGGGCAAATTTCAAGTGCACTATATCGCGTTTTTTATTACCTAACGCCCACTTTTATAATAAAAATAGCTCAAAGAATAAGTTATCAACACAAATCTTTGCTTAAAGGGGGATTTATTCACTATTTCTGTGAATAAATGTGTGAAGAAAATGAGAAAAGGAATAAATGGGTGAGTAAGTACACAGAGACAACTGTCGATCTTTTATACCAAAAACAAATAAAAACAATCTAAAACAATTAGATAACGATAAAAGTTCAAATTTCAAACACCCAAAGGATCCTTAGGATCTTTTGTAAACACAGATCGGTTAAAGATCCACCACGCTTGATATTATCCACACCAGATCAGCTAAAAGCGCTCAAAAACCCCTCAGACATGTTCTTTTATTACGGTTGATGTGAATAAAATGATCGCAAGTACTTTTATTTTACTCTGTCGTAACAAAACCTGTGGATAACTCACTTCTGGGCTAAAATTAAATAGATGTGACTAAGATCCAAATTAAAAATAATGTACTATAGGACACTTATTTTTTAATCAGATCATTCGTTATGCCACAACCTCCAAAGACAGAACAAGAATTGATGCAACGAGCAGAATGGATCGTTGGTCGCTCTTTTGCGTCTTTAGCCTCTGAAGCCGGTGTTTCAGTTCCAGAAAATCTCAAACGAGAAAAAGGCTGGACTGGACAGTTGATTGAATGGCATTTAGGCGCAGAATCGGGCAGCAAAGCACAACCCGACTTTGAGCATTTAGGCATTGAACTCAAAACGATCCCGATTGGGTTTAGTGGTAAACCTTTAGAGACCACATTTGTTAGCGTTGCCCCACTCACGGGTGTTGATGGACTGACTTGGCAAAATAGCCATGTAAAGCATAAACTCGCCAAAGTACTGTGGATCCCAGTTGAAGGTGAACGTGAGATCCCTCTAGCGCAACGCCGAGTTGGTCGACCTATCTTGTGGTCTCCAAATGAAAAAGAAGAACAGCAACTAAAACAAGACTGGGAGGAGTTGATGGAGTTTATTGTGCTAGGCAAAGTAGAACAAATCACAGCTAAGCATGGTGAAGTAATGCAACTCAGACCGAAAGCCGCCAATAGTAAAGTCTTGACCGAAGCGTATAGTGCAAATGGGCAACCAATTAAAACCCTACCACGAGGCTTTTATTTACGCACTCAGTTCACTGCAAATATTCTATTGCATCATTTACAAAAAGACTCTCAGCAAAAATAACCTCAAGAAGCGAGATGCAACTCTATATCTTGAAATAAGTCTAGCCCTTCAACGCCAAACTCATCATAAGCGTTATGTAAACGCAAATAAGCGCTCGATAAGCCTAACTTTTTCAGCTCCTCTTTTACCGATTCTAAAGAATTAAAATAAGCCAGCTGATCTTTAATCATTATAGGCTCAAGTCGATGTTTATATTCCACTGCCAGTGAATAGTGTGAAAGATCCGCACAACTGACCACAAACACTTTAGGGAGCTCACACTCTTCCTTCTTATTCGCTTGCAGCCAATGAGTTAATTGCTGTTTTTTCATCGTCTCCTCCCACCACCACACATTCAACACGACAAATGGTGATCATCTCTATGATCCAGTCTAGAACAAAAAATCATCCCTAGCTAACAGGCTTACCACTAAAGCTTTTTTGCGATATATTGAACAATCACGCTATACATTCAAATATTGCTCTCTCAACGATCAGCCAAGGATGTGCAATGAAATATCATAAGATCCCGCATTCAACTTTAGAAATTAGCAAAATAGCTTTAGGAACAATGACCTATGGTGAACAGAACTCCCAGATAGAGGCTTTTAATCAACTCGACTACTCACTCGAACGCGGTGTCAATTTCATTGATACCGCTGAAATGTATCCAGTCCCACCGAAGCCTGAAACTCAAGGATCCACCGAAGAATATATTGGTAATTGGCTAGAAAAATCAGGAAAACGAGAAAAAATCATCTTAGCGACTAAAGTGGCAGGCCCAGGTCGTATGTCTCATATTCGTGAAAATATGAGTTTAGATCGCCGTAATATCCATATGGCAATGAACAGTAGTTTGCAGCGTTTAAAAACGGATTATGTCGACCTATATCAAATACATTGGCCACAACGTACTACCAACTGTTTCGGCCAACTCAACTACCCTCACTTAGATGAGCAACAAGAAGTCAGCTTAATTGAAACATTAGAAGCTTTAGCGGAATTGGTTAAAGCAGGAAAAACTCGTTACATCGGTGTATCAAATGAAACGCCGTGGGGTGTAATGACGTTACTGCGTTTGGCTGAAAAGCATGATTTACCAAGAATTGTTTCTATCCAGAATCCATACAATTTACTCAACCGAAGTTTTGAAGTTGGGTTATCCGAAATTAGCCATCATGAAGGGGTTGAGTTACTTGCCTATTCACCTTTGGCATTTGGGACCTTAAGCGGTAAATACCTCAATGGAGCTCGCCCAGCAGATGCTCGCTGCACCTTATTCGAACGATTTGTTCGCTACTTTACACCACAAGGTGAAGCCGCAACCCAGGCTTACATTGATATTGCCAATAAACATGATATTGACCCAGTACAAATGGCATTAGCTTTTGTAAACCAACGGCCATTTGTCGCGTCTAACATTATCGGTGCGACAACAATGGAGCAGCTAAAAGCAAATATTGATAGCATCGACACTCAGCTATCTGATGAGTTATTACAGGATCTTTATCAAGTTGGCGTTCAATTTCCAAATCCTTGCCCATAAGATATCGACGCTGAATTCAAAAAATGAAAAAGGGAAATGATCACTCATTTCCCTTTTTAGCTGGTACTCAAAAAGTACCAGCGGTCGATTATGGACTCAGTCGAGCCTGAAATATTCGACGCATAAGAGTAATACGGCGTTGAACTTTATAAGTTGCCGCTTGTGGCTCACCAAGAGGACGGCCTGTTTTATCTAAGCCTATATCTCGTAGTAAGTGCTCGCTATGAAACGGAATCTCATATTGAGCGCGACGTACTTTACGCAGCCAAGCGTTTTCTTCTCGTTTTAAATCCGCTTTAATTAATAATGTAGCAAGTTGAATATAGATAGAATGACGCATAATTTTCTCCAAACAATGAATGGGGAAAATAGCAGCTCAGCAGGGAATAAAGACAATGATCCTAATGGCTGCTTACTTTCCGCAGCCAAAAGGTTACGGAATAATTAGTTAATTCGTTTATCAGATCGCATGCTAAGAGCCATCGATATAACTCGATGAGCGTTACAAAAACACGCGAAATGGGTAACATTCGGTTTAGCACATGCAAAAATGTCAGAGTATAAATGCTTCATCATGTGCCTCCTAAGTAACTAATTAATCCAGTTGAAATATAAAGTGAAATTCAATTCACGATTAAATTTTAACCACCTCAGCCAATTGTTCAAGCTTTTATTGCGCAACAAAATAAAAACAATTTATTAACCTATTTATATATCAAAAACCAGTCAAACATCGCTCAAAAAACCACCAGCAAGACTATCATTCGATATTATTGATTACAGTGACATTTTTGAATCTAACGTATTCTATTCTGAAATTATTTTATGCTTACCAAGCAATCGATACATCGTCGCCCTTGAAATTTTCAATTCTTTGGCTGCAAGAGATACTTGGCCATCATGTAATTCTAATATTTTTATTAATGCTTCTTTTTCTGAGTCTTCTCTAATCATTTTTAACGAGCGTGTGTTTTGAATTTGAGTCGGTAAATCAAAATGTTCTAATTCGATGACTAACCCATCGCACACTAATACGGCTCTTTTAACTTGGTTAAGCCCGAATTCAACTGCGAAGTGCGACACTCTCCAATATCAAGCAGCCAATGCCATTTCTTTAAAGACAATCGCTGGTTGCTTGAAGTCTAAACACTTTTTCGGGCGATAATTTATCCGTGATACAGCGAATTCAATATCGCTGTCTGTTACCGTTGTTAAGTCGGTTCCTTTCTTCACATATTGCCTTAAAAGCCCGTTAGCATTCTCATTGGCTCCACGCTCCCAAGAGCTATAAGGATGGGCAAAGTACACATCAGCCTCCAACGCCTTTGCGATGGTTTCGTGGCCTGCAAACTCTCTCCCATTATCTGCCGTGATGGTATGGACATGTTCCTTATAAGGCATGAGTAGCTCTATGGTGGCTTGGGTGACATCATCTGCTGACTTCGATGGCACTTTCTTGACCACGTAAAATCGAGTTTTACGCTCTAAAATGGTCACCATAGCACCAGTGCCATGTTTACCTAATACGGTGTCGATTTCCCAATCACCCAATCGCTCCTTACTGTCAACGATGCTTGGCCTATCATCGATAGAAACAGCATTCTTGATCGCTGGCGCTTTCTCTTTTCTACCGCGACGATACCGCTTGTGACCTTGCCTCAAGTGGCGATATAACTTGCCTCCCAAGCGTTTATCCTGCGCAACAAATCGGTAGATCCACTCATGACTGACAGCGGCACCGACTCTATTTAATACACTGGAAATCTGCTCTGGACTCCAATCTGCTTCTAGAAGGAGGCGGATAAAATCAACACGCTCCTTTGGTATTCTGTATTTACGCGCTGATGTGCGTTTTTTGATTGAGAATGCCTGAGCTTCGCTTGGGCAATAATGACTGCCTTTGCGGCCGCGTTTAAGCTCCCGATATACCGTAGAGCGATGGCACTGAACGGTTTTGGCTATTTCAGAAACCGAAATTCCCCGTTCCAAAAGAGCAGAAATCTGGTATCTTCTGCCCTCGGTCAACTGCTGATAATTCATGGTAGTACTGCTTGTTTCTTTGGAGAGAAGAGCGTACCACTTTCAGCAGTTGGCTTCCTCTTCTACACCTTTCCATGAATGTCGCACTTATTATCTGAAATCGGGAGTAACTCTCTCACATTTCCAGGCCAATGATAGTGCGTCAGAGCTTTAATCGCTTGGGAGGAAATGCTACGAGCTTGAGTATTGTATTCACGACTAAATTGTTGGACATAATAATGAGCAATACTCGCCACATCTCCACATCGCTCTTTCAGAGGCGTAACGTGTACTTTTAATATTTTCAATAAGTAAAACAGCTCAGAAGAAAACTCCTTTTCTTGTACTGTCTGCTCAAGATCGTTGTATGTCGAAACGATGATTCTGGTATCAATCGTTCTCTCACCTAACTCGGTTAATACAACGGGATGATTGATAAAATTAAGAAGATGATTTTGCTGACTTTTTGGTAACGCCGTGATGTCTTTTATCAATAAAGTGCCGCCATGGGCTTCTTCAAGTTTACTTTGAAAACCGGGGGGTTGTGTCTCTCTTTCAAATCCAAACACTTCCCGTTCAAAGCGTTTTTCAGACAGAGCACTACAACTCACCACAACAAATGGTTCCTTACTTCTAGAGGAGGAATCATGAATTGATTTCGCCACCAACCTTTTACCAACGCCTCTTTCTCCTGAAATAATAATATTGGCATCGGTATTAGCAATACGCTTAATTTGTTCTCGTAAGCGTTTAGTTGGTAAAGAATTACCGATCAAACAATCTTGGTTGTCACTAAGATTATCAGGCCATACTTTCTTTTCGAGTTTGAGCATCCCCAATTGATGACCGATGCTACTCAATAATAATTTTTCTGGCATCGGAGAGGTAAAGAAGTCGATGCAAAAGTTCACGATGAACTGGCAAATCGAGTCTTGATTCAGCTGACGGTCTTTAATATAAGCCATCCAGCGGACATGTTTATTATTGGTAACGAGGTAAGCAATCGCACTTAAACTGAAGTCATCGTTGGTAAGATCAATCAAACCAATACAGGGGCCAATTCGCTCTATCATTGCTTGACCAAGTCTTAAATCACCACACCGTTCCACTTTCCAACCGGATAGTGCGACTTTTTCATACCAACTATCGCCCCTACCACCAATAACTAAAAGTGAACCTGGTATTGAATCCATTCGGAAATAATTTTCCATATCATATCCTTTCGATTACTTTTCCATCATTACTTAGGGCCATAATACACAGAACGCCATAATTAAGGCTATGAAAGCTATTCCTATATTTGAGACATGCGATTTATTTAATAAAAATAGATGCTTATATCTAGTTTTGCGAATTTTAAACAAAAAAAACCCACCAATGAGATGGTGGGCTCTATTGTTATAACGAGAATTTATATTATTGTTGAGGACGCATTGCTGGGAACAAAATCACATCACGAATAGTATGAGTATTGGTAAATAACATCGCCAGACGATCGATACCAATACCTTGGCCTGCTGTTGGTGGTAAGCCGTGCTCAAGCGCGGTAATGTAATCGGCATCGTAGAACATGGCTTCGTCATCACCGGCATCTTTCGCTTCTACTTGCGCTTTAAAACGCGCATCTTGATCTTCGGCATCATTCAGCTCAGAGAAACCATTCGCCACTTCACGACCGCCGATGAAAAATTCAAAACGGTCAGTAAAGAACGGGTTTGAATCACTACGACGAGCCAGTGGCGAAATATCGGCTGGGTAGCCAGTAATGAACGTTGGTTGAATCAATTGAGGTTCAGCGGTTTCGCCAAAGATCTCTTCGAGCAGCTGACCACAAGTCCAGAAACTTTCTACTTCAACATGAACCGATTTCGCGATCTTAACCATAAAGTCACGATCTTTAACCGTCTCTTCATTTAAATTAGCAATATCAGCATGGTCTGGATTGTATTGTTTGATCGCATCGATCATGCTCATGCGGGCATATTTTCCGCCAAACTCAACACGCTCTTCGCCATACGGCATTGATGTTTCGCCCAGAACTTCAACCGCAACGGAGCTTAGCATCTCTTCGGTAAGATCCATGAGATCATTGTAATCTGCATACGCCATGTAGAATTCCATCATGGTGAATTCTGGGTTATGGCGAGGTGATAAACCTTCGTTACGGAAGTTACGGTTCACTTCAAATACGCGATCAAAACCACCGACAACCAAACGCTTCAAATAAAGCTCAGGTGCAACACGTAGGTACATGTCGATGTCTAATGCGTTGTGGTGTGTGATAAATGGACGTGCCGTTGCACCACCAGGGATCACATGCATCATTGGCGTTTCCACTTCTAAGAAGCCTTTTTTCGCCATGAAATTACGAATCGCCATAACAAGCTTAGAGCGAATAATGAAAGCAGTACGTGAATCTTCGTTGACAATCAGATCAACGTAACGCTGACGGTAACGCATTTCTTGGTCTGTTAGACCGTGGAATTTTTCTGGAAGTGGACGCAGTGCTTTAGTGAGCAACTCGTAAGATTCCATGTTCACGTAAAGATCGCCTTTACCAGACTTATGCAATGCCCCTTTCACACCGATGATGTCACCGATATCCAGACCTTGGTATTTCTCTTTTAATTCTTTTTGTACATCTTTAGCGGCATACGCTTGAATACGGCCAGATGTTTCTTGAATCACTAAGAATGGACCACGTTTCGCCATCACACGACCCGCGATAGCAACAACATGATTAAGCTCTTCTAATTCTTCTTTCGATTTTTCACCAAATTCCGCTTGTAGATCTGCCGCTAAATGCTCACGACGAAAATCGTTTGGGTGGCCGTTCGCTTTACAACTTTGACGGATATGATCCAGTTTTGAACGACGCTCAGCGATCAGTTTATTTTCTTCTGCTACATCGATTTGGTTTTGGCTGTTTGATTCAGTCATCATGTGCCCTTATAAATAAATTAGTTATCTTCTTTAAGAAGAGGAATTCTGTGTGCTTTCCTGATGAACGAGCTTATAGCCCAGACTTCAAGCTAGCTTCAATAAACTTATCGAGATCGCCATCTAATACTGCTTGAGTATTGCGGTTTTCCACACCGGTGCGGAGATCTTTAATACGCGAATCATCTAATACGTAAGAGCGAATTTGACTGCCCCAACCGATATCTGATTTAGAATCTTCATTCGCTTGTTTCTCGGCATTTTGCTTTTGCAATTCAAACTCAAACAATTTTGCACGTAACTGCTTCATCGCTTGATCTTTATTTTTATGCTGAGAACGATCGTTTTGACATTGCACCACAATATTGGTTGGTACGTGGGTAATACGTACCGCAGATTCCGTGGTGTTTACGTGCTGACCACCTGCACCGGATGCGCGGTATACATCAATACGTAAATCCGATGGATTAATATCAATTTCGATATTGTCATCAATCTCAGGGTAGATAAATGCCGATGCAAATGAGGTATGACGACGGCCGCCTGAATCAAATGGCGATTTACGAACCAAGCGGTGTACACCTGTTTCGGTACGCAGCCATCCATAAGCGTATTCACCAGAAATACGGACTGTCGCGCCTTTAAGGCCAGCAACATCGCCTTCTGATACTTCAATCACTTCCGTCTTGAACCCTTTTGCTTCCGCCCAACGTAAATACATGCGCAGCATCATCGAAGTCCAATCTTGCGCTTCTGTACCACCAGAGCCAGATTGCAAATCGATATAACAATCAGAAGCATCGTGATCACCGGAGAACATACGACGGAATTCAAGCTTTTCTAATTTCGCTTCAAGCTCCGCAAGTTCTGGTTCAATCTCATCAAAGGTTTCTTGATCTTGCTCTTCAACTGCAAGCTCTAATAGACCCTCAACATCATCACAACCTTGATCTAATTGATCAATGGTTTCGACCACGGCTTCTAATGCAGAACGTTCTTTACCTAACGCTTGAGCGCGTTCAGGTTCGTTCCATACATC
This sequence comes from Vibrio rumoiensis, assembly GCF_002218045.2. Lineage (NCBI taxonomy): Bacteria > Pseudomonadati > Pseudomonadota > Gammaproteobacteria > Vibrionales > Vibrionaceae > Vibrio > Vibrio rumoiensis. The sequence continues at coordinate 2,211,455 of NZ_AP018685.1, forward strand.
AGGTTGTTCAAGTTCGGCATTAACTTCTTCTAGACGCTCTTTCTTAGCATCGTAGTCAAAGATACCCCCTCAGAACATTCGTGCGCTCGGCAACGTCCTGAAGGCGGTTTTTAATAGGATTGATTTCAAACATGTTGGCTTATCACTTACTTTAAGAAATTGGCTATTTCTGTGCGTATATATCTATAGGCATATTGGCGCGAAATTCTACATAAATTAAGCCCGAATATACAGGAATTTTATGATAATAAGGCTATCTTACTTTAACTTTATTTGGCTTCTAAATGCTCGACCATCAATTGCAATGATTGATTACCACGAAATTCATTAATATCGAGCTTATACGCTAAATGCACGGTTTTTACAGAGGCATCCGGCCAGCGACGTAAATCGACGTTAAACGCGATTGCATCGATCATAATTCCAGTTGGGTGTCCTTTAAATAGAGGCTCTAACATCATTTTGAGATGCTTTTCACCCACCAGCTTTTGATGCAGTAATTTGAATTCACCATCAAACATAGGCTCAGGAAACGCTTGTCCCCAAGGACCACCTGCGCGAAGTTCTTCCGCAGTATGCATCGAGAACTCTTCTGGCTTTAATTCCCCATCCGATAAAATCACGCCCTCTAGCGCCGACTCATCGAGCTCTTCACGCACCGCTAAATCAAACAAGCGAGAAAATTGTTCAAACTTATCTTGATAGATAGTCAAACCGGCCGCCATCGCATGGCCACCAAATTTAACAATGATCCCAGGGTTTTGGGTATCGATCTTATCTAAAACATCGCGCATGTGGAGTCCTGGAATCGAACGACATGAACCTTTTAACGAAGGTGCTCCATTCGACAACTCACCACCATCGGCAAATGCGATCACTGGACGATGAAATTCATCTTTAATCCGTGAAGCTAAAATCCCTATCACCCCTTGATGCCAATCGGCTTGGAACAAGGTTAACCCATACGGTAAATTGGATTTATCTTCGAGGCCACCTTTCGCGTTCAATAAGCGTTCACAAAATGCCATCGCTTCTTGCTTCATGCCTTGCTCAATTTCGCGGCGCATGTGGTTTAAACCATCCAGTTCACTGGCCATGCGACGCGCGGCATGGATATTGTTGCTTAAGAGCAGCTCTACCCCAAAGGACATATCTTCAAGACGTCCAGCCGCGTTAATTCTTGGGCCTAGCGCAAAACCAAAATCCGCGGCCACTAATCGTTTTGCATCACGCTTAGCCACTTCAATCAAAGCTTGAATGCCCGGCCTTGCTTTCCCAGCTCGGATTCGTTGTAGTCCTTGATGAACTAAAATTCGGTTATTTTCATCCAAGGGTACGACATCAGCAACCGTTCCTAATGCCACTAAGTCGAGCAGTTCAGCTAAATTGGGCTCTGGGATATTGTTGTGAGCAAACCAGTGTTGGCTTCGCATTTCGGCGCGTAGTGCCAGCATTAAGTAGAATGCCACTCCGACACCGGCTAATGCTTTAGAAGGGAAAGCACACTGCTGTAGATTAGGATTGACCATGGCATCGGCATTCGGCAGTTGGTGGCCGGGTAAATGGTGGTCAGTCACGATAACCGTTAACCCCTGTTCTTTGGCGAAACGCACACCATCTATCGACGATACGCCATTATCGACCGTCATGATGACTTGCGCGCCACGTTCTATCGCCTGCTCAACCACTTCTGGACTGAGGCCGTAACCATCTTCAAAGCGGTTAGGTACCAAGTAATCCACATTATTACTGCCCAGCATGCGAATCGCGAGCACTGAAAGCGCGGAACTGGTTGCCCCATCCGCATCAAAGTCACCAACCACGATAATACGTTGTTGCTGTTTAATGGCGTCAAATAACAGTGACACCGCTAATTCAATACCATGTAATGCTTGATATGAATGTAATCCTTTGGCGCCCTTTTCTAATTGCGTAACATCTTGAATTTGTCTATTAATATAAATACGACGTAGTAACGGTGAAATTGATTCAGGCAAGATAGAAAGATCAACATCAGGGCGGCGAGTAATGGTAGTCATAATTCTCTTAATCTGTCGTGTTTGGTTTCTCTGAATAAAGCTGATAATCAATCACAAACAACTGCTCTAAACCGGGATAAATGTCTTGGATAACGCCTTTCAATTGCGGCAATGTCATATTCTCTTGTTCAGCATGAAATTCCGTTAATTGTGATAGCAATACCGGTGTTACGGACAAGATTTTAAGTTGGCAAAATTGTCGCCCTTGTTCTAAGGTCGAAACGGTCACGATACTACCGGGAACATAGTAACTTTCCGCTTCATCACGAATAGTAATGGTCTTCTTACCCGAAAGAATATCGGCTTCAAAGCGGGCAAAAAATGTCATTTCAGTTGGTTTAAAAATAGACTTCGTCATTATAGATTTTCCGCCTCAAGCGATTCGAGTAAGTCGCCTGCAGGTAAGTAACCGCCAACAATACGACCATTAGATAATAAGATCGCTGGTGTACCACTAATCCCGAGTTGAGCGCCGAAGGCATATTGCTCTGAAATCATCTTCTGGCATTTAGGCAAATTTTGACTATCAAAGTCAAAACGACGATTGAGCTTCACATCATCTAACGCTTTTTTGCGATCATCGGCGCACCATACCTTGGCCATCGCCTGTGCTACTTCGCCCGTCGGACCTTGACGAGGATAAGCCATATAACGAACTGTGATACCTAGGTCGTTATATTTTTGTATTTCTTTATGCAGTTTCACACAATAACCACAGGTAATATCAGTAAATACCGTCACGACATATTTTTGATCTTTCGCTTTATAAACGATCATGTCATTGGCAAACTTTTCGACTTGCTTAGCATACTTTTTCGCGAGTAAATCGCTAAAGTTACCTTGTTTATCTAGGCTGTACATTTTTCCTTGAATAAAAAAATCACCGGTTGCACTAGAAAAAAAGATACCTTGGTTAGTGGTCACTTCATATAGTCCGTTAATCGGGGAAGTCGCAACATCGGTCACCTTAATACCAAGATTCACAAAACGAGCACTAATTTCAACTTGATTAGCCCCACTTGCTGTCACTTCCGTTGCCGCGTGGCCCGGTAAACTCAATAACATCATAAAGAAACTGGATAATGACAAGGCAAGCGTCCATCGAGAACGTACTGGCTTAAATAACCTTGACTCAAATAAAGAAACGAAACGCATAAAACACCTTAAATTCACAGATAAAATAATGCCTTTATTAGGCTCTCGGATGATGCTCTTGATGGATTTGTTTTAATCTTTCTGTTGCCACATGAGTATAAATTTGTGTGGTCGATAAGTCACTATGCCCAAGCAGCATTTGCACGACCCGAAGATCCGCACCATGATTCAATAGATGTGTAGCAAATGCATGGCGTAACACATGAGGTGATAACGCTTCAGAATCAATGCCAGCATGTTGAGCATAGAATTTAATGCGGTGCCAAAACGTTTGACGCGTCATTTGTCGAGCACGTTTACTGGGAAAAACCACATCCGAGCTCTTCTCCCCCAATAATGCTGGGCGACCTTGCTCTAGATAGATTTCAATCCACTCAATCGCATTTTCACCCATCGGCACCAGGCGCTCTTTGCCACCTTTGCCCATCACGCGTACGACCCCTTGTCGTAAACTCATATTTTCCATTGTCAAGCTCACCAATTCAGTGACACGCAACCCCGTTGCATAGAGCAACTCTAACATCGCTTTATCACGTAATTCTAATGGGTCTTCCACTATCGGCGCTTCCAGCAAAGCTTCAATTTGCTCTTCCGATAAATCTTTAGGTAATCGCTTAGGCAGTTTAGGCGCAATCAATAATGCACTAGGATCATCACTACGTAATTTTTCACGCGTTAAATATTGAAATAAACGACGAATAGCAGAAAGCATACGAGCACGTGACGTCTGTTTAAAGTCTTTTTCTAATAACCACGCTTGATACGCTTGAAGATCAAAACTGGTCACATTAATTAACGACAGGGATCTTCCCTGTAGCCAAGTGACCAATTTTTCTAAATCGTGACGATAAGATTGCAAAGTATTTTCAGATAAACCACGCTCCATCCATGCTGCATCTAAGAAACGTTCAACCAGAGCTAATTCAGATTGCATAGCCTTCACACCTTCACCTTTTCAGCATTAAAACCTTGCTGAGAGTACGGTAGCTCATAAACAATTACCACTAATTTCCCTGAAAGCATGTAAAGCTTCGTCTATTACCGTTAGAATTAATCACAAATTAATCAAACGATCAAAACAGCATATGAAGATTGGTTTATTCTACGGTTCAAGCACCTGTTACACCGAAATGGCTTCGGAAAAAATCCGTGCAATTATTGGCGAAGATCTGGTCGATATCTACAATATCAAAGATACCCCAGTCTCAACACTTCAAGAGTACGACTTCCTTATTTTAGGAATTTCCACTTGGGATTTTGGTGAGATACAAGAAGATTGGAGCGCGGTATGGCAGCAACTCGATGGGCTATCTCTAAACGGCAAGTACGTAGCATTATTCGGTCTAGGCGATCAAGAAGGCTATGGCGAATGGTTTCTCGATGCGATGGGAATGCTACACGACGAGTTAATACCAACGGGAGTTAACTTTCTAGGGTATTGGCCAAATAAGGGCTATCAATTCGAACAATCGAAAGCCCTTACCGACGATAAAAGCCACTTTGTCGGTTTGGCATTAGATGAAGATTCCCAATATGAACTCAGTGATGAACGTATTGAACAATGGTGTGAGCAAATTTTAGTCGAATACCATGACAGCTTATAGCCCTGTGACCTCCTCAAAATAAAAAAGGCTTAGTGAGCAATTCACTAAGCCTTTTTATCGAATGATCTCTTAAATCAAACTGACATTACGCCATGTCTTCGCTTAACTCACCAACTTCATTATCTTGTTGCTGGCACTTTGGGATAAACATCATCACAACAATCGTTGCCAATGTGGGTAGCATCCAAGCCATACCATAATCAAATAATGGTAAGAAATTGAGTGCTGACATATCAATATTCATCGCTTTTGCAGCATCAATCAAAGCAAAGATTAGTGATAAGCACACAACAATGCGGTAGGCCAAAGCACGGTTTGGTAAACGTGAACGAACCAATGTTAATAATACTATCGCAATCGCCACTGGATACAGCGCAAATAGCACCGGTACAGACAATGCAATCAGTTGAGTCAAACCAACATTTGCTACTAATGCACACACACTGCCAACGACGACAACCCATGCTTTATAGCTAACAGGAGTTAATGAGCTAAAGTAATCAGCACAGGCAGAAATCAAGCCAATTGACGTCGTTAAACAAGCCAGCAATACAATAGTGGTAAGAACAAGCTGGCCTTCAGTACCAAATAATGCTTGCACGTACACACTTAAAATCGCGCCACCGTTATCCAAACCGGCCGCAATACTGTTACTGGTCGCGCCAAGGTAGAATAATGAGATATATACTAGCGCCAAACCACCCGCAGCAATAAAGGCTGCGTAGGTAACATAACGAGTCACCGCACGTTTCTCTGTAATCTTCTTGCTACGTAACGCTTCAATAATCAAGGTGCCGAACATCAAAGAAGCAAACGTATCCATAGTGTTATAACCATCTAGAAAACCAGTACTAAACGGTTGAGAGGCATAATTCGCTTGAGCCGCAATAATATCACCTTGAGGATCAATGAAGACCATGACGGATAGCACTACTAGTCCAAGAAAAAGTACCGGGGTTAACACCTTACCTATTACATCTAATAATTTGCCTTGAGACCAAGCAAACATCATTGCTACCGCAAAAAATAGAATAGAAAAGACAGTCAAATGCAGTTGCGAAGGATCAGTGATAAATGGTTTTAATCCCATTTCATACGCCACAAGGCCTGTACGAGGCGCAGCAAATGCGGGTCCGATAATGATAAAGAATAAAACAGCAACGATTGTCGCCGCTTTTTTAGGCAAATCTTGGGTCAATTTATCCCAGCCGCCACCAACGATGGCAATCGCAATAATACCGAGTAAAGGTAAGCCAACAGCAGTACTAAGAAAGCCCAACATTGTAGGAAGAACTGCTTCACCAGCCAATTGACCAGCTAAAGGTGGAAAAATAATATTCCCTGCGCCTAAAAAGAACGCAAACAGCATAAAGCCTAATGCCCAAATATCGGTTATTTTTAACTTTTGGTCCAAAATAAACCCTTAATATATTAATAATGAATTGCATTTCAGAGGAAAACAAACAAAGCTCCCCCCAAATAATAAGACGCAGATAATGAACAAATTAGACGCAACACGCAAGCGAACAACAATAAAACACTACAAAATTGTAGGACTAAAACACAAAAGCAGTCATTACCACCAATAAAAAAATAAAAACAAGAATTTATAACTTAACAAATTAAAAACAAAAACATTACAAATTAGTATAAAAAACTAAAAGTAGAACAATAACCAGACACTTAAACTAAAAACATATAAACGATGAATAAAACTAAAGACTTTCATTTAAAACAATTTTCAATCCATGGCGGCCATTCAGGTATGGCGGTCAGTACAGACGGAATTTTATTGGGTGCTTGGGCAAAAGTTTCTGATCATAGTTCGATCTTAGATATCGGTACCGGTACAGGATTACTGTCACTCATGTGCGCACAACGGACTCAAGCGAGCTTAATCACCGCGATTGATATTGATGAAGAGGCGATAAAAGCCGCGCAATATAATGTCGATAGTAGCCCTTGGAGCCAAAGAATTCGGGTTATCAAGACGGCGGCCCAGCAGTTAGACCCAAAGCAGCGATTTGAGCATATTATTTGCAACCCGCCCTATTTCAATTCGGGTGTAACTTCTCGCTGGCAATCCAGAGCAACGGCACGACATACACACACTTTGCCGCACGATGAATTACTGATCGCTTGTGCCCGCTTACTGTCGCCAAGCGGTAGTGCTAGCTTTATCTTGCCAAAAGAGGAAGGAGAGCAGTTTATTCATATTGCCTTAATCCAAGGTTGGTATCTTGAGCATCTATGTCAGGTCAATACCACAAAACACAAAGCAAGCTATCGACTCTTATTCACTTTAATCCGCGATAAAATAACATGTCAGCACAGCCAACTGACGATCCATCAAGAAACGGGTTACAGTGATGAATTTATTCAGCTCACTCGGGATTTTTATCTCAAAATGTAATGCGGGTAATAAAAGCAGAGATCTCTCGCTGAAATTAGGATCTTGCAGTTACTTGGGTGTATAATGCGCGACCGTTTTAATAACCCCTGAACCTAAAGCCGTATAGCTTGTTGGAGATATAACGTGATCAGAACGTTTGCTGAACTCGATTTAGACCAAAACCTTATTGAAGCCATTGAAGAAATGGGCTTTGAGCGCCCGACTCAAATTCAGGCGGATGCCATTCCACAAGCGCTTGATGGCAAGGATGTCTTAGCGTCAGCTCCTACTGGTACAGGGAAAACCGCTGCATTTGCTCTTCCAGCGCTACAGTATTTACAAGATTTCCCACGTAAAAAAGCCGGCCCGGCTCGTGTGTTAATCCTGACGCCAACTCGTGAATTAGCAATGCAAGTGGCCGATCAAACTCGTGCACTGGCTAAAAATACTAACTTAAATATCTTCACCATTACCGGTGGTGTGATGTATCAAGAACACGCAGATATCCTAAGTACTACTCAAGATATCGTGGTTGCCACACCTGGTCGCTTAATGGAATACATTGAAGCGGAACGTTTTGATTGCCGCGCTATTGAATGGTTAATCTTAGATGAAGCCGATCGTATGCTCGATATGGGTTTTGGGCCTGTTGTTGACCGCCTATCGGCAGAATGTCGCTGGCGTAAACAAACACTGCTTTTCTCTGCAACATTAGAAGGCCGTGGTGTTGAGGGTTTCACAGAAGATCTTTTAAAGAACCCAGTAAAACTAGAAGCGGATCCTTCGCGTCGTGAACGTAAAAAAATCACACAATGGTATCACCGCGCTGATCACGCAGAGCACAAACTGGCTTTACTGAAAAGTATCCTTACAGAGCAAGCGGAACGCAGCATTATCTTCGTCAAAACTCGTGAGCGTCTTGCGGAGCTGCGTGGTCAATTAGAAAGCGCTCAAATCGTGTGTTCATGGATTCAAGGTGAAATGCCACAAGATCGTCGTAATAACGCGATTCAACGCTTCCGTGATGGTGAAGTGAATGTGCTAATTGCTACCGATGTCGCAGCGCGTGGTATCGACTTACCGGATGTGAGCCATGTGATTAACTACGACATGCCGAGAACGGCAGACGTTTATTTACACCGTATCGGCCGAACGGCGCGTGCTGGTAAAAAAGGCAATGCGATTTCTTTAATTGAAGCTCATGACCAACCGATGATTGATCGCGTAATGCGCTATACTCAAGATGAAATTAAAGAGCGCTACATTAAAGACTTACGTCCTCAAAGCAAAAAAGCGACCTTCAAAAAGAAGAAAAAGAAATCGCCTATTGCGAAAAAGAAAACAGCAGTCAAAAAGAAGAAAAAGTAATACTGATTACTTAATTACACTTATATTCAATTAAAAAGGAGCGAATTATCGCTCCTTTTTTACATTTTAGATAACCGTAAAATGATTAAGATTTACTGCTCTTCGCGCTTAAACACCAACTCAGTTCCCGTCGATTCAGCAGCCACAAAGTAGTATCCAGCAGTATCAAAAGCTTTCAATGCATCCAAATCTTCCACTTTATTTTCGATGATATAACGCGCCATCATACCTCGTGCTTTCTTGGCGTAAAAACTGATCACCTTATACGTGCCATTTTTGCAGTCTTTAAATACTGGAGTAATGATTTTACCTTTCACACCTTTAGGCTTCACCGCTTTAAAATACTCATTAGAAGCCAAGTTAATTAACCAGTCATCGCCTTGTGCTTGTAAGGCCTCATTGACCTTATCAGTGATGATATCCCCCCAGAACTGATACAAATTATTACCACGAGGATTGGTTAGCCTTGTCCCCATTTCTAAGCGGTATGGCTGCATCAGATCAAGCGGTTTTAATAAACCATATAAACCAGACAGCATTCTTAAATGAGACTGCGCATAGTCAATATCGGCCTCAGAAAGACTCGTCGCATCAAGCCCGGTATACACATCGCCTTTAAACGCAAACAGTGCCTGACGTGCATTATCAAAACTAAATTCAGGACTCCATTGAGCAAAGCGAGCCACATTAAGCCCAGCAATTTTATCACTGACTTTCATCAAACTCGCAACATCCGCTGGCGTAAGCTGACGGCATACTTCAATTAATTCAGCAGAGTGGTCAGTTAAATCTGGTTGAGTGTGCTTTTGGGTCGGAAGTGAAGATTCATAATCGAGTGTTTTTGCAGGAGAAACCAATATCAGCATATTCAATCCATTCATCTGAGTAAGTGTTTGCTCATTATAACAAAAAAGCCACGCATCGCTGTATGGCTTTTCCTATTAGTGGGATAAGTCAAAGTTATTATTTCGACTCTTTGCCCCATACGCCTTCTTCAATTTGAGAATGCAGTTCAGGGAAATCTTTAGCATCAAATGTCGGTAATTTACCTTCATCCAATTGCTTGTTGTAGTCTTTGGCTAGCTTAATCACAATACCAGACAACAAGATGATAGCCACTAAGTTAACAATCGCCATCAAGCCCATTGAAGCATCCGCTAACGACCAAACCGTTGGCAGTGTCGCAAGTGAGCCAAACATCACCATGCCAAGTACAATCACACGGAAGATGTTTTTAGCATAACGAGACTTCTTAAAGATAAACAAGATATTGCCTTCTGCATAAGAGTAGTTAGCAATGATCGATGTAAATGCAAAGAAGAAAATCGCAATTGCCACGAAGGTTTTACCCCATTCGCCAACTTGAGAGCTCAATGCATTTTGCGTCAAGATGATACCAGTCACTTCACCGTGCGGAACATACTCACCAGATAAAAGAATAATTGATACTGTTGCAGTACAAATCACAATCGTATCAACAAACACACCTAACATTTGCACGTAACCTTGCGATGCAGGGTGTGGTGGATACGGAGTTGCCGCAGCAGCTGCATTGGGTGCAGAGCCCATACCGGCTTCGTTCGAGAACAAGCCACGAGCTACACCTGTCTTAATCGCATTCATAATGGCGTAACCTACACCACCAGCCGCTGCTTCTTGCAAACCGAACGCACTCTTGAAAATAAGCGCAAGTGCACCCGGTACTTTATCAAGATTCATGGCAATCACAATCACAGCTAAGATTAAGTAGAAGATAGCCATAATTGGCACAAGGATTTCTGCAGTACGAGCGATCTTACGAATACCACCGAAAATAACAAAGCCTGAAAGCACAACCAGAATCCCACCGACCATTGCTTTATTCCAAGCAAAAGCAGTGTGCATTGCATCAGCAATCGAGTTTGATTGAACCGCGTTAAATACCAAGCCAAAAGCAATGATAAGGAAGATTGAGAATAGGATCCCCATCCAGCGCATACCTAAGCCTTTTTCCATATAGTAAGCCGGACCACCAATGTAGTTACCATCAGAACCTTTGGTTTTGTATAACTGAGCAAGAGTACTTTCTGCAAATGCCGTTGCCATGCCAACCATGGCAATCAACCACATCCAGAAAATAGCACCAGGACCACCAACGGTTAACGCTACCGCTACACCCGCCATATTACCCGTACCAACACGAGCTGCGAGACTAGTACAAAAAGCTTGGAAAGAAGAAATACCAGATGCATCCGCTTTACGGCTATTTTTTAGCACTGAAAACATATGCGTAAAGTGGCGAAACTGAATAAGGCCTAGACGTACCGTAAAGTAAATACCTACGCCAACCAGTAAGTAGACCAGAATCGATCCCCAAAGAAGATCGTTTAATAAAGCTATTAGATCCGTCACGCAAACCTCACCTAAATTAATGATTAATTTACCCTCACCATGAGAGTGAGCTCCCTCAACACTCAAGTCATTTGAGTGCCTACCTTATCTCGTTATCGATTGTTTCTTTTATTATGTTTTAAGAGAAAAAGGCGTATCAAAATGCAATTTTAATACTTAAAATCAGTACTAGATTGATCATGACCGGCAGGATAATGCAGCCCTACGCCTCAAAAATCAATATGAAATTTAATTCATAGTTATGCATTATTACACTAGAAGATAGTAAGTTTTCGGTATATTTAAGCTATTTATTAACATTTAAAGCAAACTTTTGACTATTGGATTTAAGAAATAAAATCTCAAACTTGAGCAATTGTTAAAAACTCGTAAACAATAAACAAGCAAGTACCTACAAGGTCTGCACTCTAACCACTGATCCCATATTATTTGATCCGAAAATCTTGAAGCTAACCCAAAAGTCAGAAAAAACACCAGCGCAACATTTGCTACATAAAAGCAACATTTGTCTTTCAAAATCTTGGATTTCCACTCCATAAAATATTTATCAAACGGTTATTTTTTACTCAAAAAAACCATAAAGCAAGCAGAAGAATGACACAAAAGATTCACCTTTTAGAAACAAATGAGAAATACATCAAAGTTAACCTCTTTAAATCTGTGGTATCAATAAAGTCCTGAATAGGATTCAGTATTAATAGAGAGGGATAACATATGCAAAGCTTCCAATTAGAAGACATCATGGCAATGGAACCTAACCCTTATCGCGCGCACAAAACCAAGCCAACCAAAAGGAAATGGCGAGAGATTGAAGCGATTCAAGATAGACGCCAACTACAGAAGGAATTGAAAGAACTGGATTACTTTGGCGAATACAAATTAGAAGATATTGATATTTAACCTTAACACTCAAACTTTCAGTATATCGGAACCATTTACATATAAAGCAGACACATTTACAAAGTGTCTGCTTTATTATTGCTCATAAATGAGAATGAGAGACTCATCACTCCGCTTTCATATATTCAGAAAGGCGTTGGTATTCTTTATCAATACTTTGGCCAAATAGAGGGTCATTATCTTCATCCCCCCACAAAGCCTCAACTTGCTCCCAATCCTGCTGAGTAAAATGTCGCTTTAGAAGAGGTAGAATTTCTCGTTCTTCAAAATCAAGATGTTTTTTCTGTTGATGTATAAACTCGCCTAGGTGTTCACGAAAAACATCATGGGGCACAACAGCATCTTGTAATACCATTTCCAACAGGCTAGCGAACTCTTGGGTAACCTCAGATAAACATTGATGTTCATATGCTAAATTAGCAATACTCTGATTTTCGCCATAGTGTTCAAGAAAATAGTGATATATAAGATCTTCTTTTGGGTGGTGAGCCTGCTCTGAATGTCTATGTAAGTAAGTAACAATATCATTAATAATCAAATAATTAATTGATTTATCTTGCTTTAACAAATTGAGCTTCTGATCCAAAATGACCAACAATCGCACCATGTAACTGTGCTCACGGCTTATAATATCTCCTAGCATGGCTCCCTCCTATACAAGTTTAGATATTCCAATATAGGTAACATCCTTCCCTGCACTATTGTCCATGGTCAAATATTACTCTATTAGTATAGTTCATCGTCTATTTCTGTGAACAAACTCAAATCAATTCAAACTGTTCACTTTGATTAGAGCAAACTGAAGACCAATTGATCTTATCTTTACCTTGTTGAACTAAAAGGGAATTTGCTTGAGAAAAGTGCTGGCAACCAAAGAAGCCGCGGTGAGCGGAAAGCGGTGAAGGATGAGGGGATGTGAGAATGTGATGTTTAGCGGAATCAATAGAAGCGCCTTTCTTTTGTGCATGCGCACCCCACAGTAAAAACACTAATCCAGTATGCTTTCGATTGAGTTCTTCGATCACATGAGCGGTGAACGTTTCCCAACCTGATGTTGCATGAGAGTGAGCCTTTCCTTGCTCGACCGTCAATACGGTATTCAATAGCAATACTCCTTGCTCAGCCCAAGACACCAGGTTGCCATGACTAGGAATAGAGAAACCATCAATATCTTGTGCCAATTCTTTATACATATTCGCTAACGATGGCGGTGTTTTAATCCCCGGTTGAACAGAAAAAGCCAAACCATGTGCTTGATTCGGTCCATGATAAGGGTCTTGTCCCAGTATCACGACTTTCACGTTATCAAATGGAGTGTGCTCAAATGCCGAAAAGATTAAATTATCATCTGGATATATGTTTTTATTTTGCGCTCGTTCATTCGCAACAAAGCTTTCAAGTTGCTTAAAGTAGCTTTGCTGTTTTTCACTTTTGATCAAATCAGTCCATGTTGACATCTTTTAGCCTCTTTCCATTGATTCGGTTTATTGACTTATTGTATCGCGAGGGGGGATAGATTCGAACCAAAAGCACACAGTTATTTTCGTAGTAAATTAACGACAAATAAAGCCATAAAATTTTGTTGATGGATTAAAATAACTTTATAAAGCCTTATTTCTTTTACTTTTGTTGATTTATAACAAGAAATCACACCAATAATGAAAACTAATTTTAATGTTTCATTGATTTAAATCAATATTAATTATGTGGTTATTGAGTATATAATGGCGCCATCGACTCGTTCGAAAACAACACCATATTAAATTCCACTCAGGTGGCAAAGGAGATAGACATGATCCAAGGTATCCAAATTACTAAAGCAGCAAACGATGACTTACTTAACTCTATCTGGTTACTAGACAGCGAAAAAAATGAAGCACGTTGTGTTGCTGCAGAAGCCGGTTTTGAAGCGGATCAAGTTGTTGCTGCTGATTCTCTAGGTGACATCGAGTACCGTGAAGTAAAAATCGAAACTGCACCTCGCATTGAAGGTGGTCAACACCTAAACGTAAACGTTCTTTCTCGTGAAACACTAGAAGATGCTGTTGCGCACCCAGAAAACTACCCACAGCTAACTATCCGTGTTTCTGGCTACGCAGTACGTTTTAACTCACTAACGGCAGAGCAACAACGCGACGTTATCGCTCGTACATTTACAGAGTCTATGTAATAACGATTTTCGGGTTTACGTTTCTCGTAACTCGAAATTCATATAAATAAAAAAGCTCAAAAGAATTTAACCTCTTTTGAGCTTTTCTTTTTCGAGTAACGAGCTTTCGAGCTACGGTTAACCCTGAACTCTTCTCAACACGTCTTTCAGCAAATCAAAATCTGCGGCAAGATCTTCAGAAAGCAGCTCCATCGCACCGTGTTTTGCTAGTGGTCCCGGAACGTCAATATCAGTATCCAGTATCTCATCGACCACTTCTTTAAACTTAGCCGGATGTGCGGTACATAAGAATAAACCCGTTTCACCCTCTTGAAGCTGCTGAGTCAGCACTCGATAAGCAATGGCTCCATGAGGTTCGCACAAATAGCCAAGGCCATTCAGCTCAACCACGGATTCCGCGCTTTGCTCATCCGTCACCATACCTTTACCCAACGTATCTAAGCCCCAGCCTTTAATACGGCATAGTTCTTCAATGCGCGGCCAGTTATTCGGTTGACTTACGTCCATGGCATTTGACGTGGTCGCAATCGTTGGTTTCGGATCCCATTTACCCGTTTCTAAATAACGAGGCACAGTATCATTGGCATTGGTTGCGGCAATAAAGCGTTTTATCGGAAGACCCAATGCTTTCGCTAATAAACCAGCGGTTAAGTTGCCGAAGTTACCACTTGGTACTGAAATAACTAAATTATCGCGTTCCGATTTGCTCATTTGAGCCGCAGCTTCGAAGTAATAGCAAATTTGTGCCATTAAGCGGCTGATATTGATTGAATTAGCCGAGTTTAAACCAATCTCTTCACGTAACGCTTGATCATCAAAAGCTTGTTTCACTAATGATTGGCAGGCATCAAAATCACCATCAATCGCTACGGTATGAATGTTGCCACCTAGGGTACAAAATAGTTTTTCTTGTAATGGGCTGATCTTTCCTTTTGGATACAAGATCACCACATTGATATTTTCCATGCCATAGAATGCATGAGCAACGGCTGCGCCAGTGTCACCAGATGTTGCGGTTAATATAGTAATCTTTTGGCCTTTATCAGCAGTGACCGCAGCCAAAGATTGCGCCATAAAACGGCCACCGAAATCTTTAAAAGCCAGTGTTGGACCATGGAAAAGCTCTAATGCGTAAACACCGTCCTTGACTGGTTTAATCGGTGCTGGAAATTGAAACGCCTCCGACACTAATTGATTTACCTGATCAGAACTTAATTCATCGCCAATTAGCGCAGATAAAATTTTGCTACTACGGCTGATAAAATCTTCCGCTAATAGTGACTCAATATCATCAAACTTAGGTAACTCCGATGGGAAAAACAACCCTTGATTACGGCCTAAACCTTGACGTACAGCTTGGCCAAAAGAGACCTGTTCTTCATTTTCTTTTATATTATACAGCTTCATAACTCACTTCCCGTTACTCTCGAACCTTCCTTGTCTAAACGACAAATATGCACGAAACCTTCTTCATTTTGTATGTAATTTTCATTTAACCAATGTGCGACTCGCTCTGCCACATCTTTCTTACTACAAATAGTAAACAACGTTGGGCCGGAACCTGAAATACCACAAGCTAACGCCCCTGCAGACATTGCGTATTGACGCGCATCCGCAAAACCAGGCAACAACTTAGCTCGATAAGGTTCTGCGATCACATCTTTAATCAGTTTGGCTGCTAGCTCTGGTTGCCCAGAATGACACGCATGAATAAAACCACCGAGGTGACGACCATGGGCAATAATGTCTTGGCGACGGTATTGAGAAGGCAGAATTGCTCGCGCTTCTGCCGTCGACACTTTAATGCCAGGATACGCCATCACCCAATACCAATCATCAAAACAAGGCACCTCTTGGCTAATAATACCAAGTTCCTCTAGCATTAACTGCAAGCCGCCAAGATAACAAGGCGCCACATTATCATAATGAATACCGCCTGAAATCTGCCCTTCCATTTCCCCCATTAACGCCAATAATTCCATTTCATTTAATGGTTGCTGATGAAAACGGTTGAGCGCATCTAATGCTGCCACGATAGAACAAGCGCTAGAACCTAAACCTGAACCAATAGGCATATTTTTTTCTAGAGTCATTTCAAGTGGTAATAAAGGAATACCTTTCTTTTCCAATTCACGGGCAAACACCTGCCAGCAGTGGTAGACAATATTCTCTTTTGGATCACTTGGAAGCTTCGCAACAAAGCTTCCAGCTGTTTTCAAATCAAATGGAGTCTCAGATGAAGCGACCAATACTCGATCGCCAAGTAAAGTGCCATCAATCGGTGATACAGCAGCGCCTAATACATCAAAGCCTACGCTAACATTACCAATAGACGCTGGAGCATACACTGCGACACTTTGAGGTTGAGATATAGACATAATTAAACTCCTAATTTCCAACCTAAAGTACGCATCACATCAGAGAATACCCCTGCGGCGGTCACTTGAGTACCCGCACCGTAACCACGTAAAACCAGTGGAATCGGTTGATAGTAGCGACTATAGAAGGCTAGCGCATTCTCACCATCTTTAATCTTGTACATTGGATCATTTTCATCCACTGCAACCATTTTTACTTTACATTGGCCATTATCAATCGTACCAACATAACGCAATACTTTACCTTCTTGAGCCGCCTTCGCCGATAGCTCAGCAAAGTAAGCATCCGCTTGTGGAAGGCGTTCCATAAACTCAGCCACACTACCGGAATCATCAAAGCCCGGTGGCAACGCTTGCTCAACGATCACATCTTCAAGCTCAAGCTCCATACCGGCTTCACGAGCCAGGATCAATAATTTACGAGCAACATCCATACCGGATAAGTCATCACGAGGATCGGGCTCAGTAAAACCATTATCATTGGCGATATTAGTGGCTTGGCTTAAGGTCATACCTTCATCCAACTTACCGAAAATATAAGAAAGTGAACCTGATAAAATTCCGTTAAACTTCTCAAGTTCATCGCCTGCTGAAATCAAATTTTGCAAGTTTTCAATAACGGGCAAACCTGCACCCACCGTTGTTTCATACATCAGCTTACGACGTGTACTTCTCGCTGTTTCACGTAATTGATGGTAGTAGCTCATACTCGCAGTATTCGCTTTCTTATTAGGGGTCACGACATGGAAGCCGGCCGCTAAGAAATCGATGTATTGATTCGCAATCACATCACTCGAAGTACAATCGACTAATACTGGGTTAATGATATGGTTGCGCTGAACCAAAGCAATCATACGAGCAAGGCTAAATTCCTCACTCGCGTGAGCGATACGATCGCGCCAGTTATCTAGAGGCAAACCATCACTATCAAGTAATAGACCTTTCGAGTTGGCCAGACCGCATACTCGGATCACTATGCCTTTTTCCGCCAATTTAGCTTGTTGACGTTGGAATTGGTCCACCAACTCTCCGCCAACCCCTCCCACACCAACGACGAACACATCGAGGAAATGCTTAGAGTTAAATAGGTTCTCATGACAAGCTTTGATTGCTACTGAAATTTTATCTTCAGGGATCACAGCAGAGATCGCGCGTTCGGAAGACCCTTGAGCAATCGCGACCACATTCACATTCACCTCAGCCAAAGAGGCAAAAAATTGCGAAGCAACACCACGTGCGGTACGCATTTTGTCACCAACTAAGGTTACAATCGCCACATCGTCGCTAAACTCAATCGGATCAAGCAGGCTATCTTTCAGCTCTAATTCAAAAGCCTCTTGTAATGCTTGTTCCGCTTTATCTTTATCTTGTGCCTCGATACAAAAGCTAATGCTGTATTCGGATGACGATTGAGTAATCAAAACAATAGACACTCCGGAAGTCGACATAGCGCCAAATACTCGGCTCGCCATACCAACCATGCCTTTCATTCCTGGACCAGACACATTCACCATGGTTAAGTGACTTAACGTAGTGATGCCTTTAATGGCAAGGTTATCTTCACCTGTATCTTGACCAATTAATGTCCCTGCACCTTGAGGATTAAAGCTATTTTTAATTAGACAAGGAATTTGGAATTGGGCAATTGGGGCGATGGTTTTAGGATGAAGAACCGAAGCGCCAAAATAAGATAGTTCCATTGCTTCTTGGTAGCTAAGAGATTTGAGTAACCGTGCATCTTCCACTAAACGAGGGTCACAATTATAAACCCCATCGACATCAGTCCATATTTCACAGCAATCCGCGCGCAAACACGCGGCAAGTACCGCCGCCGAGTAGTCAGAACCATTGCGGCCTAACGTTACCAGTTCACCTTTAGCATTACCTGCGGTAAAGCCCGGCATGATATTAATATGCCCTTGTGGTAATGGCTTACGTTGAAAGTTTCCTGTCGAAATATCTACGTCGACCATCGCTTCTAAATAATCGCCTTTCGCAAATAGATACTCAACTGGATCAATTAAACTCGCTAATTTGCCTTTGGCTTCAATGACCGCCTTCATCAACTGGATAGAAATACGCTCGCCTTTACTAATAATACGAGCATTGACATGATCGGGACACATTCCCAATAGCGCCATACCATGTACATATTGGCGTAGTTGTGTGATTGACGTTTTAACTTGAGTATCAAACGCTAAATACTCCAATCTTTCTACTTGCTGTTTGATTTGTTCAAAAAGGTCATAAAATGATTGCTCTAACTCATTAATGAGTAATTCAGCTTCGCCATTTTTTAATGTGTGTTCAATAACTGCCACTAACTTATTGGTGGTTTTCCCTGGTGCAGAAAGCACTACCGCCACATCTTCTTGTTGTGCATTATTAATAATGATATCAGCTGCCCTTAAAAACCGGTCAGCATCGGCCAGTGAAGACCCTCCAAATTTAAGTACTCGCATCCCTTCCTCCAAATCTCACTTTTAAATTTGCATAAAAAAAGGCCTGTATCTGGTGGGATACAGGCCTTTTTTTGAAAACTTTCGCTTACCAGCCTGCCCCAACATTAATGGTGTCGGTCATAATTGAGGTCATAATAGTGGTGCTGGTTAAAAACGTCATAGTGTCTTTCTTATTGGTTATCAACTATCTCTACATTTACCGACTAAAAGACAAAGAGTCAACGAAAAATTATTTTTAATCGAACTTAAGAGCAATATACAGACAATAAAAATAAAATAATTATCTACTCAATACTATCAGGCAAACTTATCACTCCATAAAAGCATCGTCATTCCATATAAACATTCAATCTAAAAGCTATCTACGCTATATCTCCTTTAAATTAGAATTCAGCTCAAGCTTCAATGAAATATGCATAAACCGTCAACGTATTTGACAACGCAATACATGAATTTAACATTTCTCTTTCAAACTGATTGATGCAAATCAACAAACAGAGCATTAGGTTATATTCACTTATTGTTAGCAAGCTGTTAAGACTGTAGACTCATAAACATAGTCGACAATCCGGTAGCTATTCTCTTTTATAGATATTGTTAAGCTCCGTTTGTAACCAAATTTTATTGCTAGCCATCATCATGATGTAAATAAAGTTGCTAGCAAAATGTTATTTTTATCTAGAATTAATAAACCATTTAAAGTCATGATTTAGGTACTCCTATGCATACCCCACAAATTCTTATCGTTGAAGATGAACAAGTCACACGCAATACGCTGAAGACTATTTTTGAAGCAGAAGGATATACTGTTTTTGAAGCCATTGATGGCGATAACATGCACCAAATTTTGGCGGAAAACCCAATTAACTTGGTGATAATGGATATCAACTTACCAGGTAAAAACGGCTTATTGCTGGCTCGTGAGCTTAGAGAACAAGCTAACGTTGCACTTATGTTTTTGACTGGTCGAGACAATGAAGTGGATAAAATTTTAGGGCTAGAAATTGGTGCTGATGATTACATCACTAAACCATTCAACCCTCGTGAGTTGACAATCCGTGCTCGCAACCTACTTCAACGCTCTATGCACAACGGCGACGCACAAGAAGAAAAACGTACCGTTGAGAAGTATGAATTCAATAGCTGGGTACTTGATATTAATAGCCGTTCACTCGTTAATCCTATGGGTGAAAGCTATAAGCTACCTCGTTCTGAATTCCGCGCATTACTGCATTTCTGTGAAAATCCAGGAAAAATTCAAACTCGTGCCGATCTATTGAAGAAAATGACTGGTCGTGAATTGAAACCACATGATCGTACTGTTGATGTAACGATCCGCCGAATTCGTAAACACTTTGAATCGTTTGCCGATACACCAGAAATCATCGCCACTATCCATGGCGAAGGTTACCGTTTTTGTGGTGATCTAAGCGAGTAAGATGACTCGTACTTGCATGATTGACAGAAAGGCCTCGTGTATTACGAGGCCTTTTTTATTATGACTGCTGTTCAATCCATTGTTTTAAATAATCAATATCTTGTTGAAAATACTGATTCATCTTTTTAACCCAAGTTGACACATTGTCACGCCAATCCGAAGCTTCTGGAGTTTGAGCGAGTTGTGCGAGTTCTTGGATTCTTCGTAATCCCACCGAGCCAGCCGCCCCTTTTATTTTATGGGCCTCAGAAACCAAGTTTTCATCATCTTGATTATTAAGATATTGATTCAACTGCTGCATATAATCAGGAATAGTTTGTTCAAACATCAACAAGCTGTCTAAAACGGATTGCTTACCAACAATCTCAAGATAAGAAAGTAACATTTCAGTATCTATCACGGCTTCAAGATCTTCACTTTCACTCTTATTCTGCTCGGGATTTGAAACCGGTTTTGTAGATATATTAAGAGGTTGTTCACGACGATGAGACGAAGAAAACTTCGCGATAACCTGATGAATATCTTTAATCGATAACGGTTTGCTTATCGCGTCATCCATACCTTTTTCAATATATGTAGATTTACTTTTCATCACATTAGCTGTCAAGGCGACTAATGGTGGTAACTGAGAATACGTTCGTCTTAATTGCTGAGCAATATCAAAACCTGTCATATCCGGCAGTTGAATATCGAGAAAAACCAAATCGTATTGTTCAGGAATAAAGTTCGTTAATGCTTCTTCTCCTGTCATCGCAACGTCAACAGTATGACCCAAGTTTTCTAATACTGAACGTGCAACCGTAATATTTAGCTCAATATCTTCGACCATAAAAATACGCAAACTTGGTTGCATATCGACATTGTTTAATGAGTCTTGCATTTGGGTAACGGGAACCCTAATCGACACAACGAAAGTACTGCCAAATCCTAACTCACTGGATACGGTAATTTGGCCTCCCATGCGATGAGTAAATTCCTGTGATACCGCTAAACCAATTCCCGTACCAACAGCATGAAGGTTATCCTTACCTGATTTCACTTGATAATACATACCAAAAATATTATCGATTTCACTGTCAGGAATACCGATGCCCGTATCTTCAATTTCAAATTCAATATTGGCAAATTCACCGTCAATATCGGCACTGACATTAACGGTTACCCCACCTTGTTTCGTGAATTTCATTGCGTTATTTAGCAGATTCCACAGAACTTGACGAAGGCGGGTCGCATCCACCAAAATGGCTGACGGCAATTCAGTTAAGCGATCAAGCTCGAATGTTAACCCTTTTTGCTCTGCCATCAGACCGGAAATACTTTCTATATCGGTGATGAAACTTTGAAAATCTGTCGCAACCGGGAGCAGCTCTAGCTCACTTCGGTCAAACTTATCCAGATCAATCACATCGTTAAATATATGCCCTAACGTAATCGCACTGACATTGATAGTCTGCATATACTGACGTTGCTCTTGATCTAACTTAGAATCGAGTAACATTCGGCTTAAGCCGACAATGCCATTGAGTGGGGTTCTTAGCTCATGGCTTATGGTTGAAATAAATTTAGTCTTATCCTGGCTCGCCTTTAACAACGCATCTTGATACGCTTTTCTCTCGGTAATATCACGACCAAAGCCAACGAGACCGATTAATTGCTTAGATTTGTTATAGAAAGGCAACTTACGAAACTCAAAGTACGCTTCTTTTCCATCGGGATATTGAAGGCATAAATCATAAGCCAATTCTCTATTTTCTGAAAAAACAATTTTATCGGTTTCTTTTACTTGTTGATGCGTAGAGTCATCTTTATAAACATCATAGATCGATAGACCGACCAATTCAGATTCAGACAAACCAACCAGCTCTTCGAACGCTTTATTACAACCAGAGAATATTCCCTCGGTATTTCGATAATAAATCAAATCGGGAGAAGCATCTAAAAATGAACGCATCAATGCCGTACGTTCTGCTAATTCCATTTGAGTTCTTTCGCGCTGGTAAACTTCCCCTTCTAAATCTTGAATCGCCTCTAAACGGGCCTCTTCTGCTTTTTTTCTCTCGGCAATCTCTTGATTTAACTGTTGAATATTCGCTTGTAATTCAAGGTTCAATTGATGGTCTCGCTGACGCATATCTTTGAGTTTTTCGACCATTTTACTTAAACGTTGACGTGATTCTTCCAGCTGCTCCACCACAACCGTCAAAAAATACACTGCCCAAGGGGTAATTAATAAACCAAAAAAAACCGAACGAATAATAACAATATTCTCTATTTGACCTCGCAAAGCTAAGCTTACGACCGCTTGCAATAGTACAGAAAAGCAAACTAATGCTAGAGCCAACAACATAGAGAATCGAACCATTCCCAATTTAACCAACAAGTCGACATAATATTGAGCGAGGTTTTTTAATAGTTTCATAATGGGTTATTCGCTCCTGATGATCCATTTAAAGACAAATATTGATAGTTCACTTGCGTCTGGTTTCGGCCATTTTTTTCAGCAAGTTCAAGCGCTTCATAAGCTGCATCAACAATTGATGTAGGAGTAATACCTTTTTTCGGTATACCGCTTGCGACCCCAATGCTGACCGTTAAATATTTAGAGTTCAGGGGAGGATCACACTCAATTGCAAGCGCTTTCATCGTTTGATGAATTTTATTCGCTAGGAATAAACATGCTGGCGCTTCGGTTTCAGGTAAAAGAAACATAAATTCGTCATCTCCATTGCTCGCGACTAAATCCGCCCCGCGTTGAATAACGCTCTCAAAGGCAGCCGCGATCTGAGTTAACCCATCACTACACACTTGAGTACCATAGTGCTCCTGATACGAATTTAAAAAATCGATTTTACAAACCATCACGGTTAACGGCGATTGTTGACGTAAATGCAATCGCCAAACAGCATGAAGCTGATCATCAAAATAACGTCTATTTGAAATTTTAAGCTTTTGGTCAAAATAACTTAATCGTTCTAACTCCGCATTCGCTTCTGCTAGTTTTTGCTTAATTAAAAAATGTTCAGTGACATCTCGAGCAATTAAGAGACACCCCGTATTTCCTGTATATGGTTCAATATAAGGTGCTTTTAATACGTCATACCAAGTAGGATTCTCACCCACACTTGATATCCGATCGATAAAACGTATTGTTTGTTTTTTCTCCAGTACCTCTAAATCAGTTTCAATAAACCGACTTACGGTATCTTCCGGTAAAATTTCATCTAATCGGTGTCCAATAATATCTTCCGTTTTCACAATACCTAACGAATCAGCATAAGCTTGGTTGCAGGCTTCATGAATGCGGTTTTGGTTAAACATCGCAATAGGATCGGGAGACGCATGTAATATAGATTGCAGCAAGGTTTCACTTCTTGCTAAATCAAGCTCCATGGTATGACGTTTATCAACTTCATCAGAATAAGACTGCTGCGTATAGTACCAATCCGACACATCATGACTGATTCCTACCACTGCCGTAACTTTTCCATCTTGAGCAATTAGCGATGTAAAATGAGTTTCCAGTAAGCAACTCTCTCCATCAGGTGTTGAGGTCCATCGTTGTTGAGATTTTCGACCATCGGTAATAACAACCGTTTCCATACCAATCCCTTCCTGCTCTCGTTGATACCAAAAACGGTCATAGGCACGGTTAGTCGCTAATACATTACCATCAAGGTCTTTAATGAAGACCTGCTCAGATAAAGAATTTAAAGCCTGAAAAGCAAGAGAAGTGTTTTTGTTGTGATCCATATTCCCTGAATAAGGGCTCACATAAACCACCCACACTTTCTGTCCGTTTGATATCGTTGAAATAAATGAAAAATGCAATGGTTGTTGATTGTGCTCAGAAATATTCCAATACTGGAAAGGGTCGTGTTGTGCGTCTTCGAGAATAGTCAGGAATTTTTTTGGGGACATTAATGATGGCAGTAAAAAGCGCTTTCCCACTCGCCGCAGTGACAATAATTGAATCGCCTTACGGCTTGCATCTAAAATTTCACCGTTTTGGCAATCTACGATAAAAACAGCGATCGGTGCACCTTTAATGAGCGAAAGAAAGCGCTCTCGATAAGTACGATGTAAATAAAAAATAATCAGTAGGCCTATTAAAGTCATCAATAATACATCTACTGAGAGGCTATCCCCCTCGAACGAAAACCACTCCATGCCCCACCCATACCATCTTGTTTTAAATTTAACTGACCTTAGGCGTATATATTACAAGTAAATGCATTATTTGTGAGGAGATAATTCCACTATTCATTTATAAACATCGGACAAAAGGCTCGCCAATCCCAAAATTTGTGTTGTTGAAGCAAATGATTCGACTTAATACTAAGTAGAAGAGCAACATATAAATTCAAAGAAAACGCATATTATCAACACTCAAAGCATATTTAGCTCTTTTAATATGCAAAAGGTGTGAAAAATTTAATCACTTTTGTTCAACTTTCGTTGGAATTACATAGTACAAAAATGTAGGATGGTTAAACGATGCTGTGTTTTTCGTGATAGACGTCACGTCAATATTCAGAGATAAATCGCTAGCGTTTCCGTTAGGTAAAGCATAAAAAACTGGATGTTTTCAATGCTACCTCCTAAAGGAACTAAGGAACCACTTTTTTCGCAAATAGTTTTCTGCGAATGGTTGAAAGGAATCGCGCTTACTAGACCGAGCAATGTCATAGTAAGTTGAAGATTATAAGTACATAAAAGGACAAAGCAGTTTTCTCGATAAGCATAGACGCTAACTCGTAAAGCTGCCATTTAACTTGGAAGGATGTATCTATGGTAAGTAGAGAGCAAAGTACACAAGGATTGTACACTCCTGAGCTGGAGCATGATGCCTGTGGGATCGGTTTTGTTGCTCACTTAAAAAACCGTAAATCTCACGCTGTGGTAACACAAGCGCTGGATATGCTAGCCCGCATGGAACACCGTGGCGGTCAAGGTTGTGACCCTTGTAGTGGTGATGGTGCAGGTATCTTACTGCAAAAACCTCATGAATTTCTTTTAGAAGAAGCCGTCAAACTCGGTATCAAACTCCCATCATTTGAAAAATATGGTGTTGGGGTTGTCTTATTTCCTAAGGATGAACACAAACGTCAGCAATGCCGTGATATTTTAGAGCGCAATGCCCAGCGCCTTGATCTTGAAATCCTAGGCTACCGTGTCTTACCTGTCGATAACTCAATGATCGGCGAAGACCCACTTAGCACCGAACCTCAATTCGAACATGTTTTCATTTCTGGTGGTCCAAGTATGGATCCTGCAGAACTTGAACGTAAACTTTACGTTTTGCGTAACTATACAGTTCGAGTGTGTTTAGAGTCAGTTTCAAATATTGGCGATGACTTCTATATTAACTCATTGTCATACAAAACCTTGGTTTATAAAGGTCAACTTACAACCGATCAAGTACCGCAATATTTCTTAGATCTTCAAAACCCAAGCATGGTGACCGCGTTAGCGTTAGTTCACTCACGCTTCTCCACCAACACATTCCCAAGATGGCGTCTTGCACAGCCGTTTCGTTACATTGCCCATAATGGTGAAATTAATACCGTACGCGGCAATTTAAACTGGATGAAAGCTCGTGAAGCCATTTTAGAGTCAGACCTATTCTCAAAAGCGGAAATCGACATGCTATTGCCGATTTGCTCAGAGAATGGTTCAGATTCATCAAACTTTGATATGGCGTTAGAACTACTGGTTCTTTCTGGCCGCAGCTTGCCACACGCTTTAATGATGTTGATTCCTGAAGCATGGCAAGAAAATAAAAACATGGACCCGGCACGTCGCGCTTTCTATCAATACCATGCCAACATCATGGAACCTTGGGATGGCCCGGCTTCTGTGTGTTTCACCGATGGCGTTCAAGTAGGGGCAACCCTTGACCGTAATGGTTTACGTCCTTCTCGCTATACGGTAACCAAAGATGATTTCTTAGTTATGGCATCAGAATCTGGCGCAGTAGAAATTGCCCCAGAGAATATTGAATACCGTGGTCGCCTACAGCCTGGTCGTATCTTTGTTGCCGATCTAGAGCAAGGTCGTATTATTTCTGATGAAGAAGTAAAAGATAGCATTGCTACCGCTAAGCCTTATGAACAATGGGTTCAAGACAATCTATTAACCTTAAAAACACTGCCTGATGCGGACAATATGCATCACCAACCTTCACCGGCTAAATTGCTTCAGCATCAACAAGCATTCGGTATTACTAGCGAAGAAGTAAACGATATTATTCATGTGTTGGCAGAAACCGGTTATGAGCCACTTATGTCAATGGGTGCAGACTGGCCGCTCGCCATTTTGTCACACCAATCACAACATCTATCTCATTACTTCAAGCAGCTTTTTGCTCAGGTAACTAACCCACCAATCGATCCGATTCGTGAACGCATGGTAATGTCACTGAACACCTACCTAGGTCGTGATCATAACTTGCTGACAGAAACCCCTGAACACTGCCGAAAAGTAGAACTTGAGTCACCGGTATTATCAAACGATGAACTTGAAAAGTTACGTGCAATTGATAACGAACACTTACAAGCTAAGACGTTAGATATTGTTTTCCGAGCTACTGAAGAGCCAGGTAAACTAGAGCGTGCGCTAAAACGTATTTGCCAATACGCAGAAGATGCTGTGGTTGACGGATACTCGATCATTCTATTAACCGATCGTGCAACTAACTCTAACCACGCGGCAATTCCAGCGATGCTAGCGGTTGGTGCTGTACATCACCACTTAATTCGCAAAGGTCTACGTGCTAAATGTGACATCGTGATTGAAACCGGTGACGCTCGTGAAACTCATCACTTTGCGACATTAATCGGTTATGGTGCTAATGCGGTTAACCCATATTTGGTAACCGAAACGATCGTTGATCTTCAGAAGAAGAAAAAACTCGATTCAGAGATCCCAACTGAGGATTACTTCAACAATTACCGCAAAGGCATCAATGCTGGTTTATTGAAGATCTTCTCTAAAATGGGTATTTCAACGCTACAGTCATACCATGGCGCGCAAATTTTTGAAGCGCTAGGTATCAGTAAATCAGTGGTCGATAAATACTTCACTGGTACCGTTTCTCGTATCCAAGGACTGACCATTGATGATATCGCACGTGAAGTGCTAATCCGTCATCGTGTTGGCTATCCTACTCGCGAAATTCCAATCCAAATGTTGGATGTTGGTGGGGTTTATCAATGGAAACAACGTGGTGAAAAACACCTATTTAACCCTGAAACTATCTCATTATTGCAACAATCGACTCGTAACAAAGATTACAGCCAATTCAAGCAATATGCGAAAACCGTTGATGATCAAGGCGATAACGCAGCAACCCTACGTAGCCAATTAGATTTCATCAAAAACCCAGCAGGTTCCATATCTCTAGATGAAGTGGAACCAATTGAAAAAATCTTAAAACGCTTCGCAACAGGGGCGATGAGCTTTGGTTCTATTTCTTACGAAGCTCACTCAACGCTCGCCGTTGCGATGAACCGTATTGGCGCTAAGTCAAACTCTGGTGAAGGCGGTGAAGACCCAATTCGTTTTGAGAAAAAAGACAATGGTGACTGGGAACGTTCGGCGATCAAACAGGTTGCTTCAGGTCGTTTCGGCGTCACCTCTTACTACCTAACTAACGCTGATGAGCTACAAATCAAAATGGCTCAAGGCGCAAAACCGGGTGAAGGCGGTCAGCTACCAGGTGATAAAGTCGATGATTGGATCGGGGCGACTCGTCACTCAACTCCAGGCGTTGGCTTAATTTCACCACCACCGCATCACGATATTTACTCTATCGAAGATTTAGCTCAGCTTATCTACGATCTGAAAAATGCTAACCGCGATGGTCGCGTTAACGTGAAGCTGGTATCGGAAGCGGGTGTTGGTACCATTGCATCAGGTGTTGCAAAAGCAAAAGCTGACGTAGTTCTGATTGCTGGTTTTGATGGTGGTACAGGTGCATCTCCGATGTCTTCAATCCGTCACACGGGTTTACCATGGGAATTAGGCCTAGCCGAAACTCACCAAACACTACTGAAAAACGGCCTACGTAACCGTATCGTTGTTCAGTCTGATGGTCAGATGAAAACACCTCGCGATCTTGCTATTGCTACCTTACTTGGTGCAGAAGAGTGGGGCGTAGCAACTGCGGCTCTCGTGGTTGAAGGTTGTATCATGATGCGTAAGTGTCACAAAAACACTTGCCCAGTTGGTATCGCGACTCAGAATAAAACTCTGCGTGAACGTTTTGATGGCCGCGTAGAAGATGTCGTGACTTTCTTCCAATACATGGCTGAAGGTTTACGTGAAGTGATGGCTGAACTTGGTTTCCGAACTATCGATGAAATGGTTGGTCAATCACACAAACTAAAAGTGCGTGATGATATCCAGCACTGGAAGTACAAAAACCTCGATCTTAGCCCTGTTCTACACATTCAACCGCCTCGTGCTGAAGATGGTATCTATAACCAGAAGCAACAAAATCATGGTTTAGAGGCCGTCTTAGATCGTAAGTTGATTGAAGTCGCCCAACCTGCTTTAACCAAAGGTGAAGCCGTTGAAGCTTTATTCCCAATCATCAATACCGATCGTAGTACTGGCACCATGCTATCGAATGAAATTTCGAAAGTTTATAAAGATGAGGGTTTACCTAAACCAATGAACGTTAAGTTCACCGGTTCTGCTGGCCAATCTTTTGGTGCTTTCCTTGCAAAAGGCGTTAAGTTTGAAGTGGAAGGCGATGCCAATGACTACTGGGGTAAAGGTCTATCAGGCGGTACATTAGTACTCTACCCTGATCGCCGTTCGACAGTGGTTGCTGAAGACAACATCGTAGTTGGTAACGTATGTTTTTACGGTGCAACGTCAGGTCAATCCTTTATACGTGGTATGGCGGGTGAACGTTTCTGCGTTCGTAACTCTGGCGCACACGTAGTCGTTGAAGGCGTTGGTGACCATGGTTGTGAGTACATGACAGGTGGCTCAGCAATTATCCTTGGCTCAACAGGCCGTAACTTTGCTGCTGGTATGAGTGGCGGTGTCGCTTATGTTTGGGATAAAGACGGTGACTTCAATAAGAAGCTCAACCCTGAATTAGTGGATCTTGATCCAATTGAAGCAGAAGATAAAGCCTTCATTAAAGATATGCTGACTAAGCATGTTGAGTACACTGGAAGTACTGTTGCGCAAAACTTCTTAGCTGATTTTGAAAATAACCTAGCAAGCTTGGCAAAAGTTATGCCTCGTGATTACAAAGCTGTATTGCAAAAGCGCAAACAAGCCGCAAACAAGGAAGAGTTGGAGGCCGTCAATGGGTAAGCCTACTGGATTTTTAGAGCACGGACGTGAACTACCGAAAAAAATCGATCCGAGTGTTCGTATACAAGACAATAAAGAGTTCGTACTCGATGAGGAGTTTGGTGAAAAAATCAATACTCAAGCTTCTCGTTGTATGGACTGTGGTGTGCCGTTTTGTCATAGCGGCTGCCCAATTGGGAACATCATTCCTGAATTTAACGATGCGGTATACCGTGATAGCTGGGAAGAAGCTTGGAATATTCTAAGCAGCACCAATAACTTTCCAGAATTTACCGGTCGAGTGTGTCCTGCACCATGTGAAACCGCTTGTGTACTGGGTATTAACCAAGACCCTATTACCATTTGTAATATTGAGAAAAATATTGCAGAGCGCGCCTATAAAGAAGGCTTTGCGAAAGCACGTAAACCTCGTAGCCGTACAGGGAAAACCATTGCAATTGTCGGCTCTGGACCTGCTGGGTTATCGGCAGCAGAACAGCTCAATGCCGCAGGTCACTCAGTGACCGTATTCGAGCGTGATGAGAAAATTGGAGGTCTACTGCGTTTTGGTATCCCTGATTTTAAACTCAGTATGGAAGTCATTGACCGTAAACTTGATCTCATGCGTGATGCTGGTGTGAAATTTGAAGTTAACGCTCACATCGGTGTTAACATCAATGCACAGCAACTACGCCAAGAGTTTGATGTCATTCTCCTTACAGGTGGTTCAACGGTACCTCGAGATTTACCGATTCCTGGTCGTGAGCTAAAAGGGGTTCATTTTGCGATGGAATTCCTAGGTCAAAACAACCGCCGCGCCAATAATATGGATCTGAAAGGTGAAGAAATTCACGCGAAAAATGATCACGTTGTGGTGATTGGTGGTGGTGACACGGGCTCTGACTGTGTAGGTACTTCTAACCGCCATGGTGCCGCGAGCATTACTCAGGTGGAGATCATGCCGATCCCACCAGAGAAACGTCCAGCGAACCAACCTTGGCCTCAATACCCAATGATCATGAAAACCACCACTTCTCACGAAGAAGGGTGTGAGCGTCATTGGAATATTCTGACCAAAGAATTCATCGGCGATGAAAATGGTAATGTGAAAGAATTACGCATTGCGGACATTGTTTGGGATGATGCCAAGCCGGGTGAGCGCCCTGGATTTAAAGAAGTGGAAGGCTCTGAACGAGTCATTCCTTGTACCAAAGCTTTCTTAGCAATGGGCTTCTTATATCCAGAGCCAACTGGTGTACTGGCTCAACTTGACATTAAACTCGATGACCGAGGCAATGTTGCGACCGATGGTTATGCGACCAATCAAAAAGGTGTCTTTGCTGCCGGTGATATGCGTACAGGCCAATCCCTCGTTGTTCGTTGTATCAATGAAGGGCGTGAATGTGCTCGCGCTGTGGATGCATATCTAATGGGTAACTCACACTTAGAAGCAAGAGCAGATTCTCTCATGAAATCGGCTTAATAGCTGAGTAATACTTAAACCTAAAGCCCCGTTGATTCGGGGCTTTTTTGTATATGGTTAGTCACTTCAAAAAACTAACACTAAAAAGGTAATTAAAAATGCGAAAGTTCAATACGTTAGCTATGGTTATATTACTTACTGGTTGTACTCAGAGTCATGCTATGAAAGATAATAATCCCGATTTACTATGTAGCTCGAAGCCTAACTGTGTTTCCACTCAAGAGCTAAGAAGTGATTACCAAGTCGCACCATTTGAACTCATTTCAGAAGCCACTACTATCGATGAAATAGAGCAAGTGGCACTGACCTTAAAAAGAACCAAAACAGTCAAAAAAACCGATGACCGACTACATTTAGAATCCACCAGCCTAGTTTTTCGCTTTGTTGATGACCTTGAGATTGTCAAACAAGGCCTACAGCTTCAGGTTCGCTCAAAATCTCGTGTTGGTTATTCTGATTTTGGTGTAAATAAAAGCCGTGTAGAAACATTACGTCAAAAATTAATTGCGGCAAACTTGCTCAAACCAATGCCTTAAAATTAAATCGATTATTGGGCTTAGAATATAGCAACATTATCACTGCTATCCTTCTTGCTTAAAGGCTAGGACGCTTGCTATTAACTCTGAACCTTGAGGTCACTTAAGTATATGCTACAATCGCGCCATCTTTGGCACATATAGAGAATACAGATTATGAAAGTTGGCATTATTGGCGCGATGGAACAAGAGGTTGCGATTCTAAAAGAATCACTAGTGGGTTGTGAAATGACAACTAAAGGTGGTTGCACCTTTTATACAGGCAGCATTAATAATGTAAAAATAATCCTTCTTCAATCTGGTATTGGCAAAGTATCGGCCAGTATAGGTACAACCCTTCTCATCGAATGTTTTCAACCAGACGTCATTATCAATACAGGTTCTGCTGGCGGATTCGATTCAAGCTTAAATCTAGGTGATGTGGTTATTTCGACTGAAGTTCGTCACCATGATGCTGATGTCACTGCTTTTGGTTATGAAATGGGACAGATGGCAGGTCAACCAGCCGCCTTTAGCGCAGACCCAACCTTAATTGATATCACCGAAAAAGCACTCCAAGATATGAAAGACACTCACGCAGTACGCGGGTTAATTTGTACGGGTGACGCTTTTATTTGTACTCCGGAAAAGCAAACATTTATTCGCCAGCATTTCCCTAGCGTCATTGCCGTCGAAATGGAAGCATCAGCGGTTGCGCAGACTTGTCATCAGTTCCGCAAACCATTCGTGGTTGTGCGTGCCATTTCAGATGTCGCCGATAAAGAGTCACCAATGAGCTTTGATGAGTTTTTGCCTCTTGCGGCAAAACGTTCATCAGAAATGGTGATCAACATGCTATCTCAAATGAAATAAGCGAAACGGAGTCTACACAGCCATGAACTCTATCATGGCTATATCTGCTCAAGGATGAGGTAATAATTAAATATGTACTCCCGTGCTTTAGCGCTTTTTATTTTGCTAGCGACTTTTTTCGTCCCTAGCACATTTGCTGAAAATCTATCACCTCACATTGCACAACGTGTAATAACGTTATCTCCACATGCGACTGAACTCGCCTATTCCGCAGGCTTAGGCCCGAAACTCGTTGGGGTTAGCCAAGCCAGTGATTACCCATTAGCCGCTCAAAAAATAGAACAAGTCGCTAATTATCAAGGTATCAAATTGGAGCGTATTTTAGCGCTTCAGCCTGACTTAGTGATCGCTTGGAAAAAGAACGCCAGTTCACGAGAACTTGAACAACTAGAGAAATTTGGTATTCCCATATACTACTCATCCATTGATAGCTTAGATGACATATCTAAAAACCTTAGACAACTCAGCCTTTGGGCGAGTGATCCCTCAATTGGTCAGAAAAATGCAGATATCTTCGACGCAACTTTAGAACAACTAAGAGCCCGATATCAGACTCAATCTAAGGTTCGTTACTTTTATCAACTTAGTCAAAAGCCGATGATGTCAGTCACCACACCTAATTGGCCGACCGATATTTTTCATCTCTGTGGTGGGGAGAATATATTGACCGATAATACCGTCGCTTATCCACAAGTTGGCGTTGAGCAAGTCATCGCGCTTAAACCCGATGTAATATTCACACCTCAGGCGGCGACAACAACTGACACTATATGGAAAAATTGGCCACACATTCCCGCTGTAAAAAACAATTTTGTTTGGTCACTTAACCCAGATTGGTCATCACGCCCAACTATGCGTAGCTTAAAAGCAATAAAGCAAGTGTGTGATTACTTTGATCAAGCACGCTCTACGTACGCTAAATAACCATTTGGCGTAAGCGGTTTTTACCAGTAGAATCAGCGCCAACGTTAACCTACATCGATACCGACTAAGAAAACACTTCATGCATATCAGCCTACTGTATTTTTTTGATTTATTCGGCACTGCCATCTTTGCCATTTCAGGAGTACTGCTCGCGGCTCGTTTGAAAATGGACCCTTTTGGTATGGTCGTACTCGCCAGCGTGACCGCTATTGGTGGCGGTTCGATTCGGGATATGATGTTAGGGGCAACTCCCGTTTTTTGGATTATCGATAATAATTATTTATGGGTTATCTTTATTACCTGTTTAGCAACACTATTACTGGTTAGACAACCTAAACAACTACCTTGGTATATTTTGCCAGTATGTGATGCTATTGGCTTGGCAGTATTTGTCGGAATTGGCGTTGAAAAAACATTGTTATTACAAGACTCAATGATGATTGCAGTGATCATGGGAGTCTTAACCGGCTGCGGCGGCGGGATTATTCGAGATATTCTTGCCCGTGAAATTCCGATGGTATTGCGCAGTGAAATCTATGCGACCGCTTGTATTGTCGGAGGAATCATTCACACCCTTGCTTTATATTTTGGCCTATCTTCCCAAGCCGCATTTTTGCTCGGGGTCGTCTCAACATTAAGCATTCGCTTAGCGGCAATACGCTGGCACTTATCTTTGCCAACCTTATCAATGAAAGGATAATCCTTTTAGATAATCGACATCGTAAAGAACGAAAAAGGGAGCACATTAGCTCCCTTTTCATTAGTATCAATCGACAAGATTACTTTATCGTTATACGAGCAAACTTACGCTTACCTACTTGATATACCGAGGTACCCGTTTCTGGTACTAATTTCGTATCTTCAATTTTAGCACCATCAATTTTAGCGGCGCCCTGACGAATCATACGCATTGCATCAGAGGTTGAACCAACTAAACCTGCTTCTTTTAATACATTACCAATAGCAGTGCCAGCTTCAAACTCAAACTCAGGCATTTCATCTGGCATGGCACCTTTTTGGAAACGGTTAATGAACTCTTGCTCAGCGGCATCTGCATCGGCTTCACTGTGGAAACGTGCAATGATTTCTTTCGCCAATAGGATCTTAATATCACGAGGGTTCTTACCCGCTTCAACATCCGCTTTAAATTGTTCTATTTCTTCTAATGGGCGGAATGAAAGCAACTCGTAGTAGCTCCACATTAACACATCAGAAATAGACATGATTTTACCAAACATTTCAGTTGGCGACTCGCTCACACCAATATAGTTATGTGCCGATTTAGACATTTTCTTTTCACCGTCTAAACCAACCAACAAAGGCATCATCAATACCACTTGCGGTTTTTGACCATTGGATTTTTGTAGTTCGCGCCCCATCAATAAATTGAACTTTTGGTCAGTACCGCCAAGCTCAACATCGGTTTCCATCGCAACAGAGTCGTAGCCTTGAAGTAAAGGATACATAAATTCATGAATTGCAATTGGCTGATTGTTTGAGTAACGCTTTTTAAAGTCATCACGCTCAAGCATACGAGCTACCGTTTGATTGGCCGCAAGACGAATCATGCCTTCTGCGCCAAGCTCAGATAACCACTCAGAGTTAAATTGAATTTTGGTTTTTGCAGGATCTAGAATTTTAAAGACTTGCTGCTTATACGTTTCCGCATTCGCCAAAACATCTTCACGAGTCAACGGTGGACGAGTCGTGTTTTTACCCGTTGGATCACCGACCATACCAGTGAAATCACCAATTAAAAAAGTCACTTCGTGGCCCAGCTCTTGGAATGCACGTAACTTGTTTAAAATAACGGTATGACCTAAATGGATATCTGGTGCCGTTGGATCGGCACCAAGTTTAATTCTTAAAGGGCGGCCTTCTTTTAATTTGGCAATCAGTTCTTCTTCTGGAATTAGCTCTTCTACACCACGCTTAATTTCAGCCAGTGCCGCTTCAATACTCGACATTCAGGTTTACTCCCAACAATTCTGTAAAAATACGTATCAGAACATAATACGCAATAGCGCTGTTTTTGGAAACCAGTTAGACTGGTTCATCTTATTTTTCCGAGCAATTTATTGCCTTAATGACAGAATAACTCTTAATAATGCGTGCATTCATCAGTCAATTACCTCTTATTCATAAATCTCTGATCGGTTTGGTCAGTGCTTTAACCGTTATTATTGCGTTTTCTTTGCCTAATATGGACGAGTTAACAACCCATGAGCCGCGTTTACAAATTGGGAAACACTACCCTCTCAGCATTCCAGAAGATATATTAACGCCACAAGGCCCCCCCAAAGTATTTACCGATTGGGAAACCTACACCGTAAAACCAGGTGAAAGCACCGCATTACTTTTTAATCGTATTGGTTTATCAGCTCAACTACTCTATCAACTCGTCTCATCGGATAAACAAATTGAGCAACAACTCACCCGTTTGCGCCCAGGTGATAAACTTATCTTTGGCTTCGATGAAGAGCATCAATTTACCCAATTAATCCGCCCTATCTCGGCTTATGAATCATTTCGTATCTCCAAAGTAAAAGATGGATTCCGCTCTCATATAGAAAAGAAAGAAATTAAAAAACATTTCAACCATTCTGAAGCGACGATTACTTCTAACTTTTGGAACGCGGCAATCACATCAGGTTTAACACCAAATCAAATTATGTCGCTTGCGGGGATTTTTGGTTGGGATATCGACTTTGCTCTCGATATTCGTTCTGGTGATCATTTTGAAGTGTTATTTGAAGAGCAATTTGTTGAAGGTCAAAACATTGGCGGTGGTAACATTCTCGCCGCCGTGTTCACCAACCAAGGTACAACGTTTAAAGCTATTTTAAACCCTGAAGATGGCAACTATTACGACCAAAATGGCCGAGCAATGAAAAAAGCCTTTCTACGCTCACCGATTGATTTTCGTCGAGTTACCTCTAACTTCAACCCAACTCGTCGCCATCCTGTAACAGGGAAAGTCGTGGCTCACCGAGGCACCGATTATGCTGCGCCGGTCGGCACTCCAATTTGGGCTGCTGGTGATGGCATTGTAGAAAAATCAGGCTATAACCAATTTAACGGTAACTACGTGTTTTTACGCCATAGTAGCACCTACATCACCAAGTATTTACACATGAAAAAGCGTTTAGTAAAAACAGGGCAAAGAGTAAAACAAGGTGACACTATTGGCACATTAGGTGGAACCGGGCGAGTAACCGGCCCTCATTTACACTATGAATTCCTCGTCAATGGCGTTCATAAAAATCCAAGGACGGTTGATTTACCTCAGTCTAGGTCTCTCACCGGAGAAAAGAAAACGCGTTTTATTGCTTTAGCAAAACAACAACTGGATAAATTAAAGCAATACGATCATCGCTTAATTGCCCAAGGAAAGTAATAAACGATTTATATCTCAGCTTTTCTATCGAGATAAAAAAGCCCAATTGATGAAGAATCAATTGGGCTTTTATTTGAACTTTATTCTATCAATTCAACAGTCTAAGCATTCAACTTTTGAAAACTACACGCTAAATGATGCACCACAGCCACATGTAGTTGTCGCATTCGGGTTGTTAACGAAGAAACGAGAACCTTCAAGGCCTTCGGTATAATCAACCACACCACCAATTAGGTATTGAAGGCTCATTGGATCAACCACCAATGTAACGCCTTGTTTGACGATCGTGGTATCTCCGTCATTCACGTTCTCATCGAAAGTAAAACCGTATTGGAAACCACTACAACCGCCACCAGTAATATACACGCGCAATTTTAGATCTGGGTTTTCTTCTTCAGAAATCAGCACCTTAACGCGAGACGCTGCAGTGTCAGAAAAAGATAATGGTAATTGCTCATCGCTCATGACGACCTCTCTCATTAGCGTTGTTACCAAGGTATTTACTTGGCACGACGATTGGGTAGAACACACTTCATCATTGAAATGAATTTCAGATAACTTGATTATCTAATACCTGACCTTATCGTTCAAGTATTCATCGTAGGTTAATCAAAATTAAACTATACCTAAGTAACATCAAGGGACGAGTTTCAGCAAGAATAAAACTGGATTGGCTTTTTTCTACTAAAAACTAGATCTTTTCTCCGAAAATTCCCACCATAGCCAAAAACCTCGGTGAAAAAAGTGCAAAACTCGTCAGCTTAGATACAATGCGACTGAAATTATCTCATCTGCTCGAGCTCTGACTTTTCAGCCCATAGAGCAGCAAAGAAATAGCATTATTTAAGGATAGAGCATGAGCAAATCTGCTGAACTATACCAAAAAGCCCAACAAACCATTCCTGGTGGCGTTAACTCTCCGGTAAGAGCCTTTAACGGTGTGGGCGGTGATCCCCTATTTATTGAACGTGCTGATGGTGCATTAATTTTTGATGCCGATGGCAAAGCTTATATTGATTATGTTGGCTCTTGGGGTCCAATGATCCTTGGGCATAATAATTCTGCAATTCGTAATGCAGTGATTAAAGCAGCAGAGCGTGGACTAAGCTTTGGCGCTCCAACCAAAACTGAAATCAAAATGGCAGAATTAGTTTCAGAGATGGTGCCATCGATGGAACAACTTCGCATGGTAAGCTCTGGTACAGAAGCCACCATGAGTGCGATTCGTTTAGCTCGTGGGTTTACCGGTCGAGATAAAATCCTAAAATTTGAAGGTTGCTATCACGGCCATGCAGATAGCTTATTAGTAAAAGCAGGCTCTGGTGCATTGACTCTAGGCCAACCTAGCTCTCCAGGCGTTCCGGCTGATTTTGCTAAGCACACCTTAACCGCCACCTTTAATGATTTAGATTCTGTACGTGCATTATTTGAAGCAAATCCAGAGCAAATCGCTTGTATTATTGTAGAGCCGGTTGCCGGCAACATGAACTGCATCCCGCCAGTTGAAGGTTTCCTAGAAGGTCTACGTGACATTTGTGATGAGCACAAAGCACTACTGATTTTTGATGAAGTCATGACGGGCTTTCGTGTTGCTCAAGGTGGCGCACAGGACTACTACGATATTAAGCCTGATTTAACCACACTAGGTAAAATCATCGGTGGTGGTATGCCTGTCGGTGCTTTCGGTGGTCGTAAAGATGTCATGCAATATATCGCACCAACCGGTCCGGTTTATCAGGCGGGTACTTTATCAGGCAACCCAATCGCAATGGCGGCAGGCCTCGCTTGTTTGAAAGAACTGAAAGGCGAAGAGAATGAAGCTCGTCTGGCTAAGCGAACAAAACAGTTAACCAAAGGCTTAAAGAAAGCCGCTGAAAAGCATGGTATTCCATTTGCCGTTAATCGTGTTGGTGGAATGTTTGGCTTCTTTTTTACCGATCAAAAACACATTACTTGCTACGAAGATGTGACCAAGTGTGATACCGAGCGCTTTAAGCGTTTCTTCCACTTAATGTTAGAGCACGGTATTTATCTTGCTCCTTCAGCATTTGAAGCAAGCTTTATGTCTCTGGCTCACTCATCTCGTGAAATTGAAGCCACACTTGAAGCCGCTGATCGTTGTTTTGCAATTATGGCGCAAGATAAATAAAGCCATATAAAAAACAAAATATGAATAAAGCAAAGGCGTTAGAGTCCATCTAACGCCTTTTTTTGGGGCAATAAAGTTAATCGAATAAAATTAATGCCAATTGACAACAACGAGTATAGCTAATATTGACACTAAAATCGCAAACCATGGAATTGGCTTTTTCGATTTAGTTTTACAGCTCTTTTTATTATCACAACAACCCATATTTACCCCCGTCGCTTTAATAAAAGCAGTGTACCCAAAAATCTTAGATTGATCACACCATCAATTATCGCCATTATAATAACTAAGGTGTTACCCATGACGGTAACAACATACTCCTGATTAATATCACTAAGCAAGGAAGATCCATGCCCAATAAATTCAAGATGACAGCCACACATTGGGTGCTGATCATTGCCCTACTTTGCGCCGCTTATGCCTGTTATTTATTAATCACACCTTATATAAACTCGATTGTTATCGCATTTATTGTTTCGCTATTAACCTTTCCATTACACAATAAATTAAACCAGCGTTGGCCAAACCATCGTAATAGTACCGC
The DNA here is from genome assembly GCF_002218045.2 of Vibrio rumoiensis. Classification (NCBI taxonomy): domain Bacteria; kingdom Pseudomonadati; phylum Pseudomonadota; class Gammaproteobacteria; order Vibrionales; family Vibrionaceae; genus Vibrio; species Vibrio rumoiensis. Next base: position 2,250,949 of record NZ_AP018685.1, read on the forward strand.
TTTTCTTTCCTGCTTATTATTGACCTTTGTGATAGTGCTTCCTTTACTTGCTATTTTTGCATCTATCATTCAGCAAGGGGCTCATTTATCGCAAACGGTTTATACATGGGCTACTCAAGGAGGAATCCAACAAGTACTCGCGGAACCTTACGTAGTAAAAGGGCTCAGCATTATTAATCACTACTTACCATTTGATAATATTGAGCCTCAAGAAATCGCTCAACGAGCCGCCAAATTTGTATCACAATTTGGCTCAACATTGGTATCGGTTGGTGCTGGCATTCTTGGTGATGCAACCAACTTCATCATGAATTTCTTCTTAATGTTATTTGTCTTATTTTTCCTGTTACGCGATCAAGAAAAGCTATTTAATGCTATTCGACACATATTACCTTTCTCTCGTAGCCAAGAAGATCGTCTATTAAGTGAAATTGAGCAAGTTTCAAAATCGGCTGTGTTAGGTTCGTTTTTAACCGCTATAGCACAAGGGATCGTTGGTGGATTAGCTTTTTGGATCGTCGGGTTACCGGGCCTATTTTTAGGCACCATGATTGGTGCCGCCTCGTTTATTCCTGTCGTCGGGACTGCATTGGTATGGGTTCCAGCAGCTGCTTATTTATTTTTCACCGGAGAAATCAGTTGGGCTATTTTCATTGTCGTATGGGGAATTGTGGTCATAGGCTCTATTGATAACCTATTACGTCCATTGTTAATGCAAGGTAGCGCTGGCATGGATACCTTAATGATTTTCTTTGCACTGCTTGGCGGGATTCAATTATTTGGTTTGATTGGGCTGATCTACGGACCACTCATTTTCGCCATTACCATTGTGCTATTTAAAATGTACGAAGAAGAATTTAAGCACTTCCTCAATATGCAGGACAACAGCTAACACTATAAAAATAACATCACACTGTTTCGATTGGTATCCAGGCTTGATTATGCGAAAATCAAGCCTGATTTATTACTAGGTAGAATATTCATGTCCTCGTACACTGCGCCAAGTCAAATTGCACAACGTCAACTCGAATACTTTCACGGCAAGCATGTATTAATTGCTGGTGAAGCTGAAGATTTATTCTGTCTCGAATTGGCCAAGCATTGTGAATCAGTATCCATTTTTACCACTCACTATGGCTATCACAAGCAATTTGAACAACATACGAATATTCAATCTTACTTTGGGGCACAATTAGAACACGACACTAAAGCAGATATGTTGCTGCTATATTGGCCCAAAGCCAAAGCAGAAGCCGAATACTTACTCGCAATGCTAATGGATAAACTTGGCGTTAATACTGAAATTTGTGTTGTTGGAGAAAACCGTTCTGGCGTCAAGAGTATTGAAAAAATGTTTAGCCAATACGGCATTGTCAAAAAATACGATTCAGCCAGACGCTGCTCATTTTATTGGGGTCAGTCCAAAGCCGCTGCAAAACCATTTAAATTAGCTGAATGGTATAAAAGCTACCCTCTCACAATTGGACAAGATACCCTAACAATTAAAAGCTTACCGGGCGTATTCAGCCATGGCGAGTTTGACAAAGGTAGCGAACTGCTCCTAGAAACCCTCCCAAGATTAAAAGGGCGAGTCTTAGATTTTGGTTGCGGAGCTGGTGTGATTGGTTGCGTCATGGCCACTCGAAATCCGAGTATTTCAGTTGAGATGTGTGACATCAGTGCTCTAGCAATTGAATCTAGTAAGGCGACTTTAGAAGCCAATGGACTAAATGGGAAAGTATTTGCCTCCGATATTTATTCCGATATCACTGGAAAATATGATTATTTGATCAGCAACCCCCCTTTCCACTCAGGGTTAGATACCAATTATTCAGCAGCAGAAATGTTACTATCACAAGCACCGCAATATTTATCTCATGCGGGGCAGATGATCATCGTGGCCAATAACTTCTTAAAATACCAATCGATTATCCATAAAGCTTTTGACGAATACCAAACTCTCGATAAAAATACTAAATTCTCGATTTATTCTGCGACAAAAAAATAACATCATTATCACCCCCCAAATAAACATGATGCTTGAATCATCGATTCTCACAGCATCATGTTTTTTATCAACCTTATCCTATCTCTCATTTTGACATTTTCTCGGCATTCATAGTGGTCGATCACCTTTTTTGCTGTCGAAAATCAAGTTTGCTTAACTATTCGCGTATAAAATAGTAAAAAGGTATATCACCTATACTATGACTTCTTTATTAAACCTATCGGCCGTCAAGGTCGTGAATTCATCAGGTTATCTATTCAAAATGGGCCAGCAGTAAAATCATGTTAAAACTTAATAAGACTCATAAATTTCAAAGACTTCAGCACACCTTAATGGTGGCTTTTTTAGTTTTAAGTCTTACGCCTTTAACCATTATCGGCTTGTTTTTCCTTCATTCACATAGCCAAGACCTGCAAGAACAAAGTACCTCATATTTGACATCAGTTCGCGACACGAAAAAACAACAAATTAACGATTATTTAAAATCTAAAGAATCGGAAGTGATGGGCATGGTCCGCTCAGAGCTTGCCTACGCTAGTGGCGGCCGCTTTTACGGCCTGATCAGTGCTTTTAACAAATTAGGCGACACACCAGAACAAGCAAGAGAAAATGCACAGCAGCGTTACATTCCTGGCTCAGGCGATCAGATCAAAACATCGGTACTACCTGATTCTGCTAATTTTGCCAGCACAGAGCGGTATCGATTACTGCACAAACGCTACCATTGGGCATACGTTGATATTTTAAAACGCTCAGATTTCAGCGATATTTTATTAGTCGACTTAGGTGGTGATGTTGCGTATTCCGTCAAAAAGAACGATGAATTTGGTACTAATCTCCTTAATGGTAAATATAAAGACTCAAGCTTAGGGAAAACCTTTAAACAATTAACCGAAACCGTCAAAGAATCTCGTAAAAATAATGAAGACTACACACCTGTTATCCTGTCTGATTTTTCAACAGAAAATGGAGAACAAGTTCTGTGGCTCGGAGCGCCAATCATTCAGCAGGGCTATCTACACAGCTATGCCATGTTTAAGCTACCAAGTACGGCACTAACCAACACGGTAACAGATAACAACAAAGACGTGACTAAGCTTTTAGTCGGTAGCGATAATCAACCAAAAATTCAAGGAATTACGACGGAACAAATTAGTGCAAGTGCTGAGGTGATCAGCAAAGCATTATCAGGTGAAACTTCTGTAGACTCCTTTAGTAATACACTTAATGAAAAAATCATCGCCGCTTATGCGCCAATAAAGATTAAAGGTAAAACGTGGGCATTGGTCATTGAATTGCCAGAAAAAGAAGCCTATTCAAGAGTGGAGCAACTAAAGCATATTTTTTATATCGTGATGCTCATTGGAATCATTGTGGTGTTTATCTGCTCTCACTATTTATCCAATTTCATCACTCTCCCTTTATTAAAATTAACTTGGGTAGCCGAAAGGGTATCAGCCGGTGATCTATCACAAGACATCATTAGCATTGACCGTAAGGATGAAATAGGCCGATTAGCAGCTAGCTTTGCTCGCATGCAACGCTCGATCAAAGATAAAATTGAGTTAATTGGCGATCAAAATACGAAACTAGAAGAGAATATTAAAATCATACGCCAGCAAAATGAAGAATTGCATTTAGCCAACAAATTAAAAGATGAGTTTTTAGCTACGACTTCTCACGAGCTCAGAACACCATTGCATGGCATGGTCGGAATTGCCGAAGCTTTAAATTCTGGGGCAAATGGTCCTATTCCGGCTAATCAAAAGCACCAACTTTCAATTATTATTAATAGTGGCCAACGCTTAGCGACTCTGGTCGATGATTTATTGGATTACCATAAAATGCGTTATGGCAACCTTGATATTCAGACCACCACGGTCGATCTCGCGGCCACAACCCAATTAGTATTAGAGCTATCCAAGCATCTTCTTGGTAGTAAGCCGATTCGTATTATTAACCAAACACCACAAGAGTTGCCTCTAGTATTAGCAGATGCTCAACGTTTAGAACAAGTGCTCTATAACCTCGTGGGTAATGCGATCAAATATACTTCTGAAGGTAAGATCATTATTTCGGCCACCATATTAGAACAAAAAGTTCGAATCCAAGTTGTCGATACAGGGCAAGGTATCCCCGCGGATCAACTAGAGCATATTTTTGAGCCTTTGATTCAAGCGGGTCAAGATGCGAGTCGTTACCGTCAAGGAGCCGGACTAGGGCTATCTATTAGCCGTCAATTGATTGAATTAATGGGTGGAACACTATACGTCAGTAGCCAGCCATTCGTTGGCACTACCTTCAGTTTTTCACTGCCAATAGCCCTGATTTCAGATAATAACTGCGACATTCATGGAATGGTGTAGAAGAGGAAACCAACTGCTGAAAGTGGTACGCTCTTCTCGCCAAAGAAACAAGCGGACTACCATGAATTATCAGCAGTTGACCGAGGGAAGACGATACCAGATTTCTGCCCTTTTAGAACAGGGAATTTCAATTTCTGAAATTGCCAAAACCGTAAAATGTCACCGCTCAACTCTCTATAGAGAGTTGAGACGATGCGGTACAAAAGAACAATATTCACCAGATACAGCCCAGCAACTATCTAGGGCAAAGCGATTAAACGCATCTAAGTATCGAGTACCGCAACAACGTGTCGAATTTATTGAGTTTTTAATAACGCAAGACTGGAGTCCAGAGCAAATATCTCACGTTCTTACTCGTATTGGAGAAAAAGTCAGTCATGAATGGATTTACCGTTTTATTGCCTGCAATAAACGGCAAGGCGGTAAACTGTTTCGTCATTTACGCCAAGGTCATAAACGCTATAGAAGAGGCAAGAAAGATAAAGCTCCCGCAATAAAAAATGCCATTTCAATAGATGAAAGACCCAAAGATGTCGATAATCGTACACGTTTTGGTGATTGGGAAATTGATACAGTTCTTGGTAAACATGGTACGGGCGCTATTGTCACAATCTTAGAGCGAGCCACACGGTTTTATTTAGTAAAAAAAGTGCCTTCAAAATCAGCAGAAGATGTGACCAGAGCGACGATAGACTTATTACGGCCATACAAACGATTTGTTCATACTATAACGGCCGATAATGGCAGAGAATTTGCGGGTCATATGGAAGTAGCACAAGCCTTAGAAACCGATGTGTATTTTGCTCACCCTTATAGTTCTTGGGAGCGCGGTGCTAATGAAAATGCTAATGGCCTGTTGAGACAATATATCAAGAAAGGAACAGATTTACGGTCGGTGAGTGATGATGAAGTTGAGCGAGCCCAACTTCGGATAAATTATCGTCCAAAGAAGTGTTTAGGGTTCAAGCAACCAGCCGTCATTTTTAGCAAAATGATGTTGGCTGCTTGAAATTACAAATGTCGCAGTTCGGAGTTGAATTTGGGGCAAACCAAGCACAAATTAATCATTATCAAAAAGATGATTTACATTCTCACTTTCAAGCGCCTGATGTGCATAACTTTGTCAACATTGACGATTCTTCATTACCTCAGAACCCAGATGGCCCATTGTTAGTGGTTGCCGATGACGAACCCGTTAACCTGCAAATTCTTGATAGTTTCTTACGATTAGAGGGGTATAGAGTTCGTACTGCAACCGATGGAATGACAGCAATACAGCTGATTGAAAAAGAAAAACCAGAGCTAGTGCTTCTTGATGTCATGATGCCTGGAATGAGTGGTTATGAAGCATGCCAAGATATTCGTAAGCAATATGACCATGGCCAATTACCTATTATTTTATTAACGGCTTTAAGTCAAACCAGTGATAGAGTCAAAGGCTTTGATTGCGGGGCCAATGATTACTTAACTAAGCCATTTAATAAGCAAGAACTCGCCGCCCGTATTCGTGCCCACTTAACCGCCAGCAAAGCAGAAATTCGTCGACTTGAAAACGCCCAGCTACAGCAAGAATTACGTATAAGAGAGCAAGTAGAAGCAAGCTTACTTGAGACTCAAGGGCGACTATTAGAACAATTAGAATCCGCTCCTGAAGCAATAATATGTATACGAGAAGATGGCCGAATACGCTTTGCTAATGATTCTGCCGCCAAGCTATTTAAACGTACACCAGAACAACTAAAACGCTCTCAAGCTGATGAAGTTATTGCCCCTAAATACCTTAAGACCACTCAAGAACATTTCTGTGGCGAAATTGACATCTTTATTGATGATAAACGTGAACACATCACAACTGATATTTTAACCCTCCCAGAAGGCTCAGGGCTAAAATACATGTATATTTTTAATGTCGGTGGCGGTGTCAATGCTCAACGCATCGATAATCTAGAAACCGCCATTGAGGCATTATCCAGTTATGCATTTGAAGGCGATAAAAATAAGCTTCAACAACTCAAAGAGCTAGGAGGAAAGTTCACTCGTTTAGCCGATAAAGTGTCACATAAGAGTGAAGATAAACAGCAAATCATGCGTGATATTTTGGTCGACACCATGAATACCGCGCTCGATTATTGGGAGTCGGATACCGGAAAAACCAAGTTTAACTTAGCCGAACAAAGTGGCTTATGGCGTGTATACCTTGATCGTAGCACCTTACAAACGCGTACTTTAGATAAGTACTTAAGAATAGAAACGTTACCTAAAACGCCTCGTTGGCGCACTGTGCTCAATACCATAGACTATATCTTACAGCACACGTCTTCTGAAACGTCTCAACGCCAACACTTATTAATTTGCCGAGATAAACTACAAACCTTAATTACAAGCTAAACGGGATGCCTACAAGACTTAAGCCCACGGTTAACTGCGTGGACTTTTTCTTTTTATTGCTAGAAAGCAACAAATCAATCAGATGACTCTATGTAAATAACAGGATATAGGGCCTTAATCCAAATAAGACTTATGAATCTCCAGCGATGTCTAGTAAGCACTTATACACATCAAATACCAACCTAGATGATAAAAAGCCACTCAATACTGCCACACAATCAACATCAAACCATTTACATTAATGAATATGCCTATTGTGAGATAACCTCTGTCAACTCATCATATTCATTATCCGTAATCAGGGATTCGACAGCTCAAAACTTAATTTACAGTGAAAATAAACCATTTAACAAACGACAAAGATGCGTTGTTTTTTAATCTAATTGATGCTTTTAAAACCATTAACTCTATTTTATTACGGGTAATGCGAACCTACTCACAACAAATTGGCAATATTATTTTTCCATTGAAAACAAAGGGTGAATCTTCAACGTGATCATCATCAACAAATAAACAATGCACAATAAAAAGCATGATAATAAAAAAATAAAAAGATAGTAAGCACTCACACCAACACATAAAAAAAACATACTACGTGAGCATAATCACATTTAAAACCAAAATAAAAAAACACCATTCAGAGTTTATTTTTACGTTTTTGACGTTAAAACCCCTTCTTTTAACGTTTTTGACGAGAATAGAAATTGACGATTTCAACGCTAAGGTGTTTTCTTGTATTGCCAAAGACCTACGGGCCACTCAGAAATACCACATTGAGTGTATAAACTTCACTCTCACTAAAATGAAGCGGTATTGATGAGGTAGGTTTTAAGCGAGTGTTTATCAATTGATGACATTCCTTTTTATTAAGCTAATTACAAAAGCAAAAGTAAGGAACAGCTATGCTTACCAATATCAAGAAAACAGCAATCGCCGCAGCAGTGCTTTCTGTCGCAGCAACTGGTTTTACTTCGATAGCCACTGCAGCAGAACGAAGTGAGCTAACGGTAGTACCAAACTTTTACCCTACATTCGTTCGTAACTTTAACCCATACTTGGGTGCAACCAACCTACATACAACCACAGATTTTATTTACGAACCTTTAGTTGTATTTAATGAAATGCACGGTAATACGCCTGTTATGCGTCTTGCTAAAGATTTCAAAATGTCTGATGACCTAATGACGGTTACTTTCGATATTCGTGAAGGCGTAAAATGGTCTGACGGTCAAAAATTCACAGCTAACGATGTGGTGTACTCTTTCAACCTAGTAAAAAAATACCCAGCACTAGACCAATCAGGCATCAACAAATGGGTAAAAAGTGTTGAGAAAAAAGGTGACTATCAAGTTATCTTCCACCTAACAGAAGCAAACTCAAACGTACCTTACGAAATATCTAAAGTGCCAGTCGTTGCAGAGCACGTATGGAAAGACGTAAAAGATCCAACCAGCTTCACTAACGAAAACCCAGTGGGTACAGGTCCATTTACTGATATTGACACCTTTACTCCACAGCTTTACATCCAATGTCGTAACCCTAATTACTGGGATGCAGACAATCTAGAAGTTGACTGTTTACGTGTCCCACAAATTGCTAACAATGACCAATTACTTGGCAAGATTGTTAACTCTGAACTTGACTGGACATCTTCATTCGTACCAGATATCGATAAAACTTACGCATCAGTAAGCCCTAATCACCACTACTGGTACCCGCCATCAGGTACACAAGCGTTTATGGTTAACTTTGCAGAAAAAGATCCTGCGAAGAAAGAAGCCCTGACTAACGTTGATTTCCGTCGCGCATTCTCTATGGCGCTAGATCGTCAAACGATTATCGACATCGCTTTCTACGGTGGCGGTACACCAAATGATTTCGCTTCAGGTCTAGGTTATGCATTTGAAGCCTGGTCTGATGAGAAAGTTCACAACGAATATAAGAAATACAACACTTATAACGTTGAAGGTGCAAAAGCATTATTGAAGAAAGCTGGCTTCGTAGATAAAGATGGTGATGGGTTTGTCGACACTCCATCTGGTAAGTCTTTCGAACTATTGATTCAATCACCAAATGGTTGGACCGACTTTAACAACACGGTACAGCTTGCGGTTGAACAGTTACAAGATGTTGGTATTAAAGCCAAAGCTCGTACTCCTGAATTTGCGGTTTATAACCAAGCAATGTTAGAGGGTGATTACGACGTCGCTTACACTAACTACTTCCACGGTGCGGATCCATACACTTACTGGAACTCAGCTTACAACTCAGCACTACAAAGCGGTGACGGTATGCCACGTTTTGCTATGCACTTCTTCAAAAATGCAGAGCTAGACAACTTACTCAACAGCTTCTACAAAACAGCGGATAAAGATGAGCAGCTAAACATCGCTCATAAAATCCAGAAGATCATTGCAGAAAACCAAGTAACGATTCCGGTAATGTCTGGTGCATACATGTTCCAGTACAACACCAAGCGCTTTACTGGTTGGTGGAATGAGAAAAACCCGAAAGGTCGTCCAAACATTTGGGCTGGTATTCCAGAGCGTCTACTACAAGTACTAGACCTAAAACCTGTTAAGTAAGATGTAAAAACCTTGCGGTGCACTCAATTCCACTGCTAGCAGTGCACCGCTTTTAAACTCCCCTCTTGATACGAAAATGTATGGCGCTCAGCGTCAGGGGATTTCTTTGTCTGAAATAGACTGCCTGAAACCAGAGTCAGGCCAAAAAATCTGGGAAAGTTAAGGTGTAAGTTATGGGATTTTTCTTAAAACGTTTAGGATTTTATTTTATCGCGCTGGTCGTGGCTGCCACGATTAATTTTGCGATTCCTCGAGCCATGCCAGGTGACCCAGTGACCATGATGTTTGCACATGCCACTGTTCAAGTCACGCCAGAACGTATCGCAGCAATGAAAGAGCTATTAGGCTTTGTCGATGGCGGTATTATCGCGCAATATTTTGCCTACATAAAAAACATTTTTAGCTGGAATTTAGGTACCTCTATCCAGTTTTATCCTCTGTCAGTTGAAAAGCTACTTGGTGGCGCATTTGGTTGGTCACTATTTCTAGCTGGTACTGCGGTTATTTTCTCATTCTCTATCGGTTCAATTCTGGGCATTTTTGCAGCATGGAAACGTGGCAGTAAATACGATGCCTTTATTTCACCAGGAATGTTAGTGATTCAAGCCGTTCCACAAGTGGTTATCGCTATGCTAGCGATGTTCGTATTTGCGGTTGGTTTACGTTGGTTCCCAACTGGTTATGCTTATACAGCAGGTAACACTCCCGACTGGACAAGCTGGCAATTTATCAAAGATGTCGCATGGCACGCTATTTTGCCTCTCTTTTGTGCCTCGGTAGTGCAGATTGGCGGCTTCCTAATCAATATGCGTAACAACATGATTAACCTTCTAAATGAAGATTACATCACGATGGCGAAAGGCAAAGGCCTCAGCGAGAACCGTGTCGTTTTCAACTACGCTGCTCGTAACGCCATGTTACCAAGTGTCACCGCGCTTTCGATGTCATTGGGCATGGCAATCGGTGGTCAGCTTATTGTAGAAATCATTTTTAACTATCCAGGTCTTGGCAGCGTGTTATTTAACGCCATCAATGCTCGTGATTACCAAGTTCTTCAAGGGCAACTTCTTATCATGACCTTATTCATGCTGTTCTTTAACTTACTCGCCGACATGCTGTATGTCGTGCTAGATCCTCGCCTACGTAAGGGAGGCAAATAATCATGAAAGCACTCATAAAATTACTTTCAGGTAACCCGAAAGCCATGTTTGGCGTAGTGATATTGGCCGTTTTCATCCTAATGGCGGTATTTGCTCCATTAATTACTAAGCATGAACCTGACCGTCGTACAGGTAACCCACATGAGTACCCAAGTGTGGTCACTCATATGGCGAAACAAAGCCCAGATGGCTGGATAGCACAGAATCTAGCTAACGATCGTCGCACCATGATCATGTCGAAGAAAGAAGATCATGTTCTAGGCACAACTCGTATGGGTCGTGATGTGTGGTCTCAATTAGCTTATGGCGCTCGAGTTTCTCTCGGTGTGGGTTTTGGCGCAGGCTTAGTGGTGTGTTTCCTCGCAACCATTATTGGTGTTTCAGCTGGCTACTTTGGCGGAAAAATTGATGACACTCTCACTGCTGCGATGAATATCATGCTGGTGATCCCACAATACCCACTGCTATTTGTCCTTGCCGCCTTTATCGGTGAAGCCGGCCCACTAACCATTGCACTGATTATTGGTTGTACTTCTTGGGCTTGGGGCGCAAGGGTTATTCGCTCCCAAACCTTAGCGCTACGTGAGAAAGAATTTGTCAAAGCGGCAGAAGTCTTAGGTGAATCATCATTTCGAATCATTTTCGTGGAAATTCTACCTAACCTAATTTCTATCGTAGGGGCTAGTTTCATCGGTTCAGTGATGTACGCCATCATGATGGAAGCAACGATTTCATTCTTAGGGCTTGGGGATCCAAACACCATCAGCTGGGGCATTATGCTTTATAACGTACAAACCTCTTCAGCCATTTTGGTCGGCGCTTGGTGGGAATTAATTACCCCATGTTTAGCTTTAACCACCTTAGCGGTTGGCCTAGCAATGCTTAACTTTGCAGTTGATGAAGTGGCTAACCCACAGCTTCGATCTCACAAAGGTATGAAGCGCTGGAAGAGGATTGCTGAGCAAGACAAAAAAGCACGCGAGCCTGAATTACCACCGCAAAATGCTGTTTGGAGCGGAGATAAATAATATGACAACGATAAATAACCAAGAACCGCTAATTTCGATTCGCAACCTATGTGTTGACTACATCACGGATGCTGGTGATGTCCGCGCGGTCAATAACGTCAGTTTTGACATTGCTCCAGGCGAAGTATTTGGCCTTGCTGGTGAGTCTGGATGTGGTAAATCCACTGTCGCGTTCTCACTCATGCGTTTACATAAGCCACCAGCATTTATCACCGGTGGTGAAGTGATCTTCAACGGCGAGAATATTTTAAAATACAGCGAGCAACGTATCCAAAGCTTCCGCTGGAGTGAGATGTCAATGGTATTTCAAAGTGCCATGAATGCATTAAATCCAGTGCTACCGATGGAAGAGCAATTTTGCGATGTGATCATGCGTCATACCAATATGACTCGTGAGCAAGCACGCAAACGCGCAGAAGGTCTATTGGAAATTGTTGATATTCATCCAGATCGTCTAGGTGACTACCCTCACCAATTCTCTGGTGGGATGCGTCAACGATTAGTCATTGCGATTGCATTAGCGCTTAATCCTAAAATGATCATCATGGATGAACCAACAACCGCTCTGGATGTTGTGGTTCAACGTGAAATTTTACAGAAAATATACGCGCTGAAAGAAGAGTTTGGTTTCTCAATCTTGTTCATCACCCATGACTTATCCTTAATGGTCGAATTCTCAGATCGAATAGGCATCATGTACTCAGGTGAGCTAATTGAAGTGGCGCCTTCAAAAGAAATTTTAGAGTCGCCGTATCACCCTTACACCAAAGGACTAGGGTCTTCTTTCCCACCATTAACCGGGCCAAAGACTAAGTTGACTGGGATTCCCGGTAACCCACTCAACCTATTAGAAATACCTGAAGGTTGTCGTTTCCAGGCTCGTTGTGAGCGTGTTCATGATACTTGTCGACATATTCCTACTCAATTACGCCAAATTGAACCAGGTCGCTTATCGAACTGCCATTTATATGGTGAGCCGATATTTCAAGCGAAAGTGTAGTTGTGTGACTAACGGCCTAAAGAAAAAGAATTAGCGAGAAGCTGGAGACAATTATGAGCTCATCAAATAAATACGGAAAATTACTGATTGAAGGGAAGAACCTCGTTAAAGATTTTCCAATTACGAGTAATTCACTCAAGCAACCTATGATGCGTGCGATCAATGACGTGTCATTCAAAATGTACAAAAGTCGCGGTTTAGCCGTCGTTGGCGAATCAGGTTCCGGTAAATCCACAACCGCCAAAATGATTGCCAAAATGTACGCGCCAACAGCCGGAATGATTGAATATAAAGGTCGAGATATTCAAGAAATCAAAAAGCGCCAAGACCTTATGCACTATCGCGAAGGGGTTCAAATGGTGTGGCAAGATCCGTTTGGATCGCTAAACCCAACCCACAACATTTTTCATCATATTGCGCGTCCATTGATTATTCATAACAAGGTAAAAAGCAGCAATAAAAAAGAACTGCAAGAACGTGTATACGAATTGCTTGAACAAGTTGGGCTTAACCCAGCGAAAGAAACTGCCGCAAAATTCCCCCACCAACTTTCCGGTGGTCAACGTCAGCGTGTCAACTTAGCACGCAACATTGCGGTGGGTGCTGAAGTGGTATTAGCCGATGAGCCAACCTCTATGCTCGATGTATCGATTCGAGCAGGGGTACTCAACTTGATGGAAGAGATGAAGTTTGAAAAGCAAATGTCGCTGCTTTACATCACCCATGATATCGCCACTGCGCGTTATATTGCGGAAGATCTTTCCGTAATGTACGTCGGTCACATGGTGGAATGGGGCGATACCGATGACATCATTCACGATCCTCAGCACCCTTATACTCAACTACTAGTGTCTGCGGTTCCGGATCCTAAAAAGTCTATTCATGAAAAGTTAAAAGGCAATAAAGGTGAGATACCACTTTGGACTCCAGATTCTGTTGGATGTCCATTTGCAGGGCGTTGTTTACATGCCACTGATAAATGCCGTGAAAAAATGCCAGGCGTCACTCAGTTAGCAGAAAACCACTTTGTTCGCTGTTACCTCTTTGAAGATTAATTCTCTTTTTTAAACTGCATATCAATCTGATAAACAACCGTCAGATTGATATGCCCAAAATCTATTTGAATGTGGTCTGTGCTGGTGATTTTTTATCGTTTCACAGCAACGGCCAGGAGGCTTGAAGCAGATATGCAAATTCTCATCAACCATATTGGTTATTCATGCTTTAGTAGCAAAAATGCGGTCGTACTTGCCTCAAAAACGGATCAATCTGAAATCAAATCCACCACAGTCCAGTTAATTAATGCGGACACTCAACAAGTGGAAGCTCAATTTCCCGTCACGTTCGCCGGCAAGGTAGCACAGTGGCATCAGGGCATTTTTTATCACATCGATTTTTCTCGCTTCTCTAAAGCGGGTCGCTACTTGCTGTCCATCGATTCTGTGCAATCCCATTGTTTTGAGATCCAAAATAATCTTTTAATCAAAAAGACCTTCTCTGATGTATTGCATTACTTTAAGTCTCAGCGTTGCGGTGGCAAGTTTGATAAACAAGATCGCAATGCCCCACTATTAGGCTCTGATAAATCGGCACAACACACCGTTGATGTACATGGCGGTTGGTATGACGCCTCGGGCGATGTCAGTAAATACTTAAGCCATCTTTCGTATGCCAATTACCTAAATCCACAGCAGATTCCGATGGTGGTATGGAATATGCTCAAAGGCTTAAATCTTGCTAAAAGTCACGATGATTTTGCCGCCTTCTCTCAAGTTCGTTTAACCGAAGAGGCCTTGTTTGGCGCTGACTTCTTAGTGCGTATGCAAAGCCCACAAGGTTTCTTCTATATGACGGTATTTGATAAGTGGAGCAAAGATACCGCTCAACGTGAAATCTGCGCCTATGAAACCCAAGAAGGTCATAAAGGTCAAGATTACCAAGCCGGATTCCGTCAAGGTGGCGGCATTGCTATTGCAGCACTCGCAGCGGCATCACGCCTTAATGAATCGGGTGAATACCGTCAGGAAACCTATTTAGATTGCGCGCGCAAAGGTTATCAGCACTTAATCGAACACAATCAACAATATCTTAATGATGGCACTGAAAATATCATCGACGAATATTGTGCCCTACTTGCCAGCGTTGAACTTTATCGTAGCACTCAAGATAGTTTTTACTTATCCGAAGCTCGTCGCTGGTCTCAAGCACTGATTCTACGTCAATGTAGTGATGGTAACTTTGAAAACTTTTGGTCAGCCAACCAAGATGGTTCAAGACCTTATTTTCATGCGGCCGAAGCAGGATTACCAACGATAGCTCTCACTGAATATTTAGCAATTGAAAGCGATGACTCCCTGCGTAAAGCTTGTTTATCGGTCATTGAAAATGCCGTGCGCTTTGAGCTCACCATTAGCCAACAAGTTACGAACCCATTTGGCTACCCTCGTCAGTACGTGAAAGCGGTTGATGGCGATAAACGTGACGCCTTCTTTATTGCTCATCACAATGAATCTGGCTATTGGTGGCAAGGCGAAAATGCACGACTTGGCTCACTTTCTGCCATGGCGAATTTAGTACAGCCTTATCTGCAAGATCCGCAGTTGAAACAGCAATTACAAAGCTATGCTCAGTCCTCACTCGATTGGATTTTAGGTTTGAATCCATACGACATGTGTATGCTCGATGGGCATGGTCACAATAACCCTGATTATCTTCCTGAGCTTGGTTTCTTTAATGCCAAAGGTGGGGTTTGCAACGGCATCACCGCAGGCTTTGATGATGAAGCGGATATTGCGTTTAATCCTGAGCCACAAAAAGATGACATGTTGCAAAACTGGCGTTGGGGCGAACAATGGATCCCACATGGTGCATGGTATTTATTAGCAATCATGGCACAACAATATGCAGTAACAGAATCAGCAATGGAGACCAATGATGAGTGATTTATTGGTCGGTATTGATGGCGGCGGTACATCTTGCCGAGCGCGCATTAGAGACAACCAAGGTCAACTTCTGGGTGAAGGTAAAAGCGGCAGCGCCAATATCTTGCTAGGTGTTGAAGTGGCAATGAGCGCAATCATTGAAGCCATCACGATCGCCGCCCAACAAGCTGGGTTATCCCGTGATGACTTTTCTCGCATGCATCTAGGACTCGCTCTCGCGGCGGCAGAACAAGAAAGTGCGTGGCAACAATTTATGTCACTGCCACACCCTTTCGCCAGTGTGGTACTCAATACCGATGCTTATGGCGCGTGCTTAGGCGCACATCAAGGACAAGATGGCGCGATCATGATCGCTGGCACTGGATCTTGCGGCATTCTATTAACTCAAGGTAAGCAACATGTGGTCGGTGGCCGTGAATTTCCGATTTCCGACTTAGGAGGTGGCGCCATTATGGGACTTAGGCTGATTCAACACAGTCTATTGGTTCAAGATGGTATCTACCCTGCCAGCCCAATAACAGAAGTAGTGATGACACATTTTAAGCATGATATCGATGCTATCGTCACTTGGTCTAAAACCGCTCGTCCATGTGATTATGGCCAATTCTCCCCACAAATTTTTGCCTGTGCTCATCAAGGTGATGTATTTGCAGAAAGCTTACTGACTCAAACCGCTCAAGATATTGAAATGTATTTAAGTGCCCTCGTTCAAAAAGGCGCACAGCGGATCGCATTAATGGGGGGGATCGGAGAACGCATCCAACCTTGGCTTTCAGACACGATTCAAGATTACTTGGTCCCCCCTCAATACGATGCCATCGAGGGGGCATTAATGATGGCATGCCAACCAAAGCACAACTTATTTACATTGAGCTGATGCTGAAATCTGACAACGCAACACGCCTCAAAGGTGAGAAAATGGATTATCGAATTGACCTTGCTGTTCTTGAAGAACAAGAAAATTACACTCGCTTTGGTTTAACCTTACACAATCTCAGCGATAACGATTTGCACGATTGGGCATTGAATGTCAGCTTCCGCCGTTACATTCAACCGGCAAGCTTAACTCAAGGCAATATTATTCAAACGGGAAGCTTCTGCCGCTTCACGCCTCATGACAATCAAAGTTTAACGGCCAATGCCCACTACTATGTCGAATTTGGCTGCCACACTTCCCCTTTCCAACTTTTAGATGATGGATTTGATGATGCTTGTATCCAAACCAACATCGAAGGAAAAATCGAACCATTAGCCGTAATTATCACGCCGGTAACACTCAAATCGGCAAGTAAACAACGCGCTTTCATACCTGAAGTATCGACGAATTTACAAGGTATTATTCCCAAACCACAAAGCTTAACCCCAACTGACGGAAGCTTTGATTTAACTCAGCCTTTAATTTTTCAGTCGCACACCAACCAAGCGAAAAGCGCGCTCAATTGGTTAGCTGGCGAACTCAGCCAAATCTTAAAATCGACAATAAAAATGAGCACCCAAGGCAACCTGTGTTTTGTCATCACCCCCAATTTGTCTGACGGGGCTTACAAGCTAGAAATACAGCCTCAACAAATCATTTTGGAAGCTAACTCTTCAAGTGGTTTTATGTACGCTTGCGCCTCTTTATGGCAATGGATAAGCCACCAAGTTCACAATGGCCAGCGCACACTACCTTGTGTATTAATTGAAGATAAACCTCGATTCTCTCATCGTGGCATGATGCTTGATTGCGCTCGTCACTTCCATAATGTCGATACGGTCAAACGCTTGATCAACCAGTTAGCACAATTGAAGTTTAATGTTTTTCACTGGCACTTAACCGACGATGAAGGCTGGCGTATTGAAATAAAAGCCCTCCCACAACTCACCAAAATCGGCGCATGGCGAGGTCTGGAAACATCTCTTGAACCACAGTATTCCAACTTATCCGGAAAACATGGTGGTTTTTATACTCAAGAAGAAATTAAAGACATCATTCAATACGCCGGTGAGCGCAATATTATAGTGATCCCTGAAATCGATATTCCTGGCCACTGCCGTGCTGCCATTCAATCCTTACCAGAACTTTTGATTGATCCAGAAGATCAATCCGAGTATCGCAGCATTCAATATTACACAGACAACGTCTTATCTCCGGCATTAGAAGGGACTTACACTTTCCTTGATCTCGTATTAGAAGAAGTGGTGCAGTTATTCCCCGCTCCTTTCGTACATATTGGTGCGGATGAAGTACCCGAAGGTGTATGGACTCGTAGCCCGAAATGCCAAGCATTAATGCAGCAACACAACTACCAAGATGCCAAAGAATTACAAGGACATTTATTACGCTACGTTGAAGACAAACTACAGCAGTTAGGCAAACGCATGATTGGTTGGGAAGAAGTACAGCATGGTAATAAAGTCAGCAAAGAGACCATTGTCTGCTCATGGCAAAGCGAAAAAGCCGGGGTGGAATGCGTCACTAAAGGCTTCGATGTGATCTTGCAACCTGCTCAATTTACCTACCTTGATATTGTACAAGATTATCATTGTGAAGAGAAAGGCGTTAACTGGGCCGGCGTTCTTCCTCTTGAGAAAGCTTACCAATACGAACCTTTTTCGGAACTTGCCGAGGACGATCCTCGTCGACAACACATCTTTGGAATTCAATGCGGCCTATGGTGCGAAATTATTGATAGCCAAGAACGCATTGATCACATGCTTTTCCCTCGCCTTCTTGCTCTATCAGAAGCGTGTTGGACAAACAAGAAACACCGCAACTGGGAAGACTTTTTAGCACGTCTCAATGGGCATTTACCCACGATGACTTACCAAGGCATTCAATTTCACCCTTGGTAAACACAAGTTAAAACTCATTCCCACGGTTTATTTTTAAGTAAGGATTACATCATGAAATACGGCTTTTTCGATAACGACAATCGTGAATATGTCATCACACGCCCTGACGTACCGGCGCCATGGACTAATTACCTAGGCACAGAGAAATTCTGTACCGTGATTTCTCATAATGCAGGTGGCTACTCGTTCTACAACTCTCCAGAATATAACCGAGTGACTAAATTCCGCCCAAATGCCAGCTTTGATCGCCCTGGACACTACGTGTATTTACGTGATGATGAAACTGGCGATTACTGGTCTATTTCATGGCAACCCGTGGCAAAAAGCTTAGATGAAGCGAGCTACGAAGTTCGCCACGGTTTGTCGTATTCTAAATTTAAATGTGAATACAACGGCATCAGCGCGACCAAAACCCTGTTCGTTCCTAAAGGAGAAGATGCGGAGGTATGGGATGTGGTGATCAAAAACACCTCTGACAAACCACGTACCATCAGTGCGTTTTCTTTTGTTGAGTTCTCATTTAGCCATATCCAATCAGATAATCAGAACCATCAAATGTCGTTGTATTCCGCAGGTACCACTTATCATGAAGGCGTGATCGAATACGATCTTTATTACAACACCAATGACTTTGAAGGCTTCTACTACTTAGCGTCAACGTTTGATCCTGACTCTTATGATGGTCAACGTGATAGCTTCCTAGGTTTATACCGTGACGAAGCCAACCCAATTGCCGTGGAGCAAGGCCGATGCTCGAATTCGGCACAAACTTGTTATAACCATTGTGGTTCGCTGCATAAACAATTTGTGATCCAACCGGGTAAAGAAGTACGTTTTGCTTTCATTCTTGGCATTGGTAAAGGCAATGGCGACAAACTGCGTACTAAATACCAAGACTTAGCCAACGTGGATGCTGCATTCGCAGGTATTAAAGCCCATTGGGATGAACGTTGCAGCAAATTTCAAGTGAAGTCACCAAACCAAGGTCTTGATACCATGATCAATGCTTGGACACTCTACCAAGCCGAAACTTGTGTGGTGTGGTCACGCTTTGCTTCTTTCATTGAAGTTGGCGGTCGAACCGGTCTTGGTTACCGTGATACTGCGCAAGATGCGATTTCAGTGCCTCACTCTAATCCTGCAATGACTCGTAAACGCTTAGTCGATCTACTACGCGGCCAAGTGAAAGCTGGTTACGGTCTGCACTTATTTGATCCTGACTGGTTTGATCCTGAAAAAGCCGACGTCAAACCATCAAAATCACCAACCGTCGTTCCGACGCCAAGTGATGAAGATAAGATCCACGGCATTGAAGACACCTGTTCAGACGATCACTTATGGCTTGTTCCTACCATCTGTAAATATGTGATGGAGACCGGTGAAGAATCCTTCTTTGATGAGCAAATTCCTTACGCCGATGGCGGAAATGCTTCTGTATATGATCACATGAAAGCGGCGCTCGATTTCTCCGCTGAATACGTGGGTAATACCGGTATTTGTAAAGGGCTACGCGCTGACTGGAACGATTGTTTAAATCTAGGTGGTGGTGAATCATCAATGGTGTCTTTCTTACACTACTGGGCGCTACAAGAATTTATCGATCTCGCCAAATACCTTGGCAAAATGGAAGATGTCAACAAATACACCACCATGGCGGAAGGCGTACGCCAGGCTTGCGAAACTCACTTATGGGATGACGAAGGCGGTTGGTATATCCGCGGCCTAACCAAAGATGGCGACAAGATCGGTACTGCGCAGCAAACTGAAGGTAAGATCCACCTAGAATCAAATACTTTAGCGGTATTATCTGGCGCCGTTTCACAAGAGCGTGGCGAACGTGCCATGGACTCAGTCGATGAACACCTGTATTCACCATACGGCTTGCACTTAAATTCACCGTCCTTCTCTACACCAAACGATGACATTGGTTTTGTCACTCGCGTTTATCAAGGGGTAAAAGAAAACGGCGCGATCTTCTCGCATCCAAACCCTTGGGCATGGGTAGCCGAAGCGAAACTGGGCCGTGGTGATAAAGCCATGAAATTCTACGATGCGCTTAACCCATACAACCAAAATGACATGATTGAAAAACGCATCGCGGAACCTTACTCCTACGTGCAATTTATCATGGGTCGCGATCATCAAGATCACGGACGTGCCAACCATCCATGGTTAACCGGTACTTCGGGTTGGGCTTATTTCGCAGTGACCAACTTTATCCTTGGCGTACGTCTAGGCTTTGATGGTTTAAATATTGATCCTTGTATTCCAACTAACTGGCCAGGCTTTGAAGTCACACGTCAATGGCGCGATGCCACTTTTAATATCAAAGTGGAAAATCCATCAGGCGTCAGTAAAGGCGTCAAATCCATCACGCTCAATGGCGCAACCATTGAAGGCGCGATTCCAGCTCAAGCAGCAGGTAGTGTTAATGATGTTGTAGTGGTGATGGGGTAAAAGTCCCTAGGTCTCGGGTCTCGGGTCTCGGGTCTCGGGTCTCGGGTCTCGGGTCTCGGGTCTCGGGTCTCGGGTCTCGGGTCTCGAAGAAAGCTTAAAAATATTCCGAATTTCAAAGCAACAATTTCGAGTCACAAGTAACGAGCATTCGTTTTTTCGGCTCTTTTAAAAGGATATCAATATGATCAAATTTGGAACCGGCGGTTGGCGCGCCTTTATTGGTGAAGAGTTCACCCAGGCCAACGTGCGACTGGTTGCTCAGGCTGTTGCCAATATCATGCAAAAGGAAAACGTGCTCAATAATGGCTTCGTGATTGGCTATGACCGCCGTTTTTTATCTGATAAAGCAGCCGTTTGGTTTGCCGAAGTATTGGCCGCAAATGGGATAACGGTTAGCTTTATTAATCGCTTTGTCCCAACACCTATTGTCATGTTTCAAAGCAACAAAATGGGGTGCACTTATTCTGCTTGTATTACCGCTTCGCATAACCCAGCCGATTACAACGGCATCAAGGTGTTTATCGAAGGTGGGCGGGATGCCGATGAAGTGATCACCCAAAAGATCGAAGCGCAAATTGCAGAATTGCAAGATAACGATGTTCAGCGTATCGACTTTGAAGACGCATTGTCATCCGGCCAAGTAGTAATCATCAACCCAATGAATGACTTTGTCGACTCAGTGATCAACTTCATTGATATTGAAGCAATCAAAAAAGCCAACTTACGCGTACTGATCGATCCTATGTTTGGCGTCGCAAAAAACGCCCTACAAACCGTATTGATCAATGGCCGTTGTGATGTTGACGTGATCAACGATGGTGAAAACCCATCTTTTGGTGGCTTAATGCCCTCACCGAGTGCCGCGACACTCTACCGCCTAAAACACCTAGTCGCTGCCGAAGGTTACGACATCGGCATTGGTACTGATGGCGATGCTGATCGTTTAGGTATTATTGATGAAAAAGGTAACTTCATTCACCCCAACGAAGTATTGATGTTGCTGTACTACTACTTGCTCGAATACAAAGGTTGGAAAGGCTCTGTGGTGCGCAATATTGCTACCACTCATCTATTGGATAAGATCGCGGCCGATCACGGTGAAAAAAGCTTTGAAGTGCCTGTCGGATTTAAGCACATCAGCAGCCAAATGGAAGCCGATGATTCATTGATTGGCGGTGAAAGTTCAGGTGGTTTAACCATTCGTGGTCATATCAAAGGTAAAGATGGCGTATTTGCCTCTAGCCTGCTGGTAGAACTCATCAGTGTCACCGGCAAAAAGTTGTCAGAAATGCTTGATGAAATCTACGCTCGTTATGGTTATGCCTATACCGCAGAAGGAGACTGCACTTTTAAACCAGCACAAAAAGAAGTGCTGTACAACAAAATCTATGTTGAAAAACAACTACCTGAATTTGAATATGAAGTTGAAAAAGTCAGCTATGAAGATGGCGCAAAAGTGTACTTCAAAAACGGTGGTTGGGTGATTACCCGCTTCTCAGGAACAGAGCCTTTACTGCGTATTTTCTCAGAAATGGAAGATAAAGAAACCGCGGAAAGTGTCGTCGCTCAAATGAAAGCGTTTTTGGCGTTATAGGTATTCGGTTACTAGGTACGAGTTCCTAGTCCCTAGATTTGGAAGAGATCGTGGTGAAAGCTGCGATCTCTTTTTTTCGTTTCTCGACTTTCGGGCGCTGCGCTGCTCGTCACTCGAAAAAGATGAAAAGCCCAAAGCACTTATGAGAGATTAGTAAGCGAGGCGACCTAGCCTTGGCTACCATTAAAAAAACTAATCCATCACATTGATTTTCTTCTTGTGAATTTACTCACATTCTTATTGCTGAAGAGACCATTAAGTTCTAATATCCACGCCAAATTCAGGGTCAATTATTCGCCCATTTTCCTTACTTAAATTTATCGTGGAGAAGATGCATGTCTGCGCCTTTTAGTTTACTTAAACTAACCTTCTTAATCGCTATCTTGGCGGCAGTGGGCCAAATGACGCAAACCATGTATGTACCATCAATGGGTTACATGGCACATGAATTTCATGTCTCTGCAGCGTCGATGCAAGCGGTCATGGCGTGTTATTTGATCCCTTATGGCTTATCACAATTTATCTATGGGCCATTATCGGATCGCTTAGGCCGTCGACCAATTATTTTAGCTGGTTTAATCATCTACGTTGCCGGCTCTATTTTGGCGTTATTTTCTCATAACTTTCATTTATTCTTAGTGGCCAGTTTTATCCAAGGTATGGGCATTGGTTGTGGCGGTGCCATGGCTCGAACATTAAGTCGCGATTGCTTTTCCGGTCCAGAGCTACATAAAGTGAATAGCTTGATCAGCATGTGCCTTATGTTTTCACCATTAATGGCTCCATTATTAGGTGGCTACTTAACGGAAGTGTTTAATTGGCGTAGCAGCTACTTATTTCTCGCGCTATTTAGTATTGGCGTCACCATTATCATGTTCACTCACATGACAGAAACGCTACCTAAAGAAGCGCGTCGTTATGATTCTGTCACGACCAGTTACCGCTATGTGATGGGCAATCGTCAGTTTCAGGGCTACTTATTATGCTTAGTGGCGACGTTTGCCGGTGTGGCATTATTTGAAGCCGCGGCGGGTGTACTGCTCGGCGGTAAGCTAAAACTGCCAGCCACCACGGTTAGCTTGTTATTTATTGTGCCTATCCCTGGTTACTTGCTAGGCGCGGCAATGTCGAGCTGGATTGCAACGCGTCACTCAGAGAAACGAGCGCTTAACTTCGGGTTGGTCGCCATTGCGATTGGTTCTTTGGTGATCTTTATTCCTGGTGTATTTGGCTATACGAACGCGGTAAGTTTAGTCGGTGGCGCAACCATCTATTTCTTAGGGGCTGGCGTACTATTTCCAGCAGCGACGACCGGTGCGATTTCACCTTTCCCGCAACACGCAGGAACGGCAGGTGCATTATTAGGCGGTATTCAAAACTTTGGCGCCGGTATGGCAACATTACTGGCTGCAATGATGCCAGCACAAAATCAACTTCCACTTGGTGCATTGATGCTTGCCATGTCATTACTGGCTGTAATGGGCTTACACAGAGTCAATAAAACTCCACTTCCGCCAGATGCGTTGGGTAGCACACTGTAATCCCCAAAGCTAGATAAAAAGCCGCGTAAGAATCATTCCTTACGCGGCTTTATTTTGAGCTGTCTTTTTGCTAATTGTTGAATTAATTCAGCGCCGGAGAGGAGAACTTAATTCCATCCCAACCATATTGAATAAAGTTACGTATATTCTGATGATCATCATTTTCTGGATGCTCTAATACATCCTGACGATAAAATTTACCGAAACAAGCTAAGGTTTGTGCTTGCGTTAGATTATGCATTTGGGCAAACGCAAAGATCTTACAAGACCCATTATTTTCTCCTGCCTTATTATGCACTTGTCCATTAATAAAATCGGTTGGTGTAAAAGTATAGCTAGCATCGATAGCGGCGATGGTTTGCTCAAATTCAACCGATAATGGCTCTGTCGTCACTTGATGCAAAAATTCCGTTAGTTCCATTGGCGTCTCCTTATATTTAGTCCCAGTTTATGTGACTTCATCCTGATTGCCAACCTTCAACCTTGCCGCAATAAATTCATCCAAGCTATAAAAACTCGCACTAGACTTAATAAATGAAGAACCACTCATAAAGGACAAATGTATGGCTAAAATACTGATTATTGCTGGCGATTTTGTAGAAGATTATGAACTCATGGTGCCTTTTCAAGCACTGTTAATGCTTGGGCACGATGTCAAAGTGGTTTGCCCAGACAAGCAATCCGGCGACACCATAAAGACCGCTATTCATGATTTTGAAGGGGACCAAACCTACACTGAAAAGCCGGGGCACCTATTCGCTCTTAACTATGATTTCTCGCATGCTCGCGGAGAGGATTTTGACGCCTTGCTTATCCCAGGTGGACGAGCACCTGAATATTTAAGGCTTAATGATAAAGTGATCGCCTTAGTTCAACATTTTGCCCAAGCCAACAAGCCGATTGCAGCGGTTTGTCATGGGGCACAGCTACTAGCGGCGGCAAAAGTTATTGATGGAAAACGAATTTCAGCTTACCCCGCTTGCGCGCCAGAAGTGCTGCTTGCCGGAGCCAGTTATGCTGAAATTGAAGTAACCGAGGCTATTACTGACGGGCTCTTTGTCACCGCGCCAGCTTGGCCTGCCCATCCAGCATGGCTAGCACAATTCAATCAATTACTCAGCGACATTTAACACAACTAAGCTTCACTCGCCTTAATAAAAAATAAATAAGCAGCCTAAAGTAACGGTTAGCGCTGCTTAAATCCCCCTTAACTAGTTAAAAAATTAAGGCACCATTGCAATCAACATCAACAGAAACTTTTTGACCGACTTCCAGTAAATGATGAGATTGGCCCAATAAATGGACCCCCTGAACATCCACAACATAACGGCAGTGATCCCCCATAAATTGTTGTTCAAGAACAGGAATGTCACCATCATCATCTTGCTGAAGAAAAATCTGCTGTGGTCTTAATAAAATTTCACAAGCTTTTCCTACTGCTATGGAGTCAGTGCTCACTATCTGCATTTCACCAAGCACAGTATCAAATCGATTTGGCGCGAGCTTTTGAGCAGGCAAATAACAGCCACCACCAAGGAAGTTCGCGACAAACTTACTCGAGGGTTGATAATACAATTGAGCAGCACTCCCAAATTGCTCGATAACCCCATTATTCATGACCGCCATTTTATCCGCAAAAGCGAAAGCCTCTTCACGCGAGTGAGTCACAAATATTGCGGTCACGCCTTGCTTCTTGAAGATACGTCGAATATCGCGGATCAATTCATGACGCACTTGCGTATCGATATTAGAAAAAGGCTCATCCAGCAATAATAAATCCGGTTGACATGCCAAGGAGCGAGCAATCGCCACTCGTTGTTGCTGACCACCAGAAAGCTGATGAGGGTATCTTTCTGCAAGACCAGTTAGATGAACCAGTTGTAGCATATTTTCAATTATCGCCTTTTGTTGCGATTGGCTTTTATCGGTCAAACCAAACGCCACATTTTCAGCCACCGTAAGATGAGGAAATAAGGCATAGTCTTGAAAAATAAGCCCGATATTACGTTCTTCCGGTGGTAGCCAGTACTTACCATCATCAATCACTTTATCATTCAGAATCATCTCACCTGATGATAAGGGTAATAAGCCGGCTATCGCTTTCAATAGCGTAGTTTTACCACACCCACTCGCCCCTAATAAGCAGACAATTTCACCTTGCTTTACTTTCAAGTTAAGCTTTTCTAATACTGCCGGAATAGCTTGATTAGAAGGAGAGTTCGATGAATAACGACACGTTAAGTTATCAATCGTCAAAGCCGTAGTGGCGACATCCAAAGGTTGAGAAGATATTGTCATTTAATGTACCTTTTCTAGTGAACGATTGACTAAAATAAGAGGAATGAGTCCAACTAAGACGAGTAATATTGCAGGTAAAGCAGCCAGCTCTAATTGCTGATCGGAGACGTAGTTATACACATAAGTCGCTAATGTTTCGAAATTGAATGGCCTCAATAAAATCGAAGCATTCAACTCTTTCATGGATTCAATAAAAACCAATAACCCTGCAATCAATGCCCCTCTCATCACTAAAGGAATATGCACACGTTTAAGCATTTGGGTGGTATTGCACCCCATTGTACGAGCCGCCATATCTAAATTGGGAGACACTTTAGCTAGACCACTTTCTACACTCCCAATTGCCACGGCAGCAAATCGAACCGTTAATGCAAAAATCAGAGCAAACATAGTGCCAGAAAAAATAAGTCCTGGTCTTCCCCACTCCATCAGTTTAGCAAGATCATTTACGCTATGATCTAATGTTAATACCGCCACCATAATCCCAATCGCTAACACCGTCCCCGGAACCGCATAACCCAGTGAAGATAAACGCATAGGGAAACTGCTTGAAGTTATCGTTCGATCATCTCCTTGAGCCATTAATCGTTGATAGAAATTCACTAATAAAGCAATCACTACGCAGACCACAGCTACACTAAACGAAACCTTTAGGCTATTGAGGGAATATTCATGAAATTCCAACGTCCAACTACGGTCAAAATAACGACAAGCATAATTAACTAATTGCATAATCGGTAAAACAAAACCTGCCAGAACCAGCCCCCAACACCATATCAGCGCAAAGAGTTTTTTCCAGCCTCGCAAACAATAACGATTATCTTCATGACTAGAAAACTGTGCTTGGAAGTGCTTTTGTTTACGGCGACTATAACGCTCCGCACTGAGTAGTAGGACAACGACCAACAACATGATCGCTGAAATTTTCGCGGCGGCAGTCAGGTTTGAATAACCAAGCCAAGTATCGTACACCGCCGTAGTTAAGGTACTGACAGCAAAGTAGCTCACTGTACCGAAATCCCCCAAGGTTTCCATCGCCACCAAAGAAAGCCCTACTGCAATTGCCGGTCTAGCTAAAGGCAAAGAAACTCTCACAAAACTTTGCCAAGGTGTACATTTTAATAATCTCGCGGATTGTAATAGCGAACTACTTTGTTCCATAAAAGCGGAGCGAGCAAGAAGATAGACGTAAGGGTATAGCACTAAAGCGAGAATAGTCATGGCGCCAGGTAAAGTACGCAAATCTGGAAACCAATACTGTTGTGGCGTCAAATCCAAAGTATTTCTTAACCAAATCTGAATGGGGCCAGCAAAGTCAAACCAATCGGTATAAATGTAGCCGACGATATACCCCGGCATCGCCAATGGTAGAACTAAAGCCCATTGCAACACTTTCTCCCCTGGAAGTCGGCACATTGCCATCAACCAGGCACTTGGCAACCCAAAAACCAACGAAAGGAACATCGTTCCTACTACCAATAAAAATGTATTCCATGTATAGGTAGGTAGAACCGTCGAAAATAAGTGACGAAATAACTCATCACTCTCACCGATAGCGGTATAAAAGATCGCGAGGATCGGCAACACCAGCAAAGCAGCAACACTCCAACTGGCAACTTTCCATGATGAATTATTTTCTTTCATTACGACGACTACATACTCAAACGGAAAAAGGGAAGCCGAGGCCTCCCTAGTAATTAATAAGTAAAGTGGGGATTATAAATCGAACTTAACTTCATCAAGTAACTTAACGGCCGCTTCATGATGAGAGGCAATGTCATCAAGTGATAGCGTATCCGCTTTATATTCGCCCCATGAAGCAACTAATTCAGAAGGCTCAACCCCCGCTTTTACCGGTGATTCAAAATTATCTTTCGCATACATTTGCTGTGCAACATCACCCGATAAAAACTCCATAAGCTTGAGTGCATTCTCTTTATTTGGTGCATATTTTGCCATCGCCATGCCACTGATATTTACGTGAGTGCCAAAAGCTTCCTGACCAGGGAAATTAATGTATACCGCTTCCGCCCAAGCTTTTTGATCTTTATCATTCAGCATTTTACCGAAATAATAACTATTACCTAATGAGTAATCGCATAAACCTTCTTTAATCGCCTGAACTTGACCACGATCGCTGCCTTGGGGTTTACGAGCAAGATTAGACTTAACACCTTCTAACCATTGTTTCGTTTCTACTTCACCGTGATGAGCAATCATCGCTGACACTAAAGAAACATTATAAGGGTGCTTACCTGGGCGAGTACAAATTTTGCCTTTATACTCCGGTTTCGCTAAATCCATATAATCAAAAGATGCAGGCAATTTACCCACACGGTCTTTTGATGAGTACACCACTCGCGCTCGTGTCGTCACGCCAAACCATTCGCCTTCTTTATCTCGATATTGTGCTGGGATATTCTCGTTGATCACATCACTATTAACCGCTTGAACAACCTCTTTATCACTTAACTCAGCTAAACGGCTAATATCAACCGTCAGCACTACATCTGCAGGGCTGTATTCGCCTTCTTGTACTAATTTTTCTGCTAGTCCATCTTTAGCAAACTTCACATTCACTTTAATCCCAGTCTCTTGAGTAAACTCTTTCAACATAGGTTCAACAAGAAATGGTTGACGATACGAGTACACATTGACTTCTTCAGAAGACATCGCCATCGGTGCAAAAGTGGTCGCGGCCACAACAGAGGCAAGTAATAGCTTTTTCATTAAACTCATCCTTAATATGAATATAAATGATAACAATTATCAATGCGCTTTATTATATGGCGACTTGGTTTTAACTCAACTACTGCCACCTCACAAATAACAAAAAACCCCACTCAAATGAGCAGGGCTTTGTAACAAATTATGACCAGATAGCGAAAATACGACTATCAACTGTTCTATAATTATTTCGTTGAGGTAAATTCAGGATAAGCCGCAACACCACAATCGTGCATATCAACACCATCCATTTCTTCTTCTTCGGTCACACGGATACCCATCGTTGCTTTTAAGATTCCCCATACCACAAGGCTTGCAACGAATACCCAAGCAAAGATAACCACAGCACCGTAGATTTGTGCACCAAAGCTCGCATCTGCGTTACTCATAGGTACCATCAACAAGCCAAATACACCACATACACCGTGTACTGAAATGGCACCAACTGGATCATCAATCTTCACCTTATCAAAGAATAAAATGCTAAAGATAACCAACACACCTGCAATGGCACCAATCACTAACGACATAATCGGTGATGGTGATGCTGGGTCCGCAGTAATCGCGACTAAACCGGCTAATGCACCATTGAGGATCATAGTGAGATCCGCTTTACCCCAAATCAGTTTCACAGTAATGAGAGCTGCGACAGCACCCGCTGCAGCTGCAGCGTTAGTGTTTAAGTATACTTGGCCAATAGCTGTTGCATCTGCTGCTGAAGATAATGCTAATTGAGAACCACCATTAAAACCAAACCAACCAAACCAAAGGATAAAGGTACCTAACGTTGCTAATGGCATGTTTGAACCTTGAATTGGATGTACTTCGCCATTTTTACCATATTTACCTTTACGAGCACCAAGTAATACGACACCGGCTAACGCAGCTGCTGCACCCGCTAAGTGAACAATACCAGAGCCCGCAAAATCACTGAAACCAGCCGCTGATAAGAAACCACCGCCCCATGTCCAGTAACCTTCAATTGGATAAATAAAGCCAGTAAGCACAACGCTAAAGATCAAGAAAGTAGACAGCTTCATACGCTCTGCAACCGCACCTGAAACTACCGACATTGCCGTTGCAACAAACACAACTTGGAAGAAGAAGTCTGACGCTAAAGAGTGTGATGCATCATCCGCTTGCGTGCCAATTAAGCCACCAAATGATGGGAATACACCACCTTCGGCATTGCCTACGTACATAATGTTATAACCGACCAATAAGAACATGGTGCAAGCAATACCGAACAGTACGAAGTTTTTGGTTAAGATTTCTGTGGTATTTTTTGAGCGAACTAAACCCGCTTCTAACATAGCAAAACCCGCAGCCATCCACATAACTAGTGCACCAGATATCAGTAAGAAAAAGGTATCTAACGCGTATTTAATTTCTGTCATTTCCATATTGTAATTCTCCAGTCCCTTTATTACTTAAAGTGCTTCATCGTCCATTTCGCCAGTACGGATACGAACCGCTTGTTGAAGGTCAAATACAAAAATTTTGCCATCACCGATTTTTCCGGTTTGCGCCGCTTTCATAATTGCTTCAATCACACGATCCACATTGTCACTTTGCGTGGCAATTTCCACTTTCACTTTAGGTAGGAAATCAACTTGGTATTCAGCGCCACGATACAACTCCGTGTGACCTTTTTGACGTCCAAAACCTTTTACTTCCGATACCGTCATACCTTCAATACCCACATCAGCTAGCGCTTCGCGGACATCATCTAATTTAAACGGTTTGATTATTGCACTAATTAATTTCATCGCATTCCCTCGTCATGATGCATTCCTTTAACATTTACATTGCTTTCAAGTTGCGTGCCAACTTTTTAAGCTATTGATATATATAGACTTGAATGCAAGCGGGGATTTAGGAGGGAAATTAGTCGCACCATTACAGTGCGCTTAATTCACAAGAACGAAGCAGAATAAAAAGAATATAAATAAAGAGAAGAGTAAAAGGTAAGCTAACGAATAAATGCACGCCAAGAATGCAAAACTTGTTCAAAATCTTCAATGCCGCACCAAGATTCACTTTCTTCATCATAAGCAGAAAGATCATCATCAAACTGTTCATCTTCTAAACTTAACAAAAGGTTAGATGAAATGTGAACCTCATTTTGTTCCAAAAATAAGCTCCAATCTTGCCCTAACAACCGCCATTCTTGGTTAATATTTCTTTGTGCACCAACTTGTAGCAAGACATGATCTAACTTGGCAATATCGCTGCCAACTTCTTCAATCAACCAATGACCAATGGCTTCATGTCCAGAGGAGAACACCACACGGTAACTGCCGTCTAATGTGTTTTTCTTAAATTCAAAGTCCATAACGGAACACTTTTTATTGTTTAGGAAGGTATCAATAGTTTACTTGGTAACGATAAAAATTGCGACATAGCGAGTAACGAGTAACGAGTAACGAGTAACGAGTAACGAGTAACGAGTAACGAGTAAATTTTGTAAATAGAGGAAAAGGAGTCAAGATCTCTTTTCTTTCTAAACAAAAAAACCGCTGACTCATCATCAGCGGTTTTATAACATGGCGAGATTAACTCAAGAACTTATGCTGGCCCTTGGAAAATCACGGTATCGGCTTTATCTGTGTAGTGCTTCATCTTATGGAAGTTCAGATAGCGGTATGTATCGGCTGCTGTGGCATTAATTTGCTCAGCATAGCTTAAATACTCTTCTTTAGTCGGAATACGACCAAGAATTGCACCGACTGCGGATAACTCAGCAGACGCTAAGAATACATTTGCACCATTACCCAAGCGGTTCGGGAAGTTACGAGTGGAAGTCGACATCACCGTTGATTTCTCGGCAACTCGCGCTTGGTTCCCCATACATAATGAACACCCTGGCGTTTCAATACGTACCCCAGCACGGCCAAAGATACCGTAGTAACCTTCTTCCGTTAGCTGATCTTTATCCATCTTAGTTGGTGGCGCAACCCATAGGCGAGTATCAAGTTCACCTTTGTGTTTTTCCAGCAACTTACCGGCGGCACGGAAGTGACCGATATTCGTCATACAAGAACCAATGAATACTTCATCAATTTCAGTGCCTTGTACATCAGAAAGTAAACGGGCATCATCCGGATCGTTTGGCGCACAAAGAATAGGTTGGTCAATCTCAGCCAGATCAATTTCAACCACATGAGCATATTCAGCGTCTTTATCAGCGCGCATTAACTCAGGCTTCGCTAACCACTCTTCCATTGCTTTGATACGGCGCTCAATCGTACGAACATCACCGTAACCTTCAGAGATCATCCACTTCAGCATCACGATATTTGAATTTAAGTATTCAGCAATCGATTCTTCTGACAACTTAACGGTACAACCGGCAGCCGAACGTTCAGCTGACGCATCAGAAAGTTCAAATGCTTGTTCAACCGTTAAGTGCTCAAGACCTTCAATCTCGAGTACGCGACCAGAAAATTCATTGATCTTACCGGCTTTTTCAACCGTCAGTAAACCTTGTTGAATGCCGTAGTAAGGAATCGCATGTACTAAATCACGTAAGGTAATACCTGGCTTCATTTCGCCTTTAAAGCGCACCAATACTGACTCAGGCATATCCAATGGCATCACGCCCGTTGCCGCAGCAAACGCCACCAAGCCAGAACCTGCAGGGAATGAAATACCAAGTGGGAAACGTGTATGTGAATCACCACCAGTACCAACCGTATCAGGTAGTAGCATACGGTTTAACCATGAGTGAATGATACCGTCACCTGGGCGAAGTGATACCCCACCACGGTTCATAATAAAATCAGGTAGTGTGTGGTGAGTATTCACATCAACCGGTTTTGGATAAGCAGACGTATGACAGAAAGACTGCATCACAAGATCGGTTGAGAAACCTAGACAAGCCAGATCTTTCAACTCATCACGAGTCATTGGGCCAGTGGTATCTTGCGAGCCTACTGTGGTCATTTTTGGCTCACAGTATGTACCAGGACGAACGCCTTCAACACCGCATGCTTTACCCACCATTTTCTGCGCCAGAGTAAAGCCTTTATCAGAATCCGCTACTGGTACTGGACGACGGAATACATCTGAAGGCTCAAGGCCTAAAGAAGTACGTGCGCGATCCGTTAGACCACGACCGATGATCAATGGAATACGACCACCAGCTCGAACTTCATCGTAAAGTACGTCGGTTTTCAGTTTAAAGGTTGAAATGACTTCATCGGTGCCATGCTTACATACTTTTCCTTCGTGAGGATAAATATCAATCACATCACCCATGTTCATTTTAGAAACATCAAGTTCGATAGGCAGTGCACCCGCATCTTCCATAGTGTTAAAGAAGATTGGCGCAATTTTACCGCCTAGGCAGAAACCACCAGCACGTTTATTCGGTACGTATGGGATATCATGCCCCATAAACCAAAGCACGGAGTTAGTGGCTGATTTACGAGAAGAACCGGTACCCACAACATCACCAACGTAAACTAATGGGTGACCTTTTTCTTCTAATTCTTGAATTTGTTTAATTGGACCAATATTACCCGGTTCGTCAGGGTTAATACCTTCACGCTCATTTTTTAGCATCGCTAATGCATGAAGTGGAATATCAGGACGAGACCATGCATCCGGTGCTGGAGACAGGTCATCAGTATTGGTTTCACCCGTTACCTTAAAGACGGTTAATGTTACTTTATCTTCAAGTTTAGGTTTATTCAGGAACCATTCAGCATCCGCCCATGACTGCATCACTTCCTTAGCGTATTCATTACCTGCTTTCGCTTTTTCTTCCACATCATGGAAAGCATCGAACATCAATAATGTTTGCTTAAGGGCTGTTACTGCAATCGGCGCAAGTAGCTCATCATCTAAAAAGCTCACTAGCGGCTCGATGTTATAACCACCTTGCATTGTGCCTAGTAGTTCAGCGGCTTTTTCGCGAGAAATTAATGGAGATTCAGCTTCGCCTTTCGCGACAGCAGTCAAAAAACCAGCTTTAACATAAGCCGCTTCATCAACACCAGGTGGGATACGATTAACAAACAGGTCAAGAATAAACTCTTCTTCACCTTGAGGTGGATTTTTCAGTAGTTCTACCAAAGCAGCGACCTGCTCTGCGTCTAAAGGTTTTGGGACAATTCCTTCAGCGGCACGCTCTTCGACGTGTTTACGGTAGGCTTCAAGCACGACTCATTCCTCTCTTTGCGGTCTACCCTCTTATGTATGATAAAGAGTAAACATCCTTGGAAATTTGGCTTCCTGCCCATGTTTTATTATGAATTAGTGTTATGGCTGATTCTTAATAATCGAATACGGTCGGAGCCAAAATGTTAGTTGGAGAATAACAAATTTAACCAAAAATTAAAATCTAACGAGTTTGACCAAGCTAGCAAAGTGAAACTAAAGTTGCTGAAAAACTTGGCCAAACACTGCATTTTATTCTATTTAGTCCGTTCAATGAGGTCATAACATTCTCTAGAAAGTTGAACCCACGATTAAATAAACCGATTGATAGCCTTCTTCAGTCTGACCATAAGACAAAATAATTGGCCCGATTGGAGAATCAACCCCGGTGAAAACCGAGCCGGCAAGATACATTGAGTCGGTATCCCATTTTTTATCAGCATCATTCCACACACCGCCATATTCGAGCGAACCACCGAGATAAACGGGTGACTTAAACAAGCCAAAGTCATTATCAAACCATTTATAACGATACACTAAACTGGTATAGGCTTTATTTCGTCCCAATAAGCTATCTCGAGGAATGCCCGATAAATTCAAAAAACCACCGAGCTCTTTAGGATCGATCGGTAAAGTGGAATTATCACTATCAACCACGCCATAATCAAAACGCCCAACTAATGAGTGTTTTTGGTAACTTTTGGCCACCATTAAGGTTGTGGTGACTTCAGTCACTTGATCATCTTCTGCATCATCATACTGATCAAACGAATACAGGTATTCCGCATCAGCGTAGTAACCTTGCGTAGGAAAACTAAAATCATCCAGAGTATCTAACCGGTAGCGTGCGTAAATGCCTTGGCGAGTGTAGTTGGTCTCACCCAATAACGGTAAACCCGTTAAACTGGTATTGCCATCGGTATAACGTATCCCAAAACGCAACTCTTGCCATAACGTTGGCTGATACCCTACCGCTAAGTCACCGACTAATTTCACGTAATCAATGGGAAATGCGTTATCGGTATCCGATAAATGTACGGCACTATCTTCGCTCCCTGTCGAACTCCCAAACCCTTCAGGAACAAAGAAACTCGACTTTTCATCACTGTAGATTCCGGAGACGGATAAAAAGTAATTTTGGTCATAAGACAAGGGGACATATAACTCAAGCCCAAATAATTTATCGGTCCCGATTTCAAGGTTAGAACGCAACTCTGCACCGGTATCCCCTAAGTCGGTAAAATTACTGGTTAAGCCAATAGAATACTTGCTCGAGTTTTTGAAGTTGTCCTCCATAAAGAAACGAAAATCGAGGTAATTTGGCCCCCATTCTTTTTCATTCACTTGAATATTTAAGTCAGTGGTACCGTCACCATTATCTTGATAATCGTAGGAAACTCGCTCAAAACGATCTAACGCATAAAGATCACGAACCTTTTGCTCGATTTCTTCACTGGTATATTCCTCACTACTTTTAATATCTAAACGGTTAAGCAAAAGCTTCTCATTGTAATGACTTTTGTTCTGAATATGGATTTGCTTAATTTCAAGTTCGGCGCCACTTTTCACCATTCTACGTTTCGCGAGCTTTTGAGCTTGGTAAGCAGAATAGTTATCAGCACTGATAGAGAGCTGACTTAATAAACTTTTTTGTGCTTCAGCGGCTTCATAACCAAGTCCATAAGCTTCTGGCATTTGTGAAAAGTCGGTGGTGCTCATCTTACCAACCGCAGGTTTGAGCAATACATCATTAGGGGTTAATAGTAGAGTTTGATCTTGAGTGCTACGACGAACTAAGTAGTTAGATAGCTGGTCACCCACACTCAAAAACGTACTTAATTGCTCTTCGGTTTTATAATCGGTACTGATATCGACCGCAATAATAATATCTGCGCCCATGGAGCGAGCAAGGTCAACTGGCATATTATTAGTAACGCCACCATCAACCAACAACATTCCTTTGTATGGGTAAGGAGGAAGTGCTCCTGGTACAGACATGCTCGCCATCATGGCATCAACAATCTCACCATCTTTAAGAACGACAGGCTCAAGATTAACAATATCAGTAGCAACCGCTCGATAATGTACCGGGAGATCATCAAAGGATTTGAAGGCAGGTAAATTGCCAGTACTTTGGCGCAAGATTTGCAGCATATTCTGCCCTTGAACCACCCCTTTAGGGACTTTGACTTCAAGCCAGCGCAATCCAAGATCGGTATGTAATTGATAGCGGTCGTCATATTCTTTGTCTCGAACACGACGTTCACTACGATTGACTCGGTCGTTATAACCCGTGTTCCAATCAATGCTCTTTATTGTGTCTTGTATTTCTTGGGCGCTCAGACCGAGAGCGTACAAACCACCAACGTAAGATCCCATGCTGGTTCCCGTCACAATATCAACCGGAATATGCATTTCTTCTAACGCTTGCAACACACCAATATGCGCGGCACCTTTTGCACCACCACCAGCAAGCACGACTGCAATCGTAGGACGAGTAGAACCATCAAGCATCACTTCTTGAGCACTAGCAGATAAACACGCGAGTGGGAGCGTCGCTAACCCCAGTAAAAAACGAACAAGTTTCAACAAAACATCCTTATAAATATTGAACCGCTGGTCTTCATATGCCCAAGTAACTTGGGCATATCAACATTTAACCACAACTTATAGAAAATACCGTGATTAAAAATCAAAGAGCGATTTTAACCAGCGAGAAGGGTTGTTTTTACATTGATCTTTTAAATCACCATTAATGTCCCATTGCGGCAATTCAATATCCCCACCACAATCAGGCTGATAACCACCGGCTTGGGTTTGCTCAAAATGAGTTGTCACAATCTTGCTCGGCCACGGCAAGGTTAAACGTTCCGGTGCTCGCTGAGCAAGGTAATTTGCATACGTTCTCAGTGAACCACTTGCCCCCGTTAATTTGGTTGGTTTGTTGTCATCACGCCCCGTCCAAATAGTGACTACTTCTCGGCCATCGACCCCCACAAACCAACTGTCGCGACTATCATTACTGGTACCGGTTTTCGCGGCTAACATTGCCCAACCGTATTGCCCTTGCAATGAGCGGCTTGTTCCTTCGCTGACAACCTTTTTCATAATATAAGTCGTTAACCACGCCGCTTGTTGGGGCACTTGTTGTGAAGCTCGAGGAATACTCTCATATAACACATTACCATCCACATCCATCACGGTTCTTAATGCCGTTAACGGTGCTCTTTTACCTGAATTAGTGATGGTCTGGAACATTTGTGACACTTGATACGGCGTTAACGAATAAGCCCCTAAAAACATCGATGGAACCGGACGGATTTCTTGTTTATCGACCCCTAATTTAGTCAAGGTATCGATGACCGCGGGAATACCAAGCTTCATACCAAGATTAACCGTTGGCACGTTTAACGAGTGCGCCATTGCTTGATACAAAGGGACTTCGCCACGGAATTTACGATCATAATTTTTTGGCGACCATTTCTTACCTTGCTTATTGGTTAACGTAATCGGCTTATCATCAATGGTAGTACCTAGATTGTACTTTTCTGGTTGTGCTAACGCCGTTAAGTACACCGAAGGTTTGGCTAACGATCCAATCTGACGACTCGCGCTTAGTGCACGGTTAAACCCATCAAAGCCACTGTCTCGACCACCGATCATAGCGCGAATTTCACCCGTTTGACGGTCTACCGCAACCACTGCCGTTTGCAAACCTTTCCCCGAACGTTGCT
The DNA here is from genome assembly GCF_002218045.2 of Vibrio rumoiensis. Taxonomy (NCBI): domain Bacteria; kingdom Pseudomonadati; phylum Pseudomonadota; class Gammaproteobacteria; order Vibrionales; family Vibrionaceae; genus Vibrio; species Vibrio rumoiensis. The sequence goes on from NZ_AP018685.1 coordinate 2,288,775, forward strand.
CGAGTTGAGGAAGTGTTTTATTCACCGCTTGCTCAAGATACGTTTGCGAGACTGGATCGAGTGTCGTAAACAAACGTAGCCCTGTATCGGCTTTAAACTTATCACCGACTTTATCTTTGAGTTCACGCTGCAATTGTTCAAAATAAGCCGGCTGACGCTTACCTAAATGAGGATTCTCCTGCAGATCCAGCTCTCGACTCACCGCTTGGCTATATTGTGAAGCCGTTAAGATATTTTGCGTCATCATGAGCTCTAGTACTAAATCACGACGTTCTTTGGTTCGCTCAGGGTGACGAATTGGATTGTAATAGGATGGCCCCTTGACCATACCCACCAACATGGCTAATTGATCAATACGCAACTCTTGCAATGGTTGGCCAAAATAATATCGAGACGCCAAAGCAAAACCGTGGATCGCTTCACCACCATTTTGTCCTAAATACACCTCATTTAAGTAGGCTTCTAAAATTCGATCTTTACTAAATCGGTAATCTAAGATCACGGCGATATAGGCTTCTTTAAACTTACGCCATAAGGTTTTTTCACTGCTTAAGAATAAATTTTTCGCCAATTGCTGAGTTAAGGTACTGCCGCCTTGTACCGCACGGCCTGCGCGTAAATTGACGACAAAAGCACGAGCAATCGCCAGCGGTGACACGCCACCATGTTGATAAAAATCACGGTCTTCGGTCGACAGTAACGCCTCAACCATCGCTTCTGGGAATTGCTCACGCTTTAAGAATAAACGAGTTTCTTGCTTTTGCGCTTCCAGCATTCCCAACATTTTTGGCTCAATGCGTAAAAAACCAAGGTCGGCTTTCGAGTCCAACGATTGAATACGCTTCAAACCACTGTTATCAAAATATAACATCACATGGCGCGCCGGCTCTGGACCGTTTTCAAAAGTAAATGGACGACGGAAAAGCTCAATTTTTGTTGAAGAGGCTGAGTATTCTCCTTCACGCATCGGACTAGATACTTTCCGATAATTTAGGACATCGAGCTCCTGACGTACCTTGGTAATGGTTTGATTGCTTCCAGGCTCCAGGTTCATCACTCTGGCATACACCACGGTTGGCAATTCAAATAGCTGGCCTGAAAAACGTTGGGTCACCACACCATTAAGATAAAACCCCGCTGCGACCATCAATGCAAAAAAGACCAACCCGAGTTTCCAACCAATACTCCACAATTTTTGCAGTAATGATTTCTTCTTGGGTGGTGTTTTACGGCCTCTCGCAGGTCCGGCTTTACGAGGCGACTTAGTGGTTGATTTTGCTGTTGATTTACGACGAGTCGTCGTTGTCTTCTTTGGTGTGTTCAATGTTCTGCCTTTTTCTTTGCAATACCTAATGGTAATGCAACATCCGTGATGGCGGTCTTTCCGCCTGGTAATACGTAACCTGAAATCAGATTATTTAGGAAAATGTCGTTTTGTTTTAGTCGTTGCAACATGGTGAGCAGGATCATCTGGCCAAACATGCTTAGGATACCGTCCTTTCATTTCTTTCTGCACATCTTTATACGAACCTTGCCAAAACCCAGCTAAATCTTGAGTAATTTGTAACGGTCGTTGCGCTGGAGAAAGTAATTCTAACACTAGCTTTTTACGACCTTGAGCAATTAATGGAGAGTCCGATTCCCCGAACACTTCTTGCATACGAACCGATAAAATAGGCTCCGCACCGTCTTGATAGCGGATCGCTTTATTGGTTCCCGTCGGCAAACGATAATGAGTGGGCAACCAACGATCAATCTCTTGATTCAGCGGCCAGCCTAAATAGGATGACAGCGCTTGATACAAAGGAATGTTCTTTATCTTGGCGACACTCTCTATATCTACCATGTAAGGTGCAAGCCATTGTTCGAGATTTGCTAAAAGAATGTCATCGCTCATCACAGGCCAATCTTGCTCTGGCATCCATTCGATACCGTTTCTGATACGATTCAATAGGTTAATACTCACCTCATTCCACGGCAATACAGATAAGCCTTTACGACGAATATAATCTAACATTGCAGCTTGCTTTAGGGCCGGCGCGATATCCGTAATGGCTTGCTTATCTAAAACTAATGCCCCTAGACGACGTTGTTTTTCCGCACGGATCCCCCCCCTCGATTCTTGCCATTGGACATGCTCCAATCTTTCGATTTGCTCAGCAAATATCTGTTCAATTTGTTGCTTCTCGACTCTCACAGCACGAAAGATCTGACTAGACATAGAATGTGTGGAACGCATGATATCGATCGCGACGATCAAGTCATAGTCGACAGGATGTTTATGACTTAAGAAATAGTTCGCCAACACATGGCGCTCATCCATTGTCGCACCGTGACCATTCGCCAGTAAAAACTGCCCCTGTCCACCAGAACGATGTTGAGCAATACGATCAGGAAACGCGAGTGCGGCGCAACTACCAATTAGCTGACTATCCACCAATGTCATATCAAATGGCACACCACAAGATCGACCGATTTGCTGGCAACGACGAGTTAACACGGAAGACTTATAATGGTGGCCTTGACTCCAGCGATGCCAATCATGACTCATATCCAAGCTATTTTTGTCCGGCTCTTCTAACATCGCCAGTGTCGCTAACGCAGTCTGATAATAACGTTCACCTAACTCTTTTGCTCGCAATAACATCGAGGCAAAACGAGGCTCTACACCTAACGATTGACTTTGCAATCCGTGGGAGGTGAGTTGATGGTGAGAATTTAATAACCCTAGCTGTTGAAGTAATCCTTTGGCTTGTTGCAAGTTCGATTGCGGTGGCAGATCTAACCAAGACAACTCATCAGCCTGAGTCGCCCCCCAAAACATCAATTCCATCTGCAAGCTAATTAAGTCGCTATGTAAAATTTCAGCTTGAGGCACTAATGGTTGTTGCTTAAGCGCTTCTTGGCTATACAAACGAATGCAAACTCCCGGTTCCAGTCGCCCTGCTCGCCCTGCACGTTGCTCAGCCGAAGACTGAGCGATCATCGATTGTTCCAGTCGAGTAATGCCGGTTTTAGGTTCAAATTTTGCTACTCGCTCTAACCCCGAATCCATCACCATGCGAATACCTTCAATGGTTAAACTGGTTTCGGCAATATTGGTCGCTAATACCACCTTGCGTCGCCCTTGAACGCTCGGAGCAATCGCTTTTTGTTGCGCTTTCACCTCTAATTGCCCATACAAAGGACACACATCAATTCCTTGCTCCGCCATACCAAGCGCTTCAAGATTAGAAGCCAGTTGACGAATATCGCGCACTCCGGGTAAAAACACCAACATCGAGCCTGATTCTTTTGCCAACCACAACGGGACCAACTGAGTTAACCGTGGCACTAAATATTGATTGGCGGCTAAAGGCGCATAATGGTAGTCAATTGGGAAGCCGCGCCCATCCGATTCGATGTAAGCAGCTTGTGGCAGCAACGTTTTCAACGCTTCATGATCCAAGGTCGCCGACATCACTAAAATTTTCAAATCATCACGCAAGGCTTGTTGTACTTCCAAACAAAAAGCCAACGCGGTATCGGCATGAAGACTACGCTCATGATACTCATCAAAAATCACCAACCCTACCCCAGTAAGTTCAGGATCACTTTGGAGCATGCGCGTCATCACCCCTTCGGTAACAATTTCTAACCGAGTTTGCTGACTTACTTTCGACTCACCTTTCACTCGAAAGCCGACGGTTTGACCAACGGTTTCTCCCAATTGCCTTGCTAAATAATGAGCAATATTTCTGGCCGCTAAGCGACGCGGCTCCATCATGATGATTTTACCTTGTAACCCAATGTCATCGCGGTCTGATTGCAATAACACTTGAGGAAGGTAGGTCGATTTCCCAGCGCCTGGAGCCGCTTTCAAGATCACTTGTGAATGAGTGCCTAACGCCGACAATAAGTCAGCAAGAACAGAAATGATAGGAAGCTGTGACAAGGGTAAATCCTTATGTCATGATGAGTTGGTGACGATTCTACCCAATAAGCTTAATGCCATCAAAATAAAGGCCATCATGATTTTTTCTCCCCCTTTGCAATCTGCCACCTTAATCAAACGCTATAAACGCTTTCTTGCCGATGTCACCTTGCCGAACGGTGACATCAAAACCATACATTGTGCCAATACTGGTGCGATGACAGGTTGCGCGGAGCCGGGTAATCAAGTGTGGTATTCAACATCCGATAACCCTAAAAGGAAATACCCCAACAGCTGGGAATTATCAGTAACTCAACAAGGCGATACTATCTGTATCAATACTGCAAGAGCGAATGGATTGGTTGTCGAAGCCATTGAGCAACAAAAAATCCCTGAGTTGGTTGGGTTTGAGATACTACGTACTGAAGTGAAATATGGCCAAGAAAATAGCCGCATTGATATCTTGTTAGAAGGGTTGCCCGCTGCCCCTGAGCGGCGTTGCTACATTGAAGTCAAAAGCGTGACCTTATTGCAAAACGAACGAGGGATAGGACAAGGGTTCTTTCCAGATGCCGTCACCACTCGCGGACAAAAACACTTACGGGAATTAATAGAGATGGTCGAGTCTGGTCATCGAGCAGTACTTTTTTTCGCTGTTTTGCATTCAGGCATTGAAAAAGTCTCTTGTGCCCACCATATAGACTCAAATTATTCACAACTTTTAAAGCAAGCAAAAGAAGCTGGAGTGGAAGTTCTCTGCTACAAAGCGAAACTATCACCCCAACAAATAGAATTGAGTTCATCCATTGAATTTATTGACTAAACTTTGTTAAAAACAAAATCTTGTTATTCGGATTCACATTCAACAATCTATTTGTTTGCCAAGCAAGATTCTTTCTGCTATATGTACCGCCCTTATTAACCAGCGATTGGTTAAAAAGAGCAAGTAGGAGCGCTGTATGCCAGAACTAACCAAGAAAAAAACGCTAGGCATTCTAGCCATTGCGGGTGTTGAACCATATCAAGAGCAAGCTGGTGAAGAGTACATGTCACCAGAGCAAATGGCTCACTTTACAAAAATTTTAAAAGCATGGCGTGATCAGCTTCATGAAGAAGTGAATCGCACTATGAGCCACATGAAAGACGAAGCTGCAAACTTCCCGGATCCGGTTGACCGTGCATCTCAAGAAGAAGAGTTTAGCTTAGAGTTGCGTAACCGTGACCGCGAGCGTCGTCTTATCAAGAAAATTGAAAAAACACTGCTCAAAATCGAAGACGATGACTTCGGTTTCTGTGAATCTTGCGGCATTGAAATCGGCATTCGTCGTTTAGAAGCAAGACCAACAGCGGATCTTTGTATCGACTGTAAAACCCTCGCAGAGCTAAAAGAAAAGCAAATGCAAGGTTAATAACACCATCAAAACCGCCCCTAAAGTTTAGGGGCGGTTTTTTTGCTATTCATTTTTAGCGAAAATCGGCTTTTGCTTTAGATAGAGAGTTACTTGGGTATATATCATGTCTACCTATATCGGTCGCTTTGCCCCATCCCCTTCCGGACCGCTGCATTTTGGCTCACTTGTCGCCGCTCTTGGCAGCTACTTTCAAGCTAAATCTCATCAAGGACAATGGTTAGTCCGAATTGAAGATCTCGATCCTCCTAGGGAAATGCCGGGGGCTGCAAGCTTAATTCTATCTACGTTAGAACATTATGGTTTGCATTGGGATCAATCCGTGATTTACCAAAGCCAACGCCACCAACGTTATCAAGAGCAAATTGAAACTTGGTTACAATCAGGACGCGCTTATTACTGCCAATGCACTCGTAAACAAATTAAACAATCTGGTGGGTTTTATTTGGGTACTTGCCGAAAAAAAAACATCATCAATAGTGAAAATTGCTCAATACGTCTCAAAGTGGATGATGCCATTGAACAATTCCACGATGAGAAACACGGTATCATCACCATTCCAAAACAATTGGCTGAAGAAGATTTTATTATCAAACGCCGAGATGGGCTCTTTGCCTACAACTTGGCGGTGGTGCTCGATGATATCGACCAGGGCATCACTCAAGTGGTGAGAGGGGCAGATTTAATCGAACCGACGGGACGACAAATCAATCTTTATCGTTATTTACAGCACCCTGAAGTGAGTTATGTTCATTTACCCTTAGCAGTCGATGCCCAAGGCCATAAATTATCCAAGCAAAACCATGCTCCAGCCGTTGATATTAAAAGCCCGAAGCAGACTTTAATGAAAGTAATGTCCTTTTTAGGCTTTACCCTTCCCAAGGATTTTGAGTCGGCCAGTATTGAACAAATGCTCGATTGGGGCACTCGTAATTGGCGCTTAACTCAACTGCCTAATGCACTAACACTAGATTCACCATTCTAAAATTGCTCTACCTAGGCTATCATTGGCGAAATTTTTAGCTTTGCTTTGAATATTTGTTCTCGCTGAAGAATTTACTCATCGCAGCATTACCAACACGACTGAGGTGGGTTATTTTCACTCAAGCTGCTAATTTGTGTCGTAAACTATTTACCAACACAAAATCAGACCAATCGAGCTCAGCGAAGAATAGCTCAAATGGAGACGTTAATCTGAACATTATCACTCGCCAAGAGCATACTATCTCGCGTGCACACATCAGTGACAACGCGCTGAAAGTGCTCTATCGATTACATAATCACGGCTACGATGCTTTTCTTGTGGGTGGAGGAGTACGCGACCTACTACTCGACAAAGAGCCGAAAGATTTTGATATTGCTACCAATGCAACCCCAGAGCAGATTAAGCAACTTTTTCGCAACTGTCGCCTAATTGGTCGTCGATTCCGCTTAGCTCATATCATGTTTGGTCGAGAAATTATTGAAGTGGCGACGTTCCGTGGCCATCATCAAGAACCAGAAAAGAATCAATCAGCACAATCAAAAGAAGGTATGCTGTTACGCGATAATGTTTACGGCACAGTGGAAGAAGATGCGGAGCGTCGTGATTTCACCATCAATGCCATGTATTACAACATTGCCGATTTCAGTATCCATGATTACGCCAATGGCGTGAAAGATCTAAAAGCTGGTGTGATCCGTATGATTGGCGATCCTGAAACTCGTTATCGCGAAGATCCAGTACGCATGATTCGTGCGATTCGCTTTGCGGCTAAATTAGATATGAAGATTGAGCCGAACACCGCCGCTCCCATTAAAGAACTCGCTCATTTAATGACAGGGGTTCCTGCTGCTCGTTTGTTTGAAGAATCCTTAAAACTACTGCAATCAGGTCAAGGTTGGGCAACCTACCAACTGCTGCGTGAGTTTGACTTATTCTCTAGCCTATTCCCTACCGTGGCTCAATACTTCACACCAGAACAAAACTCTGATGTCGAGCAAATGGTAGAAATCGCATTAAAGTCGACAGACAAACGCATTAATGAAGCTAAGCGTATTAACCCAGCCTTTATGTTTGCCGCTTTCTTGTGGTACCCATTACAAAAACGAGCACAAGAGCTTGCGGTTGAACGTAAGCTTAGTCAATACGACGCCATCATGATGGCGAGCAACGATATTTTAGATGATCAAGTTCGTCATTTAGCCATACCACGTCGCCATAGTGCGACCGTTCGTGATATTTGGCAGTTGCAACTTCGACTGACTCGCCGAACTGGCAAGCGTGCATTCCAACTGCTGGAATTAAATAAATTCCGGGCTGGCTTTGATATGCTCGAAATGCGTGGCAAAGTCGAGCAAGGCCAAACCGAAGCACTCGCTTTATGGTGGCAAGAATTCCAGGATGCCCCATCGGTTCATCGCCAAAATATGGTACAAGCGTTAGGTACACAAAAACCTACGGGACGTCGCCGTAAACGCCCAAATGCCAAGAAAAAAAGCACGAAACCAAAGGCTCAAGAATGATCACAGCCTACATCGCTATCGGCAGCAATTTAGCCGATCCAGTTGCACAAGCCAATAGAGCCATTGAAGCTTTACGTCATCACCCCCATATACAACTTATTACTTGCTCATCGTTGTATTCCAGTACGCCGATGGGCCCACAAGATCAGCCCGATTACATCAATGCTGTGGCTGAAATTCAAACCGAACTATCGCCTCTTGAATTACTCGATAACACCCAAGCTATCGAGCAACAACAAGGGCGAGTTCGCAAAGATGAACGTTGGGGTCCAAGAAGTTTAGACCTTGATATTCTTCTTTATGGCGATCAAGTGATAAATAACGAACGTTTAACTGTGCCTCATTACGGCATGAAAGTACGAGAGTTTGTAATTTACCCACTCAATGAAATTGCCCCTAATTTATCCCTCCCGGATGGGACTGAGCTCAAGTCGCTGCTCAACAGCGTCAACCGTAATGGGCTCTCGATTTGGCAAGCTTAAACCGATAAGTTTGTTGTTATAAAGGACTAAATAATGAAAAAAGTATCCATCAACACTTTACTCAAGTGGAAACAGGATGGTCGTAAGTTTGCGACATCAACCGCTTATGACGCTAGCTTTGCTCAGTTGTTTGAACAACAAGAAATGCCATTATTATTAGTTGGTGATTCACTCGGAATGGTATTGCAAGGTGAAGAAAGCACGTTACCAGTGACCATTGAAGATATTGCCTACCACACTCGCTGCGTGCGCGCAGGTAGCCCAAATTGCTTGTTATTATCAGACATGCCATTTATGAGCTACGCCACGCCAGAACAAGCCTGTGAGAATGCTGCAACCTTAATGCGTGCTGGGGCAAATATGGTAAAACTCGAAGGTGGCCGTTGGTTAATTGAAACCGTTAAGCAATTAACGGAACGTTCGGTGCCAGTATGCGCTCACCTTGGCTTAACCCCACAATCAGTCAATATTTTTGGTGGCTTCCGCATTCAAGGACGCGAGCAAGAAAAAGCTCAGCAGATCATTAATGATGCCATTGCATTACAAAATGCTGGCGCTCAGTTGTTAGTGCTTGAATGTGTACCAAGCTCACTGGCCAAGAAAATCACCGAAGAGCTTGATATTCCGGTGATCGGAATTGGCGCAGGCAAAGACACCGATGGTCAAATCTTAGTTATGCACGATATGTTTGGCATTTCAGCCAACTACATGCCTAAATTTTCAAAAAACTTTTTAACCGAAACCGGCAGCATGCAAGCCGCTGTTCAGCAATATATTCAAGATGTTGAAGCTGGGGTATTCCCTAGCCCTGAACATAGCTTTGAATAGTTTTGTGCTGATATAAGTAAGGAACAAGTATGCAAACTTTTGCCGATATTCTCTCATTAAGAGACCAGCTTAAAAACGTACGTCGCGATGGTCGTCGTATTGCTTTTGTCCCGACGATGGGCAACTTACACGAAGGTCACCTTACCTTAGTTCGCAAAGCACGTGAACACGCTGATCTAGTTGTGGTCAGCATTTTTGTTAACCCAATGCAGTTTGAACGTGCTGACGACTTAAATAACTACCCAAGAACATTAGAGGATGATCTTAGTAAATTAAATAGTGAAGGCGTCGATTTTGTCTTCACGCCAACCCCTGAAATCATCTACCCAGAAGGCCTAGATAAACAAACCTTTATCGAAGTACCTGGTTTATCACATATGCTAGAAGGCGCTTCTCGCCCTGGGCATTTTCGTGGTGTCAGCACTATCGTAACCAAGCTATTTAATATCGTACAACCTGATGTCGCTTGCTTTGGGGAAAAAGATTACCAACAGCTTGCAGTGATCCGAAAAATGGTTAGCGATCTTGCGTTAGACATTGATGTGATTGGCGTACCTACAGTTCGTGAATTGGACGGCTTGGCGATGAGTTCACGTAATGGTTTATTAAGCTTAAGCGAGCGTCAAAGAGCTCCCGTATTAGCGAGAACCATGCGTTGGATTGGTAGCCAAATCCGTGGAGGACGTGATGATTATGCCTCGCTCTTAGAAGATGGTAGCGATCAGTTACGTGCGGCAGACCTACAGCCTGATGAAATTTTTATTCGTGATGCTGCTAACTTACAATTACCGACCGAAGAAACCACTCAAGTTGTCATTCTTATGTCGGCTTTCCTAGGTAAAGCGCGCTTAATTGATAATCTCGTGGTTGAGCTGAATCCAAAAAATACTCAAGATAGCGATAATGAAGAAGAATAACCTCTTCGTTCATCTCTGATGTTTAGATAACATTTAGCCATAAAAAAGCCTGAATCATCACTTGATTCAGGCTTTTTCGTTTGTGTGTCTTTATATTAACTGCGTAGCCCGATACCCCGAGAAACCAAATAATAAGCAACACTATATAACGCCACAATAAACACAACTAAAACGCCAAATGAAGTGTAAATACCTACATCAGAAACGCCTAGGAAGCCGTAACGGAAGGCATTCACCATATAAACGATTGGGTTAATTTTCGATACGCCCTGCCAAAATTCAGGCAATAAGCTAATTGAATAAAACACCCCACCAAGATAGGTCAGTGGTGTTAGCACAAAAGTCGGAATAATCGAAATATCATCAAAGGTATCGGCAAATACTGCATTAATCAGTCCACCTAGTGCGAAGACTACTGAGGTAAAAAAGACCGTTGAGATAATGATAAACCAATGATGTACCTGTAAATCGACAAAAAATAGTGACACACCCGTTACCATTGCGCCGACCATTAAACCACGAGCGACCCCGCCCATTACATAACCACAAATTATAATATGATGAGGGACAGGGGCGACTAATAGCTCTTCAATATTCTTTTGAAATTTCGCACTAAAGAAAGAGGAAGCCACATTGGAATAAGAATTGGTGATTACAGACATCATAATCAGACCCGGAACAATATATTCCATATAGGTAAAGCCGTTCATATCACCAATGCGTGAGCCAATTAAATTACCAAAAATAATAAAATACAAGGTCATGGTGATCGCTGGCGGAACGATGGTTTGCACCCAAATACGCATAAAGCGGCGAATTTCTTTGGTGACTAAACTTTTAAAGGCAGTCCAATATAACTCAGCCATTATAGGGTTGCTCCTTGTGCTTGTTTTTTCTCAGCATTTGTCTTTTCACCATTGCGTACAATAGTGACGAATAATTCTTCTAAACGGTTAGCTTTATTGCGCATGGATAATACCTGTACCCCTTGAGCCGATAATTGCTCAAATACTCGGTTTAAACCTTGAGTCTTATCAATTTCAACTTCTAAGCTGTTTGGTGAAAAATGTGTGATATTCGCATCTTCGAGTACAGGCGATTGCTCACAATCTTGTAAATCTAAGATAAAAGTTTCAACGTGCAATTTATTCAATAACGATTTCATTGAGGTATTTTCGATCACTTCACCACGGTTAATAATGCCGATGTTTCGACAGAGCATTTCCGCTTCTTCTAAATAATGCGTGGTGAGAATGATGGTCACCCCTTCTTGGTTTATCTTCTTCAAGAACTCCCACATTGAACGACGAAGTTCAATATCAACGCCTGCGGTTGGCTCATCTAAAATCAACAATTTCGGCTCATGCATTAACGCACGTGCAATCATCAAACGGCGCTTCATCCCACCGGAGAGGTTTCTGGCACGCTCATTACGCTTTTCCCATAGATCAAGCTGTGAGAGGTATTTTTGAGCGCGCTCTTTGGCTAATGACACCGACACGCCATAATAACCAGCTTGCTGCATCACGATTTGCTCAACCGTTTCAAATGGATTGAAATTAAATTCTTGAGGAACTAAGCCTAATTGTTGCTTCGCTTTGACTAAATCAGAATCGATATCATAGCCAAATACTTTGACCTTTCCCGACGACTTATTGACTAAAGAGCTAATCACCCCAATAGTCGTCGATTTGCCTGCTCCATTTGGCCCAAGTAGCGCATAAAAGTCACCTTGTTCAACGTTCAATGAAACGCCTTTCAAAGCTTCAACGCCTCCGGCATAAACTTTACGTAACGCTTGTATTTCTAATGCATACATAATATTTTACCTTGAATTGATGATTTGATCACAAATCGGATTTGCTTTTTATCAGTCTTGTGTATAGTTAGGCAGATCAACGAGGAAGATAATATGCCAGATATTAAACAGTTATTCCAAAATAACTCAACTTGGGCTCAGTCGATAAAATCAGAACGCCCTGAGTTTTTCGCTAAATTAGAAGAATCACAACACCCTGAATATCTATGGATAGGTTGTTCGGATAGTCGAGTTCCCGCAGAACGTCTTACCGGACTCTATTCTGGGGAATTGTTTGTTCACCGCAACGTGGCAAACCAAGTTATTCATACCGATTTAAACTGCTTATCGGTGGTTCAATATGCCGTCGATGTGCTAAAAGTTAAACACATCATTATCTGTGGCCACTACGGCTGTGGCGGTGTTCAAGCTGCAATTGATAATCCAAACCTTGGTCTTATCAATAACTGGTTGCTGCACATTCGCGATCTCTACCTTAAACATCGTAACTGGCTTGCTCAATTTCCAAAAGATGAGTGGGCCAATAAGTTATGTGAAATTAATGTCGCAGAACAAGTTTACCACCTTGGTAACTCTACTGTGCTTCAACAAGCATGGGAACGTGGCCAAAAAGTAGAAATCCACGGTTGGGTATATGGTATTGGTGATGGTGTTCTCAATGACCTAGGTGTTCGATGCCACAGTCGTGAATCCCTTGAAATCTCTCACCAAGCTTCATTGGCTAAAATCCTAAATGAAGATAACCCTGATAAATTAAATATTTAGTCTCGGCATGCCCTATTGCCAAAGTGCTAATCAACAAAAGAGCGACCTATTGGGTCGCTCTTTTTGTTGCCAGTAATAAGAATACTGACTTTTGTTTCTCATCACCAATGATCTTCATTCATAATGAACATCACGGAGGAGAATGATCCATTTATTCTTGAGGTACAACTTTACCGATATAAGGTAAATGACGGTAATTCTGGGCGTAATCAATACCCACACCGACCACAAATTCATCTGGAATCTCAAAACCAATCCATTTAGCATCAACATGCACTTCGCGACGAGAAGGTTTATCAAGCAAAGTACAAATCTCAATCGAATTGGGTTCGCGAATTTCTAAAATTTCACAAACCTTACTTAAAGTATTACCGGTATCGATGATGTCTTCAACCAACAGAACATCTTTACCTTTAATATCATCATCCAAATCTTTTAAAATACGAACATCACGCGAGCTTGTCATGCTATTGCCATAGCTAGAAGCTGTCATAAAGTCGATCTGATGGTTTAAATCAATTGAACGAGATAAGTCAGCCATAAAGACATACGAACCACGCAGCAAGCCAACAATCACCAAATTTTCGGATCCTTGATAATGCTCAGCAATAGATTTGCCTAGCGCTTTCACTCGATCTTGCACGTCCTGTTCAGAGATCATTACTTCTACAGTGTGTTTCATATTTTTCTCAATATTTAGATTTTGTAGCAAAAGAAGTTCTGCATTAAGAGGCAAAACTTTAACGTCAAGCTACCTATTCTAGCACTGCAAGCCGCCAACGTTAACTTTTACCCGTCATAATCTACCTGATGATGGCATTTCAAGCAGATTGACACACCAATCAACAAGGGTAGACTTATTCATATAATAAATATAACAAACCTGACTATAATTATTTTTAGTGCGCTTATCCTATAATTGGAATCATCATACATCCAATGAAAATCGACAGTGATTCGTCGAGTGCGCTCATTCTAGGACTTTATAATGGATATGATAACAAAACGCCCAAGGACTCGGTTAAATCCTGAGAAAAGAAAACAGCAACTGCTCGATATTGGTATCGAAGTATTTGCTCGTCGTGGTATTGGTCGAGGCGGTCATGCTGATATTGCCGAAATCGCTCAAGTCTCTGTCGCGACAGTGTTTAATTACTTCCCTACTCGTGAAGATTTAGTTGATGCAGTATTAAGCGATGTCGAACAACATTTTTCTCGCTTTATCACTGACAACATCAACCCTGACCTTCCAGTCAAAACGAATCTACAAGCATTATCAGTACAATTAATCGATATCGTGCTTGATGATACACAATGGATAAAAATTTGGTTTGAATGGAGTACCTCCACCCGAGAAGATGTTTGGCCACTTTTTGTAGCCACTCACGGTCAGCACCAGAAGTTTTTCAAAGATCTATTTTCTGATGCCATTGAAAAGGGTGAATTATGCAATGACCATAAACCTGGAAACATTTCTAAACTGTTTCATGGCATCTGTTATTCTATTTTTGTCCAAGCTAATCGACGCCCCGACAAAGAATACCTAACTCAACTGGTGACAAGCTTTTTAGATATGCTGTGCATTTATAAAAAATAAACTTCGACACTCATTAATTAAATGAGTCATCGGAAAAAGAAAAAGAGCGGTACAGCACAAAACTGTATCGCTCTTTTTTATCGAGGCTCAATAGATATCGAGCCACAAAAATTACTTCTTACGCTTTACCGCTTTAGCATTTGGAAGGTCAGTAATTGTACCTTCAAATACTTCAGCTGCTAGGCCAACTGATTCATGCAATGTTGGGTGAGCATGAATAGTCAGAGCAAGATCCTCTGCATCACAACCCATTTCAATCGCAAGACCGATTTCACCTAACAATTCACCACCGTTAGTACCGACGATAGCACCACCGATGACACGGTGAGTTTCTTTATCAAAGATAAGCTTAGTCATACCTTCAGCACAATCAGAGGCGATAGCGCGGCCTGATGCAGCCCAAGGGAAAGTAGCCGTTTCGTAGTTGATACCTTCTGCTTTCGCTTCTTTCTCTGTTTTACCAACCCAAGCAACTTCTGGCTCAGTATAAGCAATCGATGGGATCACTTTAGGGTCAAAGTAATGCTTCTTACCCGCAATCACTTCCGCTGCAACGTGACCTTCATGCACACCTTTGTGAGCCAACATTGGTTGACCAACGATATCACCGATAGCATGGATATGAGGAACGTTAGTACGCATTTGCTTATCAACATTGATGAAACCGCGCTCATCTACCTCGATACCTGCTTTTTCAGCATCCATCAGTTTACCGTTTGGTACACGACCAATCGCCACAAGAACGGCATCATAACGCTCAGCTTCTGCTGGAGCTTTTTTGCCTTCCATTGAAACGTAGATACCATCTTCTTTCGCTTCAACTGCCGTTACTTTAGTTTCAAGCATTAGGTTGAATTTATCTTTGATTTGCTTAGTGAATACCTTCACTACGTCTTTATCCGCCGCAGGAATCACTTGATCAAACATTTCAACTACATCGATTTGAGAACCTAGAGAGTGGTACACAGTCCCCATTTCTAGACCGATGATGCCGCCGCCCATAACAAGCAGTTTCTTTGGAACTTCTTTCAGTTCAAGTGCATCCGTAGAATCCCAAATACGTGGATCTTCATGAGGAATAAATGGCAGTTTAATTGGGCGAGAGCCCGCTGCAATAATCGCGTTATCAAAAGTAACTGTTGTTGTTTCTTCACCAACGACTTCTAGCGTGTTTGCACCGGTAAATTTACCGAAACCATTTACAACCGTCACTTTACGCATCTTAGCCATACCAGCAAGGCCGCCAGTAAGCTGAGTAATAACTTTATCTTTCCAAGAACGAATCTTGTTAATGTCAGTTTGCGGTTCGCCAAATACTACGCCGTGAGCGGCCATCGCTTTCGCTTCTTCGATAACTTTAGAAACGTGTAATAGTGCTTTTGATGGAATACAACCCACGTTCAAACAAACACCACCTAAAGTGCTGTAACGTTCAACGATAACGGTTTCCAAACCTAAATCGGCACAACGGAAAGCTGCTGAATAACCAGCAGGACCTGCACCAAGTACCACGACTTGTGCTTTAATTTCTTTGCTCATTTTGACCTCGTTATAGTCATTTTATCCCTGACAAGCTGACGGTTCCCATTAGTACCAATGGCGAATAAACGGGAGTGAATTATCTATTTCAGAATTAAAGCCAGTTTATCGACTTGTTAACGCCCTGAAAAGCGATTCACGTTAGCCTGTGAGCTAGACAACATTCTTTTTTACTTGAGTCATATTACGTGAAAAATCAATAGCGTTTATCCACGTAACAGTAAAATCTTGTTCAAAAAAATAAGGTGGCCGCTGAGCCACCCTACTTAATTTAATTACAGTACCAAACGACGGATGTCAGATAGACAACCGTTTAGGTAAGTAATAAAGCGTGCACCCTCTGCACCATCAATCACACGGTGATCGTAAGATAGAGAAAGTGGAAGCTGTAGGCGTGGTTCAAATTCTTTACCATTCCATACTGGCTTCATTTCAGATTTAGATACCCCAAGGATACCCACTTCTGGTGCGTTAACGATTGGCGTAAACGCAGTACCACCGATACCGCCAAGGCTTGAGATCGTGAAACAACCGCCTTGCATATCAGAAGCCGTCAGTTTACCTGAACGTGCTTTCTTAGAAATAACAGCTAGCTCTTCAGATAATTCGTAGATGCCTTTTTTGTTTACATCTTTGAATACTGGAACCACTAGACCATTCGGCGTATCTACCGCGATACCGACGTTCACGTATTTCTTAAGAATGATGCTTTCGCCATCTTCAGACAGTGAAGAGTTAAACGCTGGGAATGCTTCTAGCGCTTTCGCAACGGCTTTCATGATGAACACAAGTGGAGTGATCTTCATGCCAGTGTCTTTCTTCGCTTCGATTGCGTTTTGCTCTTTACGGAACGCTTCTAGTGCAGTGATATCTGCATTATCCCACTGTGTAACGTGCGGGATCATTACCCAGTTACGGTGCAGGTTAGCGCCAGAGATTTTCTTAATCTTAGACAGTTTCTGTACTTCAGTTTCACCGAACTTGCTGAAATCAACTTTTGGCCAAGGTAGCAGACCAAGTGCGCTACCATCGCCATTGCCAGATGCTGCAGCACCAGACTCTAGACGTTTTAAGGCATCTTTCACGAAGTTTTGTACGTCTTCTTTCAAGATACGGCTCTTACGGCCAGTACCCTTCACTTTCGCTAGGTTAACACCAAACTCACGTGCTAAACGACGAACCACTGGAGAAGCATGAGCGTACTCATTGTTCTCTTGGAAATCATTAGACGCTGGCGCTTGAGCCGCTGCTGGAGCTGGAGTTGAAGCCGGTGCAGGTGCCGCAGCTTGAGCTGGAGCTGCCGCTTGTGGTGCAGGTGCTGCGCCAGCGACTTCAAAGATCATGATCAATGAACCCGTTGATACTTTATCGCCGGCATTGATTTTGATTTCTTTTACTACACCAGCAAATGGTGCTGGAACTTCCATTGATGCTTTGTCGCCTTCAACCGTGATCAAAGATTGCTCTTCTTCAACGGTATCACCAACTGCAACCATCACTTCGGTCACTTCAACTTCATCGCCACCGATATCAGGAACGTTCACTTCTTTTGCAGCTGATGCTGCAGGAGCTGCTGCTTCTTGTGGAGCCGCTACTGCTTGTTCTGCTGCTGGAGCTGAACCAGAGCCTGCCACTTCAAATACCATGATCAGTGAGCCTGTTGTCACTTTATCGCCAGTATTGACTTTAAGTTCTTTAAGCACACCTGCAAAAGGAGCCGGTACTTCCATTGAGGCTTTATCGCCTTCAACCGTCAGTAGAGATTGCTCTTCTTCAATGCTGTCGCCAATTGCCACCATGATCTCAGTGACTTCAACTTCATCACCGCCGATATCTGGAACGTGAACTTCTTTTAGTTCAGAAGCGGCAGGGGCTGCTGCTGGAGCCGCTTCTGCTTTTGGTGCTTCTTGTGCTGGAGCTGCAGCGGCTGCGCCTTCAGCTTCAAAGACCATGATGAATGAACCAGTTGAAACTGAGTCACCTACATTGATTTTAATTTCTTTTACCACGCCCGCTTGTGGAGCAGGTACTTCCATTGAAGCTTTATCGCCTTCAACAGTAATAAGAGACTGTTCTTCTTCAACCTTGTCACCAACGTTTACTAGAATCTCAGTAACTTCAACCTCATCGGCACCAATGTCAGGTACATTAATTTCGATTGTCATTATTCTTTCCTTTTTTGATTGAAGTGCGTAACGCGAAATATACGTTACGCACTGTCATTCTTATGCGTGTAGTGGGTTGATTTTATCTGCGTCGATGTTGAATTTAGCAATCGCTTCAGACACAACTGATTTTTCAATATCACCACGCTTAACTAGCTCAGTTAGAGCAGCAACCACAACATAACCCGCGTTCACTTCGAAGTGACGACGTAGGTTTTCACGGCTATCTGAGCGACCAAAGCCATCAGTACCCAATACTTTGTAAGATTCAGCAGGTACGAATGCACGTACTTGGTCTGCGTAGTTCTTCATGTAGTCCGTTGCCGCAATCGCAGGCTCTGAACCTAGTACTGTTGAGATGTAAGGGACTTTTTGCTCAGCTTCAGGGTGAAGCATGTTGTAACGCTCTACTTCTTGACCGTCACGGGTCAATTCGTTGAATGACGTTACAGAGTAAACATCAGACGCTACGCCGTAATCGTCGCTTAAGATCTGCGCCGCTTTACGAACTTCGTTCATGATAGTACCTGAGCTCATTAACTGTACTTTAGACTTGCTACCTGCGTAAGTTTCTAACTTGTAAATACCACGACGGATGCCTTCTTCAGCGCCTTCTGGCATTGCTGGCATATGGTAGTTTTCGTTCATTACCGTTAGGTAGTAGTAAACGTTCTCTTGCTCACCGTACATGCGACGAATACCGTCTTGCATGATAACCGCCACTTCATAAGCGAACGTTGGATCGTAAGAAATACAGTTTGGAACCGTGTTCGCCATGATGTGCGAATGACCATCTTCGTGCTGTAGACCTTCACCGTTCAATGTTGTACGACCAGCAGTAGCACCTAATAGGAAACCACGAGCTTGTTGGTCGCCCGCCATCCACGCCATGTCGCCCACACGTTGGAAGCCGAACATTGAGTAGTAGATGTAGAACGGAATCATTGGCAAGTTGTTGGTGCTGTATGATGTTGCAGCCGCAACCCATGAAGACATTGCACCTAGCTCATTGATACCTTCTTGTAGAACTTGACCAGAGGTTGCTTCTTTATAGTAAGACACAACACCACGGTCTTCTGGAGTATAAGTTTGGCCATTCGGGTTGTAGATACCGATTTGACGGAACAAACCTTCCATACCGAAAGTACGAGCTTCATCCGCAATGATTGGCACAACATTTTTACCAATACCTTTGTCTTTCAACAAGATGTTTAATGTACGAACAAACGCCATTGTGGTTGAGATATCACGTTTTTGCTCAGTCAGCAGTGCGTCAAACTCACCCAATTCAGGGATTTGTAGCTCTTCAGTAAAGTTAGGTAGACGCTGAGGTGTGTAACCGTGTAGCGCTTTACGACGAGCGTGTAGATATTCGTATTCTTTAGAACCTTCTTCTAGAGTCAGGTAAGGAAGCTCTTTCACTTTCTCATCAGATAGAAGCTCTTGTAGGCCTAGACGGTCACGTAGGTGAAGAACATGTGTCATGTCCATTTTCTTCACTTGGTGCGCAATGTTTTTACCTTCAGCTGCATCACCCATACCGTAACCTTTAACAGTCTTCGCTAGGATAACCGTTGGACGACCTTTGGTGTCTTGCGCGTTTTTGTAAGCGGCATATAGCTTAGAAGACTCATGACCACCACGCTTAAGAGCGAAGATTTCGTCATCTGTCATATCAGCAACAAGTGCTGCAGTTTCAGGGTATTTACCGAAGAAGTGTTCACGTACGTAAGCACCGTCTTTCGATTTGAATGTTTGGTAATCACCATCGATGGTTTCGTTCATCAATTGCAGCAATTTACCTGTTGTATCTTTCGCAAGTAGTGAATCCCAGTTGTTACCCCAGATCACTTTTACAACGTTCCAGCCTGCGCCTTTAAATAGGCCTTCAAGCTCTTGAATGATGCTGCCGTTACCCATAACAGGGCCATCTAGGCGCTGTAGGTTACAGTTGATTAGGAAGCATAGGTTATCCAATTTTTCACGAGCAGCGAAAGAGATCGCACCGCGTGATTCTGGCTCATCCATCTCACCGTCACCTAAGAACGCATATACACGTTGCTCAGAAGTATCTTTCATTCCACGACCGTCAAGGTACTTCAAGAAGCGTGCTTGATAGATAGCCGAAATTGGACCTAAGCCCATAGATACGGTTGGGAACTGCCAGAATTCAGGCATTAATTTAGGATGCGGGTATGAAGGGATACCTTTACCGTCGACTTCTTGACGGAAGTTATCAAGTTGATCTTCAGTTAAACGACCTTCTAGGAAAGCACGAGCGTAGATCCCTGGAGAAATGTGACCTTGATAGTAAACTAAATCGCCACCGTCTTTCTCATTTGGCGCACGGAAGAAGTGGTTGAAACACACTTCGTAGAACGCAGCAGAAGACTGGTAAGAAGCCATATGGCCGCCCAACTCTAAATCTTTCTTCGATGCACGCAATACGATCATGATGGCATTCCAACGAATGATCGAACGAATACGACGCTCTAACGTTGTATCACCAGGATATGCCGGCTCTTGTGCTGCCGGAATGGTGTTTACATAATTGGTATTGATGCCAGTTGGCATGTCTACACCGTCTAAACGAGCTTTATCTAGAACTTGCTCTAGTAGATATTGAGCGCGCTCGACACCTTCTTCACGTACCACTGATTCAAGGGCTTGTAACCAATCTTGAGTTTCCAGTGCATCAACGTCATTATTAATGACTTCAGACATGGCGATCTATCCTTTTGTTGGTTTGACAGATTAACTTTTGCTAGCCAATCTTATGATTCGTTAGCTTGTTGAATTCGGCGCAATGAACGCTCACGACGACTCTCTTCTCGAGTCAAATCCAACAAGGTCTCTTCGATATAAGCCAAATGGGCATGCGATGCTTTACGCGCTTTTTCTGGTTCACGTTCTAAAATCGCTTGCACAATACTGGCGCGGTGATGACTCACCTTTTCTACCACCTCATCACGACGATGAAGTAATTCTAAATTCTGTAATACGTTTTGTTGTAATAAAGGGGCTAGGCTTCGAACAATATGCAATAGCACCACATTGTGAGCCGCTTCAGAAATGGCGATTAACACCGCCATGACTGCGCTTGATTCTTGCGCCACATCTTTATTTTCAATCGCTTTTTCTACTTCTTTTTGACATGAAGAGATTCGTTCAAAATCTTCTTCAGTACCACGCAAGGCGGCAAAGTAAGCAGAAATACCTTCCATTGCATGGCGAGATTCAAGTAAGTCGAGTTGGGTTTCTGAATGCGTCGACAATAACTCTAGCAAAGGATCGGAAAAAGACGTCCATAAGGTGTCTGTAATAAAAGTGCCACCACCTTGTTTACGAGTTAACAAACGCTTAGCTTCTAAACGTTGAATCGCTTCACGAATCGAAGGACGAGACACATCAAATTGTTTTGCTAGTTCTCGCTCCGGTGGCAATTGTTGCCCGGGAGAAAGTGTGCCTTCTAAAATCAGCCGTTCGATTTCCTGTTCAATCACATCGGAAAGCTTTGGCTGACGGATCCTTTGATAAGCCATGATTAATTCGTTTTCTCACTCGTGAATGTAAATTGGTAAGACCAATTACCATGTACAACAAAAATTTTACCGAATGCAAACACAAGTGTCCAGATAAAATTGACCTACATCAAAGAAGCAATAAGCATTAACCGTGCGGTAACAAAATCAAACTAAAACAATAATAAGATTGGTAAGACCATTTAAATAGTCGACATTCAAAATGTCATTTTATGAGGTTAGATAGGGATAATTTGTTAATTATGTGATTTTGATCTCCATTAAAACACCTCTTAAGAGGTAAGAAGAACAAGATTGTTGGTGTGTTTATTACTAACATTTGTTACTAGAAAATGACAGAGTCAGCAATCAAGCTCCTCGACTCAAAGAGGAACTTCTTAGTAAAACGGATAATTTTATTAAAAATGTGAGATCAATCAGAGGCAGGAAAATCGCTGATGGTAAACGGCAAGTCGTTTCATCAATCATTTAATAAACGACGAAAGTAACGCCAATCAAATCCTAAGCCGGGATCGGATTTTCTGAGCGGTGCTATATATTGATGCCCCGTAATTCTTGGTAACGTAATTTCTGGGTATTGCTGCATAAGTAACTTGGTAATCGCAGCTAAAGATTGATATTGCACTTGGCTGTAACTATCTAAATCCGTTCCTTCGAGTTCAATACCAATCGAATAATCATTGCAACGCTCTACTCCAGCAAAGCTCGATTTCCCCGCATGCCAAGCTCTAGCATCAAATGGCACAAACTGAATGATCTCGCCATCACGACGAATAAAGCAATGCGCTGACACGCCCATTTTGTGGATCACTTTAAAAAACGGGTGTTCATTAGGTTCTAGCTGACCAGTAAAGAATTGCTCAACATACGGCCCACCATATTGCCCCGGCGGCAAACTAATATTATGCACCACCAGTAAAGAGATCGGCATTTGCTCAGGACGAGAATCAAAAAATGGTGATGGGACATG
The DNA here is from genome assembly GCF_002218045.2 of Vibrio rumoiensis. Classification (NCBI taxonomy): domain Bacteria; kingdom Pseudomonadati; phylum Pseudomonadota; class Gammaproteobacteria; order Vibrionales; family Vibrionaceae; genus Vibrio; species Vibrio rumoiensis. Next base: position 2,311,226 of record NZ_AP018685.1, read on the forward strand.
TTTAATGTCAGAAAGCCAATGATCAGGGGTGATGTGCATAGTCGGCAACCTTATTTATTCGATGGCGTTATTCTGTAGTAATCAAGGTTTAAGTCAAGGTGGGAAGATCGTTACTCGTTGCTCGGGCGCTACGCTGCTCGTAACTCGAGAAGACCAAAAGATCGAGACACGAGAAGTGAAACGACCTAGAGCGAAGCGCTCGAAAATCGTTTCCCCTTGCAGTATCATACTCGCACTACCAACCTCAACGGATCTTGCCTCATGAAAAGCACTCACGATTCTCAATCTCGTCTGGAATATTTAAAGCAACAACTGCCAACTGAAATCACCCGCATGGTGAGTGATGCGTTAAAGGAAGATCTTGGTGGTACGCTCGATCCAAATGCCGATATTACCGCTAGCTTAATTCCTGCAGAGGCAACGAACACGGCCACTATTATTACCCGTGAACACGGCGTATTTTGTGGAAAAGCTTGGGCTGATGAAGTATTCAAACAACTTGGCGGTCAAGTGAGTATCCAATGGCACGTTCAAGATGGTGATACGGTTGAGCCAAACCAAACGCTTTGTACGCTAACTGGCCCATCACGCGCGCTATTAACTGGCGAGCGCAATGCAATGAACTTTATTCAAACCCTTTCTGGTTGTGCAAGTGTAACCGCAGAGTATGTAAAAGAGCTCGCGGGTACCGATTGTCGATTACTGGATACCCGTAAAACCATTCCCGGTCTACGTAGTGCATTAAAATATGCCGTCACTTGCGGCGGCGGCTTTAATCACCGTATTGGTGTATTTGATGCCTACCTCATTAAAGAAAATCACATTATCGCTTGTGGTGGCATCGAAAAAGCCATTGCTACCGCCAAACAGCTCAACCCTGGTAAACCGGTTGAAGTGGAAACCGAATCTTTAGAAGAATTAGAGCGCGCCATTCGCGCTGGTGCCGACATCGTGATGTTAGATAATTTCACTAAACAAATGATGATTGATGCGGTTGAACTGAATAAACAAATTGGCCAAGAAAATGGTTTAACCACCGGCCAAGCCGCACTGGAAAACTCAGGCAACATTACCCTTGGAACCTTAAATGAATACGCTAAAACCGGCGTAGATTATATTTCGGTTGGCGCACTGACCAAGCATGTTAAAGCCATGGATTTATCGATGAGAATAAAGGATTAGGGTTACTCGTCCCTAGTTTCTAGGAAAAGCAAAGAGAGCGTGGATGGGTTTTGTTTTCGTGTATCGTCTCTCGGGCGCTTTGCTTCTCGTTGCTTGGAAAAGCAGAGGCGAGGTTCGGGAACGCTGCGCTCGGGAGCCGAAAAGATTGTTGCGTGTAAAAACAAAAGCGATCTCGATCCGCTCTTCCTAAAAACTAGGGACCAGGAACTATCTCTCGAGCCTCGAGAAGTGAAACGCCCTAGTTACGAGTTACGAAAATTCCCCGTGACCTCCCTCTCATTCCCCTCCCAAATTTCATACTAAATTCATACTTCCCTTACGTCAGCATATGGTCAAAAAAACACCTCACATCACCCAATAGTTTAATATTGCTCGCAATAAATTGTTTTTCCAATGTAATCAATGACTCAGTTTTCAAACTGGCTCGAATAGGCCGCTATCGACAATTTTCTTTTTTACCGCTCACTCTACTCTTTCCGTGGTAATACCACTCAATTATTCACGGAGATGAAAATGAAACAATTACAACAAGGTAAGAAGAAACTACAAAAAGGTTTTACGCTAATTGAATTGATGATCGTAGTTGCGGTTATCGGTGTGCTGGCGGCGATTGCGATTCCTCAGTATCAAAACTATGTGAAAAAAGCCGCTTTAGGTTCTGCTTTGGCGACGGCAACGGCATTAAAGACCAATGTAGAAGATACAATTGCAATTAAAGGTACATTTCCAAATAACACACTTTCTTTCGCACTTGGAAGTCTTAAGCTAACACCAACCGCATCAGCTGCCGATGGCTCAATCATCGCAACAGTAGATGAGGGTCCTGCACAAAATTCAACTCTAACGTTAGAGCGTGATGCTGATGGTATTTGGACGTGTAAAGTTGAAGGAGATTCAGTCAATGATGAAGTAACTCCATCTGCGTGTGAGTTTTCATCTGGCTCATAACTAAAAATAATTTACATGCTTAAAATTAAAGGCTTCACTTTAATTGAACTAATGATCACCGTGGCGATTATCGGTGTGCTTGCGACGATTGCAATACCTCAGTATCAGCAATATGTTCAAAAAGCCGCTCTCGCCACGGCGATCGGTTCTGCTAATAACTATAAAACCATTGTCGAAGAATACGTCGACTCACATTTTACTTTTCCGCAGATCTCTGCAGCATTTCCACTAGGTTCAATTACTACGGTATCCGGTGCCGTCGGCAACAACGACTTATTGACCCAAATAAATAAAGGTATCGCCAAAGGTACAAAAGTAAGAATGCAACGAGATGCACAAGGTCGCTGGCAATGCCATCACAATAAAACCCACTTAACCGTTCAAGGCTGTGGGTATGATGCCAGTTTGTAGAATGTATTTATTCAAACACCAACGCTTAGTAAGGATGCTATGAACACCAACCTCGCTTCCATATTACGCCAAGCGGAGCTTTTGACTACAGAGCAAGAGCTTATGGTGGTGAGTACGGTTTTAAATGATAAAAAAAGCGTCCCCGTGGCTTGCGTGGACGCTGGTTTTATTTCTAGCGATCAATTGCTAGTTAAGCTTTGCCACTTATTTGCCCTCCCGCAAGCCAACCTTGAACATTACAGCTTTGCTCAAGTGTGTGAACAACTGGGAATGCGCGATTTAATCATTACCCACCAAGTGCTGCCGCTACAAGTGGATTCTCATAGCGTATTACTCGCGGTAGCGGACCCGACCAATACTAATGTGGAGGACGATTTTCGTTTCGCAACCGGTAAACAAATCGAGTTTATTCTTGCCGATTGTAAAGAATTAGAAGGGGCAATTCGCCGTTTGTATGGCCGAGCGGTCAACTCGGATACCACTCAAGGCAAAGATATCACCCAAGATGAACTGGCGAACTTAGTTGAAGTTGGCAGTGACGAAATCCAAGAAACTGAAGATCTCAGCCAAGATGAAGCGCCGGTCAGCCGTTTCATCAACCAAATATTACTCGATGCAGTACGTAAAGGCGCTTCAGATATTCACTTTGAACCTTATGAAGATATCTACCGAGTCCGTTTGCGTTGCGATGGTATGTTAGTTGAAACCAACCGCCCTGCGCCGCATTTAGGTCGACGCCTTGCCGCGAGGATCAAGATCCTATCCAAACTGGATATTGCGGAACGTCGCCTGCCGCAAGATGGACGGATCAAGATCCGACTCAATGCTGATACCGCGATCGATATGAGAGTTTCAACCTTGCCGACATTGTGGGGAGAGAAGATCGTATTGCGCTTACTAGACAGTAGTGCAGCCAATCTTAACATTGATAAGCTCGGTTACAGCGAAGCGCAAAAACAATTATATCTAGATGCCCTGCAACAACCACAAGGCATGATCTTAATGACCGGCCCAACCGGTAGTGGTAAAACCGTTTCGCTTTATACTGGCCTACGAATTCTCAACACTCCCGATAAAAATATATCGACCGCCGAAGACCCGGTCGAAATTAACTTAACCGGCATCAATCAAGTACAAGTCAAACCTAAGATTGGCTTTACCTTCGCAGCGGCTTTAAGAGCTTTTTTACGTCAAGATCCCGATGTAGTGATGGTCGGTGAGATCCGCGATTTAGAGACAGCCGAAATTGCGGTAAAAGCAGCGCAGACTGGCCACTTAGTGCTTTCAACTTTACATACTAACTCTTCTGCCGAAACCGTGGTTCGTCTATCCAATATGGGGATTGAAGCATTTAACTTAGCTTCATCGCTGAGCTTGATCATTGCGCAACGTTTGGCGCGTCGTTTATGCAATCACTGTAAGAAACCCGATGACTTTCCTGAAGTGTTACGTGAAAAATTTCATATCTCGCCCGATGTAGTGATTTATAAATCGTCGAAACAAGGTTGTCCGGAATGCACTGGCGGTTATTCAGGTCGAGTGGGGATTTATGAAGTGATGCCATTTACCACTGAATTGGCCAGTGCTGTCATCAAAAAAGCCTCTGCCAATGACATTGAAATGATCGCGGTAAAACAAGGTATGGCGACGCTACGCCAATCAGGAATAGAAAACTTAAAGCAAGGCGTCACCAGCTTTGCAGAATTGCAGCGTGTGCTGTACTTCTAGCCCCTTATACCAAGAAATTCAATCAATAAACTCGACAAATTTGGAATGCTAAACAAGGACAGAATCTCATGGCACAAGCATCCACTCTCAAAGCACCTGCATTAAAAAACTTTCAATGGCGTGGAGTAAATAGCTCTGGCAAAAAAGTGTCAGGACAAATGTTGGCGATCAACGAAGTTGAGGTGCGCGCTAAACTCAAAGAGCAGCGCGTTCAAATCAAGAAACTCAAACGACGTAGCGTGTCGATCTTTGCCAAAATGAGCCACAAAGTAAAACATAAAGACATTACAGTATTCACTAGACAGTTGGCCACGATGCTTGGCACTGGCGTTCCCATCGTTCAGGCGATCAAATTGATCTCAGATAGCCAACGAAAAGCCGAAATGAAATCGGTACTCTCGCAGATTTGTACTCAAGTAGAAGCCGGTACGCCAATCTCCAAAGCTATGCTCGCCAGTAGCCCTTTCTTTGATGAATTCTATTGTGATCTTGTGGCGACAGGTGAGCAAACCGGTAACTTGGCTGATGTGTTTGATCGTCTTGCGACCTATCGTGAAAAAAGTGAAGAGCTAAGATCAAAAGTAATAAAAGCCATGATCTACCCGGCGATGGTTATTTTAGTTGCCACCAGCGTATCAATTCTGATGTTAACCATGGTGATCCCTGAATTTGAAGCCATGTTTAAGGGCTTTGGCGCCGAACTGCCTTGGTTTACTCAACAAGTGATCAATTTATCTCACTTTATTCAAAGTTATTTATTCATCATGATCCTAGCGCTATTTGGCTTCATCTTTGCAATGAAAGAAGCACGTAAACGATCCTTTACTTTTCGACTTAAAACCAGTCGCTTCGCCTTACAAATGCCAGTATTAGGCGGCGTTTTTTCCAAAGCGGCGATTGCCAAATTTAGCCGCACATTAGCCACCAGCTTTAGTGCCGGTATTCCTATTTTAACGAGTTTATTAACGACCGCTAAAACCTCTGGCAATTTGCATTATCAAGTGGCAATAGAGCAAGTACACAAAGACACCGCCGCGGGCATGCCAATGTACATTGCAATGCGTAACGCCGATGCGTTTCCTGAAATGGTACTGCAAATGGTGATGATAGGTGAAGAGTCCGGTAACCTCGATGATATGCTCAATAAGGTCGCAGCAATTTATGAATTTGAAGTGGATAATACCGTCGATAACCTAGGTAAAATTATTGAACCGGTGATTATTGTGTTCCTTGGTGTTGTAGTAGGCGGTTTAGTTGTGTCACTTTATCTGCCAATCTTTAAGTTAGTTAGTGTATTCTAGAGCCCATATTATTTATTTGTTTATTGGACATTATCGTATCTCATGGTGATCTTTGATTATTACCCAGCTCTCTTTCCAATTGCAGCTGGTATCTTTGGCTTATTAATTGGCAGCTTTTTAAATGTCGTGATCCATCGACTACCTATCATGATGGAGCGAGAGTGGAAGCAAGAGTGCATCGAGTTTTTCCCGCAACTGAAAAAAGATCCAAAAATCAAACAAGAGCTTACCGATCTCAATAAGCCATTTAATCTCAATGTGCCACGTTCACGTTGCCCAAAATGCGATACGCAAATTCGTGCGGTAGATAATATCCCAGTGATAAGTTGGTTAATGCTCAAAGGCAAGTGCCACAAATGCGCTAACCCAATCAGCTTTCGCTATCCAGCTATCGAACTCCTAACCGCTATTTTATGTGTGGTGATCGGTATTCATTTTACTGCCGATTGGTATGGCCTCGCCTTACTGTTTTTCACTTTTACGCTAGTGTCAGCTACCTTTATCGATCTAGATACGATGTTACTACCCGATCAATTGACCCTGCCTTTAATGTGGGCAGGCTTGGCTTTGTCTTTGTTTGAGATTAGCCCAGTATCACTACAAGATGCTGTCATTGGCGCAATGGCGGGTTACCTATGTCTATGGTCCATCTTCTGGGCGTTTAAATTACTTACTGGCAAAGAAGGTATGGGTTACGGTGACTTTAAACTACTGGCTGCGCTCGGAGCTTGGCTCGGTTGGCAACAACTCCCTTTACTCATATTGCTATCTTCTGTCATCGGGTTAATTTTTGGTATTATCCAATTGCGTTTACAAAAGAAAGGGATAGAGAAAGCCTTCCCATTTGGTCCTTACCTCGCGATTGCTGGTTGGTTTTGTCTAATCTGGGGTAATGACTTAACCTCTTGGTATCTCACCAATATGCTAGGAATGTAAGCAATGACCATGGTAGTTGGCTTAACAGGTGGCATTGGCAGCGGTAAAACCACCATTGCCAATCTGTTTCATGATCAATTTGGTATTGAAATTATCGATGCTGATGTCGTAGCAAGAGAAGTTGTCGAACCGGGAACCCGAGGGCTTAATGCCATTGCCGAATATTTTGGTGAGCAGGTATTAACTTCCGAGGGAGAACTTGATCGTGCGGCATTAAGAGAGCGTATTTTTAGCAATGTTGATGAAAAAAAGTGGCTTAATAATTTATTGCACCCTCTTATTCGCCAGAGTATCACTCAGCAACTCTCAAAAGTAAGTTCCGATTACTCTTTATTAGTTGTACCATTGTTAGTTGAAAATAGCTGGCAGCCGATGATCGATAGATTATTAGTGATTGATGTGCAACCTGAAACCCAGATTGCACGCACTCGCCAAAGGGATGGTGTATCCGAAGATCAAGTGCATTCGATCTTAGCCTCTCAAGCATCTCGAGAGGAGCGGTTATCATTTGCTGACGATGTTATTAATAACGATGCGCCATTAAACGAGCAAACAAAACAGAAACTTTTATCTCAAGTCACAGTTTTACACAAAAAGTATCTAGCTTTATCTCATTCATATCTGTGACAATAGTAAAGGAATACTCACCGCAATCTATAACTTGAAGTCATTATGCTCAAATTCGAACACCCACTGACAGAAAAAGTACGAATTTACCTTAGAGTCGAAGCTCTTATGAGGCAACTGCATAACTCTGCTCACTTTGCAGCACCACTCGACTATCAATTATTCTTTCGTTCCTTATTTGATTTAATGGATTTATTTGAACAAATCCATATCAAATCAGAACTCACCAAAGATCTCGATAAAAAGAAACTGACATTTAAAAACTGGGCAAATGTTCCAGGTGTCGATCAGGCGGTACTCTCCGGTGTGTTAAATGACATTGATGAAAACTTCAAAAACTTAATGTCATCAGAACGGTTTGGCCAATCATTAAAAGAAGATCGTTTTTTAAGTACTATTCGACAGCGATTTAGTATTCCTGGTGGCAGTTGTTGCTTTGATCTCCCTTCTCTTCACTTTTGGCTACACCAACCTTTACAAAGGCGTTTAGCGGATGCCACAGTTTGGGTAGAAAAGCTCGCACCACTACACGGAGCATTAGAGCTACTCTTAAAGCTCACCCGAGAAACGGCTCACTACAAACCTCAAATTGCTCGTAATGGATTTTTCCAAAGTGATGCGGATGATGCCAATATTTTACGTCTAGAGATCCCGACAGATCTCAGTATTTACCCAATGATTTCTGGCCATAAAAACCGTTTCGTCATCAAGTTTATAAATTTTGAAACCAGCATGGCTTATAGCCAAGATGTCGAGTTTAAGCTAGCAGTCTGTTAGAATCTGATGATTACTCATATTCTAAATTCAGGTTCCCTTTCAATATGACTCAAGCAACCCCAAAAAAAGTGACTGTCGTAAAATGCCCAACATGCAAAACTGATGTCGTGTGGGGCGAAATTAGTACTTACCGTCCATTTTGCAGTAAGCAGTGCCAGATGATCGATTTTGGTGAATGGGCGGATGAAGAAAAAGCGATTCCTGGTGCGCCAGATATGTCCGATTCAGATGGTTGGTCAGAAGGGTAACGCTTTAAAAAATGGTTTTTAAAGGAGATCACACAAACGTTGTGAGCTCCTTTTTTATTACTCATAAAAAGTGAATTACGAGAATCTAGACTCATTCGTGAAATGAGCTATCACTTTCTCTAATACAGGTTCGTTTGCCTCTGGAAATGTATATTCAGTTAATTGCTCAATCGCGACCCATTTCCCTTCTTGCCCTTCTTTCCCATACGGTTTACCACTAAAACCAGACACGATAAAAAAATCAAAAGTTAAGCTTTTTTCTGGATAGTCGAAATCAAAATGCTCAAACAACGACATCTCGGTAGCGGTAATATCGATCTCTTCTTGTAGCTCGCGGATCAACCCCTGCTCTGCTGATTCACCAACTTCCACCTTTCCACCAGGAAATTCCCAATATCCACCTTTATGCAGCTTTTCAGGACGCTTAGTAATAAAAATTTGGTCTTGCTGCGTATTTAAGATGATTGCCGCGACGATATGTATACGTTTCATGATTATTCCTTTGGCTATTGCCAATAAAAAGGCCGCAATCTCTGCGGCCTAATTGTATTACCCAATGCTAAGGTTAGATTTTACCGTGGCATTGTTTGTACTTTTTGCCAGAACCACATGGACAAGGTTCATTACGTCCCACTTTACGCTCCTCACGAACGCTTGGTTGGTTTGCTGTTTCACCTGACTCATCTTCCATGCCTTCCGCTGATTCATGCTGGAATTGTTGATTACGTGCCGCTTCTTCTGCTTGAATACGACGTTGCTCTTCCATACGGTCAACTTCTTCACGTTGTTGTACTCGCACGCGGCTCAAGGTAGAAATCACATCAAACTTCAAGCTATCTAGTAGTTCACCAAACAGCTCAAACGATTCACGCTTAAACTCTTGCTTTGGATCTTTTTGAGCATAACCACGCAGATGAATACCTTGACGCAAGTGATCCATCGCCGCTAAGTGTTCTTTCCATAAATTATCAAGTGTTTGCAGCATCACTTGGCGCTCAAAGTTACGTAGAACTTCTGGACCAACCGCTTCCTCTTTTTGCTTATAGATAGCATTAGCTTCACTAATTACGCGCTCTAACAGAACTTCTTCATATAACTTGTCATCTTCATCTAACCAAGATTGAATAGGTAATGGCAAGTCAAAATCAGCTTGTAAACGCTCTTCTAAGCCCTTGACATCCCACATTTCATCCAGTGATTGTGGTGGGATATACTGTTCAAATACAGAACTTAAAACATCAGTACGGTTTTGCTCAAGCATTTCACTGATGTCTTCTGCGCTCATCAACTCATCACGAAGTTCATAAACCACTTTGCGCTGGTCATTGGCTACATCATCATAATCAAGCAATTGTTTACGCACATCGAAGTTGCGACCTTCAACCTTACGCTGCGCTTTCTCAATCGAACGAGAGAGCATACGGCTTTCGATTGCCTCACCTTCTTCCATACCGCTTTGGATTAAACCCGCCATACGGTCAGAGGTGAAAATACGTAATAGTGAATCTTCCATAGAAAGGTAGAAACGTGAAGAACCCGCATCACCTTGACGTCCTGAACGGCCACGTAGCTGATTATCAATACGGCGAGATTCATGACGTTCAGTACCAATAATGTGTAAACCGCCAGATTCAAGAACCGCATCATGCACTTTTTGCCACTCAGCTTTAATCTGTGCAATTTGTTCTGCTGTTGCAGGTGAACCTTGAGACTCTTCTAATTTCTCAACTTGGTTTTCCCAGCTACCGCCTAATTTAATATCGGTACCACGACCGGCCATATTCGTTGCAATGGTGACTGCACCAGGTGTACCTGCTTGAGCAACAATTTCAGCCTCTTGTTCATGGAACTTCGCATTCAAAACATTGTGTTTAATTTTTGATGCTTTTAACGCATTCGATAGTAATTCAGATTTTTCTATCGAAACCGTACCAACAAGAATCGGTTGACCATTAGCAACACGCTCTTTGATGTCTTCAATGATCGCATCAAACTTCTCTTTTTCTGTACGATAAACGACATCAGGCATATCAATACGGATCATTGGACGGTTAGTAGGGATCACTACGGTGTCTAAACCGTAGATAGATTGGAATTCGAACGCTTCAGTATCCGCAGTACCTGTCATACCAGAAAGTTTTTCATACAAACGGAAATAGTTCTGGAAAGTAATCGATGCCAAAGTTTGGTTTTCATTTTGAATCTTAACGCCTTCTTTCGCCTCTACAGCTTGATGAAGACCTTCAGACCAACGACGTCCTGGCATGGTACGACCGGTGTGTTCATCAACGATGATCACTTCGCCATCTTTAACGATGTAATCAACGTCTTTTTCAAACAATACATGAGCACGGAGCGCTGCATTGACATGGTGTAATAAGCTAATATTAGCCGGTGAATACAACGTCTCACCCTCTTCCATTAAGCCATTCGTCACCAATAACTCTTCAACGTACTCTTGACCAGTTTCAGTCATGTGTACTTGCTTGGCTTTTTCATCAATGGTGTAGTGCTTGTCGCCACGGTATTCTTCCGTATCTTCTTCATCCTGACGCTCTAGGTAAGGGATCAAAGTATTGATACGAGTATAAAGCTCTGAGCTATCTTCAGCAGGCCCTGAGATAATCAATGGTGTGCGCGCTTCATCGATTAAAATCGAATCGACTTCATCGATTACCGCAAAGAAGCGTTCACGTTGAACACGGTCTTCTGGGCGAAATGCCATATTATCGCGCAGATAATCAAAGCCAAATTCGTTATTTGTGCCATAAAGAATGTCACATTGATAAGCGGCTTTCTTCTCTGCTGGAATCATGTTTGGTACGTTGATACCAACCGTCATGCCTAAAAATTCAAATAATTCACGGTTAGTTTCAGCATCACGCTTAGCTAGGTAATCATTAACCGTAATAACATGAACGCCTTTACCCGCGATACCATTCAAGTATGCAGATAACGTTGCTGTTAACGTTTTACCTTCACCCGTACGCATCTCTGCAATTTTACCTGCATTCAATACCATACCGCCGATAAGCTGAACGTCGAAATGACGCATACCATAGATACGTTTTGATGCTTCACGTACTGTAGCGAAAGCTTCTGGTAATAATTTATCTAAAGACTCACCATTGCTGTAACGTTCACGAAATTCAATGGTTTTATGTTGAAGTTGCTCATCCGTTAATGCTTCATAATCTGGTTCAAAACTATTAATTTGATTAACGATCTTTCTCAGCTGGCGTAACGTTCTATCATTACGGCTGCCGATGACACTGGTCAGTAGCTTAGTTAACATTATTTACGAATCTCTCTTTCTGATCTTTCAGATCTCTGCTTTCAGTTTCTCACACTTTAATACTAAGAATACTGAGTAAATTTGGTCTACTTGTCATATGGTGCCAATAAAGCCCATTTTCAAGACTAAAAAACAAGTGCCTATATAGTATGGGATTATCGCACTATCTTCTATCTACAAACGCCTTTGTTTGCGCTCATCCTCATTATTTTTGATTAAAAATAGTTTTTTTTGACATTAATAACTTCTCATAACGCATAATAATAGTCTTAAGCTTTAATTTGATGAGATGACTTATGCGTGACCACCGTCCAAAACTAACTCAAGATTTAATTGGCAATAACCAGTTAAAAGCATTTTCTCAGCATGTTTCGGAAATTTTATCGATCAATGAAGCTCTTAAATTAATCCTACCGAAAAACTTGTTACCGCACTGCCGAGCTGCAAATGTGCGTCAAAGTCAGTTATTAATAGAAGTGGCTAATGCTTCTTTTCAGATGAAGCTCAATTACGAACGGATTAGAATTTTATCAGAATTAAGGGCCGCAGGATTTTCTCGTTTAGTAGGAATAGAGTTTAAGGTCAACCCAGATCTTTACCGTGGCGAAGCTATAAAAGAACCGAAAAAAAGCTATAAACAACATGCCTTAAGTGAAGAAGCCGCTCAATCTATTTTGATGGTAGCTGACTTTGCACCACCAAAACTAAAGCAAAGAATGGAAAGTTTAGCGAAACTCGCTCAAGTTAATAAAAAGTAAGAAACCAAGTTACTCATAATATTCAGGCACAAAAAAACCAGACTTTTCAGTCTGGTTTTTCTTTATACTCAATATAATATTAAGCTAATACTGTATTCGGCATTACTTCACCAAATGCGACAGGTGAGCCAGCTTCTTCTTCAAAAGTTGCCCATTCCCAAGCTTCTTGGTCTGCTAACACTGCACGTAGTAACTGATTGTTTAAAGCATGGCCTGTTTTATAAGCACGTAACTCACCAACAATGCTATGTCCACACATGTATAAGTCACCAATAGCGTCTAATACTTTATGTGTCACAAATTCATTACTAAAACGTAAACCTTCTTCATTCAAGATGCGATATTCATCAAGAACGATGGCGCAGTCAAAGCTACCACCTAAACATAGGTTCTGTGACTGTAAATATTCGATATCGCGCATAAAACCAAAAGTACGTGCGCGAGAAATATCTTTGATAAATGCCTGAGAAGAGAAATCAAACAACATATGCTGTTGCTCAGAGTCAATGGCAGGATGATCAAATTCAATTTCAAAATCCATACGAAAACCGTTATAAGGTACAAGTTCTGCCCACTTATCACCGTCTTCGATACGAATAGGTTTTTTAATACGAATAAAACGTTTTGGTGCATTTAGAGTTTCGACCCCTGCTGATTGCAGCAAGTATACAAACGGGCTAGCACTACCATCCATAATTGGGATTTCAGGTGCGTCTACCTCGATAATAATATTGTCGATCCCCATACCCGCTAGAGCCGCATTTAAGTGCTCAACGGTAGAAATTCGAATGCCTTCATCGTTCACTAACGCAGTACACAACATAGTGTCGCGTACTGAGTTTGGATCAGAAGGGAAATCCACTGGTGGATTCATATCTGTACGACGATAAATTATACCGGTATTAGCTGGTGCAGGACGTAGCGTAAGCGTGACTTTACGCCCAGAGTGGAGACCCACACCAGTCGTTTTCACCATTTCTTTCAATGTACGTTGTCTGATCATCTAACTTTACCTCTAATTCACGCTATATATCGCAATCAGTATATGACTGGTCAGATATGATATCACATCTTAGACACACTTCAAGTTTTTGTATAAAACTCAATCAGCTTGGTGTCTTAAAAATGCAGGAATATCAAGATAGCCACTATCATTCTCATCTGGCTTCTTCACAGTATTTGAATTACCGTTTGAAGCACTTGAGCTTGATGAACCACTATTTGAAGGTCCTTTATTCGTACGAAGCATCGGTTGTGGTTCTTCTTCTGGTTTTGACGCTTGTACTGGAGCATGTGCTGCAGGTTGAGGCGCAGAAACAGATTTAGTACCACCTTTCACTAAGGTAATATCGGGTTGGTGTGAATGACCAATACCAGTTGCGACAACTGTCACTCGAATCTCATCACTCATATCTGGGTCAAGAGAAGTACCGATAACGACCGTTGCATTATCTGAAGCAAACGCTTTGACTGTATTACCAACCGTTTCGAATTCTTCTAAACGCATGTCGAGGCCAGCTGTAATGTTAACAAGTACGCCACGAGCGCCAGCAAGATCGATATCTTCAAGTAATGGGCTAGAAATAGCGATTTCAGCCGCTTCTTCAGCACGGTCTTCACCCGTTGCAACACCGCTGCCCATCATGGCATGTCCCATTTCAGACATAACGGTACGCACATCGGCGAAATCGACATTCATCATACCAGGACGAGTAATCAGCTCTGCAATACCTTGAACGGCATTACGTAGTACATCATTTGCTTTAGCAAACGCTTCAAGCAATGTGATACCGCGGCCAAGTACTTTCAATAGCTTTTCATTAGGAATGGTGATCAAAGAGTCAACATGCTTTGAAAGTTCCTCAATACCTTGCTCAGCAAAAGCCATACGCTTTTTACCTTCAAAACTAAACGGCTTAGTCACAACTGCAACCGTTAAGATACCAAGTTCTTTAGCCACTTCCGCAATAACAGGGGCCGCACCAGTACCGGTACCTCCACCCATACCAGCAGCAATAAACACCATATCAGCGCCCATGAGTACTGCTTTAATTGCTTCACGATCTTCTAGTGCAGAATCACGGCCAACTTGAGGGTTTGCGCCCGCACCAAGACCTTTAGTGATATCACCACCAATTTGAATAACGTTGCTTACACTTACTTTACGTAGCGCTTGGGCATCTGTATTAACAGTGATGAACTCCACCCCTTCGATGGATTCTCTCACCATGTGTTCTACAGCGTTACCGCCACCGCCACCTACTCCAACGACTTTAATTACAGCATCGTCAGACATTTCCATCATCGGTTCAAACATGTGTTTTCTCCGTTTCTTCCTGTTCGCCTCAGGTTAAAACTCTTTTTGTATCCAATTACGTACCTTTTGAATGAATTCAGCAATTGAGGTCCCAGAGCGTTGCTTTGGAACTGTATGCTGATATTCACCCTCATCATAAAACTGGCTGTCTTTGGCGTAATGTAATAATCCAACCGCCGTTGCATGATATGGCTCTTTAACGTAGTCAGTTAACCCTCTGACTTCTAGGGGTTTACCAATTCTTACTTGATTACGGAATACGCGTTCTGCACATTCCACTAATCCTTCAATTTGTGACGCGCCACCCGTCAATACGATACCGGCAGCTAAATGGTGCTTAATACCATCTTCACGTAGCTTTGCTTGCACAGAATCAATGCTTTGATTAACCATGCCCATAAGCTCAGTATATCGGGGTTCTATCACTTCTGCCAAAGTTTGACGTTGTAAGCTTCGAGAAGGTCGCCCACCGACACTTGGGACATTTACAGTATCATCTTTACTGACTAGTTCACTAAGCGCACAGCCAAATTTTACTTTTATCTCTTCAGCATCGCTGACAGGAGTGCCAAATGCAAAGGCAATATCACTTGTAACGGCATTACCTGCATAAGAAAATACTTTTGTGTGACGTAGCGCACCACCGGTCCAAATAGATAGCTCCATTGTACCAGCGCCAATATCAATGACACAGACGCCTAACTCACGTTCATCATCAGTAATGACAGCATTACTTGACGCTAAACCTGAATAAATTAATTGCTCAACTTTTAAATTACAGCGTTCAACGGCTTTAATGATGTTTCTCGCCATATCATTATGACAAGAAATCAGATGAACACTGGCTTCCATACGAACACCAGATAAACCGAGAGGGTTCTTAATGCCCTCTTGGTAATCAATAGTAAACTCTTGTGGAATAACATGTAAAATACGCTGTTCTTCACCGATTTTTATTGATTTAGCAGTATGAATAACACGGTCCATATCTTCCTGAGAAACTTCTTCCTCAGAAATCGCGCCCATACCTTTTTCTATACGGCTTGCAATATGCTTACCAGAAAGAGAAAGGTAGACGCTGGTTATCTGGCATTCAGCCATTAATTCAGCTTGATCAATCGCGCGCTGTACAGATTTTACAACTGATTCAAGGTCGTTAACCCCGCCTTTATCCATACCGTGAGATGGGCTAGTTCCAGATCCGATGATATTAATTTGTCCATCGGGAAGTACTTCACCAACCAAAGCCGATACGGTAGCGGTGCCGATATCAAGACCAACGACAATGTTTCCTTCTGCGGTCTTCGTCATTTATTTCTCTCTTGTGCTGAATCATCATCTGGAATCCACCCGACGGCGGCTCCAGTATCATATCGAAGATCGATGTAGCTAATTTGCTCAACTTTATCGCCTAAGCGTTTGTAAAGTTCAACAAAACGATTCAAACGGTCTTCACGAGCATCTTTACCAAGCTCTAAGCGAATACCATTATCTAATATTAATTGCCAAGCACGCCTATCGTTTAATACCACCGATGTAATAGTGCGCCCTAGTGGTTTTAATTCTTGAGTACTTTTTTTCCAGACCGATAAGACTTGCTTGCTCGATCCTTCTGGACCATAAAGGTTGACTGTATTTTCACCGGCATCTTCAGGATGACCATTAAATACATTTCCATCTGGATTTAATAATGAATTACCATTCCAAATGGCAATCGCTTTATATTCAACAATATAGACTTTTATTAAGTCAGGCCATTGCTTTCTGATCGAAATTTGTTCAACCCAAGGTAATGTTTGTAACACTTGTTGTAACTGATTGACGTCTTGAGTCATAAATGTCCCAATACGTGGTATATCAGCTAATGCAGTTTGCACTTCTTCAGGGCTAACATGAACTAGGTTACCTTCTACCATAAGGCGAGAAAGAGGCAAACGCTGATCATCAGTCATCCAACTAAATGTAGAATAAATTAAAGCGCCAATAGCAATCACAACCAACAACAAAAACACACCACCAAACCAATGCTGTTTTGATGATGGTGCTTGGGTCGCATTTTCGCTTAAAATTTCTGCAGTGATATTCATAATGAGCAGCTAGACTCTAAATTATTCATTAAACGCCCATAATTAGATGTTAACGACAACGACATCCCTGAAAATAACCACAATTAACAGGGATTATACTGACCCAAGCCCATAGTGCCAATACAACTCGTCGCTATTTTACTCACTAATGACTTTCATTTTGCCAATATTCAGCTGAAAATCGGCTAAATCCTTTGCAACACGGCCTACATCACCCGCACCTTGAGTTAAAACTAAATCATTATCTTCTAATAAATTAGCTAATGTTGATGGTAGTTTATTAGAGGAATCAACAAATATCGGATCAATTTTTCCACGACTCCGGATTGTGCGACATAAAGAACGACTATCTGCACCTGAAATTGGTTTTTCACCCGCAGCATAAACATCTAGCATAATTAAAACGTCGACTTTCTCTAATACATTAGCAAAATCATCATACAAATCACGAGTACGGCTATAACGATGTGGTTGGAAAATCATTACTAAGCGTTTATCTGGCCAGCCCGAACGAGCCGCTTGGATAGTCACATCTACCTCGCTAGGATGATGGCCGTAGTCATCCACTAGCATCGCGTGCCCATTACCTGTATCAAACTCACCTAAATGGTCAAAGCGGCGACCTGTTCCTTGCGTGCTAACTAAAGCTCGAACAATTGCATCATCTGCAATATCATCTTCCGTTGCGACAGCAATCGCAGCAGATGCATTCAAGGCATTGTGCTTACCCGGAATATTAAGCGTAATATCTAAATCCGCTCGACCTTGACGAACAACGGTAAAGTTACCTTGCTGACCTTTTTGGTGATAATTCACAATGCGTACATCCGCATCTTCAGAGAAACCATAAGTGATAACCTGACGGCTTACGCGAGGAATTAATTCTCTCACAACAGGATCATCGACGCACATAATAGCTTGTCCATAGAATGGTAAGTTATGTAAAAAATCAATAAATGTCTGTTTTAAGGTTTCAAAGTCACCGCCATACGTATCCATATGATCGGCCTCAATATTGGTCACAATGCTTACCATTGGCTGCAAGTGTAAGAAAGAGGCGTCACTTTCATCTGCTTCAGCGATTAAATAACGGCTCGAACCTAAACGAGCGTTAGTTCCCGCGCTTTTAACTAAACCACCATTAACAAAAGTAGGATCAAGACCCGCTTCAAAATAAATTTGTGTCACTAAAGCAGTGGTAGTGGTTTTCCCATGAGTACCGGCAACCGCAATACCATGTCGAAAACGCATTAACTCAGCCAGCATTTCAGCGCGACGCACAACCGGAATACGTAATTTTTTAGCCGCAACCAGTTCAGGGTTCTCATTAGAAATGGCGGTTGAGACAACGACCACACTCGCCTGTTGAATATTACTTTCTTGGTGGCCAAAATAAATAGTCGCACCTTTCGCACTCAACCTTTCTGTCACAGGGTTAGAAGCTAAATCGGACCCACTGATATCATAACCTTCGTTAAGCAACACTTCGGCTATACCACTCATCCCTGCGCCACCAATCCCCACAAAGTGAATGCATTTTACGCGGCGCATTTCAGGTACAATTGAACGCAACTCAGATAAGTTAGGGTTTTGTTTTGTTAACATCAATTATTTCTCAATCTTGGCTTACAGCGATAATCGCCGAAGCTACTCGGGTATCGGCATCGGTAATAGCAGCTGCTCGTGCTTTTTCTGCCATTGCTAGTAACTGAGTTCTATCCAGTTTTTGTATATGTTCAATTAAAGCTTGTTCTGTTAAGTCCGGTTGCTCAATCATGAGCGCCGCTCCACACTGAACAAGATGATCAGCATTAAGCGCTTGTTGACGATCTTTATGCATAAATGGAATAAAGATCGCACCGACACCAGCCGCTGAGACTTCAGAAACCGTCAAGGCACCAGAACGACAAACTAATAAATCGGCCCAGGCATAAGCTTGTGCAACATCATCAATAAACTCGGAAACTTCTGCATTGATGACGGCATTATCTTGATAGAGAGACTCAACCATTTGTTGCTGACCTTTACCAGCCTGATGACGAATTTGATAGTCACGACCTAACTGTTTCATCACTGGCGGTAATGTTGTATTTAATATTCTGGCACCTTGGCTTCCACCCATCACCAAAATTCGAATCGGATCATCTCGATTTTCAAAGCGAAGCTTTGGTTCCGCTATATCGACAACATCTTGGCGAACAGGGTTGCCGACAACTTCAGCATTTGGAAACGCACCAGGAAATGCTTGCATAACTCGCTTAGCGATTTTAGACAGCCATTGATTAGTTAAACCTGCAACCGCATTTTGCTCATGCAATACGACAGGAATACCGGAGAGCCAAGCAGCAACACCACCCGGACCACTCACATACCCTCCCATTCCTAGCACCACATCAGGTTGCCAAGCTTTAATATGCTTTCTTGCTTGCATGATGGCGTTGATAATTTGAAACGGTGCTTTGATAAGCTTAGTAATACCTTGACCGCGCAAACCTTTGACATGGATGAAATCGATCTCAATACCATGTTTAGGCACTAATTCTGCCTCCATACGATCAGGCGTCCCCAACCAGCGAATTTCCCAACCTTGCAGTTGTAATTGTTTAGCCACAGCCAAGCCTGGAAAAACATGTCCTCCAGTTCCACCAGCCATCACTAATAAACGTTTAGTTTTTTTCATTATCATCTAATTCTTGTTGAGTTTTCTCTGGTTGCGGTTTCTTTTCGCTTATTGGCTTTGCGGCCAATGACAAAGTCGCCACTCGACGTTCATAATCAATACGCAGTAGCAAAGCTACCGCCGTCATCATGATGATTAAACTTGAGCCACCATAACTAATGAGAGGTAGTGTTAAACCTTTTGTTGGAACGATGGCAGCTGCAGCTCCTACGTTAACTAACGTTTGGAAGGCAAACCAAATACTAATGCTAGTGGCAAGAAAACCACCAAATAAATGACCAGATTCAAGAGATTGTTTTCCTATTGACAACGCCTTGTACACCAAAGCAAAAATCATTAATAACACAAACGTCACGCCAATAAAGCCGAGTTCTTCCCCGACGACCGCAAAGACAAAGTCAGTATGAGCTTCTGGAAGGTATTCCAACTTTTGAATTGAGTTGCCTAACCCTTGTCCAAACAAACCACCACGGCCAAATGCCATGAGTGATTGTGTCAATTGGTAACCACTCCCGAATGGATCTTCAAATGGGTTCATAAATGAAGTCACACGACGAATACGGTATGGTTCAGCGAGAATAAGTAAAACTACTGCGCCGATACCAACTAATAATAAGGAAATAAATTGCTTTAATTTCGCTCCGGCAATAAACAGCATGCCGAATAAAGTGACCAGCATTACAACAACCGTCCCTAAATCCGGTTGAGCGAGTAATAATACGGCCAAGCAACCAAAGACGATAATTGGCTTAATAAAACCACCAAAAAAAGAGGTTTTCACTTCATCATGCTTACGAACTAGATAACTAGACATAAAAATAAACAACGATAGTTTTGCCACTTCAGCTGGTTGTAAGTTAAATAAACCAAGAGGGATCCAACGAGATGCACCATTAACCGAATGCCCAACTAGCAATACCACTAATAGTAAAAACATAGAAAGCAAAAGTAAGTGCATACTATGCTTCATCCATCTATTTAGCGGAATTTGTACAACGACCACGGCCGCACATAAAGCTAAAAATAAGAAAATGGCATGTCGCACCATAAAGTGAAATGGTTCCCCCGTTAAACGGGTACTAATAGGAAAAGAAGCCGACGTTACCATCACCAAACCAATTAACATCAAACCAAATGCTAACCACACCAATTGGCGATCATAAAGTACGTCCGGTGAAGGCTGACGCACCCAACCTTGAAATCCTTTGCCCATATTTTGTACTTTTGTTTTAACCACGGTTAGCCTTTAATTCGATAAATAAGCAATGAGAAAATTATTAGGATGCTAATGCCGCATAATGTTGTGCTAGACGGGTAAATTCATCGCCTCTAGCCATAAAGTTTTTAAATTGATCAAAACTGGCACAAGCTGGTGATAACATCACTAAATCCCCCGGCTTCAATTCAGGATAAATCGATTCAAGTGCCTGTTCCATCGTATCCCAACGTTGTGCAGAAGAGTGTAACGAAACAAACAAATCACCATCTTGACCAAAACAGTGCAATTTAACATTTAAGCCTTGCAACACTGGTGCTAAATCAGAAAAATCCGCCCCTTTGCCAACACCGCCCACCAGCAAATGCAAACACCCAGTTAGTTGTAACCCTGACAATGCAGCAAGTGTGCTCGCAACATTAGTGGCCTTTGAGTCGTTAATCCATTTAATACCGTGATTATCCGCAACTAACTGGCATCGGTGTGTTAGCCCCGTGTAAGTTTTAAGTGCTGGGATGACAGTTGATAAGTCAATGTTTACGGCATCAAGCAATGCCAATGCGACTAAACTGTTAGAAAGGTTATGTCGTCCGACTAAACTCAAATCTTCGACCGCAACAACCGGTTGCCCTTGCTTAGACAGATATTCTTGCGCTTCTAGCCATACCACACCGAAATCTTGCTCATCAAAGCCAAAAGTGACCACTGGAATATCATCTTGCTGAGGATAAGTTTCCGGTTCATTACGATTAACGATGGCCGTTTCTGCATGCAGGAAAATACGTTGTTTTGCCGCTGCATAATCCTCCATCCCTTGATAACGGTCCATATGATCTTCAGAAAGATTTAAATAAGCGGCTGCCGCTAACTTCAGTGAAGAAGTGGTTTCAAGTTGAAAGCTAGACAATTCCAATACATACAAATCAATATCATCAGCTAACAACTCAAGAGCTGGCACGCCAATATTGCCTCCAACACCGACCGTTAATCCTACTGATTTAGCCAGTACCCCGGTTAAATCCGTTACCGTGCTTTTACCATTTGATCCAGTAATAGCAACGACAGGTGCGTTTGCCGCCCAAGCAAATAATTCAATATCACCAACGACAGGAATACTGCGAGCCAGCGCTTGTTGGATTTCAGGTGTCGCAAGAGCAATACCAGGATTCGTTACAATCAGATCCGCGTCTAATAACCAATCGAGTTGCCAACTCCCCGTATGAACCTCAATACTAGAATCAAGTAATTCAACACCAGGTGGTTGAGAACGAGTATCTATAACTTTAATTGACAGCTCTTGAGGTAAGCTCTGTAAATATTTAACGACAGATAAACCTGTCACACCCAAACCAACCACAACGACACGTTGGATTCCTTGCCATTTTGCGAATAATGAGTGTGACATAACATAGTATCCTATAAAAATTAACGAACTTTCAGAGTTGCCAAGCCAATCAGTACTAGTACGATCGAGATTATCCAAAAACGCACGATCACGCGCGGCTCTGGCCAGCCTTTCAATTCATAGTGATGGTGAATCGGCGCCATACGGAAGATGCGCTGACCACGTAATTTATAGGAGCCGACTTGCAAAATAACCGACAAGGTTTCCATCACAAATACCCCACCCATGATCACCAATACAAATTCTTGACGAACCAAAACAGCAATCGTCCCTAAGGCGCCACCAAGTGCTAATGAACCAACATCGCCCATGAACACTTGTGCTGGATAGGTGTTAAACCATAAGAAACCTAACCCTGCCCCGACAATGGCAGTACAAACCACAACTAATTCGCTAGCATAAGGGACATATGGAATATGGAGGTATTCTGAAAAGTTCACATTACTAGTAGCCCAAGCAATGACAGCAAAACCTGCAGAGACTAACACAGTTGGCAAAATCGCCAGTCCGTCCAGGCCATCCGTTAAGTTAACTGCATTACTCGTCCCAACGATGACAAAGTATGTTAAAACGATATACATCAAACCAAGTTGAGGCATCACGTCTTTAAAGAAAGGAACCACCAGCTGCGTTGCTGATGTATCTTTACCCATTGCATATAAAGCAAAGGCAACACCAAACGCAATCACCGACTGCCAGAAATACTTCCAACGAGCAATTAATCCATCGGTATTTTTACGAACGACTTTACGATAATCATCGACAAAACCGACCACACCATAACCAAGTAGTACCGCCATGACGGCCCAAACATAAGGATTAGATAAATCTGCCCATAAAAACACCGTCGCCGTAATAGCAGCCAAGATCATCACACCGCCCATGGTTGGGGTGCCACGTTTGCTAAAGTGAGACTCAGGCCCATCATTACGGACGACTTGGCCAATTTGTAAAAGTTGCAAACGTTGAATTAATTTAGGGCCCATCCAAAGTGATAAACCTAAAGCCGTTAAAATGCTTAAAATGGCTCTAAAAGAGAGGTATTCAAACAATCGGAAAAAGGATAAATATGGCTGTAACAGTTCTGCGAGCCAGATAATCATGCGTAAATCTCCTTCAAAGCAGCAACAACCTGACTCATTTTAGAGCTATTTGCTCCTTTGATCAGTAAAGTATGTTTTTCTTCTGCTTGCATTTCTAGTTGTTGGTTAGGTAAGTGCTGCTTAATAAAATCAATCATAGCGCTATGAGTTGCAAAGTGTTTACCACAAGTCGATAAATCATGCGCTTGCTGGCAAAGCTGGCTAATGATTGCGGTATCCTCGCCAAAAGTGAGGACATAGTCAAAATTATATTGCGCGGCATGTTCGCCGACTTCTTTATGTAAGGCTTGGCTTTCTGCACCGAGCTCAGCCATATAACCTAAAATGAGCCAACGTTTACCTTGATAATTTGCTAATAAATCAACAGCCGCCTTCATCGCAGGAACGCTGGCATTATAACTATCATCAATAATGCGAATTGTATCGGTAAGATCAATCGCTTCAACTCGGCCTTTAACATGGCTTGGCATTTGCAAACCGCTCACGACTTCATCTAATGTTGCGCCAGCTTGAATGGCCATTGCCGCAGCGGCTAAAGCATTACTAATATTATGCTCACCAATCATTGGTAAACACACCGTTTTTTTACCCAAAGGGCACACAAGGATAAATGAAGCTTCTCCACGTTGATTCACCTCGATTTGCTCGGGGTAAAAATCTGCCTCATTATTATTCATCGAAAAAGTAATGACGTTTTTATCTTCCAGAACCGAATGCCAACCAGGCAAGCCATTGCTGTCTAAATTGACAACGGCATAACCACCTGAATCCAGCCCTTGATAAATTTCACCTTTTGCTTTTGCTACGCCTTCAATAGAACCAAAGCCCTCTAGATGTGCAGCGGCAACATTGTTGACTAAAGCAATATCAGGTTGAACCAAACTAGTGGTATAAGCGATTTCACCTTGGTGGTTCGCCCCTAATTCAATTACAGCATAATCATCATTACGTTCACTTCGCAAAAGAGTCAAAGGGACGCCAATCTCATTATTAAAGTTTCCTGCCGTCGCGAGAACTTGCCCCTTTTGTTTTAAAATAGCGGCTAACATTTCTTTGACTGTGGTTTTCCCACAACTACCGGTAAGAGCTAAGGTTTTGGCTGTTGATTGTTGATGCATCCATTGCCCTAACTGGCCCAGCGCTTTTTGGGTATCTTCAACCACCACTTGACTAATATTCAGATCAAGTTTTCTAGAGACTAATAATGCCTTCGCGCCACAATCAAGCGCTTGTTGGCAAAAATCATGGGCATCAAAACGCTCACCAATTAAAGCAATAAATAAAGCGCCCGATTCAACTTGGCGAGTATCGGTAGTCACCGAGATAATCTCGGTATTTTCACCAATAACGGTACCCGATGTTATTTGTGCGAGTTGCTGGAGAGAAAATGGGATCATAACGGTAATCCTAATAAAGCTTGAGCGGTTTCGCGGTCAGAATAATGCACAGTTTTGCCATCGATGATTTGATAATCTTCATGGCCTTTGCCCGCTAATAAAATAATATCGTTCTCACTCGCTTGCTGAAGAGCATACTCACAAGCTTGATAACGGGAGTGGATCACGTGAATGTGTTCAGGATTTATCGCACCTTGCAACATATCGGCAACGATTTGACTGGGATCTTCTGAGCGCGGATTATCATCAGTAATAATGGATTCATCGGCCAGTCGTTCAGAAATCTCGGTCATCATTGGGCGTTTTCCTGTATCACGATCACCGCCACAACCAAAGATTGACCATAATTTCCCTTGGCAATGTACTCTCAATGCCATCAACGCTTTCTCAAGTGCATCTGGTGTGTGTGCATAATCAACGACAATTTTGGCTTGCGCTTTCGGGGACTGAAAAAGCTCCATACGACCAATAACAGGTGTCAATTGAGGAGCCACTTGAACGAGTTGATCTAACTCAAAACCTAGACTTAACAACGTTGCCAATGCCACCAGTAAATTACTGGCATTAAAAGCACCTATTAAAGGCGCCTGAAATTGAGTTTTGCCCCAATCTCCATTGAGCTGCAATGAAATTCCATTATCAGAATAAAGTACTTTATCGGCCCACAAAGATTTATGTGTTGGCACTTTTTCTGGTTTATATAGTGAAATAGAAATGGCATCAGGCAAGCGCTTTAACCATTGCTGGCCAATGGCGTCATCAGCATTGATAATTTTATGCTGACAATCGTGCTGAGAAAATAAACTGAACTTTGCTTCCGCGTACTCTTCCATCGTACCGTGATAATCAAGATGATCACGGCTAAGGTTAGTAAATGCGGCCGCAGCAAAAGGCAACGATTTGACTCGCCCTTGAACTAAACCATGTGAAGACACTTCTAGTGCGGTATATTGCGCGCCTTGTTGTTGTAATTGACTTAATGTTTGTTGAATTTCAATGGCATTACCAGTCGTGTTTGCTGCAGGTTTCAAATCATTAAGAAAGCCATTCCCCGTCGTTCCCATCACAGCGGCTTTTTGACCCACTAAATCGATCCATTGAGCAATTAACTGTGAAATAGTGGTTTTACCATTGGTGCCCGTAATACCAATCAGTTTCATCGGGGAGAATTGATACAAACGTCCCGCTAATAATGAAAGTTGAGATCCAATATTATCTAAATAAATAACAGGGATAGATTCTCGTTTTTCAATGTACTGATCAGGGTGCAGATGATCAGCATCGGCAATAATCGCAATGGCACCTGATGCAATGGCTTTATCAATAAATAAGCGCCCATCGACCGCATGTCCTTTAATCGCAACAAATACATCGCCACTAGATACTTTGCGGCTATCTAGTTGTAAATTATCAACACAGATTGAAAAATCCGCATCCAATTCAATCCAAGGTTGTAATAAATCAGAAAGTAATTTAGCCATAGATTTTATTCTCCGACCTCTGATTCAGGCGTCGCATCCGGTGTGACATTCATAATTTGCAGAGCCCCTTTCATAATTTCAGAAAAAACAGGCCCTGCGACCGAACCACCATAGAACTTATCACCTTGTGGTTCATTCACGACTACAACAAGCGCTAAACGAGGATCACTGATTGGCGCAATACCCGCCGTCAGTGCTACATATTGATCACTATACCCCCCCGCTTTTGCTTTACGGGACGTCCCCGTTTTCGCCCCAACACGATAACCAGGCACTTTAGCTGAACGAGCAGTGCCGCCCTTATGCGTCACTTGCTCAAGCATATTAATAACCTTACGTGCCGCATCCGCATCCGCAGCTCTGAAAGTACGTCCTGGTGTCCCGCCTTTCAAGATATTTAGAGGTTTGTTCACGCCCATATTTCCCAAGGTGGCATAAGCATGAGCCAATTGCAGTGGTGTAACTGAGATACCATAACCAAACGCGAGTGTAGCTTCTTCAAATGGAGACCAACGACGGCGATCAGGGAAAATACCGGTCACTTCACCTGGCAACCTAAGCCCAGAAACGTTGCCAAAGCCAACAGCGCTATACATAGCAAGAATCTCTTTCACATCCATTTTTAATGCAATCGTAGCAATACCAACGTTACTGGATTTCTTCAAAATTGTAGTCAGATCTGCTTTACCTGCCGCCTCTGAATCACGAACTCGGCTACCACCGACTCTCATTATGCCATTACCGGTATCTATGATCGTTTTATCATCAATAATCCCTTTATCTAAACCCGCTAAGATCACAAATGGCTTCATGGTTGAACCCGGCTCAATCGAGTCCGTCAACGCACGGTTACGCATTCTAAAACTTTGTAGCTGATCACGATTATTGGGGTTATAAGAAGGCGCATTGACCATCGCAAGCACATTACCCGTTTTCACATCAATCAGCACCACAGTACCGGATGTTGCTCGGAAATCAGCAACGGCTTGTTTAATCGCACGATATGAAATGGCTTGTAATCGTTGGTCTATTGTTAACTGTAAAGGCTTACCCGGCTCTTGTGTTTTTAAAGAAATGTTTTCGACAACACGACCAAAGCGGTCTTTTCGAATAGTTCGCTTACCCGCTTCACCTGTTAGCCAGTCATCAAAGCTGCGTTCCATGCCCTCAAGACCATGGCCATCAATTCCGGTCACACCAACGACATGAGCACTCACTTCACCCGCGGGATAGAAACGACGAGATTCATCTTTCAAACCAATGCCTGGCAGTTTTAGCTCTTTTACGTATTTAGACATAGCAGGGCTAACTTGGCGTTGTAAGTAAATGAATCGTTTATTTTTATTTTGTTCGATCTTGCGAACTAGACCTTTTTGATCTAATCCAAGAACGTTAGCCAATGCGTACCAACGATCAAGTTCATCTAAACCATTGGCTTTTATAATGGTGGCCGGATCAGCCCACACCGCTTGAACTGGTACACTTACCGCAAGCTGCTCACCATTGCGATCAGAGATAATGCCACGAGCCGTAGCAATCGCTTTAACGCGAACCGAACGCATATCTGCCTGCTGAATTAATTGATCTGGTTCGAACACCTGGATATAAGCAGTTCGAGCCACCAGCACAAAAAGAGCGAGCACAATAAAACCAACAACAAGGTTGTAGCGCCACGAGATCAAAATAGAAGATGTTTGAGTTGAAACCTTTTTATTTACTGGCTTTTTATTTTTCTTCACTGTTTTTTTATTTTCAGGCTTCTTCATTTCAAGTTCACAACCACTTCTTTATCGGAATCAGGACGCTTCATATCAAGATCTTTCACTGCGATTCTCTGAACTCGAGTATGCTCTGCAAGCGCATTCTCTTCCAAAATTAAGTTACGCCACTCACTATCAAGCTTTTCTCTACTTTCTAATAGTTCATCACGTAAAGTAATTTGATGACGAGTGTTATAAGTCGTCAATACCACCGCAATTGAGCTGGCAAAAATAAGAAACAACAATATTAATGGCACCCGACCTACGGAAATAAGATCGTTCCATATGCTACGAATTAAAGTTGGTGGTTGTTTGTTTATCATAACTTTTCAGCAATACGTAATACGGAGCTACGTGAACGAGTATTCACTTCAACTTCTGATTTTGAAGGTTTAATGGCTTTGCCTATTGTTTTCATATTCGCCGAACCAAGCGCCTTAATTTGATCTTCCGTCATCGGAATACCATGAGGTACTTGAGGGCCTTGACTTTCACGGCGCATAAAACGTTTCACCATACGATCTTCTAACGAGTGGAAGCTGATCACCGACAAACGACCTTCTGGCGCTAAAATATTCATCGCCCCTTTGAGGGCAAAGTCGATTTCTTCTAATTCACTGTTAATGTAAATTCGAATGGCTTGAAAGCTGCGCGTCGCAGGATGCTTCTTTTCTTTAAAATTCTTAGGTGCTACATCGGAAATAAGCTTGGCAAGTTGACTGGTTCTCATCAATGGCTCATTTTCAGGGTTTTCGCGATATTCAACTAAACCACGAGCAATACGTCTCGCATGCTTCTCCTCACCAAACTCACGCAGCACCCACGTAATATCATCCAGTTCAGCCTCAGCTAACCATTCAGCAGCGGACTGACCTGTTGTTGGATCCATACGCATATCAAGAGGGCCATCTTTCATGAAGCTGAAGCCACGATCCGCATCATCAAGTTGCGGGGATGACACTCCAAGGTCGAATAATACGCCATCAACCTTACCAACAAGTTGATATTGCTCGGCATAAGATTGAATACCAGAAAAAGGGCCATGGATAATCGTAAAGCGAGGATCGTCGATCTTTTTCGCTTCGGCAATCGCTTGTGGATCTCGGTCGATACTATACAAACGACCTTCAGGCCCTAATTGAGATAAGATTGTTCTGCTATGACCACCACGACCAAACGTGCCGTCAATATAGGTACCATTTGGCTTGATATTCAATCCGTCTATCGATTCATTTAGGAGTACAGAAACGTGTTGAAAGGTATTGGTCATAGGGTTCATTGCTCAATTTAATGTGAAGGGCTTAGGATATTCATGTCGGCCGCGCAACGCAAGAAATCAGCGGATATTATGCGGTTATTTAGCCTAGTTTATGCTAATTCTAGCTAGAATCGTTAACAGCACGTCAAAAGGCCGATATTGGATAAACAAATTCATAAAAAAACCCATCGCAGAAAACTGCAATGGGTTAATTAAAAAGTTGGAGTTGACATCATAAGCCGGGTTCTGTCTCCGCTTGCGCGGCGATAGCCATTCGTCTAGGCCAGCAATCGCTCACTGGCTCAAGCAACCTACCCGCCCCCTTACGCGAGCAACGCAATGTGAGGGCCTATTTGGTCTTGCTTCGGGTGGAGTTTACCTTGCTACGAACTGTTACCAGACGTACGGTGCGCTCTTACCGCACCCTTTCACCCTTACCTGTTCGCTTCTTACTTCCGAAGAAATGAAGAATAGCGTCATCGGCGGTTTTCTCTCTGCTGCACTTGTCGTGAGCTCACGCTCCCCAGGCGTTACCTGGCACCCTGCTCTTTGAAGCCCGGACTTTCCTCCCCTTCGACAGTCTCCCACTCATTTTTACCGAAATAAAAACCAGTAAGGACATCAACGAAGCAGCGACTATCCAGTCAACTCCGACGCGGATTATACGCACCTCACCTTAGAAGACAAGAAATTCAAAGCATTCGGATCCACATTGGCTCATCTCCAACCGGATAACGGTATAAATGCTGCCAATCACCT
Source organism: Vibrio rumoiensis (assembly GCF_002218045.2). Taxonomy (NCBI): domain Bacteria; kingdom Pseudomonadati; phylum Pseudomonadota; class Gammaproteobacteria; order Vibrionales; family Vibrionaceae; genus Vibrio; species Vibrio rumoiensis. Next base: position 2,340,900 of record NZ_AP018685.1, read on the forward strand.
GTTGCTGAATTAATTTGTTCAACACTGATATGATGGGATAGTTGACCCGCAATGATTAGAAATGTCCCACTTGGATCAAGACAAAATCCTCGAGGAAAATGCTCGGTAGGGCGTTGAAAGCGTAAATAGAGCTCTTTCTTAGAGTAATCGACTTCAAAGCAAGCGAGTGTATTTAAACTACGCTCTGTTACATATAAAAACTGCCCGTTAGCACTTAAAGTGATATCCGCTGCTTTATGCACAAACGTTGAACTTTGATTCATATAGGAAAGTTTTTGAACTTGCAGCCAATCTCTTTGACGCTCTCTGGTGTTAGCTTGATACCATAGGATGTCACCATTTAATTCATTAATGACAAAAAACTGCTCTCCGTCGGGATGAACTGTGATGTGCCTTGGGCCAGCTCCTGCTTCAGTTTGAAAAGTTTGGGCATCGTCAGCATGTAGTTTTCCACGTAAGTCGAGTTGATACCCGCGAATCAAATCATCGCCTAAACATGAGACTAAAATAAAATTATCATTTAGCGCCGCAACACAATGAGCGTTGGTTAAATTATTAATCACTTGATGAGGAGTCTGAGCAATTCCATCAGCTCCCAACCTACAGACACTCACACAATGCCCCGCATAAGAGGCGATCAATAAAAACTGACCACTGGTATCTAAACAACTAGCAGTACCACTTGATGGTAAGGGCGCGCGGCCGATCTGCGTAAGACGACCATCGCTTTCAATTTTATAACTCAGTACTGCAAAGTCTGGTCGTATTGTCGCGTATAAGTACTGCTTATCAGCGCTAATAGTGGTAGGTTGAACCTCACCACCGGTATCAACAACTTGCAATAAATCTAATTCACCATTCAAAGCCATGGTAAACACATGGATCTGATGGCTGACAGGACAGGAAACATAAACAACAGACATATTTATCACCTTAAATACCCAAACGTTAAATTAGTCTAAATTATCTAACCCCCATTTGTATAAGGCATTTTTTTTCAAATTATGTATCTCAGCAACAAGTGCGGCAGCTTTTTTCAGCGGTAATTCTTGAGTCAATATCTTCAACGTTCTCAATGCATCATCTGGTAACGCATCCGCAATTTTATCTTCTCGATAACCATGGATAAGAATGACCATCTCTCCGCGCTTACGGTTATCATCCTCATTTAACCATTCAATAAGCTCACCTAAAGGAGCCCCATAAATGGTTTCAAAGGTTTTGGTTAATTCACGTGCGAGCACGACCTCACGTTCCGGACCAAGAACCGCTAACATATCATCTAAACAATCATTAATACGATGCGGGGATTCGTAAAAGATACAAGTTCGCTCTGCTTTACTAATCTCTAGTAATTTATCTTTACGTCCTTTACTTTTAGCGGGTAGAAAACCTTCAAAGCTAAAACGATCCGACGGCAACCCTGAAGCACTCAATGCAGTGATTACCGCACAGGCTCCAGGTAATGGCACAACTTTTACTCCAGCTTGACGACATTTCGTCACAAGGTGATATCCTGGATCACTAATTAGTGGCGTGCCAGCATCAGAAATTAATGCTATCGACTCTCCTGCTAATACTTTATCAACTAACACTTGTGCTTTTTGCTGCTCATTATGATCATGCAATGCGTATGTCTTAGTTGATATGCCGAAATGAGAGAGTAAACGGCCTGAATGTCTTGTATCTTCAGCCGCAATCAGGTCAACTTGATTTAAAATATCTAATGAACGTTGAGTGATATCGCCTAAATTACCGATGGGTGTAGGAACAATATACAGGGCTGGGCACTCTAAAAGAGCAGTTTTGTTATCTATCATTTGTTTACCGTCACTTGAGCGATTAATATAGAGTCAATCTTTCACAAAAAGAATAAAACGCATGCAAATTATGAATCATAAGAGCTTCAGTGTACCACGCTTATTTACATCCATCGCCTTGATGTTATTAGTATCAGCGTGTTCATCACTTACATCTGAATCAGATAAAGTTGATATTACCGCCCCACCGGCGCAAACCTCACTTGCCTATACCAATAAGGCAAATGAAACTAAACCTTCAACTGAACAGACTGATTTATTCATCATGGCTCTAAAAGCCGCGGTCGTTGAAAAAAATTACGACCAAGGTCAAACCTTACTTAAACGTATCGTACAATTACCATTGAACGATATGCAGCAAGCCGAATGGCAGATGGCAAAAGCTCAAATTACCGCAGCAACGGTTGACTCTGAGACCGCGCTAAAAGAATTGAACTTTAAAGATCAATGGCAGTTAGCTGACATTCAATGGCAAAACTACCGTCAACAACGTGCCAAACTTTTTGAAGATATTCGTGATTATTTCAACGCTGATCGCGAATGGATCGCCTACAAAGAATTTCAACCAGTTAACAAACAAGAATCAACCGATAAACGTATTTGGAATAACTTAGAGCAATACTCTAAAAATGAAATTGTTCAACTCAGTGCTCAACCAAGTGAGAGCGAGTTGAAAGGCTGGTTATACGTAGCAACCCAAATGAAAACGAAGTTAAATAATCCATCAGGTCTTCAAACTGAGTTACAACAATGGTTTGCTCTCAACATTAGCCACCCGATCGTCACTCATACACCTGAAGATGTACAAAAAATATTAGATTTAGATATTTCCACACCTAAAAATGTTGCAGTTTTACTACCTCTATCAGGAAAGTATGAGAAACCTGCAAAATTGATTCGTGATGGATTTATGCATTCTATGACAAATGATGTCGATAAAGACCCTGCACTAAAAATGACTATTTACGATACATCAACTCAAAGCTTACAAGATATTTATAATACATTAAAAGCAAACAACACTGACTTCATCATTGGCCCATTGATCAAAGATAATGTTGATCAATTGCAAGGCATCAATGCTGATTCAATCCCAATGCTTGCGCTTAACTTTCCTGATGAGCTCGAACAAGGGTCACAAGTTTGCTATTTAACCCTATCGCCAGAGCAAGAAGGTGCTCAAGCAGCTAAACATCTATTTGAGTCAGGCTTTAAATACCCTCTCGTTTTAGCACCAAAAGGCAAATTAGGTGAGCGAATTACAGAAGCATTTAACCAAAAATGGAATTCTTTGAGTAATACGAAAACAGCCACAGCACCATTTGGTAATCGCTCTGAGTTACAAAAAAATGTCAAAGATGCATTCGGTTTATCGGATAGCCAAGCTAGAATCAATCAAGTTAAACAAATCACGAATATGGACATGGAAACGGAAGCCCGTAGCCGCAGAGACATTGACTCCGTCTACATCATCGCAAATCGTTCAGAGCTAACATTACTAAAACCATTTATCGAAGTCGCAATTAACCCTGATGCTAAACCACCTAAGTTATTCTCAAACTCTAGTAGTAACAATGGTAAAGCGCGTGCATATCAAGACGTCAGCGGGATTGTATTCAGCGATATTCCAATGCTATTAGATAAAGATAATACCGCGATAAATGAGTATGAAGCTCAATGGCCAAATAGTAGCAATACAGAAAAGCGCTTACATGCACTAGGAATGGATTCATACAGCCTCTTAGCACAGCTCCCAACAATGAAGGTTGTTCAAAGTTATAAATATCAAGGACAAACCGGTATTTTAAGTATCAATGACCAATGTGTTGTTCAACGAGAGTTAAGCTGGGCTGAACATGCCGATTTTCAGTCTAAAGAACAAGAATAATCGAGACGTAGGTTCTCAATATGAAGCTCTGGCCAGCAACTACTTAGCTGGTCAGGGACTTAAATTGATTGATAAAAATATAAATAGCCGCTTTGGCGAAATAGATCTGATCATGAAAGATAAAAACACGATCGTATTTATCGAAGTCAAATATCGGTCTAACCAACGATATGGCCATGCAGCAGAAATGGTTACTTATCAAAAAAGTCAGAAGCTAATAAAAACAGCCATGTTCTGGCTAAATAGACAGTCATTATCAATCGAAAAAACTTCATTTCGTTTTGATGTCATTGCCATTCACCAAAATGGCAACGATATTAATTGGATACAAAATGCAATCACCCAAGGATAAATGATGCTAGAAAGCATTAACGACAGCTTCAAAGAAAGCATTCAAATTCAAATTGCTGCAGCAGAATCGCTACCAGATGCTATTACTCACGCAGCACAGGCGATGGTAAGTAGTTTGCTCAATGGCAATAAAATACTTTGCTGCGGCAATGGTGGCTCAGCAGCCAATGCACAGCAATTCGTATCTTGCCTTTTAAATCGATTTGAAACAGAAAGACCAAGCCTTCCCGCAATGGCACTTACCGCAGATACATCAACGTTGACGGCAATAGCCAATGACTATCACTACCAAGAGATATTCTCAAAACAAGTGAGAGCATTTGGACAAGCTGGAGATGTTCTAATTGCCATTTCAACCAGTGGAAACAGCAGCAACATAATAAAAGCGGTAGAAGCAGCTGTAACACGGGATATGACCATCATTGCATTTACAGGTAAAGATGGTGGCGAGTTAGCTGGCTTGCTAGGAGAATCTGATGTAGAAATACGCATCCCATCTCATCGCACTGCCCGAATTCATGAGGTGCACATGCTGACATTACACTGCCTATGTGACCTCATTGACCAAGTGATCTTCCCATCTCATGAAGGATAAGTATTGTGAAAAAAGCCATCCTCACACTTTGTATCTCTAGCTTATTTCTCACAGGCTGCGTCACAACTCAAAGCAGCCAAGAAGGTGCACAGCAACAGAAGTGGCAAGAAAAAAACATCAAATCAAATATCAATGCATTAAATCAAGCACCTCAATATAAAGGAAAAATAAGAGTAACTTCGGAAGTTAATAATGGTGAAGTACTACTTATGGGTCAAGCAATTGATGATGATAACAAGCAATCTGTTGAAGGTTATGTGCAAAACTTGCAAGGCGTGAAAAAAACTTATAATCAAATTCGTATAGGCCAACCTATCGCATTCGATCAAATAAGTTATGACATATGGTTAACGACTCGAGTAAAAAGTGCCTTATTATCAGAAAATCGTTTAGATAAATACTCTGTAAAAGTGACCACAGAAAATAAAGAAGTCTTTTTAACCGGAAACATCCCAGCAGAAGAAGCGCAAATAGCGGCTGATATTGCAAGAAAGGTGGATGGTGTTACTAAGGTAGTCAAAGCATTCAAATACGTAAACAGCACATCTGATATTAAACAAGAAACCATCAATAAGAATACTGTAGCTACAAGTGACGTTAATTCAGGTGCTAATGATAACTCACAGCTAATAAATGATAACAATATAGATGAGCCGCAAACTATCCGCGAAAATGCATCTCCTATATTTGAAGAGCCTGCACAATCTATCAATGAAGATGATGTTATTCAATAATACTCATTGCGCGTAAATTTGATGGTTCTGCAGTAATATTGCAGATCCATCATGATCCCCTCACGAGTTAAACTTACAATTAAATCGCGAATAAGCAACTTTTCAAAGTATTCACTGGGTACGCAAGTTTAATCAACAATTAAAAGCTGACTTAAAATAAAGACACTTAAATAAACTCAGAAGATGTACAAGGGCTACTACGAACAATCAAAAGAGTCAGAGCCGATCGAATTCTAAAGCAAATACTATAACATCAGCTAGCCTAGGTTAATTTACCTAGGCTTTTTTATTCCTATGAGCACACTCATACGATAATAACTCTCTGTAACCAATCTATTTTAACTTATACATAACCATTTCCCTTGTAGTCATGGACACTATCTATAACGCACTCGATAATCATAAAGATCTCCATTTTCTACAGACGAAAAAAAACCTGATTCTTTCGAATCAGGTTTCTCAAAATAAGTGGCGGAGTGGACGGGACTCGAACCCGCGACCCCCGGCGTGACAGGCCGGTATTCTAACCAACTGAACTACCACTCCGCAGTGTCTATTCAGTATGTTGCAATTTAAAGCCTGGCGATGTCCTACTCTCACATGGGGAAACCCCACACTACCATCGGCGCTACTTCGTTTCACTTCTGAGTTCGGCATGGAATCAGGTGGGTCCAAAGCGCTATGGTCGCCAAGCAAATTCTTTTGTTAAAACATCTCTAGGATGCTTTAACTTAATTCGGAAAGCTGTTTGTTCTCACACTCATTCAAGTATGTCTTATATCTATTCAGTCCAACCAAAACCCTTTAGGTGTTGTATGGTTAAGCCTCACGGGCAATTAGTACAGGTTAGCTCAATGCCTCGCAGCACTTACACACCCTGCCTATCAACGTTCTAGTCTCGAACAACCCTTTAGGACGCTTAAAGCGCCAGGGAAGACTCATCTTAGGGCTCGCTTCGTGCTTAGATGCTTTCAGCACTTATCGATTCCGAACTTAGCTACCGGGCAATGCCATTGGCATGACAACCCGAACACCAGAGGTTCGTCCACTCCGGTCCTCTCGTACTAGGAGCAGCCCCTTCAATCTTCCAACGCCCACGGCGAATAGGGACCGAACTGTCTCACGACGTTCTAAACCCAGCTCGCGTACCACTTTAAATGGCGAACAGCCATACCCTTGGGACCGACTTCAGCCCCAGGATGTGATGAGCCGACATCGAGGTGCCAAACACCGCCGTCGATATGAACTCTTGGGCGGTATCAGCCTGTTATCCCCGGAGTACCTTTTATCCGTTGAGCGATGGCCCTTCCATTCAGAACCACCGGATCACTATGACCTGCTTTCGCACCTGCTCGAATTGTCATTCTCGCAGTCAAGCGGGCTTATGCCATTGCACTAACCACACGATGTCCAACCGTGTTTAGCCCACCTTCGTGCTCCTCCGTTACTCTTTGGGAGGAGACCGCCCCAGTCAAACTACCCACCAGGCACTGTCCTCACCCCAGATAATGGGGCTAAGTTAGAACATCAACACTACAAGGGTGGTATTTCAAGGTTGACTCCACAACCACTGGCGTGATTGCTTCAAAGTCTCCCACCTATCCTACACATGTAGGGTCAATGTTCAGTGCCAAGCTGTAGTAAAGGTTCACGGGGTCTTTCCGTCTAGCCGCGGGTACACTGCATCTTCACAGCGATTTCAATTTCACTGAGTCTCGGGTGGAGACAGCGTGGCCATCATTACGCCATTCGTGCAGGTCGGAACTTACCCGACAAGGAATTTCGCTACCTTAGGACCGTTATAGTTACGGCCGCCGTTTACCGGGGCTTCGATCAAGAGCTTCTCCGAAGATAACCCCATCAATTAACCTTCCGGCACCGGGCAGGCGTCACACCGTATACGTCATCTTACGATTTTGCACAGTGCTGTGTTTTAATAAACAGTTGCAGCCACCTGGTATCTGCGACTCCCGGCAGCTTAGAGAGCAAGTCTCATCACCGCTAGAGCGTACCTTCTCCCGAAGTTACGGTACCATTTTGCCTAGTTCCTTCACCCGAGTTCTCTCAAGCGCCTTGGTATTCTCTACCCGACCACCTGTGTCGGTTTGGGGTACGATTTCTTACAAACTGAAGCTTAGAGGCTTTTCCTGGAAGCATGGCATCAATGACTTCACTACCGTAGTAGCTCGACATCGTGTCTCAGCCTAACAATTTCCCGGATTTACCTAAGAAATTAGCCTACGCACTTGAACCTGGACAACCATCGCCAGGCCCACCTAGCCTTCTCCGTCCCCCCATCGCATTTGTAAGAAGTACGGGAATATTAACCCGTTTCCCATCGACTACGCTTTTCAGCCTCGCCTTAGGGGTCGACTTACCCTGCCCCGATTAACGTTGGACAGGAACCCTTGGTCTTCCGGCGAGGGAGTTTTTCACTCCCTTTATCGTTACTCATGTCAGCATTCGCACTTCTGATACCTCCAGCAAACTTCTCAGTTCACCTTCAACGGCTTACAGAACGCTCCCCTACCCATCATAGTAAACTATGATGCCGCAGCTTCGGTGTATAGCTTAGCCCCGTTACATCTTCCGCGCAGGCCGACTCGACCAGTGAGCTATTACGCTTTCTTTAAATGATGGCTGCTTCTAAGCCAACATCCTGGCTGTCTGAGCCTTCCCACATCGTTTCCCACTTAGCTATACTTTGGGACCTTAGCTGGCGGTCTGGGTTGTTTCCCTCTCCACGACGGACGTTAGCACCCGCCGTGTGTCTCCCGGATATTACTTACTGGTATTCGGAGTTTGCAAAGGGTTGGTAAGTCGGGATGACCCCCTAGCCTTAACAGTGCTCTACCCCCAGTAGTATTCGTCCGAGGCGCTACCTAAATAGCTTTCGGGGAGAACCAGCTATCTCCAGGTTTGATTGGCCTTTCACCCCTAGCCACAAGTCATCCGCTAATTTTTCAACATTAGTCGGTTCGGTCCTCCAATTGATGTTACTCAATCTTCAACCTGCCCATGGCTAGATCACCTGGTTTCGGGTCTATACCTAGCAACTCGACGCCCAGTTAAGACTCGGTTTCCCTACGGCTCCCCTATACGGTTAACCTTGCTACTAAATATAAGTCGCTGACCCATTATACAAAAGGTACGCAGTCACACCACGAAGGTGCTCCTACTGCTTGTACGTACACGGTTTCAGGTTCTATTTCACTCCCCTCACAGGGGTTCTTTTCGCCTTTCCCTCACGGTACTGGTTCACTATCGGTCAATCAGGAGTATTTAGCCTTGGAGGATGGTCCCCCCATGTTCAGACAGGATATCACGTGTCCCGCCTTACTCGTTTTCACTTAGTATACGTTGTCGGTTACGGGGCTATCACCCTGTATCGCGGCACTTTCCAGAGCCTTCACCTGACGTATATAAAGCTTAAGGGCTAATCCAATTTCGCTCGCCGCTACTTTCGGAATCTCGGTTGATTTCTCTTCCTTCGGGTACTTAGATGTTTCAATTCCCCGAGTTCGCCTTATTAACCTATGTATTCAGTTAATAATACGTGCTTATGCACGTGGGTTTCCCCATTCGGAAATCGTAGACTCAAGTGGCTTTTACTGCCTAATCTACGCTTATCGCAAGTTAATACGTCCTTCATCGCCTCTGACTGCCTAGGCATCCACCGTGTACGCTTATTCACTTAACCATACAACCCAAAAGGGTCTTAATGTATGTTCAACTAAATAAGGTTTTAGTTTTTTGACAATTAAGAGGGTAATCTTAATTGTCGTTTGCCGGACTCAATAGAATCAATTGCAAGCAATTGATTTGAATACAAGACACTTGAATGTGTGTTGTTGTGTTTATCACAAGGATAAACATTGAGAACTTTTATTAAGATAAACATTAAAATGTTTATCTAGTCAGCTTTCCAAATTGTTAAAGAGCAAAGAGTTTCTTTCGAAACCATTTTTAAAAACATTCCCTTTTTCAGGAAGTGTGCTTAAAGATGGTATCCCGTAGGGGAGTCGAACCCCTGTTACCGCCGTGAAAGGGCGGTGTCCTAGGCCTCTAGACGAACGGGACACGGACTATGAAAGCATTGGGATGCTTTCAAAACTCTTTTCTATATAAACCTAATCAATCTGTGTGGGTACTCATCAAAAATAATCTTTCGTATAAGGAGGTGATCCAGCCCCAGGTTCCCCTAGGGCTACCTTGTTACGACTTCACCCCAGTCATGAACCACAAAGTGGTAAGCGTCCTCCCGAAGGTTAAACTACCTACTTCTTTTGCAGCCCACTCCCATGGTGTGACGGGCGGTGTGTACAAGGCCCGGGAACGTATTCACCGTGGCATTCTGATCCACGATTACTAGCGATTCCGACTTCATGGAGTCGAGTTGCAGACTCCAATCCGGACTACGACGCACTTTTTGGGATTCGCTCACTATCGCTAGCTTGCTGCCCTCTGTATGCGCCATTGTAGCACGTGTGTAGCCCTACTCGTAAGGGCCATGATGACTTGACGTCGTCCCCACCTTCCTCCGGTTTATCACCGGCAGTCTCCCTGGAGTTCCCGACATTACTCGCTGGCAAACAAGGATAAGGGTTGCGCTCGTTGCGGGACTTAACCCAACATTTCACAACACGAGCTGACGACAGCCATGCAGCACCTGTCTCAGAGTTCCCGAAGGCACCAATCCATCTCTGGAAAGTTCTCTGGATGTCAAGAGTAGGTAAGGTTCTTCGCGTTGCATCGAATTAAACCACATGCTCCACCGCTTGTGCGGGCCCCCGTCAATTCATTTGAGTTTTAATCTTGCGACCGTACTCCCCAGGCGGTCTACTTAACGCGTTAGCTCCGAAAGCCACGGCTCAAGGCCACAACCTCCAAGTAGACATCGTTTACGGCGTGGACTACCAGGGTATCTAATCCTGTTTGCTCCCCACGCTTTCGCATCTGAGTGTCAGTATCTGTCCAGGGGGCCGCCTTCGCCACTGGTATTCCTTCAGATCTCTACGCATTTCACCGCTACACCTGAAATTCTACCCCCCTCTACAGTACTCTAGTTTGCCAGTTTCAAATGACCTTCCGAGGTTGAGCCCCGGGCTTTCACATCTGACTTAACAAACCACCTGCATGCGCTTTACGCCCAGTAATTCCGATTAACGCTCGCACCCTCCGTATTACCGCGGCTGCTGGCACGGAGTTAGCCGGTGCTTCTTCTGTTGCTAACGTCAAGCAACGCAGTTATTAACTACGAAACCTTCCTCACAACTGAAAGTACTTTACAACCCGAAGGCCTTCTTCATACACGCGGCATGGCTGCATCAGGCTTTCGCCCATTGTGCAATATTCCCCACTGCTGCCTCCCGTAGGAGTCTGGGCCGTGTCTCAGTCCCAGTGTGGCTGATCATCCTCTCAGACCAGCTAGGGATCGTCGCCTTGGTGAGCCATTACCTCACCAACTAGCTAATCCCACATAGGCGTATCCAGTAGCGCGAGGCCCGAAGGTCCCCCGCTTTGCTCCGAAGAGGTTATGCGGTATTAGCCATCGTTTCCAATGGTTATCCCCCTCTACTGGGCAACTTCCTATGCATTACTCACCCGTCCGCCGCTCGACGCCGAAGTAGCAAGCTACTTCTCGTTTCCGCTCGACTTGCATGTGTTAGGCCTGCCGCCAGCGTTCAATCTGAGCCATGATCAAACTCTTCAATTTAAGATTTTGTGACTCAACGAATACTGACTTCAAACTACCTAAGTAATTTAAAGCTATTATCATTCCAACAGAATGATAATGAATTGACTGTGCCAATTATTAGTAAACTAATAACTGATTGGTCACTCAGTTCATTGAAATCATTTTGCTTCCTAAGAAGCTATATTGATTATGATCAACGAGTGCCCACACAGATTGATAGGTTTAAATTGTTAAAGAGCATTGCTTTCAACGACTTGCGTCGTAAGCAGGAGGCGTATAATACGTCATCCTAAATGAAAGTCAAGATAGTATTTTCAATTAAAACTACTATTTTTACTTCACTTTTTATTTCAATCTATTTTAGAGAGAAATAGAGCCCGTTGTTTTCAACGGGCTCTTAAAAATAAAGCCTGGCGATGTCCTACTCTCACATGGGGAAACCCCACACTACCATCGGCGCTACTTCGTTTCACTTCTGAGTTCGGCATGGAATCAGGTGGGTCCAAAGCGCTATGGTCGCCAAGCAAATTCTTTTGTTAAAACATCTCTAGGATGCTTTAACTTAATTCGGAAAGCTGTTTGTTCTCACACTCATTCAAGTATGTCTTATATCTATTCAGTCCAACCAAAACCCTTTAGGTGTTGTATGGTTAAGCCTCACGGGCAATTAGTACAGGTTAGCTCAATGCCTCGCAGCACTTACACACCCTGCCTATCAACGTTCTAGTCTCGAACAACCCTTTAGGACGCTTAAAGCGCCAGGGAAGACTCATCTTAGGGCTCGCTTCGTGCTTAGATGCTTTCAGCACTTATCGATTCCGAACTTAGCTACCGGGCAATGCCATTGGCATGACAACCCGAACACCAGAGGTTCGTCCACTCCGGTCCTCTCGTACTAGGAGCAGCCCCCTTCAATCTTCCAACGCCCACGGCAGATAGGGACCGAACTGTCTCACGACGTTCTAAACCCAGCTCGCGTACCACTTTAAATGGCGAACAGCCATACCCTTGGGACCGACTTCAGCCCCAGGATGTGATGAGCCGACATCGAGGTGCCAAACACCGCCGTCGATATGAACTCTTGGGCGGTATCAGCCTGTTATCCCCGGAGTACCTTTTATCCGTTGAGCGATGGCCCTTCCATTCAGAACCACCGGATCACTATGACCTGCTTTCGCACCTGCTCGAATTGTCATTCTCGCAGTCAAGCGGGCTTATGCCATTGCACTAACCACACGATGTCCAACCGTGTTTAGCCCACCTTCGTGCTCCTCCGTTACTCTTTGGGAGGAGACCGCCCCAGTCAAACTACCCACCAGGCACTGTCCTCACCCCAGATAATGGGGCTAAGTTAGAACATCAACACTACAAGGGTGGTATTTCAAGGTTGACTCCACAACCACTGGCGTGATTGCTTCAAAGTCTCCCACCTATCCTACACATGTAGGGTCAATGTTCAGTGCCAAGCTGTAGTAAAGGTTCACGGGGTCTTTCCGTCTAGCCGCGGGTACACTGCATCTTCACAGCGATTTCAATTTCACTGAGTCTCGGGTGGAGACAGCGTGGCCATCATTACGCCATTCGTGCAGGTCGGAACTTACCCGACAAGGAATTTCGCTACCTTAGGACCGTTATAGTTACGGCCGCCGTTTACCGGGGCTTCGATCAAGAGCTTCTCCGAAGATAACCCCATCAATTAACCTTCCGGCACCGGGCAGGCGTCACACCGTATACGTCATCTTACGATTTTGCACAGTGCTGTGTTTTAATAAACAGTTGCAGCCACCTGGTATCTGCGACTCCCGGCAGCAGAGAGCAAGTCTCATCACCGCTAGGAGCGTACCTTCTCGAAGTTACGGTACCATTTTGCCTAGTTCCTTCACCCGAGTTCTCTCAAGCGCCTTGGTATTCTCTACCCGACCACCTGTGTCGGTTTGGGGTACGATTTCTTACAAACTGAAGCTTAGAGGCTTTTCCTGGAAGCATGGCATCAATGACTTCACTACCGTAGTAGCTCGACATCGTGTCTCAGCCTAACAATTTCCCGGATTTACCTAAGAAATTAGCCTACGCACTTGAACCTGGACAACCATCGCCAGGCCCACCTAGCCTTCTCCGTCCCCCCCCATCGCATTTGTAAGAAGTACGGGAATATTAACCCGTTTCCCATCGACTACGCTTTTCAGCCTCGCCTTAGGGGTCGACTTACCCTGCCCCGATTAACGTTGGACAGGAACCCTTGGTCTTCCGGCGAGGGAGTTTTTCACTCCCTTTATCGTTACTCATGTCAGCATTCGCACTTCTGATACCTCCAGCAAACTTCTCAGTTCACCTTCAACGGCTTACAGAACGCTCCCCTACCCATCATAGTAAACTATGATGCCGCAGCTTCGGTGTATAGCTTAGCCCCCGTTACATCTTCCGCGCAGGCCGACTCGACCAGTGAGCTATTACGCTTTCTTTAAATGATGGCTGCTTCTAAGCCAACATCCTGGCTGTCTGAGCCTTCCCACATCGTTTCCCACTTAGCTATACTTTGGGACCTTAGCTGGCGGTCTGGGTTGTTTCCCTCTCCACGACGGACGTTAGCACCCGCCGTGTGTCTCCCGGATATTACTTACTGGTATTCGGAGTTTGCAAAGGGTTGGTAAGTCGGGATGACCCCCTAGCCTTAACAGTGCTCTACCCCCAGTAGTATTCGTCCGAGGCGCTACCTAAATAGCTTTCGGGGAGAACCAGCTATCTCCAGGTTTGATTGGCCTTTCACCTAGCCACAAGTCATCCGCTAATTTTTCAACATTAGTCGGTTCGGTCCTCAATTGATGTTACTCAATCTTCAACCTGCCCATGGCTGAATCACCTGGTTTCGGGTCTATACCTAGCAACTCGACGCCCAGTTAAGACTCGGTTTCCCTACGGCTCCCTATACGGTTAACCTTGCTACTAAATATAAGTCGCTGACCCATTATACAAAGGTACGCAGTCACACCACGAAGGTGCTCCTACTGCTTGTACGTACACGGTTTCAGGTTCTATTTCACTCCCTCACAGGGTTCTTTTCGCCTTTCCCTCACGGTACTGGTTCACTATCGGTCAATCAGGGTATTTAGCCTTGGAGGATGGTCCCCATGTTCAGACAGGATATCACGTGTCCCGCCTTACTCGTTTTCACTTAGTATACGTTGTCGGTTACGGGGCTATCACCCTGTATCGCGGCACTTTCCAGAGCCTTCACCTGACGTATATAAAGCTTAGGGCTAATCAATTTCGCTCGCCGCTACTTTCGGAATCTCGGTTGATTTCTCTTCCTTCGGGTACTTAGATGTTTCAATTCCCCGAGTTCGCCTTATTAACCTATGTATTCAGTTAATAATACGTGCTTATGCACGTGGGTTTCCCCATTCGGAAATCGTAGACTCAAGTGGCTTTTACTGCCTAATCTACGCTTATCGCAAGTTAATACGTCCTTCATCGCCTCTGACTGCCTAGGCATCCACCGTGTACGCTTATTCACTTAACCATACAACCCAAAAGGGTCTTAATGTATGTTCAACTAAATAAGGTTTTAGTTTTTTGACAATTAAGAGGGTAATCTTAATTGTCGTTTGCCGGACTCAATAGAATCAATTGCAAGCAATTGATTTGAATACAAGACACTTGAATGTGTGTTGTTGTGTTTATCACAAGGATAAACATTGAGAACTTTTATTAAGATAAACATTAAATGTTTATCTAGTCAGCTTTCCAAATTGTTAAAGAGCAAGTTTTCTAATGAAAACCATTTTTAAATATTCTGTATAAAAACATTTAAAGATGGTGGAGCTATGCGGGATCGAACCGCAGACCTCCTCGCTGCCAGCGAGGCGCTCTCCCAGCTGAGCTATAGCCCCAACTTTATCTCTTAACTTCTAAACCTAATCAATCTGTGTGGGTACTCATCAAAAATAATCTTCGTATAAGGAGGTGATCCAGCCCCAGGTTCCCCTAGGGCTACCTTGTTACGACTTCACCCCAGTCATGAACCACAAAGTGGTAAGCGTCCTCCCGAAGGTTAAACTACCTACTTCTTTTGCAGCCCACTCCCATGGTGTGACGGGCGGTGTGTACAAGGCCCGGGAACGTATTCACCGTGGCATTCTGATCCACGATTACTAGCGATTCCGACTTCATGGAGTCGAGTTGCAGACTCCAATCCGGACTACGACGCACTTTTTGGGATTCGCTCACTATCGCTAGCTTGCTGCCCTCTGTATGCGCCATTGTAGCACGTGTGTAGCCCTACTCGTAGGGCCATGATGACTTGACGTCGTCCCCACCTTCCTCCGGTTTATCACCGGCAGTCTCCTGGAGTTCCCGACATTACTCGCTGGCAAACAAGGATAAGGGTTGCGCTCGTTGCGGGACTTAACCCAACATTTCACAACACGAGCTGACGACAGCCATGCAGCACCTGTCTCAGAGTTCCCGAAGGCACCAATCCATCTCTGGAAAGTTCTCTGGATGTCAAGAGTAGGTAAGGTTCTTCGCGTTGCATCGAATTAAACCACATGCTCCACCGCTTGTGCGGGCCCCGTCAATTCATTTGAGTTTTAATCTTGCGACCGTACTCCCCAGGCGGTCTACTTAACGCGTTAGCTCCGAAAGCCACGGCTCAAGGCCACAACCTCCAAGTAGACATCGTTTACGGCGTGGACTACCAGGGTATCTAATCCTGTTTGCTCCCCACGCTTTCGCATCTGAGTGTCAGTATCTGTCAGGGGCCGCCTTCGCCACTGGTATTCCTTCAGATCTCTACGCATTTCACCGCTACACCTGAAATTCTACCCCCTCTACAGTACTCTAGTTTGCCAGTTTCAAATGACCTTCCGAGGTTGAGCCCGGGCTTTCACATCTGACTTAACAAACCACCTGCATGCGCTTTACGCCCAGTAATTCCGATTAACGCTCGCACCCTCCGTATTACCGCGGCTGCTGGCACGGAGTTAGCCGGTGCTTCTTCTGTTGCTAACGTCAAGCAACGCAGTTATTAACTACGAAACCTTCCTCACAACTGAAAGTACTTTACAACCCGAAGGCCTTCTTCATACACGCGGCATGGCTGCATCAGGCTTTCGCCCATTGTGCAATATTCCCCACTGCCTCCGTAGGAGTCTGGGCCGTGTCTCAGTCCCAGTGTGGCTGATCATCCTCTCAGACCAGCTAGGGATCGTCGCCTTGGTGAGCCATTACCTCACCAACTAGCTAATCCACATAGGCGTATCCAGTAGCGCGAGGCCGAAGGTCCCCGCTTTGCTCCGAAGAGGTTATGCGGTATTAGCCATCGTTTCCAATGGTTATCCCCTCTACTGGGCAACTTCCTATGCATTACTCACCCGTCCGCCGCTCGACGCCGAAGTAGCAAGCTACTTCTCGTTTCCGCTCGACTTGCATGTGTTAGGCCTGCCGCCAGCGTTCAATCTGAGCCATGATCAAACTCTTCAATTTAAGATTTTGTGACTCAACGAATACTGACTTCAAACTACCTAAGTAATTTAAAGCTATTATCATTCCAACAGAATGATAATGAATTGACTGTTGCCAATTATTAGTAAACTAATAACTGATTGGTCACTCAGTTCATTGAAATCATTTTGCTTCCTAAGAAGCTATATTGATTATGATCAACGAGTGCCCACACAGATTGATAGGTTTAAATTGTTAAAGAGCATTGCTTTCAACGACTTGCGTCGTAAGCAGGAGGCGTATAATACGTCATCCTAAATGAAAGTCAAGATAGTATTTTCAATTAAAACTACTATTTTTACTTCACTTTTTATTTCAATCTATTTTAGAGAATAGAGCCCGTTGTTTTCAACGGGCTCTTAAAATAAACCTGGCGATGTCCTACTCTCACATGGAAACCCCACTACCATCGGCGCTACTTCGTTTCACTTCTGAGTTCGGCATGGAATCAGGTGGGTCCAAAGCGCTATGGTCGCCAAGCAAATTCTTTTGTTAAAACATCTCTAGGATGCTTTAACTTAATTCGGAAAGCTGTTTGTTCTCACACTCATTCAAGTATGTCTTATATCTATTCAGTCCAACCAAAACCCTTTAGGTGTTGTATGGTTAAGCCTCACGGGCAATTAGTACAGGTTAGCTCAATGCCTCGCAGCACTTACACCCTGCCTATCAACGTTCTAGTCTCGAACAACCCTTTAGGACGCTTAAAGCGCCAGGGAAGACTCATCTTAGGGCTCGCTTCGTGCTTAGATGCTTTCAGCACTTATCGATTCCGAACTTAGCTACCGGGCAATGCCATTGGCATGACAACCCGAACACCAGAGGTTCGTCCACTCCGGTCCTCTCGTACTAGGAGCAGCCCCTTCAATCTTCCAACGCCCACGGCGATAGGGACCGAACTGTCTCGACGTTCTAAACCCAGCTCGCGTACCACTTTAAATGGCGAACAGCCATACCCTTGGGACCGACTTCAGCCCAGGATGTGATGAGCCGACATCGAGGTGCCAAACACCGCCGTCGATATGAACTCTTGGGCGGTATCAGCCTGTTATCCCCGGGTACCTTTTATCCGTTGAGCGATGGCCCTTCCATTCAGAACCACCGGATCACTATGACCTGCTTTCGCACCTGCTCGAATTGTCATTCTCGCAGTCAAGCGGGCTTATGCCATTGCACTAACCACACGATGTCCAACCGTGTTTAGCCCACCTTCGTGCTCCTCCGTTACTCTTTGGGAGGAGACCGCTGATCAAACTACCCACCAACTGTCCTCACCCCAGATAATGGGGCTAAGTTAGAACATCAACACTACAAGGGTGGTATTTCAAGGTTGACTCCACAACCACTGGCGTGATTGCTTCAAAGTCTCCCACCTATCCTACACATGTAGGGTCAATGTTCAGTGCCAAGCTGTAGTAAAGGTTCACGGGGTCTTTCCGTCTAGCCGCGGGTACACTGCATCTTCACAGCGATTTCAATTTCACTGAGTCTCGGGTGGAGACAGCGTGGCCATCATTACGCCATTCGTGCAGGTCGGAACTTACCCGACAAGGAATTTCGCTACCTTAGGACCGTTATAGTTACGGCCGCCGTTTACCGGGGCTTCGATCAAGAGCTTCTCCGAAGATAACCCCATCAATTAACCTTCCGGCACCGGGCAGGCGTCACACCGTATACGTCATCTTACGATTTTGCACAGTGCTGTGTTTTTAATAAACAGTTGCAGCCACCTGGTATCTGCGACTCCCGGCAGCTTAGAGAGCAAGTCTCATCACCGCTAGGAGCGTACCTTCTCCCGAAGTTACGGTACCATTTTGCCTAGTTCCTTCACCCGAGTTCTCTCAAGCGCCTTGGTATTCTCTACCCGACCACCTGTGTCGGTTTGAAGTACGATTTCTTACAAACTGAAGCTTAGAGGCTTTCCTGGAAGCATGGCATCAATGACTTCACTACCGTAGTAGCTCGACATCGTGTCTCAGCCTAACAATTTCCCGGATTTACCTAAGAAATTAGCCTACGCGCGAACCTGGACAACCATCGCCAGGCCCACCTAGCCTTCTCCGTCCCCATCGCATTTGTAAGAAGTACGGGAATATTAACCCGTTTCCCATCGACTACGCTTTTCAGCCTCGCCTTGGGGTCGACTTACCCTGCCCCGATTAACGTTGGACAGGAACCCTTGGTCTTCCGGCGAGGAGTTTTCACTCCTTTATCGTTACTCATGTCAGCATTCGCACTTCTGATACCTCCAGCAAACTTCTCAGTTCACCTTCAACGGCTTACAGAACGCTCCCTACATCATAGTAAACTATGATGCCGCAGCTTCGGTGTATAGCTTAGCCCGTTACATCTTCCGCGCAGGCCGACTCGACCAGTGAGCTATTACGCTTTCTTTAAATGATGGCTGCTTCTAAGCCAACATCCTGGCTGTCTGAGCCTTCCCACATCGTTTCCCACTTAGCTATACTTTGGGACCTTAGCTGGCGGTCTGGGTTGTTTCCCTCTCCACGACGGACGTTAGCACCCGCCGTGTGTCTCCCGGATATTACTTACTGGTATTCGGGTTTGCAAAGGGTTGGTAAGTCAGGATGACCCTAGCCTTAACAGTGCTCTACCCCAGTAGTATTCGTCCGAGGCGCTACCTAAATAGCTTTCGGGGAGAACCAGCTATCTCCAGGTTTGATTGGCCTTTCACCTAGCCACAAGTCATCCGCTAATTTTCAACATTAGTCGGTTCGGTCCTCAATTGATGTTACTCAATCTTCAACCTGCCCATGGCTGAATCACCTGGTTTCGGGTCTATACCTAGCAACTCGACGCCCAGTTAAGACTCGGTTTCCCTACGGCTCCCTATACGGTTAACCTTGCTACTAAATATAAGTCGCTGACCCATTATACAAAGGTACGCAGTCACACCACGAAGGTGCTCCTACTGCTTGTACGTACACGGTTTCAGGTTCTATTTCACTCCCCTCACAGGGGTTCTTTTCGCCTTTCCCTCACGGTACTGGTTCACTATCGGTCAGTCAGGAGTATTTAGCCTTGGAGGATGGTCCCCCCATGTTCAGACAGGATATCACGTGTCCCGCCTTACTCGTTTTCACTTAGTATGCGTTGTCGGTTACGGGGCTATCACCCTGTATCGCGGCACTTTCCAGAGCCTTCACCTGACGCATATAAAGCTTAGGCTAATCAATTTCGCTCGCCGCTACTTTCGGAATCTCGGTTGATTTCTCTTCCTTCGGGTACTTAGATGTTTCAATTCCCCGAGTTCGCCTTATTAACCTATGTATTCAGTTAATAATACGTGCTTATGCACGTGGGTTTCCCATTCGGAAATCGTAGACTCAAGTGGCTTTTACTGCCTAATCTACGCTTATCGCAAGTTAATACGTCCTTCATCGCCTCTGACTGCCTAGGCATCCACCGTGTACGCTTATTCACTTAACCATACAACCCAAAGGGTCTTAATGTATGTTCAACTAAATAAGGTTTTAGTTTTTTGACAATTAAGAGGGTAATCTTAATTGTCGTTTGCCGGACTCAATAGAATCAATTGCAAGCAATTGATTTGAATACAAGACACTTGAATGTGTGTTGTTGTGTTTATCACAAGGATAAACATTGAGAACTTTTATTAAGATAAACATTAAAATGTTTATCTAGTCAGCTTTCCAAATTGTTAAAGAGCAAAGAGTTTCTTTCGAAACCATTTTTAAAAACATTCCCTTTTTCAGGAAGTGTGCTTAAAGATGGTATCCCGTAGGGGAGTCGAACCCCTGTTACCGCCGTGAAAGGGCGGTGTCCTAGGCCTCTAGACGAACGGGACACGGACTATGAAAGCATTGGGATGCTTTCAAAACTCTTTTCTATATAAACCTAATCAATCTGTGTGGGTACTCATCAAAAATAATCTTTCGTATAAGGAGGTGATCCAGCCCCAGGTTCCCCTAGGGCTACCTTGTTACGACTTCACTGATCATGAACCACAAAGTGGTAAGCGTCCTCCCGAAGGTTAAACTACCTACTTCTTTGCAGCCCACTCCCATGGTGTGACGGGCGGTGTGTACAAGGCCGGGAACGTATTCACCGTGGCATTCTGATCCACGATTACTAGCGATTCCGACTTCATGGAGTCGAGTTGCAGACTCAATCCGGACTACGACGCACTTTTGGGATTCGCTCACTATCGCTAGCTTGCTGCCCTCTGTATGCGCCATTGCAGCACGTGTAGCCCTACTCGTAAGGGCCATGATGACTTGACGTCGTCCCCACCTTCCTCCGGTTTATCACCGGCAGTCTCCTGGAGTTCCCGACATTACTCGCTGGCAAACAAGGATAAGGGTTGCGCTCGTTGCGGGACTTAACCCAACATTTCACAACACGAGCTGACGACAGCCATGCAGCACCTGTCTCAGAGTTCCCGAAGGCACCAATCCATCTCTGGAAAGTTCTCTGGATGTCAAGAGTAGGTAAGGTTCTTCGCGTTGCATCGAATTAAACCACATGCTCCACCGCTTGTGCGGGCCCCCGTCAATTCATTTGAGTTTTAATCTTGCGACCGTACTCCCCAGGCGGTCTACTTAACGCGTTAGCTCCGAAAGCCACGGCTCAAGGCCACAACCTCCAAGTAGACATCGTTTACGGCGTGGACTACCAGGGTATCTAATCCTGTTTGCTCCCCACGCTTTCGCATCTGAGTGTCAGTATCTGTCCAGGGGGCCGCCTTCGCCACTGGTATTCCTTCAGATCTCTACGCATTTCACCGCTACACCTGAAATTCTACCCCCCTCTACAGTACTCTAGTTTGCCAGTTTCAAATGACCTTCCGAGGTTGAGCCCCGGGCTTTCACATCTGACTTAACAAACCACCTGCATGCGCTTTACGCCCAGTAATTCCGATTAACGCTCGCACCCTCCGTATTACCGCGGCTGCTGGCACGGAGTTAGCCGGTGCTTCTTCTGTTGCTAACGTCAAGCAACGCAGTTATTAACTACGAAACCTTCCTCACAACTGAAAGTACTTTACAACCCGAAGGCCTTCTTCATACACGCGGCATGGCTGCATCAGGCTTTCGCCCATTGTGCAATATTCCCCACTGCTGCCTCCCGTAGGAGTCTGGGCCGTGTCTCAGTCCCAGTGTGGCTGATCATCCTCTCAGACCAGCTAGGGATCGTCGCCTTGGTGAGCCATTACCTCACCAACTAGCTAATCCACATAGGCGTATCCAGTAGCGCGAGGCCGAAGGTCCCCGCTTTGCTCGAAGAGGTTATGCGGTATTAGCCATCGTTTCAATGGTTATCCCCTCTACTGGGCAACTTCCTATGCATTACTCACCCGTCCGCCGCTCGACGCCGAAGTAGCAAGCTACTTCTCGTTTCCGCTCGACTTGCATGTGTTAGGCCTGCCGCCAGCGTTCAATCTGAGCCATGATCAAACTCTTCAATTTAAGATTTTGTGACTCAACGAATACTGACTTCAAACTACCTAAGTAATTTAAAGCTATTATCATTCCAACAGAATGATAATGAATTGACTGTGCCAATTATTAGTAAACTAATAACTGATTGGTCACTCAGTTCATTGAAATCATTTTGCTTCCTAAGAAGCTATATTGATTATGATCAACGAGTGCCCACACAGATTGATAGGTTTAAATTGTTAAAGAGCGTTGTTCTTCGTGACTGCGTCTCGTTGAACAGGGCGGCCATTCTAACGATTTAATTGAGAGTGTCAAACACTTTTTCAATTTAATTTCGTTAACCTTTTTGAGAAGGTCTGAACCGCTTGACTCGTTGCTGCAGCTAGGCTGCGTGCTCCGTGTCAGTGAGGTCGCATTATAGAGACGCAGCTCACATTAGCAAGGCTTTTTTTTGAAAAACTTTAAAAACACGCATTAAGCGTTCATATTTCACCCAAACGCTTATTTATACAACTTTAATCTTAACTTAATAACAAGTTACCCACAGGGTGGAGAGGTTTCTATCAATTTTATATATAAAAGAGGCTCCTTAATCAGGAGCCTCTCTCATTTACATTAGATTAATGGCGGGAGCGATCTTTTATATTCCCGAGCCATCTTGTTGCTGTTCAGGATCATCTTCATGGAGTCCACACTCTCTTTTTAGTCCAAAGAACCGTGTTTCTTCTTCTGACATTCCAGGTTCCCACTTGCGAGTGGTATGCGTATCTCCAACTGAAAGGTATCCTTCCTCCCATAGAGGATGATAGGACAAACCGTTTCTTTCTAGGTATTGATGTATCTCTTTATTACTCCAGTCAATGATAGGTAAAAACTTAAAGACACCATTTTGAACCGCGAGTATAGGTAATCCATTACGGCTATTTGATTGATCACGTCTCAAGCCAGAAAACCAAGTAGATACATTGAGCTCTTTTAATGCACGTCGCATTGGTTCTACTTTATTTATCTTATTGTACTTTTCTATTCCGTCGACACCTTGCTCCCAAAGTTTGCCATAAGAAGCTTCCTGCCAATTAGGGCTTTGTTCAGCTCGGAAAACTTGCAAGTTAAGATTCAGTTTCTCTTTTAACTCGTCAATAAATCGATATGTCTCAGGAAATAGATACCCGGTATCAGTCAATATAACCGGAATATTAGCTTTAGCT
The DNA here is from genome assembly GCF_002218045.2 of Vibrio rumoiensis. Taxonomy (NCBI): domain Bacteria; kingdom Pseudomonadati; phylum Pseudomonadota; class Gammaproteobacteria; order Vibrionales; family Vibrionaceae; genus Vibrio; species Vibrio rumoiensis. Next base: position 2,364,119 of record NZ_AP018685.1, read on the forward strand.
TCTGTCGCCAAGTGCAACATCACAGCTGCTTGGATACCGAAACTTGAAGATACGGCAGCTTCACCTGGTAAATTTTCCAGCGCCCATCGAATTCTTTCTTGGGCAGTCATCTCTTCGAGTTGCGCATTAATCTCTGCAAGCTTTAAGCTTTGTTCGACTTTATTAAGATTGACTAGCTCTTCTAAATCAAGACTCTTTTCTTGTGTACTATGCATGGAAGTCCCTCTTCGAGATCACGACCTCTTCTATAATACCAACACGGATGACAAAATCGCCAAACGCTTCTTTTTCGTCACGTTCTTTGGACCAACGAGCCACCAGCCCATCAATCTCTTGTAGAATTTGCTTATCCGTAATGTTCTCTTTATACATCTTAGGAATACGAGTACCACTACGATTACCGCCTAAGTGTAAGTTATAACGCCCAGGGGCTTTGCCAACTAAACCAATCTCAGCCAACATTGCTCGCCCACATCCGTTAGGACAACCTGTGACACGTAAAATAATGTTATCTTCTTTAGGTAACTGGTGTTTTTCTAAAACCCCTTCGACTTCAGTTACAAAAGAGGGAAGGAAACGTTCTGCCTCTGCCATCGCTAATGGACAGGTTGGAAATGCCACACACGCCATTGAGTTTTTACGCTGCTCACTAATAGAAGCATCCATTAACCCATGTGCTACAGCAATACTTTCTATTAGTTCTTTTTGATCTGCTGATACGCCTGCAACAATCAAGTTTTGGTTTGCAGTAATACGGAAGTCACCTTTATGTACTTTTGCTAATTCAGCCATACCAGTCTTAAGTGGTTTACCTGGATAATCTAAAATACGACCATTCTCTATAAACAGAGACAAGTAGTGTTTACCATCAATACCTTCAGACCAACCAATGCGATCACCACGCTCAGTAAACTCATAAGGACGACTTTCTTCAAATTTACTACCAGCGCGTTTTTCAACTTCCGCTTTAAATACATCAATACCAACGCGGTCTAGTGTATATTTAGTTTTGGCATTTTTACGGTTAGAACGGTTGCCCCAATCACGTTGAGTCGTTACCACAGCTTCAGCAAACGCCAAAGTTTGATCGACTGGAATAAAGCCAAAGTCATCTGCACGACGAGGATACGTTGAGGTATCACCATGTGTCATTGCAAGGCCCCCGCCCACCAGTACGTTAAAACCGATTAACTTACCGTCTTCTTCAATTGCTACAAAGTTCAGATCATTGGCATGAACATCGACATCATTCAGTGGTGGAATAGCAATCGTGGTTTTAAATTTACGTGGTAAGTAAGTTCGACCTAAAATAGGTTCTTCCTCTTGTACGGTACTATCGATTTTTTCCGCATCCAACCAAACTTCCGCATAACCTCGAGCATGTGGCAAAAAGTGTTCACTGATTTTCTTTGACCACTCATACGCTTCTTGGTGTACTTCTGATTGATAAGGGTTCGCTGTACATAGCACATTTCGGTTCATATCAGCCGCAGTACCAATCGAGTCAATACCGATCGAATTAAGCGCCTTATGCACCTTCTTAATATTGGGTTTTAAAATACCGTGATATTGAAACGTTTGACGTGTGGTTAAACGAATACTGCCATATAGAGTATGTTCATCAGCCCACTTATCAACACCAAGCCATTGGGTTGGAGTGATCACACCAGCCGGTAAACGCGCACGAACCATTAAAGTATGCAATGGCTCCAGTTTTTGCTTGGCACGCTCAGCTCGGATGTCACGGTCATCTTGTAAATACATGCCGTGGAAACGAATCAATGTAAAGTTGTCGCCTGTCACTGCACCGGTGATGGGGTTTTGTAGATCTTCTGCAATCGTGCCACGTAAAAAATTACTTTCGGCTTTTAAACGCTCACCATCAGAAAGTGGACCTAATACTTCACCTAATACTACTTGTTCTTTCGTGCTCATTAGTACACATCCCTTTGATAACGTTTTGCTTTGCGTAGGTCATTTACAAAAGATTCCGCTTGCTCTCGACCTAGTTTCCCTTGTTCTTGCGTAACTGAAATTAATGCTTCATGAACATCTTTAGCCATACGATTTGCATCGCCACATATATAAACGTATGCACCTTGCTGTAACCATTGCCACACTTCAGCAGCATTTTCTAAAATTCGATCTTGCACATATACTTTCTCAGCCTGATCTCGGCTAAAGGCAACATCTAATTTTGTTAACACACCTGATTTCAAATATTTTTGCCATTCAACTTGGTATAAGAAATCCTGAGTGAAGGTACGATCGCCAAAGAATAACCAGTTTTTACCTTCTGCATCTCGTGCTTCTCGTTCTTGGATAAAACTACGAAATGGCGCGATCCCCGTTCCAGGACCAATCATGATTACAGGGGTATTATCATCTTCTGGCAGCTTGAAGTTATTATTGTGCTCTATAAAGACCTTAACTTTATCGCCTTCTTCCAATCGATGAGTCAGATAATGAGACGCACCACCATAGCGGGTTTCATCACCTTGTTGATATTCAACTAGACCGACGGTTAAATGCACTTCATCCTCCACTTCCGCTTGGCTTGACGCTATCGAATAAAGCCTTGGCGTTAATTTTCGGAATAGTCCAGCAAGCTCTTCTGCCGTAAGTTTGGTTTTCTTTTCTTTTAAAACATCAAGGATCTGAGTATTACCGGCATACTCACGCAGTTTATCTTTATCTTCCACCAGCTTTTGTAGCTTCTTACTACCAGAGAGCTCGGAATACTTTGTGACAAGTTGCGGGTTAGATGCCGTAATTTCAAACTTATTAACCAAAGCGCTATGAATAGAAATACTATCGCCATCCAGTTCGATACTTTCGATTCCAGATAAACTAACTTGATCTAAAATTGCCGCAACGAGATCTGAACTGTTTTCATACCATACACCGAGTGCATCACCAGGTTGATAAGTGATCCCTGAGCCTTCAAGATCTATTTCAATATGTCGAACATCTTTACCTGAATCACGCCCGGTAATCTTCTGGCTTGTCAGTAAACTAGCAGTGTAAGGGGTTTGTTTATTCCATGGGTTTTCTGTATGAGCCGCTTGACCTACAGGTAATTGCACAACTTGAGCATCGCTTGCCGATAGTGTTTCTTTTACTTTTTCTAAAGCTTGTTTACGCCACTCACTGGCTGATGCTTCATAGTCAACATCACAATCAAGACGATCAAGGAAAGCGGTTGCACCAAGCTTGCTTAAATAGTTATCAAAGTCTTTACCAGTTTGGCAGAAAAACTCATAGCTAGAATCACCTAATGCAATAACGGCATATTTTAAGTTCGCTAATTTAGGCGCTTTTTTCGATTGAAGAAATTCATGCAACTCAATGGCATTATCTGGCGCTTCACCTTCACCATTGGTTGAAGCAACAATGATGACATGGGTTTCTTTGGCGAGATTCTTACCTTTGTAGTCACTAGCATCAAATAGTTCTACCGCGATACCATTAGCATCGGCTTCATTCTTTAACGCTTCAGCGACACCTTTGGCATTCCCCGTTTGCGAGGCATAGATAATAGTCAATTTGCCAGCAGGCTCAGCAGCTACTGAAAGTTGAGATTGACTCGCACCTGCGGTTGATGGTTGCCCGGTCTGGCTTAGCCCCCAGAAGTAACCACTCACCCACGCAAGTTGCTGTGGTGATAACTCAGACATAGCCTGCTGCAATTGACCGATTTGCTGATCATTGAGCGGACTAGCCAAAGCTGAAAGATCCTTAAGTAACATGTCACGACATCCTATCTTTTATATAAGCTGAAATGCTCTCAGTTCAAGTGGGAACATTTAGGGATACAATATTATTGCTTCATGACAATAGATTAACGATTCTGATGAATCGCGAGAAAGAATTGATAAGTATGTTTTATAACTTTTTGGAAATAAGGAAGGTGCTAAACAATAAGAGGATAGGAAAATGGCCATTAGACCACTTATTTATAGAAGGCTATTTGTTAGCAATACGAACTTGTTTAAAACCGACATCTAAAGCAGAACGAGAGGCTTCATCAGCATCTTGATAATGACATTCTTGTCCATGCTCATCAGTAAGCAACACTAAGCCACCTCGGTTATGACGAAACTCCACTATCCAGCTCTCCTCTTCAATAGAGGATTCAATAATCGCTTCAATCAATTGCTTATCTTTATATAAGCGGCGAAGTTCTGTCACTGTCATGATGTGTCCTTCCATGTCACCCACAATGCTTACTCATTAATCATGGCGCAAATTTCAGAACTTGCTAGTTTGGATAGTGAATTGCTCTACCTCTATCAAAAAATCAATTAGAGGTAGGCTTATTGTAGTGTTTATAAATATACAGACCGATCAATGCGACAATAATCCAAGGCAGTAATTTTATCACCGCCCCAACCATACTCACTATAAAGGCAAACAGCAGCGCTGCCGCTAAAGCAATAAAGAAAGTCACTATTGTTACACCGGTGAACATCAACATACCGATAAATACGAGAATACAAAGCAGCTCAAACATAAATAGCCCTATTTCATCAAAGTTAGATTATTGCATTTACTTAGTTATGCAGATTACGCGCCAAGTTTCACAAAATTTAAAGCCATAATATTCAATAAGTTAAAATCAACAACAGTAAATACAAAATAAAAAAGGCGGATTTAGCCAATAAAAGGTCAAATCCGCCATCTTAATAAAGAGGGTTATACGTCTAATTCTGCTGGAATTTTTGCGAGTGCAGCTTCAACCACTTCAACCCCTGAACCTGGCTTATGCGCATTCTCACTAATATAGCGTCGCCATTGACGCGCACCTGGCATTGCTTGGAATAAACCTAACATATGGCGAGTGATGTGACCGAGGCTAGCGCCGGCTGCCATTTCTTGTTCAATATAAGGCAGCATTTCTTGGACAACTTGACGGCGTTTTTTTATCGGTTTGTCACAACCAAATATTTTCTGGTCGACCTCTGCTAACAAATACGGATTTTGATAAGCTTCGCGCCCCACCATCACCCCATCAAGATGTTCAAGATGCGTTAATGAATCCTCAATAGTTTTCACGCCACCATTGATCGCAATGGTCAAATGAGGGAAATCTTGCTTGAGTTGGTACGCGCGAGGGTAGTCCAATTCTGGGATTTCACGGTTTTCTTTTGGGCTTAATCCACTCAACCACGCTTTACGAGCATGAATCGTAAATTGATCAACGCCGCCCTGTTCACTCACCATAGAAATAAAGCGAGTTAAAAACTCATAGGAGTCTTGGTCATCAATCCCAATACGTGTTTTTACCGTTACAGGAATATCGACGACTTCACGCATCGCCGACATGCAATCGGCCACCAGTTCAGGCTCCGCCATTAAACACGCGCCAAATTTACCATTTTGTACACGATCAGATGGACAACCGACGTTTAAGTTAATTTCGTCATAGCCACGCTCTTGAGCAAGCTTAGCGCAATGGGCTAAATCAACTGGATTCGAACCACCAAGTTGCAGTGCAATTGGGTGTTCCTGTTGACTAAACTGAAGAAAGTCACCTTTACCATGAATAATTGCCCCCGTTGTTACCATTTCGGTATACAACAGCGTATGCTCAGTTAATAAACGATGGAAATAACGACAGTGACGATCGGTCCAATCGAGCATGGGAGCGATAGAAAAACGTTGCATTGGGTAATTATTCATAATGGTATATGGGATAAATATCTCTGATTTATGTAGCCAAATATTTTACCATAGGCAGCAAAGGCGTACACCAATGAAAAAGAAATAGCGGTGACTCGCTCTATCATTGTTGTATTTAAAAGAAAAAATTAAGGCTAAAAATTTTGAATAAACGTTTAATCCAACAAGTGACTGACCTTTGCCAGCAAAGAGGGGTTCGCCTCACCTCGCAACGTCAACAAGTACTTGAACTTATTTGGCAGCAAAAGGGCTCTTCTACCGCTTATGAATTACTGGATAAACTCAAACAAACCGAACCTCAAGCGAAACCGCCTACTGTCTATCGCGCATTAGAGTTTTTACTTGAACAAGGCTTTATTCATCGTGTGGAGTCGACCAATAGCTTTGTTTCTTGCTGCTTTTTTGATGAGCATGATTGCCATGGTAACAATAAGCATTTTTCACACTTATTAATTTGTGATCAATGTGGTGATGTTAGTGAACTTCAAGATGACGCTTTAGTGGCATTATTGACTAAAAATATTGCTCAACATGGATTTAAGCTAACGAACCATGTCATCGAAACACATGGGATTTGCCGAAACTGTCAATCTGACTAATTTTTCTCATTCTTCATTTCCAAATTCACGCATAAAAAAAGAGAAGCCAATTTGAGCTTCTCTTTTTATATCAGATTCTTAATAACTTAAGCTTTAAACGCTTTAAATGCATTAATTAAACCATTGGTTGAACTATCATGTGAATCAACCGCGTTATTATCCGCTAGCTCTGGTAAAATTTGGTTAGCCAGTTGCTTACCAAGCTCTACACCCCATTGGTCAAAACTAAAGATATTCCAAATCACCCCTTGAACAAAAATCTTATGCTCATACATGGCAATTAGGTTACCTAATGTTTTCGGCGTAATTTGTTTCACCAAAATAGAGTTGGTAGGGCGATTACCTTCAAACACTTTAAAGTTCACTAAATCTTTCACTTCTTCAGGTGTTTTACCTGCTGCTGCAAACTCTGCTTCCACTTGAGCTTTCGACTTACCAAACGCAAGAGCTTCTGTCTGAGCAAAGAAGTTCGACATCAATTTCTGATGATGATCGCCCACTTGGTTATGACTGATCGCCGGTGCGATGAAATCACAAGGGATCAACTTGGTACCTTGGTGGATCAATTGGTAGAAAGCATGTTGACCGTTAGTACCAGGCTCACCCCAAATGATTGGGCCAGTTTGGTAATCAACAGCGTCGCCATTACGATCGACGTATTTACCATTTGACTCCATATTCCCTTGTTGGAAGTAAGCAGCAAAGCGATGTAAATATTGATCGTAAGGTAAGATAGCTTCTGATTCCGCACCATGGAAATTGTTATACCAAATACCAATCAATGCCAAAATTACAGGAATGTTATTTTCAAATTCTGTATTAGCAAAATGATTGTCCATTTCATGCGCCCCTTCCAATAACTCAATAAAGTTATCAAAACCAACGGCAAGACAAATAGACAGACCGATTGCAGACCATAAAGAGTAGCGGCCGCCAACCCAATCCCAGAATTCAAACATGTTATCAGTATCAATACCAAACTCAGAGACTGATTTAGCATTCGTAGAAAGTGCCGCAAAGTGCTTAGCAACGTGAGCAGAATCTTGCGCAGTCGCTAGGAACCAATCACGAGCACTGTGTGCGTTAGTCATCGTTTCTTGCGTCGTAAAGGTTTTTGATGCCACTAAGAATAACGTCGTTTCTGGGTTTAAATTCTTTAGTGTTTCAGCAATATGAGTACCATCAACGTTAGACACAAAGTGCATATTTAAACGCGTTTTATAAGCCGCTAATGCTTCAGACACCATGTAAGGGCCAAGGTCAGAGCCGCCAATACCAATGTTAACCACATCGGTGATTTCTTTACCGGTATAACCTTTCCACTCACCCGATACGATACGGTTAGTGAAGCTTTCCATCTTAGCCAATACCGCATTCACGCCAGGCATCACATCTTCACCATCGACCAAAACAGGTGTATTGCTACGGTTACGTAACGCCGTGTGTAATACTGCACGGCCTTCGGTTTGGTTGATCTTATCACCAGCAAACATAGCTTGAATGGCGGCTTTAAGTTCGGTTTGCTCAGCAAGGGCGAACAAATGAGTGAACGTTTCTGTATCCAACAAGTTTTTAGAGTAGTCGACTAAAATGTCGGAGCCAAATGTTGCAGAAAATTGATTGAAACGGTCAGCATCTTGAGCAAATAAAGCGGCCAGCTCCATATCTTGTGCTGATTCAAAATGCTCTGTCAGCGCTTTCCATGCTGCCGTTGTGGTTGGATTGATATTTTTCAACATTACTCATTCCTGATAAGTCTATTGGATTTACTCAGAACAAAAAACTGAGATGGTTAATTGCCCTGCCCCGATACAAAACAAGCTTAGCCGAATAAATAGGCTCAACTTACAATAATTTTATGACTGAGCATTGTCTCAGTACTTTAGTTTCACTGCCATTAATAGGATTATCGCAGTGATTTATGTGATCGATATTGCGTTACGTCAGTTTAATTAAAAGTCCGCTCTAAAGAAATCATCAAATTCCTTTTCAACAGGCCAATCAATAAAAATCATGATTAGAACGGTTGATTGACCATCACACGGAACATACTTTCTTCATCTCCCCACGCCATTTCAGCGCGAACCACGACACCTTCAACTTGAAAACGTACTGCGCCACCGTAACTTACTTGCATATTTTCATGCAGCTCAGCAAGATCATAGTCATCCGCTACTCGACCAACATCGGTAAATAATACCCATTGCCACCACGGCACATTATACCAATCAAACACTGGCCAGTTTTGCAATGGCTGCCAATCGGGCATCACACGATACTCTAAACTATAGTTAATTGCGGCTCGGCCAGTAAATCGACCTGACGAAAAACCACGTTGACGATATAGTCCACCTAAGCGTACCCCCGCATATTCAGGCGGCCGATGTTTACCATCCGAGCCTTGCTCCCAACTTGGCGTACCGGCAGTATAAAAATCAAAAGCAATAACTTGTTTATTAAACAAATTGCCTAGTGAGCCGATATCAAAGTACTGACTGTTTTGAAACTCCCACGTACTCCATGATTCATCATTTCCTAAATCTGGCGCATAAGTGTAATTGAATATGGTGTGTGAACCTTGCGTGGTATTGCGGGTACTGTCTCGATTATCCCAATCAACACTAAAGGTTGCCCCCCAAGTTGAATCAGCCTCGTCATAATCAATATCATCGAGCTTGCGGGTTTTATAAAATGGTGCAATACCGAGCGTCGTCACCCCACTGTCCCAAGGTGTCATGCCAGTAATGGTACGGCGAGGGGAGTAACTGGCTTTGGCCGCTTGTTCTTTTCCTAAACCAAGAGGTAAAACATATCGAAATTTTGCTTGAATTCGAGACTCTCGGCCGTCGGTTTCAACATAATCATCAAAATCCGAATGATTGCGAGTTGCTTCACCAAGGTAGTAATTGTAATCATTAAATTGAGCTAGGTAGGCATCAGAATCCACTAACCAACGATCGCTCAGTTGATAGTTATACCCTCCCAGGTAAGTCACGTAACTGCCTTTATCTGACACAAATGCCGCACCCAACAATGCCGCTTGCGGTTGACCCACTCCTTTTAATAAACCCGCAGCACCAATTGAGTTACCTATCGAATCAGAAATAAAGCCAAATGGAACCACTTTAAAATCGGAATACCAAGAGTCATCTTTTTTATCATTAGAAGCGGAGTGAGGTTCGTCTGCGTGCACAGTCTCTGAATTTGATTCTTCGGGTTGGGAAATGTGTATATTGGGTTCAGCTTGGATAGTAACGGAATAAAAGCTTGCCATGCCAAAACAAAATAGCAGTTTACATAATGATCGTGCATTTCCTTGCATCAATAGCATTATTTTTTTCATCGTTCGATTAATACTCGTCAGAATAAAGCATAACAACTCGCCCTGTGAGCTTAGTGACTAACTCATAAGCGATGGTGCCGACATGATGAGCCACTTCTTCTGCGGGTAACCCATTCCCCCACAAAACCGCTTCATCTCCAACGCTGTCTTGACTATCTTTACCTAAATCAACGGTTAGCATATCCATTGACACCCGACCAGCCAATGGAACACGACGCCCATTGATCAACACAGGCGTACCATTCGGAGCCGTGCGTGGGTAACCATCGCCATATCCCATCGCCACTACGCCGACTTTGGTATCACTTTGAGCCGTCCAGGTTGCCCCATAACCAACACTCTCGCCCGCCTTCACATCGCGTACTGCGATTAACTGAGAGGTCAATGTCATCACTGGCTCAAAGTTCATCGATGTTGCAATTTTATCTTCGAAAGGGGAAATACCGTACAAGATAATTCCAGGTCTCACCCACTCAAGATGGCTATCCGGCCACGCTAAAATTCCTGACGATGCAGCGATAGAGCGCTCACAGTCTGCTTCTGCTAATTGGGTAAAGAGTGTGATTTGCTGCATGGTCACTGGATTATCTAATTCATCTGCACAGCCAAAGTGACTAATAAAACGTAGCGGTTTTACCACATTAGGGCAGGCATGCAAACGTTGAATAAACACATCAAGCTCTTCAGGGCGAACACCAAGTCGGTGCATCCCCGTATCAATTTTTAGCCACACATCGATCGGAGAAGCCAATGTTGCTTTCTCTAATGCAATTAATTGCTCTTCACAATGTAGTGCCGTATGCAGGTTATTGGCCTGTAAGATAGGCAAATCTGAGTCAGCGTAAAAGCCTTCCAACAGTAGAATAGGTTTGCTAATACCCGCCCTTCTTAGCTCCAAGGCTTCCTCAATTCTTGCCACACCAAAATTATCAGATAAGGATTCAAGCGCTAAAGCAACAGGAACCGAACCATGACCATAGCCATTGGCTTTAACAATTGAAGTAATTTGGCTATTAGGTACCTTAAGCTTAATTTGCTCAAAGTTATGGCGCAATGCCGCTAAATTTATCTTCGCAGTCGCGGCCAAAGTCGGCTTCATGAATATGTGTCCTTGAAATACGGCAGGTGGTATAACCGAAAAAGTAGCTGGCTTACGCCAACCAATCTTACTAATTTTCTTTATTCGTCATCAAAAGCTGGGCCAGCGTAATTATCAAAACGAGAGAACTGCCCTTGGAAGGTTAATCGAACCGAGCCAATGGGACCATTACGTTGCTTACCGATAATGATCTCAGCAATCCCTTTCAGAGCACTATCTGGATGATAAACCTCATCTCGATAGATAAACATAATCAAATCCGCATCCTGCTCTATCGCGCCCGATTCACGTAAATCCGAGTTAATTGGACGTTTATCCGCACGTTGCTCCAAAGAACGGTTAAGCTGAGATAGTGCCACAACGGGTACGTTTAACTCTTTGGCCAGTGCTTTTAGCGAGCGCGAAATCTCAGAAATTTCTAAGGTACGGTTATCTTGCAAACCCGGTACGCGCATCAACTGAAGGTAATCAACCATAATCATTGATAAGCCCCCCGTTTCTCGAGCAATTCGACGCGCGCGTGAACGTAAATCGGTTGGTGTTAGACCTGAACTATCATCGATATACATATTCTTCTTCTGCATCAGAATACCCATGGTCGACGAAATACGGGCCCAGTCTTCATCATCCAATTGGCCTGTACGGATCTTCGTTTGATCGACACGAGATAATGACGCAAGCATACGCATCATCAATTGTTCAGCGGGCATCTCTAGTGAAAATATGAGAACTGGCTTATCTTGATCCATCGCCGCATTTTCACATAAGTTCATCGCAAAGGTCGTTTTACCCATCGAAGGACGAGCGGCCACAATAATTAAATCCGAGCCTTGCAGACCCGCGGTTTTCTTATTGAGATCATTAAAACCAGTTGAAACCCCAGTCACGCCATCTTGAGGAGATTTATATAGCTCTTCGATACGCTCTAAGGTTTTTTCTAAAATATTATCGACGCTTTGAGGACCTTCGCTTTCCGTGGTTCGCTCTTCAGCAATGGCAAAGACTTTACTTTCGGCCATGTCAAGTAAGTCAGCCGAGCTACGCCCTTGCGGATCATAACCAGCATCGGCGATTTCATTGGCAATACCAATAAGGTTACGAACTAACGCTCGCTCACAGACAATATCCGCATAAGCGTTAATATTGGCAGCACTTGGGGTATTTTTGGCAAGATCGGCAAGATAAGCGAAGCCACCGACAGATTCTAACTCTTCTCGTTGTTCGAGATGCTCTGATAAGGTGATAAGATCCAGCGGTTGGTTATTCTCTAAAATGACTTTAATAGCGGCAAAAATAAGGCGATGTGGTCGACTATAGAAATCCTTATCCACCACTTTACCTGAGATCGAATCCCAACGTTCGTTATCGAGTAAAAGTCCACCTAGAACAGATTGCTCTGCCTCAAGTGAGTGAGGAGGTACTTTGAGGGCATCGACTTGAGCGTCTACGATTTTTCGAGGTTTATTTTCTGCCATGGGACCACTTACTTGAAAAATTAAGTCAACTATTATAACTGAGTGTGTGGATTTGTAATCACACTATCGTATAAAAAAAAATTTAACGTTATGATGACGGCAAAATGCAGACATCCTTTATTATCGTCCGCTGTTATTTTATTGAGGTATGGCTCTTAGTGCAAAATCGATTACTACCGCTATTGTATTTAATCATAAGCAGCCAAGCTTATAGTGAAGACTCAATAACCAGTCGCTCAGTGGAAAGTAGCTCGACGGCCAATAGTTCGCTAACGGTACCCAAGGATGATACTCAAACGACATCAACCCCTTCTGAATCTGATCAGCAGGCGAATTCGGATACCGATTCGACAGAGCAAGGACTCACATTCGAACCGACTCCTCCTCCCCCTGAAGAGCCGCCATCGACGACCGAGCAACATGATACCCCTACCTCGTCATCTAACAATGAAGATATTGTCACTACACCATCTGAAAACAAAGATAACGCCGCGTCCGATGACGGTATCGACGAAGAGTTAATTGCCGAGCTTCTCAATGAAGATGACAGCAGTGCTGACGATGAAAAAAAAGATTCGGATACGAAAGACAGCGGAAAAACCGCAGTAAAAAGTAAAACGGCACAAACCAAAAGCACGGAGAGCTCAGTTGGTAGTGCAACCTGGTTGCCTGAAATAGAGTTTGGTTATCGCTCTGAGCAAGGTAACGAAGATGAACGCTCTCTCAATGCCCGCTTAGCCTTGTCTCACATCTCTGGTCGTTTGCGTAATAGCGGTTCAATCAAAATCTACATGAAAAATGAAGATGGAAAAGAAGATGAACGCGATCAAACTTACCAATTACAAAGTGACTATAAAATCAGTCCTAGATTCTATATTTATGGCAACTTTAAAGGCATCGATTCAAAGTACAGTTCCTATTTTCACGATTACACAGTTTCAAGCGGTCTGGGTTACCAGCTCACCAATACTGAAACACTAAAAATAGAAACTGAACTTGGCCCGGGTTATCGCTACCAAGAACCAAATACCGATGAGATAGATGATGACGATCCTATTTTTCCAGACAATGTCGCTGAACCTATTATTCGAGCAAGCTTAACGGCGAATTGGAAGCCGCTCGATAACACGTCTTTCAAATTTGATGGAACGATGGTAAGTGGTTCGAGTAATACCCGTTTCAATACGGAAATTAGTATTATCAACTATATCACCGAAGATATTGCTTTAAAGATCTCACAAAATATCGAACACCTTAGTCGTGTACCCAATAACTTAGAGAAAACAGATACCATATTAACCATCAATATTCTGTATGCACCTAAATAAACAGGCATCCTTTATGGTGATTCCAAGGGATAAGTACAAAGCAAATTCTGACATTTTCCGATTAAGGGCTATACCACATTGAGTGGGTCTACTTTAGATAGCTCCTTAAAACAAACTTAGCCACATTACTTTACGGTCCCTCATCAATTATTACTCGGACAGAATAAACGCATTTTCAAGATATAAAAAAACCGACACTAGGTCGGTTTTTTTATTGTGCTTTTGATACTGACAATTAGCCAGCAGCAACCACTTCAAGTTTAACTTCAGCGAACACTTCAGAATGAAGTTGGATGCTGATTTCAAACTCACCAGTGTTACGTAGTGCACCTTCAGGAAGGCGAACTTCGCTCTTAGCAACTTCAACGCCTGCTGCAGTAATTGCATCAGCGATATCACGAGTACCGATAGAACCAAATAGTTTACCTTCGTCACCCGCTTTAGAAGCGATAACAACTGCTTCTAGTGCGTTAACTTTCTCAGCGCGAGCTTGAGCAGCAGCTAGTTGCTCAGCAACTTTAGCTTCTAATTCAGCGCGACGTGCTTCGAAAACTTCAACGTTAGCTTTAGTAGCCATAACTGCTTTACCCTGTGGGATAAGGAAGTTACGAGCGTAACCAGATTTAACGTTAACTTGGTCGCCAAGGTTGCCTAGGTTACCGATTTTATCAAGTAGAATAACTTGCATTATCTTAGTCCTCTTAAACTTAATTAAACTGCTGCCAATTACTGATGTTTGTCAGTATATGGAAGAAGTGCTAGGTAACGAGAACGCTTGATAGCGCGAGCTAGTTGACGCTGATATTTAGCACTTGTGCCAGTGATACGGCTAGGTACAATTTTACCAGCTTCAGTGATGTAGTTTTTAAGAGTTGCTACGTCTTTGTAATCAATCTCTTGTACGCCTTCTGCAGTGAAACGGCAGAATTTACGACGACGGAAGAAACGAGCCATGGGCTATCTCCTGATCTTAAATTTGAGTAATGTTGTCGGCATGTAACACCAATTTCCCCAAACCATTACGGCCGGTGTGATAAGCGACAAAACCACTTACCTTGATGTGACTACCTAAAACTAAATGTTGAGTTAATTCTTGTGACCCTTGCCCACTCACGACTACCTGCATACGACAATAAACTTGTCTCGGTAAATTCGCTTCTTGTACTGTCGAACGGTGCTCAATACTAAAATGGCAATGAGCGATGCCGGCAGGACTTAGGCTTCTAACCGGAGCTTTAACGACAGTGCCGCTTAACTCCAATCGATTGGTCATCAATGATTACTCAGCTGCTGCTTCTTCTGACTTAGCTTCAGAACGCTCTTCACGACGAGGTGCGCGCTCTTCGCGTGCTTTCATCATGATAGATTGCTCAGTCACTGCAGATTTAGTGCGCATGATCATGTTACGTAGAACTGCATCGTTAAAACGGAAAGCAGTTTCTAACTCATCAATTACAGCTTGCTCAGCTTCAACGTTCATAAGAACGTAGTGTGCTTTGTGCAGTTTGTTGATTGGGTAAGCCATTTGACGACGGCCCCAATCTTCTAAACGGTGGATAGTACCGCCAGCTTCAGTGATAGTGTTAGTGTAACGCTCGATCATGCCAGCAACTTGCTCGCTTTGATCAGGGTGCACCATGAATACGATTTCGTAATGACGCATAGGTTGCTCCTTACGGATTATGAGCTTCCACATGGGCTCGGCCATCCGGAGGAAGCAAGGAACGAAAATAAATTAAGACCGAGATTTCAGGACGGCGAATTGTATAAGACGTAGTCAGAATAGGCAAGAGAAAGATGAAAAAGAAAAAGGGCTTCGTTTCTCGGGTGCTCGTAACTCGAAAAAGCTGAAAGTTAGGGTGCGAGAGCCGAGTGCGCTGCGCTTCGAGTTGCGGGGAAGAGCGTCCCCGCATCTCGGCTCTAGCTTTAACCTAAACGCTGACGAACCGCTTCAAATAAACACACCCCAGTCGCCACCGAGACATTCAAACTTGAAACACTTCCCGCCATTGGGATCTTGATTAAATCATCACAAGTTTCACGAGTGAGACGACGCATACCGTCACCTTCTGCGCCCATGACAATGGCTAGAGGCCCCGTCAATTTTGCTTGGTAAATATCGTGCGTTGCTTCGCCTGCAGTACCTACAAACCAAATACCTTGTTCTTGCAGCGCTCTCATAGTACGAGCAAGGTTCGTCACTCGAACAAATGGTACCGTCTCCGCCGCACCACATGCCACTTTACTCACCGTACCAGTCAAAGGCGCTGATTTATCTTTCGGTACAATCACTGCAGCAACACCAGCTGCATCAGCGTTACGTAAACAAGCACCAAGGTTATGAGGGTCAGTAACACCATCTAAAACCAATAATAAAGGCTGCTCACCTTTCGCTTGGCAAGCAGAAATAATGTCATCTAAATGATGTTCATTTAGCTGTTTAGCCGGCTTAACTTTAGCGATGATACCTTGATGGTTTGCGCCTTGTGCTTTGTCATCTAATGCTTTACGCCCCATTTGTTGCACTGATACACCAAACTTCTGTAGTTGGTTAATCACTGGCATTAGTCGGTCATCTTCACGCCCTTTAAGAACAAATGCTTCCACTAAGCGAGCGGGATCTTTCTCTAACACAGCGTTAATGGCATGGATGCCAAAAATAAATTCGTTACTCATTGTCTACCTTGAGGGTGCCGTCACCCATTATTATGAATGCTGCTCCCGAGTAAATCTGATGAGAGAGCAGCCAAAACTTAAGAACTTTGCTTCATTTTAGCGCGTTTAGAAGCTGATGGCTTACTGCGCTTAGGTTTTGTCCCAGGTTTGCCCGCTGACGCCCCTTTAGGCTTACGAGCTTTTTTCTTTTTCGGTTTATCAGAACGTTCATCCGGTCGCTTAGTTGGCTCCACTAAAGGTTTCGCTTTCTGACCTGGCTTATTGGCTTTGACCGCTTGTTTTTTCTGAGTTAAAGCCTTTTTATCGGCATTCACCGCACGCTTTTTCGCTGTTTTGCCCTTACCTCTCGGTTGGCGTTCCGTTCCGACAATTTCGAAATCAATTTGACGATCATCTAAATTAACGGACAATACTTTCACTTTAACGGAATCACCTAAGCGATAAATCAAACCAGAGCTTTCACCGATTAAACGTTGGCCTAATGGATCAAACTGATAGTAATCATTCGCCAGTGACGAAATATGCACTAGACCATCAATATGCAGATCGCTCAATCGAACAAAGAAACCAAAACCCGTGACATTAGCAATGACACCATCAAGCTCTTCGCCGACATGATCTTGCATGTATTCACATTTTAACCAATCAGACACATCACGAGTAGCATCATCCGCACGACGCTCGGTCATCGAACATTGCTCACCGTAAAAATTCATATCATCAAAGCTGTAGTGATAACCGCCAGTCGGTGTCCAACGATCCGTATTTATCCCTTCATTTTTGGCAATTAAATACTTAATCGCACGATGCAGTAATAAATCAGGATAACGACGAATAGGCGAAGTGAAGTGAGCATAACGCTGGAGTGCTAAACCAAAGTGGCCTGCATTTTCCGCATTATAAACCGCTTGTTTCATCGAACGTAATAGCATGGTTTGAATCAGCTCTTTGTCTGGACGTTCACCAATAGACTTGATCAATTCTGCATAATCGGTAGGGGTTGGCTCAAGCCCACCGGTTAGACTTAAGCCTAGCTCTCCAAGAAAACTTCTAAAACCAGTTAAGCGCTCTTCTCCTGGCGTATCATGCACACGATATAACGCAGGTTCTTTGGCTTTTTCAACAAAAGAAGCTGAGGCGATATTGGCTAAGATCATACATTCTTCAATGATTTTATGCGCATCGTTACGAACTACAGGTTCAATACGATCAATTTTACGCAATTCATTAAAAATAAATTTCGTTTCCGTGCTTTCAAACTCAATAGCACCACGCTTTTCACGCGCGACTTTCAACACGCCATACATTTTGTGCAGCTCTTCCAAATCAGGCACTAGAGCATGATAGCGAGCACGAAGCTCTTCATTACCTTCCAAAATATCCGAAACTTTATTGTAAGTAAGACGAGCATGAGAATTCATGACTGCTTCATAATGCTTATATCCGGATAGCTTTCCTGATGATGATATGGTCATTTCACATACCATACATAGACGGTCAACTTGTGGGTTCAACGAGCATAATCCGTTCGACAACACTTCCGGTAGCATAGGGACAACTTGAGATGGGAAGTACACCGAGTTACCACGGTTAATTGCTTCTTTATCTAGAGCGGTATTGGGGCGAACATAATAACTTACATCGGCAATCGCTACCCATAAACGCCAGCCGCCGCCAGGTTCTGCTCGACAGTAAACTGCATCATCAAAGTCTCGTGCATCTTCACCATCAATCGTCACTAACGGTAAATCACGTAGATCAACGCGGCCTTCTTTAGCCTCTTCAGGAACTTCTTCGCCAAGGTGTTCAACTTGTTTTTCAACGGCTACTGGCCATTGGTCTGGAATTTGGTGAGTATGGATAGCGATTTGAATTTCCATACCCGGCGCCATGTTCTCACCCAGTACTTCAACTATTTTCCCCATCATACCGCGAGAACGTGTTGCTCGAGCCGTTAGCTCAACCACCACTACATTCCCCATGCGAGCACCTTCGCGGAACTCATCTGGAATTAAAATATCTTGGCTAATACGAGAATCATCAGGGACAACAAAAGCATGGCCATCTTCTAAAAAGAAACGGCCAACTAAGTTGGTTTTACGTGCCTCAAGGATCCGAACTAGACGCCCTTCTTTACGACCACGTTTATCTTCACCATTAGGCTGCACAAGAACGTAATCCCCATGGATAACGGTCCGCATTTGATGATGAGGAAGAAGCACATCATTATCTTTACCAACACTACCTTCAGGACGAACCCAACCAAAACCATCACGGTGCCCGATAACCGTACCTTTAATTAAGTCGATTTTTTCCGGTAAGGCATAGCACTGACGACGAGTAAAGATCAGCTCACCATCTCGTTCCATCGCTCTCAAGCGACGGCGCAAACCTTCATATTCATCCTCACCTTTTAAGTTCAGAGCTTCAAACAAATCATTACGATTCATTGGAATATTAGCTTGCTTTAAAAATTCGAGAATAAACTCTCGACTCGGTATTGGATTTTCGTATTTTTCGGATTCACGATCTGCGAAAGGATCAATATGAGTGCGTTCGGACATGACAAACCTGCTTATGTGCGCAAAGTGTAATGATTAGTATATCTGAGTGAGGCGGTAACCTACAGAAATCGTTTGAATATCTTCTTATTATTAAAGCAGATAAAGATGACAAGCGTGTGTTACACGGGGGTAAGAAGTAATAAAAGCTCATCATTGTTATCAAGTAAATCAGCGAGAGTGCATTGATCAAGCTGCTGTAAAAATGCCTCTTTCGCCTTAGCTAACTGCACTTTCAACCGACAAGCAGAGGTAATATGGCACGCGCTTTCAGAGCAATCAATCAACTGTAATGGCTCTAAATCTCTTACGACCTGACCAACAGTAATTAGCTCTGCGGGTTTACCTAAACAAATACCACCATGCTTACCTCGGGTTGCCTGGACGTAACCTAACTGAGCCAATTTATTAATAATCTTAATCAGATGATTTTTCGGTATAGAAAATCGATCGCTCACCATTTGGATATTCGAACGCTCACCACTTGGTAGCGTTGCGAGAAAAAGTAATGATCTGATTCCATAGTCAGTAAAAGCGGTTAATTGCATAGTCACTCCTGATCTCTAATTTCATTATTATAATTATTCGGTTGACTGAAAGATATGTTTAGATAAAAATAAACATACATTTAAAATGCAACTTTAAAGAGTGATGAATATGTTAAGTCAATCAACCATCGATATCGTTAAGTCTACCGCCCCACTCATCGCAGAAGCTGGACCATCAATGACAGCTTACTTTTATGATCGAATGTTCAAGCATCATCCCGAATTAAAAGATGTATTCAATTTAACGCACCAAGACACTGGTCGCCAACGTGAAGCTTTATTCAATGCCGTTTATGGTTATGCGGCCAATATAGATAACATCGAAGTTTTATTACCTGTGGTTGAAAAAATTGCCCAAAAACATACCAGCTTTAACATCACAGCGAAGCAATATGACATCGTTGGCACTCACTTACTTGCTACTATCGATGAGTTAATGAACCCTGGACAAGAAGTACTCGATGCTTGGGCGGAGGCCTATGGGTTACTGGCCACAATATTCATCAATCGTGAAGAAGAAATTTATCAACAAACCGAACAAGAAATCGGCGGTTGGCGTGGCACTCGCGAGTTTAAAGTAATTGATAAAAAAGAAGAAAGTAATGTCATTACCAGTTTCGTATTCGAACCTGTCGATGGACAACCAGTCGTAGGGTACAAACCAGGCCAATACATTGGTATCTACTTAAATTCAGACAAACTTGATAATCAAGAAATTCGTCAATATAGCCTATCAGATGCACCTAACGGACAAACATACCGTATTTCGGTAAAACGAGAAGACAATGGCGTGGCGTCAAATTACCTACACGAGGAAGTCCAAATTGGAGACTGCATTGAATTAGCCCCTCCAGCTGGTGACTTTTTCTTTGCAACGGAAGCAAATAAGCCGGTAGCGCTTATTTCAGCAGGCGTTGGTTTAACCCCGATGCTTTCCATTCTAGAAAGTATCAAACATACGCACACTGCAAGTATCCATTGGCTACACGCAACAGACAACAATGAACGTCATGCATTTAAAGAACATTTATTAAATTGCGTTCAACAGCAAGATAATCTGACTCAGCAAGTTTGGTACAAAGAAGAACAAGGATTGATGGCTCTCTCTCAATGCAATGACAGCATTAATTGGCTAGAAACTGAATTCTATCTATGTGGACCAATCGAATTTATGCAATCTATTGCAAAACAATTAATCGCTCTACAAACGCCGGAAGAGAACATTCACTACGAATGCTTTGGCCCTCATAAAGTTCTGTGATTGATTTATAATGATAATAAAAAAGCCGACAATCATGTCGGCTTTTTTGAACTATCAATTTATTCGTAACCAATTTAACGGCTTATTAAGCGTTAAACGGATGAACCTTAATGATGGTTTCGTTACGATCTGGACCAGTTGAAATAATATCAACGGGTACACCTGTTAGCTCTTCAATACGTTTGATGTAATCTAGAGCCGCTTGTGGAAGCGCATCGATAGATTTAGCACCGAAGGTATTTTCAGTCCAACCTGGCATCGTTTCATAAACAGGTGTCGCTCTTTCAAAATCATCAGCTGACATTGGAGACACTTCTACGATAGAACCGTCATCCATCTTGTAGCTTGTACAGATTTTAATTTCTTCTAAGCCATCAAGTACATCAAGCTTAGTTAGGCAGAAACCAGATAATGAGTTTATTTGAATTGCGCGACGCATCGCAACAGCATCAAACCAACCAGTACGACGTAGACGACCCGTTGTGGCACCGAACTCATGACCAACCGTACCTAAGTGCTTACCAACTGGATCTTGTTTGTCTAATCCATCGTATAACTCAGTCGGGAATGGACCTGAACCTACACGAGTACAGTAAGCTTTAGCGATACCTAAAATGTAACCTAGGTGACGAGGACCAAAACCAGAACCGGCAGCAACACCACCAGCAGTGGTATTTGAAGAAGTTACATAAGGGTAAGTGCCATGGTCGATATCAAGCAATGTACCTTGAGCACCTTCAAACATGATTTTATCACCACGCTTACGCGCAGCATCAAGCTCATCGGTCACATCAATCACAAGTGAAGTCAGCAGTTGTGCATAACCTTTCACTTGCTCAAGTACTTCTTCGTAGTTCACTTCTTCTACTTTGTAGTAGTTCACCAGTTGGAAGTTATGATATTCCATCACTTCTTTTAGTTTTTGCGCGAATGATTCCATGTCGAATAGATCGCCAACACGTAAACCACGACGAGAAACTTTATCTTCGTAAGCGGGACCGATACCGCGACCCGTTGTACCAATCGCTTTTTTACCGCGCGCTAATTCACGAGCTTGGTCTAAAGCAATATGATAAGGAAGAATTAGAGGACAAGCTTCAGAAATGTGTAGGCGTTCACGCACTGGAATGCCACGCTCTTCAAGCGGTTTCATTTCTTTTAATAAAGCGTCAGGTGAAAGAACTACGCCATTACCGATAATGCATTTCACATTTTCGCGTAGAATACCTGATGGAATTAAGTGAAGAACGGTTTTTTCACCATCAATGACTAGAGTGTGACCTGCATTGTGACCGCCTTGATAGCGAACCACATATTTTGCATCTTCAGTTAAAAGGTCAACTATTTTACCTTTACCTTCGTCACCCCATTGGGTGCCCAGAACGACTACATTATTTCCCATCTTTCCAAGTCTGCTTGCTAGTTAAAAAAGGATTCTAGCACAGCCTCATACCTTCTTGCAGTCATTTTTTAGCTGAATTTTTATGCAAATAACTTTTTCGAGAAAAATCCCATTATCTGACAAGCAATTATGGTTATGCATTGCTTTCTATTTACTCATCAATTAACCATCAATAATACCAACATAGCCCCGACAACAATTAACACAGTGCCGATCTGCTTTAGCTGCTTATCTGGTTGTTGAGCCATTTGACTAACCATCTTTCTCCATGCCTTAGGAAAAAGTGCTGGCCCTATGCCTTCAAAAATCAACAATAAACCAATGGCAATAATAAATGCATTCATACCACTCCCCTTAATCATGTCATAGCAGAAACAAGAAAGGCCCAAAGAGGGCCTTTCGAATATTAAGTTAACGGTCAGTAGAAATTATTAGTCTACTTTCGGCCATTACTATCGTTCATGTACTTAAAGAAATCACTTTTAGGATCAAGTACTAACAAATCACTCTTATTACTAAATGATTTTTCATACGCTTTAAGTGAACGTAAGAAACTATAAAACTCTGGTGCTTGCGTATAAGCCTTTGAGTAAATAGACGCCGCTTGAGCATCCGCTTCACCACGCGTAACACGAGCGGTTTTATCTGCCTCAGCGAGAATCTTAGCCACTTCTAATTCAGCTTGAGCTCGAATAATTTCAGCTTTCTCACGACCTTGAGAACGGTGCTTACGAGCAACCGATTCACGTTCAGCACGCATACGACGATAGATAGATTCACTGATCTCATCTGGTAAGTTGATTTTCTTCATTCTGAAGTCAACGACTTCTACCCCGAGATCTTTCATTGCACTGCCACGTGTATCTTCCAATACATCTTGCATGATTTGATCACGCTCACCATCAATCTCAAGTGCTTCTTTCGCAGACTCCGGCAATACTTCGTTATCGTCGATAGAATCAACGGCAACAATATCGCTGCTAGGACCAGAAACAATTTGTTTGATTTCACGAGAACCGATCTCAGAACGCAACACGTCTGTCACTTTACGCTCTAATAGCGTTTCAGCAGTAAGGGTATTACCACCACCAGTTGCGAGGTAGTACTGACCAAAATCACTGATCTTCCATTTCACATAAGTATCAATAATAACGTCTTTTTTCTCTGAGGTCACAAAGCGGTCAGAGCGTCCATCCATAGTTTGGATACGTGCATCTAATGTTTTTACGCTATCAAAGAAAGGCATTTTAACATGTAGACCCGGTGGATAAATCTTAGAGACATCATTGGTGTCTTTAAGCACTCGACCAAAGCGGATCACGATGCCACGCTCACCTTCAGGAATAACAAATACAGACATTAACGTCACCACAATTAAAATGGCGACTAAAGGGATAATTAACTTACGCATGCTTAGAATCTCCCTTGACGTGCAGATGTTGAGTTCGTACCTGAATCTTGAGATTCACTGCTATTTTTCTGATCCAACTGAATACCATCGTAAGTTGGTTGCGATTTATCTTTCGCACGATTTGTCGCACTATTCTTTTGTGATTCAGAAATTAACTTATCAATTGGCAGATATAACATATTGCCTGATGAGTCAGAATCAATCAGCACTTTAGAGCTATGAGAATAAATCTTCTCCATTGAATCGAGATACAAACGGTCACGAGTCACTTTTGGTGCTGCATTATATTCAGGTAGCAGTTTTTCAAACTGAGCAACTTGACCTAATGCTTCATTCACTGTGCGCTCGGTATAACCTTGTGCTTCTTTCTTCAAGCGTTCTGCTCGACCCGTTGCTTTCGGTAAAATTTCATTTTTATATGCTTCAGCTTCACGAATGAAACGCTCTTCATCTTCTCGTGCTGCAATCGCATCATCAAATGCATCTTTTACTTGCTCAGGTGGACGTGACGATTGGAAGTTAACATCAATAACCGTTAAGCCCATATCGTATTTATCAATGATTTGATTCAAGGTTTTTTCGGTTTCTTGACGAATTGCCTGGCGGCCACTAGTCAAAATACTGTCCATTAATGAATCACCAATCACGGCACGTAATGCAGAATCCGTCGCTTGACGTAAACTGTCATCCGCATTGGTTACACGGTATAAATATTTATACGGGTCAGATACACGATATTGCACGCCCATTTCAACCGTTACAACATTCTCATCTTTCGTCAGCATCAAACCAGATGCACGTAAAGAGCGAATCGCTTGTACGTTTACTGGGGTCACTTCATCGATAAAGCGAGGACGCCAGTTTAGACCAGGATCCACAATGCGTTCATATTTACCTAAGCGTAAAACCACACCGCGCTCGGCTTCACCGATAGTGTAGAAACCAGAGAACACCCAAATTAGGATAGCAATAATCGCAATCGCACCGAAGCCCATTGCACTGCCACCACTAAAAGAAGGACCTTTGCCGCCTTTTTTACCAAACTTTCCACCTAGCTTTTGACTCAGTTTATTAAAAACCTCATCTAAATCAGGTGGACCTTGTTCACGACCACCACGATTATTATTCTTACCCCAAGGGTCATTATCGCGGCCGTTATTGTCGTTATTATTTCCAGGCTCATTCCACGCCATTAGAAAGCTCCATCGTATAGATATGACGTTATACCAATCTGTATCATCATGATTGATATCATACTGTAGCAGTGATGTCTGTGACGATAAAGTCACTCATTACTGCCCCTTCTCTTTTCGCTAATCTTAACCAATCAACTTGTTGCATTCGAATATCAATCAGCAAATTGCCTTGTTCATCATAGTCTTCCGCTTGAATTGCATTCAATTGGAAGAATAAACTGCGAATTCGCCCTTGATGCATGGGAGGAATACACAGCTGGTATTGAACAATTTGACTTGCTAATCGCTCAGTCAGCGCAGTAAATAGCAAATCAATGCCTTGCCCTTCCATCGCCGAAACCCAGACAGTACGAGGATTACCTTCATCATCTCGTTCAATTCTTGGCTTCTGACCGTCCATGCTATCAATTTTGTTCATCACTAATAGTGACGGAACTTCATGAGCGTCGATCTCTTCAAGAACTTCATTTACCGCATGGATATTCTCACGAAAACGGTCATCACTTGCATCCACAACATGTAACAAAATGTCTGCTTCTTGTGTTTCTTGCAATGTGGCTTTAAATGCGGCGACGAGATCATGAGGAAGATGGCGGATAAAACCAACGGTGTCGGCTAAAATTGCGCCCCCCACATCCTCTAACTCTATTTTTCGTAGTGTTGGATCAAGAGTCGCAAATAATTGGTCAGCGGCATACACTCCGGCTTCAGTAATACAGTTAAATAATGTGGATTTACCCGCATTGGTATAACCGACTAAAGAAATCGTTGGGATCTCAGCACGTTGACGGGCTTTACGCCCCTGTTCACGTTGTTTTGCCACTTTTGCCAAACGGCGCAAAATGGCCTTAATACGTTCACGTAAAAGACGTCTATCGGTCTCAAGCTGAGTTTCACCCGGCCCTCTTAAACCAATACCACCTTTTTGGCGCTCCAAGTGAGTCCAACCACGAATCAAACGAGTAGAAAGATGGCGTAACTGCGCTAACTCAACTTGCAGCTTACCTTCGTGAGTCCGTGCTCGTTGGGCAAAAATATCAAGAATTAACCCGGTACGGTCGAGCACTCGACATTGGCACAAATACTCCAAGTTTCTCTCTTGTGCTGGGCTTAAGGCATGATTGAAAATGACAATTTCTGCCCCGACAGCTTTAACAGTATCTGCGATTTCTTGTGCTTTACCGGTTCCGACATAGTATTTCGTGTGCGGAGATTGGCGGCTACCTGTTACAACTTGTAGCGATGTGACGCCAGCGGAAGATACCAGCATTTCAAATTCACTGAGATCTTCCCACTCACCTTCTTGTGTGAAGTTGATATGAACAAGTACAGCCTGCTCACCGGCTTCATAACGGTCAAACAAGCAGCCCGCTCCTTAGTTGTTGTTGATTGTTCAAAATTAAATAAATATTAATCTTCAGAATTCTCTTGTTGAGGGCGTTCCGTACGCTCACCTTGTGGGCGTTCTGGTGCATGGTGGCTTACCGCGCGAGCCGGAACAACCGTTGATATCGCATGCTTATAAACCATTTGGTTTACCGTGTTCTTCAATAGGATCACAAATTGATCAAATGACTCAATTTGACCTTGTAGTTTAATGCCATTCACGAGATAGATTGATACTGGGATACGCTCGCGACGTAATGCATTTAAGAACGGGTCTTGTAAAGATTGCCCCTTAGCCATTTTTATATTCCTTATATTTGTTGTTTATTTTATTTTTAGCTAACTTTCTCTTTTTACTAGGCGCCAAAGTGACCCTAAAGTAGAAAATCAAAAGTACTTATACAAAAAGCAGTGCTAATTCTTATCTTTTTAGCCATTTCTCAGCAAAAATAATAAGTAATGCATCAACGAATGAATTCATCCGACTGCTAAAGGTTCTTTTATATCAACGATTTCACCCTTGAAGTCGTCACTTAATATAAAACACTTACAGTATATACCCAAACTTGATCAAGATGCTCGGATCAATCGGTATTTCCTAACATTCTATTACACCATTCTAAGTATGCGAATTGGCATCAATATCACTCGAAATGGTTTTTACGGCTGCGTCGATATCTTCACTATCTAACCAAGTAAGGTCATTCCAACTACGTAACCAGGTAATTTGTCTTTTCGCCAATTGACGTGTGGCGCATACACCGCGAAAGATGGCGTCATCCAATGTACCATTGCCATCTAAATATTCCCACACTTGTCGATACCCTACACAACGAATAGAGGGTAGATCAAGATGAAGATCACCTCTAGCGCGTAATGCTTGCACTTCTTCTTCAAAACCTTCTGCCATCATTTTTTCAAAACGTAATTCAATACGGCGATGTAATTCCGATCGCTCCTTCGGCATAATCGCAAACTGTTTCACCTGATAAGGCAATGCCTCACCTTTTTGTTCAGTCAATTCAGTTAAGGTTTTTCCCGAAATACGAAACACTTCTAATGCACGAGATAAACGCTGTGGATCATTCGGATGAATGCGCTTAGCGGAAACAGGATCTATTTCACTCAATTGTTGATGCAGGACATCCCAGCCTTTTTGTTTCGCTTCTTGCTCAATTTGTTGACGAATTTCAGGATCCGCTGCCGGTAATGGTGATAAGCCTTCAAGCAAGGCTTTGTAGTACAGCATTGTTCCACCAACTAATAACGGTATCTTGCCTTGCGAGACAATCTCATCCATTTGTTGTAAAGCATCTCGCCTAAAATCAGCAGCGGAATAAGCCTCGCTAGGATCGAGAATATCAATCAATCGATGAGGAGCGAGTGCTAATTCTTCAGCGTTAGGCTTCGCAGTACCAATATCCATGCCTTTATAAATTAATGCAGAATCGACACTAATGATCTCGATGGGGTATTTTTGCCTTAATCGAATGGCTAACTCTGTCTTCCCCGATGCGGTTGGGCCCATTAAAAATAAAGCCAGTGGTAATGATTGTTTCATGATTGCAGCGCCGCTATTGATTCAGAAAAG
The DNA here is from genome assembly GCF_002218045.2 of Vibrio rumoiensis. NCBI lineage: Bacteria > Pseudomonadati > Pseudomonadota > Gammaproteobacteria > Vibrionales > Vibrionaceae > Vibrio > Vibrio rumoiensis. The sequence goes on from NZ_AP018685.1 coordinate 2,391,677, forward strand.
TTCACAGGTTGAATCCAATTGTATTGATTATAAGGCAAATGGTGCCCCCAAATTTGTTCGAGTTCAGCAACTAACTGAATCGCTTCAGAAAGTTTGTAATGTGATTTTGATACTACAATTTTGCTTGTTATCCACTGAACGATCAAGGTCAGATTGCCCGGTTGTTGGCTAGCTAATTCAGCCAGTAAACTCGGTATCAATTGTTGTAAGTTTTGCTGACGTAAAGGTTGTGGCACCCCCATGACCATTACGCTACTTTTCCCTTTCGCGATTAGTTCAATCCCCAACTGTAATAATAGGTTCTGATACGTGGCTAATATTTCAATGTCTCTTCCTGACATTGGAATATTCAAAGGGATCAATAAAGGTTGAGATTTGAGGGACCCTCCTTCTTCCAGACTCAATTGCCCTTGCACACGCAGCGCTTCTGCTTTGTTTAAATCGACTAAATGACAGCAATCCGCACCTTGCATCAATAAATATACATCTTGGATCACCGCTAGCGCTTTACCTAACTCCGTCACATGAACATCTGGATGATCATGCTTTAGCTTAGCGACCTCAGAAGATTGCTCTTCGTTGGTGGTACGATTGTGGTGATCAGACCCCTTTTCAACATCGTGTCCCATATCGCGATTTTCAGGAATACTTGATAAAGGCTCAAATAAAGCTCGATAGGCGTCCGTTTGCTTCTTCTGTACCACGGATGATGGGCGTGATGTTGGGTAAGAGCCTCGAGTATGACTCGATGGAGATCGAGAAGAATCCCATATTTGAGTACTATTCGTTGAACTTACTTGCTCTGGCTGATGCGTTGGTGCTGAGTCTTGAATCGAATAATCGCTAGTATCTCTCATTTGCTCGGTTGCATATGCCGATTTAGACACCGACGGTTTCACCAACTCAATACTCTGAGCCAACGCATCACTTAGCGCCTGATAAATAAAGTCATGCACTAAACGGGCTTGATGAAAACGAACCTCATGTTTAGCAGGGTGCACGTTCACATCCACCTGATGTGGGTCGACTTCAATAAACAGTACATAAGTCGCAAATTGCTCTGGCCTCAATGCCGTTTCATAGCTCTGACGAATGGCATGATTAATTAATTTATCACGCATCATTCGGCCATTAACATAACAATATTGAAGATCGCTTTGACTACGAGCGCCTTCCGGCGTAGTGAGCCATCCTTTAAGTTTCAAGTCATCATGTTCAAGCTTAATAGCAACAGCATGTTCCATAAAACTATTGCCACACACTGCGGCGACTCGTTTCTCAATTTGAATTTCGGTTTTTGCTGCACGATATTGTCGGATCACTTTGCCGTTGTGGCGTAAAGTAATCGACACTGAAAAACAACTCAAAGCAATGCGTTTAAGTAATTCATCAATATGAGAAAACTCTGTCTTTTCAGTACGTAAGAATTTACGGCGAGCGGGCGTATTGAAGAATAAATCAATCACTTCTACTGTAGTGCCAACCGGATGAGCCGCTGGCGTAAGCTGAACCGCCATATCTCTCCCTTCGGCATAAGCGGCCCAAGCTTCAGCTTGAGTTGCTGTGCGAGAGGTTAAGGTTAGACGAGAAACCGAACTAATACTGGCAAGTGCTTCACCACGAAAACCGAGACTCAGAATGGCTTCCAAATCATCGAGAGTATGAATTTTTGAGGTCGCATGACGGCTTAAAGCTAAACCTAATTCATCTTTTTCAATACCGGATCCATTATCTCGAACCCGAATAAGTTTACTGCCACCTTTTTCAATATCGACATCAATTCTCGTCGCGCCAGAGTCAATGCTATTTTCAACTAACTCTTTTACGACCGATGCAGGGCGCTCAACCACTTCACCAGCGGCTATCTGGTTGGCTAAACGAGCGGGTAAAATTTTTATTGCCATAACGCTACTGCACCATTTAACCGATTAAAATTAAGAGCGGGGTTACGATTGAGGTATGGTCAACTTCTGGCCTACCGCTAAACTATCTGATCTTAGATTATTGGCTTTACGAATATCAGAGATACTAACGCCATACTGATCGGCAATTTTCCCTAAAAAGTCGCCACTTTTCACTTGATAAGTCGTTGCTTTGATCGGCACCGTGATTTGCAGTTTTTGCCCTACTTTTAATGTATTAGAACGTAGGTTGTTTTGCTGCTTGATACTATTAACAGAAACCGAATACTGCTGGGCAATCTTCCCTAAATAGTCGCCATTTTTAACAACATGTGTAACCACCTTGCCATTCGACACCGAGTTTCCGCGAGAAGCTGATGAGCCACTACTATTAGATGTGGTACTTGGAGAACTGACTTTCAACTCCTGCCCCACAAATAATGTCGAACTCTTTAGATTATTCCACTTCATAATATTGGAAGTTGTCGTGCCATAATTTTGTGCAATGACAGAAATTGATTCACCACTTTTGACTTTATGAGTCGAACCCGATGGGTGATTCACGACAATCATCCCCTCTGGTGGATTTGCTCTAAAATACTCAACCACAGCATTTGAAATAGCACCCGCTAATTGATTTTGGTGATAATTCTGTACTAATAGTTTTTCTTCTTGTGGATTCGAAATAAATCCGGTTTCCACTAATATGGAAGGAATATCTGGAGACTTTAATACTGCAAGACTGGCATACACTGGCTTAGATGTGTGCATGCGAGTGACTTGTCTCAATTCATGAATGACTTTTAACGCTAATTTATTACCCTCGGTTTGAGAATGACTAAACTGTAAATCTAGGACGGTTTGACTAACGTTTTTATCATTAATATTCTTCGATAATAAAATACCACCGCCACCAAGCAATTCAGATTGCTCTTCTTTTTTTACAACCCAACGACCGATCTCTGTGTTAGCACGACGAGTACTTAAAACAAACACAGAGGCACCACGCGGCCCTGCAGTGGTGTAACTATCCGCATGAATTGAAACCAGCAATAAGGCTTTATTTTTACGAGCGATTTCAGAACGTTTATTCAGATTAACGTAATAGTCTCCGGTACGAGTTAAAACGGCATGAATGTTGGACGTTGCATTTAATTTCGCAGCCACTTTTTTAGCAATGGCGAGCGTGACATGTTTTTCGTACTTACGGGTTGGTCCAATAGAGCCCGGGTCCTCACCACCATGGCCAGGGTCAATCGCCACCACAATTTTTGAAGGCGGGATTGCTCGTGTTGTCACCACAGGTTTCGACGATTTTTCTTTTACGTTGGTAGTCGCGTTAACGGACGCTGTCGTCGCATTATCTTCATGCTTGAAATCCACAACTAAACGGTGACCATATTGCCCATCGGCGGTTGGCGCAAGCGCAAAAATGTCCGGCTTTTGCCCTGACTTCAATTCAAATACTAAACGATAACTTGAAGGCTCTGCTGGACTACTACGACGAATTTTAGTCAGCACAGGACTGTCTTTAATCACAACCGGTAATGTGGTTTTTAGTTGTGTTTGTTTTAAATCCAGGACTAAGCGATCTGGGCCGCTCAAGGTAAAATAACTAAATTTAGCTTCACTTCCCATATCCATCACAACTCGTGTGTCATGGGGAGAAGGCCAAACTCGAATACTATTTAAAGAGTTAGCATTGGCGCTCGACAATGCACCAAGCCATAAAATCATGAGCAGACATAGCGCTCGAAAATAAGAATGCTTCAACACAACTCCAACTTATTTACTAAAGATTGCCCATATTCGTTGTTTGCAGTAATGACAACTTGACGTTGTACATCTACATAACGTAATTCAATATCAAGATCGGCTAATGGAAGCAGACCTTGACCTTTCTCTGGCCATTCAACTAAACAAATAGCATCAGGGGTAAAATAGTCTCGGATCCCCATAAATTCGAGCTCTTCGGGATCCGCAAGACGGTATAAATCAAAATGATAAACCTGCCAATGATCTAACTGATAAGGTTCAACCAAAGTATAAGTTGGACTTTTGACATTCCCATCATGCCCCAATGCTCGAATGAACCCACGGCTAAACGTTGTTTTTCCTGCGCCAAGATCACCATGCAAATAAATGGTCGTTTGCTGAGAGCATAACTTCGCAAGTTGTGTTCCAAGTGCGATAGTCGCAGATTCATCAATTAAAAGCGCTTGTTTTACCGTCTGCTTGGTTGTCATAGAGTTGAGTCATCCGTAAAAAGAAATGGCATATAGCAGTTTATAATCTCATCAATAAAAATAGTAAACTGACTGAGCCTGGCGAGGCAAGGCTCAAGTCTTCTATTATTCTACATATTGCCGTTAAATTCTAAACAAAGTGTCAAAAAGAAATAGAAACCAAGTCAAAATTACGTTATCTGGTGAATAGAGATCGTAGATCCTACTGAATCAGATTCCTAACTCATGCTAGAATTCATCTATAAACCTTACCGAAATAGCCCGCCTAACATGAACTATCAAGAACTTGCGAATAAAATCAAACAATGGGGTCAAGAACTCGGCTTTCAAAAAGTAGGCATCACAGATGTCGATCTTTCTGAACATGAGGTTCAGTTACAGCGCTGGCTTGATGCAGGCTACCATGGTTCGATGGATTGGATGGCTCGGCATGGAATGATGCGAGCTCGGCCTCAAGAACTTCACCCAGGTACTATACGTGTGATTAGTGTCCGTATGGATTACCTTCCTCCTGAAGCACAGTTTGCTTCAAATCTATCGGATCCCACTCAAGCTTATATTAGTCGTTACTCATTAGGTCGCGACTACCATAAATTGATCCGCAACCAGTTAAAAAAACTAGGCCAACGAATTGAAGAAGAAGTGGGCGAATACGGTTATCGACCTTTTGTCGACTCAGCGCCAATTTTAGAGCGTCCCCTCGCACAAAAAGCGGGATTAGGTTGGGCGGGGAAACACTCTCTTATCCTAGATAAGGAAGCGGGATCATGGTTTTTTCTCGGTGAGCTATTAGTCGATATTCCATTACCGATTGATGAGCCTCAAACAAATCAATGTGGGCAGTGTCGCGCCTGTATGACATCTTGCCCGACTGGCGCTATTGTTGACGAAGGCGTGATTGATGCCCGCCTATGTATATCCTATCTCACCATTGAATTAGATGGTGTCATTCCAGAAGAGCTTCGCTCAAAGATAGGCAACCGAATTTATGGTTGTGATGACTGCCAGTTAGTCTGTCCTTGGAACCGAGCTGCCGATGTCACAAACGAACCGAGTTTTCATAGACGTGACATCTTCAATGATGCTGACCTCATCAAGCTATTCCAGTGGAACGAACTTCAATTTTTAAAAAATATGGAGGGCTCTGCTATTCGCCGTATCGGTCATATTCAATGGTTACGTAATATTTCCGTAGCCTTAGGCAATGCACCTTATGAGCCCGCGGTATCTGAAGCATTAAAAGCTCGCCTAGGATTGGACAATAATTTAGACATCCACATTAAATGGGCGCTCAAAGAGCAAAAGAAAAAACGGGATGATATTGCTCTCAATACAGCACGAAATGCTAAGTTAGAAAGGCTAGTCAGAATTATAGGAAAAGGGTTACCAAGGGATGCCTAGTGATACTTATCCCAAAAAAAATTGAAATGTGGAAAAAGTGACAAATGGAAGTGCGTGACAGGGCGTAACAAAAAGTTAAGCACATTCAAAAGAAATGATAAAGATCAAGTAAAAACCACATAAAGATCCTTATTAAGCACTGTTTTTTCATACAGTAAAATAAAATTAACCAATACAAACAACAACTTACATAAAATTCAAGTTATCTGTGATTTAAGTCCACTTTAGATGATCTATTTTAAATTGATTTATATCCGTTTAAAAAACAACTTACACACCAAGTTATCCACAAAATAACTTCTGTGGATAACTTGGTGTGTAAGTTGTTTTTAGCTCAATGATATGTTCTCAGGCAGGGAAAAGCTTAAGATGTTATCTCTTACGAATTGAACTTGGAAATATAAACTGTAGCAAGCAAAGAGCAGAAATCCAGATAAACCAGATTTATTATTGAGCAGTAACATCAATCACTGAATTATAAAGAATAAAAAACGATCTCCAAAGAGATCGTTTTTTATTGGCTTCTTATTTAAAAGAAGTGGAGCGACACACGAGGTTCGAACTCGTGACCTCAACCTTGGCAAGGTTGCGCTCTACCAGCTGAGCTAGTGTCGCATAATAAATCGCTAAGCAGCAATTCATCTTAATGTGGTTGCGGGAGCAGGATTTGAACCTACGACCTTCGGGTTATGAGCCCGACGAGCTACCAAGCTGCTCCATCCCGCGTCCGGATGTCATTGTTAAGTACAATGAGAACTTTACTTTCACAATCCCTTTCCTAAGAAAGAAATTGGAGCGACACACGAGGTTCGAACTCGTGACCTCAACCTTGGCAAGGTTGCGCTCTACCAGCTGAGCTAGTGTCGCATAATAAATCGCTAAAACAGCAATTCATCTTAATGTGGTTGCGGGAGCAGGATTTGAACCTACGACCTTCGGGTTATGAGCCCGACGAGCTACCAAGCTGCTCCATCCCGCGTCCGGATGTCATTGTTAAGTACAATGAGAACTTTACTTTCACAATCCCTTTCCTAAGAAAGAAATTGGAGCGACACACGAGGTTCGAACTCGTGACCTCAACCTTGGCAAGGTTGCGCTCTACCAGCTGAGCTAGTGTCGCATAATAAATCGCTAAAACAGCAATTCATCTTAATGTGGTTGCGGGAGCAGGATTTGAACCTACGACCTTCGGGTTATGAGCCCGACGAGCTACCAAGCTGCTCCATCCCGCGTCCGGATGTCATTGTTAAGTACAATGAGAACTTTACTTTCACAACCCCTTTCCTAAGAAAGAAATTGGAGCGACACACGAGGTTCGAACTCGTGACCTCAACCTTGGCAAGGTTGCGCTCTACCAGCTGAGCTAGTGTCGCATAACAAATCGCTAAAACAGCAATTCATCTTAATGTGGTTGCGGGAGCAGGATTTGAACCTACGACCTTCGGGTTATGAGCCCGACGAGCTACCAAGCTGCTCCATCCCGCGTCCGGATGTCATTGTTAAGTACAATGAGAACTTTACTTTCACAACCCCTTTCCTAAGAAAGAAATTGGAGCGACACACGAGGTTCGAACTCGTGACCTCAACCTTGGCAAGGTTGCGCTCTACCAGCTGAGCTAGTGTCGCTTTGCATTTCTCATGGTAATAAACTTTACACTTCGAGAAATGTGACCCTGAACGTCTTTCGTTGTTCAGGGCTGCGAATTATAAGAGCATTTTTTTTTGATGCAAGTACTACTTTCAAAAAAACGTAAATATCTATCTGATCGATTGAAAATAAATCAATTTGCTTTTTATAACCGCACATTTTGGCAAGTTGTTAAAATTTATTAAATTTTAAACACTCTCGAACGGTAATATTGTAACTCAGCTATCGATTCTCGAATATCATCAAGCGCTAAGTGACTACCTGATTTTGAAAATCCATCTAAAACTTCTGGCTGCCAACGACGGGTCAACTCTTTAATGGTGCTGACATCGACATAACGGTAATGAAAATACTCTTCGAGCTTCGGCATATGTTTATATAAAAAACGGCGATCTTGACCAATACTATTACCACAAATTGGCGATTTACCTTTTGGCACCCATTTTTCTAAAAACTCAACTGTTTGGGCAACGGCTTCATCTTCAGAAATGGTACTCTCTTGAACACGTTTAACTAAACCGCTATTGGTATGAGTATTAGTACACCAGTCATCCATCTTAGAAAGTTCTGACTCTGGTTGATGAATCGCCAGTACAGGCCCTTCAGCAAGAATATTCAACTCGCTATCAGTCACGATGGAAGCTATTTCAATGATTTTGTGTGTTTCAGGATCAAGTCCTGTCATTTCCAAGTCGACCCAAATTAAGTTTTGGTCACTGAAAGACGCATTTGACATAGATCTTTGCCTTTTTTATTCAGAAAAGAGGTATCATACTCTGCTTATATAGAAAGCCAAACACACTGTATGTGAATTTAGAGTATCCAATAGGGAATAAGTATAACCTGTGGCAAAAAAGAAAAAACTCACTAAAGGCCAAGTTCGCCGAGTTCGAACCAATCAAAAAAAACGCCTGACTCAAGAAGATCCCCTTCAATGGGATGAAAACATGTTGGGCAGTATGCAAAAAGGCTTAGTGATCTCACGTTTTGGTCAACATGCTGATATCGAAGACCTTGAAACAGGTGATATTCAACGCTGTAATTTACGCCGCGGAATTGAAAGCCTGGTATCTGGTGATCGCGTTATCTGGCGTCCAGGTCTTGAATCAATGGCAGGCATCTCTGGTGTGGTTGAAGCGGTTGAACCGCGCAGTTCGGTACTTGTCCGCCCTGACTACTATGATGGGGTGAAACCGGTAGCTTCTAACGTCAACCAAATGGTGATCGTATCGTCAGTTCTACCTGAATTGTCATTGAATATTATTGATCGTTATTTGATCGCCGCCGAAACACTCAAAATCGCACCATTAATTGTGTTAAACAAAACAGATTTAATTCCTCAAGGCGAAGAACAGCAATATCGTCAAGCCTTGAGTCACTATCAAAAAATTGGCTATGATGTACTCTTTGTTAGTCGAGAGACGGAAGATGGATTAGCGGAATTACAAGAAGCACTTAAAGATCGTTTAAGTATTTTTGTAGGCCAATCAGGCGTAGGAAAATCGAGTTTAGTCAATGCGTTAATGCCTGAAGTTAAGGTATTAGAAGGCGATGTCTCTGAAAACTCTGGTTTAGGTCAGCACACCACCACGACGGCTCGCTTATATCATTTCCCTAAAGGCGGTGATCTCATCGACTCTCCAGGGGTACGAGAGTTTGGTTTGTGGCACTTAGAACCAGAAGAAGTGACACAAGCGTTTATTGAATTTCGCCCTTACCTTGGCGGCTGTAAGTTCCGTGATTGTAAACACAATGACGATCCAGGCTGCTTACTACGCGAAGCGGTTGAGAAAAACGATATTCCTCGTGTTCGCTTTGAAAACTATCACCGCATCATTGAAAGCATGACAGAAAACAAAGCCAATCGACAATTCTCAAAAAATAAGAAAGATCTATAAACGGTAACCTTAAAATACAACGCTCATGCAAAAGCTGACAATGAGCGTTCTTTTAAGTAAAATCGGCTACCCTTTTCGTAACTCAAACGAAATGTTCAACAAAAACGGATATTCACGTGATAGATAAAATTAAAGTGACTCTGCAATACTGGATCCCACAACACGGCTTAACTCGCCTGATGGGGAAATTGGCCTCAGCCAAAATGGGCAGCCTCACTACCGCCGTCATTCGCTGGTTCATCAAGCAATATAACGTCAATATGGACGATGCTGTCCATTCCGATCCGGCCTACTTTAATAGCTTTAACGAATTTTTTGTTCGTGAATTAAAAGACGGCATTCGTCCGATTGCGGAAGGTAACAGTGTGATCACTCACCCTGCAGATGCTCGTACTAGCCAATTTGGTCCAATTGAAAATGGTCGCTTAATCCAAGCAAAAGGTCATGACTTCTCCGCTCAAGAGCTACTCGGTGGCGATGCAAAATTAGCCGAAGAATTTATCGATGGTGAGTTTGCGACGCTATATTTATCACCAAGTGATTATCACCGCGTTCACATGCCTTGTGATGGCACATTACGTCAAATGATTTATGTTCCTGGCGACCTGTTCTCAGTGAACCCTCTGACGGCGGCGAATGTTCCAAATCTATTTGCTCGTAACGAGCGTGTGGTGTGTATTTTCGACACTGAATTTGGTCCAATGGCGCAAGTTCTCGTAGGTGCAACCATTGTCGGTAGTATCGAAGTTATCTGGGGCGGTACGATTACCCCACCAACCGGCTCTTCCGTGCATCGTTGGAACTATGAAACCACCGGTGATAAAGCGATTCACATCAAAAAAGGCGAAGAAATGGGGCGCTTTAAGCTAGGTTCAACCGTGATTAACCTATTTGCCAAAGATCAGATTCGCTTCGATTCAACCATGGCAGAAGGTGAAAAAACTGTATTAGGTACGCCTTACGCTCATGCATTAAATCACGATTCTAAAGCTTCCGTTGATACCCCATCGATCGAGCAAGAATAAGCGTATCCATTAAAATTGAAATATCAGGGCAGCCATCATTTGGTTGCCCTTTTTTATGCTAATTTACTAGCCAATCACTTCTAAAATATTTTACTATGGCCGCTTAATTCTAGGCTTAAAGGCTACCTCCATTATGTTGATCATTGCTCACCGTGGTGCTCGCTCTACTCACCCAGAAAACACATTAACGGCAATACAAGCCGCGATGGACATGGGATGCAAAGCGATTGAAATAGACGTGCACGAACATGATGGGCAGTTTTGGGTCATTCATGACAAGTGGCTCAACCGCACCACCGATCATATTGGCAAACTGCATTGGATGAGCAGCGAAAAGCTCAAAAAAGTGATAGTTGAGAAAACCGAACCTTTACCGACGCTATTGGATGTATTGAAGCTCGTAAAAGGCCAATGCGCACTCAATATTGAACTCAAAGGCGTCCAACACCTCGACTTACTTTATCTCCATCTGCAATTTGCGACTAAGCAGTGTCAGTTCGGTATCAATCAATTGATCATCTCATCGTTTAATCATGATTGGTTACACCAAATTAAGCAGGATCAACCACAATGGTTGATTGGCGCACTTACCGCTTCCAAAGGCATAGATAAATCCTCTTTTGCTAAAAGCCTAGGTGCCTCTAGCATAAATCTGGATATTGATGTGGTTGATGAAGATTATGTGCAACATGCAAAATCACTTGGTTTACAAGTCTATGTTTATACCGTTAATCGCCTTGAAGACTGGCAATGGTTGGATGAAATAGGAGTGGATGGCGTATTCTGTGATTGTCCAAGTGACGCGATGGCTTTATATCCTCAACCCACAACCTTTCATTGGTAAGCTCCTCATCAAAAGACGTTCAAGGAAGAATGATTAACCATGACTTATGAATGGTTTGCTCTCGCTGCGGCAGCATTGTGGGCAGTATCCAGCTTACTCTCCGCCACTCCTGCTCGCCATTTAGGCTCCTTTGCCTATAGTCGCTGGAGAATGGGCTGTACTGCAGTGATGCTCACTGGTATTGCTTGGCTAGCCGGGGGCTGGGACAGTGTCGACGTAAGCCATATTATTCCAATGGCGTTATCCGGTCTTATCGGTATTTTCATTGGTGATACCGCGCTCTTTGCTTGCATGAACAGAATGGGGCCACGCCAAGCTGGGCTTCTGTTTTCTTGTCATGCGGTACTTTCTGCCATACTCGGTTATTGGCTATTCAATGAAACCCTTGAAGGCCTTGAATTATTCGGCGCTATTCTGGTGTTTTCTGGGGTATTGATTGCAATCATGTTTGGCCGAAAACAAACCAATCGACATACATGGGAAATCGTTCAAGGTAAGTTATCGATCGCGGTTGCTTTAGGATTATTAGCAGCATTTTGCCAAGCGATGGGCGGTATTATTGCCAAACCAGTCATGCAGACTTCCGTTGACCCAATCGCCGCTTCTGCGATTAGGATGATCAGCGCCTTTATTGCTCATTCGGCTCTACGCCTTAGCGGTGCGAGAATCGCTAAACCTTTACAGAATATAAATATAAAAATATTACTCATCACAGCCAGCAACGGCTTTTTGGCTATGGTGCTTGGAATGACGTTTATTTTATATGCCCTACAGAAGGGTAATGTGGGTATGGTCGCCATCTTATCGTCAACAACCCCCATTATGATCTTGCCGATTCTATGGTTATACACAAAACAGCGCCCTTCAGCTTTCGCTTGGATTGGAGCGCTGCTTGCGGTGATCGGTACTTGGCTAGTCGTCAATATTTCCTAATGACAACAGCGGGCAGTATTAAGCCCTAGGAAAGGGAAATGCAGTAACCTGATCAATATGATCCGCACCGATCGCTAACATAATCAAGCGATCAATACCAAGAGCGACGCCTGCACATGCCGGTAATCCTGCCTCTAAGGCTGCAATCAAATGATGATCAATCGGTTGTGCTTGTAGCCCCATTTCGACGCGCTGCTGATTATCTTGTTCAAATCGAGCAAGCTGCTCTTTAGCGTCATCCAACTCATGAAACCCATTCGCTAATTCGATACCTTTAAAGTACACTTCAAAGCGATCCGCGACCCTAGGATCTTCTTGATTAATTCTGGCTAATGCCGCCTGTGACGCTGGAAAGTCGTACACCATTACAGGTACCTTCTGACCAATATGAGGCTCAATACCAATACTAAATAGCAACTGTAGTAAAGTATCACGATTGCTTTCCGCTTCAGCAATATCCGACAAGCCTAATGTGCTCGCAGCGTCCTTCAATTGCCTTAACGTTGACTCTAAAGGGCAAACACCTAATACACGTAGAAAGGCTTGCTGGTAGGTGATTTTGTCGCAAGATTCGCAACTTAGCACTTGCTGCAACAATTCATCCATTTCCGCCATCAAGTCATGATGATCAAATCCCGTACGATACCATTCCAACATCGTAAACTCAGGGTTGTGATAACGGCCATTTTCTTCATTTCGAAACGCTTTATTGATTTGGTAGATTGAACCACTACCCGCCGCCAGTAAGCGCTTCATATGAAACTCTGGACTGGTCATTAAAAATACGCTTTTTCCTGACGCATATTCCGGCCCAATAAACTCGGTTTTAAAGGTGTGTAAATGTACGTCGGTCACGGTGGCATGACTCATGGCTGGCGTATCGACTTCTAAAACCTGCCTTTCAGCAAAGAATTGGCGAATAGATGTAATGATCGAAGCGCGTTGCTTTAATTGAAAAATAGAACAAGAAGGTTGCCAAGACTGCATAAGAAACTCGAAACAAGGGAAAGAGCGCTCAAGTTTAATTAAAGTGATAACGATAACCAAGCCCTACCTTAGTTTGTCTAAAAACAACAATATAAACACGGGCAAAGAAGTGTGAATATCCCCTCTTATTGGTCACTTTCTCCTTAACGAACCGCTCTGTTCAGAATAACTCCCTATCAACTACTACTTTAGAGGAATAAAGTTGCCCATTTACCCCTGTGAGATCAATTTATTTTTGACCATTATTTCCTACACTTATCTCTCACAAAATATATAACTACTATTTTTCCAATCGTGCTCGTGAAACAAAGCTCTTATGGGCACACCTACTCTGGAGGATAACTGTGAAAGTCATAACCACAGATATCGCAGTCATCGGCGCTGGCGGCGCTGGTTTACGTACTGCAATTGCGGCAGCAGAAGCAAACCCTGAACTTGAAGTAGCTTTAATTTCAAAAGTTTACCCAATGCGTTCTCACACGGTTGCTGCCGAAGGCGGTTCAGCGGCAGTTATCAAGGAAGAAGACAGCTTAGATAATCACTTCAACGATACCGTTGGTGGTGGTGACTGGCTATGTGAACAGGATGTTGTTGAATACTTCGTAGCAAACTCAACCCGCGAAATGATCCAAATGGAACAATGGGGTTGCCCGTGGAGTCGTAAAGAAAATGGCGATGTTAACGTTCGTCGTTTTGGTGGCATGAAAATCGAACGTACTTGGTTTGCGGCCGATAAAACCGGCTTCCACATGCTGCACACTCTTTTCCAAACCTCTATCAAATATTCAAACATCAAACGTTTTGATGAGTACTTCGTGGTCGACCTATTAGTTGACGGCGAAGGCGATGAGAAAGAAGCACAAGGTATCGTTGCGATTCACATGTCTGAAGGTGAACTCGTTGCGATCAAAGCAAAATCTGTCGTACTGGCGACCGGTGGTGCAGGTCGTGTTTATAACACCAACACTAACGGCGGTATCGTAACCGGCGATGGCATGGCAATGGCTTACCGTCACGGCGTACCACTACGTGATATGGAATTCGTGCAATACCACCCAACCGGCCTACCAGGCACGGGTATCTTGATGACCGAAGGTTGTCGTGGTGAAGGCGGTATCATCGTCAACAAAAATGGCTACCGTTACTTGCAAGATTACGGCATGGGCCCTGAAACACCAGTTGGCGAGCCGAAGAACAAATACATGGAACTGGGTCCTCGTGACAAAGTTTCTCAAGCGTTCTGGCATGAGCAACAAAAAGGCAACACCATCAAGCACCCACTAGGTGATGTAGTGCATCTTGATCTTCGCCACCTAGGTGAAGAGTATCTACAAGAACGTCTACCGTTTATCTGTGAGCTAGCGAAAGCTTACGTGAACGTTGACCCTGCAAAAGAACCAATTCCAATTCGCCCAACCGTTCACTACACCATGGGTGGTATTGAAACTAACGGTCAATGTGAAACTCGCATTAAAGGTTTATTCGCGGTTGGTGAATGTGCGTCTGTTGGTCTGCACGGTGCTAACCGTCTAGGTTCAAACTCACTGGCAGAATTTGTGGTATTTGGTCGCGTTGCAGGTGAACACGCAGCTGAACGTGCTAAAGAATTCAAAGGCTGGAATGAAGACAACATCAAACGTCAAATTGGCGATGTCGAATCTCGCATTCAAGCGCTATTGGACAATGATGGCACTGAAAGTTGGTCTGATATCCGTACTGAAATGGGTCACACCATGGAAGCCGGTTGCGGTATCTACCGTAAAGAAGATTTAATGCAAACCACGATTGATAAACTGACTGAGCTGAAAGAGCGCTACAAAAAAGTCGGCATTAAAGATAAAGGCAAAGTATTCAACACTGACCTGCTTTACGCTATCGAAGTGGGCTACGGCTTAGAAGTGGCAGAAGCCATGGCACAATCTGCAATTCGTCGTAAAGAGTCTCGCGGTGCACACCAACGTTTAGACGAAGGTTGTACCACTCGTGACGATGAGAACTTCTTGAAGCACACGCTATCTTTCTACCAAGAAGATGCCGCGCCAGTGATTGATTACAGCCCAGTGAAGATCACTAAGTCTCAACCGAAAGCACGCTTATACGGTGCAGCGGCTGATGAAGCTGCCGCAAAAGAAGCCGCTGAACAACAAGCGCAGGAGAAATAATCATGTCTGCGACTCAAACAAGAATTCAGAAAGTTAATATTCTGCGTTATAACCCAGAAACCGATAACGAACCGTACTTACAAACGTTCGACGTGCCTTGTGATGACACTACTTCCATCCTAGATGCGATTGGCTACATCAAAGATCACCTCGACAAAAATCTGTCTTACCGTTGGTCTTGCCGTATGGCAATCTGTGGTTCATGCGGCATCATGGTCGATAACGTACCAATGCTCGCGTGCAAAAGCTTTATGCGTAACTACCCAAATGGCGTAACCATTGAACCTTTGGCTAACTTCCCTATCGAGAAAGATCTTATCGTTGATATGACACCTTTCATCGAACGTTTGGAAGCGATCAAACCATACATCATTGGTAACGATCGTAAACCAGAAGACGGCACCAACAAGCAAACCCCTGAGCAAATGGCGAAATACAAACAATTCGCTGGCTGTATCAACTGTGGTCTTTGCTACGCGGCGTGTCCTCAATTTGGTTTAAACCCTGAGTTCATCGGCCCTGCTGCATTAACATTGGCTCACCGTTACAACTTAGATACTCGTGACAATGGTAAAGCAGAACGTATGAAGCTTATCAACAGTGACAATGGCGCTTGGGGTTGTACTTTTGTCGGTTACTGCTCAAAAGTATGTCCAAAACACGTCGACCCTGCTGCAGCGGTAAACCAAGGGAAAGTGGAATCTTCAATGGATTTCGTGATCTCTATGTTCAAATCTGAGGAGATCTAGAATGAGCAATCGTAAGCCTTACGTTCGTCCTATGAATCGTACTTGGTGGAGCAAGCATCCGTTCTACCGTTTTTACATGGTACGTGAAGCGACGGTACTGCCGTTAATTCTCTTTACCTTGTTCATGCTTTGTGGCCTAGCAAGCTTAGTGAAAGGCCCTGTGGCTTGGATGGAGTGGCAACACTTTATGCAAAACCCATTGGTGATCGCGATTAACATCGTGGCTTTAGCCGGTAGCTTATTCCATGCGGCCACCTTCTTTAGCATGATGCCACAGGTGATGCCAATTAAAGTCGCTGGCAAAAAAGTAGAGCCGAAAATGATTATTGCCGCACAATGGGGCGCAGTTGCTGTGATTTCATTGATTGTATTGGCATTGGTGTAGGAGAGAAGAAATGATTAATCCAAACCCAAGACGTTCCGATGAGCCAATCTGGTGGTCATTATTTGGTGCTGGCGGTACATGGTTTGCCATGATCACACCAGTAACGGTTTTAGTACTGGGTATCTTGATGCCATTAGGCGTATTTGATGCCGGTACGTTTAACTTTGTTCGCGTTCATGCCTTTGCAAGTAGCATTATTGGTGGCCTATTTATTATCGCCTCAATTGCACTACCAATGTGGCATGCTATGCACCGTGTTCACCACGGCATGCACGACCTAAAGTTCCACACCGGGATCCTAGGTAAAATTGCTTGTTACGCAGCGGCCGCGATTGTCTCTGTTCTAGCGATTGCTTATATTTTCTTACTATAAGAAATCTTCGTAACAAAATGAAAAGCCGGCATTTTTGCTGGCTTTTTTTGTTTTAGGAATGAGATTTCAGTGCTCGTAGCTCGGAAGCCTAAAGCCGTACAAAACTCGGAACTCGGTCGCTACTCGTTGCTAGGAAAAGATAAAAGCGTAGAAGAGCCGAGAAGCTAAAAGAGATTGTTGCGTGTAGAAAACTATAAATCGCAGCTCATATTAGCAACAAGTTCTGAGCTTTTTGCTGCTACTCGAAACGAAATGCTCTCGCCACTCGCAACATTTTTCCATCCCAATAAAAATGGGCCACTGATAATTCAGCGGCCCATTTTCATGGGAACGAAAAACGCTTAACTTACTTCATGCTGTCGAGCATGATATTTGCGTTATGTGTAAAAGCATCAATGTAGGTCCCAGCTTCACCATCCGATTCAGTTAATGATTCAGGGTACAGTTCTCCACCCGCTTTAGCGCCGGTCGCTTTTGCTATTTGTTCAACCAATCTTGGATCGGTTTGATTTTCAATAAAATAAGCTTGGATACCTTGTTGCTTAATCTGCTGAATGAGCTGAGCAACTTGGCTGGCACTGGCTTCCGATTCGGTTGAGAAGCCAACAGGAGATAAAAATTCCACTCCATACTCTTGCCCAAAGTAACCAAATGCATCATGGCTGGTTAATACTTTTCTCTTTTCTTGTGGAATAGCAGCAAATGACTTTTTAGCCCAGCTATTTAATTTCTCAAGCTTATTAATGTATGCCTGTCCATGTTGACGGAAATAATCCGCATCTTCCGGAGAAGCTTCAATTAATGCCTCCATCACATTTCGTGCATATTGCTCACCATTTTTAGCACTGTTCCAAGCATGAGGGTCAGTAATGATCTCACCATCCTCATCCATTTTACGCGTGGCGATGCCCTCTGATGCAACAATGATTTTACCTTGATATCCAGAAGCTTGGGCTAATCGTTCCATCCAACCTTCTAAACCTAGCCCACTAATAAAAACCACATCTGAATCTTTAAGTAAGACGCTATCTTGAGGCGTTGGCTCAAATGCATGGGGATCGCCATCAGGGCCGACTAATGACGCGACTTCCACATGCTCACCACCGACTTGCTTAACAATATCGGCTAACACTGAAAAACTTGCCACCGTTTTGACTGTTCCAGCAAAAGCAGCCTGACTTGAAATGAGTAATAATGTAACAACACCTTTAGTCCAACTTTTCATCCTATTTCCTTCTTAATTGCGTTGGGGGTAAACATTTTATAAACAGAAAAGATTCCATATTGAGAACCGAAAAAAACTGAAAATAAAAAGAATAAAGTCGCGACGAGAACAATCGCAGGGCCTGCAGGGATAGATTGGTACCAAGACCAACTTAAACCTAAAATTGAGCTAAAAATGCCGACAACAACTGAAATGAACAGCATTCTTGGTAAGTTATTTGTCCAACAGCGTGCAGAAATCGCAGGCAACATCATGAGTCCCACTGTCATTAACGTGCCTAATACTTGAAATCCGGCAACAAGGTTCATCACAACCAACGCCATAAATAAGGCATGAATAAGAGTGGGGAATCGACTTGAACTCACTTTTAAAAATGAGGAATTAAAAGACTCAAATACGATCGCTCGGTAAAAAACAGCTAAAACAAGTAGGCTGACAGAACTAATCACACCGATGAAAATCAGTGCACGAGAATTGACAGCGAGGAGTGAACCAAATAATAAATGCAATAAATCCACCCCGTTACTACGTAATGAGACAAGCGTTACCCCTAAGGCCAATGAGCCTAGATATAAGCCTGCGAATGCTGAATCTTCATGTAATTTTGTTGCAGAGCTTATCCAACTGGAAATAAGGGCGATACAAAGGCCCGCAATGAACCCCCCTAACCCCATTGCCAGCAAAGACATACCTGCGAATAAATAGCCAATAGCGACACCCGGCAGTACCGCATGAGACAGTGCATCACCAATAAGACTCATTCTGCGTAATAATAAAAAAACGCCTAAAGGAGCCAAGCTTAATGATAGTGATAGGCAAGCTACTAATGAACGGCGCATAAAACCAAATTGAACAAAAGCATCCCATACATGTAATGTCATACTCATGCCTCAACAATGCTTGGTTTGATTTTTTCATTTACCATCAAATGTGGTTCAGCCCACTGAAACGTATCGTGGAAATGAGGCAGTATTTTTTCAGTCTTTCCCCATAAAACGTCGCCGTCTTTCAGCAACAAGAGATCAGAAAAATAGCGATGAACGATATCGGCTTGGTGTAACACGGCAATGATTGTTTTCCCGGCTTGATGTAACTCCATGATCAAGTTCAATAAAACATCTCTCGTTTTAGTATCTATCCCAACAAACGGCTCATCCATCAACATAACGTCACTATTTTGCACCAACATCCGTGCAAACAGCATGCGCTGAAACTGCCCACCAGATAGTTGATCAATCGTCTTATTGGCTAAATCTAAAATTCCGACTTGTTCCATTGCAAGATGAACACGATGACAATGAGTTGCTTTGAGAGCCCTAAACAGGCTTAACTTAGGCCAGCAGCCCATGGAAACGACATCCATCACTTGGATCGGAAAAGAGCGATCAACGTCTGCCAATTGCGGAAGCCAAGACATCGTCATTTCTTTAGAGCCCGGAAAGTGAATATGCCCCTCAAGAGGCTTTTGTACTTGAGCAATTGTCCTCAATAACGTTGATTTTCCGGTTCCATTGAGTCCCATGACCGCCGTTAAACTTCCGGATTGAAAACAACCATTCATTTCTTTCATTAAAGGTTGTTTTTTATATCCAACAACTAAGTTCGTTAAATGAATCATAAAAGCTGCCCCGCCCAATACACCGCACTCCACAGAATAGTTAAAAGCAAAAGGGTTCTTAGCACTCGGTTAATACTTGAATAGTTGGTAGTAGAGGTGTTAACGCGAGAACTTGTAGAGACTTTCATAATCAAACACACTTTGTTACACAATTCGTATGTTATAACATAACAAAAGTAAATTATAAAAGAATTATTCTTCTACAATACTCTTTCCTTTCCTTAATCAATGAAGAAACAATGGAAATCGAGTCGTCTATAGGCAGACTATCTGGCTCGTTTGAGCAAACAGTTTCCCTAGGTTTTCACTTGGGTTGACATCAGCGGGTATAGAGGCCGCATAACTAATTTGTTGAGCGGTAGGATGAGGATGAATAAGCTTTACATGACATTTTTGAGCAAGCTCCGGAGAAAAGCTAACATCGGTGACATCTTTCCAAACCATATCGACATAATAGGTAGGATCATAACTTTGAAGCAGTAACATATGGCCGACGATAGGCACAGGATGCTTGAATTTAATATCAAAAGATAAGATCAATTTCATACCATCTAGTGTGTAGTGGCCTTGAGTCGTTTTGGCAAATGCGTAAGACGTTTTACCATCAGATAGATAGGTTAAATAATGCATGTCATACATATTGATGACCGCCTCTTCCGCCAGAGCTTTTAGCTGCTGTGGAAAATCTTTCGCAGAGCGGTCGACCCCATCAAGAGCATAACTTGACGTCATCGGATCCATTTCCCAACTCATGGATAACTGATGAATCCCCTCTTCATTACCCACAATTTTGGTTTTCATATCGATCCATGAATGAGGGTGCGCCATCACAGGGAGGCTTATAAAGCTTGAAAATACATACAGCGCCACTTTTTTCATGATCAATTTATCCATCCCATGGCTTCTGAAATAAGGAACTTACTTTGATTAAAATAGACTGAAATAGAAGCTAAACTCTCAGTAATGCATGTGTTATATTGTAACAATTAAAGCCAATGTTCGGTAATGAAAAATTTGCTATGAAGTATTTACTCATTTTGATTACATTGATACTTAGCTCTCCTGTTAATGCTCATCCGCATGCTTGGATTAACATGCAGACAACGTTTATAGGCACCCACAAAAACATCAATAAAATCAAAATGCAATGGCAGTACGATCCAATGAGTAGCGCTTATAACCTTGATGGCTTAGACACGTCGGAAGCACATTTATCCTCGACATTAAATCAATTAGCTCATCAGTTAATCAAAAATCTACTTGGCGTTCATTACTATACTTATCTTTATCACGATAAAACGCCTATCCGCTATTTAGAAACCGATAGCGCTCATTTCACTTACGAAAAAAATCGCCTGACACTGAGCTTCCAACTGACTTTAGAAAAACCCATCTCTTTATCGACAACACCAATTACTCTAAAAATATACGAACCGACCTACTATGTAGATATGTCATGGAAAAGCAGTCGTGATATTCATTTTTCCCCTCAACTTCAATCACACTGCCATGCCGATATTGAGCAAGCCAAGCCCACTGCGGAACAAATGATGTACGCCTCGTCTTTACCGGCAGATGTCACTCCCGATCGCCCCTTAGGGCAACTGTTTGCTCAAACGGTTCACCTAACCTGTTTATAAGGTCTATTTATGCAATCCACTCGCACTTCGTCATTAAAGCCAAGTAATAATAGATTGTTCTGGGTTCTTCTGGTTGGCTTTTGTAGCTTCATTTATTTGCTTTATCGTGAATGGCCTTACTTATTAATGCAAAGTATGAGATGGCAAAAAGACATTAATGAAGTCTTAACAAACTCATTAATGGATAGCCAAGCTCATGATATAAAAACCATTCTATATTTTGTCGGGCTGAGTTTTGCCTACGGTATTTTACACTCACTAGGTCCTGGACATGGTAAAGTGATCGTGACGACTTACCTTGCCACTCACCCAACAAAAATAAAAACTAGCTTGATATTGACGGTACTCGCCGCACTAACTCAGGCATTAGTCGCGATCAGTTTAGTCAGTGTATTATTGTGGGGATTCAATGCCTCGATGAAAGAAGTTAATCAACAATCAATCTACTTTATTGATGCCAGCTACCTCATCATGGCTTATTTAGGATTGTCGATTATCTACAGTGCGATCAAACATCATATCCATTCAAACAAACAACAACCTAAAGTAAATTTATCAATCAATAAGATCCAGCTAAGTCCGAGCAATCCCTCTTCAGCGATGTTAAAGCCTCAACAAAATCAGCATCACTTATCACATAAACACGATCAACATTGTGGTTGTGGGCACAAACATTTCGCGAGCGCGGAAGACATCAATCAAGCAACAAACTTAAAACAATACATCACCATCATTCTTGGTATTGGCATGAGGCCATGCACA
This sequence comes from Vibrio rumoiensis, assembly GCF_002218045.2. Taxonomy (NCBI): domain Bacteria; kingdom Pseudomonadati; phylum Pseudomonadota; class Gammaproteobacteria; order Vibrionales; family Vibrionaceae; genus Vibrio; species Vibrio rumoiensis. The sequence continues at coordinate 2,413,474 of NZ_AP018685.1, forward strand.
GGGGCGATTATGGTGCTGCTCTTTTCTCATATCATGGGGTTATATTGGCTGGGCGTGGTAAGCAGCTTCTTAATGGGAGTAGGAACAGCCATCACTATTTCAACCATTGCCTTACTCACCATTTCAGGCAAAAAAATCATCAATATCTATCGCAAACCCAATAAACTGAACACCCGCTATATCTCTTTAGTTGCGAAGTTATTAGCAGGTTTATTACTGATCACTATCGGCTTACTGCTATCACAAAGTCAAACCTATGCGGTTGCACCTTTCCTAAAATAATACGGTATTCTACATTCACAAAAAATGGGCCGCTGAAAATTCAGCGGCCCATTTATCATCTTTTTCTAGAAGCTAGGAACTAGCAACCTAGCATTTTATTTAACACGACCAACGTATTCGCCTGTACGAGTATCCACTTTCACGACTTCACCAATCGCGATGAATAGTGGAACACGAACCACTGCGCCAGTGCTCAATGTTGCAGGCTTGCCGCCCGTACCTTGAGTATCACCCTTAAGGCCAGGGTCTGTTTCTGTTACTTCCAGCTCAACAAAGTTTGGCGGAGTCACAGAGATAGGGTTATCATTCCATAAAGTTAGAGTACAAACGTCATTTTCAACTAACCATTTAGCCGTATCGCCAACTGCTTTTACATCTGCGGCAATTTGCTCAAAGGTTTCGTTGTTCATGAAATGGTAGAATTCACCATCGCTATACAGGTAGCCGAGTTCGACATCAACTACGTCAGCCAGTTCAAAGCTTTCACCTGACTTGAACGTTTTCTCTAACGTTTTTCCAGACAAAAGTTTGCGAAGCTTAACGCGGTTAAACGCTTGCCCTTTACCAGGCTTAACGTATTCATTTTCGATGATTGAGCAAGGCTCATTATCCAACATGAATTTTAAACCGCCTTTGAATTCATTGGTGCTAACTGTCGCCATGATTTCCTCTATATATTCTTCGAGTTCAATTTAATGCCCGATATAATAACCCGAAAAGTCATTTCTGTTGAGCAAAAGTGGCGTAAAACCTCGCCAAATAGCCGACAAAATGATCTAACTCGACAAAATTCTTGGTTAACCGAATTAGCACAGGCGATTTCAGATCCTATGCAACTGCTTGAATTATTGGAAATCGATCCCACGCCGTGGTTATCGGGGTTGAAAGCACGTCAGTTATTTGCCCAACGCGTTCCTAGAAGTTTTGTCGATAGAATGGAAAAAGGCAATCCATACGATCCACTATTGCGCCAAGTATTGCCTTTAAATGAAGAATTTAATGTACATGACGGATATTCAACGGATCCACTTGATGAACAAGATAATGCCTTGCCTGGACTTCTGCACAAATACCGCAGCCGAGTATTAATGATCGTCAAGGGTGGCTGCGCCATTAACTGTCGCTATTGTTTCCGTCGCCACTTTCCATATCAGGACAACAAAGGCAATAAAAGCACATGGCAACAAAACCTCGATTACATTGCCGAGCACCCGGAATTAGATGAAGTGATTTTATCGGGTGGTGACCCGTTAATGGCTAAAGACACCGAATTACAGTGGCTGATTGACAGCATCAGCCAAATTGAACACATCAAAACCTTACGTATTCATAGCCGCTTACCCGTGGTCATTCCCTCAAGAATTACCGATGAATTGTGCCAAATCCTCCATCACACTCACTTAAATGTGGTGATGGTTACACATATTAATCATGCCAACGAAATCAATGATGAACTGGCCACGAGTCTCAATAAGCTACGACAAGTTGGTGTGCACTTACTTAATCAAAGCGTATTATTAAAAGGGATTAACGATTCAGTTGAAGCGCAAGCGGCATTAAGCCACTCCTTATTTAAGGCGGGAGTCTTACCTTATTACTTACACCTTTTAGATAAAGTACAAGGCGCGGCGCATTTTTATGTATCCGATGAAAAAGCACGAGAAATCATCTCGGGATTACTGACGCAAGTTTCAGGGTATCTTGTACCAACGCTCGCAAGAGAAATCGGCGGCGAAGCAAGTAAAACCCCATTAGATCTTTATCTCTCTTAATAAGGCTGATTATGGAATTAGATGACATTTACCGCCGCGATCTCAATCTTTTGATTGCTCTGCGAGTTTTAATTGAAGAAGAAACGGTCAGCAAAGCGGCGCAGCGTCTAAGCCTAAGTCAATCAGCGATGAGCCGAGTGTTAGGCCGCCTACGCGTGCTACTAGATGATCCCTTGTTTACTCGCCAGGGGCAGCGTTTAATTCCTACTCAAAAAGCGTTGGAATTTAATCAATCGCTAACCCAACCTCTCGAAAATATACGCGATATTTTATCTCCTCAAGAATTTGTGCCCCAAGAGTGCAACCAAAAGTTCACCATTGCCACCACCGACTATGCCATGCAAACCATTTTGCCGTTTGCCTTACCGCGTATTTATCAAGAAGCGCCAAATATTCGTTTAGAGTTAATACCATTGCAGCATCAGCATTTAAAAGAACAGCTCACAACTCAAGGCGCAGATATGGCGATTTGCCGCCCAACCTACTCAGTCGATCCGCTCAAAAAAGAACATTTGGGTAAAGTCGGCGTGTTTTGTTTACTCTCACCTAATCACCCCCTCGCCAACGCTGAATTAACTTTGGAAGATTATTTAACCGCCAACCACGCAATGATTGCGATCAGCGATGGCGTGAAAGCACTGATTGACCAAGCATTATCTGGTTATCCTGAACCTAAATGGCTGCTACGGGCTTATCACTTAGAAGCAGCTCTTGCGATGTTAGAAACCGTACCGTTAATTATTACTGTACCTGCAGATTTAGCCTACCTTGTGGCGAAGCGTTATAACCTCCTCATCAAGAAGACGCCTTTCGATTTAACACCATTTGATTACTCGCTCATTTGGCATTCGCGTTGTGACCAATCTTCCGCTCAGCAATGGTTGCGCGGAGTCTTAAAACAAGAATGTGGTAAATTAATTGCGGAAAGGATTGAGGTGATGGGAATAGAGTAAGGGGTTAAAGGTTCCTAATTCCTAGAAAAAGCAAACCGCGCTCCCTTTGGCTTTACACGCTACTCTCAACAAAAACAAAACCGCATCCAAAATAGCATAATTTTTAATCTATGATAAACTTTGTGTGAATAATTAATACAAGGTAAATCCCATGGGACGAACAACAAGTGTCACAATCGGCGAATCACTCAATAGCTTTATTGAACGTATGATACAAACTGGTCGTTACGGCTCAACCAGTGAAGTAATGAGAAGTGCCTTACGTTTGTTGGAGCAACAAGAAAACCAGCAAAATATGCTACGTAATGCGATTGAAGAAGGTGAACAAAGTGGTGAAAGCAACTTATCTTTAAAGCAGATTGCTGCGCAGCGCAAGGCTAAGTTGAGTGTATAAATTATCAAAAAAAGCCGAAGAAGATTTCGGGATAATTTATGAATACACTTGGTTAAATTTTGGTGAAGATCAGGCTGATGACTACACCGATGATATGGAACGCTGCTTACTTATTCTATCTGAAGCACCTTTGCTTGGCCGCGATTACAATGAGATCAAGCAGGGAATAAGAAGACATGATTATAAAAAGCACGCCATTTTCTATCGAATAAGAGAACAGGGTATTTTTATTCTGCGCATTTTACATCAACAAATGAACCCTATGCTTCACCTATAAAAAAGCCAAGCAGCGACTCATGTCAAAGCACCGCAAGGCTTTAAATTTCTGCTTTTTCGAATGACTAGATACGAATAACGTAGCGTCCTAGTCTCGAAGGTTGACCACAATTCGGCCTGTTACTTGACCGTTGGTAATATTGTCCGCGTATTGAGGGACATCTTCTAACTTAATTTCAGTACACGCTTGCTCAAAATAGCTGGCCGGTAGTAGTTCTGATAATGATTTCCACGCAGCAATACGTTTTTCTACAGGGCTGTTAACTGAGTCAACACCTTGTAGGCGCACATTACGTAAAATAAATGGCATGACAGTCGTTGGAAGATCAAATCCACCAGCTAAACCACAAGCTGCAACCACTGAGTTATAATCCATTTGTGCCAATACTTTTGCCAATACTTTGCTGCCGACGGTATCAACCGCACCGGCCCACACTTGTTTTTCAAGTGGACGAGCAGGCTCTTCAAACTCACTGCGTTCAATCACACGCGTTGCGCCCAATTTTTCTAATAATGGGCCATTGGTTTCTAGGCGTCCGGTCACCGCTGCAACTTTATAACCTAACTTGCTCAGTAGCGTGACAGAAACAGAGCCTACACCACCACTGGCACCTGTCACTAAGATCTCACCATCTTCCGGTTTTACGCCAGCATCAAGGATAGCTTGTACGCACAACATTGCAGTAAAACCAGCCGTTCCGACCATCATGGCACTTTTGGCATCTAAACCTTGTGGTAATGGCACTAACCAATCGGCTTTTAAGCGCGCTTTTTCAGCCATGCCGCCCCAATGGTTTTCACCTACGCCCCAGCCAGTTAAAACCACTTTATCGCCTTCAGAATAACGGTCGTCTTGAGACTCTAAAACCGTACCTGCAAAGTCAATACCTGGCACCATTGGGAAGTTACGAATAATTTTGCCTTTACCAGTAACGGCTAAGCCATCTTTGTAATTAATTGAAGAGTAATCCACCGCCACCAATACTTCACCTTCCGGTAATTGGCTTTCATCTAACATTTCGATATTCGCGATTGTACGTTTGTCTTCTTGGTTAAGAACTAAAGCTTTAAACATAACATCTCCAACTTGTTGGTTAGCCGTTCGACTTAATATGCAGGCAGTATAGGTAATAAACCCTAATAAAAATAGTGATAACAACGCATACACACCATGCAAAAATCACATATATTGATAGTAGAAAATGTATTTTTAGCATTAACAATCAACAAAAATCACCTACGATAGAAAGTACTTACCTTAGAGATAAAAAAATATCATCAATAATCAACTAGATCTCTGAATCAAAAATCGTCATATTCCACTTTCTTATCACACCTCTTTTACGATGAATTTCTTTAACATTAATAAGGGCAAATCTCCATCAATGAATCCTGCATGGCTTAATATCGAACCTTTTGATTGGTGGTCTCTGGCTGCCTGCGCAATTAACGGCACATTAATCGGTTTGGAGCGTCAACTTAGGGGAAAACCCGTTGGTATTCGCACCGCGATATTGATCGTTTCCGGTACTTATTTATTTATGGCAATGGCAGTGTCGTTATCGCCTAATACCCTAGATCAAGCCCGAGTATTAGGCCAAATCATTACTGGTGTCGGGTTTTTAGGTGCGGGCGTGATGATGACGATGGATGGTAAAATTCATGGCGTGACTTCCGCGGCGGTGATTTGGGTACTGGCAGCATTAGGATTAATGATTGGACTTGGTCATGAAACACAATCCATTATTTTTACTGCCCTGGCTCTTGGTGTCTTATTAGGTGTCGATAAAGTGGAAAAGAGCTTTCAGAGCTTGCGTCGTGGCGTCCATCAAACCATTCAAAAACGCCGTCGCCCAAAGACCATTAATATGAACCGTGTTATGCAAAAAGAAGAGCAGAGCTCGGAAGATTAATATGTAAAAAAGGTAAGTCTAAACCACTTACCTTTTCTTACTTGTGTGCCAATCTAATGGCAATAAAGCAGCCGTTACAAGTACGAAGAGCTTGTCAAACTATCGCAAAGACGCTCAACTCTGTGGATTAATCGACACTTGATAACCGCTGTGTGCATCACCAACAAAATCGACATAATTTTTAATCGCAGGCAACGCATCATCGACATGATGAGACACATACAACAGTTGACTCAAATTCTCTTCCGCGATCATATTCAAGGTATTCATCACTAGTTTACGATTAATGAAATCTAAGCCTTGATAAGGTTCATCTAAAATCAATAACACAGGTTGCTTAATCAGGGCGCGTCCAATTAATAACAAGCGTTGCTGACCATAATCAAGCTGCTTAAAGCTGATTTTCTCAAACTCGCTCATGTGTAAAATAGCTAACCAATCTTTTGCAGAATCCACCTGCTTTTCGCTGGGCTTTTGATACACCCCTATCGAATCAAAGAACCCGGAAATTAACACTTCCAAGGCACTGCAATTGACTCGATATTGCAAATGCAGTGATGATGAGACAATGCCGATTTGCTCTTTAACTTGCCAAATCGTTTCGCCACTGCCACGAGGTTTGCCAAACAAGGTAATGTCATTACTGTAGCATTGCGGGTGGTCACCTAATATCAACCCCAATAAGGTGCTTTTTCCGCAGCCGTTTGGCCCACGTACTTGCCAATGCTCACCATTATTAATGCGCCAATTTACCTCTTTGAAGATCAAACCATCGGTATATTCAACTTTGCCATTTTTAAGCTCTACCAAAGGATCTGGGTACTTCGCCTGATAACGCTGTCTTTTAATCAATTCAATCACATCCTGGCTACGTTGTTGCGAAAGTGCGTTTAATTGCGCCATAACAGGGTGTGAGTGCCATTCATCGATACTCATTGGCGCACTTAACCGTTGAATCGTATTGCCGTTTTTATCAACTTCGGCGTTAAACATCGCCACATGAGTAATACAACTTGGAATTTCATCTTCACGAGAAGTTATGATCAACAACTGAATGGTCTGAGAAAGCGTTTCGAGTAATTGTGATAATTGTTGTTGATGGGCAATATCGAGCCCGGCGTATGGTTCATCTAAGACCAATAATTCAGGGTCAATCGCCAGCGCTCTAGCCAACATCACTCGGCGCGTCTCCCCAGTAGACAGTTGGCGAAAACCTCTCTGGCGCAAGTGAGTAAGATCGGTCAATTTTAATAAATGATCTAATTGATTGGCTTCGCGGCACACTTCCGACACTAAGGCTTCCACGCTAGAGCCATAATCCAAACGATCCATAAAATCGGTATCATCATCCGCCAGCTCTTTCTCTAATAGAAGCTGTTGCTGATACAAAGACACCCAACCAATGTTCTTAGGAAGCCCCTCCATATGATGCTTCTCAAGCGGGAGATCACCAGTTAATAATCGACCAAGCAATGAACCACAATGACTGTAGGTAGAAAATATCACCCAATGCTGATCCGCCTCCATTGTCCAATCATCAATATACAACCCATAACCACTATCAATTAAACCTGTTATTTGTATCGGCAAAGTAATTCCATCCTTATAAAAACAAACACCAAAAACAGCACGCCAGAACAAAAAAATTAACACAAAAAACACATCATTGAACTATCTTTTATTCATCCTTAAAACGGTGCGATAAATGACAATAAAGATCAAAATTCACTTTTGTCGGATAAGCGACACTTGTTACCAAGTGCCGCTCTCCTAAGAACCGTACGTGCAACTTTCACTGCATACGGCTCAAGCCTCCGCTAAGGCGTATTACGTTACCCAGCAACCTAGATAGCAGTTAAAGCAGGGTCAAACCAAGAGTGACGGCCTTCCTTTTTCGGCTTCCTCTTTGCCAAGTAATCTTGGTAAAGCGGATCGAATGGGGTTGCTGCACTTCTGATTTTTACATGCCTTTTAATCGGCGTTTTCGCTATTTGAATTAGGTTGTAGTGACAGTCCATATTGGCGATTTTCTGCCAACCGTGAAATTGCCACCCACCACTTCTATTCATGTAGTATTTTCGCCTTACCCAGTCTTTTGGTTTAGTGGGATGGCGTCTAACCGCCCATCGCCACAGTAACCAGAAGATTTGATGACCGAGGTAACCGAAAGTGCGCTTTGCAACGCAGTGGCGATAATAGTTCGCCCAACCTTTCAGCTTAGGGTTCAGTAATCTAATGAGATCATTGACTGGCATTGTTGCGTGCTTCTTGATGAGTTCACGCAAGTTACCCAAGAAAGAGAGAACGTTGCTCTTACTCGGTTTGATGAGCAATTTGCCTTTGTACTTCCTGAGGTTAAAACCTAGAAAATCAAAGCCGTCATCTATATGAGTAATGTGTGTTTTCTCTTCAGAGAGTGCCAACCCTCTTTCTTTTAGAAAATCAATCACCCGTGGTTTGACTTCGTTAACAAGAACATCTTTTGACGAACCTGTTATCACAAAATCATCCGCATAACCGATAAAGTTAACTCGTTCTCCCGATTTCTTAGCGACCTCTTTCACGAGCTTTTCTAGGCCCGCAAGCGTCAGTAACATAAGCGTTGGAGAGATAATTCCTCCTTGCGGAGTTCCCTCCGACGTTCGGTAGAACAAGCCCTTATCGATATAGCCAGAGCCTAACCACTGCTTCAGCATCCTTTTGTCTATTTGAACATGTTCAAGTAGCCATTCATGCCCAATCTTGTCAAAGCAAGCTTTAATATCCCCCTCCAAGATCCAGCGACCTGAGCGCTTAAGACACAAGCATTTGAAGCATTGTGCTATTGCGTCAGCCGTGCTGCGATTAGGGCGAAAACCGTAGCTATTTGGATCTGCTATCGTTTCCGATATCGGTTCAAGAGCAAGCAGATAAAGCGCTTGTTGCGCTCGGTCTATCATGCATGGAATACCGAGGGGTCTAAGTTTGCCGTTCTTTTTCGGGATGTAGATACGTCTGAGAGGTTTGGCTCGATAGCATTTACGGTTCAATTGATTAACTGCGGTCATTCGACGAGCATCCGTATTCCAGATGACACCGTCGACTCCAGGTGTGTTACTGCCTTTGTTTTGGGACACTCGCTTCACGGCCAGTAATTTGGCCGATCTCGAGTGCGTTAAGACCCACTGCAAAGCTTTCGCTTTACTGTGTTTTTCCTCTCGGGTTGCTTTTGCAATGCGCATTTGAAGCTTTAACACGTGCGACTCTACGGCCTTCCAATCGATGGATTGCCATTGAGTGCCATTAGGAGAGGCACTAACTTCTGATGAAGTCACCATTTGCGTTTCTCCTTGAATAAAGTTCTTCAAATCATCTTGCAACGGGAGACCAGTTAGAAGTCAGCTCGCTTTCGCGCCAGATATAAACCTGTATCCACTTCATTACAAAGCGGCCTTTGCTTTCTCTAACCTCCTTTACCTGCACACCTATCGGCAATCTTCGCAGACTGCTTTCCCAATGGGAGATATACAGGCTTACCCTGTTCCGTATGTCGCGCAAAATATCAGGTTAGATGCCCACTATAGTGCGGAGAGTACATCGATCACGAAAGGGTACTGTCCAATCCCTTCCCGACTCTCATTGCCATTTTGGCCACAGCGTATTAACCACTTCCGCTGCTTCATCATATAACGCGCCTTACGTGGATTCACTTACGTTCATCATACTGACACCCTAGCACTTACCCAATTCGTGGTTATCAGGAGGAACATCCTCTCACGATTCAGTTCCCACACAGCCTAACGACCGTGTTTCGTTACATTGTCGGATCCGCTGCTTTATTCAGGATCCTAGGGTCATCTGGTGATACAGATGGTGCACTCTTATCGTGGTGAACAACGCTTCATACGACTTCAGGTCGCACGGACATAAATGTTTTAGAACTGGAAATTCAAATTATCTATTCAGATGAGAAAAAGTATTTTCAATTTGCATTCTTCAATATGCAGTCTGGCTGATACAGACTAGTTGGAACTTTGAACGTTTCTAAAGCTATCGAGAAAATTGCTTTATGCTGACCTGTATCCATACTTCTGCATACTCTAATCTAACGTTGTGAATACGTAAAAAATGGAGCCAGTATGATTCTGGCTCCTAGTAAATGAACAAAGTCTTAGTAATTACCAAACTTTCAACCTCGTTCAAAAACTAAATATTGTTATGCTTGTTCCACTTCTGCTTCAACGGCTGATTGTCCCTGTTTTAAGAACGCATACATGACACCTGTTACAATCGTCCCTGCAATAATTGACAAAATGTATAAGCCAACATTGCCAACGGCATTTGGAATCGCTAGAACAAACAGACCTCCATGTGGTGCCATCAAGGTACAACCAAAGAACATAGATAGAGCACCAGCTAAAGCACCACCAGCTATAGTAGAAGGGATTACTCGCATTGGATCTTTCGCAGCAAACGGTATGGCACCTTCAGAGATAAAACACAATCCAAGTAAAAATGAGGCTTTTCCCGCTTCTTGTTCCGTTTTAGTAAATTTGTTCTTAGATAAGTAAGTCGCGAGTCCCATACCAAGAGCAGGCACCATTCCTGCAGCCATGATCGCCGCCATTGGTAAGTATGACTGTGACGCAAGTAATCCGACACCAAATGTATAAGCCGCTTTGTTTACTGGACCACCAAGGTCGAAACATTGCATTGCACCAAGAATTAACCCTAGTAAAACTGCGTTAGCCGACGTCATGCCTGATAAGAAATCGGTCAGCATCGTCATGGTTTGCGCTACAGGTCCTGCTACCAGATAGATCAACATGAGACCAGTAAATAAGCTTGAAATAAGAGGAACAATTAAAATGGGTTTCAGCGCTTCCATACTTTGTGGCAGTACTACTTTTTGTACAACAAATCTTGCTGAATAACCCGCAATAAAACCAGCAATAATTCCGCCAATGAAACCCGCACCACTGCTAGCCGCAATGAACCCTCCGATTAAGCCTGGAGCTAGCCCCGGACGGTCAGCAATAGAAAATGCGATAAACCCGGCTAATACAGGAACCATTAAAGCAAAAGCAGATTTTCCGCCAATCTGCATTAATGCTGCGGCTAATGTTCCTTCCTCTTTAAATGCCTCAATACCAAAAACAAAAGAGAGTGCAATACATAAGCCTCCGGCAACTACGAGTGGAAGCATGTGTGACACACCGGTCATTAAGTGCTTATATACACCGCCTAACTCTATTTTAGTTGACTCGTCTGTCGCCTTAGTCGTTTGGTAGATTTTCCCGTTCTCTAGTGCTAATGCAATAACCTCGTTTGCCTTTTTTAACGCATTCCCAGTACTGGTTTTATACAATTTTTTACCGGAAAAACGGGATAAATCGAGTTCAATATCAGCAGCAACGATAACCACATCCGCTTGATCAATATCCTCCTGCGAAAGTGTATTTTTTGCGCCAACCGATCCACGCGTTTCTACTTTAAGTTCATAACCACTATTTTTGGCAGATAGTTCTAACGCTTCAGCCGCCATAAATGTATGAGCTACACCCGTAGGACAGGCAGTAATAGCAACCATTTTATGTGTCATGTAGGGTACCTTATTTATGTTTTATTCGATTTAACATTCACTTCTTGAATAAGCAGCTGCTTGTTCAAAAAGCTCATGACTCGGTTTAATTCCGGTATATAACTGAAACTGCTCAACGGCTTGAATAGCAAAAACTTCACTACCGGTGATCACGGTTTTATTTATAGATTTTGCAAACTCAACCGCTGGTGTAACAGCAGGGATGGCAACAACATCAAACAGCACTTGCGCATGTTCAATTTCTTGCTCAGAAAAGCAAAGGCTTCCCTCTTCTGGGCCACCACTCATGCCGAGTGGCGTTGCATTAATCAGCAAATCAGCTTCGATGCCTCTCATATCGGCTTGCCATTTGAAACCACACAAATCGGCTAACGCCTTACCGCTCGGCTCATTAATAGCCACGATCACGCCATTGGTGAATCCCAGGTCTCTTAGTGCACACGCCACCGCCTTCGCCATTCCTCCACTGCCTTTTAAAGCAAATGAAAAATCAGTTGGGATCGAGTATTGAGTCAGTAACGTAGAAATAGCGATGTAGTCGGTGTTATACGCTTTGAGATGACCGCCAGTATTAACGATGGTGTTGACGGAATTAATCGCTGCCGCAGAAGGATCGAGCTCATCCACTAATGCTATGACTTCCTCTTTAAATGGCATCGAAATAGCGCAACCACGAAAACTAAGGGCTCTCATCCCTGTTATCACGCCAGCCAGATCTTTACTGGTAAATGCCTTATAGAGATAGTTCAGATCCAATGCATCGTAGAGGTAGTTATGAAAGCGTGTACCAAAGTTAGTAGGTCTTGCAGCTAAAGACATACAAATCGTTGTATCTTTGTTAATTTTTGTGTTCATCAAAACTCTCCATTTCTTTATTCACGAATAGGTAAACCACGGCGAAAATGTATCGATATCTCGAAATGCTCTTTTTCTCACGGTGAGATATACCTTGTTGATGGAGATAGAATGATCTAAATTGAGGTAATTAAAAACTGATGCGTTTAAATTTTTTAAGTTCCTCTTTTATGACTAACAACAGGCTCGAACAACAATATCTCAAACTGCTTAACCACTTTGGTGAAACAAGCGTGTCAATAACGTTACAAGAGCTTTCTGATTACCTTTTCTGTACCAAGCGGCACATGCGAAACCTTTTGATCAAAATGCAAGAGTTCGGGTGGATTGATTGGCAAGGGGAATTTGGGCGTGGGAAACGCTCGACACTAACGCTGTTAAGTAATAAAAACCAATTACTTAGTAAAAAAGCTGAAACCTTAATTGATAAAGGTCGCTTCAATGAAGCGATTGATCTTCTCGGCTCAGACAAACACTTAGTTGCACCATTATTACGCTCAAAACTGGGCTTTAGCATTAACCCTGACAACCAGGTTCTGCGAGTTCCCTACTATCGAACTATGTACAATTTATACCCAGGAACACCTTTACGACGGTCAGAACGTCACCTTATTCGTCAGATCTTCAGTGGATTAACCCGAGTAAAAGAGGAAATAGGTGAAGTAGAAGGAGATTTAGCTCATCATTGGCGCCAGATTACTTCATCTATCTGGCGTTTCTATATAAGGCCTGCGGTTCAATTTCACGATGGCCGTCCATTAACTTGCGACGATATTGTTACCTCTCTTAATCGTGCCCGTAAGCTTGCCCTTTTTTCACATATTGAGCAGATAAAAATCGTCGGACCACATTGTGTAGAATTTGAGCTCAGCGCAGAGGATGATAATTTTCCGCAACTACTGGCAACAGCCTCAGCACTGATACTACCTGCTAACCATGATGAAATAGAGCATTTTGTACGGTCACCAGTTGGTACAGGCCCCTACCAAGTGATACAAAATGACGAACGCCGTTTATGTCTTAAAGCATTTGATGGCTATTTTGGTTTAAGAACTCTGCTTGATCAGGTCGATATCCTGATGTGGCCGAATCTAACCCATCAATCTGATGGAGCAGTCGAAGAGACACAACTATCATTATCAAACAAAGCGAATGCAACCTGGTTGAGTTCAAGTTTGAGTGACAAAGAATATATCGCAGGTGTTGCCTCTGATCTAACTGGTGGCCCTTCTGACCTTTTTGAAGAAATGTTTTTAGAACAAGGTGGATATTTCCTACTCTGCGATAGTCACTCTGAAAAGTGGCAACAACCCGAAAACCGAGTCTGGTTGCAGCAAATTCTTAATCCTTATTCCATATCACAAGAGTTGAATCCTGCTATTCGCTATTTATGGGTGCCAGCAACCAGTTTACTACCCAATTGGTGCCACCGGATTGCACCGATTGACTCAGCTTCCCCTTTTAAGAGCACAGTATCAAACGCTTTGATTCGCTTAGCCTATCATGACCACCATCCTGAGTTTCCAGCTCTCGCCAATGCGATGGCCACCCTACTTAAGCGTAACAATATTGATCTCGAGCTAATTGAGTTACCTTATGAACAGTGGGCACAAGGTGCGGCTGGTAATATTGATATCTGGCTAGGTACCATCAATTTTCCAGTACCAGAAGCCTGGCATGTTGGTGCCTGGCTACTGGGCTCACCGCTGATGCGTAGATCCATTTTTGGCAGAGATAACAACCTGTTGCAGTACTGGCATAATCAATGGCGCAGTGGAGATATAAATTCCGAACATCTTATTTGGCAAGTAGTGCATTCAGGTTGGCTACAGCCACTATTTCACCATTGGATGCGCCTTAAAGGTCCAGCAAACGCTCAGGGTATCCATCTGAATAACTTAGGTTGGTTTGATTTTCGCTCGACTTGGTTTGAGCCAGAAGAGCAATAACTGCCTACCACATACGATCCATATGAGCAAAGTTTGACATATTACTAGACAAATTAATTAAAAAAAATCATGCAAATTTCTGACGAGTAAGTTTATATCTTTGTTGCGCAAACTCGTCTTGGTCGAGTAGACGACACCTGTTACCAAGTGCCGCCCCTCTAAGAACCCAGCGTGCAACTTTCACTGCACTAGGCTCAAGCCTCCACGAAGGCATCGTTTGATACCCAGCAACTTATAAAGCAGTGAGAACAGGTTCGTTCCAAGAGTTACGAGCTTGCCTTTTTGACTTTCTCTTAGCCAAGTATTCTTGGTATTGAGGGTCAAATGGTGTAGCTGCACTTCGGATCTTCACATGTCTCTCAATCGGCACTTTGGCTATTTGGAACAGATTGAATTGGCAATCCATACCCATGATCTTCTGCCAACCGTGAAATTGCCATTGGCCTTTTCGGTTGATGAAGTATTTAAGGGTTACCCAAGTCTTAGATTTTGTCGGGTGGCGCCTTACTGCCCAGTGCCATAATGCATAGAATAGTTTGTGCCCAACATATCCGAATACCTGTTTAGCAACGCAATGACGGTAATAGTTAGCCCATCCCCGTAGTTTTGGATTTATCAGTTTGATAAGATCGTTCACGGGGACTGTAGCGTGCTTTTTGATGAGTTCGCGCAGGTTACTCATGAACAGCAATGTATTGGATTTGCTCGGTTTAATGAGCAATTTCCCTTTGTACTTTCTATGATTGAATCCTAGGAAGTCAAAGCCATTTTCGATATGTGTAACGTGCGTTTTCTCTTCGGACAATGTTAAGCCTCTTTCCGCTAAGAAGTCAGCGATCAACGGTTTGATATCGTTCTCTAACACTTCTTTTGAAGCGCAAGTGACGACGAAGTCGTCGGCGTATCCAATAAAGTTAGCTCTAGCACCCTTTTTGAGTGCAGTAGACTTTATTTGCTGCTCAAGCCCAGCAAGAGTCATTAGCATCAAGGTCGGGGATATAACCCCTCCTTGCGGCGTGCCCTCGTCAGTGCGATAAAACAGCCCTTTATCCATAAAGCCAGACTTTAACCATTGTTCCAACATACGTTTATCAACCGCGATATTGTTTATAAGCCATTGATGCCCGATTTTGTCGAAGCAGGATTTAATGTCTCCTTCAAGAACCCATTTTGCGGATTTCTTCAGAGCCAAACATTTAAAGCACTGATCGACGGCGTCAGCAGCACTACGGTTTGGTCTAAATCCATAGCTGTTTGGGTCGGCATGTGTTTCTGACACTGGCTCCAATGCAAGTAAATGGAGTGCTTGCTGCGCTCTGTCTATCATGCATGGGATACCCAATGGTCTGAGTTTGCCATTCTTTTTGGGGATATAGATACGCTTGAGAGGTTTGGCTTGATAAGCCTTCCGACTCAATTGATTCACGGCTTTCATACGGCGTGTGTCTGTGTTCCAGATGACACCGTCTATTCCTGACGTTTTACTGCCTTTGTTTTGCGATACTCGTTTAACAGCAAGAAGCTTTGCTGAACGCGAGTGAGTCAGTATCCACTGCAATGCTTTCGCCTTGCCATGTTTACCTTCTCGTGTTGCCTTTGCGATACGCATCTGAAGCTTTAATACATGCGATTCAACGGATTTCCAGTCTATCGACTGCCATTGAGCGCTGTCAGGAGAGGCACTAATCTCTTTTGAAATCATCATTTGCATTTCTCCTTGAATGAAGTTCTTCAAATTCTCTCGCAACGTGAGACCAGTCGGAAGTAGGCTCACTTTCGTGATCAGACACAAATCTGTATCTGCATCGTTACAATGCAGCTTTTGCTTTTTCCGACCTCCTGTACCTGCATCACTATCGGCCACAAAGACTTTCCCATAGGGAGTGATACAGGCTTACCCTGTTCCGTATGTTACGTAAAATGTCAACTTAGATGCCCACTCTAGTGCGGAGAATACTCTGATCACGAAAGGCCAATGCCCAACTCCTTTCCGACTCTCGTGCCTTTTGGCTACAGCGTATTAACCACTTCCGCTGCTCATCGATTAACGCACCTTTAATGGATTCACATACGTTCATCATATTGACTCCCTAGCACTTACCCAAATTGTGGTTTTCAGGAGGAACATCCTCTCACGATTCTGTTCCCACTCAGCCTAACGGCCAAATTTTCGTTACATTGTCAGATCCGCTGCTTTATTCAGGATCCTAGGGTCATCTGGTGATACAGATGGTTCACTCTTATCGTGGTGAACAACGCTTCATACGACTTCAGGTCGCACGGGCATTTTCGATTTACAAATAGGGAAAAACTTAAAAATAAGGCGGCCCGGCTAATAACATTTTCAGCAGTAACACAAAGGCGTTTTTGTTCCTGAGCAATCTATTGCTTTCTGTACCATCACGTTGACACGCATCTTGATGTGGGCACAGTGTACTAGAAATTAATATGCCCCGCAGTTAGTCTAATATAAGAAGAAGACATTTGAGTATTGTAATATGAATCCATCCTTTCAAATAATATCAGACTTACATGAAGAATTTTCTGGGATCACGGTCAAAGACCTAGTTAACCCTCAAGCAGATATAGTTATCCTTGCAGGTGATATAACACACGGAGTTGGACTTGCAGAGATTGCATTGACAGCTGCCAAATCAGAACCGCAAATTGAATTTGTTGTTATTGCTGGAAATCATGAGTTTTACCATAAAGACTTTGACTATCTAGATTTTTTAGCTTGCATCCCTCTTTGGAATCAACTGAGTAAAAATCTTCATTTCCTTGAAAATACTTCCATTGTCCTCGATAAATATGACCTTGAAATTTTTGGAGGTATAGGTTGGACAAATTTGCGTGGACTCAATGATGTAAATACTCTTTCACTACAAATGAGACTCAACGATTTCAAATATATTTCCGTGAACAGACAACGATTGACAGCTGCAAAAATGAAAGCATTAAACGCTGAGTTTAGAAGCGCATGTATTAAATCCATGTCTTCTTCATGCTCAAAAAATAAAATTGTTGTAAGCCATTTTCCACAAAGTATGGCTCTCAAACACTCTGAGTTTCCACTAGAACTTTTGACGTATTATTTCTGCTCTGATGATAATGAATTAATTCGTGAGTTATCTAACTTAGGGGTAAAAATCATGCTCAGTGGACACACTCACGACAACTTTGATTCTATGGTGGAAGGGGTGAGACAAATTTCGAACCAAATCGGTTATCCAAATGAAAACAGCTTCAACGACAACCTGCAAAGATCGAAAAAATTGTTTAGCTTACTGATTGATTAGACCACTGTTAAAGTCCTAATAAAAAAGGCTCAAACCTAAGTTTGAGCCTTTTGAAACTAAGTGATTTAACTAACAGATGTTGAGTTAAATGGTTCCGTTGAGTTTAGATGTTCGCTGCCCAGAGGCTAGCACTACATCATGCCACCCATACCGCCCATTCCACCCATGCCGCCCATATCTGGCATTGGAGCCGCATCTTGTGGCTTATCAGTCACCATCGCTTCTGTTGTGATCATTAGACCCGCAACCGATGCTGCAAACTGAAGTGCAGAACGTGTTACTTTAGTTGGATCTAGGATACCCATTGCGATCATGTCGCCATACTCGCCCGTTGCTGCGTTGTAACCGTAGTTACCTTCACCTGCGCGCACATTGTTAGCAACTACTGATTCTTCATCACCAGCATTCTTCGTGATTTGACGAATTGGTGATTCCATTGCGCGAAGGGCTACGCGGATACCCACATTTTGCTCTTCGTTATCACCAACTAAGCCGCTTGCTGCAACAGTCGTTGCTGCACGAATAAGTGCAACACCACCACCAGCAACGATACCTTCTTCAACCGCAGCGCGAGTGGCGTGAAGTGCATCTTCAACACGGTCTTTTTTCTCTTTCATTTCAACTTCAGTGGCTGCGCCAACTTTGATTACCGCAACACCGCCGGCTAGTTTAGCAACACGCTCTTGAAGTTTTTCTTTATCATAGTCAGAGGTTGCATCTTCGATTTGTTGACGAATTTGTGCAACGCGACCTTGAATCATTTCTTCATCACCAGAACCATCAATGATTGTGGTGTTTTCTTTAGTGATAGTCACACGCTTCGCTTGACCAAGATCTTCTAACGTCGCTTTTTCTAACTCTAGGCCGATTTCTTCAGAGATAACCGTACCCGCCGTTAGAACCGCGATGTCTTGTAGCATTGCTTTACGACGATCACCGAAACCAGGTGCTTTCACTGCCGCCACTTTCACGATACCGCGCATGTTGTTCACAACAAGGGTCGCTAGTGCTTCGCCTTCAAGATCTTCTGCGATGATCAATAGTGGGCGAGACGCTTTTGCAACTGCTTCTAGAGTTGGAAGCAATTCACGGATGTTTGAGATTTTCTTATCAACCAAAAGGATAAATGGATTGTCTAAATCCACGCTGCCTGCTTCTTGGTTGTTGATGAAGTAAGGTGATAGGTAGCCGCGATCAAACTGCATACCTTCAACAACATCGAGCTCATCTTGCAGTGCTTGACCTTCTTCAACCGTGATAACACCGTCGCGACCCACTTTTTCCATCGCTTCAGCAATAATCTTACCCACTGAGCTATCAGAGTTAGCAGAGATCGTCGCTACTTGCTCAATTTCAGTGCTGCTTGAACAATCTTTAGACAGCCCTTTTAGCTCTTCAACGGCAGCGACAACCGCTTTGTCGATGCCACGTTTTAGATCCATTGGGTTCATACCCGCCGCAACCGCTTTAAGACCTTCAGTGATGATAGATTGCGCCAGTACTGTCGCGGTAGTTGTACCGTCACCAGCCACATCATTCGCTTGAGAAGCCACTTGCTTCACCATTTGTGCGCCCATGTTTTGGAATTTATCTTCCAATTCAATTTCACGAGCCACAGACACACCATCTTTAGTAATGGTTGGTGCGCCATAAGATTTGTCTAGTACAACGTTACGACCTTTAGGGCCTAAGGTTACTTTTACTGCGTCCGCTAGGATGTTCACACCTTCTAGCATTTTTACGCGAGCGTCATTACCAAATTTTACGTCTTTTGCAGCCATGTTTTTTGTTCCTTATAAAATCTATTGAATGCTTTGGTTTTGAATTCAGAAGTCGACGTTTGCTTACTCAACAATCGCCATGATGTCGTTTTCAGACATGATTAAAACTTCTTTACCATCGATTTTTTCAGACTTAGTGCCATAGCCTTCCGCAAAGATCACAGTATCACCCACTTTTACGTCAAGTGCTTGAACTGTGCCATTTTCTAAAATACGACCTTTGCCGACAGCTAGAACTTTACCGCGTGTTGATTTTTCCGCAGCTGAACCAGTTAATACGATGCCACCAGCAGACTTTGATTCTACTTCTTGGCGCTCAACGATAACTCGGTCATGTAAAGGACGAATGTTCATCTGTGCATCTCTCCTGATTAGATGTTCATAGAAAATTAAAAACACCGATCTAATTCGTATCGGTCTGCTTGAATAGGTTGGGGGGAAAGAGGCAAAACCCAAGGGGGGAGGCGAAAAAAATTGTGATGAAGATCAGAATAAAGGAAGTTACGGGAGCCAAGTACGCTTCGCTCGAGGTCTGAAAAAGAGCCCAAAAGAAATGGCGAGAGTCGGGTGCGCTACGCTCGAGACACGAAAAGCGAGCGAAATCGCTTTTAATCTTTTCGGCTCTCGAGTGAAACGTCCCCTAACCTCTAACCTCGCTTTTAAGCTCCCGAGCGAAGTGTCCCCGTAACCCGGTGCTCGCTTTTCCCCTAGTCACAAGTAACAAAAAACCTTATCCTAACCGCTTCATCACCAGCGAATCATTTCCATGCAAGATAAACATGGCTTATTAACAGGCCCCATTCCCAAGGTATTGCAAACCATGACCCTTCCGATGGTAATAGGGTTACTGGCGATATTAACGTTTAACCTGGTTGATACTTTCTTTATCTCTTTGCTTGGCACTCAAGCTTTGGCTGCCATCAGTTTTACCTTTCCAGTTACGTTTGGTGTCAGTTGCATCACCTTAGGCATCGGCATGGGGCTATCAGCCAATGTGGGGCGTTTGCTCGGTCAAGGCGATACCAGTAATGCCGCGCGCTTTTCGACTCACGGTCTTATTCTCGCCGTATTACTAGTAACGCTCGCCTCTACGCTTGGCTTGCTCACTATAAAGCCGCTATTTCGCATGCTAGGTGCAACCGATGATTTACTTCCATTAATCAACCAGTATATGCAAATCTGGTACTTCACCATTCCGCTGTTAGTCATTCCAATGGCCGGCAACAGTGTGATTCGTTCAACCGGTGATACCAAAACACCTGCAAAAATCATGATGACCGCAGGTCTCATCAATGGCGTGCTCGATCCTTTACTCATCTTTGGATACGGCCCATTTCCTGAACTCGGCATTCAAGGGGCCGCTATTGCCAGTGCGGTCAGTTGGTTTGGCGCTTTATGTGCAGCGTTATTTATCTTAATCAAGCGAGAAAAACTATTAGCGCCGCCACAAATTAAACGAATTTGGCAAGACTGGACACAGATATTAAAAATTGGCACACCGGCGGCTTTTTCGAGCGCAATGAATCCATTATCGGGCGCCGTGTTGATGATGATGCTCGCCAATTTCGGTCATGAAGCGGTGGCAGCTTATGGGGCCGCACAGCGAGTAGAGTCGATGATGATTATTGTATTAATGTCATTGGGTTCCGTACTCACGCCATTCATAGCCCAAAATATCGGAGCCAACAATCAAGAGCGTAGTTTTAGTGCTTTATTTCTTGCCATGAGATTTGCCGTCATCTTCCAGCTTGGCTTATTTATACTCATGGTACCGCTAAGCATGCCCATAGCCTCATTGTTTAGCCAAGAGCAAAGCGTACAAGATTTCTTATGGCATTTTTTGATAGTGGTTCCGATCAGTTATGGCTTTCAAGGTATTGTAATGATGTTAGTCAGTTGCCTAAATGCCATGCATTTACCACTGAAAGCCTTCTTATGGAACTTCTCACGTTTGTTTATTTTTACTTTACCTTGCGCTTGGCTAGGCAGTCGATTAAATGGCGTTGAAGGGTTATTTATTGGGATTGCTGTCGGGAATGTGATGGGTGGGATGTTAGCGTACGGGTATGCATGGAGGATGAGAAGAACAGTAGCGATGGCCTAGTGCGCTTCGCTTCGTGTTGCGGGTAAACACTCTTCCACGCTACACGAAACTCGCAACAGTCTTTATCTTTTCGGCTCCCAAGCGCAACGTCCCCGAAGCCCTACTCAGTTTTAAATCCCCGCTCCATCAACAAGCTTATGGCCGTTACCATTAAAGGCTTGGTCCATATCTTCCGATGGTTTATTACTTTGTGGACGCCCCACGATTTTTGCCGGAACGCCAGCGACCGTAGTGTGAGGGGGAACGGCTTGAAGCACCACAGAACACGAGCCAATTTTCGCGCCTTCACCAACTTCAATATTACCGAGAATTTTCGCGCCAGCACCAATCATTACCCCTTCGCGGATCTTAGGATGACGATCGCCACATTCTTTACCGGTACCGCCTAGCGTGACATCTTGCAAAATAGACACATCATTTTCAACTACGGCCGTTTCACCAATAACGATGCCAGTTGCGTGATCGAGCATGATACCTTGCCCAATGCGTGCAGCCGGGTGGATATCTACCTGACAAGCAACTGAAATTTGGTTTTGTAAGTAAGTGGCTAACGCAAAACGGCCTTGTTTCCATAACCAGTTAGCCACGCGATAACCTTGTAGTGCGTGGTAGCCTTTCAGGTATAAAAGCGGGGTTGAATACATAGATACTGCTGGATCACGATTAACAATCGCGCAAATATCACAAGCCGCACTGTCGGTAATAGAAGGGTCGTCTCTAAACGCTTCTTCGACTACTTCGCGTACCGTCATCGGTGGCATGGTCACCGTTCTCAGCTTATTGGCTAAAATATAGCTTAAAGACGCAGCCAAACTATCGTGATTAATGATGGTCGAGTGATAAAAACTCGCCAGCATCGGCTCTTGCTCCGACTGGGTTCTGGCTTCTTCTACAATCGTATTCCAAACTTTTTGTTTTTGGCAGTGTTTCATATATGTTCCTAGTTACTGATCCCTAGTAAAAAGTTCATCCGAGAGCGGTTCTGCGATCGCTTGCCTTTACTCGAAGAGCGGTTCCTAGTCCCTAGTTTCTTGTCCCTAGGAAGCGTAAACAGGGATCGCTTTGCTGTTACACGCAACTCGAAACCCGCAACACATTACCGCCTTTTCAAATCTCGAACGAAGCGTGCTCGAAGCTCGGCTCTGCTTTTCGCTTTACCCTTCCGCTTTCTTTTGTCTGGCAAGTAAATCTTGCGCTGCAACACGTGCATCTTTTCCTTGATACAGTACTTGATAAATTTGATCAACAATTGGCATTTCAACGCCCATTCGGTTAGCTAATAACCACACCTCTTTGGTATTGCGGTAACCTTCCACCACTTGACCAATTTCAAGTTGAGCGGTATCAACATCCTTACCTTGCCCCAAAGCAAGGCCGAAACGTCGATTACGTGATTGGTTATCGGTACACGTAAGTACTAAATCACCGAGCCCTGCCATTCCCATAAAGGTTTCAGGTTGAGCCCCTAACGCTGCGCCTAAACGACACATTTCCGCAAGACCACGAGTAATTAACGCGGTACGCGCATTGGCACCAAAACCGATGCCATCCGACATACCTGCACCAATCGCAATCACGTTTTTGACCGCGCCGCCTAATTGCATACCCGTGAAGTCATTATTGGCGTAAACACGTAAGGTTTTGCTGCAATGAATGGTGTTTTGAAGATCTTTAACAAATGCTTGATCAGGCGAAGCGACTGCGATCGCGGTTGGCATACCGGCGGCCAATTCTTTAGCAAATGTTGGACCAGAAAGAACGGCAAATGATATATCATCACCTAACACATCATGCGCAACATCTTTTAATAAACGTCCGGTTTCTGGCTCAAGTCCTTTGGTCGCCCAACAAATACGAGTATCGCTACGTAAATGCGGCTTCAAGTCTTTTAACACAACCCCAAACACATGGCTTGGCACGACCACCAACAAATCTCGGCTAGCGGCAACGGCTTTCGACAAATCAGATTCAATAATCAATGACTCAGGAAAATCAATGCCAGGTAAGAATTCTTCATTAGAGCGATCTTGCTCTAAAGCGGCCATATGCGCAGGCTCATGCCCCCACAAAATAACTTTTGAGCCATTACGCGATAAAGCGATGGCTAAAGAAGTACCGTATGAACCAGCACCGATCACTGTCATTACGACATCATTATTGTCTGTAGCATTTGTCATGGTTGTGACCTTTCCGTAATTAATTAAGCGAGTGTCACTCGAACGCCTCGCTCAACAAGTTGTTGAGTGCCAAGTGACCGCTTCCCTAACTAGAAGCGTAACCGCGTCTCCATAAAAACAAAGAGCGAAACACTATATAGTTTCCGCTCTTTTGTTTTTTACTGCAATAGAAGCGAAATTACGCTTCTTGTGGCGCTTGTTCAGCTTGTTGCTGTAGGTAGTTCATGAACAACGCATCAAAGTTAACTGGTGCTAGGTTCAATTGTGGGAACGTCCCTTTAACGACTAGGCTAGAAACGGTTTCACGAGCGTATGGGAATAGGATGTTCGGGCAGAATGCACCTAGGCAATGCGCCAATTGGCCTTGTTCCATGTTCTCAGCAGTGAAAATACCACCTTGTTGAATTTCACATAAGAAAGCGACATCTTCAGCATTCTTAACCGTAACCGTTAAACGTAAAACCACTTCATAAACGTTATCGCCCAATTCACGGCTTTGCGTATCAAGATCTAGCTTCACATCTGGTTCCCAATCTTTTTGGAACATTTGTGGTGAGTTTGGCGCTTCAAAAGAAAGATCTTTTAAGAAGATACGTTGAATTGTGAAGTTTTGTTGTTCTTGAGGTGCTGCTTCAGCCATGAGGAAGTTTCCTTTTAAATTTAAATATAATTTTCGAATCTTGGACGTTTGGTAACTCGAGTGTGGCTTTTATCATCCCTCTCTTGAGAAACAATAACTAGGCTCAAGTGTTTGCTTATTTTTTACCTTTTTTACTTGCTGGTTTATCAGAAACCAAAGGTAAATTATTTTCGTTCCATGCCGTCATACCATTTTTAAGTACGCTTACTTTTTCAAAGCCCGCTTTACTCAATAGATTCGCACTTTCGTGTGATGTTTGACCTGTCTTACACAAAACTATGATTGGGGTTGCTTTGTATTTTTCAATACTAGATAGCGCGCCTGACTTGATTTCTGATGGTAAAATGTGAACTGAGCCCGCAATATGACCACGTTTAAATTCATCATTAGTACGTGTATCAACCACAACACCACCTTCACGGTTTACTAAGTGAGTTAATTCACTTGCACCAATGGTTTTATATTTTGCTGTCGATGACTTAAAGATCGTCCCGATCAATGCGGCTAGCACACCTACCCAAACCAAAGCCAAAATCATGTTTTGTTGAAAAAAATCGATATACTCTTGCATGCCCTACACTCATAAATGCACTAGCTGGGAACATCCACAGCCAAATATTGGAAAGGGCAGAGTATAACGGGCAATATCAGTAAAAGATAGTTACGAGAGCCGAGAGCGCTTCGCTTCGTGACGAGAGTAAAATAAAATCCAAACTCGTTGATTAGGCACCCCGCTGCTCGTGATTTTTTGTTGCGTGATACGTGAACGCTTCGCTCCCTATTGCGAGCAAAGTGATTCCGTGATCGCTTGCTTTATTCGAAACTCGAAACCCGCAACACGTTACCGCCTTTTAATCTCTTCAGCTCTCCAGTAAAACGTCCCCGCCTCTCGGATCGGCTCTACTCTTTTCCACCTATTAAACCCATCGATGAATTCAATTTTCATCTAGACTAATTATTAGGCATAATGCACCCATAGCTTGAAAATTAGCACCAGATAAATGTGACACCGAAGGGATGAGACTCCTTAAATTGATCTTACCCTACAGTTAAGAGCGAAAAGTGTAGTAAAATTACGCTCAATGAGATTCCTATTTTTGTATTTATAAATGAGGTTTGAACATGTCAAATAAGAAGCCAATGGCTCTAGTGATTCTTGATGGTTGGGGTTACCGCGAAGACAACAGCGACAACGCTATCGCAAATGCAAATACGCCAGTGTTAGATGGTTTATTTGCTAACCAACCAAACACCCTAATCTCTGCATCAGGTTTCGATGTTGGTCTACCTGACGGTCAAATGGGTAACTCTGAAGTCGGTCACACTAACATCGGCGCTGGCCGCGTGGTTTATCAAGACCTTACTCGTATTACTAAATCTATTGCTGACGGTGAGTTCAAAGACACGCCAGCACTTGCTAACGCGATTGATAAAGCGGTAGCCGCAGGCAAAGCCGTCCACATCATGGGCCTTATGTCTCCAGGTGGTGTACACAGCCATGAAGACCACATTTACGCAGCCGTACAAATGGCAGCAGAGCGTGGCGCGAAGAAAGTCTACGTTCACGCTTTCCTTGATGGTCGTGATACTCCGCCACGTAGTGCTAAAAACTCACTGCAACGCTTCCAAGATCTATTTGCAGAATTGAACCTAGAAGAAGGCCGTATCGCATCTCTTATTGGTCGCTACTTTGCAATGGATCGTGATAACAACTGGGATCGCGTACAAAAAGCTTACGACTTATTAACCCAAGCTAAAGCAGAATTCACTTTTGACTCTGCAACAGCAGGTCTTGAAGCAGCTTACGCTCGTGAAGAAAATGATGAGTTCGTTCAAGCCACCGAAATCCGTTCTGAAGGCCAAGCTAGCGCCGCTATCGTTGATGGCGATGCCGTGATCTTCATGAACTACCGTGCTGACCGTGCGCGTGAAATCACTCGTACTTTCGTACCTGATTTTAATGACTTTGAGCGTGAAGTTTTCCCAAGCATCGACTTTGTTATGTTGACTCAATACGCAGCAGACATTCCACTACTTTGTGCATTCCCACCGGCATCATTAGAAAACACTTACGGTGAGTGGTTATCTAAATGTGGTAAAACTCAGCTACGTATTTCTGAAACGGAAAAATACGCTCACGTGACTTTCTTCTTCAACGGCGGTAAAGAAAACGAATTTGAAGGTGAAGAACGTCAATTAGTCGCTTCTCCAAAAGTTGCAACTTACGACATGCAGCCAGAAATGAGCGCGCCAGAGCTAACGGATAAACTGGTTGCAGCAATCAAATCTGGTAAGTTCGACACCATCATTTGTAACTACCCGAATGGCGACATGGTTGGTCACACTGGCGTGTATGAAGCAGCAGTAAAAGCGTGTGAAGCCGTTGATGAATGTATTGGTCGTGTTGTAGAAGCAATTAAAGAAGTGGATGGTCAGCTATTAATCACTGCCGACCACGGTAATGCTGAAATGATGATCGACCCTGAAACTGGTGGTGTTCATACTGCGCATACTAACCTTCCAGTGCCACTGGTTTATGTGGGTAGTAAAGATCTTGAATTTAAAGCAGGCGGTAAGCTATCTGATCTCGCGCCAACCATGCTTGAATTAACAGGAATGGAAATCCCTGCAGAAATGACAGGTCAAGTGATTGTCAATCTTAAATAATTGATACAATTCCCCTATCAATTGTATGTTTGTCTGATATATCATTAAACACAATTAGGCTTACATACAATTACTCAAATGCTTTGGGGCAACCTTAATCGTTGCACCAAATTCGCGAAGAGTATTGAACAAGGCCCACTTACATTAAGTGGGTCTAATTCTTGGGAAATGCTCCACTTATGACAATGACTCAATCAAAATTCAATTCAAACGCGCACTCACGTTTTTCGTTTTTTCGATTGATGAACTTTTTCCGTTTACCTTCTTTTTTCACGGTAAACTATCATCATTTTGTCTTCACGCTAC
Organism: Vibrio rumoiensis; assembly: GCF_002218045.2. Classification (NCBI taxonomy): domain Bacteria; kingdom Pseudomonadati; phylum Pseudomonadota; class Gammaproteobacteria; order Vibrionales; family Vibrionaceae; genus Vibrio; species Vibrio rumoiensis. The sequence continues at coordinate 2,440,423 of NZ_AP018685.1, forward strand.
TTATCAGTACCGCGGTTCTTACTCCAAGCCTTTCCTATGCCGCGTCAAAGGAAGATCTCAAAGGTGTCTCGGCAGAGATTTCTCGTCAAAAAACGTCACTAACAACACAACAAAAAAAGCTCAATCAATTACAAGGTGAACTTAAAAACCACGAAGTTGCCATCTCAAAACTAGGTCAAGAGATCCGCAGTAACGAACGAGAACTCACACAAGTTCAAGCTAACTTAACCGAATTAAAAGCTCAAACACGCAAGCTAGAGCAAACCAAAAAACAGCAAAAAGACACGCTTGAACAGCTGATAAAAACCTATTACCTCACGAGCCGTAGCAATAACCTGCCACAAATTATTCAAGGTGGCGATGCGGGAAAAAATGATCGCATTAGCCAATACTTTCAACACCTCGCAAAAGCTCGAAGTGAAGCCATAGAAGCCTTGAGCGAAACACAAACTGAACTATCACAAAAAGAACAATTGTTATCACAAGAAGAAAATCGCCAGGCGACACTCCTTGCTGATAAAAAAGCGAAACGCGATGATTTAATCAAGGCACAAAGCCAACGTAAAGGCACCGTCAGTAAGATACAAAGCAACATCCGTAACAATCAAAGCAAGTTGGCCGAATTACGTCGTAATGAAAACCGCCTAAAAGCAGAAATTGCAAAAGCCGCTAAACGTAATATCTCACCAATGAATGGTCTAGCAGCCTATCGCGGTAAGTTACCATGGCCATTAAAAGGCAGCATTCTACATAACTACGGCACTTCACAAAGCGGACAAATTACCTGGAAAGGGATAGTTATTAACGCTAAACAAGGTGAAGCCGTCAAAGCCGTGCATTCAGGAAAAGTGGTCTTTGCTGAATGGCTACGTGGCTATGGATTGGTGCTACTCATCGACCATGGCAAAGGTGATATGACGCTATATGGTTATAACCAAACCTTGCTGAAAAAAGATGGGGATGTGGTTGCCGAAGGAGAAACCATTGCATTGGCAGGTAACACTGGCGGACAAGATAGACCTTCATTGTACTTTGAGATCCGCCGCAATAGTCAGGCGCAGAACCCGAGAAGCTGGTTGAAGTAAAAAATTGTGCGGGGTGCGAGTGCGCTACGCTTCGAGAGCCGAGTAAAAGCCTCTCGCAACAAAAATTGGTCATCCTGAAAAGCGACGAAGGAGCGCAGTTCAAGATCTCCCACAACAACTTGAGCTCAACACGCTGTAGGAGATTCCAAACAGCTCGTCCCTCACTTTTGGAATGACAGGTAGACTTTCAGCTCCCGAGTGAAACGCCCTGTAGGAGAGGAATAAAGTTTCATACTAATTGCTACTACTACGCCCGAATCGAGCTACAGCCGAGTATTAAAGTATCATACTCGTTGTACCTCACTTCTGTCGGATAAGCGACACTTGTTACCAAGTGCCGCTCTCCTAAGAACCGTACGTGCAACTTTCACTGCATACGGCTCAAGCCTCCGCTAAGGCGTATTACGTTACCCAGCAACCTAGATAGCAGTTAAAGCAGGGTCAAACCAAGAGTGACGGCCTTCCTTTTTCGGCTTCCTCTTTGCCAAGTAATCTTGGTAAAGCGGATCGAATGGGGTTGCTGCACTTCTGATTTTTACATGCCTTTTAATCGGCGTTTTCGCTATTTGAATTAGGTTGTAGTGACAGTCCATATTGGCGATTTTCTGCCAACCGTGAAATTGCCACCCACCACTTCTATTCATGTAGTATTTTCGCCTTACCCAGTCTTTTGGTTTAGTGGGATGGCGTCTAACCGCCCATCGCCACAGTAACCAGAAGATTTGATGACCGAGGTAACCGAAAGTGCGCTTTGCAACGCAGTGGCGATAATAGTTCGCCCAACCTTTCAGCTTAGGGTTCAGTAATCTAATGAGATCATTGACTGGCATTGTTGCGTGCTTCTTGATGAGTTCACGCAAGTTACCCAAGAAAGCGAGAACGTTGCTCTTACTCGGTTTGATGAGCAATTTGCCTTTGTACTTCCTGAGGTTAAAACCTAGAAAATCAAAGCCGTCATCTATATGAGTAATGTGTGTTTTCTTCAGAGAGTGCCAACCCTCTTTCTTTTAGAAAATCAATCACCCGTGGTTTGACTTCGTTAACAAGAACATCTTTTGACGAACCTGTTATCACAAAATCATCCGCATAACCGATAAAGTTAACTCGTTCTCCCGATTTCTTAGCGACCTCTTTCACGAGCTTTTCTAGGCCCGCAAGCGTCAGTAACATAAGCGTTGGAGAGATAATTCCTCCTTGCGGAGTTCCCTCCGACGTTCGGTAGAACAAGCCCTTATCGATATAGCCAGAGCCTAACCACTGCTTCAGCATCCTTTTGTCTATTTGAACATGTTCAAGTAGCCATTCATGCCCAATCTTGTCAAAGCAAGCTTTAATATCCCCTCAAGATCCAGCGACCTGAGCGCTTAAGACACAAGCATTTGAAGCATTGTGCTATTGCGTCAGCCGTGCTGCGATTAGGGCGAAAACCGTAGCTATTTGGATCTGCTATCGTTTCCGATATCGGTTCAAGAGCAAGCAGATAAAGCGCTTGTTGCGCTCGGTCTATCATGCATGGAATACCGAGGGGTCTAAGTTTGCCGTTCTTTTTCGGGATGTAGATACGTCTGAGAGGTTTGGCTCGATAGCATTTACGGTTCAATTGATTAACTGCGGTCATTCGACGAGCATCCGTATTCCAGATGACACCGTCGACTCCAGGTGTGTTACTGCCTTTGTTTTGGGACACTCGCTTCACGGCCAGTAATTTGGCCGATCTCGAGTGCGTTAAGACCCACTGCAAAGCTTTCGCTTTACTGTGTTTTCCTCTCGGGTTGCTTTTGCAATGCGCATTTGAAGCTTTAACACGTGCGACTCTACGGCCTTCCAATCGATGGATTGCCATTGAGTGCCATTAGGAGAGGCACTAACTTCTGATGAAGTCACCATTTGCGTTTCTCCTTGAATAAAGTTCTTCAAATCATCTTGCAACGGGAGACCAGTTAGAAGTCAGCTCGCTTTCGCGCCAGATATAAACCTGTATCCACTTCATTACAAAGCGGCCTTTGCTTTCTCTAACCTCCTTTACCTGCACACCTATCGGCAATCTTCGCAGACTGCTTTCCCAATGGGAGATATACAGGCTTACCCTGTTCCGTATGTCGCGCAAAATATCAGGTTAGATGCCCACTATAGTGCGGAGAGTACATCGATCACGAAAGGGTACTGTCCAATCCCTTCCCGACTCTCATTGCCATTTTGGCCACAGCGTATTAACCACTTCCGCTGCTTCATCATATAACGCGCCTTACGTGGATTCACTTACGTTCATCATACTGACACCCTAGCACTTACCCAATTCGTGGTTATCAGGAGGAACATCCTCTCACGATTCAGTTCCCACACAGCCTAACGACCGTGTTTCGTTACATTGTCGGATCCGCTGCTTTATTCAGGATCCTAGGGTCATCTGGTGATACAGATGGTGCACTCTTATCGTGGTGAACAACGCTTCATACGACTTCAGGTCGCACGGACAGGAACGTGTTAGTGGTTTTGCTAAATTAGTGAAGTACGGATTAGGTGGGGTATGGCTAACCGCTACGTCCAGCTCTTCTCTTGGTCATTACATGAGTTTAATGGCTGAATATCAGACGGTTATTGTTGCTGCTATAAGTGCTTTATCTAAAGTAGGTTGGTATGGCGCTTAAAACAGACGTTAAATGGCTTCGGATTATGATGGAAAAAATAGACGCTAGATTGACCTAGCTGGAAAACCAGCGCCTTAAGTAATCTAGTAGATTCCAGGTCGCACGTCTGGCGGAACATCACTTTCTTCACTGTACGAAAGCTCATCAAGGTAAAGTCTTTTAAAGTCCTGTAGAACTGCGACCGATATCTTGGTTGAGAATTTTGCCGAAGCAACCACATTCATGCCAGCAGCGGATAAAATAGTGGCGTAATTATCGAGGCACCCCTGTGCTTCTGCCAAATCAGCCGTAGGATCAACTAGCCCTAGCATTTGAACTTTGTACTGTTCATTTTCCTTTAAATCTCTATCGGGGTGTATGTTTACATATACACCAAGAAAGTCACCAACCAGTGCTTTTTCTTTTTTGCGAGATGGTTTGCTTTTCTTTTTCCGCTCAGCGGCAATCATATCGTTGAATTGGGTAGGCAGCGCAGGTTTAGTGTAGTGAGAGCCTAACCAGTCGACAAAACTGCTTTTATCATATTCTTGAAAAGTTAAATTCTCATTTCGCGGAATATCTAGTAGCATCTCTTTGGGGATAAAGATCTTTTCTAATATATTGATACGAACACTGTGCTCTAACAAGGCGACACTGTTGTTGCCATCACCATCACCATCTTGAGATTCGACCAATGAATTGTAACGAGTATCCAGTTCACGAGGATGTTTGTTAAATTCTTTGCTTCTATCTCTAGAGGCAATATAGTAAGCAACGGCTAGTTGTACAGTGTTGACGTTTGCATTTGCTATGTTGCATGACTGAGTTGCGATGATTAAAACAAAATCAAGAGCTGCTAATTCGTTGGGGTCTACATCAATACACGTACCTGCAAAGATTAGAGGAAGACTGTGATCTTTCTCAATTATGGAGCCTTGTAGCCAACCTCTATCTTCTAATCGTTTTCCAACAGATTGCGTCATTATGCAAACGGATCCTCTAAATCATCTTCGCCTAGATGGGCAATATGCAATGATGCACCTTGAAACATTACCATGTCCTGATCAAGCTCTTTCTCGGATAACAATTCCAGTAAAGAAGAGCCTGATTGCCCTTTTAGAAACAAAGTATCTCTATCGGATCTGAAACCTCTACTTGTCCATTTAGAAGCAATATTGTTTAGCTCTAATATTCGTTTCGCTTTGCTTCGGTTTGGTCGATTTAAACCGTTCATCCAATTGTGAACAGTTTTTCTAGCTGAACCCACAACTTCAGCTAGCTGTTCATTTGTTAAATCGAATGTGCTTTTCACTTGGTTCAAACGTGACGAAAAATCAACTTCGGTAGGTTTTGGAGTAGCCTCCTTTTGAACATCAAACTTGCAGATGTTTCTTCCTTTAACTAAAACGCCACCACTAGCGTTTGTTGCAATGAACTCCCAAGCGTAGTCAGCATCACCAGACAAAGTAGTTGGTTGTACTTGTACGATTTTAAAAGTTTCTCGCAGACCTTTTTGGCGAGCGAAGGCAGTAACAGATGCTCTTGAAGCACTGTCACTCAGAATTTGCTTGTTGATAACATAATGATCAACTGCTGCATATCCTGAATCTACTTGAGCTACGACCATACATTTTCCCTTGCATATTCGGAGGTTATATTCCAGAAAGCCTGACGAGAAGTCTCGTGAAGCTTATGCAATGATGACACTATTGAATCAACATTGAAATCTTTTTGATTTTCGTCGTCGTGCCAAAAATGATCAAAGTCTAAAATAACTCGAACTGAGGTCTCAGGATCTGGTTTGATTTCAATAAATTTATGATGCATCAGTTCTTCGAAGACAACCATGTTAGTCATACCAGTCACGCTGCGGACAACTAACATTGAGTCGTCAACTTGAATTGCTGTCTCTGATTTGTGAGATGCTTTTAAACCTAAGCTTGCTAGCTCAGGAGTGAAAAATACGGACTGTGTATCAAACATTTCAACAAGACCTTCATCACTGTCTGGCACTGGTGATTTAATGCAATCAGAAAAACGAAGACCGAGTCTAGAATAAAGAGCAGGATTAATCGTTTCGGACAACACTGATAAAAGCATTTTGCATCTGTCAGCAAAACCTTCGAATCGGTCGTAGTCCTTCGTAACGAATACCAATCTATCAGGTGATAGCAAAACGTGACTCATCTTGTCTTTCGTTGAAAATATGTACTTGTGAACAGTTTCTACAGAAATACCTGAGTGAGCTACGTTTACAGCCTGTTCTGAATCTCGGGCGAATAGAGGGTAATCATGGCGAACTTTGTCTTGAATCTGTGGAATGTATTGTTCCAAGTTCAAGACTGATGAGAATCGAACTTCAACCAACACGCAAACCAACGGGTGGTTATTTAACTTTTTGAATTCTTGCATAAAATCGCCTTAGCAATACCTGTTTCCAGAAAGCTTTTTAATAGTAGTATCATAAATATAGTACACACTTTACTCTATGCGGCTCTAAATTACACACGTTTTTACACATATTTTTACACACTAGTGAGCCATCTTTGATTCTGGAGTTAGCGCTTATGTAATTTATGAGGGTAAAGCTGTGTATGTACTTGCCAAGGAATATTAAAATTGCGATGCCATGTGACTCAGCCAAAAGAGGTGCCACCATGTGGTTTCCTTGCTTTTTCCGTGGGTCCATTCAGCCCAAAAAAGCAATAATCTGTATATAACACCAGTGCTGATTGATTAGAGTAAACCGAGTCTTTCACAATAAGTTCGGCATGAGAAAAAGTAGTGTAAATCACCTCGATGTGGCTGGAGTGATTGGGAGCTGCTGACACAGAATGGGGCAAGAATACGTTAGCGATGCTCGTGAAGGCATACCTTTAAATAAAATGCCGCTCTGAGGCGTTGTATATTAGAAAACTATAAAGCAACTAAGCTCTCAATGTTATTGTTCTAAAATCTGTAATCATTTAAAGGCCAAACTACACCTCTTTCAAATGATTGCATGTCCGTATTTAAACTCGGCGCATCTAGCTCGTATGGAATTGCGCCCAAATATCCATTGGAAAATCTCCTAACAATATAACCACTAAGGTCTTTCTTATAATCGGTAGGTATGCACTGAGGCCATACACCACATAACAGCATTAAGTTAAACGATAAGTAGTGTCTGTCATAATTTGCACTTTCATATGAAATGGAAAGAGAGAGACCGTTCCCGTACTTGACCTGAATTTGTACTAGTTGACCATTCATCTTCAAACGAAAGTTCCCAAGTAAAAATATCAAACAGAAAACAAAGTCACGGAAGCGTAGTTCGTTTCTAGACTCTATCTCATGGTCAATCCCAACTAGCGCAAAGATAGCACATAAACTATCCTTCACTTCGTCAAGAACGCCAATCCCGCTATTTCGTTGTTTCGGCAGATCTGCTCCATCAAAAGTTTTTAGAGTATTTTCATCAAAAAAATCAATGACATCTTGGAATGAACTAATCACAAGACCTCGGTCTTTTTCATCCGGATGTGCTAAAAAATCACCAAGTTCACGAAAGATACTTCCTTTAGGTGTGTAATCTCTAGCTAATACGATAAACATAGCAGTATCATCTTGATCAAAAGATCTATTAATGAATTTGCCATAGAACCGTTCAATATGATGATGTGTGTATTTATTCATTTCAGCCACAAACCTAACAGATGTTTTTTCAGTCTATATGGATTAGATATTATGGGTCAAACTAAGGACAGGTAAAGCGACGTTGACTATCGTTTCAAACACGCCTTGGAGCATTTTTGATTCTGGTGATTAATTCCGAAACACAAACATACTGGTTCACAGATCATCAATATCAACGTCAATTTCTGGGGAGTTTTCTCTTTGCTTAACTAGTTCTCGGTCTTGTTCATCTTCCTCAAATTCAATTCGGGAAGAGTCAAAAACATCACGTCGTTCAACTAGAAAATCGCTACCAGCCTTATCCGCATCTTCCGAATAAGCCCCCCAATCTTTTTCACTTGTAGTCGCGAGTCCATCGGAGTGTGCAGTATGACTTGTTAAACCTTCTAAAAGGTCTTTTTCTGACAACCGTTTTTTACTCATAACTTACTTCTCGATTCAAAAATGACATTAGATAATTTATAGCATAGTGAGCAGCTAGAAATTAGCTCAGAAACAAGGAAAGGGGCAGAACCTTCTTAAAGCCATAACATCCGTAATCACAAAAGGCAGCGTACCGATTGGAGAACGCTGCCTTTTAGTATGACACTTTAATAATTAGTAACTTTATTCTACTCACACACGTCCCCGTACCCCGGCTCTGCTCTTATATTTTCACACGACACGAAACACGCCACTCGTCATATCTTTTCAGATCAGCGCTTAAATCTCTTCGCCATTACCTCAACAAACTTCTCAACCTTCTCTATTGGTAGGCGATTAATTCCTGCTGCCGCACGACGCCCGCCACCATTCGCAAATTGATTACACACCTCATCCGCCCCTTCTCGACGGTTTAACGGCGCGCGAACACTCACGGTATAATCGCTTTCACTTTCATTAAGGGTTAATACGGCAAACGCTTTGTCTGGATTGTTGTTGACCAGTTGATTGCCAAAGTCACCACTTATTCTTCTCGCCCAAGCTTTATTAGGCAATAAGAAGACGTCGTAATCTGGAGTTTCAATCATGGGTTTACTGTCTGCAAGCTGAGCAAGATCTTGCTGGTAACCGGCTTTTAATTGATAAAAAATCGATGAGGAATCTTCGAGTAAATCAAATGGATCTACATAACTGAGTAGTGTTTGAAAAAGCTCAACTGGAGCGATATGAAGATCATCTAAACTCGCACCATAACCATTGTAATTAATTAAAGTGCCTAGCTCTTTTAGGAACGCAGTTTGCGATGCTAACAAACCACTTTGGTTGGCCAACGCCAAAGCTCGTTTCGTCATATTGTCGCCAAACGCCCCAGCAATAGCCCAAGTTTGAAACTGCCCTTTTAAATGCTGATTAATCAATAAGCTAGTGCAGGTTTCTGCATCAAGATTAATAAGAGAGGTGAGGTAAGAAGATTGAGGAATATCACCACTTTGATGATGATCGCAATAAAAGATAGGAATGTGTTGTTCAAGCAGAGAGTTAAGCGCAGTAATATTTTTTTGTAGAGAGATATCTAAGACCGTTACGGATGTCGCATCTCCCTTTTCAACCACTTGGGAAAGCAATTGAATATCACGCTTTACACCCGTAATTAATCGACTGATTTTAGGATCAGCCAAACGCAACTGAAGCAATGCGATAATGCCATCCGCATCACCGTTAAAAACATCGTAATGCATGAAAATCCTTTTTAACACAGTTCCGGGAGCCGAGTGCGCTTCGCTTCGAGAGCCAAGTTATCGCGAGCTTTTAGCTCCTCGGCTCCCAAAATGAAACATCCTTGCAACCCGCTGTGCTTTTAGATTTTAATCCGAACCAAACAAATCGCGGGTATAGACTTTATCTGCAACATCGGCCAATTCTTCAACCATGCGGTTAGACACAATCACATCCGAGACTTGTTTAAATTCTTCAAAATCACGAATCACACGAGAACGGAAGAAATCGTCCTCTTTCAATACTGGCTCATACACTACAACTTCAATGCCTTTCGCTTTCAAACGTTTCATAATCCCTTGAATGCTCGACGCTCGGAAGTTATCTGAGCCTGCTTTCATGATCAGACGATAGATACCCACGACTTTCGGGTTGCGCTTAATAATCGAATCCGCCACAAAATCTTTACGAGTGCGGTTCGCATCCACAATCGCACCAATAATATTATTCGGTACTGAGTCATAGTTGGCGAGAAGTTGCTTAGTATCTTTCGGTAAACAATAGCCACCGTAACCAAAAGATGGGTTGTTATAGTGGTTACCAATACGAGGATCTAAACCAACACCTTCAATAATCTGACGTGCATTTAGGCCATTCGCTTCGGCGTAAGAATCGAGCTCATTGAAATAAGCAACACGCAACGCAAGATAAGTGTTCGAGAACAACTTCACTGCCTCAGCTTCAGTCGAATCAGTAAACAACACATCAATATTGTCTTTAACCGCACCTTCTACCAATAAATTAGCAAAGACTTGAGCTCGTTCAGATTGCTCACCGACAATGATGCGAGATGGGTATAAATTGTCGTATAACGCACGACCTTCACGTAAAAACTCAGGTGAAAACATAATATTTTCACACTGCATTTCTTGCTTAATTTTCGCGGTATAACCCACTGGTACTGTCGATTTGATCACCATGACCGCATCAGGATTAATGGCCATCACATCACGAATCACCGCTTCAACCGATGACGTATTAAAGTAATTGGTTTGTGGGTCATAATCGGTTGGGGTGGCAATTACAACAAACTCAGCGCCTTGATAAGCAGCTTGTTTATCCAATGTCGCAGTCAGATTTAATTCTTTTTCTGCTAAAAACTGCTCAATTTCCGCATCAGCAATAGGAGATTGACGATTGTTAATCATTTCCACTTTTTCAGGAATGATATCGACTGCTACCACTTCATGGTGTTGCGATAGTAGGACGGCATTGGAAAGGCCTACATAGCCTGTACCTGCAATGGCGATTTTCATAATGTAACTCACTACTTAAAAATTAATGAAAGACTGAATTGGCGCTAGAGTACATTAAATGATCATTGAACTCTATGATCGAAGATTATCTTCATTGACCGCTTTTATTTAAAGATGTAGTTTTTACTTCGATATGGTTAGTTTCTAAATTAAACCAAGATCTTAACATAGCTGTGACTCGCCAAATATAAGATAACAATAAAGCATATATAATGAATAAAGCTAGGAATGAGAAAAACATTATAGACTCTGAAATATGTTGAGCTTCACCATAAAGACCAAACCCTGCGCATAATGAGGCAAAGAAACATATCGCTAATAACGTTTGACGAGAAGTAAGCCCTAAACGTTGGCAAATATGGTGTAAATGTTCTCGATCTGGCTTAAATGGAGAGTCACCACGTCGAATACGACGGATCATAATCGCAGCCATATCCATCAAAGGAATAGCAACAAACCATAATGCAGTGACAGGTCTAATTGAAACTCTTCCTTCAATTTGGCTCATACACATTAAAGACCAAACCACAATAAAACCTATCATCATGCTGCCAGCGTCACCCATAAAAATTTTACGCTGACGGCCTAATAGCCCAAGATTAAATAAAACATAAGGCAACATAATAATGATAAGAACTAAACAAATATAAGCATCGTTTAGATATCCTTCGACAGCAAGCAGCAGCCCCATTGCGCCAAAGGTTACAATAGATAACCCACCTAATAAGCCATCAATACCATCCACCATATTAAAGGCATTAATCAAGCCTATCACTGCAAAAACAGTCACTATATAGCCAAACCAATCAAGATGAATATCACCAACCCCAAGAATATCACCTAAAGAATGAAGTTTCACATCAGCAAAAATCATCATTGCTAATGCTAATCCGCCCTGAACTGCAAAACGAATTTTAAAATCAACATCATATTTATCATCAAGTACACCAACCACAAGTAAAATAACCATCGCGGAGCAAAGATGATAGGGGTAAGTAAAGCTTGATGGATTAACTAAAATATACAGTAAAAAAGTGATGCTAATGGCAATACCGCCAACGAGAGGTATCGCCCCGCTATGATTTTTTCGAGCATTAGGTACATCAACTAACTGGATTCTTTTCGCTAAACTTCTTAACGCATAGAGGAGACTCAAGGAAAATGTAAATATGATGAGCAGTTCAAGTGTAATATACAGCAAAATTTCATCCTTAAAATTGAGTCTATTTTTGGTAAGTTGCTGGCACCACAATGATTAAGCAATCGACATACCAAGCAAAATGAATACATTCATTCATTTCTTGCATGAATATGATACATAAAAAACTCGTTTTTAGTTAAAAAAAAAGTAGCTAAGGAGCAAAAAATCAACAACAGACCTATAAGGGGAGTATCTGTTAGAAGCATTTGAACATTGCAACTCTCATTAAAGCGTTACGCTTATTTATTTATAAATACACATGGAGTATCATCGAAATGTCTCAAAGTACTCACCTTAATGCAAGTTAACATTTTATTAACCCAAGTAAGGTATAAGCATTATCAAAAATGTTGATAATGCATAATTGTGAATGTTTTTTAACCATTTCATCTTCACATCAAATGAAACAATGGATTGTATGAATATATCAAAAAAGCCGTTATCTTTACTGTTGGTTAGCCTTGTGCTGTCTGGTTGTACTATGCCAGGTTCTCACCTTAGCTTGTCAGGAAAAAATGTCATTGAACCAGAAACCTCTTCAAATTCTGATGAAAATAAATCAGAAGATGATCTTTCAAGTAGAGTCAACGTCTATAAGTTATCACCAAGTACAGTCATCGGATTTAAATCACCTGAAGTAGCTTCTCGTAGTAATCCCTCATTAGATGAACAGGTAGCAAAATATAATTATTACATTGGCCCTGGCGATATTCTCAATATTACTATTTGGGATCACCCTGAGTTAACAATACCTGCCGGCTCTTATCGTAGTTCAAGTGAATCTGGTAACTGGGTACATTCTGATGGTACGATTTTTTATCCTTATATTGGTACTGTTCATGTAGAAGGGAAAACTGTCACTCAAATCCGTGATGAAATAGCGACTCGTCTAGCTAAATACATAGAAAGTCCTCAAGTTGATGTCAACGTCGCGGCATTTCGAGCTCAAAAAGCTTACGTTACTGGTGAGATAAAACAGCCAGGTCAACAGCCTATCACTAACGTCCCTATGACTATTCTCGATGCTATTAACCGCTCCGGTGGGCTAAGCGCTGATGCTGATTGGCGAAATATAACGTTAACCAGAAAAGGACAAGAAGAAAGCATCTCCCTTTATGCTTTAATGCAACGAGGTGACTTAACTCAAAACCGATTACTCCAAAACGGCGATATCATTCATGTTCCCCGTAATGACAACCAAAAAGTGTTTGTTATGGGAGAGGTCAATGATCCCCAATTACTGCGTATCGATCGCGCTGGCATGAGTTTAACTGAAGCATTAAGCAGTGTTGGTGGAATTAACCAGCTTGATGCGGATGCAACCGGAGTCTTTGTTATTCGCTCAATCAAGCAACCGACTACAACGGCAAACTCAAATGTAAAATCAGAGGTTAATGCATCCACATCCAGTGAAAGTAGTAAAGAGCAAAAGCCAGCACCTATTGCCAATATCTATCAACTTGATATTAAAGATGCAACTGCGCTAGTGATCGGCACCGAATTTGAAATGCAACCTTACGATATTGTGTATGTAACGGCAGCACCAATTACCCGATGGAATCGCGTAATTATGAAATTACTCCCAACCATCAATGGATTTAATAACCTATCTGAAGGCTTAAATTACTATACAGACTTAAAGTAATAGACCGACTTAAAGTAATGTTGATAAAAATGAGTGACTATCACACAACAATAACGTTCAATGTGTGATAGTCGTTCTTATTCCACTGGTTGTATGAAAGGAATAACATGTTTAACAAAATACTGGTAGTTTGCGTAGGCAATATATGCCGCTCTCCAACGGGAGAACGCCTGCTAAAAAAAGAGCTACCCCATAAACAAATAGCATCAGCAGGGATAGCAACAGAGAAAAGCGGTTTATCTGGCAAACCGGCAGATGAAACAGCCAGCACCTTAGCGGCAGAGCATCATGTTTCATTGGATAACCACACCGCGCAGCAATTAACTCGAGAACTTTGCCGTGACTACGATCTTATTTTAGTCATGGAAAAAGGACATATTGACGCTGTCAGCAAGATAGCACCAGAAGTTCGCGGTAAGACTTTATTATTTGGAGAGTGGATTGGAAGAAAAGACATTCCGGATCCATACAAAAAAAGTCGAGAAGCTTTTGAATATGCATTTACATTAATCGAACAAGCCTCGGTCGCCTGGGCGAAAAGATTAAAATAGTAACCATGATTTAAGCACTTTAGCCAAGTTATTTAGGTACTTGGGTATAAATCATACACAAACACTTTACTTTATAGCCTTTGGGATCAAGATGACTGTAAATAACAGCACACACAAAGAAAGCTCAGGCCATGCATCCTCTCACAGTGATGTGATTGATCTTGGTAAACTATTTGGCATTTTATTAGACCATCGTTGGTTTATTATCATCACCACCTTCATTTTTGCGGTTTTAGGTGTGAGCTATGCTTTATTAGCCACTCCGATTTATAAAACAGATGCCTTGATCCAAGTCGAGCAAAAAAGTACGGGTCTACCTGCACTTAATAGTGAAATGACGGATCTGTTTGATACAGAATCACCCGCGGCTACAGAAATTGAAATTTTAAAATCTCGTATGGTATTGGGTGAAACCGTTGATAACCTTAATCTCACTACCGTAGCTTCTGGCAACTATTTCCCTATTGTAGGTAAAGGGTTATCTCGAATATTCGGAGATTCTCAGCATATTCAAATTAGTCGATTTGATGTTCCAGATATGACAGAACCTCAGGCTTATACACTTACCGTCACAGCTCAATCCGTTGGTTCGTTTGTTCTTAGTGATGAAAATAACAACATAATTTTAGAAGGGAAGGTCGGCGAACTAGCTCAAGGCAATGACTACTCTTTATTTGTAACCAATATAGAAGCTGATGATAATGATAGCTTTACTATCAGAAAAATTAGCCGTTTAGATGCGATACAAAATTTACAAAATGATCTTGCCGTTAGTGAGCGAGGTAAGCAAACAGGGATACTGCAACTGTCTCTTACAGGTGAAAACCGTGTTGATATTCAAGCTATATTAAACGATATTAGCCAAAACTACTTTATGCAAAACGTGGCACGCAACTCAGCAGAAGCTGAAAGCAGCTTGGCCTTTCTAAAGAAACACTTACCATCCGTTAAAGAGCAACTTAATGATGCAGAAGACAAATTAAATCAATACCGCCAAACTAATGAATCAGTCGACCTCAACATGGAAGCCCAATCCACGTTAGACGTAATGGTTTCATTAGAATCTCAATTAAATGAACTGACATTTAAAGAAAGCGATATTTCAAAGCTTTACACCAAAAACCACCCTGCTTACCAATCCTTATTGTCAAAAAGAAAAACTTTATTGACCGAAAAAGCACGTTTAGATAAACGCATAGAAAAGTTGCCGAAAACACAGCGTGAAATTTTACGAATGACACGTGATGTTGAAGTAAACCAACAAATTTATATTCAGCTCCTCAACAAAGTACAAGAACTCAACATCGTTAAGGCGAGCACCGTTGGTAATGTTCGCATTATCGATGGCGCACAAAGTTTTACTCAAGCGGTCAAGCCTAAAAAGCCGTTAATTGCTGTTCTTGCTACTTTACTTGGTGGGATGATTTCTGTAGCACTGGTGCTACTAAAAACCGCGA
Organism: Vibrio rumoiensis; assembly: GCF_002218045.2. NCBI lineage: Bacteria > Pseudomonadati > Pseudomonadota > Gammaproteobacteria > Vibrionales > Vibrionaceae > Vibrio > Vibrio rumoiensis. Next base: position 2,455,618 of record NZ_AP018685.1, read on the forward strand.
TGCACCGTGGGATTGAATCACCGGATGAAATAGAAGATATTGGCCTACCTGTTTATGCCTCTATTCCTCTTTCATCCTGGCAAGTAAATACAGAGAAAAAAAGAGAAAAGAGGAAGGGAAACCTTCCTATCGAGCAATCGATTCTATCCATCGCAAACCCTACCGATATCTCTGTTGAAGCTTTGAGAAGCCTCAGAACTAGCCTTCACTTTGCCATGATGGAAGCTAAAAATAATATTTTAATGATATCAGGACCCGGCCCGTCACTGGGCAAGTCATTTATTTCAACAAATATCGCAACCGTCATAGCTCAATCAAGTCAAAAGACTTTAATCATTGGTGCCGATATGCGTAAAGGGCATATCCACAAAACATTTGACTGCAAAGTAAGTCCAGGTCTTTCTGAGTATCTCAGTGGCCAGGTTGAGATGAATGAGATTATTCAATCATTAACTATTGATAATTTAGATTGCATTACCCGCGGAGATATACCACCAAATCCTTCTGAGTTATTGATGCATCCTCGCTTTAAAGCTTTACTTGATTGGTGCTCTGAAAATTATGATTTTGTATTAGTCGACACTCCTCCTATTCTCGCCGTTACAGATGCAGCAATTATTGGACAACATGTTGGTACAACGCTAATGGTTGGACGATTTGATAAAACGACAGTCAAAGAAACAACGATTGCATTACAACGCTTTGAGCAAAATGGTATTAACGTTAAAGGATTTATTCTTAATGCCATGGAAGCAAAAGCGGCCACTGCTTATGGTGGTTACGGTTACTATCACTATGAATACAAAAGCGACACCACAAAATAGCGCAATTTTTGCTTAAAACCCCTCGCTGGTTTACTCATTTGAGTAAACCAGCCCCTACTCCCCACTCATTCATATCGCAAATAAATAAAAACTTAATAACATTGTGGCACTTTGATTATTTACAAACCACCTACAAATGAAATATGGTAGTGTGTAAGTGAAACTGTGTGCTGATCCAAGGGATGGCTTCTCTTATGATGGGCAATCATTAAATTAATTATTTTATTTATGAGGTAAGGATGAAAAATCATAAAGCAAAGATACTCTCACTGTGTATTGCAAGTGCTCTTTTATATGGCTGTGGTAGTGATAGTGATGACTCAGGTTCAAATACAAGCGCCATGGAAGTTCAAGCTTATGATGGACCAGTAAGAAATATGATCCCTAGCGCTATTTGTGATGATGGCACAACAGTAACAGGTGATGCGACGGATGATAATGGTTTAACGGATCTAACCGGGTACGATCCAGAGAACTGCACCTTAACCTTTACAGGCAATAATGATGCTGTTGATATGGAAAATGGTCGAGACATGTCTGGTGTTAAATACTCAGCACCAAAAGGCTTATTTTCTCGTGATGGAAGTGCTACTTTATCGCCTCTCACCACTTTAATTGACAAAGAATTAGATGGAGCGGCTTATGACGAGTCAACCGCTAGCGATATCTTATTGAGCCTTGGTTTAGATGAAATCGCCAACAATGGTATTTCTATTAAAGAACTTCTTTCTGAGACCGAGTCATCAGTTGCAAAATTAAAAAAGAATAGCCCAACCCTTTTCTCTAAACTTGCTGCTACTAAAATGATTTTATCTGATGCAGTAAGCGCTCTGCCTGATGCGGATCCAACCAAAATTGCAGCTGTGACCAAAAAGTTATCAGAAATCTTGGTTAAAAATATGCCTAACTTCCCGCTTGATGATTCAGGAAAAGAAAAGGTTGTTAACTTAAAAGAAAAACTCAAAAATTCTGACTTTGTAGAAAAAGTTCAGTCTGATCAAATTTCAGAAGATGATGTTAAGCAAGCGCTAGAAGAGAATACTGCCGCTGCAACAAAACCTGAGCCTACCGATCCTGATACACCTGCAACAGGCGGTGGTGGTACTGGCGGTACAGGAAGCACTGGTACAGGTGCATAATCCTTTAAGTTAAAACCATCTGAATTAACGCCGCTAATGAAAAATATTTAGCGGCGTTTATTTATCTGCATAATAACTACAAGGATAGAATGCTGTCATGCAGACGAGAAAAAAAGCGTCATCTATAACCACTACCATTGCTCTAACACTCATATCACCAGCGATCTTTGCTAGTACAGCCGTTGATAATTTATCGTCACACCAAAGTTTCACCGGGTTAACGAATACGCCAAATGCGCAAGTTTTAGATACCGGTAAATTTAACTTGTACTACGGACAAGGTGTTCCTTATAAACAAGGTATTGGTGAACTCGATAACTGGGTTGGAAGCTTCGGGGTATTTCCAGGTCTGGAAGTGGCTGGCCGAGTAGTCACACAAACCTACGATTGTAATATTTATACAGAATCTAATTGCGGTATTCGTGATTTATCCGCGTCAGCCAAATACCAACTCCCATTCATTTATGACTATACGGGCTTTAACTTAGCCATTGGTGCTCAAGATATGGGAGGAGCAGCCAATAACTTCCAAACAACTTACATTGTTGCGGATAAAAGTTTTGAGTTTTTACCATTACGGTTCAGTGCCGGTTATAGCCAATCAAAAATTGAATCAGGGATCATGGATGGCCCTTTTGGTGGTATCGAGTTCCAGCCGTTTTCATTTATTCAATTAACAGGCGAATATGATGCCACGGAATTTAACTCTAGCGTTAAAGCGATGACACCAAAAGGTTGGCTTCCTCATGACATTCAAGCAAGTGTCAATTATCAAGTCTATACAACACGAGAAGATACCGACCATAATATCTGGGGGGCGAATATCACTGTACCGGTCATGGGATACTCTGATACCCAACCCTACACCACCACAAAAAATAAACCGACACCTCAGGATTTACTAAGCTCAGAACTGACTCACTCGGAACTTTCTAGTTTAACGACGCTGACAAGAAAGCTACAACAAGAGGGTTTTCTCAATATTCAAATAGGTAAAGTCCAAGATCGCATAGTTATTGCCTTAGAAAACAGACGTTATAACCGAAACCAAATCGATGGTGCCGGGGTTGCCTTAGGTATTATAACAACCAACGCCGGTGAATCGCTAAAACACAACTTAGAGATCAATACTGAAGACACCGATATTGATCTTATTATGTTAGCGAATGGTATACCGATGCTATCCATCACAACCGAAGCTAAATGCTACCAAGAGTTCTTATTATCAGGCATTGCATGTAAACAGCTGAAAATATCAACGGATAATCTCACCGCTAAATTAGATGCAGCTCAATGGCAACATCATAAAATCAATAATGGTTTAGGTCGAACGCAAGTTATCGTTTCCCCAGCAGCTCGTTATTCCTTAGCAACGGAATACGGCGTTTTAGATTACTCCGTCGCACTCGCAACCAATGTTTACATTCCTTTATGGAAAGGATTTGCTGCCGACGTTCGCTACCTTCTTCCGATTGATAACAGCGATGATTATGAAGATGGCAAAATCTGGGGAAATAATCAGTTTGACAATGAAATCGATCGAGCGGTTCTTCACCAAGCCTTTAGATTGCCATTTAATATGATGACGCAATTCTCTGCGGGCTATATTTATGGCGGTTATCTTGGAGGCGCTAACGAAACCACTTGGTATTCTCCTGAAGGTTACCACTCTTTAAGTTTCCAAGTGAGTGAGTTCACTTACAAAGATGACTATGATGAGTATGGTAATTCAATGGATAATAAAGGGACGGTTTTGGGTAGCTATACCCTCTCGATTCCTCAATACAATTGGCAATTTGAAGTCACTGCCGGTGAGTTCTGGGAGGGTGATAGAGGAATACAAGCCACCACAAATCATTGGTTAGGTGATGTGAAAGTGTTTGCCTCTTATCTTAATAGTGAAAATGAACAATTCGTCACAGCCGGCGTATCGTTCCCACTGACATTCTGGCGAGATATGAAACCGGGTTATGTGCAGGTGAGGGGTACTGATGAGTTTTCTCTATCTGCGCAAACTCGCGTAGGCGAAACCCATAATCAGCTCAATACTGGTCTAGGATCAAAGTTAAGCTTCCAACATGATCTTTCAAGACAGTACTATAGCAGAAGCCGACTTACACCAAGTTACTTTAATAGCAATGTAGAACGTTTAAGAAATGCGTATTTGAAGTATTTGGCTATTTAATAGATCTGCCCCTCCCAATGTTAATAACACAACGGCGGGGCTAATCCACTTTTCACTTACGAAAGCTTGAAAGGAGTATTGTTGTCGGAGCGAATTAATGTTTGAAACTTTTTCATCTTTCGAGCCTAATTCATTTGGTCATTTTTTTTTCAAATGACGCTTGTCCCAACGATAAGCATAATAGAGCATTAGACCACCACCGATAAATAAAAAAGATAAGCCAATTAATAAAGGAACAAAACCTGCAGACAAATTAATTTGAATCACGAGACATCTCCTTTAATTATAAAAATAAACCATCTGTCATATTATAACCAATCCCTCTCTATCCACATAATTTAATGACTTAGTAGCGTTCTTTACCTACATGAGAGATAAAGTGTATAAGTTCAGACTAGATCTGATACTTCAATTTGAAAAGTTGAGTGTTAGTCACTTTGATTAAAGGTGTTTAATCATTCATCAAAAACAACAAGAGGTAACTCTCATGCTTCATACTAGCAATCTACCGCTTGCTAGCGATAGCTTTTCCTGTGTACTTATTTCGCATGAGGCCTTAGCTAACTAAGGCGACCTCACTGATGAAAGCTTAAAGCAATTATCTAAGATTTATTCCTCTCTGGAGAGAATTTACGCACCTTACTCAGAGCTCATACACTGCAGTGCAAAATAGTGTTTACCATCACTACTTTTGAGATGCATAACACTTGTTTTTTTATCAAATCCAATCCAAGTTCCATCTGACAGAAACCTTAAGATTTCATTCAAAGCCTGAACATTAATCGATATACTGATATCGTCGTCAAACCATGGTGTTGGTATGGTCAACACATCACTGGCTTGTATTGTTCCCTTATGTATCGCTATATGAATTTGTGTAGGCTCTTGGTGGCTATACTGCAATTTGAGCTTATTTTTTTCATTTGATTCCGTTATATCTAAACGGATTAGTGATTCTAATAAATACGTAGGGCGATCGACTTCTACAAATCGGTCAAATACCCGTAATTGTCGCTCTCTGGATTCCCGGTCAAAATTAGGTAATATCACTTTAAAACTACAAAACCACCCTAAATTCCTTACAATCAGTCTATCACCATGCAACTCTAATGTGACGGTGTTCTTTACTTGAGTGAGTATGCCAATTAAATAACTTAAATGATCCGCATTTAAATGGCACCGTCCTACTTGCCCAATTGAACGGTCGACCTCTACCTCATAACTCATTAAAATTTGTCCCTTCCCTGATAAAATTTTCATTATCTTGTTTTCATCGGTACTGTTGTCATTGCTATCAAGCCCGAAAACAAATGACGTAAATTCATCATTATTCACATTTGAAAACGATACATTGTTTATCGCTTTGATATGTTTTAAATATTCTAACAATACAGATGATTTTATGCTTAGAGAATGTATTGGCGGCTCTTGGTCAAAGTAATACTGATTGTGACTCTCATTCGAGGAACTTGGCACAGTTAATGAGTATTTAACATCATTCACGGGAATAAAATCTGCCGATGATAGCTCCCCAAACAAATCCCCTTGATCGGCTCTCGATTCATAGACCGACTTTAATTGGAATTTATCATGCTTTATCTGTATCAGTTGTATGTGACCATCAAATGAGATCAGCTTATCAATAAGTGAGTAAAAACTTTTGGCTGGCACTTCGATACTTATATCAGCCGTTATTGTTGAATCAATAATTGACCAGGTATAACCGGCATGTACACCGGATAAACACCCAATATGATTCGATATATGGAGCTCACTTTTATACGGTTTAAAAGTTAATAACAAATTGCAAAATTCATTATCAACCAATGCAGTAGCAATGAACTTAATAAACTTATGTCGACCATTTTTATCTAATATCACCCATGACCCAGCCATCATAGAGCCTCCTTGTGAGTGAGAAGGTTCATGCTGTCTATCAGACCGTTACCATCATTCGCCCTAGTGGCATTAAACTGTACATACGAATGATATGCTTGGATGTGCTGAGCGATAGCTAAGAAATTGTCCCACAAAGGCCAGCGATAATTATAGGGCCTTAACGACGCCTTTAAACACTTATCATCTGCGATAACCCAATGCACAGAGTGACCTTTGTGTTCAATAAGATCCTGCCAGTGTTGAGCCTCTTTTGACTTCAAATCATCACTGATGATTTTGACAGTTAACCCACTCATTCCAAGGCTTTCATAAAACACAAGAATACTTCGAAGATCAGATTTCTTAGATATCGCTTTATCGTGAATAAAATAGCGTAAAAATTTCATAGATTGAGCTGAAAGGCGCTTAAATCTGTCCCTATCTTGATAAGAAATCGAATTAAGTCGCTGACACAAACGCAGCCAGGGCGCTCGTTGGTTCACTTTAATACTAATTGTCTCAGGAATAGTCGAGGCTTGTTGACACCAATCAAGTAAACTATTGTGAACGGCCTTATCGTGAACACCTTGCTGCAACCAACTGATTTGATAAACAAAATCAGAAAACATCAGGCCACTTTGAATATTCAACGGCCTATCCAACACTTTAGGAGCTAAGACTTTGAAGCACTGTTTATTCGGAAGCTTGCGTTGAACAAATTCCGTTACCCCCTGTAATAAAAGCAAAACTTTCTCAGGATTATCTTCACATGGTGAGCTTAGAGATTTAACGAGTTCGTAACCATAATTAGAATCGCTCGTCCACTGCACAAGTAATGACTTTGAGAGCGGACGCTCTATTGATGAAATCTGCCATTCAACCCAATCAATCAGATGTAAGTAAACCCCAAACATCGTTGATGGACTTGCATGTCCAATCTTGTCACTCACCCAATCCAATATAGGAAAATAAGAAGACAAAGGCTGATTAAATGACTTGAAATACTCCTTAACTTGATCTCGTTTTTCTTTAGAAAATAAGGCATGTTTTAGAAAATACGGGACTGTTTCCATTGGTAAATCGAAGCTAATCAATGACAACAAAATCACCCAATTATTGGCTGCGCAGTGTCGAAAGGTATGAGTAACAATGCGTGGATCTTGACAATGTTGACGACAATGCCCTATAAACTGATTTTCCAGCTTTTGATAGATAGTTCTTCCTCCATCCTCACTCCAAGACTGAAAAAGATAAGCTTGCTCATCGTGTCGCTGAGCTACTTGCTCACAATGTTCAATACATAGCGTCAAAGCATCATCTGGAAATAAAAATAACGGAATTTTACGAACCGCATGAAACGTCTTGCGTTTTTTTTCATCGGTTATATACAGCATTCCGGTATCGCAATAGATATCACGGCATTTTAAATGAAGGGCTTCATCTTCACGAAGACCTGCGTAATAACACAGTATCATGAACACGATAAGCTCCCTTTCGAGTCCCCCTTTACCTTGCAGGAAACTTTGACAGCATTCATCGAACATGAGAGGAGGAAGGTAATTAACTCGTACCTTCCCTGAGGCATTGACCAAATCAAAGATGTCTAAATCAATGGCTGGAAACCCATTATATTTTAAACAATACCGTAAGAAGCGTGCGACCGTATATTGGCTATTAATATCCTCAAAGTGATCAATTCCAATCTGACAAGCTTGAGTAAATGTTTCAAGATCAGTTTCCAGTATGGATAAATCAGACCAAGCATGTTTTATGAAGGTTTTGATACGAGAGTGATAGGTCAGCAAAGAGCTTATCGCTAGCTTTGTTTTCCATGCAGAGCCATGGATGAATAAAGATATGAGCCAATCAACCAATAATCGGCTTCGCCATGAAAGTTGTTTATTAGACAGCGCTATCACCTCTTTCTTCGCCTCAGAAAAAGCTAAGGATTTTCTCGTTTCTTTAGGATCGACTTCTCGGTAACGCTGCAATATATCAAGTAGTTGAGTATGGTATTGTGCCTCGTGAACAAATATTGAATCCGCTGTTTTCACGTTACTTTTCTCACCGCTAGTCTGTATCACATACTCAATGCCAGCCCCTTTCTTATACTCAACTGAGTCATTAAGATATTTATGTTCAATGAGTTGGCCCTGATTTCAGATAATAACTGCGACATTCATGGAATGGTGTAGAAGAGGAAACCAACTGCTGAAAGTGGTACGCTCTTCTCGCCAAAGAAACAAGCGGACTACCATGAATTATCAGCAGTTGACCGAGGGAAGACGATACCAGATTTCTGCCCTTTTAGAACAGGGAATTTCAATTTCTGAAATTGCCAAAACCGTAAAATGTCACCGCTCAACTCTCTATAGAGAGTTGAGACGATGCGGTACAAAAGAACAATATTCACCAGATACAGCCCAGCAACTATCTAGGGCAAAGCGATTAAACGCATCTAAGTATCGAGTACCGCAACAACGTGTCGAATTTATTGAGTTTTTAATAACGCAAGACTGGAGTCCAGAGCAAATATCTCACGTTCTTACTCGTATTGGAGAAAAAGTCAGTCATGAATGGATTTACCGTTTTATTGCCTGCAATAAACGGCAAGGCGGTAAACTGTTTCGTCATTTACGCCAAGGTCATAAACGCTATAGAAGAGGCAAGAAAGATAAAGCTCCCGCAATAAAAAATGCCATTTCAATAGATGAAAGACCCAAAGATGTCGATAATCGTACACGTTTTGGTGATTGGGAAATTGATACAGTTCTTGGTAAACATGGTACGGGCGCTATTGTCACAATCTTAGAGCGAGCCACACGGTTTTATTTAGTAAAAAAAGTGCCTTCAAAATCAGCAGAAGATGTGACCAGAGCGACGATAGACTTATTACGGCCATACAAACGATTTGTTCATACTATAACGGCCGATAATGGCAGAGAATTTGCGGGTCATATGGAAGTAGCACAAGCCTTAGAAACCGATGTGTATTTTGCTCACCCTTATAGTTCTTGGGAGCGCGGTGCTAATGAAAATGCTAATGGCCTGTTGAGACAATATATCAAGAAAGGAACAGATTTACGGTCGGTGAGTGATGATGAAGTTGAGCGAGCCCAACTTCGGATAAATTATCGTCCAAAGAAGTGTTTAGGGTTCAAGCAACCAGCCGTCATTTTTAGCAAAATGATGTTGGCTGCTTGAAATTACAAATGTCGCAGTTCGGAGTTGAATTTGGGGCTATCTCTATAATCATGATGTTTGACGATTTGCCCTGTCATTGCCCGAATAAATGACACTTCATCTAGTGCATGGTTATATCGCCATAAGTTTTGCAATCCAACGCTATGGTGGAGCAAACCAATGCTTTTCAGTACAGCAGACTCTTTTGTAGCGAAATGCCCATCAAGGATCTCTTTGTTAACTGAGCCACAAGCGCTTACAACCCACAAATTTAATGCACTTTTAACCCACTTGTTGAGCTTCGACTCCGTTAAGGTTTTAACACTGGCACACAAGGGTAGTAATGATTTCCATGCGAGTAATGACGTTCCATGCAGGTAAAGCCTGCGGTGACTAGTTGGTAAATACACGCTAATGACGGCCAAGTCGGCAATTGAAGCAGCCGTATCATGATGAACCACCATCAATTCGTACAATTCATTTAGCTTTGTTAAACCCGTTTTATAAGCCACCATCAACAAAAGCTGTCCTGCGTAAGCAGAAGGCTTTTCTATGGCTCCATTCGATAGGTGATTTTCTTTTATTAACACGGGCTCCTTCGACTTTTCATGTAACTGTTCAACTAACATCTCAATGAAATAAACAGGCAACTGATTGGTATGAAACACCGGTTTTTCTCGAGGCAAAGGCATACGAACTACAGGAGCAATTAACGTATTACGATGCTGAACATGCTCTTCAAATAAACCATCTAAAATGGCGGTGGTCATTTCAAGCTCCGCTCGGCTTTGCACCGCTAACGAAAGTGGCTTGCTTTGAGATGAAATGGCTGAATCTGACTTCAAACGCTTTTCATCAAGCAATGCAGGACACTGGCTATCGATACGAGTGAGTACAGTAAGCACCGCGTCTTTATGAAGTTTTGAAGGAAAAGGAAGACGATTTTCAAAAAAATTGACCCATTCATGAAATAACATATCGTCCCTCCTCTGTAATTTTCTCTAGGCTATCAATGATTTCCTTGTCAGTCCTGGTATTAAAAAGCGTTGAAAACTCGCGCTCTAACACTCCTCTTTGTCTCTCTGCTAGTTGAGGGATAGACGAAAGCTGATAAGACGATAAAGGACTTTGTCCCCGTTCAAAGTGGTTCATTAAGACATTCAATTCCGTTTGCGAAAAATCATTGTCATGCTTGGTGTTCGCCCCTTCAAACACAGTTCGTGCAGAGACATGCCGGAAAGTACCAGGTTCTAAATCGCTGAGATAAAGCTTAAATAAACGTGCGACTTGTTTTGGTTCTAATGGACACCAATACTCACCATCAAAAACCGTTACAACGGGTTGCTTTTGCCGATCTTGTGAAGATGTACTCATAAGCTGAAAAGCTGATTGAAAACGCCAGTAAGCCATAACGAGCACTTTTAACGAGTCGCTTAATATCAATAGCCGCCATTCATCTTCATGATGACTCCGCTTATCTTGCACCGTCCATACCCCAATCTCATGTGCACAATTTTTCATGCAAGGGTATGGCGATTTTACCGGACGGAGGCTAAGTTCAGTGGCGCACCGAATGTGTACATACAAGGCTGATATTTCGCTATATTGAGATAAACACTTGGCTACCGCTGAGCTTTGTTGAATGGTTTGGCTAGCATAACCATAAAGGGCGCTCTGTAGTCTTTCAGTCGCGTGATGGCTTAACTGCAACAATCTTTCAAATACACGCTGATGGACTTCTTTACGCAGTGTGATCGCAGAGCCAAATTGATCGTGATAGGTTTCGTGATTTATTGTCGAGAATGCACTTTCAGAGTTCCATTCCAGTAGTTCCTTTCTGCCTAGAGCTTCTAAAAATTTATACCAAGAACGATGAATAATATTTGGCATGGCTTCGAGTTCAGCATTGATATAGTGCATCTGAACACTGCCTTGCTCAGATAAATAATCCAGTAAGACATGTGGAATTTTATCACCACAAAATCGATGGAATGTCTGAAACAACCGACTAACCGTCACTTTAAAAGGAAATATATGTTTAGATTTAGATAACCGCTCTCTTAACCATTTTTTGTGATCTTCTTCTGTGATCTGAAAAGATTCTAATAACGCTATCTTATGGCGCTTTTGTGCAGGAAGATCTTGCAAAATCAGCTGAAAAAGTGATTGTATTGGCCAAGGTAATGGTAGCTCTAAGGTCCCTTTTAAAACGGTTTGTGAAGAATAATATTGCTTCGAACCAAGCGGGGTTGCTTGCCTTTAAACAGATCACAGGGCAAGAGTAAACAGCAACTCCTGACGTTGCTTACGCTCATAAACAATTTGTTTGGGCATTTTGGAACTAGACTCTTTCGCTTTTCGGTTGATCAGAACCCAAGCGAAATCTTTAATTCCAAGTACTTTGAGAAAAAACAAGAACCAATGTTTTCTCTGAGTTTTATCTAAACTTTTAAGTTCCCTCTCATTAGCTCTGGTGCGTTGTAGTTTAACCAAGTAGAAAACTCATCGACGGTTAAAACCTGGTTATCCATGGGTAGTCTTTTGTTCGCCCGTCGATAAGCATTTGCCATCCCTGCTGCTTCAAGGTGAAATTTTAATCTCGCTTGCTTAGTCGTGAGCTCTTCTTTATTGATAGCCGTTGAGGCTGCTTCTTCAGCTATTGATATGGCTTGCTCTGAATACTCTCCATCGATATCGGTTGGAGTCTGTATGTTGACCTCATACCCATCTATCATCATATTTCTCTGATGCTGATTAATAGCCTGATAAATGGGTCGGTTCTGATTGCGAATAGTTTTCGGTTTTACCTGAAAATACCCAGCCAAATCAACCAATTCTGGGTTTGCTTGGCAAAGGCGGAATAGTTCATTTAGCGAAGCGTCCTTCAAGACGGATAAAGACACTTTTTTCCAAATTGAAGGCAGATTTTGTCGAGCTTTATCAAAATCTAAGCACATTCGGTAATTCAGTTCTGCGCCGTACTCTTTTAACCTTGCCAACAATAGAAGCCACCATTGCACATCCGGCTGTTCGAGCAAAGATAAAACTTGCTGATGAACTAAAGACGCTTTGAGCTCCTCACGATTAAATACAATGAGTAGCAAGGTCGAAAATAGTGGGTAATGAGTAAGATAAGAATGCAGATCCGATCTTTTAATATACAAACTGTGGGTATTTACCACTCCCTCACTTTCTAATGAAGACGACTGCGATACATAACGATGAAAATGACTAAACTTATCTATCGTAAAGGCCATTTTTTTATTAATACGCTCTTCAAGCACATTACTGCTGTCAGATATCCCTGTGACGACTTGGTGCCATTTTTTCAATACTTGATATGAGGAACTTCTTGATAATAAATCAGAGGTTAAAGGGCATAGGTCATTTACGGCTTTAACACCTTCTCGCCAACTCGCAAGAGTTATAGAAAAATCATCTATTTTTGATTCTGTTAAATAAGCATAAAAGCCTTCACAGAAAAACGACAAATCCTGATTTTTTAACTTAGTCGCTTCATTACTCATGTTCACCACCCGAATTCTCAACAGATTGAACAAAAAGATCTGGTATATGCGAAGTCAGCGAATCCCATGAGAAGTCCGTGTCCAGATAACTGTTTAGAGCTAAATCTTCATCTAGTTTTTCATTGTTCTGCAAGCTAGAAGCAAACGACTCAATCTCTCGGCTTTCTCTCGATAACGTAGAGCGATTACATCCTAGTACTTTGGCGTAATCTGATTGGGACATGAGGGGATGGTAATTAAATGCTTCCTGCCAATATTTTTCCAAACCATATAGAGCTTTTGATCCATAAGACGAACTTGCCTTGAAATAAAGGTGGTCAACAATACGTGTTTGGATCTCATCCAGTGTTTTCGCCTTACCAAGGATAGCAACCTCACATTGGCAATCGGGCTCTACTTGGCTCAACAACTCCAACTCTGAAAGTGACTCTAACGCATACATTTCTCTTTTATGTACCAGTACTTTTACGGGAAATATGCTCCGCTTGATCCTGACGATCAATTCATCACATCCAACCTTCCTATGGCATCGCATTAAATAATTCGCCTGCTCAGGATCTGGATTCAGAGGGGCTAAACGTACTACTTTTGAAATGAATATCGATTCAACTGCTATTTTATCAACCATGTCACTCTCTCTTTTTTCATTCTCTATATGCTAGATGTGCAAAAAAAAAATTTCGGACATAAAAACCCCCAATAAAAATGTTACGAAATATTTCAAGAAATTAGAGAGTGACGAAAAAACAAGGAAAAGACAGAGAAAGGAAGAGCAATAAAATAAATTAAAATCAATAACTTAAAAAACTTAAAACTATCATAGGTTAAATGTAACCATGAGGTTTTAGTGAAGACTTGCAATAAAAAAAACACGGGTAGGATGGAAGGGTAAGTAAAAAAGCAGTTGAGACAAAGGGGATGCCCCCCCTCTGCCTCGTACTAGCTACTAAAGCGTTTAACCCAGTCAAGCCAGTGTGAGTATTTTACCGAACTCCATTTGGCAAAGACAACTCTAAATAATGGAGATTTGATATGGCGAATTACCGTATCCGACCAAATGGCATCATTCAGTATGATCTACATGTATTTGGCATCCGCTTTCGCGAAACGTCAAAAATGCCGGCCACCCCAAAAAACATCAAGATAGCTAAAGCGACAGTGAAGCAAATAAATGCTGAGCTTGAACTTAATACGTTTGAATACCGTGATTTTTTTCCTAACAGTAAAAAAGTCGCCAAATTTGAGGCACTGCGTCGTGAAAAAAGCCCAGATATGCTTTACCCCTATTTCGATGATTACGCCTGTGAATGGATTGAACGTCAAACTCATCGATGGTCTAGCTCTTACACCAAAGCCATCTCAGGGGATATTCAACGCTACCTTATCCCATTTTTTGGCAATACATTGATTAATGAAATCACCTTAAAACAAGTTGAATATTTTCGAGAATCTTTGGCCAATAAAGAAAAATCAGACGGTTGTCCCTTACTTAGCACGAAAAGAGTTAATGCACTCGTTGGCCCTTTAATTTCGATCATTAGTGTTGCCTCTGAAGAGCTGAAATTTGACTATCCATTTCGACGCTATAAACGATTACGAGAAACGGTTGCTGAATCTAGCCCATTAACCAAAAAGCAACTACAAAGCTTTATGGAGCATGTGGATCCACAATGGTATGACTACTATTTAGTTCGCTTTTATACCGGTATGAGAAGCTGTGAGATCCATGGGCTTCAAGTCAAGCATTTGGCCTTTGAGCATAGACTTATAAAAATTCGACAAAACTGGGTTCAAGGAAAATTCTCAGATGTGAAGACCCCAAAATCTCGTCGAGAAATAAAAATGAATGAGCAGGTATATCAGGCCTTGAAAAGAGTGGTTGAAACCAAGAATCATCAAGATGATATGGTGTTTACCGACTTAAAAGATCGCCCTTTAAGCTGTCATTATGTGGCGAGAAATATCTGGTATCCGACATTAGAAAAAGCAGGATTGGAAAGACGTCGTCCTTATGAAACAAGGCATACTGCTGCGGTACTACATATGGCGGCACTTGAAAACCCAGTTTATATCTCACGAATGTTAGGACACAGCAACACTAAGATGCTGTTTGATATTTATGCGCCTTATGTCATCAATGCGACAGGTAGGGATGGTTCAGCTTTTGCGCAATTGATGGCGGAGGAATAAATGATGGATAAAGTACAGCTCACCACTTTAAAACAACAAATATCGAAATTAAAAGAAAGATTGAATATAGACGCTTCCGATATAAATCTTATCGATAAAATTTCTTTAGGGCTACTAAATGTAGACATACAAGCTATTTGGTGGGGCTCAGAAGGATCTTTTTTAAATAACCCGAATCCATTATTACAAGATGAATTATCAATTTATGCTCAACGTACTTGGCAACGTTGGCGAACACAACCGCCGATGCTAGCACTCCTATTTGATAGCATAAACATATACCATCATCCTGAAGTTACGTATCAATGGGATCTAAAATTACATCAGCAATACCCTGAGTTGTCATTGGTAAAATATTGGTTAGCCTCCGTGAATGTAACCCATCGAGAGGTACACACTAATCAAGCTGACTTATGGTTCAAACACCTAAAACTGACACATTCACTCTTATTAGCACAGCATCAACAAACCCTAAACCCAGGTTGTCTTGTTGGTTATGCAGAAAATAGAGTTGTGATAGTGGATTTAGAAAAACGAAAATGCGTCATCGCAAGTCAAGATGCATTTACAACCTTCCAATCCAGTGGGATGACGTTTATACATTATCCATACCCAACTTAATCACTAAATTCTGATGAGCTTGAACAGAATTCAAGCTCATCAGCATCTTGCGAAGAAGATATATTATAGTCCGTTGGCTAAATCCGCTTACTAACAAAAAACACTTACGGTTCAAGTAATTCGTCAGCAGAATCAGCACATGAGGCTATAGCTTGACTTCGCTCAAGAAATCAACGTTTAAAAACGATAGAGCAGCCACAGTCCCTCATTAATAGCTCAATTGTGTACGTTAAAACAGAGAACAAAAGAGCGTCTAAGCACGCATCATCAATACCCGCATCAGAAAGGCTGAACAAAATAAGTGAAGTTATTCGAACCTTGTTGAGAGGCTCTTTTTTAAAAGGATATTCAGGAGGAAGTAAAGTGATCGCACCAACACTATCCTTACCAACTTCTTTTAGGAGATCAAATGGTTGCTTTGAGGGGGTATTATACCGTGCAACGATTATATCTCTAACTTGAAGGCTATCAGGTAAGAGATTATCAATAAACTATAACGTTTAAACTGATGGATGTTTAAACGTAGGAACTTTGAAACCAATGAGGGCGAGATGAGCTGTAGAGAAAGTCATTGCTGACGATAGTACCTCATTCATTTCGAACCTCAAGGCTTATTGCGATGGCTGTTCAAGAAGCAATGGATTGTGCAATTATTATCAATTGTAACAAGTGCCCTGAAGTGAACTTAGAACGTTCGTATATAGATAGTTGAAGACTAAAGTATACTAAAAAAGAAATTTATCGGTTTTTAGAAATTGAAAATCCGAGTTACCAACCAAGATATAATGACAACTTTAAGTTACACAGCTTGATGAAACTGAACTTTATGAGTAGTATGATACACATAATAATTTAGAGGTTGTTATGGAATCACTAACGATACAAGCCTACATACTCGGAATATGGTCTGATATTGCACAAATTACTTTCCCTAAAAGTGATCAAGGTAATTTCGTCACGACAGAGATTCACTATCAAAAAGAGTATGCACTCGCTCACTTCGAGAAAGATGACATGCATGCCGTTTCAATTAATTACCCAGTTAATTTCTTCTTTGATGATATGGGCCGTTCGGGTTGGTTGAGATTTCTTGACGACATTATGCCAAGCGGTGCAAGTCGAGGTTTTTGGGTCAAACAGCTTGATATTGAAGATCTCTCTATTGAACAGCAAAATTTCATTCTGTTGAAATATGGCACTATCTCCCCTGTCGGTAACCTGAGAATAAAAGAATCTTTACCTATGCGAACTGAAAAATCAGATTCGCTCTTGTTTGCAATTAGTGATGTTATCGACCGAGCCAGTGATTTCTTAGATTATGCCCAAGAAAGAGGAGCAGCGGCTGGCGGTGCAACCGGTGCTGGTGGTGAAGCACCCAAATTATTACTACGTTGTTCTAACGACGGTAAAATCTGGATTGATAGTTTTCAAGACGATATAACAAATCAAGATTTACACTATTTAGTAAAATATCCTAGAGGTGCTCGGGGGCAAATAGACTGCAATATTTTACGCGCTGAATTTTATTATTACCATGAACTAACAAACCTAGGCATCGATACCATTCCTATTGAATCTATGCGCTTAGAAGAAGGTACAAATTACCCCTCTCTTTGGCTACCAAGATTCGATATCTATATTGATAAAGAGCGGAATATTCAGCGCTATTCTATGGAATCTGTTTACTCCATTTTGAATAAAGGGCCTGGCAGCCTTCTCGACCATGAAGAAACTATTCGGGAGCTGATTTGTAAAATCATGAATAGTCATATGGTTACCGAGCAGGGATTTCAATTTGATGTTCAAGGTTTTGTCATTGAATGGGTAAAGCGAGACTTGCTCAATATTCTATTTGGTAATAGTGACAATCATGGAAGAAACACCTCCTTCATTAAAGGCGACGGTTATATCAAACTCGCTCCAATTTATGACTTTGCACCAATGAAAGCCGACCCTGATGGCATACCAAGAACAACCAAATGGAAATCACCATTAGAAGTCGGTGGTGAATATGATTTTGATGGTATAGCAAGTTCATTATCAGATTTAGTCTCTAAAGAAACCTTATTAAGTGAACTTAAAGAAGTAGCTAAAAACTGCCTTACTTTAAAAGAAAGGTTAGAAGAAAGTGGCGTACCAAAGCAAATTTTAGATATGCCAGCCATTGGCATGGATTTCATTACTATAAAATTGAAAAAATGGGGGCTGGTATGAGTACTAACAAAAAAAATATCGATGGTTCAAGTGATTCGTCAGTAGAATCAGCACATGAGGCTATAGCTCGACTTCGCTCAAGAAATCAACGTTTAAAAACGATAGAGCAGCTACAATCCCCCATTAATAGCTCAATTGAGTACGTTGAAACAGAGAAAAAGAGAGCGTCTAAACACGCACCATCAATACCTGCATCAGAAAGGCAGTACAAAATAAGTGAAGTTATTCGAACCTTATTAATGGGTGAGCTAACACAAGGACAAGCCCTTAAAGAGCTTCGGATCAATGTATTAGGTGTCAAACAAGATACATTCGCCAAAATGGTTGGTGTTTCAAGAAAAACCATATCTGAGATAGAGAACGACCGTGGAGTTTTTAAAACAGATATTCTTGATAAAGCGTTTAAGCCCTTCGGACTAAAAGTAGGGTTAATACCAGTTTCGAATAGCTTATTGAATTCCGTATTAAGTAATCATAATGAATGATATTGAGAATGTAATACTTCGAATCAAATTGTTATTGGCCTTCCGGTAGCTCTACTTGGTTTATATGTTTTGAATAGACGATCTGGGTCAATCGCTGAGCGATCATTCTATGCTGAGTTATGATGTGAGAATATATCTGGATCCTCGTTAATGTTTGCAGAGCCTGACCAACCTTCTAACCATGGCTTTGTTTCTTAAATCAGGGAACTAATGCTTAAAGCTACGAGCAGATCAGATCATCTAAGTTCACTCACATACTTAGATCAATGCCAAAGCCTCGCTACAGAACAACTAACTGGGAACAATATAAACAAGTGTTTGGCGTGGTCGAGGCTTATTGAGTTTCGTGAAGGGCGATAGTTTCGTTAGGGAATTATATTAAACAGCTTCGCAATAATTCCTAATGTTAAGAAAATTCTAAAAGTTGCAACCTCCGACATGTCGGACTTTCTTTATTGGGGGCAAACAATGTATATTTAACGCTTACGGTTGCTCTGTAGTTAACAAACGTCTTCATTTTTGTGGCTTGTAGAACTACATAAGGTCTATGGCACTTGAAAACAACCCCTGAGTAGATCCCGTTCCCCTTTCCCTATTCCTGCTTTTTTTGCCAGTTCTTCCCATCGTGAAACGGCAGTGGCTACTTTTTGATAAATATCATGAGCTTTCTTAGCGTCCAATTGAAAGTATTCTGCGACTTCAAAGGCTAGTTCAACCTCAAGAGCATTGCTCACTTCATCGATGTTTAGGTGCAAACCTGTAGCATTCGGGGTAGGGTTAATGTCATACGCTGGCGATAATCGCCAACCTGCCGTATCAAAAATGAAACCGTGGTTACGTAGATGATCGTCGCTATTGGAAACCATAATATTGAATAGCATACGTACCCAAAGCTGCTCTAGGTCTTCTTGTGTATTTGAGCCGTTCTGGGTAAGGAATTCAGCTAGTTCTAGATAGCTTGCACCGTCATCATTACCGTCAAAATAAGACAATTGCGTCATTGCAGAAGTGAAATGAAGCCTTTTACCATCACCTTCACGGTCAAACCGCTTGGTAAGAAAAATATGGTGATGCGAACCAATGCTTTCTACCTTTGATTCTGCCATATTAATCCCAGCATCGAGAGCCATTTGGTAAACAACAAATTCCCATAGCCCTATGTCATAATCATCATAACGGCTTGGGAATTTAGCCAACCAAAGGGTGTTGTCAACATCTCTCACGGATGCTTTCGGGCGAGCGCCACCTAGTGATGAACCTGGAGAGATAAGCATGTTAAGCCATTTGAGATAATCTGGGTTATCAAACTCAGGTTTATCCTCCACACCATTTGCTGCTTGCTGCAGTTCAGTCAGTGATATCATCGCTGGCGCGGCCAAGTCTTCATTTTCATCAAGGAATGGGCCGTCATGCGAGGTACGGAAGCGTAGAGCGCCCATACGAAACGAGTCATGCACACCCAATAGATAGTCTGTTTCAAACAGTTTGTTTGCTCTACGTTTTTCGTGACGTGCTATCACCGCTTCTCTGCGCTGCATCAGTAATCGGCCCCAGCGATCAGGGCATGAATCCAGAAAGACTTTGAAGTTTCTGTCATCTCCTGAGTGCTGCTCCCCCACGTACAATTGAAGCGCTGGATCGATTTGGTATATGTACTTGGAAGCCAGCCACTCCTCGGCGTAATTAAAGCTAAAATGTTCCTTACCGCGAATTACAGAAGACCGTAACATACCTACAAGCATAGGTTCGCCTGTATCAATCCAACCAGCGTAGACGTAGATTTCCATTCGTTAGCAGTCCTTATCGTTTTCTTTGTAATAGCTCTATATCTTGAAGCTTCCTACCAAGCTCATCATCAAGTGCTACCTTGCCTAGATCCGCTAATAGGTCAAGTACAGCAAGCACATTAACATAGTGGCCGATAGACACTGAAGGATCACCTTTAGCTATTTTCCTCAGTGTAGGCTTGGAAATACCAGTCCTCTTGTGCATCATGTCTTGGGTTATTCCTCGGCGCATCATAGCCAACGTTATGTTCTCGCCCAAGTCATGTAGGATTTTCAGATTCTTCGGGAACACTACCGCCCCGCGCTTAGTCTGAGTGTTTTTGATGATCATATTGAAACTACACTTTCACTTTATGTATTTTAATGAAATTATAGTTTCATAATTGAGATTGGGTCAATGATATTTTCGACAAATTGAGACTAGAAAACAGGATAGGCATAATATTTAAAAAGGAAACTGCGATTTCATTTAAATGGCACTTTATGAAACCGCAGTTTCATTTATACTTTTACTGACAGTGTTTATATCTCACTCTTGTTAGTAGGTTTTAGAAATTCGTATTTTCGCCTTGCGTGTAAATTGTTGGCAAAGCATTTGCTGTATTTATGTAGTTCTTACCATCTTGGGATACGTATGGAAAAGGTGTGTAATAAATATAAAACCCATCAGGTAATACTTTCGGGATGCCGCTTATCACGACATCAAATACCCCCTTATCCCCTACTGTTCGGGCAATTAATGATGGTAAAGGTGCGGTAACTAATGTTGTGTATAATGTTGAAATTTCAGTACCATATCCATACGTATATGCTTCAACTAACTTTCCATCAAGTAGAACTTTACGTTCAGTGAGTGAGTAAGTCTGTAGTAACAGATTCAGATTGAATATTTAGCCCATTTCTTATCCATTGGCCGTCAATTTGAACTAAAAAGGTTTCCCACGTTGGCTTATTTTTGAATGCCTGCTCTACTTTAACTTCACCGTACTTCTTAAGGTTCATAACAACCTCGAATCAACGAGGCTGTTAGACCAAACAATCCCAAGCTTTATACACCGATCGCGCGGCCAAAAACATAGCAATGTAGTGACCAAATTCACTATGCCACTTCACATATCCCTTAGTAGGGACTACGTCTATATTATCCTCACTAAGGTATTAAAGTGAGACTATCCGCTTTTAGGTATATTTAATTTATTAGCCGAGTAATACGTGGATTTTTCTGTTGTAGAGTAAAGGCCGTTCACAACCTCAATGCATCTTTAATTAACACCCTACAAATCCACACTTTAATAAAAACTTAGGTGATTTCTTACATAGCCTTTTTGCATGGTTCTGGACTTAAATTTGTCAGTGCTTTCAGAATAAATAACAGATTCCAATTCCATGAATATAATAATATACTACTGTCGCTTGCTATGAGAAACGCGGCTTCGGCCCCACTCGTAGACAAATGAATTCAAATAGCCCTTTCTCTTCCGCTCATAGAGTATTGATTGCAGGTAGCACGTAATAGAGCCACTAGCTATAGTGGCTTTTGTCGTTTCTGGTATTCGTCTTGTTCACCCTTATCAAATTCAATTCGGGAAGAGTCAAAAACATCGGGTCGTTCAACTAGAAAATCGCTATCTGCCTTATCCGCATCTTCCGAATAAGTCCCCCAACTTTTTTCACTTGCAATAGAGAGTTCATCAGTGTGTGCAGTATGGCTTATTAAGCCTTCTAAAAGGTCTTTTTCTGACAACCGTTTTTTGCTCATAATTTACCTCTCGACTCAAAAGTGACTTTAGATAATTTATAGCATAATGATTAGCTATAAATTAGCCCTGAAATAAGGTATGGGGGGCAAAAACCATGTTAGTAAGAAAATCCCAATTCAAATCTGAGGGATAATTATTTAGACCTCTACGCAATACCCTGAATATAACCCTTAGCACTACCAACCGCATGTTTGAAGCCATTAGTACCGACAGCTGCCCAACTTGTTTTTGACATATCGCTTCTTTGCCCCACTTTGAAATTTGATAGGGCAATCAAATTAACAATGCAATATATTGCTAGTAATCACTTAAAAATAACCTATTTGATTCTTCTGCTATCATTAATTTGAGTGCGGGTGTCATTGGTGCTTACCTTACCACCCTTGTACTCAGGGTGCGGGTGTCATTGATGCTTACCTTACCACCCTTGTACTCGAGGATGCCGGACTCGTTACCTTTGTAATAGTTAACATCCTCTGGTCTAAAAGTCGTAACTCGAAACGCCAATCCGCAGTGCGAGGCGGCATAGGACGTAATCCGCAGAGTTGATACCCAATAAAATGCATATTATTTAAAAGCCTTTTTCCAATCATAAATTTAACTCATTGTTTTTAGTTGGTTTTTATTCTTATCAAAAATAAAAGGTAAAAATAACAATTTGTAACTAACCTTATGATTATAAAGAAAATAACGTCTTTTATGTTCAGTGTGCTATCGGGTGTGTGGCTAGTAAGTCTTGAGAGTGGAGCTGCTTTTCGCAGTATAGGTGTGCTATCGGGTGTGTGGCTAGTAAGTGATCAGCAAATGGGTCATCTTGACGCGCTGCGTGTGCTATCGGGTGTGTGGCTAGTAAGGTTACCCGGTTAACCTTGTAAATGGAGGTATTTAAAATGCCCAAAACTAGACCGCCAAAAGGAAAGAATGTATGTATTAAAACCTACCGATTTGAACTGCATAACCTTTCTAACAAAAAGAAAAAAACATTACTCCAAACTTTTAAACAATCTGAAATGGCGTATTACAAAGTGCTGTCGAATTGTGAACAAGACGCCAAAGCTTTACTTAAAATGGAAAGTAAAGTAGAACGTAAGAAGGGGCTGATAAACATCAGAAAGAAGTTGCAATCCCTTGTTAGGCCCCTACCATTTGGTTCTGCGTTAAAGGCCTCTACAATTGAATCCGTTTTAGCTCAGGTTAGTTCGTACGTGGAGCTTACACTTTCTGGCCAAGAGGCATCCTTCCACACAACACTCCCTGATATTATTGACTATAACCACTGGCTCAATGAGTTATGCCTATCATCCGATGAAGAAATCGAAACCGAAGCCCGTAATAATCTGACCTCTCTGCGTAACCCTAGACATCGGCCTCTGACGTTTGAAAAATACCGAATCTCTGATGGGTTTATGATAAACAGAGATGACAAAGGTAGATTGTTCGCCTTTCTTAACCTCTGGAGTGCGAAAGATAAGCGAGCAGAGCCGTTGGAATTGGATATGATAGATACCAGAGAAAATAAAAGAGTTAAATGCAAAACATCTACAGGTATGCTCGTACCTTTATCCTGCTCGCCGACCCAATTGAACGCACTAGAGCAAGGTCAAGCTAAAGTAGCCAAGTTAATAGCAACAGCCGACGAACGATTCTTTTTAATGGTTAGTGTTACCTTCTATATAAAAAAACGCAGCCCTGAGACTGTTATGGGGATCGATCGTGGTATTAAAGAAATTGCGGCTTATTCAGTTAGAGATCCGATATCGGGGGCTATCATTTTTACCGGATCATGCACAGGTAAGCACCTTAAAAAACACCAGCAGATCTATGAGGAAAAGCAGAAAAACAATCAAAAATTAGGAAAACGGTTTATCGATGCCTATTCTAATTACACCATTAACTTAATGCATCATCTCGCCAACGAAATTACCGACATTGCAGATAAGTACAATTGCCAAGTTGTGTTAGAGGACTTGTCTAACCTAAAAAACAACCCGAAAATGAAACGGAAACCTTTTACGAAGAGAAATAATTATTCTCGCATCCTATCTCGTCAACAATATGGGCGACTTGAAACGCTCCTGAAATATAAATTGGCAATGAAGGGCCTCCCTGAGCCGAAGTTTGTTAATGCCGCATACACGAGTCAGTGCTGCCCTGCCTGTGGCCATACAGATAAAAATAACCGACATGATCGTTCTTTTTCATGTACAAACTCAATATGTCAGTATCAAGAGCATGCCGACATAGTTGGGGCGAACAATATTGCAGGTAAACACATTCATTTTAAACACATCAAAAGTTTGATCGTTAAAGGAGAGAAATTACCTCATGATCTGAAATATAATCATTGGATAAAGGATAACCTTAGACTTTAATGAGCAACTTAACTTAAATAAATCGAAACGTTTTTCGTCCCAAAGCGAAAAAATCGCCAAAGGCACATTCAATGAAGCTGAGCAGCAAAATACCCTTCCTAAAACCAAGCCAAAGCATCATAAAAAAGGTCGAAAACCTCTCCCTAAGGAGCTTGATAGAGAAGTGATTCAACATCAGTTGAATACGCCTTATTGTGGCTGCTGTGACGCTCCTTTGCATGAATGTGGCAAAGAAGTCTCAGAAGAACTCAAAATTATTCCTCAAAAAGTCACTGTGATCCGCCATGAACGCACTAAGTACGCATGTCGACAATGTGAAAAGACTCAAACTAGTAGCAAAATCATTACGGCGCCAAAACCCGCGAGTATGATCCCCAAAAGTATCGGCAGCGCCGATGCTTTTGCCGCCATCGTAACAGCAAAATATGTGGATGCCTTACCGCTTTATCGTCAAGTTGACATCCTTAATCGTTCCGGTATCGATATTAGCCGCAGCACACTGGCTAATTGGTGCATTCAGCTTGGCAGCAAAAGCCAAATGATCATTGATGCTATGAAACATAAGCTACTACAAGAAGGGATCATTTGTGCAGATGAAACTACGGTTCAAGTGCTACGAGAAGAAGACCGTGCCGCTCAATTAAAATCTTATATGTGGGTGTATCGAAGTGGTGAGTTTACCGACTCTCCGGTTGTTATCTACGATTACCAACCAAGCCGTGCCGCCGCCTGTGCTAAAGATTTTTTAGGGCATTATAATGGTTACTTATTAAGTGATGGTTATGCCGCTTATGACAGCTTAGAGCATGTCACTCAAGCGGCTTGCCTTGCTCATGTAAGACGAAAATTCACAGATGCGCAGAAAGCGAGACCAAGCAAAAGGCAGGAAAAATAGAGAAGGCACTGAATTTTATCGCTAAGCTCTACAAAATAGAAAAAGAGACCAAAACCTTATCCCGCAGTGATCGGCAAGCTGTCAGAGAAGAGAATGCACAACCTATTTGGGAGGAGTTTCACCAATGGTTGCTTCAAGCTCAAAGTACCGCTTTACCAAAAAGTGCGATAGGAAAGGCGATCAACTATACGTTAAATCAATGGCCAAAACTCCTCACTTATATGAAAGATGGAGATATCAGTATTGATAAGAACGTAACCGAGCGTGATATCCGTCCGTTTACAACGGGACGGAAAAACTGGATGTTTTCAACATCAGTAGGAGGTGCCAAAGCGAGCGCCAATTTATACAGTCTAGTAATGACTTGCCGGGCAAATGATATTAACCCTTATTATTACTTACAACATCTCTTTACTGAGCTACCGAAGCGTCAGCCTACCGATGATCTTACCGATTTAATGCCTTGGAACGTCAATATCAGTGAAGCCGAATAAGGCTTCACCGGTTAATTGCGCGTTTACGAGTAAACTTATCAGCCAGTAGAAAGGCCACTTCAATTGAAATGACCTTTTTCTTATAAATTTATTCACAATCATATATATCTGCTTTCTATAAGTATGAAAGTAAAAAATAATGACTTTATTTTATAATACTTGTAACGGTTCAACCGTTGTCTCTAACACTGGCATCGAACTATTACGACTGCCCCATGTACGTAAAAATGTTTTCAATTTTTCTGAACACGGTTTTGAAAATAGTTCGCTAGGCGGACCTTGTTCTTCAACCTTTCCATCGGCTAAAAAGATGATCTTATCTGAGACTTGGGCGGCAAAACTCATTTCATGTGTCACGATCACCATAGTCATACCTTCTTTCGATAACTCGGTGATCACTTTTAGTACCTCTCCAACTAACTCCGGATCTAAAGCTGATGTAGGCTCATCAAACAACATAATTTTGGGTTCCGTAGCCAGAGCCCTAGCAATAGCAACTCGCTGTTGCTGCCCACCAGATAACTGATTCGGGTAATAATCCTGCTTCTCTAACATCCCCACTTTATCTAACATTTTTCTTGCCAACTCTTCGGCTTTTTCTTTCTGCATTTTTTTGACAAGAAGTAATGATTTAGTAACGTTCTTTAAAACCGTTAAATGAGGCCATAAATTAAAATGTTGAAAAACCATACAAACATCGGATAAATCCCTTTGAACAAATTTAGGTGATGCTAATAAATAATTGCCTTGGCTATCCGTCCCATACCCAATTAATTTTCCATTAACTCTCACTTCACCTTCATTATACTGCTCAAGAAAATTCATGCATCGCAGTGTTGTACTTTTTCCAGAACCAGAGCCACCAATAATACATACAACTTCACTTCGGTTAACACTAAAACTGATCCCTTTAAGAACTTCGTTTTCACCAAAACGTTTTCTCATATCGACAAGTTCAATAATTGGCTTTGATTTCATGCGAATGCCCTCTCTTGCTTATTTTGATTTACACTTAAGTATTTAGTTGTTTTGGTTTCAATCCATTGCCCAAACTTACCGACACAATACGTGATCGTCCAATAAGCTAATGCGAGTAATATATAAGGTTCTACAACACTAAATGTTTCTGTTGCCATCTTAACTGCTGCAGTCGTGATCTCTGGGACAGTGATAATTGATAAGATAGCTGACTCTTTAATTAAAATGATCGATTGGTTGGTGATAGGCGGAATAATCAACCCCAACATTTGTGGTAATTGAATATGGATCAACATCTGAAATTTAGAAAGACCTAAATCATATGCTGATTCAATCTGTCCTTTTAGAATACTATTAAATCCCGCTCTATAGATTTCAGAAAAATAAGCAGATACATAAAATCCCATACCTAAAATACCTACTTCTACAGCTTCTAGGTTCAAGCCAAACATAGGCCCACCGTAATACAATAAATAAACTTGTACTAATAATGGTGTACCTCGAAAAATCGTAATATAAGCATGATAAATATAACGTAAAATCACATAACGAGAATTGGAAATTTGGTAAATAAAAACACCAATCACAAGCCCAATAATTAAAGCTACCAAGCAACTATAAACCGTCACTTTTAGTCCTAAGAGTAACAGTGGTAAATAGTGAAGAATAAGTTCAATATCCATTAAAATTTCCTTATAAGTTCAATAACTTACATTCAATTTTTTTGCCGATAAAACTCACTAAAACCGTCAGCAATAAATATAAAATGCCTGCAGCCATGAAGAACTCTAACGGACGGTAGGTCGTAGATGAATAAGTTTGAGCAATACGCATTAAATCTACTACTGCAATCGTTGATATCAACGCTGAGTTTTTAATAATATCAATGGTTTCATTGACCAGGGCAGGCAAGGTCATTTTTATAACTTGTGGTAACTGTATGTGCCAATAGGTTTGATTTTGAGTAAGCCCACACGTCCAGCATGCTTCAAGTTGTCCTTTTGGGAGCCCTCTAAATCCACCTCTCAATATTTCTGCTTGGAATGCACCGGTATTCATACTTAATGCCATGACTGCAGCAATTACAGAAGGAATAAAAATGTCGATTAATGGCAAAAAATAAAAAATAATTGCAAGTTGCACCAACAAAGGGGTCCCACGGAAAAAGCTAATGTAAATCCGAGTCATCCCCCTTAAAGCAGACGACTGAGCATTCCTTAAAGAGCACAATCCCAATCCTAAGAAAAAACCCATAAATATAGACAATAAAGAGACCCATAATGTTGTAAATAGCCCCTCTAACAATGGTTTGTAATAAGGAAAAACAACCATAATATCAAACATAGACATCCTCATGATTATAGTGATGTATATACCCTATTAAATTAATCAATAACTGGGCTGCTAATGTTGCTGTTACCTCTGCAGGGTCATAGGCAGGAGCTACTTCGCACAAATCAACACCAACAATCGTATTTTGTTGGCATACCTTTTCTAATAACTCTTGGATTTCATAATAAAGAAATCCACCATGACTCGGAGTACCAGTCCCTGGCGCAATCGACGGATCAAATCCATCAATATCAATAGTGATATATACTTTTTTTCCTTTAGGGATGGTTTCTAATATTGCTTCCAGCCCAACCTTTCGACACTGTTGAACGGACAAGATAGTAGATCCGGCTTCTACTGCATCAATATAATCACTTGAACTTGAAGAGGACGTATTTCGAATACCGAGTTGAGTTAGCCCCGTAATATGACCCATCTCGCTCGCTCGACGCATACAGTTACCATGACCATACTTAACACCATGTCGTTCATCGACAAAGTCTAAGTGAGCATCAATTTGTAGAACATGGATATCAGAATATGAATCATAAGCGGCTAATGTAGCTGCTGTTATGGAGTGATCACCACCTAAAATCACAGGGATCGTCTTGCTTTGTAAGAGTGTTTCAATCGCTTTCGTTGCGTTATTTAATGACTGTTCACTATCGGTATGGATCATGTCCACGTCACCGACATCTACAATTTTGACCTGCTCTGACGGTAGAAATAGCGTTTTCCGTTCATGGTCATACGCTCCATTATGCCCAAATGAAAATAATGTTGATGCCTGACGAATTGATCTTGGACCGAATCTCGCTCCCGAACGATATTGGCATCCCATATCAAATGGCACCCCAATAACCGCAAAATCTGCATCAATATTTTCATCACACTCTACAATTGGACGCTTTGCAAACGTACAGTGGCCAGTAAACGGTAAATTAAGTCGAGGTTGGTTTTTATAAGACATATTAATACTCACTACAAAGAAGAAAAAGATATGGTATGAAGGCAGTTATCGATGTTATCTGCCTTTATTTAGCAAAAACGTTATTAACTAGCTGGCTCTGGTACGTATCCAGTAGGGACATCCATCGTGAAACCAAACCACTTCATTTGTAACTCTGCTAGCTTTCCACTTTTATTCAATTTCTCAATTCCATCACTAAAGAATTGTACAAGGGACGCTGAATCTTCACCTTGACGTCCAGCCCATGCGTAATAAGTATCAGGGCCAAAAGCAGGTTGAACAATTTCAAACAGATCTGGACGCTCTTTAATAATAGGGGCTAAGTTAGGGATAGCTTGAGGAACCACATCAACACGACGAGACGCAAGAGCAGCATAAGCTTCGTTATAATCGGTAAATTCTTGTATCCTCTTAACTCCTTCACCACGCTCTGGAATTAGAGTGCTTTCTTCGTAGTTTTTAACAATTTGAACTTGTGGGGATCCAGCTTGCCCACCAATTACTTTTCCAGCCATATCTAAAGGCGAATTGATCCTGCTATCCCCTTTTCTTTTCAACATGGCAACAGCAGCACTAGAAATAGGGTAAGTAAAACTGAATTTATCTGCTCTGGCTTTTGTAATAGTGAGTGACGTTACAACAAAATCGTATCGTTTAGCGGATAACCCCGCCAAGATCCCCTGTAAAGGTAAGTCTAATTGGGTTAATTTAACGCCTGGAAGATCACGCAGCACCTCATCAAGGATATCTTTTGCGTAACCAACAATCTTGCCATCTTCGAGCATTTCAAATGGAGTGTAACGAGCTTCAGTCGCAACAACAATTTCACCTTTATCTTTTATATCTTGTAATAAATCAGCATTGGCTACTGAAGTTGTGGTAGCCAATATACCAAGTGTTAATGCACACTTTTTTATTACCTTATTCACATCCATGGATAAATTGGTCATAAAGAGTTCCTTTCATTTAATTAACAGACTGTAGTTTGCTGCATACCAATAGGAAGACTCAATCAGTGATTCCTTATCCATACATAAGGATATTTAATGCACAATAGAAAGCCATTAGTGCAATATTCCGCACCAATATCGGGCAATATATTAATCACTTAATGCTATCTCTATATTTTCACAATAAAAACCAAAATAAATGTGGCATTTTTCTTGCTATTAAATCTCATAAACCGATTACTCCCATACGAGGCGTTATATGAAGCTCCCTCCATTAGAAGCTGTTCGATATTTTGAAGTATCAGCTCGGCATCTTAGTTTTACGCTGGCAGCAGAAGAATTATTTGTGTCACAAAGTGCGGTAAGTCAAAAAGTTATCTTATTAGAAGAGCGTTTAGGCTATAAGCTTTTTGAGCGAAAGCCTCGACAACTGACCTTAACCGAAAAAGGAAAGCAATTATTTCCGGTAGTAAATGAAGCCTTAAATCAATTACACGATGGCTTTAATAACTTACAAGCACTATCCAATACCAGAGCAATACAAGTGTATTGTATGCCGTCATTTGCCACGCAATGGCTCATGCCGTTACTCAGCCAGTTTAAAGCAACACACCCGCACATAGAATTAAACTTGGTTGCCGATATAAAAGAACCAACCTTCAATAGTGGCCGTTTAGACATTGCAATTAATCATGGCTTTGGTGATAAGCCACAAATGATACAAAAAGAATTATTACGAGACTATATTTACCCTGTTGCAACCCCTGAAATGATCGAAACCTATCAATTACATGACTTAAATAACCTAAATAAAGTTACCTTACTTCATGATTCAGTACCTCAAGCAAAACTCTCTACATCGTGGCAAAAATGGTTATTAGACAATAATATCAAACATGTCGATGCAAGAAATGGTTATCGATATAACCAAGCAGATTTAATTATTAGTGCCGCACAATCTGGACAAGGCGTTGCATTAGCAAGGCATGTATTAGTGGCAAAGAAAGTGGCAACTGGAAAGCTACTACCTTTAATAAATGACGTTACTCCAGATCAGAGTGTTTACTTAACCTATCTTAAAAAATGGTCAGAAAACCCAGAAATGATATTTTTTATCAAATGGCTAGAGGGAAAATCCAGAGAGTTTGAATATAACTACCATGTCAATCGCTTGGTATTAAATCAAGAGATAAATAAGGATGTATTATGTGCTCATTAGTAAATATTGTTTGATGGGATAATGGTTTTCTTTCACTCTAAGTCGACATTAATCGTAGGTTGATTTGGAGATAATAATGAAAGATATTTTAGAAATAAAAAATGGAAGCAAAACTAAAGGGACATTCTCTCCAATTGAGATGCAGTCAAGATTAACCAAGTTAAGAGAGATGATGGCAGTCAATAATATTGATGCTATTTTATTTACCTCTTATCACAATATTAATTATTACAGTGATTTTTTATATTGTGCATTTGGCCGTAATTTTGGACTTTATGTTACTCAAGAAAGCTCAACAACCATCACCGCAAATATTGATGGTGGATTAGGTTATCGCCGTAGTTTTGGAGAAAATGTTGTCTACACAGACTGGAAACAAGATAACTTTTACAGAGCCATTAAATCGTTAAGTAATAATGAAAAAACAATCGGTATAGAGGGGGATCATGCCCCTTTAATCGTGCGCGATAAATTAGCAAGTACAGTGCCAACAGCACAATTAATTGATATCAGCTCTGATGTAATGAAAATGCGCATGATTAAAAGTGCTGAAGAGATAGCGATCATTAAGAATGGTGCGCGTATTGCAGATATTGGTGGATATGCATGTAAAGATGCCATCCAAGAAAATGTAGGTGAGCATGAAATCGCCATAGCATCAACCGATGCAATGATCCGTGAAATAGCTAAAACATATCCTCATACAGAAATTCGAGACACTTGGACTTGGTTCCAATCGGGGATAAATACGGATGGCGCGCACAATGCCGTAACAACCCGACAACTCCAAAAAGGTGATATTCTCAGCCTTAACTGTTTCCCAATGATTGCTGGTTACTATACCGCTTTAGAAAGAACACTCTTCCTTGATTATTGTACCGATGAACAATTAAAAATATGGGAAATTAACTGTGAAGTTCATCGTCGTGGTTTAGAACTACTTAAACCGGGGACTCGCTGTTGTGATATCGCGGCTGAACTAAATGATATTTATCGCCGACACGGTGTTCTAGACTATCGAACATTTGGATATGGTCACTCCTTTGGTGTCTTAAGTCATTATTATGGTCGAGAAGCAGGGTTAGAACTTCGAGAAGATATCCAAACAGTATTAGAACCGGGAATGGTGATATCGATGGAGCCTATGTTGATGATCCCTGAAGGTGAGCCTGGTGCTGGTGGTTATCGAGAGCACGATATTTTAGTACTTACAGAAAACGGCAATGAAAATATTACTGGTTTTAAATTTGGGCCTGAACATAACATAGTGAGTGCTTGATGAAACAGTACTTACCAATATTATCGGCAATGGTGACAATTTTAATGTGGTCATCACTAGCCAGTTTAACGGTGGGCATCAACCATATACCAGCCTCTCTTTCTGTGGGTATTGTATTACTTATCGCCATGCTTCCTGGAATTAAATATTACCGTAACTGGAAGTTACCTATAAATGTATGGCTTACAGCGATCATTGGTATGTTTGGTTATCATTTTTTGCTATTTGATGCGTTCAGTCGAGCACCTGCGGTAGAGGTCAATATGATCCAATATCTATGGCCATTATTTATAGTTATTGGAAGCCCGTTATTTGGAGGGGACAAGCTCAATCCTGGTCATATCATTGGTGCAATCATGGCATTTAGTGGAGTGGTTCTTGTTATGTCTAGTAACCTTGAAGAACATAACAGTGCATATTGGTTTGGTTACCTTGAAGCGTTTGCAGCAGCATTACTTTGGGCAGGATACACATTATCTAACCGGAAGCACAAAAATATGCCATCTTCTGCAATTGCTGTTGTTTGTGGTATCTCTGGAATTTTATCCTTATGCGTTTTCGGATTGACCTATGTTGAAGTTCCTCAAATAAGCTATTTAGATTTACTATTTATATGCTTACTAGGGCTTGGTCCTATGGGATTAAGCTTTTATACATGGGACTATGCCATGCGTAATAGTGACCCTAGATTTATCGGTTCCTTAACGTATTTAACGCCACTATTATCTACTGTGATGTTAACTATTTTTTATAATAAATCAGAATTAACCTTCGAACACTTAATGTCCTTAACCTTAATTATCACTGGTTCATTCTTAGGAAAGTTATTTATGATGTTACAAAAAAATCACCAAATAAAAACGACATAAACGTAAACCCACAATTAACCGGTGAAGCCTTATTAGGCTTCACTGATATTGACGTCATTAAAGATGTGTTGGAAGTAATAATAAGGGTTTATATCATTCGCCCGACAAGTCATTACTAAACGGTATAAATTGGCACTCGCTTTGGCACCTCCTTTCAATTAGAAGAATATCAATGACTCAATAGACATTAATACACGACTTAGAGTAAGAAATGACGTTCGAATTGCCTGAAACTATGTGGCCAATTTTCATTGACCGCTACACCAAGGACAGATAATCCATCCATGGATTTTCTCATCTAACTGAACCACTGCCAAGACAGCACGGTATAAAAAACCACCAGAGATAGTTTGATCAAAAGGATCACGAAAATGAGACGTTTTCGATCTAATTAAAACCTATAAAAGCAAGCACTTAGATTAAAACAACAATAGACGCTGGCCACCTAGTTATAGGTGATATCACCACCTCGCAAATCATTAGGTGAATAGAAAGTAAAAGCGCTTAAATTCACTCATGCCAACCGGATCTACTGGTTGGCATTTTTAAAACCACAATCAACGGCTAAACTGATTATCTAACCAATTAAATGCCTCTTCTTGCATATCCCTGATTTCAGATAATAACTGCGACATTCATGGAATGGTGTAGAAGAGGAAACCAACTGCTGAAAGTGGTACGCTCTTCTCGCCAAAGAAACAAGCGGACTACCATGAATTATCAGCAGTTGACCGAGGGAAGACGATACCAGATTTCTGCCCTTTTAGAACAGGGAATTTCAATTTCTGAAATTGCCAAAACCGTAAAATGTCACCGCTCAACTCTCTATAGAGAGTTGAGACGATGCGGTACAAAAGAACAATATTCACCAGATACAGCCCAGCAACTATCTAGGGCAAAGCGATTAAACGCATCTAAGTATCGAGTACCGCAACAACGTGTCGAATTTATTGAGTTTTTAATAACGCAAGACTGGAGTCCAGAGCAAATATCTCACGTTCTTACTCGTATTGGAGAAAAAGTCAGTCATGAATGGATTTACCGTTTTATTGCCTGCAATAAACGGCAAGGCGGTAAACTGTTTCGTCATTTACGCCAAGGTCATAAACGCTATAGAAGAGGCAAGAAAGATAAAGCTCCCGCAATAAAAAATGCCATTTCAATAGATGAAAGACCCAAAGATGTCGATAATCGTACACGTTTTGGTGATTGGGAAATTGATACAGTTCTTGGTAAACATGGTACGGGCGCTATTGTCACAATCTTAGAGCGAG
Organism: Vibrio rumoiensis; assembly: GCF_002218045.2. Taxonomy (NCBI): domain Bacteria; kingdom Pseudomonadati; phylum Pseudomonadota; class Gammaproteobacteria; order Vibrionales; family Vibrionaceae; genus Vibrio; species Vibrio rumoiensis. The sequence goes on from NZ_AP018685.1 coordinate 2,490,043, forward strand.
CCACACGGTTTTATTTAGTAAAAAAAGTGCCTTCAAAATCAGCAGAAGATGTGACCAGAGCGACGATAGACTTATTACGGCCATACAAACGATTTGTTCATACTATAACGGCCGATAATGGCAGAGAATTTGCGGGTCATATGGAAGTAGCACAAGCCTTAGAAACCGATGTGTATTTTGCTCACCCTTATAGTTCTTGGGAGCGCGGTGCTAATGAAAATGCTAATGGCCTGTTGAGACAATATATCAAGAAAGGAACAGATTTACGGTCGGTGAGTGATGATGAAGTTGAGCGAGCCCAACTTCGGATAAATTATCGTCCAAAGAAGTGTTTAGGGTTCAAGCAACCAGCCGTCATTTTTAGCAAAATGATGTTGGCTGCTTGAAATTACAAATGTCGCAGTTCGGAGTTGAATTTGGGTCTTTTGTAAAAGTATGCCCTTTATCCGGCCAAATTTTTGTTTCTAATTTATCGCTAGCTTGATTGGCCTCCCACACCGCATGCAAAGTATCAAAAGCATCATTAACCGACTCAGTAGGGAAAAGACCATCTTGCCCACCCGCATAAACTAACATTGGTTTAGGAGCACTCAATGCAGCAATATCGGGATAATCCAGATAACGGGAAATATAAGGGTGCAGCATTGAAAAGGCCGATTGCCCTTTTAATTGATTATTTCCTGGTACCATTAATCCTTTCATTGTTCCCATCCAACAATCAACAATACTGGCCGTTATAGCATCCGATAATGCGGCAAGCTGCCAAGATCTGAACGCCCCCATTGAGAATCCAACCGCAGCCACCCGCTCTTTATCCACTTCAGGACGACTCGCGAGAAATTCAGAAGCCCGAAAATCTTCTAAAGCAATAATTCCAGCAAAAGAAGCTCCTAAGTTAAAAAGATTTGCTGCAAGCGCCTGCTGTGAATTGGTGGTAAAGCCTAGCACCGAGCGATCTCCCCACCCTAACGCATCGATAGAAAGGACAACATACCCACGTTTAGCTAATTCGTCTCCCGGAAAACGGCCAGAGAAAAATTTATCAGCCCATGCTTGTGATGAAGCTAATCGAGCATCGTCATTCCAGGTTTGAACGAATTTTTCTTTTCCAATATCAAATTTACTACCATGATCATGCAAGAATAATGCAGCAGGGAAAGGCCCCTTACCTTTAGGAACTAATAAAAAGGCAAGCACCCGACTTTCATCACTGATATTAAAAACTACTTTTTGGGCGGTATAACTTCCTCTATCCACTTCATCTATAACAATAGGCTCAAAAGGTGTCGTATCTTGATAAGGGAAAATGATTTGCCGCGCTTTTTCTTGACCATTTATTCTCCATTGTTCTGGTGAAAGAGTATTCTTTTTCCAGCCCAAAGAAAAAGTCATTCTCTCTTTTAGCTTATTGTAAAATAATGGAAAGCTTCGTTCTGGACTATCAATGGCTTGAGTTTGATATTTCGCTTTACTGACTGTGTCGTCCGCCAACAGCGTGGACGAAAAAGCAACCAAAATAGACATTAATGTCGGAACGACTAAATGACTCTTCATAAAAAACCTTTTAATAATGAAACGGCTTTTTAAAAATAAGGATTAATAGTTAACTTTTTCGTTAATCTCATCACAAATCTATTTTTTACCTAATAGTGCAATCTGTTATGAGAGATCACTCACGTTCAAAGGTTAAATGAATAATACGTTTCTTTTTGACCCCTTTTAATATCCCCTATCTAATTTGGTTCTTTTATGAACTAAAAAATACCATTTTAGCTCGCAAATGAACCATTACCACCACACTATAAACAAAAGGCTCACGATTGAATCATGCCTCCTTTACTTGGATCTTTTATGGTCTTATATTGGTACTGTAGAGATTATAAAGCTCAATTAAGAACTCTGGTATAGGCAAGATTATGAACCCAAAAGTGTTACAGCTACGCGATCAGGTAAATTCACTTGAATCTCATATGCATTCTGTTCTTGAAGAACTGTTGCACAATATAGAAGATTCCGTTGACCGTCCCATATCGACATATCCTATCTACGATAAAAATAGTCTGGTTGCGGATATGCAACGACGTAAGAAAGCAATCTCATTAGAAGAATTAGAACTTCAAACTGATATTTCTAGTTCAACGATAAAGCGCATGCTTAAAGATCCAAGTAAAACATCGCTAGATAATTTTTTAACCATTGCTAATGAATTAGGCATGAAGATATGGATAGAAAAGTAAAAGTTCTACTGTATGGGAAGTTTTGCGGTGTACTAACCCAAGATGTGCATGGGTTTACCTTTGAGTATGATGCTTCGTATAAAGGACGAAGCTTGTCACTGAGTATGCCACTAAATGAAAAGATATTTGAGAGCAAAGAGTTACACCCATTCTTTCTTAGCCTTGCGCCAGAAGGTTGGCTGAAAAAGCGCTATTCTGAGTTACAGAAAATTGATGAAAATGATCCGCTTGGTATGCTTTTGTCAAATGGCAAAAACTTACTTGGCGCAGTACAACTGATGAGGTTAGAAGAGTAATGTATCCTAGTAACAGAAGCCTTATCAGCTTAGTTGATCTTAATAACTCTAATCGTGAGCAAGAAGAATATAAAAAAGGCGAGATAAAAGCTCTGCTTGGTGCAAGTAAGTATCAAATGCGTTTGCCTTTTACACGTGAGGAGTTTGTTAATGAACTGCCCAAAAAACAGAAAGGCATGAGTATTTCTGGTTATCAACCAAAATTATCGTTAGCAATTAACGATGAAAATGAGCTCGGAGTTGTAGAAGAGAAGGCTTTGTTTATTCTTAAACCTTCGCCCACAGAGTTTCCTTATTTAGCGGAAAATGAGCATGCCACTATGTTGGTGATGAAAGCGCTTGGTTTTGATTTACCTCCGTTTGGTTTGGTTCGCTTTCGTGAAGAGGACGAAGACAGCGAGCGCGCTTTTATTATTAGACGTTATGACCGTTTAAAAGCAGGCGAAGAAGCGATCCATCAAGAGCAGCTAGATGCGGCCATGAGTGTTAGCGAAAAGTACGGGAAGATAAAAGATGATGGTGAGGGTTATATTAGCTACGAGCAGGCCTGCAAATTCTTAATCAGTCATGTAAACAGTAGCTTGTCATTTAAAAGGGAGCTGTTTAATCGGGTACTAACCGCATATTTCCTTGGTAACAATGATCTCCATTTGCGCAATATCGGCATACTTTTGCCAGAGAAAGGCGCAGCACAACTCGCGCCTATTTATGATTATGTATCGATAGCTCCTTACCCTGACTACATTGCTAACGAAACCACATTAGCACTACCGCTTTTAGCTAGCGAAGAAGGTGATAATGGAAATACGAGCGGCTATATTTCACATTGCACCTATACTGGCTTTGATTTTCTCACGTTTGCTGAAAATATTGGGATTAAGCCAAAGTTAGCTAAAAAATGGATTGAAGAACTTTGTGCAAATACAAAGAAGATTAAAGACATCTACCAGAATAGTTTCATGCCTGAAGCACATATTGTAAAGGTGACGGAGTGGATTGATAGTCGGAAGAACTACTTACTTCAACTTGAACACGTAGACATCGATTAATTCTTTTAAGGTACCGTAACGATAATCAATATTGTTGTTATAGCGGACAAATGCCATCGTGAGATGTTGAACATTTTATACCCCCACCAGAGAATAACGCCTCATTTATACCTTATAGGGGATAATTGAGAGTATATCCTCTAGTAGGGATATACTCTCAATAATCCTCACCAAAGGATAAATACATCTATTTAGACCTATCTAACGCTATCCGAGAGCAGTAGTAGCACAAGCCTTAGAAACCGATGTGTATTTTGCTCACCCTTATAATTCTTGGGAGGTAACTATTCACCCGCGAGCTATTGACGTCGGTTTATGCTAAGAATACTGGCGTCTGATAATCCTCTTTAAGCATATGGTGCTCGACGATTTTACGCAGCCACTTATAAGCTGAGATTTTCTGAAGCTTGGCGGTTTCTATCAGTGAGAACATTCGCTCACGGAACAGATCTCCTCGATATGAGCGAGTCACGTAACAGCACTTTCTCATCAATATATAATTACGCAGGACTCGCTCTGCAGCGTTGTTTGTTAACGGGCACTTGGAGTCATCCATAAAACGCCAGACCATAGTGTCATCAGCGATGAGGTTTCGACATCTACCTCTATATCGTTTTGAGCATTGATAACTGCCCAATTTGAGCCAATGAAGCCAGCTCTTTCGTAACCGCCGGAGTCGGCGGTAATACTGGCCTTCGGTAATTTTTCCTTCGATATACCGGTGGTGACACCTGAATACGCTATGAGCGATTAAAGCGAGTTTTTCTCCGATTTTTTGGTTTTCAGGACAAACGCTCTCCTCGATTGCAATGAGGTTCCTTAATATGTGAGCCCAGCATAATTGCCGCTTAGATTCGTCGATATATTTGTAGGCAGAATATTGATCCGTCACTAAAAGGTGTAAAACCGCTTCACCAAGTAGTCGTTTGGCAGCATGTTGGCTTCTTCCGCTGTTAATTTGGAAAAAGGCGACATCATTGCTTAGTGCGGCCCACATCCAGCTTTTATCCTTATTGCGCTGATGCGAAGTCTCATCAGCCATAATCAGTTTAGATGCTTTGACTGTTTCATGGATTTGAGCATGCGTATCGGCTAAGTATTCCGTGACTCGCCCTTGTGCCGCAGATATTGCACCTGTTGAGAAGTTAAGTTGGAAGACATCTTTCAACATAGATTGTATTTTACCTATGCTTTGGTGGTGCTGGGTTGCTTGGATTGCGATAAAGCTATGTAGATTTGGCCCCATTTGAACATCAGGCACATACTCTGGAAGCTCCGCTTGATGCTTATCACCACACCATGAGCACTCGCCTTTAAAGACTTGATGCTCAATAAGTGTGTACGAAATATCAGGCAAATCGAAGATTTGATGTCGTTTGTAGGGATGTCGATTTGGAACAACACAGCCACCGCAATGGCATGTCTTGTTTGGTAAGTATTGCTCAACCGAGGCACTGTCTTCAACGGGGTGAAGCAGTCGGCGATGGCCTTTATGACCTGGTTGAGCTCCTTGCTTTTTTCCTGATTTCTTCCGATTAGGTGAAGTATTCTTAGCTTTATTATGCATCCGATTAGGTGAAGTATTTTTAGCTTTATTATGCAAAGGCTGCTGTGATGGTGGCACAGAAGAGTTTCGACTATTTTGATTTAGTCGGTCTTCAAGTTCAGCCAACTTATTCCATAAAAAATGGATGATATCTTTCGCTTCTTCAGGCGAATCGAAATCTGGCGGAGGTGGTAATGTTTTCTTATTCATACCTCCAGATTGCCACCGAAAAAAGATCACTCAAGTTGAATGTGGGATCAAGTTAACCCGGTCACATAACTTTAGTGTCAAGGCCTCGCGGGTGAATAGTTACGCTGAAACTGTTGTAAAAATTATACGAAACGGTTTATTCCTGCATTAGCTGCGGAAACTCGGATATTGAATTCGCTGTTTCACGAGTAAATTTTAGGTAATGATTCACCCGCGAGCTATTGACGTGGGTTTATACGAAGAATACTGACATCTGATAATCCTCTTTTCTCGACCATTACATTTTGATACAAAATGTTTGACTTTGTTACAGGCAGCCTTAAAATGCCACCATAATGATATTAATTATCATTATCACCATAAGGACGAAGGTAGTTATGAATTTTAAAAAAACATGTTTCTCATTGGCATTTATTGCCACGCTTAATATGGCGGCGCCCACTCAAGCTGCGGTCAACATTGATGCAGGTCTTCAAGAATACAAAACATTTTCAGTCGATAAAATTGATGATCTTGTGAACCAAACTCAAACATTTGTCGATTATTTACATGCCGGCAAGTTAGAACAAGCTAAAGCTTTATATCCAATTGTTCGTATGAACTTTGAAACTGTCGAGCCGATCGCCGAAAGCTTTGGTGATTTAGACCCTAGAATTGATGCACGTAAAGCGGATTTAGAACCTAATGAAAAATGGACAGGCTTTCACCCTATCGAGGAAATTCTTTGGGTACAAAACACCACCGAAGGCACTGAAAAATATACTGAACAGTTAATTGCTGACGTAAAAGAGTTGCGAGCCAAAGTCTCAACAGTAGAAGTAACACCAGAATTAATGGTGCAAGGTGCCGTGGATTTATTAAACGAAGTATCAACCAGTAAAATTTCTGGTGAAGAAGAAATTTTTTCCCATACCGACCTATATGACTTCCAAGGCAATATTGATGGTGCCGAAAAAATCTATGTGATATTCAAACCGCAATTAGCCGACATGGATCCTACTTTAGTTAGCACTCTTGATGACCGTTTTGCGAAAGTTAATCAATTACTTGCACAGCAAAAAGAAGGTGACAAATTCAAAGATTATACTGAACTCAGTGATAATGATATTGCAGGTTTAGCGGAAGCAGTCAATAAATTAGGCGAACCTCTTGCTCAAATGGGCATTATCTTGGAATAAATAAATGACCAGTAAACGACAAATTAAATCATCTATTGAACGTTCAAGCATCTCTCGTCGTCTACTGCTAAAAGGGGCCGCTTTAAGCGGCTCTTCCCTATTACTGGGAAAAGCATTAGCAACGCAAACGACATCAGATACCCAATCCCAAACATTACCCACAAAGCAGCAAGCGACCAACAGCCTCGCACCTTATGCTGAAGGTTATGTTCCATTTTATGGACAACATCAAGCTGGGATCACCACCATTCAGCAACGTCATATTTATTTCATGGTGCTGCAATTGGACAACACAGACAAGCAAGCGGTTATTCAATTACTGAAACAATGGACAAAACAGGCGGCCTTATTAACGCAAGGTAAAAATGTTGCCAAATATAGCAAAAATAAATATGTCCCACCTTCAGATACTGGCGAAGCGGATAATTTGCATCCATATAATTTGAGCTTAACTTTTGGCGTATCACCATCATTTTTAGACAAACTGGGTCTACAAGATAAAGCACCGGCTGAATTCACCCCACTGCCTCACTTTCCAAGAGACCAGTTGCAAGCACAATATACTGGCGGCGATATTTGCATTCAATCTTGTGCCGATGACCCACAAGTTGCTTTCCATGCAGTAAGACAACTTGTTCGTTACGCACGAACCTCGATGGTTTCTATGCTATGGGCACAAAGTGGTTTCAATTCCTACGACAAACAAGACACTCCTCGTAATTTATTCGGTTTTAAAGATGGCACCGCCAACGCCTTAACGTTAAAGCAAGCCGATAAATACATTTGGGCCGATTCACCAAACTGGATGCGTAATGGCAGCTATATGGTGGTTCGTCGTATTCAAATGCATTTAGAAACTTGGGATCGCACCAGTTATGGCGAGCAAGAAAATACTTTTGGTCGTAATAAAGCAAGCGGTGCCCCTATGGGTCAACATCATGAATTCGATCCTATTGATTCATCGTTAACCTCAGAAAAAGGTGAACCGATAATGCCGATTGACTCACATGTTCACTTGGCTCACAGCACAGGACAACAATTATTACGTCGTTCATTTTCTTATGTGGAAGGCATCAATACCCGTACCAGTCAATATGACTCAGGGTTATTGTTTGTCTCTTTTCAAAAGTCTCCACAACAATTTATCGATATCCAAAATGCATTTGGAAAAATCGACAAGATGAACGAATACATTACCCATATCGGCAGTGGACTTTTTGCCTGTTTTGGTGGCGTAAAAGAAGGAGAATACCTTGGACAATCATTACTTGAAAGTTAACCCGATCCCCCTTGTAAAACGCTTTCTTCTTTGTGTTTTAATGTTGGTGAGCTTCTCAACTTTGGCGGCGGATAAAATCAATTTTTCGCCGGCTTATATCTCTCTTTCCGACGCTATTGGCGCGACTAAAAAGGGAGATACAATATCGGCGCAACAAGATTTACAGCAAATGGAGCAATACTTACATACCCTAGATATTGCTGATACCGCTAATAAGAAAAATGTCACTGATGCTATTATTCAAGCGAAGCAAACTCCAAGCGTTGCACAATTGACCTTAGTATCATCATCATTAATCAAGCTTGAAAAATATGTTAATCCAGTGGATTACGCGACGATGCGCAAACAATTTATTAAGCGTGTAATGCCAACTTATCAAGCAATGGCAGCAGCAATTGACCAACAAGATATGAGCCAATTGCAAACCACATTTCGAATGTTCAACCGCGCGTGGGCTAAGCGAGAACGTGTCGTGCATGAAACCAGCATGGGACATTATGGAAAAATAGAGACCGCCCTTGCTTTATTAAATGTTGAAAAAGCAAGATCCGAACCCTCCTGGGAGCACATTAAACAACAAAGTGATGCATTAGGAGCGGCCTTAACCAGTTTTAATAATGGAGAAGTGATTGCAACTAGTAATAGTGATATGACTCTCAATGACGGCATTGGTATTTTGAATACAGCATTAAGTGATTATCAACAACAAAATTCACTATCAGGTAATCAAGAGTTGCTAACTTTTATTCAAAACTGGCCAACCTTTGAAAGTGTGGTAAGTACCCGATCTTCTGCTCTTTATACACGAGTAGAAAATCAACTCCCATTAATCATTGCGGCTAACGGAAACCCTAAACACCAACAACAATTACAACAGATCATCACTGATCTCTCACAATTGGACCCTGCTGGACATTACAATGCTGTCGATGCTGCTTTGATATTATTAAGGGAAGGATTAGAAGCCTTATTGATCGTTATTGCTTTGTTTTCAGCAATGAAAGCGACAGAACAAAAGCGCGGACAATATTGGGTTATTTCTGGTGCCATATTGGGCCTTATTACCAGTTTTGTATTAGCGTGGGCTTTAGTTCTATTCTTACCAACCAATATGGCTGGTCATACTAGAGAAACATTAGAAGGCATCGTCGGTTTATTTGCAGTCGTCATGATGCTATTTGTCGGTATTTGGCTTCATAATAAATCTTCTGCCGATTCATGGAAACGGTTCTTACAAAAACAAACGACGCAAGCTTTAACTATAGGAAGTTTTCTTTCTTTAGGTGCATTAAGCTTTTTGGCGGTGTTCAGGGAAGGTGCTGAAACGATTTTATTTTATGCGGGTATTTTACCTAACATTGAACTCAATCAATTCTTGTTAGGTATGACTATCGCAGTGACCATTTTGGCCCTAGTGACCGTTATAATCTTAAAAACTTCGGTCAAGCTACCGACTCCAATCATTTTCAAAATGTTCACATACCTGATCTATTTCTTGGCATTTAAAATGTTGGGAGTCAGCATTCATGCTTTGCAGTTAACCGGAAATATAAGCATCCATGTCATTGGGTCACTGCCAACAATCAACACGATAGGCTTTTATCCAACCATAGAAACTATCATTTCACATTTGGTTTATGTCCTAATTTTTATAGGATCTATGTACTTACAAAAGAAAAAGTCAAAAGGATAATTTACAGAAATCATCCCAAAAAGATGAACAACCTGATAGGTTTTTCTGCACTGAAGAAAAATACTTTAGAAGCGGCTATACGAGGTAATAAGAAGATAATTGGAACAAATCACACATTAGAATTGACCAATCAACGGCAGAAAATGTTGATCAATTGTTCCATTTCAAATCGTTTCACTCACCTCGGAATGCTCAATAGTGACCGAGTCGCTTAACTGTATCAAAAGATCTCTTAAGTTGAGTATTACAACACAGCCCATATTTATTAATAAGAACGACTTAACCAGTAAGGCTATGAGAAATCGACTCTTGCTGGTTAGTCTTTTAAAGGTGACTCTACCCTAATTACCTTTAATAATGGTCGAGTATCCAGTTAGTGGAATAAATCGATAAAAAGATAAGGACAATCAGAAGGACTGGGATCGCGAGTACCATTGCCAATTTTTTCATAATGGTTGGTTTATCAAATACCACACCGGCTTCTTCTCTCACTCTTCTATCTTCATCAAAATGCCATTTAATGGCGAAGTAAGCACCAATAGCTAATACAATTAACTTTAAAGCGCCAGCAAGATACGGAAATACATTAGCCCAATTACCGTTCATTATTTACCTCCATTTAACAAATACAGCCACAATTTTACCACTGTATTGACTTAATAAAAAATTCTCACTTAAAGAACTATCGCTGCCAAATTCGCTATTCCACTCAAATTCACTATTCCACTGACATTCACGATGCCACTGAAAGTAACCTGTAACACCAAATAGTAGTGATTCGACGTAATGACATAGGCACGCACATCAATCGCAAAAACTTGGCTTAGCAATCTCATTGCGCTTTATTGGTTGTAAATAAGTTATTTAACTATCATAGTTTATGAAGAAGATTAGATTTTTTCGGAAAAGCTGTGCTGTTTAACATTAACTGATGAGTAAAAGAGTAATCAATCGCATAAAAGGCCTGATTTCAGATAATAACTGCGCTTATGGTGAAACGCATATTTTCAATGCCCTTAAGGGCATTGCAGGGGTTTATAGATTCTGTATTTCAACTTGCTCAAGTCCCACTCACTTGTCCCCATTATTCCTGTATTAGTCGCCGGGCTAAAGAAGTTGAAGTCTCATTCAAAACAAAAACTCGTGGCACGATACAGCACTTAGCCATTGATTCTACTGGCCTCAAGGTTTATGGCGAAGGTGAATGGAAAGTAAGGAAACATGGTACCGATGGGAAGCGTCGGATCTGGCGTAAATTACACCTTGGCGTTGATATTGTTACCCATGAAATTATTGCGGCAGAATTAACTTTATCGAATATCAGTGACGGAGAAGTTCTACCAAATTTGCTAAAGCAAACACGTCGAACCATCTTAGAGATATCAGGCGATGGCGCTTACGATACTCGACAATGCTATGAAGCCATTCGGATCAAAAAAGCCATCCCACTTGTGCCTCCAAGACTCGGTGCCGTCTTTTGGGAAAAGGGACATCCACGCAATCTATCCGTTGGTTTTCAGCGGTTTTATGGATCAAATAAACAGTGGAAAACCCGGTTTGGGTATCATAAAAGGTCAATATCAGAAACGGCGATGCATCGCGTCAAAAAGCTATTGGGCGGAACACTAAGCTTAAGAAATTATAATGCTCAAGTTGGAGAGGCTTACGCAATGATCAAAGCTTTAAATAAGCTAACAGGGCTAGGTATGCCTAAAACTTACCGAGTTGATCAAAATAACACCATTCAGGTATTTTTACCTCTAAATGTGAATTACGCAACAAAACCGAAACTGAGCCCCATTTTTTAACAAGAAAAAAATCGACGATATAATTGATTCTACGATTGAGTACGTGTCAACTTGGCGTCAACTTGCTAATGAATGGGATGTACCAAAAACACTGATAGATGAAGTACAAAAAAATTTGCGACGCGATATTTAGCTTAGTGGAACATTTAGGTCATTAAAGTACCACAACATATATCCTATGCTATTGAATTTATAATCAGTTACTATTAAATAACACCATAAATATAAATACATGCAATGCTATCTAGGACAGAGACATGCCATATATTCAAAACACAATCAATGCGCTACAGCACAGTAGTCCTGCGCAAAAAGAATTTTATCAAGCCGTCGAAGAAGTGCTCTCTTCACTCGCTCCTCTCATCGAAAGCAACCGTCAATATCAAGACCAAGCCATTATCGAACGCATTATTGAGCCAGAAAGGCAAATCTTGTTCCGTGTGCCATGGGTGGATGACCAAGGTAAAGTACAAGTGAACAAAGGCTACCGTGTCGAATTCAACTCAGCGCTCGGTCCATACAAAGGTGGCCTACGATTCCATCCATCAGTAAACGCCAGCATCATCAAATTTTTAGGCTTTGAACAGATCTTCAAAAATGCACTAACCGGTTTGCCAATCGGTGGCGGCAAAGGTGGTTCGAACTTTGATCCTAAAGGAAAATCTGACGGTGAAATCATGCGTTTTTGCCAATCCTTCATGAACGAGCTTTATCGTCATATCGGCCCAACAACAGACGTCCCTGCAGGTGACATCGGCATTGGCGCACGTGAAATCGGTTATATGTTTGGTCAATACAAACGCTTAACAGGACGTTACGAAGGCGTATTAACAGGAAAGAGCTTATTGTGGGGCGGCTCATTAGTACGCAAAGAAGCCACAGGATATGGCGCGGTGTACTTTGCAGAATACATGCTCAATGACCGTGACGACTCGCTGAAAGGTAAAAAGTGCTTAGTATCAGGTGCAGGTAACGTAGCAATCTATGCCATCGAAAAACTGTATCAAATCGGGGCATTACCGGTGTCATGTAGCGACTCACGCGGCACGATTTATCACGAGCAAGGCATCGACCTTGAGTTACTCAAAGTGCTAAAAGAAGTGAAGCGCTGCTCGCTAGAAGAATACCTAAACACTTATCCAGATGCAGTGTATACCGCAGTTGATGATTACCCAAGTGACGGCCATGCTGTATGGCGTTATCAAGCGGATGCGGCCTTCCCATGTGCCACCCAAAATGAATTAACATTAGCGGATGCACAAGCACTTCTCAGCAATGGTTGTCAGCTTGTTAGTGAAGGTGCAAACATGCCAACTACACAAGAAGCGGCCAACGCAATTGTGGATGCTAAAATCGCTTATGGGCCAGCAAAAGCGGCCAATGCGGGAGGCGTTGCAACCAGTCAACTAGAAATGGCGCAAAATGCCAGTATGCAAAACTGGACCTTTGAAAAAGTCGATACTCATTTGCAAGAGATCATGAAAAACATTTTCACAACGGCCAATGAAGCAAGTAAAGAGTTCGGTCAACCTGGCAATTTAGTCCTAGGGGCTAACATCGCAGGCTTTAGAAAAGTGGCTGACGCTATGATTGAACAAGGTATAGTGTAACGCCTAGTCGATCCCCATTCCTCTGAGCTTAGGCTCATGTTTATACATCGCCCTCAAGGTTAATACATATAAAAATCCGATAAACACTTAATATGTTTATCGGATTATATTCATTTATTAGTATTTCACAGGTCAACTCATTATTGTTGAGCAGACCAATATTTCAACTAATGTCATAACTTTATAGTCTTAAACAAATCTGCTTAAAAAAACAAATTTATTGATTCGCCTCTAACCATTGAGTATATAAACCAAACGCCAATTCTTTGTTTTCTGTTAGGATACGTGGCATAAGATCTTGAGAGTCTTCATAAAACACCATGAAGTCATCATTACTCATTGTCGTAGGCGATATAGACAAAAGACCATCCTCTGTAACACCCGTAATATGAACATGATAACTAGGATTATGCGCATCATCGGTTAAATACCAGAACATATCGTCCCCGAAGCTTGAGTCTACGAGTTCAAACTTACCAGTGCCTGGATTGTAGTCTGAAATTTTCATTCTTGGATACTCAGTTCCGCTAAAATCAATAAGGTCTCCAGTAAATTCCATTTTGACAATAAATGGCTTTGTTCCTTGGCTATCCCCACTCGAATCATCCATAACATAATAAAATGTTTTTCCAATAAAATCGGATTCGACAATGTTATGAATTGGATCTAACCCTGTGGTGAAATCCATTTTTGAATAAAAAGTCATATCACCTTGATCGGCAATCGCTAACGCAAACTCATCACTTTGATAAATGACACGCTCCATTCCATCAGATCCACCATCATCATTAAGGAAGCTAAAACCATTGGCGTTGTATTCAATATCATAACTATCGCTGCCTAAACTGACGGCATTAGTCTCAGCAGAAAACGTCACCTTTTGAACACCTTCATTATCCGAGGAATGATAATATTCACTCATACTCGTTATATAAAAGCTGTTTCCTTTAAAGTAGTCTTCGACTGTTTTCGGTGCTTCCGTGACCTCAAAAACATCGTCTGTTTTGGTGATCACAATATCATCCAAATCGGTACCATTATTAATCGCATCATTCAATTGGGTCAGTATGTCCTTTGAATCCGATAACAATGCCTCTTGATCCGCACCATCACCAATTCTCAGAGTTAAAGAGCGTGCTAATGCGTGGATTTTTTTGGCTGAGTCTGAGCCATCCGCTTTTGATTTGACATAATCACCAGACAGAATGCTTTCATCCACACCAAGTTGTGTCGCAAGCTCTGATAATGACATGTTATTTTGATAAGCAATGGTTGAATACGGGGTAATATAACTTGCAGAAGAAGGCGCAATAAAATCAAAAGAAGCCGTTAATTTACCCGCTTTATCGCTATCCGATGTTTGTCCGGCAATCGCTTTAATAATGACATCATATTCACTGTCTGACTCAGGGATCACAAACACACCTGAATCATCTGTTAGGCCCAAATACTCATCGGTGTCGGCTACCGTATTTTCATTTCGGTCCACATAGACATCAGCGGCAGAAAGATAACCATCAATAGCCATAATCGACTTCCCTGCATCTGAGGTGCCGTCACTTGATGAGGTATCGTCTGAATCATTACCACCACAACCGGCTAATATTAAAGCAATCGTTATGCTTAATGTTGACACTGCTTTCTTATTGAACATCCTTTATTCCTATATTTTACGATAAGATCGACCATTTCAATTGATGAACCTGACAAATGTCAGGGCCAGGTCAATTCTACACATAGCTAGAATAGATTTACTCAAGAAAACAACTGATTACATAAATCACACAAACCAACAAAACATTGATCACACAAATACAATAAACCCCACATATATGGCTGGATTATTGATTTATTTCTGTGCTAACACCCTCGATGGATCAAACGGCATCACTAAACAGGTCAAAATGAAAGAGCAATGTAGAACCTTAACCGATAAAACAAGCCATCAAAAAAGCGCGAAATCAGTGCAACGTACTTTGCGGTCAATAGTGCGTGAACATTTTCGCCGGTTTGCTGAGACAGATGTTTATCAAGAGCACAAAAGTTATTGATAAACCAACTAACACTTGCGCCAGCGGTCATGGCACCGCCAAACATATAGATCCCTTGATGACCATTCACTACATGTGGCATGGAAACTAATCCATTTTTAGCGTTGGCTTCATGATGAATGAACCCCCAACACATAGAAGACCCAATCATAGCGACATGCTCACCTGGACCACAAACCCCAGCGGCATAGGTTGACATAGCCGCATCCACGCCTCCTGCTAAGACAGGTAATGTGTTCGGCAGTCCGAACAATGTTGACATTTCATTGGTTAAATGACCGACTACTTCGCCTGAGTAAAGGAGTCGTTGTGGCATCATTGATAGAGGGATCCCCAATAAAGAAGCGGTTTCTTCTGACCAGTCTCGATTATGCATATCATAGAGGCCACCAATATTCGCTGCCGAAGAGTGGTCTATCGCTATCTCGCCAGTTAAGCGATAGTTTATATAACTATTGGGCGGTAGAAAGTAATGCGTTTTTTGCCAAACGTCCGGTTTATGCTCCTTCAACCTAAGCATTTTGGTATAGCCGAAATAGCTATCACAACCATTACCAGACACAGAAAATAGCCGTTGGGTATCCACATTTTGATTAATTTTATCGACTTGATCAGTTGCTCTGCGGTCCATCCAAATTAAACAGGGATGAATTGGCGTGATAGAGCGGTCCACTGGAACACCCGCACCACCATAGAGTGTACTCACGCACAAAGCACGAACGTCATTACCGTCAACTTTTGCTAAGATCTCATGAATTATTTCTGCAACTGCATTAAACCAATCGTCGGGGTTTTGCTCAGCCCACAAAGGATAAGGTTGAGATAACGGATATGCGCTAGAAGCTTGTTCTATTATTTCTCCTTTTCGATTCATCAATAAGCCTTTGGCACTTTGAGTACCAACATCAATACCAACAACGTAACTCATGACCAGTCCTTTTGTGCCTACAACACCATCATATTAAACAAATTCACAATATGCACTCATCTTCTTCTGTGCTTCTTCCATTGTTGGCATGGTTAATGCTGTACCATGCTTTTCTACCGCACAAGAGGCGTAAGCCGAAGCAAATATGACCGCTTTTTCTAGAGTATCTCCGTCAGCTAAACGAGCCGCTAATGCACCGTTAAATGAATCGCCAGCGCCAGTGGTATCAACGGCATCAGCGGGAATGCACGGAACAAGCTGCGTCCGACCTTCGTGTGACAACAACGCCCCCTTTGATCCTAAAGTAATAATGACGTTCTCTACTCCTTTTTGATGTAACACCGCAGCAGCTTTCTCTGCGCTAGTACGATCGATAACTTCAATACCTGTAAGCAACTCAGCTTCAGTTGTATTAGGAGTAATGAGGTCAATTTTCGCAAAGAGCGGTTCTGGTATTGGTTGGTATGGTGCCGGGTTAACAATGGTATAAACAGATTCACGATGCGCTTTTTCAATTAGCGCTTGTAAAGCATCAATATTATTTTCAAGTTGAGTGAGTAAAATATCACTGGCTTCAACAACTTTCAGTGCACGTTCAACCTCTTCATGAGTGATCGTCATATTGGCACCTGGATGAACCGCAATCATATTTTCGGCACCGTCATCAGAAACAAAAATTAACGCTTTACCAGTGGGTACATTTTCAGCCGTAAATAACGTGAAAATTTCTAACCCTGCATTATCTAACATACGGTGGCAAATGTCGGTGTACTCATCTGTACCAATTTTTCCAATGAAATGAATTCGAGCACCAGCTCGAGAAGCAGCAATGGCTTGATTGATACCTTTACCACCAAGGCCAGTCATGCTGTCGTGAGCAATGAGAGACTCTCCGGGTTTTGGAAAACGTGGGACGTTAACTACAGCATCAATATTGAATGATCCAAATACACATACACGTCCTTTCTGGTTCATATAGCCTCCATAACGGCTGTTGCCATATCATCGACCATTTTTTTCCACGAGCTTGGTAAGTCACCGTTGATACCAAATAGCCCACTTGAACCCATGACCAACACTTCAGCTCCTGCGGCGTACATACGCTGATAAGTTGTTTTATTGCACGAACCATCCACTTCGATTAAGTATTTATAACTATGCTTCTCACGCAGTTTGACTAACGCGCGGACTTTATCTAGGCTTTCAGGAATAAAAGTTTGACCAGCAAAACCAGGATCCACTGTCATCACTGTCACCTTATCAAGATGACTAAGGTAAGCTTCTATTTGATTCAGAGGTGTTGCGGGGTTAATGACAATACCCACTTGTTTTCCAGCTTCTTTTATTTTATTAATAAGTCTAAACGCTTGATTTCCAATCACCTCACACTGCATTGAGATCATATCGGCTCCGGCCGAAATCAAAGGATCAATCAAGTTTTCAGGATTGGTAACCATAAGATGACAATCAATGGGCGCGGTAGTGTATGGGCTGATCTGACTGACAAAATAAGGTGACAAAGTCAGATTTGGCACAAAGTGGCCATCCATAATATCGACATGATAAAAATCTATACGTTTATTGAGAAATGCTAATTCGGATGGCAGATCCATTAGATTCATACACATTAGTGATGGTGCAATTTTAAAGTTCATTACTGTTATCCTCTCACCGTTTCGTCGGCGACCTTTGGTTTTTTTGATGCTAATTTGAGTTTTAGACTATCTGCATGTTTATTTTTCAAGAAGCGGTATACCAAGACAAAAATGAGCGCGAGGCCCCACATCGCGAGACTAAAGTGCGAAGACACCCCCATCAGATTGAGTCCCGTAGAGATAACTTGGAGCACAACTAAAGCAAGCACGACATCGAGCACTTTGCCGAAACCACCAAAAGGGTCCGTCCCGCCAAGAATGACGGCCAATACTGTGACCAGAAGATAAGAATCACCATATCCCATGCGAGCTGAGTTAAATCTAGCCATCATGACTAGCCCCGCCAACACACATAACACATTAGAAATGATGTAAACATGTGCCATGACTCGATGTGTATTGATGCCACTGAAATACGTTGCGTTGATGTTCGAACCAATTAAATAGACCGCTTTGCCATGATGTGTTTTTTCTAAAAAGACATACAGTGCAAACGACACGGCTAAGAACAATAACAGCGAGACAGGTATGCCCATCCAAGTACCATTACCGATAAAGAGCACCACTTCTGGCATATTACTAATGGCGGCGCCGTGGGTGAGCCAAATACCTAGGCCACTTAGTGTTGTCATTACCGCCAGTGTCACTAAGATAGGATGAATACCGATGCGGGAGATAAAGTAAGCCGATAACCATCCAACCGCGATTGCTATAATAATTGCGCCAATTAACCCAATCGTTAAGAACACACTTTGCGTGACCAACCCTGCTTCCGCTGGCATAAAGTGGACTAATATCCAAGCAATGAACAAGGCGGTTATATTTGAGGTGGTAATAATAGATAAGTTTAAACCACCTGAAAGCATCGCAATGAACATGCCTAAAGTAATGAGTCCCAACTCTGGTAATTGAAATGCCATGCTACTGAACGTGACAGAAGCAAGGAATTTTCCTGGGATCAAGAAGGAAAATACCCCGACGACAATCGCAATTAATCCCAGTAAACTTAGGGTAGTCTCACCCAATTTATTTACGAATTTCATATCTGCTCCTAACTAAAGCCGACGTTAGTTTCTTGACGTTTGCCGTAATGCGTAATGACAATCGCCGCGATAATGACGAGGCCCACTGCCACGTCGGAAAAATAGTTTGAAACGCCGATGATGTTCAGGCCATTTTTAAGTAAACCGATTAAGAATACGCCCATAAGCGTTCCCCATACTGTCCCTTTACCACCAGATAAGCTTGCACCGCCCAAAACCACCGCTGCTAATACATCCAGTTCGGTTCCAACTAAGGCGTTTGGGACAACTTCGGAAGCGCGATAGATCTGTACTAACCCACCGAGTGACGCCATCGCACCACAAAAACCGTAGGCGATAAGATGAATGACACCCACATTAATACCGATGCGACGAGCTGATTCTGGATCACCACCCGTGGCATAAATTTTTCTACCAAGGTTGGTTTTCGTCAGTACAAACCAAGTGAAGAATGTCATTACTATAAGGACAGTGAGAGGTACGCCAAGTTGATAGGATTGTCCATTCCACTCAAAAGGAAAAACGGTGTACCAATCTAATAACCAACCTGGTAAGTCGTATAAGCTGTGACCTTTGGTTATCCACATTAACAACCCAAACAGCACCGATTGCATACTGATAGTGATAATGATAGAGATGATATTGAAATAGTAGATAAGCACCGCATTGATCAAACCAAAGCCAATGCCAAGTACGATGCAAATGACCAAGGACAACAGCGGGCTTTCAATACCAAGGCTCATCGCGATAGTCACCACCATGTATTGTGTCACTGATGCGATTGCTGCGAATGAGATATCGATACCGCCAGTTACCAATACAACAAATAACCCCAAGGCGAAGATCCCGGTCACGGAATAACTTTCCGCCAAGTCGAGAAAGTTGCGTAACGTTAAAAAGTTATCGCTTAAGCTTGAAAAAAACAACACCATGAGTGCAATGACGACGATAATCCAAGCTTCAACTGATTTGGGTAACACCCGTTTAAATTTATCCATTGATGGTCTCCATCAGTTCATGTTCTGTAACAGAGTGTGTATCAAATTCCGATATGATTTTTCCTTGTTCAAAGTGGAAAACTTTATCGCAGTTGTAATACACCTCAGACACTTCATCAGAGATCAAAATAACGGAAACGCCTTGGCGAGAAAGCTGCTCAACTAATTGATAGATACTGTCTTTAGCGCCCACATCCACACCGACTGTTGGTGAATCTAAAATAAGGATTTTCGGTTGGGTCAAGATCCATTTCGCAAGAACAACTTTTTGTTGATTTCCTCCCGACAAGGATGAAATGGGTAAGGAGAGATCAGCGACCTTTACGCCCATATTTTGAATCCATTCCGAGACGGTTTTCTGTCTGAGAGGTTCATCAATAAGCCCCGCAGGAGTGACGAGCTGATCCATAATCGAGACCACGGTGTTATCACTCACGGATTGTTCGAGAATGAGCCCTAAAGTGAGTCGGTCTTCTGATACATAACCAATCCCTTTTTTGATAGCGTCCTGATGGTTTTCAAATTGCGTTTCTATGCCATCTATAAATATTCGGCCAGAATCCGGTTTGGTAATACCAAACAAAGATAACGCCAACTCGGTGCGACCCGAGCCTAATAAACCACATAGGCCAATGACTTGTCCTAGCTTGAGTTCGAAATTAATATCTTGGTATTGATTAGCGCGAATTAAACCTTCTACTTTCATCACAACGGGGGCATCTTTTGCTACTTCAACGTTACGCTTTTGGTGTGAAATACTAAGTCCTGTCATTAACTCGGTTAGTCGTAACGGCGTCACTTCGGCAGCAGGATAGGTACCGACCATCACTCCATCTTTGATGACAGACACGTTGTCGGAGATCTCTAGCACTTCATCAAGTTTGTGGCTGACAAAAATGACTGCAATACCTTTAGCTTTAAGACGATTGACAGTCGAGAGTAGTTGATTGACCTCTGTACGCGTCAGTGAGGCCGTAGGTTCATCCATTATCACGAGCTTAGCTTCAGAGACTAATGCACGACAGATGGCGATTTGTTGTCGCTGTGCAATAGGCAGATCTTCTACTCGGGCATCAAGGTCGAGATCAAACTGAAATTCCTCTATTAGACGTTGAGCAATATCATGAGCATTCTTACGTTTAAATAAGGAAAAGCGGTGCGTCAACTGAGTTGTAAACGCAATATTTTCAGCCACCGACAAGTTGGGAAAAAGAGATAAATCTTGATAGATGACCTGTACGCCAAGTTCACATGCTGTGTTCGGCGTAATATTATGTGTAGCGACACCATCAATACTGATTTGAGCGCCAGGATCGGGCTTATGTACACCACAAATAATTTTGATAAGTGTGCTCTTACCTGACCCATTCGTGCCAGCTAAACAACGAACTTCGCCATAATTAAGTGTAAAGTCCACATCATTGAGAGCTTTGTGCCCTCCAAAGGATTTGGTTAGTTTTGATATACGGATGTAGTGATCCGTACCATCATTAAAATGAGTATCCATAGCATGTCCTTATCGGTGAAGCGGTTTGCGGGAGCATCCTCCCACAAAGTTTGGGCTATAGACCCAATGCGACTAAGCGCGGTAGGTTTTCTTCATTGAGTGGTTCTAATTTATTACCGTAGATATTGTTATCAGTCACAACCACAGGGCCTAATCCTTCTATAGTCATTCCTGTTTTAATGTTATCGTTGTTCATTGTCATTTCAGCGATGCGAACAAATACTTCACCTGCAGTGAGTGGATTCCAAATAAATCCTCCTTTTAAGGCTCCTGATTTTACTAGGCGTTGACCTTGGCTTGCAGAGAATGGACCAAGGACACATGTTTGATCTATTTTGTTTTGGCGTTGAACCACACGTGCCGCACCGATTGGGCCTTGAGAACCAAATCCAACAATACCTTTCAGATCAGGGTATTTTGCAAACAAATCGTTTGTTGTACGCATGGTGTCATCAACAGATTCTGCCACACCAAACGGGTCAGATATTTGAGTCATTTTGGGATAATGCTCGTTAATATAATCGACCATTGCTTCATGCCAATCCATATGCAATTGCACTGTTAATCCACCAACATAAGTCACATATTTACCTTCTTCCCCCATGCAACGTGCAAGTTCTTTCGCATAAGTCTCGCCATAGATTTTTGCATCTGCTAACTCGAAGTCCCAATCAGCAAACTTTTGATTCGGTGACTCATGCACAATTACTTTAATGCCTTGTTCTTGTGCTTTCTTTAAAACAGGTTCTAGCACGGTTGGATCGTTAGGCACAACGCCGATAACATCCACTTTTTGCGCAATTAGGTCTTCTATTGCACGTACTTGTTGAGCTGGGTCGGCTGCCGTTGGGCCAATCATCCACGCATCAATACCGTGTTTCTCAGCTTCAAGTTCAATACCCTTTTCCATTGCATTAAACCAAGGGATACCACCAACCTTTACAACAACCCCCATGCGAATAGGATCATTCGCTAAAGCGGCACCAGAAAAAAGAAGAGTAGAAATAATTGTCGTAGTCAGAGCTTTCACTTTCATGAGTAAACCTTTTGTTATGTAATAAGAGGTGTCACGTTGTTCCAGGCGAATTCTCGCCTAAGATCTGCTCCTGGTTCATTGTCTAAGATCGCTACATCAATTTTATTGAATCCTACACATTGATAAGGAGCTACATTTTTATATTTCGCGTTATCAGCAAGTAAGTAGACCTTCTTGCTCACTTCAATCATGGTCCGCTTTAATTCCATCGTATGTTGGCTGGTTTCACTAATTCCTTCTTCGTTGTATCCAGAACAAGAAATAAACAACTTATCAACGTTAAATTCACTTAATGCACGTTGAGCCAATTTGCCCAAGAAACACGAGTCGGTCGGTGAAAAATCACCACCTAAGCACACCAAGCGTATGTTCGACTTGGAAGCAAGCGCATGAATATGTTCAAGCGATGGTGTTAGTACTGTCATTGTTATATCGGGCAACTGCCTAGCTAAGAACCATGAAGTCGAGCTACCATCAAGTAAAATAAAATCATGCGGTTGAATATGAGAGAGAGCAATCTTGGCCAGTGCCATCTTTGCTTCCGCATTTTGTTGTTTTCGGCGATAAAAACCGACTTGTTCTTTACCTATGGGATGTTCGTTGCTTACTAAATTGGTTGACGTTTTCTCGTTATGATCAACACTTAACATGGCATTGGAATACAATGCACCTCCGTAAGTACGTACCAGCAGATGCTGTTTTGTCAGTGCTGTTATGTCGCGTCTTATTGTCTCTTTAGAGCACTGAAGCCGTTCGGCTAAATCGTTAACGATAACGGAGCCGTCCGTCTCTGCAATTTTTAGAATTTCAGCCTGTCGAACTTGTTGTAGCATGTATCCCCCGATGTCCAATGTATATTAAGGTGATTTACGCCCAGTCACTGTGGGCATGTTCATAAACAAAATATACGAGACTGCATAAGCTCGCTTTGTGATAGAACACTCAGCGATTCGCCTGGGTAATGTGATAAATCTCTAATTTCATAATATTCATGACCGTTTTGGTTTTTTTTTTGTGAACTGAATTCATTGATGAGTGACAACAAAAGTCAAAAACGGTCATGACTGCTTGTGACTGTTTTTGTTTGTTATGACCGATTAAGTAGAAATGCACTGAAAAAGAATGTTATTTCAATCGTTGTTCACCAAACCTTATTGAGATGAACATGTGATTTCATGCACTTGAGTTAACTTTAGATATTGAGGGATTACGTTAAGGCTTCACCATGGCGACATGATCAGAAAAAGCACCTAAATACCAAGAAAAATCACATTTAATTTTTGATTTAAAAGAAAAAATGATTTAGATGAGTTATGAGGACAATTTAGGCACT
The DNA here is from genome assembly GCF_002218045.2 of Vibrio rumoiensis. Classification (NCBI taxonomy): domain Bacteria; kingdom Pseudomonadati; phylum Pseudomonadota; class Gammaproteobacteria; order Vibrionales; family Vibrionaceae; genus Vibrio; species Vibrio rumoiensis. Next base: position 2,513,500 of record NZ_AP018685.1, read on the forward strand.
ATGAAGACAAGTTAAATAGCAGATCCAAAAAGTCAATCGGAGAGTCCTAAAGATCGCGATGAGTAAAAAGAGGAAAGCTGTGGGGTTCACAATTCGGGGGGAATTTAAGAAGCCCACACAGGGTATCAATGAACGTGGGAGACCAATACTTGGACGAGTGAAAGTTACTCAGTTCTCATGCCTATAACAAAGACAATGTGAGCAGTGAACTACTCTTTGTTTACTTTTTGATATCACAAGCGTGATTAAGAAGATTTGTACATGCCTTTAAAATACGCTTCCAAAGTGATATCCCCAAACGCGGGCGCTATCGTATCCTCAGCACTTACAGTAAGAAAAAACTCAGCAGGGCCGCCAATGCGTTCGGGGAGTTTTGAGCATATTACCAGAGCCAACTTCCTCAAGCCGTCCGGTAAAAGGGTGATCTTCGCTTCTTTTTCTTGGCAACGAAAAGCCAATTCGGCTACCTCCATTACCGATAAAATTTCCGGTCCTCCCGCATTCAGCTCTCTTTCCTCCTTGTCGATGGCCATAGATTCACTTCCAAACAAGTTGTCTTAATCGGTTGGCATGCACAGCACAATCTTGCTTAAGAGTATTTTGCTCTTCTACAGAATTTGCACTTAAACCTAATTGGTAAACAGTCGTCACCCAAAGATACAAAGCTAAATCCTCAACAGAGCCGAACAGCACGAAGCGAGTAACATCCTCACAATAAGCTTGGTACTCATCACGACAATCCTCCCAATCATTTACACCGATAGGGTCCCATTGTAACCATAGATATTCATCAACACGATCTACAGCCGTTTGGTGGCGAACTGGCTACTGCGCCGTTGCTTCATAAGCAATACCAGTAATTGGATTTTCTGACTCTAATTCTAGTTTTCGAAGTTTCGAAAGCTTTTCATACATTGAAGTTAATAATACTTTGCTTATTTGTCCTTCGGTAGTTTCAAAAAAGCTGATTCTACCTTCATAAAAAAATTGGTCATGGGAAAGCTGGCTATCTGAATCAACTGCATTTGAATATAAATATCCAACCAAGGGATACTCATCCTTTTGCGCATTATAATCGACACAAGCTACCTTTTTGTTTTGTAACATAGGCTCTCCTGACAAGGAGTAATGACCAATGAACTCCGGTTTCGTTACTGGTTTACAGTCGATATCAGTAATAGGGATATCGGGAAGTAATGAGCGATATTTATCCTCGATTAAGGCTAACTCTCGATAAGTACGAGCGGTATCATTCCGAAGGAGAGATTAGGAATCAAGAACAGTGTGCCCCATTGGGACAACCTCCCCCTCTCCTCTTCCAGCCCTTACCCGCCAAGCCTTCCCAGCGATTCACTCAATCCTCTTGAGACAGAAAAGTCGCTCAAATCAGAACAATGAGACGCTCTGGGTCGAAAATTTCTGACTATGAATGTGGCAAAAATGGCACCGAACAATCACATAACGACAGCACGGGGTGTTTTGATGATCTACATGTCATCAGAGATTTCTTGATCAATATGGTGCGTTTTATTAAGAGAATTTTAAAATGGATAACATGCGGTATAGCGTCTTATGTCGCACAATTCATTTTCTAATTACGTAGCCTAGGCTAACGCACTTGTCTCGATGGTAAAATATCCAAATTGAATAACACCAAAGGCTCACCTATGAGCCATTAATGTTAATAAAAAAACATAAGAGTCACTAGTGAAACAAAAACCATTTACAAAGACTATTTTTGAGCTTATATTTTAAAAAATAAATAAAATGGACCATATCTGAAACACTAGGAGTTACGCTATGAATCCTAAAGTGCTACAACTTCGCAATCTCACCAGTAAGCTTGAGTCCGACATTCACGAAGTTTTCGAAGAGATGCTTAGCAACGTAGAAACCTCAAGCAACCGTCCTATTTCAAGTTACTCAATTTACGAGACGAACACTCTGATTGATGATATGCAATCACGAAAGAAAAGTATCTCATTAGAAGACCTTGAATTGCAGACGGATATTTCTAAATCAACGATAAAACGAATGCTTAAAGATCCAAGTAAGACTTCGCTAGATAACTTTTTAGCCGTTGCTAGTGAACTAGGAATGAAAATATGGATAGAAAAGTAAAAGTTCTTTTGTACGGTAAGTTTTGCGGTGTATTGTCTCAAAATGAACAAGGTTTTATATTCGAATATGAGCCTAGTTATAAAGGCCGTAGCTTATCGCTGAGTATGCCTGTCGCCGATGGGCCATTTGAGAGTAAAGAACTCCATCCTTTTTTCCTCAGTATTGCCCCCGAAGGATGGCTAAAGAAGCGCTACTCAGAACTACAAAAAATTGATGAAAACGATCCACTAGGTATGCTTTTATCCAATGGCAAAAATTTACTTGGCGCTGTCCAACTGTTGAGGTTAGAAGACCATGAATCCGAGCAATAGAAGTCTTATTAGCCTTGATGAGCTCAATGAGCAAAATAGAGAGCAAGTCGAGTATAAAAAAGGGGAGATCAAAAAACTACTAGGTTCAAATCGATTTCAGATCCAATTACCTTTTTCGCGAGCTGAATTTGTTACGGAGTTACCAAAGAAACAAAAAGGGATGAGTATTTCCGGTTATCAACCGAAGCTTTCTCTTGCGATTAATGACGATCATCAGCTAGGGGTGGCGGTGGATAAGGCTCTATTTATTCTCAAGCCTTCACCAGAAGAATTTCCTCATCTTGCCGAAAACGAACACGCAACAATGTTAGTCATGAAATTCCTCGGTTTCGATACACCTCCATTTGGATTAGTTAGGTTCAACGATCAAGACGGCGAAGGTGAACTCGCCTTTATGATTAGGCGCTATGACCGCTTAAACGCAGGTGAAGAGGCGATCCATCAGGAACAGCTGGATGCCGCAATGGGTGTACGGGAGAAGTACGGGAAGACAGAAGGCGATGCCGAGGGATATGTGAGCTACGAGCAAGCCTGTAAGTTCTTAATAAATAAAGTAGACGGCAGCTTAAACTTTAAAAAAGAACTATTTAACCGAATACTCGTCGCCTACTTTCTCGGTAATAATGACCTACACCTTAGAAATATTGGTTTACTGCTACCGGAACAGGAGAACACTCGACTTGCGCCAATCTATGATTACGTGTCTATAGCGCCTTATCCAGGCTACATCGCAAACGAGAGCCCATTAGCATTACCTCTTCTCGCTAGTGAAGAAGGCGATAATTGCAATACCAGTGGCTATCAATCACATAGTACCTACACCGGCTATGACTTTTTAACCTTCGCACAAAATATTGGTCTCAACCCTAAACTAGCGACTAAAATGATCAAAGATTTGTGTGCTAAGCAAGAGGCAATTCTCGATATTTACCGTAATAGTTTCATGCTGCCAGAGCACGTAGAGAAAGTAGCTGAATGGATATTTAGCAGAATCAACTATTTGGGTCAATTAGAGCATGTTACTATTTAATAAATCGACTCTGTTATAAATAGTGTAGTGCCTAAAATATTTTCTCGCTACTTGTTTCAACCCAAACAATGTATCGAGAAATTAATACAATGAGCACTAATATGTATCGGAAAATCGATACAATAAGCACCAATATGTATCGGAAAATCAAGCCCTGTAATCTTCCGCTCAATTGGGGCTTTGGGTTGTGCTTTGATTACTTACGCAATGTAAAAGGTTACAGTTGGAATCATAAACGCGTTTATCGTATTTATTGTGAGTTAGCCTTAAACCTCCGAATTAAGCCTCGTCGGAGATTAAAGCGTAATAAACCCGAGCCATTAAAAGAGCCACTTCGCTCTGATCAAGTTTGGTCGATAGATTTTATGCACGATCAACTATCAGATGGGCGAAATTATCGCTTATTTAATGTTATAGATGACTATCGCCGTGAAGGTTTAGCGATTGAAGCCGGTTTTTCTTTACCAGCTTTAAGAGTTATTCGCACGCTGGAACAGCTTTTAGCATGGCGAACAAAACCCATCGCAATACGATGTGATAACGGACTACCTATTGAGTCAACCATTTTTTTAATAAAATCATCCTACGTCGCTTTTAATAGGCAACGATGATAGTAATCAGTTTACTTACGCCGTAATGTAAAAATATTGCTAACCATGATGTACAGGTGTTTATAGGTTTATTCACTAAATGGCTTTGGGGCAGAATTGAGCTAGCCAAAATAAGCTAGCTCGAAGATGGACATTTTTGAGTTACCGATTTTACTAATTTAGTAAATTACGGATTAGTTGGTGTATGGGAAAAATAACGCCCGCTTAAGCGGACAAAAATTGTTGGTTATAATGTGGAGCGAAGCGGAGCCTAACCAACTGTTTTTGTCCGTTTAAAGCGCTTGTTATGCCTTTACTAACCAGTATAAAACAGATGTTTTTACACCAAAAGCACTACCGCCATTCAGTTCACCAGATGAGATCACATTTCTACCCTTAAATTTTTTATTTACGGCCTCAATTGCTACTGATTTCACTCGATCAGCAGTGCTAAACTTTTTTATAGCTCGGTTTATACCTGAATCATATTTGACGATTCCTCTGTAATTAGGAGGCACCTGCTCAGGGTGTGTTGCTAACAGCACTGTATATATATCAGTTCTAGGAGTAGCTAATTTTTTAGCTTTTATTTCATCTCTTGCCATTGCATCAGTAAACCCTCCTATTTCATCGGGATCTAGTGCTGCGTCAAAGGTATACATAGCTTTAAGTTCGATAAGCGATTTTGGCGAGTTATTTTGTAGAATGGCTAAATCAGTGCGCTTCCATTCCCTTGAAACAGTTAAAGTATGATCTGTAAAGCTGTTATATAGGAGAAAAGCCCAGCGATCCCTAAAAGGTAGTTCAATTTTAGTCGTCAATGCTAAGTAAGCTAGCTCATCTTCTTGGAACTCCTTAGCTAACTTTTCTAAGCTTCCGATAATTTCACTCTGCAAAATTAACTCCTGAGGCATAACCGCCCAATTAACGTGTGAGCAGTGCAGGCACTGAATTTAAACACTGCGCCGTAAACACTTAACTCAACCCGAAGTGAGAGCACCAAGCGTTGCGAATCACTGTTGAATTGTTTGTTATGTTTATATTTTTCCTAGCGCTCGATCTACCGCCTGTTGCAAATGAGGTGGTTGTTTGACTGGATATCTTTCTTCAATTATCGAGCCAATTGCAACTTGTAACTCTTTTGAAAGCGAAACAATACCTGAGCCGATTGTAGGTACGTCGACGGGTTCAAACATATAACGTGCGTTGGTAAAAATATCTTTGTATAGTTCTAATTTTGACTCTAAATCTACGTGCGGCAGTCTTTCTTTCAATGCATCTTTGTCTACTTGATCAATTAATGAATACAACTCAGCAAGATTATGGCCCCGCCTCACTTTTTTGTACATCTTATACCCGTTAACTTGATGATCGATAACCAAAAATGACTTCAAATAAATCTCTATAGATAGTGCTGCATTGATCGCAGCGACCCAGAGACAACCTTCTGTATTAGATAGTACAGACGCAGCTTTTTGATAATGATTACCTGAAGAAAATACTACAGGTTCTGGAATTCTTTGCATGAAACCTCCTTGTAAACATAACAATTTAATAGACGGAAATAATCCGTATAGTTTACTAAAGCCAACTCATGGTGAAGAACTGTGAATTTACTCAGTACCTAAAACTAACCAAAAACCAGAGCCATATTTCAGATTCATGCGTATTTAGCTTTCTAACTCAAAACCCAATTATTCTAATTTAAAGCTATGCGGGATTAGCAACATGTAGCATGAGGAAATATATGGAAAAAGAAAATCATTGTAGTCGTTGCAAGGTTACTGGCTAACGAATTTTGGGGCAAAGGTGAGCCAGCTAGGAAGCAGCTGACTCTAAACTGGATTAATTAAGTTAGTTAGCATTTAGCTATAGTTGTCATGATAACCATCAATTGCAGGGCAATACTGTATATCATCTCCGAGGTCTAACGCTAAATTTATTTCATCATCGATGCGGTTATTTACATATTTTCCATCGATGAAAAAGAATTTACGGTAGCAAGAGCCAAATTTAGATCCTATGCGTTCTTTTGCAATTTTATTAGCGTCTTCAATGGTCCAAGGGTTGTTTTTGTTTCGCAAGAACTCAACACAGATGTATCCCCACTCGTGTAATCTTGAACCGTAACCTATATCCAAGTTACGGTGCTTAACTTCAGCGAAACTTAGTATCCTTGCACCTATATCAGTTGCAAAACCTTTATCGAGATACTCGGTCTTAAAGTTACGTCTAATAAGTTTGGGAGTCGTGCCTTCATACTCTAACTCATTGACCATTAGATCATCGTCAAATATAACCAATAGAGAGCTGTACTGATTCGGATTAAGCTGCATACCTCTATTGCCTTGAGCCATCGCGAATTCTTTATTAACGCCATCCATACCTTTATTTGCATTCACTATGTTAGCTTTGTGGTTGTTAGCTTTTTTAGAATGCTGTAATAGTGCATAGTAATTTGGAAAACAAGCTTCTTTTGCCGCTAATTCAAGTGCTTGGGTATGCTTAATATCTAAATCAACTTGAATTTTTTTAGCTCGTTTTTTGATATTTGAAATGAAAGATTGAGTAATATTCATATTCTTAGATCCCTAGACGAAAAGCTAAGTAAATCCACTCCTAATTTTCTTCTTCCCGCCGAAACAAATAAGAACAAAATATACAATTTAGGATTATGGTTCTCGAAAGAGTTTGCCTTATTGGAGTGAGCAGGCTTCCATCTAGCCTCAAGTCAATAACTTATCTCATACTAACTCATTAGTCAATCTGACAAAGCCTATACCTTGAGGCACCACATGGATGATAAAATCTATGGCAAACTTTCATAACGAGACTGAGCGAATCGTCGTTGCTAACAAATTTTGGGGCAAAAACCATTCCCCTTAACACCTAACCACCGGTAAATCCCCCCATCTCGTCGTATATTGAGGTGTTAACCTGTCACGCCTCATTGCCCATTTTTGCTCGATACCTTGCGCCGCTAAAAACACACTATCACTGCCATAACGTTGGTTTAGGCCATCTAATACTTTCATCAGTCTTGGGTCGTCCGGTTCTGGGTTTAACCAATCCATTTGAGTATGCTGACCTTCTACTAAATCAATCAAGCCAACCCCTATTTTGTAATAGCGAACATCAGGCTTAAACATTTGTTCCACCATTGCCATCACCGTTTTTGTGAGTACCGTAGTATCAGAAGTTGGATAGGCAAAACGGTGTATGCACTTATCATTAACGGGATAGGCATCATAAGGCGAACTCGCCGCAAAACACATCAGCACTTGGCAAAGCGATTGTTGTTGCCTTGCTTTGTAAGAAGCAATGGCAACATGCTTACTCAATGCTTGTTGCAATGATGGTAAATCAATAATTCGCTTCCCCACACTGCGGGTTGAGAAGATCTGCTTCTTATCGGCTTTGGCTTCATCCCACGTTTTACAAGGTTGGCCATTCAACTCTCGCACCGTTCGTTCCACTTCCACACTAAACTGACGCTGTGCTGCTTTTGGATCTAAACACGCTAAATCATACGCCGTTTTAATGCCCATAATAGAAAGCTTAGCTGTGAGCTTTCGGCCTATTCCCCATACCTCGGAGGCCGGCAGTAACTTCAACACATCGACGCGTTCTTTCTCCGTATCAAGCACACAGACCCCATGATAGCCTTGGATTTTCTTTGCGGCATGGTTCGCTATTTTAGCCAGTGTTAATGTTTTTCCCATTCCAACACACACCGGTAAACGACATTCCTTCCACACCGCACGACGAATAAGACCACCATGTTCCTTTAAACAAGGTAAAGCTTTGGAACAATGCTTAAATGACAGGAACGATTCATCAATAGAATAGATATGTTGATGAGGGGCAAAACGCCCTATCACCGCCATCATTTTGGCCGATAAATCCGCATACAACTCATAGTTAGACGACAGCGCGATCACGCCCAGCTTTTCACATTGAGCCTGTACTTTAAAAAATGGCGCAAACTTAGGGATACCCAGCTCTTTAGCTTGACGATTAGCCGCCACAATACAGCCATCATTATTCGATAACACCACCAACGGCTTGCCACGTAGATCCGGGCGAAACTGTAGTGGTACAGTGATTTTGGCCACCTAATTAGAGGTGATATCATCACCTCGCAATATCATTAGGTGAAAAATGACAAATAAATCCCGTAAGAATTTCAGTTCAGAATTTAGATTAGAAACTGCCCAACTTGTACTGATCATGGCTATACACATGGGGAAGCAGCACAAGCTATGAACGTTGGTTATTCAACCATTGGTAAATGGGTTAAGCAGTTAAAAGATGAACGGCAAGGTAAAGCGCCCAAAGCAACACCGATGACACCAGAGCAGCTTAAAATACGCGAACTTGAAAAAGATAGAGCGGATTGAATTAGAAAAGAAATTCTAAAAAGGCTACCGCTCTATTGATGTCAGACTCACTGAACAATTCGAATTAATCGAAAAACTCAATAAGAGCAACAAAACAAGTATTCAGTGAGCATCTTGTGTACAGCGTTTGGTATCCATCGCAGTAGCTTTAAATATTGGCAAAGGCGTGACAAATTGCCTTCAACTGAGCGACTTTTACTAGAAGAAAAGTAAGGGATGCACATGAACAAAGCGGTGGTTCTGCTGGTGCTAGAACGATAAGTTGTATCATTACGAATGACGACAGTGATATTACGCTAACTCGTTATCGTGCCACTAACTTGATGAAAAATTAGGATTAGTAAGCTGCCAATTGCCGCAGCATTCATATAAAAAGCGACAAAAGAGCATATTAATATCCCTAATTCATTAAACCGCCAATTTGATGTGACCGCACCAAACAAAGTTTGGTGCGGAGATGTTACCTATATTTGGACAGGAGGTCGTTGGGCATATCTAGCTGTCGTTATCGATTTATATTCTCGCAAGCCTATAGGCTGGGCTTTATCCAATTCGCCAGATAGCGAATTAACAATGAAAGCGTTAACAATGGCCTACGAATTACGAGGTAGACCTAAAGACGTTATGTTCCACAGCGATCAAGGAAGCCATTATACGAGTCGAAAGTTTAGACAACGGTTATGGCGATACAAGATAAAACAAAGCATGAGTCGACGTGGAAATTGTTGGGACAACTCTCCGATGGAGCGTTTTTCAGAAGTTTGAAAACTGAATGGGTTCCAAGCACGGGTTACCGTAATTTTATGAAGCGAAAATAGAGATAACTAGATATATCATTGGCTATTACAGCCAAGTCAGGCCTCACCAGCATAATGCTGGTTTAAGTCCCAATGAATCAGAACGATTATATTGGGTAAACTCTAAAACCGTGGCCAATTTTCATTGACCACTTGTATCTTGAATTTTTGGAGTTAGTTGCTTGTTTATCGGTAAGGTGGCGCAACTGTTCCCACAACTCTTCAATCAGTGCGTTTGCTTCATTAAGGTCAGAGGCTACGGGTGGTTCCTCTTGAAATTTAGGGGCTTTCTTTCTGCTCATAACAAACAGGATGAAGCACTGGAATGATCACTCAATAGTAAAAAGTGGATCAAGTGCTGAGTGTCACACTTTTTCTGTCAATAGGGGCTTGGTGAACACTTACGATTTCAGTATCAACAATTGGAGACAGCTTGTTATTAAGCATCTCAACTTTTTCAGCCACGATATCAACCGCAACGACCGCATGATGCTGAGCAAGCAACATCGCATTAGAAAGACCAACGTAGCCTGTACCAGCTATAGCAATTTTCATTTTACACTCAAACTATTTTTTCAAAATACCAACAACTTCGTTATTTTCTTTTACTAACAAAGATGTGATTCCCTTATTTTCCATCACTTCATAAGCTTCTTGTATATTAAGTTCAGGGGATATTGAAGCTGGATTAATTGAAGCGATATCTTTTGCTACTAAATCGAAGGCATCTCGGCCTTTTGACTCCATAGCTCTTCTCAAGTCGCCATCAGTGATAATAGCTAAGGCTTCACTATTTAAGTTAACTAGCGTTAGTCCCAAATGACTTGATGATATTTTATGAATAATAGAAGTAAAGTCAGCATCCGAAGGAACACTGGGAAGATTGTCAGAAAACATTTCATCTCGTACTTTCGACAGTAATCGACGGCCTAAACTCCCCCCAGGATGAAAACGTGCAAAGTTCTCAGGTTTAAAACCGCGAACATCCATTAAAGCGACTGTTAATGCATCACCCATGACAAGAGTTGCTGTAGTTGAAGATGTTGGTGCTAACTGCAGAGGGCAAGCTTCTTTAGGTACAGCAATATCTAGATGACAGTGTGAGTTTGAAGCAAGTGTAGAGTTTTCTTTACCAGTGATCGCAATAACGAAGTTATCATTATCACGTAAGAAAGGTAATAGCTTTAACACTTCATCAGTTTCACCTGAGTTCGATATAGCAATGAACACATCTTCAGGCTTCACCATTCCAAGATCACCATGAAATGCCTCACCGGGATGCATAAAGAAACTTGGTGTACCAGTACTCGCAAAAGATGCTGCTATTTTTTTTCCTATAATTCCGGATTTTCCCATCCCACAAATGATTGTTCGACCTTTTGTGTTAATAATGGCATTGATAGCCACTTCAAATTCAGAACCTAACCTTTTTGCCATGTAATCCAATCCTTCTATTTCGGTTTGAATTACCTCTCTTGCAATATCAATTGAACTAGCCATTTAAAACGTCTTCTCTTCCATTAATTTTTTGATAGTTTCGTAATCGTCACAAGTATCTATACCATGAGGGACGACACCATCAAATGTCATTGCCCCAATATTCATTCCATGGCTTAGAGCACGTAACTGTTCCAATTTTTCATAACTCTCAAGTTCATCTTCTGCGTATGAACAAAATTCTTTCAAAGCAGAAACCCGGTAGGCATAAATCCCGATATGTCTTTTTGCATATGACAAATCAGAAGGATTATCACGATTCATTGGCGACGCGGAACGAGTAAAATAAAGCGCTCGACCATTATGACCAAGAACAGCTTTTACTACATTAGGGTTTACAAAATCATCTTGGGAACATAAAGGGACTACTGCAGTTGTAAGATGGTAAGAGGGATTTGACAACGTAAATGAGACTAGCTGTTGAATAAGCCCTGATGGGATCATTGGCTCATCTCCTTGCACATTAACGACAACCGTGTCACCGCTCCACTCTTTCAACTGAGCAACCTCATTAATACGATCCGTACCGGATTGATGCAACGAGGACGTTAAAACCACTTGGATGCCCTCATCTTTTAGCACATCACTGATTCTTTGATCGTCAGTGGCTACAAAAATATCAGCTTGCTCGATGCCCGCTTCTTTACAACGCTCTATTACATGCCAAATAACAGGTTTATCAAGCAAAGTTAATAAAGGTTTACCAGGTAGTCTAGATGAGCCGTATCGTGCTGGAATTACAACTTTCACACTCATTATTTATTGCTCCATTGTTGCTACGTCATCTAAACGGATTTTGTCAAGTAAAGGTTGATATACCTCTTTTAGTGGTTTATCAAGTTGTGTCATCAACAATAGGTCAACAAACTCTCTTACCATCCCCTTGCCACCTTCAAGAGACGAAACCCAATCTGCACTATCGATAGCTAAACTATGGGCGTCAATTGGCGCCACAGCTAAACCTACCTTCTCAAAGATCGGTATATCCAGCACATCATCACCTATGAAAACAATTTGATCTGATGTGATTTCATATTTAGAGCAGATATTCATTAAAGCGGGAAGTTTGTTTTTACAACCAGTAATTATTTCATCAAAACCCAGTTGTTGGCATCGAGTATCTAAAGCTGAACTCGCTTTACCTGAAATAACACCAACAAGAATGCTATGGCTACGCAATAATTCGATAGCCAAACCATCTTTAACATTAAATGATTTGAAGAACTCACCGTCTTGACTAATATAAATTGAGCCATCAGTCATTACCCCATCAACATCAAGCAAAACCATTTTGATACTATTACAGACCTGCTTATCCAACATAATTAGACCAATTTAGATTCAATAAAAGCGCGACGATGAACGACTTCATCAATCTCAAGCAAAGTCTCTAGTAGTTCTTCCATATGTTTCAGTGGCAACATATTTGGACCATCACATAATGCTTTATCTGGATCTGGGTGAGTTTCCATAAACAAGCCATCAATACCAACAGCCACTGCAGCTCTTGCAATAGCCGGAACATGATAGCGATTCCCACCAGTTGAACCATTCAGAGTACCTGGCATTTGGACACTGTGCGTTGCATCCATTATAACCTTACATCCTGTTTCTTTCATGATCGTTAAGCCAGGCATATAGTTAACGAGTTGACCAAAACCAAAGCTAGTCCCACGATCACATAGCCATATATCATCGTTACCGACTGCACGACATTTCTCTACCACTGGAGCCATGTCTGATGGATGCATCCATTGACCTTTTTTAATATTTACTGGCTTACCCATTGAAGCAACTCGTTGAATAAATCCAGTTTGACGAACAAGAAAAGCTGGAGTTTGCAAAACATCAACAACTGAAGCAACTTCATCTAAGGGAGTGTCATCATGGACATCTGTAATAATTTTCACACCTAACTGGTCTTTTGCTTTTTGAAGAATCTTCAATCCCTCCTCAAGTCCGGGACCGGTAAAAGCAGAAGCTGACGAACGATTGGCTTTGGTGAAAGAAGACTTGGCGATATATTCAATACCAAATTTACTCGTTATTTCTTGTAACTGTGCGAAAGTATCGAGGACTAAACCTTCAGATTCAATAACACATGGGCCCGCAATTAAAAACATAAACTAACCTCTATCCAACATATCAATAATTCTGTCTATTTGTTTTTCTGAAAACGAGTTACCCGCTCCCTGTATTGAATAAACAAACCTCAAGTATTCAATATAGTGGCGACGTTTATCCATATCAATATTCTCTGATAATTGAACTCTTATATTTGAAACTAAGTTCTCTTTATTTGATTCAATAGATACATTTTCAAAATTATATATAGATCTCCCTAAGGTAATGATGGGAGTATTAGTAGATAATACTTGCAGTAATGCACTAGAGTTAACTGAAATAACCAGCGAAACATTTTCCAAAAAATTGTTATCGATGTTTGCTTTAGTTATCTTTGAGTAACTTTCGAAAGAATACTTATTCAAATCGTTGGGATGTAATTTGAAAACCAATTCATAATTATCTCCCAGGCCCAACTCCGTAAATGATTGCTGAATTAAGTCAATCACCTCTTGAATTTTAGAAAAATCACTGTGGACTAAGAACTGAGTATCAAGCTCTAACTGCAGAGGGACAAAAATCAACTTTTTACTAGAAGAGTTTGTTTTTTCCGAAAATAAATCTATTTTATTTGAAAAAAGAGAAGTGCATTTATGAACATAAAATCTTTTTATGTATTCAGAAAAAGTATGTCTTTTATGAACAACACGAGCCTCTCTTCCTAAGAATGTACCTAACTTCGAAAACACTAAATATCTAAAGAAATTAATATACGAATATAACGAATCATGTGAACTATTTACAATTTCATTTGAATAATAACTTTTAATATCCTCACCTTTACCCACAAATGATAAATATTCATCTTTAACCCGAGAATTAGCATTTACACCATGCCGATCTACAATAGTAGTAATAGGCCTAAATAAACCTTGCTCTGTAACCAAATAATCAATATTCATTTCTTTACATAACATAACAGCAATGGAATGCTGCCATCTCAAGTCATTATGTAACAACACGAGCCTTATCTCATTATCTATAAGAAAGCTTCTAAGGTAAACATAGAATTTAGTCATATACGCCAACTCGGAACTGGAAGGCTTCCTTTTCTCGACCTTCTTTAGAAATGACGTGAAATGATTATTTATCTGTTGAACAAGTTCAATGTCAACACTTGTAACATTCAAGTTGGTTCTTTTAAAAATAGTTTCAATATACAAACATTCAAAATCTGGCAAATAGTGTTTTAGTCCGAAAGAACTAAGAATCGCTATTTTTCTTCCTTTATACCTATCTGCTATCTTATTATGCAGTGGTGAGTACATCGGATCTAATGATAGCACATTACCTATCTTTTCATTCCTTTTCATAATAACCTATTTTAAAAAAACTATATCGAAGTACCATGAACTAAATAAGCCCATTTCAGTAGAACAAAATACCTAGTGACTTTATCATTAATTTAAAATCTTTATACTTTAACGCCTTTTTCATATTTGCCTTAATAAGATAACGTCTAACTTTTGAGTTGTTGGGATATTTATCTATGATCATTCGAGATGCAATTATAGCTTTTGAACTATTTTTTGATATTTTGATCGCTGTATCGACCCTATAGAGTGTTAAAGGTTCTTGGATTGAAACTATCTTTCCTTCATTTGCTATTCTTAAGTAAAAGTCATAATCTTGTATAGCAGGAAGATTGATATCGAAGCCTCCACACGAAGAAGCAGCATCTCTATTAACCATAATACAAGAGGTTGTACCGATGACATTATTATTAAAAAGAGAAAGTAATGGTTGTTCTTCATCTATTTGTCGAAAAGATACTCGACCAGATGAAAAGTTAGCATTCTTAAACATTCGTTTTGCTGTATAGCAAAGAACTGCATTTGTTAAATCTAACGTCTGAATCTGTTGTTGAATCTTGTTGTCAGTCCATAAATCATCATCATCTAAAAATGCGACATACTTTCCAGTCGCAAGTGATAATCCATAATTCCTAGAATAACAAGCGCCTTTGTTCTCTGAATTTCTGTAATAAATCAATCTTGAATCATTTTTATCTTTAATAATCTTTTCATTATCGAAATAACTCGGAGAGTTATCATCAACAACAATAATTTCGAGATCTGAATGAGTCTGTCGTAGTACAGAGTCCAAGGCCAAATTCAATAGATCTGGTCTTTCATAAGTTATAATTACAATAGTTACTTTCATTATCCCACCATCACACTATACGGGTCAGTAAATAAAACCCTGATATAAAAAACAAACAAACAAACAAAGACTAAAAATCTGACCGAAAGTTTTGACTTTGAGTCAAAAAAATCAAAAACAAAAGACAGAGAGGCAACAAAAAATACAACGTAATAAATAGGAATCCTTGACAATATAAGAATATTACCAAACAAGTTGTATAGTACAATATATAAAAAAGAAAGATTCAATATATATATCTTAAACCGATTAAACTCTCTAGAAAGGCAAAACACTAATATTATTCCGAGCATAAATAAAAAAACACTTTTAATCCCTAGTGATGTATTATTATATGATAGTCCACTAATCAAAAATATCTGATATTTTTCTGGGATGACTGATAATCCAATATAAACGATACTTACAAGTGTTTGCGGCCTAAAGGAGATAAGAAAAGAAATAAAAAGAAGTCCATAATAAATCCATTTATTATACTTCCACTTGATTGCAATTATAAAAGGAAGAGCAAGTAGAACACTAATATGAAAGTTTGCAGCAACTACCAAAAATAAAATGAACCTAAATATTAGCCCTCTAATTAGAAAGAGAATAGATAGAGAATAAAAAGAAATCGCAATAGCTTGTCTTATTCCTGAATGGAAAAAAAAGAATGGGCCTAAAGCAAGAAAAGCAGCTAAGGTAATGGCATTAATACTATTTGTTTCTTTTAAAACATATAATATAGGAGTAAACATTAGAATTGCAGAAAAAATAAGATATGCTCTGAAATCACCACCTAAAAATATAACAAACTCAGTACTTTTTATATATAGATATTCTTTACTCTGAAAAACAAAACTGTCAGGATTACCCTGTGATATATCATAAAACATATCTATGTATGACTTTGTGTCATTACCTGTTTCCATCCCCCTTAGTCCAAAAATCAAGATAAATAATAAAAAAACCAGCAATGCAGAAATATATTTAAGACTATAGTTTTTTAAATTATAGTAATTAGAGGACAAAAAAGATATAAGAAAGAAAAAAGCTATATAGCCATATATACCCATAGTATTAATAATCCAAAACGCCTTTATATGCACACTTTAATGCATCCAATAGTGAGCACTTACTTTTACCGCTAAAATGATGCTTTAAAATAAGTCTACACAATAACAAGGAACCGATTACTTTCCCATAAAAGTAAACGTAATAACCGGATTTTGCATAATAAAATTCCTTAACAATTATAGTTCCTGAAGACTCTTTAGGGTGAACAAATAAGGAAAGATCAGTACTTAATATTCTATAACCATTCTCTATTATTTTTGTAAGAAATATTGGCTCTTCACCAAGTTTATATTTAGCGCCCAAGCCAAATCTCTCGTTAAAAAGTATCGTCTTGTCACTATTTGTAAAACTAGCCCCATTACCAATAATTTCAATTGATGAAACGCTTCGTACAGACTTTAAGTCATGCACTAAAGGTCTACTTTCATAATCTTTAAACCATTGTTCAAAAGACCATACTCGACTGATTAGTATGTCCGCCTTTTTCGTTACAAATTCATCATAAATATCACTAACATCTACGTCTTGATATATTACGTCGTCATCTGTCAGAACAAAAATTGATTTTTTATAGTTGTTAAAGAAATATTCTAAAAGTATATTTCTACTTTTTGACAAACCTAACACTCTACTTTCGATATAAATAATATCGCTTCTATCAATTTCACTTTTTATAAAGGAAGTATTTGAAACCTGATGGCATATCACAAATATCTTATTTGAATTTTCTTTTGGTATAGATTTCAATACTAGATCAATTCCTTCATCCTTTGTACTGATTAAATAAACTAACTTATTATATTCCATCATTTTCTAACTCCAAGGTAGTTTAAATATTTTCGGATTTTGCATTTTATTGTAACTAACCATTTTTTATGACCATTCAAATGTTTAGTTTTTAAAAAAGAATGATCATCGCCCCCCCAACTCTTCCCCCACCAATGTATCGCATAAGAATTTTCGGTAAGTTTAGATTCATGGAAGCATTCAGTGTAATGGTAAGGATAAAAATATTCTTCTGGATATATTGTGGCTATACCTTGGAAGTTTCCATTGCGTTTAAACACGTGACTAATAACCCTAGGTATTGTATAAAATTCAACCTGAAAAATCTCATTTCTATAAAATTCAATCAATTCCCGCAATATTATGTTATCTTTTGTTGAACCAATAATTCCAGCACTAATATGCTCCTTATCTTCTTTTCCAATGAAGAAAGGTACATTAATTAAATTGGATAATTCTCTTTCTAAAGTGATATCAGTATCTAAATAGATACCCCCATGTTGATATAGAACCTTTAGACGAATATAATCTGAAACAAAAGCCCATAATTTCCTTTCGTAACATTCTTTAATGAATTCAGATTCTAAAAATATTTCTTCTAAATCCAAATTTGATTCATTCCATTCAAAAAACTCATAATCCGGTAGAATAATTTTCCAGTTACGAATACACGCATTTACAAAATCACTTTTCTCATTATTTCCAACCCAAACATAATGAATTTTTTTAGGAATCATTTTACAGTTCCTCTCAGTCCGTCCGAAATAAATTTATTTTTTATAAAGAATATAACTATCGCTTGTATTATTTGCAATATAATTAAACCGATCAACCCCCAAGTATCTGTAAAATATTGTAGGCAAACCAGATATAATAAATTGACTGAAAGTATAAGTTTAAGAACCTTTACCTCATGTCCTGAATATATCGCGACTGTATGCTGATAAAACATCGAACTAATGATTACTATATAAATAAGATATGTGAAAATTTCGTTTTTAAACAAAATTAACTCTGGGGAAGTTATAGTAACAATAAAATCAAAACCAAAGTAAGAAATAAAAATAATACTAAAGGAAAAAAATATGTACAGTGTAGTAAATCTCTTACCTAATTTAAGTACTTTTTTGATATTTCCACTTGCAATAAGTCGGCTTATTTCAGCCCCAAAGAACTGGACAAATACAGAAATTAATTTCAATACAATTGCCCCTAACTTTTCTAGTATCTTATAAATACCGACATCCTGAAGTGACATCAAATTAGCAATTAATATTGGGGAAAGCTTTTTTATTGGTAAATCAAGATTACTATTAATATTAGAAGTTATTGTATATTTCATAATTTTAACATCAACCTTTTCAAATCTAAAACCTCTGTAACCCATGTCGTTCTTTTTTATACAGAAATAAATAAAATCTAAAGTCAACACTAGCAGCGAAGAAATAGAAATGACAAATGCATAATATTCTACTTCTAAGTTTTCATTGCTTGAAATATAGTATAATAGACATGTAATAGCTGCTACAATAAAATTCCTAAAAGAAATCCATTTGAAATATCCATAATATCTATATACTCCTTCAAACGTTCCTGAAATGTTAAAGAGAATATAGAATGAAATTATATATAACAACTCGGATACTAGGCCATCCCAACTTAGAATTTCAGATATAAAACTAATAGAAGCGTAGCAAACTATAAAACCTAACACCGCAGTGATCATATCAACTAAAAATAGTTTATTAATAAGCTTTGTTTTTAGGATTGTACTTTTTTCATAAGGTATGAATTTTATAATCGCATCGATTGATTGTAAATTAACTACTGAACCAATTACCATTATATATGAAAACGCTAACATTAGAGCCCCATAGGTTTCGACTCCCAATGACTTAACCATTATATATAATGAAAATATAGATATTAACCCTGTGCCAATTGAGCTACAAAAAAGCAGTATTAAAGGTCTTATAACCTTTGTTTTTAAAGCACTTGATATAGTTTTCATTTTTTTACCATACGTTAACTCATCTATATTCTATGGTGTACATGGCTATTTAACACCATAGCTAATAAATATACTTGCAGAAATAGATTTATCAACTACTGTATCCACGGAAATCGCATGAACATCACCGTCACGTAAGGCTTACGAGAACCTTACTTAGGTAATTTTCATCCATTGCGCAGTTCATCCGTTTACGTTTAATGCCACCTTTAAATGTGGTTTCACTCTTTAATAAGTTCAAACACATCTGCCTGATCCTTGCAAAGGCCTCTGCTCGATCGTCCACTCTTATACGAGAATTGTCCTCACAAAATGCGGTATCAAGTGACCAATGCATTACCTCTACACCCCAATGGGAGCGTGTCGCTTCAAGCAGCTTTTGAGCTTCTAATTCTTTAGAACATATGTAGTAGCGAACACTTACATCTTGCTCTGTTGCTACCGCTGATTCTTGCCGAATCGAAGCGACGATACCCATGGATTTGAGTTCAGGCCACTCATGCTCAATATCACCTAGGACTGACAAGTCGAGGTTTACTAAAGCTACTCTCGTTTCGATTCTTCCGTGACTTTTTTCTTGTGTACTGTAAGAGCTACCATCAAAATTTTGAAGCATGTCCATGCGAAAATAATCATCAAAAGCTTGTTCTAGCATTCCCTGATTACCTTTAACTGCCAACAAATAATCCGCTTCTTTATCTAGAATTTTCTGCGCGATTTTCTTTTGGCACCCCATAGCATCAATAGTAATCAAGCACCCCTTCACGTCTAGCAAGTCAAGTAGTTTAGGGATCGCGGTAATTTCGTTACTCTTACTATCAACCTTCTGTTGCCCAATACTCATTCCATTCGCAGTGGCAAAAGCGTTCACCATATGGATCGTTCCCTTGCCTTTTGAACGGTTATAAGAGCCACGTAATGTTTTACCGTCGATAGCGATGACTTCACCATCCGTCAATACATGACAGTCTTTCATCCAGGCTATAAAGCTTCTTTGCAGCGCAACTGGATTAATCATCCCCATCACACGAGATAGAGTATCCGCAGAAGGAATACCAGATTCAAAGTCACCATATCGTTTGAGAAAATCTAAACGAGCATTGCCAAAATCAATAATGCCATCCCAACCATCATGACCTGACAAAACGCCACAAATTGTCAACAAGATAATGTCTGATAATTTGTGTTCTACTTTGCCTTCTTGTCGGTAATCTTTAATGATTTGGAAGTGCATAAATGGGTTGATTAACTCGCTCATATTTAGGCTCCTATATTGTCTAGGAGCTATTACAAAACAACGAAAATGATCTACAAGACGATCTTTTATTTCATGTGGTTACATTCAAAAACTGAGAGTAATGAGGCATAAGCAACTAATTCGTGGTATAGCTGCAGCCCTTATATATCAACAACCTTCATGCGGTTTCCCTGGCCTTCCCAGGTATCTTGACCAGACAAAACACCACAAATTGTCAGTAGAATAATATCGGGCAATTTATGATTAACTTTTGCGGCTTGACGATAATCTTTAATTGCTGAAAAGTGCATAAATGGATTGATAACTTTTGTCATTGTATTGCTCCAAATCGAGTATGGAACCATTAGACAACAAACGAAATGATCTACAATCTGATCCTTTTTTAAATAATATGGATGTGATGTTAATGATGAAACAAGTTATAAACGGACTAGATTCGTAGGTTTCTAAAGTTCGCTTAGCCCTTTTAAAGTGGGAGTGTTCATGCGATTTCCCTGATAGCAGGCAGGCTACCGCACAGAGGTCTGTAATGAAGACTCCCTGTCTCATTGAATGCATATTGTTGATGCTACGCGTTGGACGTGACAACTTTAAGAAAATCTACCATATATTCGGTCGAATCCGTTGAACCAAATCAAACTCATGGCGTTGAGCATCATGAACCCGCCACAACCACACTCAAAAAGCATAAGTCTTATGAATGAATGGCACTGGTATTATGCCGCTACAGTTTACTTAAGCACACACAAAAACCCAGTCTTTTTTGAAAATAAGTTTCGATTAGTTTGTAATCAATAAAGGCTGAGCAAATTTTAAGCATCAAGATACTCGCAAGATCACTCGATGGCTATTCTTAATTTGAGCTAAAAGTTTTTCGAAGTGCAGGACATTTTTGCGGAATGATCTGGAGAAATTTACGCGTTTTCTCGCTTTACCTAGGTGGCATTTTTGCCACATGGTCTCTCAGGTTTTTGAAAGAGGTGAGACAACTTTGTTTCGGTTTGAGACAGTCGAAATGATGGGAGCGCTTGTGAAGTCTAGGTTTTGCTTAAGTTCAGGTTTTTCATCCCAATAGGCTCCACCCCCTATATTGTGGTGGCATTTGAGGTTGTTGCTGTGCATGTTGCTCTGGCGATTGTGGCTGGCTCACATAGAACTCCTGAAAATTTGACACGCTACCACGGAAAAATCATGAACATCCCCGTCAATAAAGGCTTGCCAGAACCTTCAAAAGGTACTCTGAATCCATCGCACACATCACTCTTTTGTGTTTAATGCTCGCTTTCAAAGTCGTTTCACTCTTCAGCATGTTTAAACACATCTGCCTGATCCTTGCAAAGTTCTCTGCACTTTCTTCCGCTCTTTTTCGGCAAGCATCTTCACCAAATGTCGTATCGAGGGACCAGTGCATCGACTCAACTAACCAATGTGAACGCGTTGCATTTAACAATTCTTTCGCATTTAAATTCTTCGAGCTAATGTAGTATCTCACCGTTATTTCTGACTCTTTCGCCACGGCTTCTTCTTGTCTCACAGAAACAACGATACCCATCGTTTTTAGCTCGGGCCAATCAAACTCTAAATCACCTAAAACGCTTAAATCTGTGTTGGTTAATGCCAACCTAGTTTCTTGTCTACCACGTGATTTTTCTTGTGTACTATAAGAATCGCCATCGTGTTTTTGTAGCATGCTCATATCGAAATAATTATCGAATGCTTGCTCCAAACGACCTTGATTGCCCTTTACCGCCAACAAATAATCTGCGTTTTTGTTTAGCACTTTTTGAGCAATTTTCTTTTGGCACCCCATGGCATCAATAGTGACCAAACAGCCTGATATATCAAGCAGTTCGAGCAACTCTGGGATGGCAGTAATTTCATTACTTTTTTCGTAAACTTTATGCTGCCCGAGACTCACGCCATTTTCAGTCGCAAAAGCATTCACCATGTGAATTGCGCCAAGGCCGCGAGAGTCATCATAAGAGCCCCTGACAGTCTTACCATCAATTGCAATGACTTCACCTTTAGTTAGCTCACAGCAATCTTTCATCCATTCAATGAAGCACTTTTGCAGTCGAGTGGCGTTAATCATTCCCATCGCTCTAGCTATTGTCGATGTTGAAGGAACACCATGACTAAAATCACCAAATCGCTTCAAAAAATCCAAACGAGCCTCACCGTAAAGGCTAATCGCTTTCCAGTCATCTTGACCAGAAAGCACAGCACAAATTGTTAACAGAATGATATCAGTTAACTTGTGCTCGACTTTACCTTGTTGTCGGTAATCTGGAATAACATCGAAATGCATAAATGGGTGCTGGTTACTCATCGTTGGACCTCCAATTTGTCTATGGAGGTATTAGAAAACACTGAAAATGATCTACAAATCGATCATCGGATAATTGATTGTTGTGTGATAGCGCTAACTCATAAAGTTCAAAATTTGAGAACCTGCTACACTACGAAGCCTGTAAATACGGGCATGTTCATGAATTTTCCCTGGACACGCTACCGCCCTAAGGTTAGACGCATCCTCAAGACGTATTTAAAAATGGAAATAAAAAATTTGAGCGGATTCTACCACTAACTAGGGCTCTGCGCGAGCGTACGTAGGACAAATCCCCATCAAGATACCATTCTTACTTATGACATTTTAGTAACAATTTCCAATAACAAAGGATAACTTGATCGAAAACAAAACTCCCTATCCAGATTTTCTAGCACAAATCTCTTAGAATTCATTTAAATCAGCAGGTTAAACTTTATTAATAAGGTGTACTTATGACTCGAGGAAAATATCAGTTACATGATGAATATGACTATTTTCTTCTCCATCATGGAGGAAAAAGTACCGTTACCGGTTCTTGCCACGAATTGCGTATTAATGATTATGGCATCTTAATCGATTGTGGTTTATTTCAAGGTAAGGATGCCGCTTCCGATCCTATTTCTGCTCTCAATATTGAATTTGATGTTAGCCATATCGAAGCCTTGGTGATTACCCACTCACATATTGACCATATCGGTCGCTTGCCTTGGTTACTCGCTGCTGGATTTAATAAACCGATTTATTGCACCAAAGCCACTGCCGCATTGATTCCATTAATGTTAGATGATGGGTTAAAACTCCAATTAGGGTTAAACAGCAAGCAACGTAAGGCAATTTTAGACAAGATAACAGCATTGATACAGCCTGTGGAATACGGGAAAAGTGAGGAGATAGAGCTGGGAACTGAGGACGCTTCGCTCGAGAACCGAAAAGATAAAAGCGAAAAGACCGCAAAAAAAAGCCCGGATCTCGGTTCTCGAAGCAAAGCACACTCGCTATCTTTTTCATTCCAGCCTGCAGGACATATTCTTGGTTCTGCCTATGTTGAAATAACCTTGCCTAACGACGAAATTATTGTGTTTTCTGGTGATTTAGGGCCGAGGAACACACCACTACTCCCGGATCCAGTGTCACCACAACGTGCTGATTACTTGGTTATTGAAACCACTTATGGCAACAAACAACATGAAGATGTTAGTGCTCGCTCACTTCGGCTAGAGAAGATAGTAAAACAGTCTTTATTAGATGGTGGGGTGATTTTAATCCCGGCCTTTAGTGTTGGTCGTACTCAGGAAATTCTCTTTGATATTGAACAATTGATAGAACACAGCATTGAGACCCAAACCACTTCAGATGATTTTTGGCAACAACTGCCAATTATTTTAGATTCCCCTTTGGCATTAAAAGTCACCAAGCAATATGAACACTTTAAGCAGCTGTGGGATGGCGAATGTATTGGCTCAAACAAACGTCCAAGTTCACAACGTCACCCTCTGTCTTTTGAACAGCTCATCACTATTGATAACCATAAAGAACATGAACGTTTAGTTAACCGGTTAGCCTCAACCAATGAGCCTGCGATTGTTATCGCCGCCAGTGGGATGTGCAATGGTGGGCGTATTATGAATTATCTACAGTACCTCCTTCCGAAAAAAGAAACCGATATCATTTTGGCAGGTTTTCAAGCTTATGGAACGCTTGGTCATGAGCTACAAGAAGGCGAACCTTATGTGTTCATTTCTAATCAAAAGATAAAGGTAAATGCGCAGGTTCATTCGATGTCTGGCTATTCAGCACATGCAGATAAAGAGGATTTGTTGGCATTTATTGAAGGCACTGGCTCACCGATTAAACAAGTCCATTTAATTCATGGGGAGCCCGCAGCGCGAGATAAATTCAAAGATATTCTTAAAACAAGATTTATAGGAGACATTATTGGTTAGAAAAGGTTACGGGATTCGGGGACGCTACGCTCGAGAGCCGAGAGCCGAGAGCCGAGAGCCGAGAGCCGAGAGCCGAGAGCCGAGAGCCGAGAGGATTTTACAAGAGAAAAACTAGGAATATAGGTTTAATTTACTAATGAGATATGAAAATTTAGATGTATGGAAAAAGAGCGTTAATCTCTCATGTTCTATTTATTTGTTAATGAAAAACAATCGTGATTTTGGATTTAAAGATCAAATATGCAGATCCGCAGTTTCTGTCGCCAGTAACATTGCAGAAGGTTACGAACGTATACACAGGAAAGAAACCATTAACTTTCTATCCATCGCTAAAGGTTCTATTGGTGAGCTAAAAACTCAAATTATTATTGGCTCTAAGATAGGTTACATATCTGAAGCATCTCATCTAATACAAGAATGTGAAGCCATAGCGAGAATGCTAGGCTCTTTAATAAAAAAACTGAGGCAAGACTAAACTGATTATTACCTTAGCTGACAAGCACTCAACGATTCGCTTTATGCTGTCGCTTTTCGGCTCTCGAGCGAAGCGTCCTCGCCACTAGGAAGCTCTTCCATTTTTTTCGATTCCCTAGCGCAGCGTCATCGGCTCCCAGCTCTTGAAGTTCGCTTTTATTTCCTCTCTCAACTTATCTTCTGATATACTTTCCCCTGTCTGTCTTTAAATTCTTTAGGAAGTAAATATGATTATCGTTACTGGCGGCGCTGGCATGATTGGCAGCAATATTGTTAAAGCATTAAATGAAGCTGGTCATAACGACATTCTCGTCATCGACAACCTAAAAAAAGGTAAGAAATTCGTTAACTTAGTCGACCTAGACATCACCGATTATATGGACCGTGATGACTTCCTAACGCAAATCATGGCTGGTGATGACTTCGGCCCAATTGACGCGGTTTTCCATGAAGGTGCTTGTTCAGCAACCACCGAATGGGACGGTAAATACATGATGCTTAACAACTATGAGTATTCAAAAGAATTACTTCACTATTGTGTTGAGCGTCAAATTCCTTTCCTTTATGCCTCATCAGCCGCTACTTACGGTGCACAAGACAAAGACTTTATTGAAGAGCGTGAATATGAAGGCGCACTGAATGTTTACGGTTATTCAAAGCAGCAATTTGATAACTACGTGCGTCGTTTATGGGCAGATGCCGAGGCGCACGGTGAGAAACTGTCTCAAATTACCGGCTTCCGTTATTTCAATGTTTACGGCCCCCGTGAACAACATAAAGGTGGCATGGCTTCTGTTGCCTTTCACTTAAACAACCAACTACTTGCTGGTGAAAATGCCAAATTGTTTGAAGGCAGCGATGACTTCAAACGTGATTTCATATACGTCGGTGATGTGTGCAAAGTAAACTTATGGTTTATGCAACATGGTGTATCGGGCATCTTTAACTGTGGTACCGGCAAAGCAGAACCTTTCCGCGCGGTTGCTGAAGCAGTGGTTAAACATCATGGCAAAGGCACCATTGAATCCATTCCTTTCCCAGAGCATTTAAAAGGCGCTTATCAAGAATATACTCAAGCTAACTTAGATAAACTGCGCGCTGCCGGTTGTGATGTGGAATTTAAAACCGTAGCGGAAGGTGTGGCTGAATATTTGGTTGAAATTAATAAGTAAGCCGAGAGCCGAGAGCCGAGAGCCGAGAGCCGAGAGCCGAGAGCCGAGAGCCGAGAGCCGAGAAGATTCTCGTTATCGCCTTTTGAATGTAAATAGATTATTCGAGTATTTATGACCCAGCTACGTGATGATTTTGATGAGAAAGCGTATAACCCAACGTTTGAGTGGTCTTTTTTAGCACCAAAATATTGGGGGACTTGGATTGCGCTAACGTTTGCTTGTTTATTCGCATTTTTACCTCGCTCAGCAAAACTGAAGCTATCTAAATTTATTGCGAAACAAGCAATAAAACTAAAATCAGGGGCAACTCATCGCGCTCGGATTAACTTGTCTTTATGCTTTCCAGAAAAGTCTGAATCAGAACGTCAAGCTATCCTGTATAAGCTATATGTCACTGCTTCTATGTTTATGTTGACGTTTCCTCTATTGTCACTGCGTAGCAAACATTGGTTAGAAAAAAATACTGAAATTCGTGGCTTTGAAAATCTACAAAACGTATTAAATAACGATGAAAATGTGATTTTATTAGTGCCACATACTTGGTCGATTGATATTCCAGCCGTGCTTCTAGCCTCACGCGGCCTTCCCGTATCGGCAATGGCTAAAGGGCAAAAAAACAAAGTAGCTGATTGGTTAATGCACAAGCAACGCGTCCAATATGGTGGCCGAGTTTACGATCGCAGCGTTGGAATAAAGCCCTTTATCAAGTCGGTCCGAAAAGATAAGTATTTGGGGTATTATTTACCTGACGAAGATCTGGGCCGTGAGAACAGTGTTTTTGTTGATTTTTTTGCGACTCAGAAAGCAACGATTTCTGGCTTAGGTCGCTTATCTAAGCTTAGCCAGGCGAAAATCGTCCCGCTCTTTGCTATGATCAATACCGATACAGGTAAGTTTGAGCTCGATTTTTACCCAGCACTGCCATTTCCAACTGGGGATGAGCACCAAGACGCAAGAATGATGAATGAGTGTATTGAGCATTATGTCTCAGAGAAACCTGAACAATATATGTGGATTTTGAGATTTTTAAAAACTCAAATAAATAAAGTCAATGTATATAAGCAGCACTATTAACATGAAAAATAAAACAATCAAATACTTAGAAGCAGCCTCAATGCTCAGTTTCTTTTATGTTTTTTCGGCCATGTTAATATTGAGAAGCAGTGATAAAATAGCTGTTGTTATTTTCATTATATCCACGGTGAGTTCACTCATTCTTTCTAAAGGGAAGATCGATATAAAAAAGCTAACACACCCACCAATGTTAGCATTATTAGCAAGTTGTGTGTTCGCTATAGCTAGTTATTATACCCATGGTTCAAGCTCAAGGGAACTCAGAGCATTGCTAGCTTGCTACTTCCTATTATTAGCGTTTCCTTGGCATCTAATTACACTAAAGAGACTTTCATATTTACTATTACTAGGTAGCGTATTTTCGTTATTATACACCACTTATCATTCTTTATACTTAAATCAACCTAGAGGTATATGGCCCATCAACGCAATACCGTCTGCAACTATGTCAGCAACAATATGCTCATTAAGTCTTTGTTTATTTTTCAACATTAAAGAGCCAATATTACGAAGAATACTATCCATAAGTTTTATTATTAGCCTAATAACAGTTTTATTAAGTGATACCCGAGGGGCCTGGGTAGCATTAATTCTTACCATGCTTGCCATTATAATCCCGAACATAAAAAGAAATAAAAAAAACATAATTTATTTATTCATCATAGGTATTTCATCAATAACATTACTACAGCACCCCATATCAGAGCGATTCCATCAAACAGAAAAAGAAATAGCCAAAATTTCATCAGGAAATTACCATACATCCATTGGTTTAAGGTTACAGATGTGGTTAGCAGCATCGGAAATAATAAAAACCAATCCTGCACTAGGTAGTGGAACTAGCCATAAAGAGTTGCTACAGCAATTATATAAAGACAAAAAAATCCCCTCTATTATCGCAAAAGAAAGGCCAGCTCACTACCACAATCAATATATAGATAAAACAGTAAAAGGCGGATTAATCGGATTGTCACTTTTTTTAACTATATTAATATCACCATTACTTACAAAGAAAGCTCCCAAAATACAAAAACATCTTATTATGTGCATTGTCAGTATTTACGCCATTGCAAGTTTAACAGATGTTCCTTTTAACCACGGCCAAACAATAATATTTTTCTTATTACTCACCATCCCTCTTAGCTATAAAAATGAAAATAATGAGGAGTTTTAATCTTGAACAAAATTTACATTATAAATATGAAAAACTCAGTAGAGCGCAAAAAAAACATTTCAGAACAACTTAAAGAAATAGGGTTATCATTCGATATTTTCACAGCTATTAATGGAAGAGACAAACCTCAACACCCATTAATTAACAAATATTCAAAAGAATTAAGCTTTAAGAATAAAGGCCAATATTTAACTCCAGGTCAACTAGGGTGCTATGCAAGTCATTACTTATTATGGCAAAAATGTATAGAATTAAATGAAAGTATCATTATCATTGAAGATGATGCGAAAATTCACACTAAACATTTTTTAAGCTTTATAAAGAACATTAACTCTATCCCTGAAGACGTTGAATGTATTCGTCTTTTTAAAAACAAACGTAACCACTTCACCTCAACATTTCATGCAAGTTGCGGAGAAATTGAAATACATCAATTCTCGAGGGGTCACATGAGTACAACCGGATATTACCTAACACCAACTGGTGCCAAAAAATTTATAACAAAATCCAACCAATGGTATTTGCCGGTCGATATTTATATGGATCAATTTTGGGTGAATGACGTTGTATGCTATGGCACAGTACCTGCTTGCTTAACAAATGATAAAAAATTCGATTCAGATATTGGCTATGCAAAAAAGAAAAAATTAACATTAAAAGGGAAGTTAAACAGAGAGATATTTAATTTATCTCAAACTATAAATAGATACATATTTAATTTTAAAAACTATAAATAATTATCTACATAGCATAAATACTACATTATTGATAAGATAACTATACCTACATTACAACACACCATTTATTTAGCTAAAAGCAATAAACTGTGAGTAGTATAAATATATATGGGGGAATACTTCCTGAGATATTGTTACTGCAAGAATAATTAGAATTCCACTAAAAACAAAAGTACAACATGTACACCTGACAAATGACGGCCCCCATGAATATAACAAACTCTACCACTGGAATTTTCTAACACAAACATAAAAAGAAGAAATTTGACATTTAAGGGGCACCCTAACGGTAAAAAATAGCTTTTTACAAAGAAAAATTTAACATTGATACACTCAGCCTAATATACCGTTTGAAGTATTAATGATAATAAAAAAACCAAGAATTATTGGAGGTATGTCAGTGCCTCATACCTATCCACCCCCAAAAATATAATGTTGAATTTATTATTTTCGAAGGCTATTCACCCAAACGTATCAATTAATAGATATATTACTTAAATTAAACATAGTTTCTAAAAGTAAGTTCACAATCCCAAGGACTTTAATATGTAACTTACTCGTTCTTTATAAATCACGTCATTAGTATATTTAGTTCGATAAGTTTGCTTTGATACTACGCTCTTAAAAAACTCTGAATAACTGTCATTCAACTCAGCATATTGATTACTCAATTTATTAATTTCATCCCAAACATTCATATATTCCTTAATGACCTCATTGAATAAATAAAACATCCAAAAATAAGGAGTGCAGTATTTTTGTTCCAAATCATTTAATAAATCAAAGCCACTTCCACTCTTTGAAATATATCTCTCATCACGCACAAGCAAGTAGGTTGATTTCAACCCTCTTACATCTAAATTATGGATCCTAGGTTTCAATAGATAATCTAATGATTTTTCTAACAAATCCTTTATAATTGGGTGATTTTTTTCTGACGCTAAAAACCAAGAAACTAACTGCCGATCATTGGCCGTTTTTTCTCGAAAACAAAAAAAACCTGTTTTTGATATAGTTAGCCACATCGACAATGGTTTCTTGCAAAATGTAGTAGCATCCGCCCACACACCACCAAACTGATTAAGTAAATACAACCTCAGAAGATCACTTTTCCCTGCTGCACCTAAATTAACTGTTGAATATTTAAAAATTTCAAAGAAATCAAAGCCAATTAAAACTTTCAAGCTATGAACATCTAAACAAGTTACCTTATAGTCAGGATTTAGTTTAACCCAAGATTGGTAACTTAACTTAACCACATCTGGAGCGGTATCTAATCCTGAATCCCAAAACATCCAGATAACTTTATCATCTCTACTTATAGTCTCCTTCTCTAATAACAAGTTTTTAAGCTCTAATATTCTAGCTTCATCATTAGAACTCCTCATATTTGAAGGAGACAGTTTACATTTGAAGACCCTTAAATACTCAGATATTAGCCGATTAAACTTAGCCATATTTTACACCTTATCAAATATCTGATTTATTTTTTTCCAACACCCATAACCCAGCATATTTATTAAAATTACCCGTTGCATATCTCACTGCCACAATAAAACCGATTCCACCATCCAAAACACCAAGGCGGATAAAATAAATATGGAAAAATACCCATAAAGCTCGGAATGAAGCAACCATCAAACCATGGCTTTTCTTTCCTTTACGATGATACTTCTGAGAACCTAGCCATGCATATTTTGCAGACTTTTCTAGCCCATGACCAAAATCTCTATGGGTAAAGTGCAGCAGATAGCCTCTTAGCTTCCCGACACTACCTTTTGGTGCAATGATCTTTTCATGAACTTCATCTTCCGTAAAGTAAGCGCCTTCACGCTTAATTAAACGAGTAACATATCGAGCACTTCGTCCATGCTTTAAGATTTTTCCGTAAATAGTCACCCCCCATTTAAACTTAAATGAGGTTTCTTTTATTTCATCGAGGCTGAGTAAATGAATAATCTCTTCTTTTAATTGTGTTTCTACGGCTTCATCCGCATCTATAGTTAAAACCCAATCACATGTAGCCTCGCTTAACGCCCTTTGCTTCTGTTTACCAAAGCCTGGCCAGTCTGTAACAAACACCTTATCGGTATATTCTTTACAAATATTCACAGTGCCGTCTTCAGAACCACTATCGAATACGATAATTTCATCTGCAATATCTTTTACAGATTCAAGGCATGTACGAATCCTATCTTCTTCATTTTTAGTAATAATCGTGACAGATAAGGAATGTTTTTTCTTCATCATCGTATTCATTAATGCACCTTATGAAATTATTTCAATTTCCAATAATTCAATTTCTTTCTTAATTTATAATGTCTAACAAAATTTAATGGTTTTTTCTTTAAGCCCGCAAGACCTTGTTCAATCAATTCATTGGTAGCCGCAATGACCCTTTCACTTGATTTGCCATCTGTGTATGGATGTAATTCTTCACAGTAAGAATCAATGGCAGACATCAAATCAACAGGATGACTTAGGGCTAACTCTAATGATTGTTCAATTTCATTTACTTGAGTAATGTTGAGCAAATGATCTAGCGGTATTTGATTATTAAATGTAACAACCGGCTTTCTTTGTAAGAGAAACATTAACAAAATTGATGAGGTATCACACAGCATGACATCTGCGGCCTGCAGTAATGGGATCACGTCATCAGTTTCTATAAAGGTTAAGTTTTCATTTTGAATTGATTTATATTTATCTACTGTTGATTTTGCCATTTTAGGATGAAACTGGACTAACCAACGCCATTTTCCTGTTTGAGATAACTCTTTAATGGTATCGAAAATAGTTTCAGCACAAGATAGGCGCTCAGTAAAAGTAGAGCATAACAATATCGTCGAGCGGGTATCACTTTTATCAACATAAGGGTTGTCAGTGATAGGAGTGAAGAGAGGATCGAGTGTTGACCACCCAGTTTCTTTCACTTTAAAAAAGCCATGTTCTTTAGCTAATTCTTGAAACTTTTCAGTCGTATTTGGGCCTTGTGTACAATATAGGTCAAAGCAACCACGGATTTTAAAATGTTGCATTTGCCGCTTACCAGAATGAAAGCCATGGAATACACCTACCTTAACCCCTGGGATAAAGCGTGGCACAATATTTCCAGGAACAAAGACGGCATCAGGGTTCCAGCCTTTTACTTCTTCAATCGAGTTTAATCTAACTTCATCGTTCTTCAAAAAACTAGGATTGGCTTCTTTGCCTTCAAAAAACCAACGGACTTCACCACCTTGTTGACGGATAACGTGCTGCAAAGGACGAAGTATCGCATACGAATAATTTTGCGAAATATACATTAAGTATTTTTTATTGTTCATTGCTAATACCGCAGGTTTGTAGGAGACTTATCAATTATCTGGCCATTAAATAAAAAAGCCATTCTACTGAATTAAACTAAGCTCAAAAAAGTTAAGTTTACCTGATTTCATTCCATACTGGATCAATTTTATCTCTATTAGGTATTCGTCATGCTATTAAGATGGTTGTATACATTCTTACTGACCTTGCTGTCTCCGATATTCCTTTTATCTCTTTATAAATCAAAACCGAATAAACCTAAGTTTGGTTCTCGCTGGAAAGAGCACTTTGGCATCACTCCCCCGCCCTGTGACCAAACCCAACAACCTATTTGGATTCATACCGTCTCTGTTGGTGAAACCATTGCTGCCACCCCCTTTATCAAAAAACTGAAAGAACAATACCCACACACACCAATAATAATCACCACCACAACAAGCACTGGTGCCCAACAAGCAGAGAAACTGGCCGATATTGCCGAACACCGGTATATGCCTTTAGATTTGCCTTTTGCGATAAAAGGTTTTCTAAAACAAACTCGTCCGCAACTTATGCTCATTATGGAAACCGAGCTGTGGCCGAATACCTTACATTATGTCGCCAAAGCTGATATCCCTATTGCTGTCATTAACGCTCGTCTATCAGAACGTTCTGCGATTCGATATAGTAAGTTTCAACCAATTTTTAATTTATTAGCTCAAAACTTATCGCTCATACTATGCCAACATAAAGACGACGCAGAGCGTTTCACTCGACTTGGGATAAATGAACAAAATGTGCAGATCACGGGAAGCTTGAAGTTTGATATCTCTGTATCGGACCGTATTATCGCAGAAGGCGAAAATTTAAGATCAAGACTGGGCAAGCAACGTCCAGTTTGGATTGCCGCCAGTACGCACCAAGGTGAAGATGAACAAATGTTATCAATTCATCAGAAACTTCTACAGCTCCACCCAAATGCTTTACTGATACTTGTGCCAAGACATCCAGAGCGTTTTAATGATGTGTTCCAAGTTTGTCAAACCGCAGGTTATAAAACCCATAGACGTACCGAACAAGCTGAAGACTTACGAGATACCCAAATTTATTTAGCTGATACCATGGGTGAAATGATGCTTTTACTAGCGTCTAGTGATGTATGCTTCATGGGAGGCAGTTTGCTTGGAGATAAAGTGGGAGGGCATAATTTATTAGAACCTGCGGCTATTGGTTTACCCTGCTTGATCGGCCCTTCATTTTATAACTTTACGGATATCACTCAGCAACTGTCTCATGCTGGTGCATGCTTTGTTTGTCAGGATCAAAGTGAGTTGGCTGACACTTTAATCACATTATTTCAAGAGTCACAACTACGCCAGCAATGTAAAACAAAAGCCTTACAGGTTATTGCTCAAAATACTGGCGCAGTTGAACGGAGTTTACAATTAATTAAATCACTACTCTTAACAACTACTCATACCAACAAATAATCGTTACTTCCTAAATCGACTAATTTGCTCCAAAGCCTGCTGAACATATTGATAGTTTGGTGAACCTTCTTTTTGGTGATTGCTGATATCCATAAAGTGAGATTGGCCGGTTGCCCCAACCTCTAAAATTGAATCTTTAGAAACAATGCCATAACCACTATAGCTGGAGATGAGCATCCAAGGTCTTTGTTGAGGCTCCTCAAATAAATTCACGCCTGTTGAGTAATCATCTATAGGGCTTGTTACACCTAAATACTGTGTCATTAGTGTCGGCACAATATCTTCGTGGCTAGTAAACTCATTGTTCCAATCTTTGCCTATATGCTTCGGAACGTTGGGACCAACAACGATAAACGGGACTTTAGTTTGGGCTGGAGTAAAGTTACTGTTATGTCCCCAATAATTTAATTTATTATCATTGAGCTCTTGTGCATGATCTCCAGTGATAATTATCACCGTATTCTCTAAATCCCCTGTTTCTTTTAGCTTATCGATCACTTGTTTCGCTAAACTATCAGTAAAGTGCACACTGGTTTTATACCGATTCATAAACGGCGTAACATCCGTTTCATTATTCAGCTCTAAATAGTTAATCGCCTTGAGTATTGGTTGGTATTGATGCTCATAATTTTTAGGGAAATCGTACGCATGAGGCGAATCATAGAACAAAAATGAGAAGACAGGCTTAGATTGGTCACGCTGGTCATACCAAGCTTTCCAGTCTTTAGTCAGGTTAATATCTCGCTCTGGAGATGAGTTGCCTTCCGAACGAATACGCAGGTTTTTTACGTTGGCAAATACCGTTTGATCAAATTCTGGCGAGGTTAACTTAGCCGCTGCAAACAATCCTAATTGATAATCCATTTGTTGTAAGCGGTCCATAAATACAGGCGACTTATGATTCGCTAAAAAGCTATGCCAATACGTTCCAGGCAATCCATAAAACATACCGAAAATCCCGGTCCTGGTAGCATTGCCCGTTGAAACATGATTATCGAAGCTTTCACCTTGTTGAGCTAACGCCCATAGATTCGGAGCATTATCTTTGTTAAACGTATCAAAACGCCATGAATCTATCACTAAAAACATGATGTTAACCGGTTTATCTACCGTTTTGGTTTGCAGTGGAGAAAGTGGGTAATTTAAACTACTCCCTCCTTTTAACGCCATTGATTTCTGCTTTTCAACCGCTTCTTTATTTAACCAGCCATGCTTTTCCATAAATGAGTTAGCCGTTGCAGGCTGGAAAAGAGGTAAATATTGCTTAACGATGCTAATCGGCTGATAAGCATTGGCCGCCGCCCAAATATGAAGACCATTACAAATAAGCGCCATAATAATGGTTAAGTAAGTAAACTTGCGACCAAGTTTGATTCGAGTGAAAGTCGGCTTCGATGCAATTTTTACCAACAACCAATATTCTAAAGCCACTAAAACAAGTACTCCAGAAATTGCCATTAGCCAAGTGATAATAGGAAAATCGACAACATCACCAGAGAAAACCAATTCAACCACAACGGCATTCATATGGAATCGATATTGAGCAAACACAAAAGTATCGATGATCAGAATACACAAGGCCAATGAAGCGATGACAGCAATGCAAATTCGACGAATAGGTTGTGGTAACAACAATAAAGGTATCGTGACCAGCCCTATCACTGCCGCGAGCAAGGTCATTTGGCTCCAAAGACCAGAAACGATAAAACCTAGACTTAATCCATCACTGGGAAAAGTGGGAAGATAAACAAAGTAGCGTATAGCGATCAAAATGGCTAAAACGGCGTTAATGAGTATAAACCAACCATGGTTATGGAGTTTTTGCTTAAACGTCAAAGGTACTGCTGGGTGAGAGATTGTATTCAAGAAAAATGCCTGCTTAATAAAAAAGTTATTGATGATACCCAGCTTCTAGAGCTGCCCAATTGGAACCTTGAACCCAATTAATTTGCCTCTTACCTAGTTCTTTTTGAAAAGAGCGCAGTAAACGATCTAAGTTCGACTTTTGCCATACCTTGATGCTTGTCTCTCCGAGATCGGGTTCAATATGACATTTATCAAAATCAATAATCCACACCTTATTATCATTATCTAACAAAATGTTATGAATATTGAGATCGGTATGATTCACGTTGGCTTGATGCAACTTTTTGATCTGCTGACCAATGGCTTGGTAGACTTCATTAGTTAATGTTCTCTGCTGCAAAATGGCAACCAGATCTTCAGCGCCTTCAATTTTTTGCGTCAAAATATCAGCTTGATAGCATACGGTTCGCTTCACTGCTCGCGCCGCAATCGGTTTTGGGACATTCACACCCGCTTTCACTAAATGCTGCAATAGTTGGAACTCTTCACAGCTTCGAGTTTGGTGCCATTGAGTAAACCAGTAGTGATCCTTCACTATTTTTCCAAACAAACCACCACGTCGATAGTGACGTAAAGCCGCTGGTAATGTATCGGTTTGCACAAACCAAGTTGTTCCCCGCCCTTGCGCTGAACCTAATACTTTATTTTGCTCATGCCAAAACTCAGGATTAAAGACCTGATTAACTAATGCTTCACTAATTAAAGTTTCATCAAACCAGATGACTTGTTTGTGTGATGTGAGTGCTTTCATTATGGATTACTCAATTTAACGTGTAGGTCATTATGAGTAAATACTAATCTTCTATCAACAATGAGTTATGATAAGTTTCGAGAAAGATTTGACTATGTATCATAAGAAGAAAATTGTAGAATACCCCACCCATTTCTACGGGTTAAATGACCAACTCCAATAAGAGATGCCGTGATGTTTCAATCTTACTTCCTCCATAATATAAAAAATTTTTGCATTGTAATCCTAACTGCAATCTTGATTCTCATGGCCTCTAGGTTGTGGTTTCTCCTAAAAATCACAGATATCCCACTCATCCTACAACATAAACAAGATTTTATTTTATCGGTAATAACTGGCCTTAGGTTCGACATCAAGGTCTCAGTTATTGCATTCTCGCCAATCTTATTATTTGGCAGCTTTTGTGCACTAGCACGCCCTAGTTACCTTAAGTTTTTAACATTTAAAATGTATTACATCGCAGTAATTACATTTCTTTTAATCAGTATTTCTATTGGTAACTACTATTTCTATACAACTTATGGCACTTACTACGATGTTTTCATGTTTGCCTTTTTAAATGAAGAAAAACAGGCAGTCATGGTTAGCATGTGGCAAGATTATCCAATTTTATCTGCTCTTTTGGTTTCAACTATAGTTACATTACTGATAACTAAAGCAACGCATAATATTTCAAACCTACAATTAAAATCAGCGAAAACAGAAGCAACTCTATCAAGTAGAAAAACCGTAATGATAGGAATAGTCAGCTTAATTATTGTGGTTATTCTGGCTCGCGGTTCTATTGGAACTTTCCCTTTAGGGAGATATAACGCTAACGTTTCTACCTTTACCGCCCTCAATACTGTCACCCCAAATGCATTTATGGCGATAGATTGGGCTAGAAAGGATTATCAAAAACAAGCTGTTTTAAAGCCGGTGTCTGAAGATGACTTAAAAAAACTCATGAACAAAGTCATTGGCCAATCGACTCCGGTTTATCATACCCCAAAAAATACCTATTTAAATTCTCACCAACCAAATGTTGTTTTGGCACTAATGGAAAGTATGGGAACAAATTTTTTAGTAGAAGATAAGGCAGATACTAACGATTTGTTGGGTAATCTACGTCCACATTTTTCGCAAGATTTTTTATTTAAGCGCTTTCAAGCCGGTACTAGTGGCACTTGGGATAGCATTATGATGATGCTAACTCAAAGTAATAACTCAAATATTAGCCAGTCTGCCTATAAAAAAGTAAAACTGGAAAGCTTAGCGGTTCTACCATATAAACGTTCTGGCTATGAAGTTAGCTTTATTTATGCAGGGGCGAGTACTTGGCGTAACTCTAAGCAATATTTACTTCATCAAGGGTTTGATCACTTCTATGATCATGACGATATCTTAAAGCAATTTCCTGATGCTAAATTGACAGATGGCGAATGGGGCTTGGCCGATGAATATGCATTTAAATTCACTCAACACATTTTAAACACGAGTGAAAAACCACAAATGATTTTCATCATGTCGTTGACCAATCATCCTCCGTTTAAATTACCTTCATCTTATAATGTTAAAGCTACGCACCTAAGCCAAAGATTGAAAAAAATGGCTATGAATGACCACAGCGAAACTCTGTTATCAGAGCAAACTTACCAATATGCAAGTAGCTCTCTTGGTGATTTTATTTCATACATAAAGCAAGATCCCAAATTACATAAAAATACGATAATAGCCGCCTCGGGAGATCATCATATGCGTAATATGAATATGGACATAAAAACTGAGTACGCTATCAGTTATGCCGTTCCTTTTTATATGCATATCCCTGAGGACATTTTAAACAACGTCTCTCATACCTATGACCCACAGCGAATTGGTTCACACCGAGATATATTCCCAACGCTATACCATTTTAGCCTGTCAAATCAAAGCTATATTAGCTTAGGTGGGCAAAATTTATTTGGCGAAACGGTAGACAATATAGGTTTTAATAAAGATAGAGTCATCACACTATCTGGTGCTTATGATCGAAAAAGACCACAAGATCTTTATCCATGGCAAGCTGATAAGCTTCATACAAAACCTAAACCTATAGAAAATTCAGAGTCACATTTTTTACAAGACCATGATCAATTACAATCTATGTATATTCGTCACTTAGTTAATAAAAAATAGTTATCGTTGAGTAAACTCGGAGAGAAAAATGGCTTTATTTCAAAACCAGCCTAAATCACTATGCATATTACGTCTCTCTGCTATTGGTGACGTTTGCAATACCATTGCCGCCGTTCAGTGTATTCAAAGACAATGGCCACAAACTGAAATCACCTGGATAACGAGTTCTTTAGAAGCCCAACTACTCGAGGGGCTTCCCAATATGAAAGTGATCATATTTAATAAGAAAAAAGGATTCAAAGGCTATATTGAATTATGGGAACAGCTTAAACACCAACGCTTTGATGCTTTACTGCATATGCAATACGCATTACGAGCCAGCATTGTGACCCTTGGGATAAAAGCAAAATATAAATTAGGTTTTGATAAGCAGCGTAGCCAAGATTTTCAAACTTGGTTTACCAATGTAAAAGTGCCGTCTCCTCAAGAGCTTCATGTACTCGATGGGCTACTTGCTTTTGCAAAAGAGCTCGGCGTTGAAGATATCACCCCAAGCTGGAATATCCCCTACACGCAAAATGATGAAGCTTGGGCTAACGAATATCTATCTAATGATAAAAATGTTGTTATTGTACCTGCGGCAAGCAAAGCCTACAAAAACTGGAATGCAGAAGGGTACGTTGATGTGATTCAACATGCTCACAATCTAGGATGGAATATTATTCTCGCAGGAAGCCCAGCCCAAATAGAAATTGAACTTGCAGAAAAAATCCAACAACAAGTGCCATTCGTCACCAATACGGTAGGTAAAAGTAGTATTAAGCAACTTGTCGCTTTAATCGATAAAGCGACGATGGTTATCGCTCCAGATACTGGTCCAACTCATATTGCTAATGCAATGAGCACACCTGTCATTGGTTTGTATGCTCACCACAACCCAGCAAGAACTGGACCTTATCTATATAGAAAGTACGTGGTCTCTGCCTATCAAGACGCCATTGAAAAAGAGCACAACAAACCGATTGAACAATTAGCTTGGCGAACTCGAGTAAAAAACCCTCAAGCTATGAATTTAATTAGCTCCGAAGACGTCATATCTATGTTTGATTCTGTATGCTCAGATAAGAGCTTTCATTAACACGATTAAAAACGCCGACTTCCTTAACCTGAAAGCCGGCGATAAATGTTATTTTTTTAGATTTGATAAAATTCTTTATACCAATCAACAAAATTCGCAACGCCTTGTTTAACGGACATCGATGGCTTGTAACCTGTCACATCAAACAAATCTTGCGTATCAGCATAAGTGGCATAAACATCACCAGGCTGCATTGGCATGAAGTTTTTCTTCGCTTCTACTCCTAGCGATTCTTCCAATGCTTCGATGAATTCCATCAATTTCACTGGGTTACCATTACCGATGTTATAGATTTTATAAGGCGCTGAACTGGTTGCTGGTGAGCCTGTTTCAACGGTCCATTCTGGGGTTTTTTCAGGGATCACATCTTGAATACGGATCACGCCTTCAACGATATCGTCAATGTAAGTAAAATCACGCTGCATGTTACCATTGTTGTAAACGTCGATTTGTTTACCTTCAACCATCGCCTTGGTGAATTTAAACAATGCCATATCCGGACGGCCCCATGGACCATAAACCGTAAAGAAACGCAGCCCTGTTGTGGGTACGCCATATAAATGAGAATAAGTATGCGCCATTAATTCATTGGATTTTTTGGTAGCAGCATAAAGCGAGATCGGGTGGTCAACACTGTCTGCGGTATCAAATGGCATTTTTTGATTTAACCCATACACAGAACTCGAAGATGCATAAACTAGGTGCTCAATCTTATGATGACGGCAGCCTTCTAAAATGGTTAAGTGACCGACTAGGTTACTGTCCGCATAGGCCATCGGGTTATCGATAGAATAACGCACCCCAGCTTGTGCCGCTAAGTGAATCACTCGTTGAAAACCTTGCTCAGCAAACAATTGAGCCACACCTTCACGATCAGCCAAATCCAGCTCAATAAAAGTGAAGTTTTGATGCTTAGCACGATTTAAGCGAGCATGTTTTAGCTCTACCGAGTAATAGTCATTAAGGTTATCAATACCAATCACATCATGGCCTGCTTCACACAAGCGCTCGACAACGGACGAACCAATAAAACCAGCCGCGCCTGTCACTAAATATTTCATGTTAATTCCTATCAATTCACTATACTTCCTTGATTTTATGCCACCTTACTTACAATCACCACTAACAATTCATGTTAATCAAGAAACCCATGGATATTGATAGATTTACTGACCATGTTTTGAAATACTATTAAGCAGATTCATTGATAAATCACTAATCACGTTAAAGTATCAAATGAATCACGATTGTTTATAGCATTTCTATCACCAAGAATTTGATTCCCAAATAGCGAGCAAATCACGATGACAAAATTAACGACGCCGGCCATTTACCCTGGAACGTTTGATCCAATCACCAATGGTCATTTTGATTTGATTAAGCGTAGTGCTCGTCTGTTCGATAGCGTGGTCGTTGCCGTAGCAGAAAGCCCAAGCAAAAAAACCATGTTCAGTTTGCAAGAACGAGTCGATATGGTGAAAGAAGTCACCAAAGACTTAGAGAATGTCACTGCGGTGGGATTTTCAGGGCTATTAGTGGATTTTGCTAAGCAACAAAAAACTAATATTTTGATTCGTGGTTTACGTACCACTGTCGATTATGAATATGAGTTTGGGTTAACCAGCATGTATCGTAAATTGATGCCGGAATTAGAAAGTGTTTTCTTAACCCCGACCGAAGAGTTTGCCTTTCTTTCTTCTACTATTGTTCGTGAAGTGGCGATTCATGGTGGCAATGTTGATCAGTTTTTACATCCGTATGTGGTTGAGAAAGTGAAAGCAAAAACGTGACTCGTTTATCGGGCGCTTCGCTGCTCGTCACTAGGAAAAGATAAGAGCAAAAATTTGTTGCGTGATGCGTGAACGCTTCGCTCCATGTTGCGCAAAAGTGCATTCGAATCTCGCTTCTGCGCTTCCGAGTCACGAGCAGCGAAGCGCCCTAACAACGAAAAACGAATTACGAAAACGCTTTCTCCTGACACCTTTCACAATAAAAACTATTTCTCTGACCTATTTTTTCTTCCACAATCAACTCGCCACAAGCCGGGCACGGTTTACCGGCTTTACCATAAACTTGTAATTCTTGAGCAAAATAGCCCGGTTTACCATCGGCTTGATTAAAATCTTTAAGCGTTGTGCCACCTTGAGTGATCGCACGACTTAGCACTTTCTTTATCTCATCCACCAGCAAAGTGATCTGAGAGAGTGTTAACTGGTTAGCAAGGGCTTTAGGGTGGATCTTCGCGCGGAATAAAGACTCACTGGCATAAATATTCCCAACCCCAACCACGACTTTGTTATCCATAATAAATTGTTTAGTCACCACTTTACGCTTTTGGGCTTTTTCAAATAAATACTCAGCATTGAAGTCATCGGTTAATGGCTCAGGGCCAAGGTGACTCATCACATCATGCTCCCCCCCCGCCTCACACCATAACCAAGCCCCAAAACGACGCGGATCGTGGTAGCGCAGCACTTTGCCATTGGTTAATGTAAGATCGACATGATCATGCTTATTGGGCTCGATCCATTGATCTAACACTCGCAAGTTACCCGACATGCCTAAGTGGATGATGGCAGTACCTTGATCGGTTTCTATCAGTAGATACTTTGCCCGGCGTCGAATAGATCGAATGACTTGGCCTTGTAGTAGCAAGATCTCTTCTGGCACTGGCCAACGCAGTTTAGGTTGCCTAACCTCGATTTTTTGAATGGTTTGATTAAGAAGGTGCGGAGTGATCCCCATTCGGCTAACTTCAACTTCAGGTAGTTCGGGCATAAATCGTCCTTGATAGGTGTGTATTAGGAAATTATACGGGAAAATAGTTGCGAGATCCGAGTGCGCTTCGCTTCGTGTTGCGGGGAAGATCATTCGAGCCTCGTTTATCGGGCGCTTCGCTGCTCGTGGCTCGAGTAACGAGAAGCGAAGCGCCCTAGCGACGAGAAACGAAAAAAAACCCAGCCTACCGAAGTAGTCTGGGTTTTTAATTTCTAAAGAGGAAAACCAATTACTTGATTTTAGCTTCTTTGTACATAACGTGCTGGCGAACTACTGGATCAAATTTCTTGATCTCAAATTTGCCTGGCATGTTACGTTTGTTTTTGTCAGTTGTGTAGAAGTGACCTGTTCCAGCAGATGATACTAGACGGATTTTCTCACGAATGCCTTTAGCCATTGTTCAATTCCTCTTATACGTTCTCGCCACGAGCACGGATATCAACAAGAACAGCATCGATGCCTTTCTTATCAATAATACGCATACCCTTAGCAGTTAGACGTAGTTTAACAAAGCGTTTTTCGCTTTCGACCCAAAAACGGTGAGTTTGTAGGTTCGGCAGAAAACGACGCTTGGTAGCATTTCGTGCGTGTGAACGGTTGTTACCCGTTACAGGACGCTTACCAGTTACTTGGCATACTCGGGACATGAATGTCTTCTCCAAATCGTTTCAGCTCGATATCACCTTGGGGCAAAAACCGCTATGGAAAAAACCATACCAAGGCTATCAAAGGTCGCGCATTATACTAACTTGACATGCATTGCTCAAGACCTGTGCGGATCCTTTTTAGGAAAAACACGATCTTTTTTTGAACAGAACAGTTTTTAAACGCTTTTTTTTGCACAAGAACACAGAGCTGAATAAGGTTCTATAAAATTAGTGCGCGGATTGTAGCAGATTCTGACCGACTAACAAGAAAAAAGGAAGTCTAATTTTGATTCAACGACCAATTAAAAAATAAGTTCCTGGCTCCTGGTTCCTGGTTCCTAGAAAAAGCGACCACAACACTTTGTTTATTAAGCATCACCTTTTATATTTACTTAACAGAATAGACTCTTGATTTTATTAACCCAGCCAACATTCGACTAACCTGCAAGATATCTTGTTGTAATAACTTGTATTGCTGCTCTTCAAGGTAGCCAAACTCTTTTGCTAATAATATCTGGGTATATAGTTCTCCAGTCGACCCTTTCGCTATATATAAAAACCGCACTGATTCCTTCACTGTTTCACGCTCTTCACCTTCCGCAATATTAGATGGAATAGAAACGGCAGAGCGTGTGATCTGATCTTTAAATCCGTAATCTTTACAATACTTAAAGCTTGTATGAATCAGAAGCGCAACCCCCATACTTTTCCGCCACACTTCTAATTTTTCATAATTCATATTCCATCCTTCTTTATTAACTCGAATCCTTACAACACGCTCAGATCTCTAGTTTCAAACTGGAATATCAGAAACGCTTTTCTTTTCCTAAAACTAGGGACCAGGAACTAGGAACCTTCTTCTCTCCCTAGAAACTAGGAACTAGAAACCTTCTTTTCCCGCGCGAAGCGCTATTCACATCCACCCTCTTTCAGCAAACGATACGACCTCACCATCGCCGATCACAAAATGATCCAGAATCCGTATATCCACCAATGCCATCGCTTCGACTAAACGACGAGTGATACGCCGATCCGCATC
Organism: Vibrio rumoiensis; assembly: GCF_002218045.2. Taxonomy (NCBI): domain Bacteria; kingdom Pseudomonadati; phylum Pseudomonadota; class Gammaproteobacteria; order Vibrionales; family Vibrionaceae; genus Vibrio; species Vibrio rumoiensis. The sequence continues at coordinate 2,557,638 of NZ_AP018685.1, forward strand.
ACTCGGCTCGGCAACACCTGAAGGATGATTATGCGCAAGAATTAAAGCGGCAGCATTATGCTGCATTGAACGCTTCACCACTTCTCTCGGGTAAACGCTGGCGGCATCTATCGTCCCTTCAAATAACACTTCATCACTGATCACACGATTTTGGTTATCGAGAAATAACACGTAAAACGCTTCTCGCTGCCTATCACGCAAGACACTGCTTAAATAATGTTTGGTATGTTCAGGGCTGGTTAAAGCATCCCCCCGCTTAATGGTTTCAGCCAGATAACGCTTGGTCATTTCAACCACGGCTTGCAATTGGGCAAATTTCGCCGAGCCTAACCCTTTATGTGAACAAAATTGAGATTGACACGCTGAAAGTAACGTGCGCAGTGAACCAAACTCTTTTAATAAATGATCCGCGAGTTCTATCGCATTCATTCCTTGTAATCCGGTACGCAGAAAAATTGCCAATAATTCGGCATCCGATAACGATTGAGGTCCCCGGGCAAGTAACTTTTCTCTTGGGCGAGACTCTTCAGGCAGCATTTTTAAAGACATGACAAACACTTATATTAAATAAAACTCGATAACATCAGCCTTTACTACCTGACTCAAATAAAGAAAGCCCAAAAGTCGATAAGATCTTAACAATGGGTGAAAGGAAAAAAGGTTACAATCAAAACGTTAATTCGCTCTAAACTCACCGGAACAAAGTTTATCCATGCAGATGCATCACCATTTTATAAACTTATGGTAACTTATACCCATTGGCTTCATGAGTGTTCTAATAATCTTTTCTATAACAATTCGATATAGAGAAGAAAAAAGACGAAAACCATGTCTATGACGGTCTCATTTCATTTAAATCAGGTACGGTATTGTGATTGAACAAAGCTTGGCTGGAAAAAAAATCCTATTGGGAATTAGTGGCGGTATTGCAGCTTATAAATGCGCAGATTTAACCCGTCGTTTGATTGAACGTGGCGCACAAGTTCAAGTAGTGATGACCCCAGCGGCAAAAGAGTTTATTACGCCGCTTACCATGCAAGCCGTCTCTGGACGTCCAGTATCCGATAGTTTATTAGATCCTGCTGCTGAAGCCTCAATGGGTCACATTGAATTAGCCAAATGGGCCGATTTAATTCTACTTGCGCCCGCCACTGCCGATTTAATTGCCAGAATGCGAGCGGGAATGGGCAATGATTTACTCACCACCTTGATTCTTGCTTCCAATGCGCCAATTGCGGTTGCGCCTGCAATGAACCAACAAATGTACGCCAATATCGCGACCCAAGAAAACCTCGCGGCTCTTGCTCAACGCGGCATGATGATTTGGGGGCCTGCTGCCGGTCAACAAGCCTGTGGCGATGTGGGCTACGGCCGAATGTTAGAGCCAATGGAGCTAGTTGGGCATTGCGAAGGTTTCTTCGGGCCTAAACCACTACAAAATATTAAGCTAGCGATTACTGCCGGCCCGACGCGTGAAGCCATTGACCCGGTGCGTTATATCTCGAATCACAGTTCAGGAAAAATGGGATTCGCCATTGCAGAAGCCGCGGCTAATATGGGTGCAACAGTGACCCTAATCAGCGGCCCGGTCTCTTTAGCGACCCCGAACGATGTCCATCGCATTGATGTTGAAAGCGCAGAACAGATGCATCAAATAGCCATGGAACATGCGGTAAATAATGATATTTTCATTAGCTGCGCTGCGGTTGCCGATTACCGCCCAAGCAATGTCGCAGAACAAAAAATTAAAAAAAACGCCGATAACGAACACATGCAAATCGAGATGGTGAAAAATCCCGATATTGTTGCCTCGGTTGCCGCATTAACCAAACAGCGCCCCTTTACCGTAGGGTTTGCAGCCGAAACTCAAGATGTTGAACAATACGCTCGTGACAAACTGAAAAAGAAAAATTTAGATTTAATCTGCGCCAATGATGTTTCAGTGGCAGGATTAGGCTTCAACAGTAACGACAATGCCTTGCATTTATATTGGAATACTGGCGAAAAAGCGTTAGCAACCGCAAGCAAAGCACAACTTGCCAAACAATTGCTCAATATCATCGCGAGCGATTTATTCCGTAAAAAATAATTTAATCAATAAAAGAAGACATTGAAACATGACCAAGAAAATTGATTTAAAAATTTTAGATAGCCGCATCGGCGACCAATTCCCGCTTCCAGCTTATGCGACTGAAGGTTCGGCAGGCTTAGATTTACGTGCTTGTTTAGATAACGCTCTAATGGTAGAGCCGGGTCAAACTCACTTAGTTCCAACGGGTCTTGCCATTCATATTGGCGATCCAAACCTTGCTGCAACGATTCTTCCTCGTTCCGGCTTAGGTCATAAACATGGTATTGTGCTTGGCAATTTAGTGGGCCTAATTGATTCTGATTACCAAGGTCAATTAATGGTTTCAGTCTGGAATCGCGGCCAAGATACTTTTACTATTGAACCTGGTGACCGCATCGCACAATTGGTGTTTGTTCCCGTCGTCCAAGCAGAATTTAATATCGTCGCGGATTTTGATGCAACTCAACGCGGCGAAGGTGGGTTTGGTCATTCGGGGAAAAAGTAAAGAAGTCCCTAGTTTACTGGTCCCTAGTTCCTAGAAAAAGCAAATAGATGGAGCGAAATCCGAGCACGCTTCGCTTCGAGTTGCGAGAAAAAGCGTTTCCACGCATAACGAAACTCGAAACCGTTCTTTTGCTTTCGGCTCCCTAGCGCAGCGTCCCCGCAACTCGCACCTAGGAACTAGGAACTAGGAACTAGGAACTAAATTTATATCAGAACTTATAACGATAATTAAAAATAAAATAGACACATTATTCATCACGCTTTCAGACAAGGAAAAACCATGGCAGGGCCAAAAAAACATAATCGTCGTGAAGAGATCCTTCAGGCATTGGCGCAAATGTTAGAGTCAACTGAAGGGGCATCGCGTATTACGACTGCGAAGTTAGCCAAACAAGTTGGTGTATCTGAAGCGGCGCTTTACCGTCACTTTCCAAGTAAAGCACGCATGTTTGAAGGCTTAATTGAGTTTATTGAAGATGCCCTACTGTCACGCATCAATCGTATTTTGGCTGAAGAAAAAGATACCTTGAACCGCATCCGTTTGGTCCTACAATTGCTATTAGCTTTCGCCGAGCGTAACCCGGGCTTATCTCGCATCATGTCAGGACATGCATTAATGTTTGAAAATGAACGTTTACGTGGCCGTATTAACCAATTATTTGATCGTATTGAAACTCAACTACGTCAAATCTTACGTGAACGTCAAATTCGCGAAGGCAAAAGTTTTCCGGTTGAAGAATCTATTTTAGCAGCTCAATTGCTAGGGCAAGTGGAAGGTAGTTTGAACCGTTTTGTTCGTTCTGATTTTAAATATCAACCAACGGCTAACTTTGATCAATACTGGGCGTTACTGAAAGCGCAGATGGAATAAAAGAACGCAAATTGTTGCTAAGGAAAGCGAAATCAATCGAGGCTCGTTACTCGGCCGCTGCGCTTCTTGTGTCTCGAAAAAGATAACAGCGATTGCAAAAATCGAAATCATTTCGAGCGACGAGTCACGAGAAACGAAGTGCCCGAGATTCGTCAATCTTTTAACCATCAATACGCATAATTTTAGAGAGAAAGAAATGACCGATAACACAACCATCCCGAAAAAAGAGGAATCTCTGGTCAATTTTGTGCCACCAAAGTTTTCAATGAGCTTACTTCACCCTAAATATTGGGGCATTTGGTTTGGCTTTGGATTCATCGCTTTACTGGTCAATGTTCTCCCTTATCGAGTTTTATATTGGATAGGTCGCTCACTCGGCTACTTATCAATGTTTGCGGTCAAAAAACGCGTGAAAGTGGCTCAACGTAACCTTGAATTGTGTTTCCCTGAAATCAGTAACACGCGCAAAGACTACTTAGTCAAAGAGAACTTTAAGAATACTGGCTTTGCAATTTTTGAAAGTGCTATTGCATGGTTTTGGCCTGATTGGCGTTTAAAAAAGCGCGTCGGTTATTACCACGTTGACCGCCTAACTAAATTTGAAGAGCAAGGCCGCGGTACATTGATCTGCGGAGTTCATGCATTGAATGTCGAGCTAACTGCTCGCTGTTGTGCCCTTTTTTCTCCAGGTTATGGTGTTTATCGCCCACACAATAACCCTGTGTTTAACTTCATTCAGCATTGGGGTCGTACTCGTAACGGCAACATCATGGTTGATCGTAAAGACGTAAAAGGTATGCTCAAGGTGCTACGAAAAGGTAAAAAGTTATTCTATTTGCCCGATCATGATTATGGCCCGAAAAATGCTGTGTTTGTCCCTTTCTTCGCCGTACCGGATGCCTGTACTACCACTGGTACTAGTGTGTTAGTCGATGCTAGCAAATGCGCGGTATTACCTGTTTCCTGCTTCCGTGTCGGTTTCCGTTATGACTTCCGAATTGAGCAAGATATTAGCGAAGGTTTCCCTCGCCGAGACCCAGAAGGCGCTGCCATTCACATGAATAAAACCATTGAAAAGCTCATCCTACGCGGTGGTGATCAATGGATGTGGTTACATAAGCGCTTTAAAACGATGCCAGATGGGAAGAATAAAGGGATTCGGTATAAATAAGTTACTAGTTATTAGTCCCTAGATTCGCTGCGCTGCTAGGAAGAGCAAAAGATTGGTGCGAGGTACGTGCACGCTTCGCTCCGTGTTGCGAGAAAAAGCTTTTCTATGCTTCTCGCATCATGCTACACAAAACAGCTATTTCGCTTTTCGGCTCCCGAGCGTAGCGTCCTCGCAACTAGGAACTAGGAACTAGGAACTAGGAACTAGGAACTAGGAACTAGGAATATTAAACCAAAACCGAGAACCAACATGCAATCACAACTCCTCTCCGCAGTTCCTCTAACCTCTCTTTCAGGCGTCGGTGCGAAGGTGGCTGAAAAACTCGCCAAGATAGGTTTGCATTCAATTCAAGATCTGCTTTTTCATTTGCCGCTGCGTTATGAAGATCGTACTCGCATCTATCCCATTGCCAAATTACATACCGGCCTATTTGTCGCCATTCAAGGGCGAGTGATGAGTTGTGATACGCACTTTGGCCGTAAAAAAATGCTGACCGTTAAAGTCAGCGATGGTAATGGCACATTGACGTTACGCTTTTTCAACTTCAATGCTGGCATGAAAAACAGCTTTGCTGAAGGTCGCCCTTTGTATGCTTATGGAGAAATTAAGCGTGGCAACATGGGACTTGAAATCATGCACCCTGACTATCATTTTTTAAATGGTAGTGATGCACCAGAACTCGAACAAAGCTTAACGCCTATCTACCCCACTACCGATGGTTTACGTCAAAATACCCTCAAGAGTTTAACTGACCAAGCCCTAGCGTTATTAGACAGTTCGGCGGTAACCGAATTACTGCCAAGTGGGCTATACGACCATCAAATCACCTTAAACCAAGCACTGCATACGATTCATCGACCTTCACCAGATATTGATATGCAACAGTTTGAGCTAGGTAGACACTCGGCTCAACGTCGATTAATTATTGAAGAATTGCTGGCTCAAAATCTATCCATGCTGGATGTACGTAGTCAAGGCCAACAAGATCTCGCCTTACCATTAACCTGTACAAGTCAGCTCAAGCAACAATTACTTGCTACTCTGCCTTTTAGCCCAACCAATGCCCAAGCTCGTGTGGTGGGTGAAATTGAACAAGACTTGCAACAACCACATCCAATGATGCGCTTAGTGCAAGGTGATGTCGGCTCAGGCAAAACGCTGGTTGCTGTGTTAGCCGCCACTCACGCTTTGGAACAAGGTTATCAAGTTGCATTAATGGCCCCGACCGAATTATTGGCAGAACAACATGCCATTAATTTTGCTCAATGGTTAGAACCTTTAGGTATTTCCGTGGGTTGGTTAGCCGGAAAATTAACGGGGAAAGCCAAGCAAACTCAGCTAGAACGTATTGTTTCTGGTGAGGCCAAAATGATAGTAGGCACTCACGCACTGTTTCAGCAACATGTTGAATTTAATCATCTCGCCTTAGTGATCATTGATGAGCAGCACCGTTTTGGTGTCCATCAACGATTAGAGTTACGTGAGAAAGGAAAGAAGCAAGGCAGTTACCCTCACCAGTTAATTATGACGGCAACGCCCATTCCCCGTACTCTGGCCATGACTGCCTATGCCGATCTTGAAACCTCTGTCATTGATGAACTACCACCGGGCCGAACGCCTATTCAAACCGTCGCCATCGCCGATACTCGCCGCAAAGATATTATCGAGCGTGTACGAGTGGCTTGCGCCGAAGAAGGCAAACAAGCCTATTGGGTATGCACCTTAATTGATGAATCGGAAGTATTAGAAGCTCAAGCGGCTGCCGATACCGCTGAAGAATTGCAACGCCAACTACCTGAGCTAAAAATTGGTTTGGTACATGGCCGCATGAAGCCTGCTGAAAAACAGCAAGTCATGCAGCAATTTAAGTCGGGTGAATTACATTTATTAGTCGCCACCACGGTGATTGAAGTTGGGGTTGATGTACCCAATGCCAGTTTGATGATCATTGAAAACCCTGAACGCTTAGGTTTAGCGCAACTGCATCAGCTACGAGGTCGCGTTGGTCGAGGCTCGGTGGCTAGCTCTTGCGTACTGCTTTATCACGCCCCACTGTCCAAAACGGCGCAAAAACGTCTCGGGGTACTGCGCGAAAGTAATGATGGCTTTATCATCGCTCAAAAAGATCTCGAAATTCGAGGTCCAGGTGAAGTCCTTGGCACCAAACAAACGGGATTAGCAGACTTTAAAATTGCCGATTTATTGCGTGATCAATATTTGATCCCCGAAGTGCAACGCATCGCTCGTCACATCCATCAGCAATACCCAAGTAATGCAAAAGCCATCGTTCAGCGTTGGCTAGGTGAACGAAGTGAGTATGTAAAAGCGTAAAGCGGTTGCGAGAACCGAGTGCGCTTCGCTTCGAGTTGCGAAAAGCAAAAGGAATATCGTCTATCGGGCGCTCCGCTGCTCGTCACTCGGAAAGGATAAAAGCTTAAAAAAATAAAGGTTCCTAGTCCCTAGTTTCTGGTCCTGAGGAAGATCGGTTCTACCTTTACACTATCGACCAACACAATGAAGATACAGCTACCTTAGGAACAAAAAATACAGTCATCCTGAAAACGAGGTACGAGTTATCCGGGATCTAATCATTTCGCGCTGTATGTAAATCCCTGATGTCGCTAAAGCTCCTCAAGGATGACGCCTCACTTTTAGCATCCGCTTTTACTCGCAACACGAAATATCCCACTCAAAACCAAAAATCCGTCATTCCGTACATAAGCCTAAGCGAAGACGATACGGAATCTCCCGCCACGATGTACTCACTCAATGACGATAGGAGATCCTGAACTACGCTCCTACGTCGCTTTTCAGGATGACGTTTAACTTTTAGCACCCGCTTTTACACTCAATACGAAACACACCACTCGAAACCAAAAGTCCGTCATTCCGTACATGAGCCTAAGCGAAGAAGATACGGAATCTCCCGCCACGATGTACTCACTCAATAACGATAGGAGATCCTGAACGGCGCTCCCACGTCGCTTTTCAGGATGACGCTTCACTTTTTAACCTCCACTTTTGCTCGCAACCCGAAACACACCACTCGAAACCAAAAGTCCGTCATTCCGTACATGAGCCTAAGCCAAGACGATACGGAATCTCCTATCGCGATTGCCCCTCTCAAGGGCTGTAAGAGATCCTGAACTGCGCTCCTGCGTCGCTTTTCAGGATGACGCCTCACTTTTAACATCCGCTTTTACTCGCGACACGAAACACACCACACGTAACAATCTTTTCGGCTCTCGAGCGCAGCGTCCCCGAACCCGAGCCATCACGCAATCGTTTGCTTTATTTGTACAACTTCTTATAATATGCGCAAATTCTTGACGTATCAGTCAACTATCACTTGGATAATAAGGAAGTTTATGAGCTCCCATCGCCCGACAGAACTCGTTTATCAACTCAACGACCGACCACCATTGCCACAAACCGTTTTTGCGGCATTACAACATCTGTTAGCCATGTTTGTTGCGGTCATTACGCCTTCTCTTATTATTTGCCAATCTTTAGGGGTTCCCGCAGAACAAACCAATACCATTATTAGCATGTCATTGTTCGCTTCGGGGATTTGTTCATTTATCCAAATTCGCACTATTGGCCCTGTTGGCTCTGGCTTATTATCGATTCAAGGCACCAGTTTTAATTTCCTAGGCCCAATCATTGGCGCAGGCTTGTCTTTAAAAGCTGGCGGCGCTTCGATAGACACCATGATGGCCGCGATTTTCGGTACCATTCTAGTGGCTTCTAGTGCGGAAATTTTCCTATCTCGTATTCTGCAATATGCTCAAAAAATCATTACCCCATTAGTATCAGGCATCGTGGTGACCTTAATTGGGTTAACGCTGATCCAAATTGGTTTGGTCTCGATTGGTGGTGGGTATGGCGCCATGGAAAACAACACCTTTGGTCGTTTAGATAACCTAGCACTTGCCGGTGTCGTATTAGGTTTAATCGTAATTTTAAATCGAGCAAAAAATCCATACTTACGGGTCGCCTCAATCGTAATTGCCATGTTGGTTGGCTGCATTGTGGCTTACTTTATGGGTATGTTGGATTTCAGCCAAACCGCTCATACTGAGGTAGTCGCGCTTCCTATTCCAATGCAATTTGGCCTTGGTTTTGATTGGTCTTTGTTTATTCCTTTGGTACTGATTTTTTTAATTACAGCATTAGAGGCGATTGGCGATATCACTGCAACATCGGAAGTTTCTGGCGAACCTGTCGATGGGCCTGTTTATCTAAAACGTATCAAAGGTGGCGTGTTAGCCGATGGTTTGAACTCAGCCATTGCTGCGGTATTTAATAGCTTCCCGAATTCTACCTTCAGCCAGAATAACGGCATCATCATGCTGACTGGTGTGGCGAGTCGTTATGTTGGTTACTTTATTTCTGGCATGTTGATTATTCTTGGACTATTTCCGGGCGTTGCGAGCTTTGTTCAGCTAATTCCAGAGCCAGTTTTAGGCGGGGCGACTATCGTGATGTTTGGCACCATCGCCGCGGCAGGTGTACGCATTATTTCCCGTGTCGATTTAGATCGCCGGGCGATTTTGATCATGGCGTTATCATTTTCAATGGGACTCGGCATTGCTCAAAAACCAGAAATACTGCAATTTATGCCAGAGTTTATTAAGAGTATTTTCTCATCGGGTGTTGCAGCAGGCGGTATCACGGCGATTATATTGAGTATGGTGCTGCCAGCGAGTAAGGAAGATTAAAAAGCGGAGCGAATCTCGTTTATCGGGCGCTTCGCTGCTCGTTACTCGGAAAAGATAAAAGCGTAAATTCACAGAACAATAAAACATCGTCATTCCGTACATGGGCCTAGGCGAACAAGATACGGAATCTCCTATCGCGATTGACCCTCTCAATGACGGTAGGAGATCCTGAACTGCGCTCCTACGTCGCTTTTCAGGATAATGTAATGGACCCACCCTTTTATACGGCTTCGCAATGAGCCATGATGAAAGTGTCAAACTACATCAAATAAGGGCAGGTCCACTATGAAGATTACAACAGCTGGCTTGGATATAGCAAAAAATAAGTTTCATTTTTATGGTGTTAATCAAGTCGGGAAGAAAGTTAAAAAACGAGTGCTAACTCGTTCTGAAGTTCTTCCTTTCTTTAGCACATTAGAGCCAACATTGGTTGTCATTGAATCTTGTGGAAGTGCAAGCCATTGGGGAAGAAAACTCAAAGAGCTTGGTCATGAAGTAAAATTAATAGCACCACAATATGTGGTGCCTTATAGACGAAAAAATAAAAATGACTTCAATGATGCCGAAGCGATAGCGGAGGCGGCTCAACGAAGTAATATGACTTTTGTACCGATTAAGACAATAGAACAACAAGATGTTCAAATGCTACTGAGAGTACGTGACCGACATATTCAAAGTCGAACACAGCTCAGCAATCAAATCCGTGGCTTGCTCGCAGAATATGGATTAATTATCTCATCGGTGGGCAGAGCAGCCTTAAGGAAAGAATTGCCAGAGTTTTTAGAAGATGCTGAAAATGATTTAACCAGTACAAGTCGAGCCTTATTCTCTGAACTCTATGAAGAGCTCATACAGCTTGAATCTGTGATTAAAGAGTATGATAAAAAAGTCGAAGGCATGGTTAAATTAAATGATATCTGTCTTCGAGCCCAAACCGTTGTTGGTATAGGGCCTATCACCGCAGCGGCACTTTATGCTGCCATTGGAAATGGACATAATTTTTCAAATGGTCGCCATTTTTCAGCATGGTGCGGGTTGGTGCCTAAACAGCACTCAACTGGCGGAAAAAGCGTTTTGTTAGGGATAACGAAACGAGGTAATCCTTATTTACGCACTTTACTGAATCATGGTGCTCGAACGGTTTTAAAATATTGTGAAATGAAAGATGATAAATTGAGCCTATGGGCTCAAAGGCTTAAAAAAGAAAAGCATTACAACCAAGCCAGTATTGCAGTCGCAAATAAGTTAGCAAGAATCGTCTGGGCAGTAATCAGCAAGAATGAAAGCTATCAAGTCGATTACGTTTAAGAAGTAATAGAGTAAAACACTCACCATCAGTTGCGAAATGAGTTTGAATGGATAATAAACAGTTAAACTGAGCTACTTAAAAACTACCTGCGTCATAGGCTCTTAGAAGCCGTCGGGATGATAAAGTTAAGTAGCAGCAGATTGCATCCAGGCTATGGGATTAAAGCCCTATTAATAAGCCGAATATATGAAGGCAATAACTATTTTATTAAACGCTCAAAATCACTTGCAAAGGTAGTGTTTAGAAATCTGTGTCATTTCTCCTAAAATAGACAAAAAAGGAATGACACATGAATAATGATTTCGATCTAGAGCAAGCCATTAAAGCTCTTCAATCTGGACAAGATTTAACAGGCAAAGATGGCTTTTTAACTCCTCTTATCAAGCAAATTACGGAAGCTGCTTTAAAAGCTGAGCTTGCACAACACATCGATAATGATGACCAGCCAAATCGTAAAAATGGAACCTCTAAGAAGACTGTTAAGTCTTCTGTCGGAGCATTTGAACTTGATACTCCTCGCGACCGTTCAGGCTCTTTTGAACCTCAACTTATCAAGAAAAATCAAACCAAGCTGACTGATGAAATTGATCGTAAAATCCTTTCTATGTTCTCGTTAGGAATGAGCTATCGTGATATTCGAGGACATGTTGAAGATATGTATGGTATCGACGTCTCTGAGGCCACAATTACTGCTGTCACAGACCGCTTAATACCAGAGCTTAAAGAATGGCAGCAGCGTCCATTAGACGCTATATACCCGTTCATTTGGCTTGATGCCATCCACTATAAAATTAGAGAGGATGGTCGTTATGTCAGTAAAGCGATATACACAATCTTAGGCTTGAATATCGACGGTAAAAAAGAACTACTTGGGTTATACCTATCAGAGTCTGAAGGCGCAAATTATTGGCTATCAGTTTTAACTGATTTACATAATCGAGGGGTTGAGGATATTTTAATCAGTTGCGTAGATGGCTTGGTTGGCTTCCCTGAAGCCATTGCCACAATTTATCCAAATACTGAAGTTCAATTGTGCATCGTCCATCAAATTCGGAACTCAATAAAATATGTCGCATCTAAGCACCAAAAAGAGTTTATGGCAGATCTGAAACCAGTTTATCGAGCGGTAACTAAGGAAGCAGCTGAAATAGAGTTAGACCGATTAGAAGCTAAGTGGGGCCAACAATATCCAATAGTATTACGCTCATGGCGTAATAAATGGGTAAACCTGTCGGTTTACTTTAAATATCCAGAGTATGTTCGGAAAGCCATATATACCACCAATGCTATTGAGGCGGTACATCGTCAGTTTCGAAAGCTGACCAAAACTAAAGGTGGTTTTCCAAATGAAAACAGCTTGCTTAAGCTGTTGTATGCTGGGATATTGAATGCGTCTAAGAAGTGGACAATGCCAATCCAGAACTGGAATATGACATTGTCTCAACTGGCGATTCATTTTGAAGGTCGTTTGGATGACGTCTTAGATATTTAGTCAAAATTAACTGACACAGAATTCTGAACGCCCTCCTTGCAAACTGGGTGGGTCCATATATGACGCTTCACTTTTAGCTTCCGTTTTTACACGCCACACAAAACACGCCACTCGAAAGTCAAAATCCGTCATTCCGTACATGAGCCTAGGCGAACAAGATACGGAATCTCCTATCGTGATTGACCCTCTCAATGACGGTAGGAGATCCTGAACTGCGCTCCTACGTCGCTTTTCAGGATGACGCGTCACTTTTAGCTTCCGTTTTTACACGTCACACAAAACACTCGACTTCGCCACAATAATTCTTCAGCTCTTTCTTTTTCAAGTAACGAGAAGCGAAGCGCTCTAAGCACGAGTAACGAAAAGCCTGTTTACCCTTCTCTAACCAATCTCTTCTCTTTCTTCGCTGTTGGAATACTAATCTGCACTTTCAAACCGCCTTCGGTACGGTTGGTGACGACAATCAAGCCTTGATGTTGGCTGACAATTCGTTTGACAATCGCAAGCCCTAATCCTGCACCTTCACTGCTGCCTCGCGCAGTATCGCCACGGGTGAAGGGTTCAAATAACGATGCCAATTGTGCTTTATCAATACCAGGACCGTTATCTTCAACGGTTACCCAAACTAACTTATTATCAGCCGTCATACCGGTAGATACTTTAATCCAACCATTGCCATAGCGTAATGCGTTAACAATTAAGTTAGACACCACTCGCTTTAGCGCTACCGCTTCACCGAAAGCATGGCGAATATCTTCTGTGACCGTCAATTCAAAATCGGTACTGTGTTTATCTTGCTCTGCATTTACTACTTCCGACACAATTTGATTTAAGTTTACTGCTTGGTGATCTTTGGTGTGTGCCGGTTTCAGGTAATCCATAAACTGGCTAATAATGTCATTACATTCTTCAGTATCTTTAATCATGCTTTCAGCAAGATAGTCATCTTCCGGTGACATCATTTCAGTGGCTAAGCGAATACGCGTTAACGGGGTGCGTAGATCGTGACTGATCCCCGACATCAATAACGCGCGATCTTCTTCCAAAGCCTGAATGCCTTTTGACATTTGGTTAAACGCTTTAGTTACTGCCAAAATTTCAGTAGAACCTTTTTCAGGCACAGGTTCAGGTATCTCACCTTTACCAACCTTTTTAGCCGCGGCTTCTAACGCCACCAGTGGACGGTTTTGCAGGCGCATAAAAAACCACATGCCAGCAATCAGTAACAAGGCAATCAGTAAGCTATTTCGGAATAAAGGCGCAAAATCTTTTTCGGTTAATTCAGTTAACGGGATACGGATTAAACGATGGGGTAAGTTGTCGATCTTAAGCCACAGCACATAACTTTCACGCCCTAGAATCAACCTAACTTCCGTTGGAGACCCGACTTGTGAACTCATCTCTTCACTTAAAAAATCAATCGCCGAAGCATGATAAAACTCTTGAGCCTCAAGGGCATCATCCGGGTAAATGGAGACGCCTAACTCAGCCAACAACTCCCGTCGAAACGGCCGCTCAGACTCATCGGTTCCTTTTAACATATCTTCTTCATCTAACATTACGCGCACTTCATGCGATAAAATCCGGTTAAACTGCTTAAGGCTCGGCAGTAACGCGTAGTTAAACACGATCATATAAGATAAAACTTGGCTAGCGATCAGAAGAACCACTAAGAAAAAAACGGTTTGAGTGCGAGAACTGCGAAAGCGAAGCATGAGAAAGTACCGATTAAATAAGAAATAGAAAGGTTACTGATAATTAAAAAGAAGTTTGATAGTCATTAGAGTAACCGTCAATAAGTTCACGTATATCGAGTCTAAGGAGCTTCGCTCCTCGTAACTAGACAAAGCAAAGAGAGCTCCCTCAATACCTTACTGATAGTTGTTCCAACAATACAAATTATCTGATTAGTGTAATTTACTATTAAAATAAAAGCGCGTTGCTTTGCAGCTCTGCGCTTTTTCGAGTAACGAGCGACGAGCTCCGTATTAAACCTTCTTCCCATCCGGCACAAACACATAACCCAATCCCCAAACCGTTTGAATATAACGAGGGTGGCTTGGATCTTCTTCTAACATGCGGCGCAGACGAGAGATTTGCACATCAATCGAACGCTCCATTGCGGAATATTCACGGCCACGAGCCATATTCATCAACTTGTCGCGAGACATTGGCGTGCGTGCATTCGTCACCAAAATCTTCAACACTGCAAATTCGCCCGAGGTTAATGGCATTGGCTCTTCACCGCGGAACATTTCACGAGTTCCTAAGTTAAGCGTAAATTCGCCGAATTTGACAATTTCTTCATCTGAGCTTGGCGCTCCCGGGGCTTCAACCGATTGGCGGCGAAGTACCGCACGTAGACGAGCTAATAGTTCACGTGGGTTAAACGGTTTTGGTAAGTAATCATCGGCACCGACTTCAAGCCCAACGATACGATCGATTTCATCACCTTTAGCGGTCAACATCACAATTGGTAGTTGGTTGTTGTCTTTACGTAAACGTTGGCAGATCGATAAGCCATCTTCACCAGGCAACATTAAATCCAACACCATTAGGTGAAAATTTTCACGCGTTAATAAACGATCCATTTGCTCAGCATTGGCAACACTACGGACTTGAAAACCTTGCTCTGATAAATAACGCTCAAGCAATGAACGCAGACGAGCATCGTCATCAACCACTAGAATTTTATAATTTTCTTGTTGCATTCATTTATTCCTATTTAACTGTCTATCGGTGACATTAACAATCACCAAACGCCTAACGACCAGAATACTTAAAAACAAAGTCTATTGTCTTTAACTAAGTACCAGTTTGTAACAAATACATACCTTTTTTATGGATTTTGATATCGAATTGAGTTTACAAACCACTCTTTATCACCATCTGGTGTTTTTACCACCACCTCATCATCCACTTCTTTTTTCAGCAACGCGCGTGCCATGGGTGAATCAATCGAAATATAGTCTTTCGCATCACCGTAAATTTCTTCCGGCCCCACAATACGAAATGACTTCACATCACCGGCTTCGTTTTCAATTTCGACCCAAGCGCCAAAAAACACTTTGCCTTCTTGCTGCGGCGAGTAATCCACAATCGTCACTTCTGGCAGAAATTTACGTAAAAATCGTACCCGGCGATCAATTTGACGTAATAGCCTCTTATTGTATTGATAATCAGCATTTTCACTTCGATCACCTAGACTGGCCGCCCAAGTCACGATCTTAGTGATCTCTGGGCGTTTTTCATGCCATAAATGATCATGTTCAGCTTTTAGCTTATTATAGCCCTCTCGGGTGATCAGTTTGGTTTTCACAACAATATCCCGATAAAAAGAATCGACTAGAAATTAAGGTTATTTTACTTGTTTTTAAAGCTTTTTATTATTCTAGCTTAGATTAATTATGTTAATTTCATGCCAACTCAGGATTAATCCCTTGCTCCCTAAGGGATTAGCTTGCAGAATCCTAAGCAATAAAAGCATCATAATAAAAGAGAGACTCCATGAGCCAACAGAACCAAATCTGTCAGATCATCGCTCAAGAATTAAATGTTCGCGTTGAACAAGTTCTTGCTACCGTCACCTTGATCGACGATGGCAACACTGTGCCTTTTATCGCGCGTTACCGTAAAGAAGTCACCGGCGGCTTAGACGATACCCAATTGCGTAATTTAGATAGCCGTTTAAGCTATTTACGCGAACTTGATGACCGCCGCCAAACCATCCTTAAATCGATTCGTGAGCAAGATAAGCTGACCCCTGAGCTTGAAAAAGAAATCTTAGCCACCGATAGCAAAACCCGTTTAGAAGATCTCTATCTACCTTACAAACCCAAACGTCGTACTAAAGGGCAAATTGCGATTGAAGCTGGCCTTGAACCACTTGCCGACGCGTTATGGCAAAACCCACAACTCGATCCTGAAGTGGAAGCGGCAAAATACATTAAAGATTCGATTGCCGATACCAAAACAGCACTGGATGGTGCGAGCGCCATTTTAATGGAACGCATGGCGGAAGATGCCGACCTTTTAGACAAAGTGCGTACTTACTTGCAAAAAAATGCCGAACTGCAATCACGAGTAGTGACCGGCAAAGAGCAAGAAGGCGAGAAGTTTAAAGACTACTTTGAACATAACGAACTTATCAGCCGCGTGCCGTCACACCGCGCGCTCGCGATGCTACGTGGTCGCAATGAAGGCTTCTTACAATTAAGCCTTAACGCCGATCCAGCGCAAGAAGAAAGCGTCCGTGGCTCTTATTGCGAAACCATTATTGCTGAGCATTACCGTATTCACTTTAACAATGCCCCTGCCGATAACTGGCGTAAGCAAGTGATCAGTTGGGCGTGGCGTATTAAGATTTCAATGCATCTTGAAACCGAACTGATGGGCGCGATGAAAGAACGCTCTGAAATCGAAGCGATTGAAGTATTTGCGACTAACCTAAAAGACTTGTTGATGGCAGCACCGGCTGGCCCTCGCGCTACTTTAGGTTTAGATCCAGGTTTACGCACCGGCTCAAAAATTGCGGTAGTCGATGCGACAGGTAAAGTACTGGCAACAGAGACTATCTACCCACATCAGCCGCATAACAAAGTGGAAGCTTCCACCAATACCATTTTGAAATTAGTGAAAGCACACAATGTCGATTTAATTGCGATTGGTAACGGCACCGCTTCTCGTGAAACCGATACGTTAGTGGCTGACATCATCAAGCGTCACAACTTAAAAGTACAAAAAATCATGGTCAGTGAAGCCGGTGCATCGGTGTATTCGGCGTCTGAATTAGCCGCCAAAGAATTCCCAGAAATGGATGTATCGCTGCGTGGCGCAGTGTCGATTGCCCGTCGCTTGCAAGATCCATTGGCTGAATTGGTGAAGATTGATCCTAAATCGATCGGGGTGGGTCAATATCAACACGATGTTAGCCAGTCAATGCTCGCCAAACGCCTAGATGCCGTCGTAGAAGACTGTGTGAATGCGGTTGGGGTCGATGTCAATATGGCGTCTGCCGCCCTATTAACTCGTGTAGCCGGTTTATCGACTACGATGGCGCAAAACATTGTTGACTATCGTAATGAGCTGGGTCGTTTTGAATCACGCTCCGCACTGAAAAAAGTGCCTCGTTTAGGGCCTAAGGCGTTTGAACAATGCGCTGGCTTCTTGCGTATTATGGATGGTAAAAACCCGCTCGATGCATCTTCTGTTCACCCAGAAGCCTACCCGGTAGTGAAAAAGATTGCCGAGCAAACCGGTAAAGCGACGAAAACCTTAATTGGCGATAGTGAGTTCTTGCGTAACCTACGAGCCGCTGATTACACCGATGAGACTTTTGGTCTGCCAACCGTCACCGACATCATCAAAGAGCTCGATAAGCCGGGTCGCGATCCTCGTCCTGAGTTTAAAACCGCAACCTTTGCCGAAGGGGTTAATGAGGTTAAAGATCTTGAAATCGGGATGATTTTAGAAGGTGTGGTATCGAACGTGGCCAACTTTGGTGCCTTTGTCGATATTGGTGTTCACCAAGACGGTCTCGTGCATATTTCCGCCTTAACCGATCGCTTCGTTGCCGATCCACGTGAAGTAGTGAAAGCCGGTGATATCGTCAAAGTCAAAGTGATGGAAGTCGATATTCAGCGTAAGCGTATTGCCCTCACAATGCGTTTAAATGATGAACCGGGCGAGCAACCGTCACAACGTGGCGCGAAACCGAGCAACGATCGTCGTCAAGCGCCTAGGCAGCAAACACAACGCCAAGCAGAACCCGCGAATGCTGCAATGGGCGGTGCTTTTGCGGCCGCGTTTGCTAAAGCGAAGAAGTAGAAAAGAGGTAGCGAGTTACGAGGAAAAGCATGCTCGTAACTCGTATTTCGGACGCGTTGCGGCTCGTGGCTCGAAAAAGCGAAAAGACTGGAGCGGGAGCCGAGTGCGCTGCGCTTCGGGTTGCGAGAAGAAGATTTTCGTCGCTCTGGTATAGAAGATACGGAATCTCCCACAGCATGTTGAAACTCAAATTGCGGTGGGAGATCCTGAACTACACTCCTTCGTCGTTATTCAGGATGACGTTTTTCTACACGACATAAAAACACTCCATATACCAAGCCTTCCCAGCCACGAGCAGTGAAACGCCGGAAAACCGAGTACCGTAACCACTTTTCAGCTTACGAGCGCAGCATCCCCACATCTCGGATCTTCCCGTCAATCCTACGTCAATAAATGTTAAACCTTGAACATCCCTGTTAACAACTGAGCAACCTATCACTACACTCATCTCTACAATATAAAAAGATCTTATAGGGATGTAATCATGAAATATTTAGCAGCAGTGTTAGCAACGTCAGCCTTAATTCTTACCGGATGCGGCTCCGACTCATCGGATAGCGAAAAAACCGCTAACGTCTCTTTTGCCGTATCCGATGCGCCAGTCGATGAAGCTGAATCGGTAACCATCGCGTTTACTCAAGTTGAACTTATTCGACAAAACGGTGAGCGTGTTTTGTTAGATGTCGAACCAGACTCTCCGGGAGTGGATTACCAGCAACTGGATTTACTTGATTATCAAGGGTCTGACTCTGAGTTGATCATTACCCAACAACCAATCCCAGTCGGTGAATATAAAAATTTAATTCTACACATTAGCGATGATTCTAATGTCAATTTTGTTGTGGATGCTCAAGGGACACAACCGCTAAAACAACCAAGTAATAAACTACAACTCGGTGGCTTTACGGTAAGTGAAGATGCGACTCAAGCATTCACTATTGAATTTGATTTACGTAAATCTTTAGTGATGCGCGGTAATCAAAATAATAACAATGGTTATATTCTCAAGCCTCATGGCGTCACGATTGTTGATAATGAAAAGGCGGCAACATTGAAAGTGACAGCTCCAGTATGTGCATTGGAAGATGCTAATTTCGTTTATTTGTACCAAGGTAAAAGTTTAGACCAAGGTAAACTTGGCGATCTTTATGATCAAGAAGATGAAGAATTTAGCAGCGACGTTCCAGAAGGAACCATTGCACCGTATGCAACAGCTGAAGCTAATATTTCTGGCGAATATGAATTTGGCTTTTTACCAACTGGAGACTACACCATTGCACTTTATTGTAATGGCTCAGATGACGATTCAATCCAGTATGATGGTTTGACTATTCCACAACCCGCAGGGAAAGTTAAAGAAGTCACATTAGTTAATGGAGACGTAACCACCGTAGATTTTGCCATTTAACATTGATTAGGCTTTCCATCCCAAAAGGCGGACCGAGTTCCGCCTTTTTCTCCGCTATTACACAAGCAATGAGCCGAGCATAGACATTAATCGCAGTGATAGTGGCTGAGTGATGGTTATCATTGAATATTTCAATTGAAATAACATTTAAAAACGATATTTAAGCGATCTTGGTTATGGGAAATGGAATCAACTAAATAAGGATGACAACTTAAATTCATCATCTTTATGATTGAGCGACTGATGTAGACGTTAAAAGCTCGATCCACAAACCGAGCTTTTAAATTAAGGAGCTCTAAAATTAACGATTTAAGAACTGTACCGCTTTATCTGGAAAATCGGTAAACACACCGTCGACCTTAGCTTTGTTGTAAAAGATATCCAACATGTCAGTAAAGTCTGTAGCATAACTTGGGATACGACCTTCATCGGCTCGGAAGGTATAAGGATGAATTTTTAGTCCCTCTTTTTTAGCAAAAGCAACCAATGGCATCACATTGATATTCGTTGGCGTCGACTTTTCATCAATCACCATTGGTTTCCAAGGGCCAATACCATCTGCATATTGCGCGACTTTGTGCATGCCATCCGCTTTAAACATCCAGTCATAACTATAAGGTGTGGCTTTATCACCGTTATACACCATGGTTTCATTCCAATCGGTATACGCGATTAATTGTACTAACTTAAGATCCATCCCCATCGCAGGCATTAATTCTTTATCAATACGTTTGAGCTCGATAGGATCAAAAGATTGTAAATAAACCTTATCTTGCTTATTGGTGTAACCATATTTTTTCAACATGGTCAGCACCGCTTTACTGATATCTTTACCTTCATGACGATGGAAAGCTGGCGCTTTAATTTCAGGATACAAACCAATGCCATAACCGAGTGTTTTGTTTAGGCCTTGGATCATTTCAATTTCTTCAGCAAAAGTTGGAACAGAAAAATTTGACTGCCAAATAGGGAATCTCCCTTGAAATGCAGCTTTAGGTTGGCCTGACTCATCCAATACAAATCCTTCGGTCACTTTTAATTGTTTAATTTCTGCCAAGGTAAAATCAATCGCGTAATAGCGGCCGTCTTTTCTCGCACGATTTGGAAAGATCTCTGCCACATTGGTCACACGGTCCAAATAATGATCATGCAATACCACCAATTGATCATCTTTGGTCATCACCACATCTTGTTCGATGTAATCGGGCTTCATCCCGTACGCTAACGCTTTTGCTGGTAAAGTATGTTCTGGCAAATACCCCGAGGCACCGCGATGAGCAATAACAATTTGCTCAGGTTCTTCACCAGCCCAACTTATGTTCAATGCACAGATATTCGTGACAATCATCACCCCCAGTAAACGGATTCTTTTTTTCATTATTCTTTTGTTTGGTAACTTTTGGCTCAACAACATATAAAGATCCTTATCAAGTCGCTAAAAAATAGCCCTTATAAACTGCTATAAAAAATTCACTATGCTTATTCGGAGTGACTCCTTAACTAAACCATAGTGAATTTTTAATGACACAAGAGCGGCACTTATCCATCATAAGCGCCGATTTCTTACCAATATATTGCTAACTTAATTTCACTTTTAGGCTATTCTCACCACGGTATTTACCTTCACCAAAATGAGCCACAATGAAGCAAAGAATCGAAATTACACATGCTGAAGTCAAGACCATGAATCCACCATCCCAACCGAAGTGGTCAACGGTATAACCAAGGATAGCATTTGCAGCAACCGCCCCACCCAAGTAACCAAATAGGCCCGTTAATCCTGCCGCTGTGCCAGCCGCTTTCTTTGGCACTAATTCAAGTGCGTACAAGCCAATTAACATTACAGGGCCATAAATTAAGAAACCAATTGTAATCAATGCCAGCATATCGATAGTTGGTTGACCCGGTGGATTAAACCAGTACACCAACACGGCTAACGTAACCAAAACCATAAACAAAATTCCAGCTGGTGCACGCTTACCTTTGAATAACTTATCGGAAATCCAACCGCACAGTAATGTCCCTGGGATACCTGCCCACTCATATAAGAAATAAGCCCATGAGGATTTATCAACGGTGAAGTGCTTTACCTCACCAAGATAAACCGGTGCCCAATCCAATACGCCATATCGAATTAAATAAACAAAAGCGTTTGCCACCGCAATAATCCATAGCACAGGATTATTGAATACAAACTGGAAGAAAATTTCTTTCGCTGAAAGCTCTTTTTCATGCTCTTGGCTGTAATCATCTGGATAATCGTCTTTATATTCTTCAATTGGTGGAAGTCCACATGATTGAGGGGTGTCCCGTACGGTTAGCCAGATATAGAAAGCCACTAAAAGCGCGGCAAATGCAGGTACATAGAAAGCCGAACGCCAATCATCATTAAATGCCCATAGACCAACTAAAAACAATGGGCCAATCAAACCACCGCCCACGTTATGCGCAACGTTCCAGACCGAAACAATTTCACCACGCTCTTTCTTTGACCACCAATGCACCATGGTTCGACCACAACCAGGCCAGCCCATCCCTTGGAACCAGCCGTTTAAGAATAATAGAATAAACATTGCTGTCACACTGCCGGTCGCCCATGGCATAAAACCAAAGCACAACATAATCAATGATGACATCACCAATCCAACCGTTAAGAAATACCTTGGGTTGGAACGATCTGACACACTGCCCATCAAAAATTTAGATAAACCATAAGCAATCGAGACAGCTGAAAGCGCTACCCCTAATTGCCCGCGAGTAAAGCCCTCTTCAATCAGATATGGCATCGCCAAACTGAAATTTTTACGTACTAAGTAATAACCCGCATAGCCAAAAAATATGCCTAAAAAAAGTTGCCAGCGTAAGCGAGTATAGGTAGAGCTGATCTCATCATCGCCCAAACGCTCAATGTGCGCTTTAGGTTTAAAAATATGGATCATAATGACCTCGGTGAGTATTAATGTGAATTGAGAACATATTTTTTTGACGTCTATGGTTACTTTAGGATCAGCAAAATACTCGCGTAAAAAGCAAGTACCAAGAACCATATCTATCGATATAAAAATATGAGGTTTAAAATGAGTAACCCGTTATTGGGACTCGGTTGAAGCAAACTGGGGCATAGAAACCATATTACAGTTGCTTCTATGCCCGTCGTTTATGTTAATTATTCGTATTATGAGTCACTTACTCTTGCACCCAGCCTTTGGCACACTCAACTGCACGCTTCCAGCCATCATGACGGCGTTGACGTTTACCATCATCAGCACACGGTTGGAATGAGCGATCCAACACCGACTTGTGTTTCAACTCATCAATGCTGCCCCAGAACCCAACCGCTAAACCGGCAAGATAAGCGGCCCCTAATGCGGTGACTTCTGTGACGACAGGACGTTGCACTTCAGTATTTAATACATCCGATTGGAACTGCATTAAGAAGTTATTGGCCACCGCGCCACCATCGACTTTCAAGAAATCAAGCTTGATACCGGAATCCGCCTGCATCGCTGAAATAACATCTAAAGATTGATACGCGATACTTTCTAGAGTGGCACGAATAATATGATTGCGGTTCACTCCACGAGTTAAGCCAACAATCGCACCGCGAGCATACGGGTCCCAATGTGGCGCCCCTAAGCCAGTAAACGCGGGCACCACATAAGCGCCATTAGACGTTTCCACTTTAGTCGCAAAGTATTCCGTATCGGCTGCATCGCTAATAAGCTGCAATTCATCACGTAACCATTGAATCGACGCGCCCCCCATAAAGACCGCCCCTTCCAATGCATAGCTGACTTCGCCTTTCGGGCCACACGCCAGCGTGGTTAATAGGCCGTTTTGTGAGGTGACTTTTTTATCGCCTGTATTCATTAACAAGAAACAACCTGTGCCGTAGGTATTTTTGGCTTGCCCTGCTTCCACACACATTTGACCAAACAAGGCCGCTTGCTGATCACCGGCAATGCCAGCGATTGGAATACGCGTACCACCTTTACCACCAATGTTGGTTTGAGCGTAGATTTCAGAAGACGATTTCACTTCTGGCATCATGGATTTAGGGATACCCAGTGCATCAAGAAGTTTGTCGTCCCACTCAAGCGTATTGATGTTAAATAGCATGGTACGGCTGGCGTTCGTTGGATCAGTAACGTGAGTGCGCCCTTGAGTCATATTCCAAATTAGCCATGAATCAACGGTGCCAAACGCCAACTCACCCTTTTCAGCTTGTTCACGCGCCCCTTCTACATTATCCAAAATCCATTTCACTTTGGTGCCAGAGAAGTATGGGTCAACCACTAGGCCGGTATTTTCTAGAATGTATTCTCCAAGTCCGGCTTTTTTTAGCGCTTCACAAATGCTGGCGGTACGACGACATTGCCACACAATCGCGTTATAAATAGGTTTACCGGTAGTGCGGTTCCAAACAATGGTCGTTTCACGTTGGTTGGTGATACCAATTCCAGCGATTTCATCAGAATGAAGACCGCCTTTGGCTAACGCTTCCACTAAGGTTGAACTTTGCGATGCCCATATTTCTAGTGGATCATGTTCTACCCAACCCGCTTGAGGATAAATTTGGGTAAATTCTCGTTGCGCGCTACACACAATATTGGCATCACGATCGAGTACGACGGCACGAGAACTGGTTGTGCCCTGATCGAGAGCGACGATATATTTCTTTTCCATGATATTTTCCTATTTTTAAATCGTGATGTTTCTATTTTTTAATTATTAGACATTGGTTGACACTTGCGGTGCATTTTCAGCGGGTTCATTCGCTGCATTTTGGTCATCAGTAAGATATAAGCCGATCACTTTCGGATATAGCCAACCACCAAAGGAAGCCCCGAAGATTGGCGCGAGAATCGGAACAATAAAGTAAGGGATATCTTTACCACCAGTGAGCGCCATCTCCCCCCAACCGGCTAGGTAGGCAAAAAACTTCGGCCCGAAGTCACGCGCTGGGTTCATCGCAAAGCCGGTCAAAGGTCCTAGCGAACCACCAATTATCGCAATCAATAAACCGATTAATAATGGCGTCACCGCCCCATTAGGTGCACCATTGCGATCATCCCCTAACGCTAAAATCACGAACATCAACACCGCGGTAATGACAAACTCGACCGCAAACGCCCCACCAAAACTTAATGCTGGATTCGGGTAAGTTGAGAAAATACCCGCTAAGGCTAGGCTTTCTTGAGAGCCTCGCACCATATTATTGGCAAGTTCATATTCGTTAAATAAATTGCTATATAAGGCATAAACCAAAGCCGCTGAGCTGAAAGCCCCTAAAAGCTGAGAACCGATATAAGGAACGACTTTTCGTTTATCGAAACCATGAAACAAGGTTAATGCAATGGTCACTGCTGGGTTAAGGTGTGCCCCCGACACACCTCCCGCACAATAGATGGCAATCGCGACTCCGAGCCCCCAAATAATACTGATTTCCCATTGACCAAAACTTGCCCCAGTTAACACTAAAGCGGCGACACATCCGACCCCGAAAAAAATCAGTAGGCCAGTACCGATAAATTCTGACAAACATTCTCCGAGCAGCTGCTTTTTATTATTTTCTAATGACATTTTGACGACCTATTATTAGTGAAGCAATGACGGTTGGGTGGTGCTGCTATCTCGAACAAGATTTACCCACGTCAACTCGACCGCTTCTAGTTATTGGAAGAATTCGTTGCTAAACCTACAACATGTTTCATTTATGTAAACAAACAATCAACATAAATATGCGTACGCTCATGTTTTTAATTATTCGAACACAAATGAACGATATTGAATTCCAAAAACCAATAATGAAAATCAACAACATACGAATAACAAATAGTTAAAAATGAAAAAACACCAAAGAAAAACAATATAAAGCACATAAAATACAAACAGATAAATACAAAAAGCTCGGTATTCGTACAAAAAATATCAAAATAGAACTGGACAGAAATTTTATTTTCGGTAGATTAAACCAAAATGCTCGAACGAACATTTAATCGCTAAATTCGAACAGAGGTTAAGATGAACAAGCCAGGAAATGTAAATACAGTGTTAGACATCATTGTTGTCGGTGGTGGTATCAACGGCGCAGGAATCGCTGCCGATGCTGCAGGTAGGAACTTAAAGGTCGGTCTTTATGAATCGAGTGACTTTGCTTCTGCCACTTCATCTGCCAGTTCGAAATTAATCCATGGCGGCTTACGCTACCTAGAGCATTATGAATTTCGTTTAGTCTCAGAGTCGTTGGCTGAGCGTGAAGTATTATTGAAAAAAGCGCCACATATCGCCAAACCAATGCGTTTCCGTTTGCCTCATCGCCCATTTTTACGCCCTGCTTGGATGATTCGCGCGGGATTATTCCTTTACGATCACTTAGGAAAACGCACGACCTTAAAAGGCAGCCATAGCGTCAACTTTCGCCCGACCCATGTGCTAAAAGAAGAGATGGTCAAAGGCTTTGAATACTCAGATTGCTGGGTCGATGATGCGCGTTTAGTACTACTCAACATTCAACAAGCCGAGCAACATGGTGCTGAAATTAAAAACTACTGTCATGTAGAAAAAGCGGAGCGAGTCGGCGATTTATGGCATGTCACCTTATTTGATAAGCGCACCAATACTCGCTTTGAACGTCAATCTCACGCGTTAGTGAATGCCACTGGACCTTGGGTGCGTAGCTTCATTACCGATAATATGGATGCACAATCACCGTATGGGATTCGTCTCATCAAAGGTTCACACATCATCGTGCCTAAGATCCATAATGAAGAGCAGGCTTACATTCTACAAAACGACGATCAGCGTATTGTGTTTGTGATCCCCTACCTTGAAGACTACTCATTGATTGGCACCACCGATGTCGAATATAAAGGCGATCCTCGTCAAGTCACGATTGATGAGCAAGAAATTAATTACTTAATCGATGTGGTAAATAAACATTTTATCCATCAAATATCGCCAGAGGATGTGGTCTCAACTTACAGTGGTGTACGCCCACTATGCGATGATGAATCTGATTCACCGCAAGCCATCACACGTGACTACACCTTGTCACTTGAGCAAGAAAGAGAAGAAGCACCATTGCTGTCTATTTTTGGTGGTAAATTAACCACCTACCGCAAACTGGCAGAGTCGGCGATGAAGCAACTTTCACCATTCTTTCCACAAATGGGAGACAGTTGGACGGCAGAATCAATACTCCCTGGTGGCCAAGGTTATGATGAAAACTTGTTGGCAATGAAATTGCGCCAACAATGTCCTTGGGTGAGTGAGAAAACACTGCGTCGTTATTGTCACCAATATGGTGTGAATGCACACATCATGCTCAAAGGGATAACAAACGAAAGCGACATGGGCAAGCACTTTGGGCAAGATGTATACCAATGTGAAATTGATTATTTACTCGCTCATGAATATGCCTATACCGCTGAGGATATTTTATGGCGTCGCACCAAGTTGGGTATTTTGCTTTCACAAGTAGAACAAGCGCTCGTGAACGATTATATCGAACAGCAATCTCAAAGTGCTAATGAAGATAAGCTCGATTGCTCAAAAAAGGTGGGATAAATATAACGTTTTGAGCATGACTTGAGTGTAAGTAAGGAGATAAATTGCCTTTCATTGCGCGAATAACGTAAACTATTTTCAAATTTTATCGGTAACGTAAAAGGGAAAATGACGTGAAAGCGAGTGAAAGGCATAAAAAAATCATCGAATTGGTCAAAGCTCAAGGCTACGTGAGTACTGATGATTTAGTGGCTATGTTTGATGTTAGTCCTCAAACTATTCGCCGCGATCTCAATGAATTAGCCGATGCCAATAAAATTCGCCGAAACCATGGTGGTGCCACGCTCACCAATAGCGCAGAAAACTCACCATATAGTGACCGCAAAGTGATGAATCAAAATGAAAAAAACAACATCGCCCGCGCACTCGTCAAGCACATTCCAGACGGTTCAACCCTATTCATTGATATTGGCACCACGCCGGAAGCCGTCGCCAAAGCCTTACTTGAAAGCCACCAGCAGCTACGGATCGTTACCAATAATATTAATGCCGCGATTATTTTGATGAGCAATCCGGATTTCAAAGTAATTTTAGCTGGCGGTGAAGTACGCAATAAAGATGGTGGTGTGACCGGCGAAGCAACGCTGGATTTCATTTCTCAATTTCGCTTAGATTTCGGTATTTTAGGCATCAGTGGTGTTGATTTTGATGGTTCACTGCTCGATTTTGACTACCACGAAGTAAGAGTGAAACGTGCGATCATCGAAAATAGCCGCGCAGTATTCCTACCGATCGACCATTCTAAATTTGGCCGTAATGCGATGGTGAATTTAGGCAAAATTGAAGATATCGATTTGATTGTCACCAACCAACGTCCACCAAAAGAAATTACGGCGTTGATTAAAGATTTAGATATTAAGATTGAAGTTATAAAAGCGTAAAGGTTCCTAGTTTCTAGGAA
Source organism: Vibrio rumoiensis (assembly GCF_002218045.2). Taxonomy (NCBI): domain Bacteria; kingdom Pseudomonadati; phylum Pseudomonadota; class Gammaproteobacteria; order Vibrionales; family Vibrionaceae; genus Vibrio; species Vibrio rumoiensis. Next base: position 2,585,481 of record NZ_AP018685.1, read on the forward strand.
AAAGAATTCGAATCTCGTTTCTCGGTCGCTGCGCTACTCGTCGTTCGGCTGTTCACTATACGTTTCTTTTTCAAGCGACGAGAAGCAGAGCGCCCTAGCCACCAGCAACGAAACTCTTTTACGCTCTACGCGCAAACAAACTCCGTCATCCTGAATAGTGAGGCACGAACGTAGTTCAGGATCTCCTATAACAAGCGACCTCTCAAAGGCACTCGTTCAATCTCAACACGCTTTGGGAGATCCTGAACTGCGCTCCTACGTCGCTTTTCAGGATGACAATGTTTTATTCTGTCTTGCCTCTTCTAGGAACTAGGAACCAGGGTCTAGAAACCTTCTTTTCACATAACTCTTAACTCGTGATCGATTAACTAACCACAAACTCCGTCACCTTCTCACAGAACGCCTCATGCTCGGTCATAAAAGGCGCATGAGACGAGGATTGAAAGATATAACTGTCACTATTCGGTGCATATCCCCCTACTAAATCCGCGACTTTCTTTGGCACTAATCCATCAAGGCGACCGTATAAGCGCAGCATTGGCGCTTGAATATCAGATAAAGCTGGACGCAAATCCACTTGTGCGAGAATATCGAGCCCTAAAGCCAATGCTTCAGGATTCGGCATCGGGCGCGAAAACACTTGCTTTTTAATGGCTTTGACATCCTTTCTTGCCGACGGACTACCTAAAGCTTGTAAGGTCATAAAGCCTTCAATCGTCAGTTTAAAATTATTGGTCAATTGCTCAGTAAAATCCGTCAATACCTTAGGCATAATGCCACGCCAACCTTTTTCGGCAGCAAACTTCGGTGAACTAGCCAGTGTAATCAATTTGTCGACTCGATCAGGATGCTTTAGTGCAATGTTGGTCGCCACCAAACCACCTAATGACCAACCAAGATAGACCGCCGTTTTAGGCGCTTGGGCTAACACTTGACGACAAATATCATCCAGATCATCCGCGCTTGCTTGATGGCTTAACCCATAACCGGGTAAATCTACGCTATGAACACGAAATTGTACCGATAACGCATCTATGGTTTGCTGCCATACTGCGCCATTCATTCCCCATCCATGAATAAGAACAATATCTTGTCCTTCACCTTGCGATTGCCAATGCAGTTGTGTCATTGCCTTTTCCTACTAATTTCATACCTAGTCGATATTGTTCTGGTTAATGATGACATTATTGATTCAATTTTTCAGCTTATCGCCAATGAAATTACTCGAACGCATAAAACACGGCTTACCTAGTCAGTGTCATTTATGTCGCTTAACCATCACACCACAAGACGCCCATTCGTTACATAGCCTTTGGTGCCAACATTGTGTTGAACGTTTTATCGATACTACCCCTCGCTGTCAACGTTGTGGCTTGAGAACCGTTACCCCGGTAGAGCAATGTGGTCAATGTCTGACGCAACCTCCAAAATGGGATCGTTTGTATTGCATTAATGATTATCAAGCACCACTAAAAGCCTACGTTCAAAAATTAAAATATCGTCGTCAATTCTGGTTAGCTAGCGAGCTTGCTTTGTTACTTGCGCCGATGATTAATGAGCCTTGCAGTGAAATCATTCCAGTACCGTTACATTGGCGTAGACAGTGGTCGCGAGGTTTTAATCAAAGCGCTGAAATTGCCCACCATTTAGCAAAATATTGGCAAAAACGAGAATTTGATTGCCAAGTCAACCATGAGGTTTTTCGCCGAATTAAAGCTACGCCACAGCAGAAAGGATTAACTAAAATTGAACGTCGACGTAATACCAGGCGCGCTTTTCAATTAAAGAATATTCCCCTCACTCAACATGTGGCACTGGTTGATGATGTCGTCACCACGGGCAGCACTTTAGAACCGTTATGTGTATTACTGAGAAAAGCAGGCGTCAAACAAATTGATGTGTACTGCTTATCTCGCACCCCCACACCGAATTAAGTTAACTTATATCAAAGATGATTAGCGGTGTAGTGAAGCGAATGAACACTATCAACAAAGCGGCAGCGCCCAGTACCAAGGAGATAGATCAAGTTTGTTGAAATTATCAGTAAATTGGTTTGATCCCTACGGTAAGAGGAGTAAAATAACCGAAAAGCCCACTAAAATAGTCAGGTATTAGTCGTGTCAGATACAATTACTATTACAGAAAGTGCTCAAGAGCATTTTGCAAAACTACTGGAACAACAATCTAATGAAACTCATATTCGAGTTTTTGTAGTAAACCCTGGTACACCTAACGCAGAGTGTGGCGTATCTTACTGTCCACCAGAGTCGGTTGAATCATCAGATACTATCTTTGAATTCAAAGGCTTCAACGCTTACGTTGACGAACTGAGCCTGCCGTTTTTAGAAGAAGCAGAGATCGACTTTGTAACCGATAAAATGGGCTCACAGCTAACACTAAAAGCGCCCAATGCCAAAATGCGTAAACTGGATGACGATGCCCCTCTGATGGCACGTGTTGAGTATGCGATTCAAACGCAAGTAAACCCACAGCTCGCCAGTCACGGCGGCCATGTTAGCCTTATTAGCATTTCTGATGATGGCGTAGCACTGGTGCAGTTTGGTGGTGGTTGTAATGGTTGTTCAATGGTCGATGTCACGCTAAAAGAAGGCATTGAGAAGCAGTTAGTTGAACAGTTCGCCGGTGAGTTAACCGCGGTACGTGATTCAACAGAACACCAATCGGGTGAACACTCGTATATGTAATTAAGGAACGAGGTTTCTAGTCCCTAGTTTCTAGGAAAAGCAAATTCCGTTTCGTTGCTCTTCTATCTAAAAAGCCAGAAATCGCTCTGGCTTTTTTATTTATCCAATTGTAAAACTCAGCCTGCTTTTTCTATAAGCGAAGCGTAACTAGGAACTAGGAACTAGGAACTAGGAACTAGAGACCTTCTCTCAATATCTCATCCCAACCAATACTCTCATCCCCCAACACAATAAAGTTTGGATTTTCTAAAGTATCTCGTTCGTTGTACGACAAAGGCTCTAATCGAGTGCTGAGAATTCTGCCTCCCGCTTCTTCAACAATACATTGGGTTGCAGCGGTATCCCACTCTCCGGTTGGTCCTAAACGAATATAACAATCCACCGCGCCTTCCGCGACCAAGCACGCTTTTAATGCCGCCGAGCCTAATGGCACTAATTCATAGTTACGAGCCGGGGAAAGCTTTTCAGTAATGCGATTGATGTTTTGACGACGGCTGATCGCAATGGCAATCGGCTGATCAGGTTGTTCGTGTTTTAAGGTATGAATGCGTAGGCTGTCATCCATTTCAGGGATCTTCCATGCGCCTTTGCCTTGATAAGCAAAATAGGTCACACCTGAAACTGGCGCATACACCACGCCCATTACTGGCTGGTTATGTTCAATCAACGCAATCACGGTCGCGAAATCGCCGCTGCGAGCAATAAACTCTTGGGTTCCATCTAATGGGTCAACAAGCCAATAACGCCCCCATTGTGAACGTTTTTTAAGACTGATATCGGCATCTTCTTCAGACAGAACCGGAATGTTAGGCGTCAGCTCCGCTAATTGCTGCATAATGATTTTATGGGCAGCTAAATCCGCCGTGGTGACTGGCGTGTCATCGGCTTTGGTAAACTCTTGATAATCTTTATTTTGATAAATTTCTAAGATGCGTTGACCGGCTTCACGAGCAATGCCGATCACTTGAGGAATAAGGTGAGAAAGATCGCTTTGCGTCGCAGCCATAATAAACGTTCCTTATTGAGCGTTGAGCGGGTGGTTATTTAAGGCTCGTAATGCCAACATCAGCGCACTAATACTGCGGGCTTCACAAAAGTCCATGTGGGTCAGCAGTTCTTCCGCTTGCTGCAATGGCCAACGGATCACTTCTAATTCTTCCGGTTCATCACCTTGTAGACGTTCAGGGTATAAGCCAGTCGCCAGAAACAACGTCATGTGGCTTGAGAAATACGACGGCGCCAACACCACTTGTTTCAGTGGCACGAATGTATCGGCGCCCATACCAATTTCTTCTTTGAGTTCACGATTAGCCGCTTGTTCTGGCGTTTCACCAGGATCGATTAACCCTTTAGGAAAGCCTAATTCATAACGTTCCGTTCCCGCGGCATATTCACGGATCAACAGTAGGTCACCTTCCTCTGTCACGGGAACCGTCATTACGCTACCACGATTACTTGGCTTCATCCGTTCGTAAGTACGCTCTTCACCGTTAGAGAAGCGAAGCTCTAAAGATTCAATGGCAAATAAGCGAGATTGTGCCACCACTGATCTGGATAATATTTCAGGGTGCTTATGCTTTGTCATTTCATGTCTCCTTAAGCCAATGAGGGCGCTTATTGTTCTTGAGAGAGTTTATAATTTCCCTGCAAAGCTAAATTGGTAGCGACCTTGAGCATTCGGTTCACCTAACCATTTTAGCTGCTCTGCCATCGATGATGGGAATTCAGCGCCCGGCTTAAACCAAGCCATCGATTGATAGCGAGCTTGTTCATTTAGGCTAGCTTTAAATTCACTGCTCACTTGCGAGTTATTTTGTTTTCCCTGCACTTCAATATTTTGTGCCTGACAAGTAATGTCGGCAATCACCGGGCCGGGAGTTAATTGACCAATCGGTGAAACAATATCACTGCCTGTCCATGCAATGCTACCTTTGGCTTCTTCACACCATGGCTGTGCGTACTTCAATGACGTTAACGATAACTCTACTCGGCCTTTTAATTCAACCGGCACTTGAGTTGGTACATAAGTCATGACTTGTTGTATTGGCATAGAAGCGAGAACATTGTTGGCATAAAGGCCAGAAAAGCTCGCCCCAACAAAGCCTTTACCATCTAGCTTAATACTGCTGCCACGACCGAAACGAACTTGGTATTCTAATTTAGCGGTCAATAATTTACTGGCTTGCAAATCCCAAGAGACACTACCGTATGACTGGCGGTTGACTTTAAGTTGTTGAACTTGCCCTTGCCAAATTGTGCCACTCATTCCAGTGACTTCGATTCCGCGTTGAGTGGGCATTTGAGCATAAACCCATGCCGCTGGAATATGTGCCACTAAACTTGTAATCAGCATCAATACAAAAACCAACAGATACCATTTCATACTTTTCACAAATTTGATCCTTTCACAAACCCATCGCTATTAGCCATGTTTATAAGAGTCATGTTTATAAGAGCCATCTTTATAACCGAAATAATAAAACGGCTAACCACGCTGAAACTGTAAGCGATTCACTTCGACCATACCGGCTTTATCTACACGGTTAATGTCCAAGAACAACACTTGCAACCCATATTGATCGCGCAATTGAGCTAACCAATTGATTAAAGTGTTAAATGGCACAGGTTGAATCCACACTTGCAACATATCATCACGCGGCTGCATACGGATCAGTTCGATATTAAAACGACTCGCCGTCGATGACACTACTTGGTTTAATGGCTGACTACGCTGCACACCTTTCGTGCCTGTTTGAGCGCGTAAGGTCACGATGCTATCGGCCGATTGCGTCACCCAACTCAAAAGCTGCTTTTCACTATTTAAACGCATTTGCGCTTGTTCGGTCCGAGCGCTTAATGGTTGTAAGATGCCCCAATACAAGAAGCCTACTGCAAATAATCCGCCACAAACTAATACTAGACGTTGCTCTCGGCTCGAAATACTGCTCCACCAACGCTGTAGTGGTGCCATAAGAGCGGCTAATTTATCATTCATGATCCGCTCCCTGTTCCTTTATTTTTAATCACATAGCTACCTTGCACTAGGTCACCATTTTTATTTAACTGGCCTTGGCTAACCTCAAACTGTTTCGCCAATTCAACTCGCAGACGCTCAAAAGATTGAAAATCATTACTTTGGGCATTTAAGCGAATTTCTTGACGAGTACCATCGAATTGCACGCTTTGTACCGTTACCGATTTCACGCTTTGCAAGGCTGGCGGCAACTTCGCCATCCACCCCAATAAAGAAGCACCACTGCTTCCTGAGCCCGATAAGGCATTCTCTTCATCTTGCATTAAGCGTTTTAAATAACTGATGGTTGGAATGCGTTGCCTATCTGGAAATACGCTACGGAAGATTCGCTCGCTCTCCGTTCGATAAGCTTGAGTTTGCGCTTCAATTTGTTGAACTTGCACCGTTTGCTGCACTAACAGTAGTACCAATAAAATGCTCGCCGCAATCGCCACTTTACGCCACACTCGTAAATGCTTAAACCACGACGATTGCGCTTTAAATGGGCCGGTTAATAAGTTGGCTTGTGATTGAATCGCCCCTTGCGCTAACGTCAGCATTGCCATTTCTTGTGGCGCTGCTATCCATCGGCCTGGTAAATCAGCATGTTGCTCAGGCAGTTCGCTATAACTATAAATCGTGAAGTGTTCAGCTGAAGTGTGAGAATGCTCTAAAGCTTCAACACTAGACTGCGCTTCGGCGACAATCTCTTCGCTTGATAGCATAGCACCATCAGCTGAATCGCTGTCTTGCGTGTCATCCTCAGACTGATCGTTGTCTTGTAGTAAGGTTTCAAAATTAAGTGCATCACCATCGGGTTCTAACCAACCTGACGCTAAAAACACATCGAGCCAATCATCATCAACCGCCGCACCTTTCACATCACTTTTGCGCATTAACCATTGATGATTAATGTGCATCGCACTGATGTAATTCTCTTTTAATGGTAAGGCTAGGCAATCTGGCAATACTTTTTTCAGCTCAATACCGTGCGATTTAAATTCATCGACCCAATCGGCTAAATATTGCTGCTCAACAGTGGCAACAATCGCTTGATCACCTTGTTTTTTAATCACGCTAAAGTGCATGCGCTCGATATCTTGCGTCAGTTCATCTTCCATTAAAAATGGCAACATCGAGTGTAATTGACGCCCGGCACCCGATGGAATTTGAATTGGCGTAATTAACACATCGCTGCTTGGTAATAACGCAATCACAGTACGTTGAACGCTGTAATCAACCAATTCACTTAGCTTTTCTCGGCTAGATAATTCTCCCGAGGCAATCACTTCTTGTAAGCTTGGCGACCAAACTAACCAAGGTATTGGATCAGTTGGATTACTGCTCAGCTTGATTGTCAGAAACTCGTTCACTGATCCCTCCGAAACGACGACGTATCACTTGTGTCGTTTTTTTATCTGAACTGTAGATTAGACTACGCAGCCTAACCCTTGAATTGTCTACTTTAATTTGCGCATCTAGCTCAAAATATTGGCTAGTTACCGATAAAAATGGGCTCGCCTCGCTGGTAATGTTGGCCGGCACACGTGTTATTTGTGGTTCATTTAAAAAGGTTTCTACATCTTTCCAACCGTCATGCGGTCGATTTTCAATTAATTGTTGTGCATCACTTACACTCAAAGAAGGCTGAAACATCCCGGCTAATAACAAGGCTTGCTGCGGCTTTAAGGTATTCACATTGATATACAAATCGGTCGTCGGTAGTGCGCAGGTGACTTGATTTAAAATCGTCATCGCAGGAGCAGTCACTTGATTAACCGCCCTTAATTCACTGCTATCGGCAATCAAGGTATCTGGTGCATCATAGCTAGGTTGCATCCCTTCATAAGTGGCACTTTCTACCCCACTTTGGGTACTTACTTGGCTATCACTATCGACATACTCTTTGATTGAATCAGCAATCACTTCCGCCTGATAATTATCAATGTCGACTTCTTGCAGCATATACGCTAAAACTTTCAATAAATAAGGTCGCTCGGACGTATTAGTTGCCGGTAATGCTGCCAGTGCATTGACATTAAAACACGCCTGTTTATCCACTATGCTGCCGACTGCATCGCCATTTTCAAGTGGGTATTGCGTGCCTTCAATCGCCCATGCTTGGCTTAAATTTATATTATCGTCACTGTCTTTATAGCTTTCTTCGATGGCGACCTGAGCCAGCGCTTCCACCCCCATGCCGTACCAGTAGGCTTGTTGGTGATTTAATAAATTACTGGCGCGATAAAACTGGGTCGACATTCTTTCTGTCATCGTCGCGGCAATCGCCACCAGCACGGCCACCAGCAATAACACAAAAATAAGTGCCACACCTTGCTGGCGTTTCATTCGGCGAAATGAAGCACGAGAAGTAAGCGGCATCATTGCGTTACCTCACTACCAGAACCATCTGAACCATTTTTCGCCGTAGCGGATTGCCCTTTTGGAATTAAATAAACACGGCGAATAGTGCCATAATCTTTTAATTCCAATGTCACCTCAACCGCTGCAGGCAATTGGGTTTCGACTTGCCATGTCTCTTGCCAGTTTTCTTTATCGCCGTCATAAAAACGGAAATCGAGATTCTCAACTTGCGCTAATAATGATTTATGCAGCGGTTCTTGTCCTTCAGGTGTATCAGGATAACGCCACCACACTCGCTCTAATTGATTACCGACGACCCGATAGCCGACTTTAACAATCTCTCCTCGTGGGAAAGCTTGTTGAGGGTTTTGCCATCCTAAACGAGTAAATAAAATACCGTGCGATTGTGAATCAAGTAAATATTCATCGCTGTAAAGCACTCGATTACCCGTGGCATTCGCTCGACCTTTAAATGAACGGGCGACCATCTGACGAAAATCACTATCCATAATAATCATTGCTCGTTGCATATCTTGCAAACGGGCGGTTTTCTCTGCCGACAGTTGATTACTACGTTGAACCTGATTAACCACTTGATAGGCTGCAATACTTAAACTGGCAAATACCATGATGGCGACCATCACTTCTATCAGAGTAAAGCCCTTGCTTAACGTTTTACGGCTTAACGTCTTCTTACGGTTTAACATAAGTTCTCACCGTCATCAGAGTGCTTTTGCGTTGTGGATCCAAAGACACACTAACATCCACTGCTTTAATTAAATCTAATCCTGTTTTTACTGGCGTAGCGGTCCAGTACCAAGTTTGTCCAGCAAACTCTTCTTCACCTTTTTTCGTCGCATTAAAAGACGAGGATAAATGCACCATCGCCAATTGGTTATCCACCACCATGCTGGCAAAGGTTTTCTCTTCTAAATAGCTCAGAGTATTGATGTGTTGAGTCACCGCGCGAATCACACTAATCGCTGCCGTGGCAAAGATCGCCAGCGCAATCAAGACTTCCAATAAAGTCATGCCTCGAACTTGCTTACGATGGCTCATTATCACCGACTCCTTCATTGCTCATCCCCGGAGACAATAGTTGTGCCACTCCCTCTTCAGACACTTTTACACGCCAAGTTTGCTCTGGCTTTTGATTCGGCTGTGACGTAAATAGCAATAAAAAAGGCGTCACTTCACCACTAGACAATACATACACTTGAGGCGGTTTCGGTTTTTTATCGGCATCTTCAAATCGGTCTTCGTAAAAGTCTTCTTGTTTGAATAAGCGATCATCATCCCCCCAAGCTTCACTGCCGAGCTCAAAACTAAAAGTTAAGTCTTCAGGCAATGTGGTTTCAGTAAAATATTTACTGTCTTGTACTTTTTGCCAACCTTCTTCACCTAATTGCATATAGGTATAAGTCAGTTTTTTCTCATCGAAACGTAAACCATAATCTTGGCCATTAAGAATCGCATCATCACTGAGTAATTGCAGTCGCTGGAAAAAGCGTGAAGCCTCTTCCTTCGCTTGGTCGTCATTACTCTGCGGTAAAGTTTGCACCACCGCTAACGCACTCAGTGACATTAACACCACCACTAACAGTACTTCGAGTAAAGTAAAACCACGCTGACGCTGCATTGTGTTCCTTAAATCATCTTGCGAGTTTTTAGTCGTCATTCCGTACATGAGCCTAAGCGAAGAAGATACGGAATCTCCTACAGCATATTGATAAACCAAATGTTGTAGGAGATCCTGAACTGCGCTCCTACGTCGCTTTTCAGGATGACGACTTTTTTGCACTTTCGAGCAACGAGAAGTAAAACGTCCGAGATACGAGTAACGAAATTGCTTTCGGCTCTCGAGCGAAGCGTCCTCGCCCCTCGATTCTCTCTGTTACTGGAAGTCTTGAATATTCCAGTTACCGATGTCTTTTTGCGAACCGTCATCGCCACCTTCTTGACCATCAGAGCCAAGAGTAAAGATATCTACTGTGCCGTGATCACCTGGGCTTAAATATTGGTAATCACCACCCCATGGGTCGTTAGGTAGACGTTTAATGTAACCACCTTCACGATAATTGCGTGGCTCAGGGCTACCGGTTGGTTTACTCACCAACGCATCCAAGCCTTGGTCGGTAGTTGGGTAAACACTGTTATCGAGCTTGTACATATCCAGCGCATTTTCTAGCGCCACAATATCCGTCACCGCTTTTTGTTGATCGGCTTTCTCTTTGTTACCCAATAAATTCGGGACAACGAAGCTAGCTAGAATCCCCAAAATAACCACCACTACCATCACTTCAAGCAAAGTGAAGCCAGATTGCTTCTTAGTCGATAAATTTAATTTTTTACTCATTGTGACTCCTAAAAAAATATCAATTTTGTGTTTCGTGGATCGAATAAAAGTTCCTGGTTTCTAGTTCCTAGTCCCTAGAAAAAGCGGACCGTGATCGTTATTGCTTCTACAACAAACAGACAGAACCCGATAATCTTTTCGTCTCCCGAGCGCAGCATCCCCGAACCTCGGGGCAATTCGCTACCTAAACTAAGACCTAAACAGAGCAAACAGTAGTCGTTACTGCTTTTACACCAAACTGGCAACACCCCATAATCTTTTCGTCTCCCGAGCGCAGCGTCCCCGAACCTCGGGGCAATTCTCTACCTAGAAACTAGGGACTAGAAACCAGGAACCGTTCTTTACTTTACTGCGTCACCAAATTATTCAATTCCAATATCGGCATTAAGGTTGCAGTAACAATAAACAATACAATTCCAGCCATGGCGACGATCAGTAATGGCTCAAAAACACCAAGAGCCATATTCACCAAAGACTCAAAATCTCGGTCTTGGTTATCGGCCGCGCGAATCAACATCGGCTCAAGTTCACCACTTTGCTCACCACTGGCGATCATGTGTAGCATCATCGGCGGAAACAAACCGGTGTGTTCAAGCGATTTACGTAAGCTAGTTCCTTCGCGAACTTTATCGGCGGCATCAAGAATCTGCGCTTTAAAATATTGATTACTCATCACATCGGCCGCGACTCGCATGCCATCTAATAAGGGAATCGCACTGGATGAACAAATTGCTAAGGTGCGAGCAAAACGAGAGGTATTCAGCCCTTTAGCCACTTTGCCAATCACAGGTAGGGCCAACACGCGTTTATCCCACTTCATGCGAAAATCTGGTTTCTTTAAGGCCACTTTTAAACCGACGATCATTAGCACAATCAAACCAAGCACTAATAGTCCCCAATGTTGCACAAAATTACTGGCAACCAATAAGAACTCGGTCGACATAGGCAAACCTTGGCCCATTTGCACAAACTGATCGACAATTTTAGGTACCACGGCCGCCAATAAAAAAGCCACCACGCTGATAGCAATTAACGTCAACATGGTTGGGTAGATCATGGCTTGTTGTAGCTTAGAACGCATCTTTTGGCGATTTTCGGCGTAGTCGGCTAAACGATCTAAAATCGCGTCTAAGTGACCCGACTTTTCACCTGCTGCAACCATGGCGCAGAATAGATCATCAAAGACGGCTGGGTATTCCGCCATGCTGTCCGATAGGGTATAGCCTTCCACCACTCTTGAACGAATGCTCACTAACATGTTGCGAATATGAGGTTTGTCCGATTGATCCGCCACCGCGCGAATGCATTCTTCTAGCGGCATACCGGCTTGTACTAGAGTGGATAATTGACGAGTGACTAAGGCTAATTCATTGGTACTAATACCACGTTGAAAACTAAAACCGCTCGATTTAGCTCGTTGTGATTTCGCTTTGGTTTCAATAACCTCTGTCGGCATTAACCCTTTTTCTTTAAGGCGCTGACGCACTTGGCGAGCATTATCCCCTTCCAATACGCCTTTCTTTTGCTTACCTTTGGCATCGAGTGCTTTATATTCAAATGCGGCCATGGATTACACTTCCTTGGTCACACGTAGCACTTCTTCCAAAGTGGTGATGCCACGGCGTACTTTCGCTAAACCATCATCACGAATACTCGGCGTTTTGGCGCGAATCGCTTTTTCGATCACTTGCTCACCCGCCTCAGCGTGAATCAATTCTTGAGTTTCATCATCAATCAACAACAACTCGTGAATACCAGTACGACCGCGATAACCTTTATGGTTACAACGCTCACAGCCATGAGGTTTAAATAGCTCTAGTGGCTCATCAGCCGCAACGCCAAATAACTGCTTTTGCTGGCTATCGGCTTGATAAGGCTGCTTACAGCTTGAACATAATGTTCGCACCAGACGTTGAGCTAACACCCCAAGCAGTGAAGAAGAGATTAAGAAGGGTTCAATCCCCATATCACGCAAACGGGTAATCGCACCAATCGCGGTGTTGGTGTGCAAGGTCGACATCACTAAGTGCCCGGTTAACGAGGCTTGTACCGCTATTTGCGCGGTTTCTAAATCACGAATTTCACCGACCATCACTACATCGGGATCTTGACGCAAAATTGCACGCAAACCACGAGCAAAGGTCATATCTACTTTCGGGTTAACTTGAGTTTGTCCGATACCATCAATATCAAACTCAATCGGATCTTCCACGGTTAAAATATTACGCTCGCTGCTGTTCAGCTCTTGCAGGCCAGCATATAAGGTGGTTGATTTACCTGACCCCGTCGGGCCGGTGACCAAAATAATACCGTGTGGCCGAGCGATTAAATGACGAAAGGCTTCGTGGTTTTTAGGCGTCATGCCTAGGCTGTGTAAATCTAAGCGCGTGGCGTTTTTATCTAATAAACGCATCACCACACGCTCGCCATGAGAAGATGGCATGGTCGATACACGAACATCGACCGCACGGCCACCGATTCGTAATGAAATCCGACCATCTTGTGGGACACGTTTTTCCGCGATATCAAGCTTAGCCATAACTTTGACACGTGAAACTAGAATCGGCGCAAGTTTACGGCTTGGCGATAATACTTCACGTAACACACCATCAACACGAAAACGGATCGATAAGACTTTCTCGAAGGTTTCAATATGAATATCAGAAGCGCCTTCTTTGATCGCTTCACCTAACATGGCGTTGATCAATTTAATGATTGGCGCATCATCTTCTGATTCTAATAAGTCTTCGTTTTCTGGTAGCTCTTCGGCCAGTGAGAAGAAATCATCATCGGCACCGATATCTTCCATCAACTGGCGAGCTTCCGATGAATCGCGCTGATAGGCTTCGGTCAACTTATTTTCAAATTCACTAACCGCTAATTTTTGCGGCTTAAAAGATTGCCCTGAAGCACGACGTATTTCGAGCAACACTTGTGGAGTAAGGACGCCACAATAATATAAAACACTTTGTTGCTCGTGATAATCCAGCACCACTTGATGACGTTTGGCATAAGCAAAAGGCAAACGAAATGTCGGGCGGCTATCTTGGCCACCCATCGAATCATTTGCCAACTCTTGTGCTGAATCCACCATTATTGATTACCCTTAAGTTGCTCTTCTTCCGCTTGCTTGAGTTGATCGAGGAAAGCCTGAACTTCCGCAGGTTGACGAGAATCTTGACCAAACTTAGGTAACACTGGCGTTTCGGTATTAGGCAATAATTTCAAACCTTTCTGAGCGCGATATAACTGCTCTGCGCGAATGTAGTTGTATTTACGGCGAGAGAGGCCATCAATTGACATACCATCACGAATAATAGTTGGCTTGATAAACACCATTAAATTCTTTTTCTCTTTGCTGTTACTCGTATAAGAAAATAGCGCACCAAGATAAGGAATATCGCCAAGTAACGGTACTTTCGAGACACTCTCTTGTGCACGTTCATCAATTAAACCACCCAACACGATCATTTGACCATCTTGCACCATCACCGAAGTGTTAATTTGACGCTTGGCAAAACGCACATCGACTGCACCATTCGCTCCGAGCACATTCGATACTTCTTGCTCGATTTGCATTTGGATCGAATCACCTTCATTAATTTGCGGCGTGACTTTTAGCTTGATGCCCACTTCCTTACGATCAACGGTTTGGAATGGGTTCGAGTTATCAGAACTTGCGGTGGAACCGGTGACGACAGGTACTTCTTCACCCACAATGAACGACGCTTCACTGTTATCCAATACCGTAATACTTGGAGAGGATAGAATATTCGAGTTGGTATTGGTGGCCACCGCGCTGATCAAAGCCGTCCAATCGCCTTTCACAATACTGAGCGCCGCACCATTTACACCGCTTAACGCCCCCGCTAAGGTTGAATAATCCCCTTTCGTATCTGGGTTTACGGTTGTATTACCATTGGCATCAATGATCGTGGAACCCTTAACATCTTGTGCTTCTTTGATACCTACCGCGACCTGACCAATTTTGGCGTTCGCGTTCGAGTATTGCACCATGCTACCGGTTTCTAAATTGCCGTATTGCACCCCGAGATCAATCCCATCCCCTTCAGAAAGCTCGACAATCAAGGCTTCAATCAATACCTGCGCACGACGAATATCCAGTTGGCTAATCACTTCTTGCAGCGCTTTCATAATATCTGGTGGCGCAGTGAGTACTAGGGCATTAGTACCCGGATCGGCAGTAATCATCACTTTAGCTTTACTGTTACTGTCGGCTCCTGATTTAGAATCTTTTTCTGCTTGTAGGTTTTCAGAAACCCCAGTGAGCACCTCGACCAAATCTTCGGCTTTGGCATAACGTAAATAAATCACGCGGTTATTGCCTTTGGTCGCCATTTCCACATCAAGCTGGCTAATTAATTTTTTCAAACGTTGACGAACTTTCGGATCGCCAGAAATCAAAATTGCGTTAGTACGCTCATCGGCGACTAACTTAGGTTGTAATAATTCAGGGGTATTTTTAGCATCGGCACTTTTGCTCAGTGAATCGACAATTCGAACCATTTCGGTGGCTGAAGCATTTTTAAGCTCCACCACTTCCACTTCTTTATCACCAGCTTGATCGACACGTTTAATGATTTCCGCTAAGCGATTTACTACCGAAGCGCGGCCGGTTAAAAGAATGATATTAGAAGGGTCATAATGCACTACGTTACCGGCACCCGCGTTATCATTGAGCTGGCGTAAGATAGGTGATAATTCGCGTACTGACACGTTTTTTACCGGCACAACCCGGGTGATCACCGCATCTCCGCTGACATTTTCCCCTTCACCAACCACAGGCACTGCCGCAGTTTTGGCATCTTTATCTTTAATGACTTTTAAAATTCCATCGTCCATTTCCACTACAGCGTAGCCATAGACCTCTAGAACATTAAGGAAGAATTTATAATATTGCTCTTCATTGAGCACATCGTAACTGCGTACATCAATTTTACCGCGTACCGATGGATCAACAATAATCGTCTTTTGTAAATTACGTCCGACAATATTGATAAACTCTTGAATATCGGTTCCTTTAAAACTGGCACTAAAATCTTCTGCCATCGCAGATACCGATACCAAACTTGTCATTACGATTAGTGAGACTTTGCTCAACCACTTTTTCACACCATGCTCCTGCTCACCTGAGGTGACGTTGCTGTACTCTACGCCGCTAAATAAGTGTTAGCCACGAACTGAGAATCCATTTTAAAATTGAATGTAAATATCGTGAGTCTGACCATCTCTTTCTACGGTTAGATTCCACTCCGTTGAATCTAAAGCCGTTTTCCATAATGCCGCCATTTGCGACTGGTCAGTCAAATCTTGTCCATTTAATGCTGTAGCAATATCACCATCTTGTAGCCCGACTTGATCAAACAGTGTTCTTTCACTGCCTGGACGTACTCGATAGCCTTTTAATTGTCCGTCTTCCATCACTTGAGAAAGACGAATGTATTGAAAAATCTTTTGTGGATCCGATGAAATCTCTTGGCGAATTTTATCTAAATCTGCGACATCATTCGTCGCAGGCTCGGTGGCAACCGGTTGACGCTCAATGGCTTGAGGCGATTTATTATAGTCTATGCCTTGTAACATCAAGGTTTCATCTCGGCCTTGATTACTGATGATCACCCTATCGACATACACCGCCGTCAACGTGACTCGGGTACCATCAATGGTTTCACCAATCCCATAAGTCGATTGCTTGCCTTGATTGGCAATGATCGCCAAACTTAATTTGTCGTTACTGCTCGCAACCGCACCCACTAATGTGAGATTTAGGCGTGTTTGTGGCGCATCTTGTGCCACTTGCTGTTTTTTGGTTGGCGTCTGAGTATATAAACCAAATAAATTGGCACTTAATAGAGGAGAAAGGGTATCGGTTTGATGGGTTGAGGATGCTTGAGAAGCCACTACGCTTGGCGCTGACCAGTGATCAACCCCGGGAGTCGACGCTAACAAAGCCCAAAACAAAATGCCCACTAACCAAGCAATACCGGCCGTCAGTAGCAAAGTCAGCAAAAAGCTTAACTGTGCTTGATTTTGTAGCCAACGGCTTGTTAACTGAGACCATTGGATCTGGATATTCCCTTTTGACACCATTAGAGATGACACCTTAAATTCTCGTCCACTTTTTAATTTCTAACCTTAACGGCTTAGCAGGATTAAACCAAATTAAATCACACTTTCATGTGGCGATAATCAATATTTTTCAACCAGATCGCCAAGAATTCGCCCAAAAACTATCATTTTCGTCAGTTTTAATTTATCTAGCCCAATACTGACAACGAAAATACACATTATATCCCTTAATTTATGACATCTTTGTCCTGCCCCTTGAAAATGACTAAAGCCATCACCATTTTGACTGATATTATAGAGTTAAATTGTAAATATCGTTTAGCTGATCTTCTAGGAACCTTTGATCTTTAAGGACATATCTCAGAATGAGTTCACAAACTTTATCAGTGCGCCTCGACAAATGGTTATGGGCGGCTCGTTTTTATAAAACTCGATCGATTGCCAGAAGCATGGTTGAAGGTGGCAAAGTTCACTATAATGATCAGCGTAGTAAGCCGAGCAAGATCGTTGAATTGGGAGCATTGATTCGCTTGCGCCAAGGCAACGAAGAAAAGACGGTGATCATCGAAAAAATTTCCGATCAGCGTCGCGGTGCGCCTGAAGCACAAACCTTATATAGCGAAACAGAAGAGAGTATGCGTAAGCGAGAAGAAGACGCTCAAAAACATAAGCTCAACGCGCTATACAGCCCAAGTCCAGAACGACGTCCCGATAAGAAACAACGTCGTAACCTTATAAAATTTAAACACCAATAAACCGCCCGAGGCGAGGAGTCCCAAACTAATGGCAAATAACCTTTTGCATCGCTATTTATTCGAAGATTTGTCAGTTCGTGGTGAGTTAGTGCAACTTGATACCGCTTACCAACAAATTATTGCCAACAAGGATTACCCACAGCCAGTTGAAGCTCTTTTGGGTGAATTACTTGTCGCAACCAGTCTTCTTACCGCCACGTTAAAGTTTGAAGGTTCGATTACGCTTCAACTACAAGGCGATGGTCCACTTTCGTTAGTGGTTATCAATGGCGATCACGAACAAAAAATGCGTGGTGTTGCACGTTGGGAAGGCCAAATTGCACCAAATGCCACTCTTCACCAAATGGTTGGTCAAGGGCATTTAGTGATCACTATTTCTCCGGATAAAGGCGAGCGCTACCAAGGCGTCGTTGGTCTAGAAGGCGAGACACTTTCTGATGTCTTAGAGAGTTACTTTGAGCGTTCGGAGCAATTAAAAACGCGTTTATGGTTCCGCACAGGTGAACATGAAGGCCAAGCACATGCTGCGGGTATGCTATTACAAATCATGCCTGATGGTACCGGCTCTGCAGATGACTTTGAGCATTTAGAAAGACTCACCGAAACCATTAAGAATGAAGAACTGTTCTCACTTGAAGCCAATGACGTGCTTTATCGCCTTTATAACCAAGAAAAAGTGCAGTTATTTGAAGCTCAGCCAGTTGAATTCTTCTGTGGCTGTTCACGCGAACGTAGTGCGGGTGCCATTGCGACCGTCGCCAAAGAAGAGCTTGATGATATTCTAAAAACGGAAGGCGAAGTGGCTCTGCATTGTGATTACTGCGGCAGCACTTATTCTTTTGATGCCGCACAAGTCGACCAAATCGTAACGGCCGCTAAAAAGAGCCTGCATTAATTCATTGTATACAATAAGTCATACGTGACATCACATAAGCCGACTCAGTTCGGCTTTTTTTGTGCCGAAAAACCACGCTTAATCCTTCATTTCTGCCAAATTATAGAAACTTATTTTATTCAATATAATAATCATAGTGTTCTTGACGCCACCTTTTTGTACTACGAATTTTGTTAAAGTTGTTATGATCCTCAAATAAACCACACGTAGAAAGTGGTTATATAGGGGTCATTACCTAAAATTATAATATTCCCTACAAATTTCCTATTAGGAGCATCTATGACCGTTATGGATAAAACGACGACTGTACCTCAGTTAGATCTCACAACTTACGGCATTACTGGCGCAACTGACGTTATTCGTAATCCAAGTTATGAACAACTGTTTATCGAAGAAACTCAATCAAACTTAAGTGGCTATGAAAAAGGTATTGTCACCGAATTAGGCGCGGTCTCAGTTGATACTGGTATTTTTACCGGTCGTTCACCGAAAGATAAGTACATCGTGAAAGATGAGATCACCAAAGATACGTTATGGTGGTCCGATCAAGGTAAGAATGACAACAAACCGATCACACCTGAAGTTTGGGCCGATCTAAAATCATTAGTCACCACACAGCTTTCTGACAAGCGTATTTTTGTGGTCGACTGCTTCTGTGGCGCAAACCCAGAATCGCGCTTAAAAGTTCGGGTGATCACGGAAGTCGCATGGCAAGCACACTTCGTTAAAAACATGTTCATCCGCCCAACCGAACATGAACTACAAGATTTTGAGCCTGATTTCATCGTCATGAATGGCGCTAAAACCACCAATCCAAACTGGCAAGCACAAGGGCTAAACTCGGAAAACTTTGTTGCCTTTAACTTAACCGAACGCATTCAAATTATCGGTGGTACTTGGTATGGCGGCGAAATGAAAAAAGGCATGTTCGCCATGATGAACTACCTACTCCCACTCAAAGGTATAGCTTCAATGCACTGTTCCGCCAATGTCGGTGAAGCCGGTGATGTGGCGATTTTCTTTGGTTTATCTGGCACCGGTAAAACCACACTTTCCACCGATCCTAAACGCCAATTAATCGGCGACGATGAACATGGTTGGGATGATGACGGGGTGTTTAACTTTGAAGGCGGTTGTTACGCTAAAACTATCAAACTGTCTAAAGAAGCGGAACCGGATATTTATAATGCGATTCGTCGTGATGCATTACTCGAAAACGTCACGGTATCAGAAGATGGCATTATCGATTTTGATGACAATTCGAAAACCGAAAACACTCGTGTTTCTTACCCGATTTATCACATTGATAATATTGTTAAGCCAGTATCCAAAGCGGGTCATGCACAAAAAGTGATCTTCTTAACCGCAGATGCGTTTGGGGTTCTGCCTCCTGTTTCGAAGCTGACACCAGAACAAACTAAGTACCACTTCTTATCTGGTTTTACGGCCAAACTTGCGGGGACTGAGCGCGGGATCACCGAGCCTACACCGACGTTCTCCGCCGCTTTTGGTGCTGCCTTTTTAACGCTGCACCCAACCCAATATGCCGAAGTGCTAGTGAAACGTATGGAAGCGGCTGGCGCAGAAGCTTACTTGGTCAATACCGGTTGGAATGGCAGCGGTAAACGTATTTCAATTCAAGATACTCGAGGCATTATTGATGCAATTTTAGATGGCTCGATTGATCATGCGCCAACCAAAATCATTCCAACATTTAATCTTGAAGTGCCAACCGAGTTACCAAACGTTGATAGCCAAATTCTCGATCCTAGAGATACTTATCCAACAGCGGAACAATGGCAGAATAAAGCCAATGAACTGGCGCAACTCTTTATTAAAAACTTTGCGCAATATACGGACAACGAAGAAGGTCAGTCGCTAGTCAGCGCAGGCCCTCAACTGTAGTTTCAACTTAAAACGACTTAACCTTTAAACAAAACGAGAAACTTCACGGTTTCTCGTTTTTTGTTATTTTATATATAAGATTGGTTTCAAAGGTGCTTTCCTTCGCCAATCTTCCTTGATTAAAGGTTTGGATGATAACGCTGAATTCTGCACCTTGCAGTCACTTGGGTATATCCGTAATAAAAAGCAGGAATAATTGTACCGGAACTCATATCTGCTTATACTTCACAGCTCTAATCTCCCTGCCAATGGGGACATGAATAAACAGGACGTTACATGAGAAAACTGCTAGCCGTGATTGTTGGCTTGATTTCATTAGTGGTTATCGCGCTTTCCGCTTCTTATGCGGCCTTACACACCAAATATGCCCCTCTGGTAGTCAACAGCGCTCT
Source organism: Vibrio rumoiensis (assembly GCF_002218045.2). Taxonomy (NCBI): domain Bacteria; kingdom Pseudomonadati; phylum Pseudomonadota; class Gammaproteobacteria; order Vibrionales; family Vibrionaceae; genus Vibrio; species Vibrio rumoiensis. The sequence continues at coordinate 2,605,956 of NZ_AP018685.1, forward strand.
GAACTATGCCTACCAAGGTAATATCCAAGTTCGTGATGTCACATATTCTTACCAGCAACCTAATCATATACAGCTCGATGGCGTACTGCTTAAACATCAAGACTCTGATCCTATTCTGGTTGAGAAGATGGATATCTGGCTCAGTGATGACCTATTGCTTAACAACCAATTACAGATTGATAATATCTTAGCAGATGGCGTCACTCTTCAGCATGGCTGGCCACGTCTAGATCTTCCTGGATATGTACATTTAAATCAATTATCTATCGCCAATATCGACTTTTCGGATAACGGTTTGGTTGGGCGTGATGTGAATATACAAATCAAACACCCAAAAAAACGTGATTCACAAAGACTGCCCTTTTATGGTGAGATTCAACTTTCAGCCGGGCAACTTTATTGGCAAGGCGAAGCGCTTGATAACGTCTTCTTAGATGGTGACATCACCCCAACTCATTCCACCTTTTATGATATTCGTTTCCGCTGGCGTAAAGGACAATTTTCAGCTCAAGCAATCAAACAGCAGCAACAAAGAATATGGCAGTTTCCGCGTATTAGCATTACTGGATTACGCCTACAAAAAACCAACTCGGATACCATTAGCCGAGAAAGTATCGAGTGGTTTAATCGCTTACCGATCGCGATTGATGAGTTAGAAATCAATAACTCAAGTATCGAAATGCCTAATTTCTCCGCTAACAACATCAAACTGACTGCGGCCAATCTTCATCTGCCTTTTAATTTCTGGCAACAGCAAGATGCATCGATATTTATCACTGCGGATAATATGAGCGCCTTTGGCCAAGTGATTGATTCACCCGCAGTAGACATTACGCTACAACCTAACACTGCCAATATCCAAGATATTTCATTAGAAATGCTGCAAGGCAATCTGCATATCCAAGGTAAAGCAACACCGACCAGCTTAGAGTTAGCTCAGCTTAACATTAATAATATGAAGTGGTTTCCAGAACCAGAATCAAAACAGCTTGCTCTCGATTATTTAAAAAGCTTATCTGACATTAAAGCCAAAATGCTCACCATCAATCATGTTCAATTTATCGATCTCACCACGACGCCCCCTAAGCAAGCGACCGGTTTGAGTATTGAAGGTGATGACATAGAGATTAAAAAAGATAGTCACTGGGGCCTATGGCAAGGAAAGCTAACCGTCAGTGCGAATAGCGCCAGTTACGATAGCGTGAATAGCAACAATCTATTGGTCAGCATGCAGAGTAAAAAAGGGCACTTTTGGCTAGATAAGGTATTTATTCCATTAGAAAATGGGCTCATCAAAGGCTCTGGTGATATGGCTTTCACTCAAACGAGCCAACCTTGGAAACTCGATTTGGATGCCTCAGGAATACCCCTACGATTTTTCTCTCGCTGGTTTAACCTGCCGCTGCATTTAGATGGTATTACCGATTTTACCGTTAAAGGTGAAGGTCTGTATGGCGATCAATTAATCTTTAATCACAGTGTGACCGGAAAGCTCGATGCGAGCGTGACACGGGCGACTAGCGATGATGATTTCCAAACATTATGGTTACGTAACCAAAATATTGAATTACCACCACTCGCGCCACCGCAAGATCCACAGAATGCACCTGATACGACAGATAAAACAGCTAAGCCAAAACAGCAAAAAGAAAAAAAAGTTCAATCAGTCACTATCAGCGATATTCATTTAGTTGCCGACCGTGGCCGATTATCCTTAAAACCTTTTACGATAGAAGGAAAGGATTTTTCTGCTCACTTAGGCGGTGAATATGACTTTCTTTTTCCAGATAAAGGCAATTTACAATATCGGTTAGAAGGTGAATGCCAAGCGTTAATTTTTGACTTATTAGGGGATAAAAATTCTGTCGTGGTCGAAAATAATTGCCACTGAGACCAATCAAGATTGCTAAAATATAAAAGCAAAAAAAAGGCGGTGATCGTTCAACGATCACCGCCTCTTTGTTTTCTATCCGATCGCTTATTTAACGCCATCCGTGGTTTAACAAACCTTGTTATTTTACAACCGGAGCTTCACCTAAAAAGTCGGTCATCAACATATAGGTGCCGGTAAATTCAACTGCCGCCACATCACCACTGTAAACCGTCACTTTTACGATAATTCGGGCACGACGCCCATTAACCAAACGGTCTAAATCGCCACTAATACCATCTAAAGACGTCACCGCAACTGGGCTTTCGGTAACTGGTGCTCGAAAACGGATTTGACTGTCAGCTAAAATAATATCGGCTTCCAAGCCTTTCTCACGCATCAACAACCAAGCCATTCCCCACCCGGTTAATGTGGTCAAGGTAAATAGTGAGCCAGCAAACATGGTTTCATGCGGATTAATATTCGGATTAAGCGGGGCCGAGCATTCAAATTGATAGCCAGTGTATTGGCTAATGCGGATCCCCATCGCGGCACAAATTGGGATTTCTTGTCGCCAACGCTTTTGCAGTTCATCGCACCACTCTGGGCGACGTGACACATTGGCGCTTGCTTTCAAACGCTTCAACATTTGTTGATGTCGAATTGGCCCTCTTTCATCATTTAATTCACCCTGGCTTTCAAAACCATTCTTAGCATAGAAATGAATCGCATCTTCACGAGAGTTACACACTAAGCGCTTAGCGCCTTCTTGCAGCGCATAGGACTCTAAGGCGACAAGAATTAACGAACCTAAGCCTTTGCCTCGATGTTGAGGATGAACCGCCATATAACGTACTTGACCTTCGTTATTAGGGGTCAAATACATACGCCCGACGGCCATAATGCGTCCACGCCCATCGACAATCATACGATGAGCACTCATTTCATCATATTCATCACGCTCAGAACCTTGCGGCTGATGAAATGGCTCACGCAGCATTTGCCAACGGAAATGATAATAATTCTGCAAGTCAGATTCGTTTTTGGGCGTCACTAACTTAAACATGTAAATCCCTTACTATTTAATATTGGTTTACTAGGGTCTGTTGACCTTTCGTTATAATCTTATACTTGTAGCCAGAAGGTCACGGGACCGTCATTGACCAGAGCCACTTTCATATCAGCGGCAAATTGACCATTTTCAGTGCGAATATCGGCTTGACGGCAACAGCCTGAGAAATAGTGATAGAGCCTCTCCGCTTCCTGTGGATCAGCACCTTTAGAAAAACTTGGACGCATACCTTTTTGCGTGTCTGCCGGAAGAGTAAATTGTGATACCACTAAAACCTCGCCTCTTGCCTGCTTCACATTAAGGTTCATTTTCCCTTGGTCATCTTCAAAAATTCGATAACCTAATACCCGCTCGCTCAGACGCTTCGCCTTTGCTTCATCATCGTCTTTCTCTACCCCTAATAGCACCAGTAGACCTTGATTGATTTCACCGACAATCTTTCCATCTACTTTGACACTGGCTTCACTGACTCTTTGGATCAACGCAATCACGAATCGTTCCTTTTACGGCTGAACATTTCTTTTATTTTTTGCAATGGATGATAAGTTTCATCATTATACCAATCCTCTCTTTCCCCAAGACTGGCCGTCACTTCAGCCCCAACCAATACAATGAACCAGCACAAATACACCCATACAAATAAAATCGGTATTGCTGCCAATGCGCCGTAAATCAACTGATAGGATGGAAATGCGGTGATGTACATCGCAAAGCCTTTTTTCGATAATTCAAAGAGTAAGCCGGCAACAAGCGCACCAGTACAAGCATGAAAGAATTTCACTTTAATATTCGGCACAAGCATATACAAGCCGACGAAAGTCGACATTGATAAAATAATCGGCAAAATACGATAAATGCCACTGACGACTTCTTGGCTGATGTATTGCTCTGAAGTGATATAAGAACTGAGCGCTAAACTAGCTCCCATAAATAGAGGTCCTAGAGTTAACACCATCCAATACATGGAAAATGAGTACACCATACGACGCTTGCGTTTTACTCGCCAAATAAAGTTAAGATTTTTATCAATGGTTGAAATCAGCATCATCGCGGTGATAAATACAAACACCCCACCCACTGCCGTCATACTTGAAGTATTAGAAATAAAAGTATTAAGTGCATTCTTTACCGCATCCCCTGCTGCTGGCATAAAGTTTAAGAAAACAAATTCTTGGATTTGCTCGGTAATCCCTTGAAACACCGGAAACTTAGAGAGAGTCGTCACCAGTACAGTCACCAGTGGCACTAAAGATAATAACGAGATATAAGCCATGTAACCGGCATTCACCGCCAATCGATCATGTACGATGCGATCTTTTAGGTACACTAAATAATGGATGAATACGCTGATTGTTTTTTCCATCATCACATCCCTAATGATATTAACTAAGATGGTTTCGTTAAAAAATAAAGTAGTTGAAGGTAAACGCTAAGCTCTAATCTTAAAGTAATTTAAGCACATACCCGACTTTATACGGCGGTCTCTAGAATAATAAAAAAGCCGATGCATTGATAGCATCGGCTTTCATTGTGCATTAACAGCAGAATTTTGCGTTAACGTTTATTGAGTAGTTCGCCTTACTTAGGAGCACGACCTGCACGTTTACGATCGTTTTCCGTTAAGAACTTCTTACGGATACGAATGCTTTCAGGTGTTACTTCTACTAGCTCATCATCATCGATAAACTCAAGCGCTTGCTCTAGTGTGTATTTGATTGCTGGTGATAGTGTTTGCGCTTCATCAGTACCAGATGCACGAACGTTAGTTAGCTGCTTACCTTTCAAACAGTTAACCGTTAAGTCATTTGAACGGTTATGAATACCAATAACTTGGCCTTCATAAACTTCATCAGCGTGCTCAGTAAATAAACGACCACGATCTTGAAGGTTAAATAGTGCGTAAGTTAACGCTTTACCGGTTGCATTAGAAATCAATACACCATTTTGACGTTGACCGATGGTACCACCTTTGTGGTTATCGTAACGATCGAAAGTATGGTAAAGAAGACCAGAACCAGAAGTTAGCGTTAGGAATTCCGTTTGGAAACCAATCAAGCCACGAGAAGGCATATCGAAGTCCATACGTACACGGCCTTTACCATCTGGTGCCATATCGGTTAGCTCACCTTTACGGATACCGATGTTTTCCATGATGCCACCTTGGTGCTCTTCAAGCACGTCGATAGTCACTTTCTCATACGGTTCCATTAACTGGCCATTTTCTTCTTTAATGATAACTTCAGGACGAGATACCGCTAATTCAAAACCTTCACGACGCATGTTTTCGATTAGGATTGAAAGGTGAAGTTCACCACGACCTGATACTTTGAATTTATCTGGATCGTCAGTTTGCTCAACGCGTAATGCTACGTTGTGCACTAATTCTTTTTCTAAACGCTCAAGGATGTTACGTGAAGTCACGAACTTACCTTCTTTACCCGCGAACGGAGAAGTGTTTACTTGGAACGTCATGGTTACTGTTGGCTCATCCACTGAAAGTGGCTTCATTGGCTCAACATTGTTGACATCACAGATGGTGTCAGAAATTTTAAGCTCACCAAGACCCGTAATCGCAATGATGTCGCCAGCGTTAGCTTGTTCAACTTCATGACGCTCAAGACCAAGATAGCCAAGAACCGTACCGACTTTACCGTTACGCTTCTTACCATCGGCACCAACGATAGCAACTTGTTGGTTCGCTTTAACGCTACCACGAGTAACACGACAAACGCCGATAACACCAACATAAGAGTTGTAATCAAGTTGAGACACTTGCATTTGCAATGCGCCATTAATATCAACATTTGGACATTCAACGTTATCAACGATCGCTTGGAATAGGGGTTCCATGTTCTCGCCTGTTTCGCCTTCTTCTAGTGTCGCCCAACCGTTTAGTGCTGATGCGTAAACCACTTGGAAGTCTAACTGTTCATCCGTTGCACCAAGGTTGTCGAATAGGTCGAATACTTGATCCATAACCCAGTCAGGACGAGCGCCAGGACGGTCAATTTTATTGATAACAACGATTGGTTTTAAACCATGTGCGAATGCTTTTTGTGTTACGAAACGCGTTTGAGGCATAGGGCCATCAACCGCATCAACGATAAGTAATACAGAGTCAACCATTGACATGATACGCTCAACTTCACCACCGAAATCGGCGTGTCCTGGGGTATCTACGATGTTGATGCGGAAATCATTCCAGTTAATCGCGGTGTTTTTCGCCAAGATGGTGATGCCACGTTCTTTTTCGATGTCGTTTGAATCCATGACGCGCTCTTCAGCTTCACCACGAGATTCAAGTGTACCCGATTGTTGTAAAAGCTTATCAACCAAGGTTGTTTTACCGTGGTCAACGTGCGCGATAATCGCGATATTTCTTAACTTATCAATCTGTGGAGTAGTCATGGAATTCGATTCACTTATAAAAGACACCCAAGTATTGGGCGAACTTGATTAAAAAAACGGTCGTAAATGTACCAGATTTTAAGAAAAAACCTAGGAATATGTCACATTAGTGGATAAATATTACCCGTAAATGACCATTTTAGTGTAAACCACGTCAAGCAATCTCGCCTAACTGAGATTCTAATCTCAACTTTTCATCGAAAAATAATGAATATAATCAGCTAAATGGCTTAGTTTTTCTCATGTATAAAAGACTTTCCATCCTAGTCGCATCAAGATTCGCTCCCCCCCGCAAGACCAATAAATAAAAAATAATGTGCTTTACGCACCATGCTGTACCAAACCTCACCCTTTTACATTGACAAATCGATCAATTCTCGGCTGAATAGAGGGAGTTATTTAACCGTTTGCATCACAATGGCGCGCACCGCACCAAAACAATGCAATCGAGCACCATTTAAGTGCACAGTAATGCACTTAATTGGAATGAATAGCTTTATCTTTTTGTTTTTTAAGGATTTATTTTTTTGGCACGATTTTGGCTTTATTGAAAGCATCATTGATTATTTTTTAAATCAAGATCGCTGAAAGCTAGATTCATTGGGTTGAATCACTTTTATCGTTCAAACAGTATTAATAACACCGGAGGTTATCCAAGATGTCAGTAGAAAATGTACTCTCTCTGATCACAGAAAACGAAGTTAAATTTGTTGATTTACGCTTTACCGATACCAAAGGTAAAGAGCAACATATTTCTATCCCTGCTCACCAAGTAGATGCTGACTTCTTTGAAGACGGTAAAATGTTCGATGGTTCTTCAGTCGCTGGCTGGAAAGGCATTAACGAATCTGACATGGTCATGATGCCAGATCCATCAAGTGCAGTTCTTGACCCATTCACAGAAGACGCAACGCTAAATATTCGCTGTGACATTCTTGAGCCTGCCACTATGCAAGGCTACGACCGTGATCCACGCTCAATCGCAAAACGTGCTGAAGATTACATGCGTTCAACAGGCATCGCTGATACGGTACTTGTTGGTCCAGAACCTGAGTTCTTCTTATTTGATGACATCAAATACGGTAACGACATCTCTGGCGCATTCTTTAAAATTGACGATGTAGAAGCGGCTTGGAACACAGGTACTTCTTATGAAGAAGGCAACAAAGGTCACCGTCCAGGCGTGAAAGGTGGTTACTTCCCAGTTGCACCAGTCGATTCATCTCAAGATATTCGTTCTGCAATGTGTTTAATCATGGAAGAAATGGGCTTAGTTGTTGAAGCGCATCACCATGAAGTCGCAACAGCGGGTCAAAACGAAATCGCATGTCGTTTCAACACGCTAACTGAAAAAGCTGATGAGATTCAAATCTACAAGTATGTCGTGCATAACGTTGCTCACGCTTACGGCAAAACGGCAACCTTTATGCCTAAGCCACTCGTTGGTGATAATGGTTCTGGTATGCACGTTCACCAATCTCTAGCAAAAGACGGTGTAAACCTATTTGCTGGCGATAAGTACGGCGGCCTATCTGATTTAGCGCTTTACTACATCGGTGGTATCATCAAGCACGCGCGTGCAATCAACGCCTTTGCTAACCCATCAACTAACTCATACAAGCGTCTAGTTCCTGGATTCGAAGCACCAGTTATGCTTGCATACTCTGCACGTAACCGTTCAGCATCGATTCGTATTCCAGTGGTACCAAGCCCGAAAGCGCGTCGTATTGAAGCTCGTTTCCCAGATCCAGCAGCGAACCCATACCTAGCATTTGCGGCATTGCTAATGGCTGGCCTTGACGGTATTAAGAACAAGATCCACCCTGGCGATGCTATGGATAAAGACTTGTACGACCTACCAGCAGAAGAAGCAGCTGAGATTCCAAAAGTAGCAGAATCACTAGAAATCGCTCTAAAAGCACTAGACGAAGACCGTGAGTTCTTAACTTCTGGTGGCGTATTCTCTGATGACTTCATCGATTCTTATATCGCTCTGAAATCAAAAGACGTAGAACGCGTTAACATGGCAACACACCCATTAGAGTTTGAATTATACTACTCGGTATAATCAAAACCGGTTAACCTGATCAGAATTATTCTGTAACGGTGTAAACCAGATAAAAATTTTAGGCTCGCCTCTCAGGTGAGCCTTTTTTTTATTGTGGTCAAATAGCCATCGATTAAGCTATTGATAAGATATTTTCAACAACACGGTACCCATAATGAAACGGATCTTTATATCAGTATTGTTACTTAACCTCATCATGGGCCAATCCGTTCTCGCAGGACAAGTCTACAAATGGACAGACCAAAAAGGTGTCACTCACTTTAGCGATAGCCCGCCCCCAGCCCAAGTAAACACTAAAGAAATGGTCTCGTTGCCAGATATTAAAGCGCCGGCTCCTGAGCCTCAATATGGTGATAGCACTCAAGTTGCCAAACAACCTACTGAGGCCCTACTGAGCTCTACGGATAACTCTAAAAGCAATAACACACCAAACGACACCGAAATAACAAAACAAGATGACTCACCAAAACCGGCCAAAGCTCAGAAAAAAATCACGCTTAAGATTGCCAATCTACAAGACGATCAGACAATCCGCAGTAATCGAGGCTTCATAACAGTGCAAGTTGAGCTCAACAGAAAGCTAAAAATCGGTGAATCTCTACAATTAATGATGGATACGCAACCTTATGGTGCACCTCAAACGCCCTCGTTATGGGAGTTAAACAATATAGACCGAGGAACACACACCTTTTCAGTCAATGTTGTCGAAAGCGGCAAGGTTATTGCATCATCTAATACAATCACAGTGCACCTACATAGAACAACTGTGAAGTAGTAGTATGATCAGCAAAGCAATAAGCCCTTATTCGTCGTAAAAGTAAGCGCTATACTCATGTAACTGCTTAAAACAAAAATAAAAACGTGTATTTTTGTTTGTGCTCAATTTTATCATGCTCCATACTGAAACTTTCAGGTGCACCTTTTTAGTGCAATTAAATGGATTTGAGCGTAATGACTAATCACACCATCCAAAGCGATGATCTTATTGCCACTATTCTTGGCAATATGGTAACGGCAACTTTATTGCTTGATGAAAAATTGACCGTGCATTATGCCAACCCTGCCGCTGAACAATTATTCTCACAAAGTGCCAAACGACTCCTCAACACAGCGTTATCTCAGCTAATACAACATGCCTCTATGGATTTGGCATTATTTACGCAACCATTACAAAGCGGACAAAGCATTACCGACAGTGACGTGACTTTCGTCATTAATGGAAAACCCATGCTACTTGAAGTCACCGCCAGCCCACTTTCTGTCCAATCACAACATGACCAACGCTTAATGCTATTAGTCGAAATTCGTAAAATCGACTCACAACGCCGCTTAAGTCAAGAGCTTAACCAGCACGCTCAACAACAAGCAGCGAAACTATTGGTCAGAGGATTGGCACACGAGATTAAAAACCCACTTGGTGGGCTGAGAGGCGCCGCTCAGCTACTAGGTCGCATGCTGCCCGACCCGAATTTAAACGAGTACACCCAGATCATCATAGAACAAGCGGATCGTCTACGTGCTTTGGTTGATCGACTACTCGGCCCACAAAAGCCGGGTAAAAAAATCCCCGTCAATTTGCATGAAGTACTAGAAAAAGCACGTCAATTGGTCGAGCTAGAATTTGGTAACCAAGTGTTGATCGAGCGAGATTATGATCCGAGCATGCCGAATATCGTGATGGATGCCGATCAGGTTGAGCAAGCATTCTTAAATATCACCAGCAATGCAGCCCAGATTCTAGCGTCACAACCAGATGGCACCATTACGATTAAAACTCGTACCGTCTATCAAGCCAATATTCATGGCCACCGTCATAAGCTCGTGGCTCGCATTGAAATCATAGATAACGGGCCAGGTATTCCAAGTGAATTACAAGATACCTTGTTTTATCCAATGGTCAGCGGGCGAGAAGGCGGAACTGGCTTAGGCTTATCTATTTCACAAAATATTATCGACCAGCATAACGGAAAGATTGATGTTGAAAGCTGGCCAGGGCATACCGTATTTACGATTTATCTACCGATCCAAACGGTTTAAATCCAATAAAGAGTGGCCTCACATGTTGTTTAACTTATCGAACTTGCGCAAGGAATTAGGATATGAGTAAAGGATTTGTATGGGTCGTAGATGACGACAGCTCAATCCGTTGGGTATTAGAAAAAACATTATCATCAGCCAATATCCAATGTGAAACATTCGCCGATGCCGAAAGCGTGTTACTGGCATTAGAGCGAGAGACCCCAGATGTTTTAATCTCAGATATTCGTATGTCAGGTATGGACGGCTTAGCGCTGCTAAAACAAGTGCAAGGAAGTCATCCTGATTTACCCGTGATCATCATGACCGCCCATTCCGATTTAGATGCAGCGGTCAATGCTTATCAAACAGGTGCATTTGAATACTTGCCAAAACCATTTGATATTGATGAAACCCTTACTCTCGTTGAAAGGGCCATTACGCATAGTTATGAACAAAAGCACTCAACAACCAACGAAGAAAGTCTAAAAACCGTGACGCCAGAAATCTTGGGCGAAGCTCCTGCGATGCAAGAAGTGTTTCGTGCAATTGGCCGTTTATCTCGCTCATCAATCTCAGTCTTGATCAATGGCGAATCAGGAACCGGTAAAGAGTTAGTCGCTCACGCTTTACACCGCCATAGCCCTCGTTCTAAAAACCCGTTTATTGCCTTAAATATGGCGGCGATTCCAAAAGATCTTATTGAATCAGAATTATTCGGTCATGAAAAAGGCGCATTTACCGGTGCCAATAGCGTAAGACAAGGACGCTTTGAGCAAGCCAATGGTGGCACTCTATTTTTAGATGAAATCGGCGATATGCCACTAGACATTCAAACCCGTTTATTAAGGGTGCTTGCGGATGGACAGTTTTACCGTGTCGGTGGCCATGCACCAGTCAGTGTAGATGTACGAATCATTGCTGCGACCCATCAAAATTTAGAAAAACTGGTTAACCAAGGTGGCTTCCGAGAAGATCTGTTTCATCGCTTAAATGTCATTCGTGTTCACATTCCAGCATTACGTGAACGTCGCCAAGATATTGAAAAATTGGCATCGCACTTTTTGGGCCGTGCGGCAGATGAACTTGGGGTCGATATGAAGACCTTACATCCAAGTACGGTTGAAACCCTCAATCGATTACCTTGGCCGGGGAATGTTCGCCAACTAGAAAATATCTGCCGTTGGTTAACCGTCATGGCGAGTGGTAGTGAAGTCCTACCAAACGACTTACCTTCAGAGCTTGTCCATGAAAAGCGCACGACCGGTCAAGATGATTCTACAGGATCGTGGCAACAACAGTTGGAATCTTGGGCTCGAGCGGCATTATCTGCAGGGGAATCAGAACTGCTGAATATTGCCCAACCTGAATTTGAGCGTATTTTATTGCAAACAGCGTTAACCCACACGAATGGCCACAAGCAAGATGCCGCTAAGCTATTAGGTTGGGGAAGAAATACTCTGACAAGAAAATTAAAAGAGCTCAATGTCGATTAATTGTTACTAGACTGATGTGTCATATGTTATCAAGATCACATGATACATCAGTCTCTATAATACCGATCGGACAAACTTATATGCATTATTGATGAAGCATGCATAATTGCGTCTTTTCATTAAAAATACCTACAAGATCACCGTTTTTTTATTATAATTGTTCATTGTCTTTTTATTAAACATTGACCTACATGAAAGCCCCTCGCTTAACATTACGAATTGCTATTATTTTACCTCTGACTTTAATTCTCTTCGCAATGAGTGCGGTTATTTTTGTTATTCAATCGATTAGTTACAAAAATACTTTAGAAGACATCAGCAAAAAAGAATTAACGACAATGGCTCAAACCGTGCAAACGAATTTGGGCAACTTTCTGTATCCCTCGTTTATTATTAGCTCAACACTCAGCGAGTCTATTCTTCACCATTTTGATGAGCTTGGTAGCACATCTAAAGATAAAACCCACTTTTTATTCGATGTATATCAAAGTGTTAAAGATAAACTACCACAACTCGACACCCTGAATGTCGGCATCGATAAAACCGGTTACTATTATGGGTTCCGCAGAGAAGGCGATCAGTCTTTATCTCTACTATTAAAAGATGAGACAACGAATGGTGCGTTAATGGTGTTTGATGGCCACACTAGACAAGATAAAATGATATACGAGGTCAAAGATTACAACATGCACCCTCGTCCTTGGTACGCACCAGTGGTCAACGCACGTAAGCAAATGTGGTCTGAACCTTACATCAATAATGATGAGAAACAAGATATTACCCTTTCTGCTCTCACGCCTATTATGCGAGCTAATCAATTGTATGGGGTTATTGCTGCTGATATCAAAATTTCAACGTTTAACCAATTACTCACTGAGCAACAAAATCAGCATAACCGCTCTATTTTCATCTTTGATGCCGATCAGCGACTCATCGCTCAATCCGAATCATCAGATAAACTGAGTGTGCTCAGTGATGATGCACCAAAAACGGAAGTCCATAACCCTCTATCAATTTCAGGCGGTCGCCGTGCCATCTACGCGAGTACCGATCCAGTTATTAATGCTGCCTCCAAAGCTTACTTATCTCAATCGATTGGCGATGACCACTTATTTGAATTTTCTGTCGATAATAAAAAACACTTTGGCTATGTCACTGGCTTTAGCGACCAATATGGACTGAATTGGCATATCGCGATATCCATCCCAGAATCAGAGGTACTTGGAAAGATGTCTAGTCAACAACATATGATGAATATCACCATTATCGTCAGCACCATCATATTATGTTTAGCCGGATTCATTTTCTTAACTCGCGTCACTTCACCGATCACGGAAACGGCAAAAGCTGCACAAAAATTAGCGAAAAAAGAGTGGGACACTCAACTACCGGTCTCAGGTCAAACCTTTGAAACCTACACCTTAGTTAAATCATTTAATGAGATGGCGACCGATCTTCAAACCGCCTTTACCGATTTGCATAAACAGTTAGCATTTGACTCGTTAACTGGCCTTTATAGTCGAGAAGGTTTAATTGAGTCGGTAAGAAGCTACAAAAGAATCGACGGGTTTGTTTTTGTACTTGGTTTTGAAAATTTCCGTAATATCAATGACACTTTGGGCTATCTAACTGGCGATCGCTTATTGATATTAATTGGTGACATGATTACTAATCTCGCTCCTCAACACAGTGTTCAAGCTAGAGTCGGTGGCAGTGAATTCGCAATTATTGCACTCAATATGGATTTACCAGCGAAACAAAAGCTCATTGACTCGATCATCAAAAGCTTTGATAAGCCGATTCGACTAGGAATGGAAAATATTCTTCTAACACCAGCCATTGGTAGCGGCTCAATCAATAGCAACGATGTGGAACAATCACTTCGCCAAGCGAGTATTGCCTTAAGTCATGCAAAAAAGCATCAACGTAAAGATACGACCTATTCAACGGATATTGAAGAAGACTCATTAAAAAGAACACAAACGATCTTACAAATTAACGAAGGCTTAAAAAATCACGAATTTGTGCCTTTCTATCAACCTCTCGTGAATTTAGAAAGCGGTAAGATTATCGGTGCTGAAGCACTTGCTCGTTGGTTATCGCCAACTCAAGGCATGGTTTCGCCCATGCAATTCATTCCAATTGCAGAAGAAACGGGGCTAATTCACCAAGTCGGTTATCAGATTTTATTGCAGTCTTGCCAAGATACCCAGAATGAAATTGATGCTGGTCGTTGGCCTAAAGATTTCCATATGCATGTCAATGTCGCCGTCGATCAACTGGCGTCAGAAAAATTCTTATCAGAACTAAAGCATGTCTTAGATAAAACCAAGTTATCCGCGAATAACCTAACGTTAGAAGTCGTTGAAAGTAATCTGATTGATGACAATCCATTATTACTTGAGAACATTGAAGCGATCAGAGCAATGGGCGTCGGGATTGCTATCGATGATTTTGGCACTGGCTATTCTTCATTAGCTTACCTACAAACCATCCCATTTGATTGTTTGAAAATCGACCGGGTATTTGTCAAAAACTTAAGCAAAGAGAACGGCAATAACTCGATTGCAGCCGCAATTTTATCATTAACGCGCGATATGGATATTGAAGTGGTTGCTGAAGGGATTGAAACACAAGAGCAAGCATACGTTCTATCTAAGCTGAAATGCCAGCAAGTTCAAGGGTTCTTCTATGGCCGTCCTTCTCCACTGCAAGAGTGGGCAACCCGCTTCCCTCTAAAATGATCTTAAATTGGCTTTATCTATCTATATGTCAAATATGAAAAATGCCGCCATTCTTATGAATGACGGCATTTTTTATCTCAATAGATAGAGACTAGATCACTCGAGAAAACTGTTGCTGACGAGCGCGAGTGCGTAAATAGGTATCAAAGCACATACAGATATTACGAATCAATAAGCGGCCTCGTAAAGTCACTGAAATGTGAGAGTCGCTGACCTCAACTAAGTGATCATCAATAAAGGTTTTCAGTAACGCAAGGTCATCTTTAAAGTACTGCTCAAAATTTAGATCGAATTGTTTCTCAATCCAAACCTTGTCTAAAGTAAAGTTACAGATCAGCTGCTTAATCACTTCACGGCGAATCAAATCATCTTGATCGAGTACCACACCGCGCCATAAAGCGTGACGCTTTTCATCAACCTGAGCGTAATACTTTTTCAGCTCTTTTTGGTTTTGCGCGTAGCTATTGCCAACCATTGAGATAGACGACACACCAAAGCCAATCAAGTCACAATCGCCCTGAGTGGTGTAACCTTGGAAATTACGGTGCAATACACCTGCTCGTTGCGCGACCGCCAGTTCATCATCTGGTAGAGCAAAATGGTCCATGCCAATAAATTGATAACTGGCTTCAGTCAGGGTGTTAATTGTGTATTGCAGAATCGCCATTTTTTGCTCAGCGTTCGGCATATGCTCTTCTTTCAACTTCGCTTGTGCGGCAAACAGTTGTGGCATGTGGGCATAATTGAAAATAGATAAACGCCCAGGTTTCATGGCTAACACTTTTTCTAGCGTATGTGAGAAGGTCGCCAGTGTCTGTTTCGGTAAGCCATAAATTAAATCAAGGTTAGTGGAACGGAAGCCCAACTCTTTCGCTCTTGCGACCATCGCAACAATGAAATCTTCATCTTGTTCACGGTTGACCAACTGTTGAACTTCTTTATCAAAATCTTGCACACCAATACTCAGGCGGTTAAAGCCCTCTTCACGTAAATGATCAAGCATATCCAGCTCAATTTCACGCGGATCGACTTCAATACTGATTTCAGCATCTTCAGTAAAGGTGAACTCGCTACGTAGAGCCGTCATAATACGCGTCATTTGGATTTTAGTGAGGAACGTTGGCGTACCGCCACCAAAATGCAATTGGCTTACCTGACGCTGCTGGATAAGCGGTGCTCGCTCGCGGATTTCCTGAATGAGGACCTGCAAGTAATCATCGGCTTTATGCTGATGGCGAGTAATCACTTTATTACAACCGCAGTAGTAACAAAGCTTATGGCAAAATGGAATATGGATGTAGAGCGACAATGGCCGTTCAGGGTAATCAGCACAAGCCATGTCTAAATCAGAAATGGTAAAAGCTTCATGAAATTCAACCGCAGTTGGATAGGAAGTATAACGAGGACCAGAGTAGTTATACTTCTCTAGCATTGCTTGGTCCCACACTATTTGTTCTTTTGACATCATGACTTCCACTTATTATTTCAATAA
Source organism: Vibrio rumoiensis (assembly GCF_002218045.2). Classification (NCBI taxonomy): domain Bacteria; kingdom Pseudomonadati; phylum Pseudomonadota; class Gammaproteobacteria; order Vibrionales; family Vibrionaceae; genus Vibrio; species Vibrio rumoiensis. Next base: position 2,622,122 of record NZ_AP018685.1, read on the forward strand.
TACACGCACTGAATATATTTAGATTACTTAAACTTTAGGTTATCAATACCGTTTGTTGCTCAATATTCATATACCTATAAAGGCTAAAACCAAGCTTAGTTTGTTCTACATCATTTTAATTGGAATTTGGTTATTTAGCGGTGCGATTCGAGCTTTTAACAAAGAAAGCTCAGCAATCACCGACTCGGTTAAACGAGACTCGGCTTTTTGGCGCGCTAAGTTCTGCTTCATTCGCTCTTGTTTCACAAGGTTTTGGCGCTCTTCACCACGAGCCATATTTTTAACCACTTCATACAATTCATAAATCGCAGGGTAGTCTTGAGCAAAATCAACACGATCATCGCCTTGCACGTAATCCATGATGCAATACACACGAATCACGATTTCAGATAAATCACATTGCTCGTGAATACCCGCCATACATAAGGTATTCACATTCTCAAAGATATTCGCGTTACGCTTTTCAATTGCCCTTTGTTGTTGAATCTCAATCAATTGCTTTTGCTTTTTAATTTTGATCAGCAAAAAACCAGCATAGCTGGCTAAAGCAATAATAATGATGGCTCCAACAATGGCTAACAATACGATCAGCATAACTTTCCTTCCGCTAGATGTGCCCCAACCAGCATTCAATCAGGGCGCTTCATTTATTTAAAATCGTTTAAATCTAAGTCTTCAAATTGTGATAATAAATCGTCATCAGAAGCAGGCTTTTTCGTCTTTTTGGCGACCGGTTTATCTTCCGCCATTTCGTCTTCAGGCTCAGATTCTAACATGTCATCTTCATCAAAAATGCCAAGTTGCTTCATTAAAGCTTCTAAACGATCCAGTTTCTGATCAACATAAGTCTGCAAACCTGCGCCCAATTTTTCGCCATTGTCTAAGCGGTCGATCAACACATTCAATTGAGGATCGTTTTGGATCGCTTCAAGCTCTTGCTCTGCATTAAGCTTACGTTGCTGCTTCGACGGTTTTGCTTTCGCTTCAACAACCAAAGGAATAGGCTTCTTACTACCATGACGAGGATCTTTAGAGCTCCCCTGAGTACGTTGATTATGCGCACCTGAACCATCTGAATGACGGCTACCGGTTTTTAAACCTTTGCGTTTGTTCAGACGTTTGCGTAAACGACCTTCGACATCCGATTCTGAGCGATTACGAGTAACAATCACTTCTTCAGAGCCAGTTGAACCTGGTTTTCTAGACTTTTTCTTACGAGACATTATTTTTTCCTATTTTAAGGCCGAAATAGATTACTCAGCCTTTTTCAGTAACATGACATCATTACCGATAAATTCAAGCTGAAGCTGGTCGCGACGCGCCAAGAACTCAAAAGTTTCCCGGCTAAAAAACACCACATGCGTGGGATCATGTCGATAATGCCAACTTGCAAATGCATCCACATCCTTCACTAACTTTGTCATCACGCCAAGCCAGCCACCCGGCTTTAACATATCAAGCCATTGTTGCCATACGAGGTTCGGGCTAAAAAGATGTTCAATCACTTCTGTTGCCGTCACAAAGTCATACTTTTGATGTAGAACCTGTTTATTAGGGTAATAGTAAAGATCATACAACGCCACTTGATGCCCTTGTTCTTCAAGCATCATCGAGAGTGCTGGACCGGGCCCACACCCAAAATCTAAACCTTGAGAGTGCGGAGCAATACGTTGTAATAATGGATCCGCCATTCGCGATAAAAAGCGACGGTAACCCTGATCTTGAGGGTCATTTTCATGCAAATCATACACCGCTTTTTCAGCTTCAGCATCTACACGCTGATCTGGGTTTACAAATACCAAAACACATTGTTGGCACTGTAAATACTGACGGCGGATATCCTCATAATAAATATCCGTTTGGCTGCTTTGGCACAATGGACAGGTATGCATAAAATCACCCCCTTAGATTAAGGATGCGCAACATACCAGAAATGGCGGTTAGAGTGGAGTTTTATTAAGCAATATTACTAAAGATTTTTTGCCTGAAAAGCCAAAAACCCTCAATTTATTTCGACAAATTGAGGGTTTCTGTTTTGACGATTTGGATTGCAAACTTAGTGTAATCCGCCGATGTACTTAGACAAAGTATCTATCTCTTCATCGGTCAGATGTTTAGAGACATCTTGCATCATCGCGTTCATATCATTTGAACGATCGCCAGAGCGGAATTTTTCTAATTGAGCTTTAATATAATCAGGCTGCTGTCCTGAAATTTTCGGGAAGCCACCAAGCTCCATACCGTCTCCACGAGGGCCATGACAAGCAGCACAAGCCGTTAGGCCTTTTTCTGCATCACCAGCAAAATACAAAGCTTTGCCTTTTTCTACCACATTTTCAGGGGTTGAACCTTCGGATTGTGGTAAAGAAGCGTAATAAGCGGAAAGATCCGAAATGTCTTCATCAGTCAGTGGCATCGCCATGGCACTCATAACAGGATCATAGCGACCTTGCTTACCACCACTGCTCATACCCAGTTTCAGGTCATGCAACTGCTTTTCTAAATACTTAACATGTTGACCGGCCAACTTAGGATATTGAGCCACTAGACTATTACCATCCGCACCATGACAAGCAGCACAAGTTGCAGATTTTTCTTTACCTGCATCAATATTACCTTGTGCCCATGCTGAGCAACTGGCAACTAAACTAATAAGGAGGACTAATTTTTTCATGACATTCCATTTATAATTATTCAGCTTCCACTACCACGATACGTCAACGTTCATGGTACACTATGTCCAAGATCACTTGGTGTACGCATATTGAGTCTTAGCTAGACAAGTAAACCAATTGTACACAATTATACATAAAAGCAATCATTCCTCTACAAAAGTGGAGATGGAGTTAACAAATATGGAAAAAATCCATTATCAAAATACCCACTTTATTACGAGTGCCCCAGATATTCGCCATCTTCCTGAAGACGAAGGCATTGAAGTTGCTTTTGCTGGCCGATCTAATGCCGGTAAATCGAGTGCATTAAACCGATTAACCAATCAGAAAAACCTGGCGAAAACCAGTAAAACACCGGGTCGTACTCAGCTAATAAACTTATTTAAAGTGACAGAAAATTGTCACATCGTTGATCTTCCTGGCTATGGTTTTGCACAGGTACCGGTTGAACTGAAAAAGAAATGGCAGAAGTCATTAGGTGAATATTTACAAAAACGCGAATGCCTAAAGGGTTTAGTGGTACTGATGGATATTCGCCATCCGATGAAAGATCTCGATCAGCAATTAATTTACTGGGCAGTAGAAGTCAATATTCCGGTTCAAGTTCTCCTAACCAAAGCCGATAAATTGAAACAAGGTCCACGCAAAGCACAGCTATTAAAAATCCGTGAAGCTTCCATGGCGTTTTGTGGTGATGTTCAAGTTGATGTCTTCTCTTCTTTAAAAGGGCTTGGCGTTGACCAATTACGTAATAAACTCGATTCATGGTTCGCTCCAGCCTTAATGAGCGAAGAGATGATTGAACAGTTACATCGCGAAGAGCTTGCTACTGAATTTGCCGCTGAAGATGATGTCATCATTACGAACCCTGAAATTCAGGATGATGTAAGCAAAGGCTAACCTTAACCAACCTCATATAGCACGAAAGCAGCCAAAGAAAACTGAGGCTGCTTTTTTATATCTCAAATTTATTGATTCACTAAAAAGTACACCTACTCACCTAATAAAAGAAATCCCCAAAAGCATGGCGGCCAGTGGGGAAAATGGGAGAGAAATGGAGGTTTTCTTTTTATGGTTTAAGCATTAACCAAGCACTTCAAAAACACAAGAAAGCACAATTTAATCATTATTGCTGGACATTGAATCCTGCCACAACGCCCCCATCAACGACCAGTTTTCATTGATATTACAAATGAATTACGAAGCAATTCACAATCTTGTTTTCATCAGTAAATTAAACCTACGATTCACGCTGAATACTGGTGATTTATTCTGTTATTTTACTACAAAATGAATTTTACTCTGAAAAGAATCAAATCAGGAATGATGAGCTAGAATCTGATTAAAGAAGAGTTGAGAGCCTCAACAAGATAGGAACAGAGGGAACAATTAAAATAACAATTATATTCAATAAGTTACCGTGATTTACTTTTCCTTTCGCACAAGAAAAAACGCCCCAGTCAAAAACTGACTGGGGCGGCTGAAACAGCCTAATCCAATAACGTGAAACAAAAGGTCTAAAAGATAGAACATCTTACCTCTGTACCCTACGCCTCTTAATCTACCGGAAATGATACTCAGATCAAGTTTTTTCTGTACTAAATTTTCACCTTTTTTGTAAAAACTACCAATTTTCAAATAAAATCAAAACTTTATTTCGGATAAAAAAAAGCCACCTCGTGAGGTGGCTCATAAAAACAAATGTAAATGAAACAGCCAAGTCTTAGTGAGCTTGATCCCAGTTGTCTCCATGGCCAAATTCCGCCACTAATGGCACATTTAAGCTCGCCGCTGACTCCATTAATTCCTGTATTTTTATTTCAATACGTTCTAATTCGCTTTCTTTGACTTCAAACACCAATTCATCGTGTACTTGCATCAACAGTTTCACCTCACCATTACCTTCGGCTTGGATCCACTGATCAACAATCAGCATGGCTTTCTTAATGATGTCTGCCGCTGTACCTTGCATTGGCGCATTGATCGCCGCACGTTCTGCGCCCTTACGACGCATACCGTTGCTTGATTTGATTTCTGGCAAGTGCAAACGACGCCCAAATAAGGTTTCAACGTAACCCTGTTCTGTCGCTTTTGAGCGAGTATCTTCCATATACTGCATTACGCCAGGGTAACGTTCGAAATACACATCCATATATTGCTGGGCTTCACCACGAGGAATACCAAGTTGTTTAGCGAGACCAAAGGCGCTCATGCCGTAAATCAAACCAAAGTTAATCGCTTTAGCGCGGCGACGCTGTTCAGAGGTCACTTGTTCAATACTGCCCCCCATCACTTCCGCGGCGGTCGCTGAGTGAATGTCTTTACCTTGGGCAAAAGCATCCAATAACGCTTGATCGCCCGATAAGTGCGCCATGATGCGTAATTCAATTTGTGAGTAATCGACTGCTAAAATCTTCCAGCCATGTGGCGCAACAAACGCTTGGCGAATCCGGCGACCTTCTTCATTACGGATTGGAATGTTTTGTAAGTTAGGATCGGTTGATGATAAACGTCCAGTCGCGGTGACCGCTTGGTGATACGAAGTATGCACTCGTCCAGTTTGCGGGTTGATCATCTTCGGCAGTTTATCGGTATAAGTCGATTTCAATTTCGCTAAGCCACGGTTTTCTAAAATCAGCTTAGGTAATGGGTAATCTAACGCAAGCTCTTGCAGCACTTCTTCATTGGTTGATGGCGCGCCTGAAGCGGTTTTCTTCACCACTGGCAAGCCCATCTTTTCAAACAGAATCGCTTGTAATTGTTTTGGGGAGTTTAGGTTGAATTCTTGCTCTGCTAGCTCAAAGGCTTTGGTTTTTAGCTCTTCAAGGCGAGTTTCCAACTCTTTCGATTGCGCATTCAGCAGCATGTCATCAATCATCACACCGGTGCGTTCAATGCGTGAAATGACCGGTACTAAAGGCACTTCGATATCTTGATAGATAGATTTCAAACCCGCATCTTGCTCTAAAGCGGCTTGCAAGCGGTTATGCAAACGCAGTGTCACATCAGCATCTTCAGCAGCGTAAGGCCCAGCCTCTTCAATATCAAGTTGATTGAACGTCAGTTGATTTTTGCCCTTCCCTGCCAGCGATTCAAAAGAAATACAGTTATGCTGCAGAAAACGGAATGCGAGGCTGTCCATATCATGCTTACCGCCCACGCTGTTAAACACGTAAGAAGCTAACATGGTGTCAAAACGAATGCCTTTCATCTCTATATCATAACGCGCTAATACGCTGGCATCGTATTTCAGATTCTGGCCGACTTTGGCTTGTCCATCATCTTCAAGAATCGGTTTAAGTTGCTCAAGTACCCAAGCGCGATCCAGTTGCGCTGGCGCATCAAGGTAATCATGCGCCACTGGCACATATGCAGCCTCGCCTTCAGCAACCGCAAAAGACAAACCAATTAAATTGGCTTCCATGTAATTCAAACTGTCGGTTTCGGTATCGAAAGCAAATACATCGGATGCTTTTAATTTGTCTAGCCAAGCGAGGAATACTTCTTTCTCAAAAATGATTTCATACTGGCTACGATCGATATTGGCAGGGCTCATATCCACTTCAAGTGCATCCGCGGTGGTCGCGGATTTGGTTGCGGTTTGAGTCGCGCCACCACGTTGTTCCGCTTTCACCTGTGCCAATCCGTCTACGGCGGCGATTTTACCGTCGCCACCTTCCAATAATTCGTTTAACCAAGATTTGAACGTCAGCTCACCAAACAATCGAATTAATTCATCTTTATTTGGCTCGGCTTTACAAAGATCTTGCGGCTGACAATCGAGATCCACATCCAGTTTGATCGTCGCCAACAGGTAAGAAAGATCAGCGTTTTCTTTATTCTCTAGCAGCTTCTTCGCCATGGTTTTCGAACCACGAAAAGAAAGATCGGCGATCTTATCTAAATTTTGATAAATGGTTTCTAAACTGCCTAACCCTTGTAATAGAGCGACCGCGGTTTTCTCACCGACACCCGGTACACCAGGAATGTTATCGACTTTATCGCCCATTAAAGCGAGATAATCGATGATAAGCTCTGGCGGTAAACCAAACTTTTCAATTACGCCTTCCCTGTCCATCACAACATTGGTCATGGTGTTAATAAGGGTAACGTTATCATCCACCAGCTGAGCCATATCTTTATCACCCGTGCTGATTAACACTGGCATGCCCTGTTTGGAAGCCTGTGAAGACAAGGTACCAATCACATCATCAGCCTCAACACCCGGCACACAAATCAGCGGCAGCCCCATTGCTCGAATAATATTATGCAAAGGTTCAATTTGATCGCGTAGCTCTTGCGGCATCGACGGTCGGTTCGCTTTATATTCAGAGTACATGTCATCGCGGAAAGTTTTTCCTTTGGCATCAAATACCACAGCAATGCGTTCAGAAGAAAACTGCTTCATCATACTGCGCAGCATGTTAACTACACCGTACACAGCATTAGTTTGAATATTGCCATTGTTCATACTTTCAGGATAAGCGTGAAAGGCTCGATATAAATAAGAAGATCCATCAATAAGAATCAATGAGTTGTCAGCGATTGTTGCCATAGTGTCTAGTACCCAAGCTGGTGAGAAACATACGATCCGCTTAGAATGCCACGTCTCGCTTTATGAATCTATTCCTATGTCGGAAACACGGCTGCATCACCTGTGGATAACTTTGTTGTTAACTTTTCTAATAAGATTTCAATAAAATCAAGATCATTCTCGAAAAATAATTTTAATTAATTAAAAACAATAACTTAAATTAAATTAGATCATAATGGGATTAAAAGCATTGAAAGGATCTTTTGTGGAAAACAATTAATCACAGTGGATCCTATGTTAATTGATAATAATAAAGATAGTTAAAGCAGCAACACTAAACGATAGGCAAAAAGAAAGCGACACCGAATGGATGTCGCTTAGCAAAAATGGTTAGATGTCATACTTGATGCACCTACCACGAAAGCTGGTACCAATGATTGTAATAATTAACTCATTACTGGAGTTGGTACAAAATACACTGGAAGCAATGTGAGCAATGTCGTGTCTTAAAGAAGCCAAGAATCTCATGCTGCTGCATTTGATTCTCTTTTCCCTTTCGACGTAGTTAATAATAATCATTCTCATTAAATGATCAACCCCTAAATGAGAAAAAATATCATTTAATTTTTAAAAAAGTAAACCAATAAAGCTAATTGATTGATATTTAAATCACTTTTTATTTTGAGATAAAGAGGAATTATATCGTTACTCGGGGCTCGGGCGCTACGCTGCTCGTAGCTCGAAAAAGAAAAGAGGTTTCTAGCTACGAGCGCCTAGTCTAGGAAAAGAAGAAGCTGAGTTGCTCGGTATTTTTAGCTGTGGCACAAAGACATCATAAAAAATCGTCATCCTGAAAAGCGACGTAGGAGCGTAGTTCAGGATCTCCAATCACTATAGGAGATTCCAAACAGCTCGTCCCTCACTTTTGGAATGACGGTGTTAAATGTATCACCCTCGATAAACGAACAGCGGAGCGCCCGAGCGACCAGTCACGCTTACGCATTCACTTCTTGTTGAGAGGAAACGTCAGCTACCGTGGTGAGCTTTTTCATTAAGTAATTAAGTAGTACACCATACATAGGCACAAACAAACCTAGGCTAATAATCAATTTCACACTGTAATCAACCAACGCAATTTCGGTCCAATGTTCCGCCATAAATGGATCGCTGCTCATATAAAAAGCAATTGAGAAGAAGGCGATGGTATCAAGTGCATTACCAAATAATGTTGAACAGGTTGGTGCAACCCACCACTGCTTAAGCTGACGTAAGCGATTAAAAACGTGTACATCCATAATCTGACCAAGCAAGTACGCCATAAAGCTGGCAATCGCAATACGGGCAACAAACAGGTTAAACACCCCCAGTTGAGCCATTCCTTGGAACTTGCCTTCAAAGAACATCACCGATAATACATAAGAAATCGCCAGTGCGGGCAACATCACCCAAAAGATGATTTTACGTGCCATACCTGCGCCAAATATACGTACCGTGAGATCGGTGGCTAGGAAAATAAACGGGAAAGTGAATGCGCCCCAAGTGGTGTGCAAACCAAAAATAGTAAAAGGAATTTGGACCAAGTAATTACTGGATGCAATCACCACCAAATGAAAGATAACCAACCAAAACAGGGCTTTATTTTGCTGTTGATCAGTATATTGAACAGACGAGAACGCCGCCTGCGAAGCAGATTTTAAACGAGTCATATTGTGACCTTTTTTTAATATATGGGGGCGAGGGAACCCATAATTGCAAATGAATAATGTTCAGTATTTGACTATTTAGTCAGATATTTAGGCGAGCGATTATACAGAAATGATCATCCACTTCAACTGTTCGTTTTTCAAACAATGGTTTGTTTACCCGGTCTCGGGTCTCGGGTCTCGGGTCTCGGGTCTCGGGTCTCGGGTCTCGGGTCTCGGAAGAATGTTTTACCCGCATACAAAGAAAATCAAGGCTCTTTTTATCACTGACCATTTCCGCCCCTAGAGACGAGTAACGATAAGCGAAGCGTGTCTAGCAGCGAAGCGAGCCGCCCTTAAGCTCTACCCTATCCCCATAGCGAAGAGTTTGGCAAGATATTGCAGCTCTTCATCGGCCTGATTCGGTGCCATCGCTTCTAACCAAATAGTTTCGGAATAATGTTCCGCACGTAAAAATAATTGGCAGCCTTCAAAATCAATCAGCCAGGAATGCAAATCCGCATCATTTTGCTTTTCAATAATAGAAGCCGATAACAACTTCACCAACTCTGAGCCAAATACTGGAAAAGAGTCATAATCAAACCTAGGGTTAAGTAAAATAACTCGCCCAGCCTGTGCATCGAATTCTCTTAAGCTGTATTTGGCCATAACCTACCCTTCACCATTGGTTAAATGTTCTTGAATTAAATCTAAAAAGGCATCGGCGTATTTTTCTAGCTTGCGCTGTCCTACCCCGTTAACTGCTAGCATTTCACCATAAGACGTCGGCAATATATCAGCCATGTCGACTAACGTTGCATCACTGAATACCACATAAGGTGGCAAACCATCTTCATCGGCAATCGCTTTACGCAATTTACGTAACTTGGCAAATAACTTCTTATCGTAATTTTTAGTGACCAGTTTGTCGTTTTTAGCTGAACGTACTGCGGTATCTAAACGCGGCACCGCCAATTCAATCGACATTTCACCACGCAATAAAGGACGGGCTTCTTCAGTTAGTTGCAAGGTAGAGTTACGAGTAATATTTTGCGTGAGTAGTCCTTTGTGAATCAATTGGCGCATGATGCTGACCCAATAATCATGACTATGTTCTTTGCCTATCCCATAGGTGCTGATCTTGTCGTGGCCGTTATCACGCACTCGAATATTTTGCATGCCACGTAACACTTCCACCACATAACCGACCCCAAAACTTTGATTGACTCGGTACACACAAGAAAGTGCCTTTTGCGCCGCTTCGGTGCCATCAAAATGTTTCGGTGGATCTAAGCAGATATCACAGTTACCACACGCTTTATGGCTATATTCGCCAAAGTAATTTAGCAGTACTTGGCGACGACAGGTTTGCGCTTCAGCAAAAGCACTCATCGCATTCAGTTTATGGGTTTCTACCTGTTTTTGCGGGCCATCGTCTTTTTCATCCAACATGCGACGCAACCACCCCATATCAGCAGGGTCATATAACATCACCGCTTCCGCCGGTAAGCCATCGCGTCCTGCTCGCCCGGTTTCTTGATAATAAGATTCAATGTTACGCGGAATATCGAAATGCAGTACGAAACGCACGTTGGGCTTATTGATGCCCATCCCAAAGGCCACCGTCGCTACCACGATTTGAATGTCGTCTTTTTGAAAGGCTTCTTGCACATAAGCCCGCTCATCATTATCCATACCGGCATGATAACCTGCGGCACGAATATGATTGTTACACAGCTTCTCGGTCACCATTTCGACCTTTTTACGGCTGCCACAATAAATGATGCCACACTGCCCTTTTTGCGTTGCAAGGTAGCGGATCACTTGAGAAACGGGCTTATGTTTTTCTAATAAGGTGTAGCGAATATTAGGGCGATCAAAGCTACCCAAATATTCCAAAGGTTGATTGAGTTGCAGGCGAGAAATAATGTCTTTACGCGTCGCGTCATCAGCAGTCGCGGTTAATGCCATCACCGGCACATGAGGAAAACGCTGCTTTAATTGGCCAAGTAGTGCGTACTCAGGACGAAAATCATGCCCCCATTGAGAAATACAGTGCGCTTCATCGACCGCAATCATGCTCAGTGGTAAGTGCTCTAATCGTTCACTAAAATCTCGGCTTAAGATACGCTCCGGTGAGATGTAGACCATCTTCAATTGGCCGTTGTTCATCCGGTTATATACCCGAATCAACTCCTCTCTTTCCATACTGGAATTAATGCATTCTGCCGCCACCCCATTGGCTTTTAATTGGTCGACTTGGTCTTTCATTAAAGAAATCAACGGGGAGATAACAATGGTGAGACCAGAATGCAGCAAAGCAGGAACTTGATAGCATAAAGACTTGCCACCACCGGTGGGCATGATCACTAAGCTATCTTGCCCGGCGAGCACACTGTCGATCACTTCTTGCTGACCAACACGAAAGTGCTGATAACCAAACACATCTTGCAGAGTTTGAGCCGGTGTCGGTGTTGAATGCGAATGCACTTGTGCAGCGTCAGTGGTGGGCATGCCTATCTCAATACAAAAAGTGAACCTAAAAATCAGCCGCCCATTGTATACCCAAGTCACCTCAAGATGCGAGTTTGGATATGATTGAAACATGAGGATCGGGCAATTTACTTATTCCCGTAATTCATTAGGTAAATCACTTATCCGATTTTATACTTGCTGGCCTTTCTAATAATAAAAAGATAAACCGTTATGGATGATCAATTAAAACGTACTCAGCAAGGCGTACTACTTGCGGTTCTTGCCTACCTAATGTGGGGAATTGCCCCAATCTACTTTAAAGCCCTCGGTGATGTTCCCCCTTTTGAAATCCTTTGTCACCGCATTATCTGGTCTTTTGTTTTTCTTGCCGCGTTATTGTATTTCACCAATGGCTGGCCAACGGTCAAAGAGACATTACGCTCTAAAACCAAAGTCACTTATTTATTGATCACTTCCGTTACTATTGGCGCCAATTGGCTCGTATTCATTTGGGCGATCAGCATTGGTCACATGCTCGATGCCAGCTTAGGGTATTACATCAACCCTTTATTTAATGTCATCTTAGGCATGATTTTTTTAAGTGAGAAGTTACGTAAACTGCAATGGTTTGCGGTCGCGCTCGCCACCATTGGTGTGTTAGTGCAACTGGTAGTGTTTGGTTCAGTACCGATCATTGCAATGATGCTGGCATTCACGTTTGGTATGTATGGCTTATTACGTAAAAAGGTTAATTTGGATGCCTTTACCGGATTATTCATTGAAACCTTAGTACTGCTCCCAGTGGCGTTTCTTTACTTGTTTGCGTTCGCCGATACCGCCACCAGCCACTTAGGCGAGAATAGCCTAACGCTGAATGTCTTACTGATTTCTGCCGGTATTGTTACAACACTCCCTTTACTATGTTTTGCTGGGGCGGCGGTACGCTTACGTCTCGCCACCTTAGGTTTTATTCAATATATCGGACCAAGCTTAATGTTCATCTTAGCGGTGTTTGTTTATGGCGAATCCTTCACTCAAGATAAAATCATCACTTTTGCTTGCATTTGGGCAGCATTGATTGTGTTTACTTGGGATGGATTAAAGAACAACGCTAACAACAAAAGATTAGCCGCCGCACAGAAAAAGGATGCGCTAGACGTTGATATTACCAATGAAACGTTGACACAGGATTTAAACCAAACCAATGAACGAAATTAGTTTATTACTCACCCTCGCCAGTGTGCACTTTATTGCTTTAATGAGCCCTGGGCCGGACTTTGCTCTGATCGTACAAAATACCAGTCACCATGGTCGAAAAACCGGGTTAACCATCGCCGCTGGGTTATCGCTAGGGATCTTGATTCATTCGATCTTAAGTATCACGGGCATTAGTTACCTAGTTCAGCAACATCCGATGTTTTTTTCTATTTTACAACTGCTCGGTGGTAGCTATTTACTATGGCTAGGCTTTGGTGCGCTTAAATCTATTTATCAGCACAAACGTTCAGACAACCAAACCGAACGTAAGCCAAGCCGGATACTGAAAGATCAAACCAAAGCGTTTTCCAAAGGGTTAATGACCAATTTATTGAACCCCAAAGCCTTAGTGTTTTTTGTCAGTTTGATGTCGTCTTTAGTCCCTGCCACTATGTCGGTCGCAGGAAAAAGCGCCGCGGTATTTATTTTATGGTCATTGGCTTTATTGTGGTTTTCACTGTTGGCTTGGATGTTGTCCACCAAAACTTTACAACGTAAATTGGAAGCCTCGGCAATCTACATAGATAGCATTTGTGGGATCATCTTCACACTATTAGGGGGAGTGATCTTAACCCAAGCAATTGGTCATTTGAGCTAATATGCAGACTTACCACCTCACTCTTGTGCGAGATCTCGCACAAATAAGTGAGAAAACTAACATTAATGCATAATAAAAAGCGACAAAAAACACCCTAAGGCATTGAAAGATAAAGAACCAGGTTATAATTGTGTTATTTTTTATTAAATAATTTGAACTCGCACCATTGTTCCTTTTAGGTTTATGCGTAATATTAACCCTGTCGGAAGGATGCTGACAGGAACAGGAAAGACCCAAGGATTGGTCATCTTCAGGATGAAGATTTGGTTACTTAGGATGAGTAATCAGCACGGAGCAAACGGACATTGAATGGACGCAATCATTACTAGGATGGTAATGACTAAGGAAAGACAATGGACACCTCAGGATTGAGGCTATGGAACACACATCAGGACGATGTGAATGGACACCGCTCATGGAACAAGTGATGCGCGCTAATTAGGATAATTAGCAGGCTAGGATAAGGCCAAGGACACCGCTAGGATGGCGATGAAAAGGAATACGCTGAAGGACACAGCACTGCTATCAAGGATTTGATGCATGGAGCACTATTAGTAGCCGGATTGCTGCGAGTAAGACTATAACCCCGATGGGCTTTTGCTCTCGGGGTTTTTCTTTTTTAGCGAACGAATGCCACCTATCAAAAATAAGGCGGCCCAACTTGGCCGCCTTAACGATTCTAAAAATACTGACACTAGTTATTCAGCGTTTTTCTCGGCGCGTGAGCCTTTTTTATGTGCATGGTCTTTCATTTTTTGCCACTTTTCCATGCATTGCTGATGTTGCTCACCTTTTAATTTAGTGAACTCTTGCTTCTGCTCAGGCGTCAATACACTAAACATATCATGGCGTGCTTTTGCCATTTTCACTTGGCCTTCAACACGTTGTGCTGCCATTTTTTGAGCAAGGTCTGTGACTGCCGCTTGGTCAAAATTATCCGCCATTACCAATTTTTGCATTTGCTCATGCTCTGCCGACATTTCCGCCATATTCGACTTAAAACCGTCTTTCATTGCGGCAAAATCTTGCTGACGTAATTCTTTTAATTTTGTTTTTTGTGCATCCGTTAAATCAAGCTGTTTCCAGATGCCACGTTCCATCCCCATGCCACACTTTTGATCCATTTTAACGTGATCACCGTGACCGGCGGCTAAGGCAGAAGCAGAACCGAAAGCCAAAGGGGCAGCAAGTAACACGAGTGCGCTTTTTGTGATAAATGATTTCATAATTCTGTACCTTTCTATTATGGATATGGTGAACACTCATTTTTATTTGTCGGTGTTCCTATGCCAATCAGAATAGCCTCTGCAATGTAAAAGGGTGTATCGCTTACGTAAAACAATGTAAATCGTTGTCAAACTAGTCGTTTTTCCTAACGAAACAGAGATAATGCTATTATTGCATTCGATATATAGCGTCCAAAGTAACTGGCGTGACAGTCAGCCGACAAGTCAATGAGATTCTATAATCATAGCGCTCCTATGTGATTAGGGTGAATGAACGTCAATAACAAAACTGCAACGTCAAATACCAGGGAAATACCTAAAAGGCTCTTTATGACCCATATTCTATTAGTTGATGATGATAGCGAACTCACTGCCTTGCTTGAGGATATTTTAACCTTAGAAGGCTTTACCGTTTCACAGGCTCACAATGGTTATGAAGGCTTAGAAGCCCTCGACAGTAGTGTTGATTTGATCTTACTCGATATCATGATGCCCAAAATGAACGGTATGGAGATGCTCAAACAACTAAGGCAACAATGGCAAACGCCAGTGTTAATGCTGACTGCCAAAGGTGAAGAAGTCGACCGCGTGATAGGGCTTGAATTAGGCGCCGATGACTACTTGCCAAAGCCATTTAGTGACCGTGAACTAATGGCGCGCATACGTGCTATTTTACGCCGCACTCAAGCCGTTAAACCAGAAACCTCGGAAACCACACCACATGGTTTACAAGTTTTTCCCGGTAAGCAAGAGGCGTATTATCAAGGGGCATTACTTGACCTCACCACGACCGAATTTGCTTTATTAGAGTATTTTTTAAGTCATATGGGTGAGTCGATTAGTAAAGAAGATTTAAGCCTAGAAGTGCTAGGTAAACGACTCAGTCCGTTTGATCGGGCGATTGATATGCATGTCTCTAATTTAAGAAAAAAACTGTCAGAACATAATGAACATTCATTGATCAAAACCTTACGAGGGAAAGGCTATTTAATGATTGAGGACCAATAATGAACTTACCTAAGTTCTCCAGTTTATATGGGCGAATTTTTGCTATTTTTTGGCTAACCATGCTGTTAGTGGTGATCGCTGTATTGGCCGCCTCACAGCTCGACCCAAGGCAATTGCATGACATCCCAAACGAGCCTTTAAAAGGGATGCAACAAACAGGTCAAGATTTAACGAAGACTTATCAAGATACCCACTCATTGCGCAGCGCATTAACCACTATTGAGCGCACCAATATCGACCATGGTCGCCTAAGCTATTATTTTACCAATGCGGATGGTCGCTGGCTCAATCCACCTCAAGGTATGAGACTACGGGCATTAAATAACTTTATTACTCAATCCGATAAATTAGACCGCCCTCAACAACGTCTCTACGGCAGGTTGATGGTCGCAGGGCCGATCCCGGTCGTAATTGCCAAGCAAAACCTATACATGTACTTTGCGATTCGTTGGCACCAACCACCGCCCTTTTTATTGCAATTACTCGATAAGCCGATTCAACTTCTGTTGGCCGTGATGCTGATCAGTACCCCTCTTCTATTATGGCTCGCATGGGCACTCAGTAAGCCTGCAATGCGATTAGAGAAAGCGGCTCAGAAAGTCGCACGCGGAGTAATCGAATACGATCCGGAGTTAGAAAAAGGGCCGAGTGAATTTAAACAAGCTGGCGCGAGCTTTAACCAAATGGTCACCGCCATCAACAATAAGATTTCCGAACAACAGCGGCTATTGTCCAATATTTCTCATGAACTGCGTTCCCCTCTCACTCGCTTAAGAATGGCGAATGCATTAGCGATTCGTAAGCAAGGTGAAAGCGCCGAACTCACTCGCATCGATACCGAAGCAGAACGGTTAGAATTGATGATCAATGAATTATTAGAGCTATCGCGCCGACAAATCGATGCCCATCAAATTCGCCAGCATCTCTTCATTCAAGAGCTTTGGGAGGACACCATTGAAGATGGTAAGTTTGAAGCGGAGCAACAACAGAAAACACTCATTTGTGAATCGATCCCGAACGCTCATATCACAGGGAATCCAAATTTACTGATTAGTGCGGTCGAAAATGTCATACGTAATGCCATTCGTTATTGCCATCAATCGGTTTGGGTCACGTTCACTCTGCAGAACGACAAACTACTCATACAAATTGAAGACGATGGTGAAGGTGTCGATGATTCCGAGTTAGACGCCATTTTCCGTCCATTTTATCGTGTTTCAACCGCTCGGGACCGACACAGCGGTGGTGCGGGTTTAGGCTTGGCGATCACTCATAATGTCATTATGCAGCACAATGGCGAGATTCAAGCGTCACGCAGCAAACATGGTGGTCTGGCCGTACAATTGACTTTACCTATCGATTTATGATCAAGGGCTGGTATTATTGCCCTCTCTTTACAAGTAACCTAATCAACTAACGGTATCACCACTATGTTTGACATTGCTTTATTTGAACCAGAAATCGCCCCGAACACCGGCAACATCATTCGCTTATGTGCAAACTGTGGCGCTAACCTGCATTTAATTGAGCCATTAGGGTTTGATTTAGAAGAGAAGAAAGTTCGTCGTGCTGGGCTTGATTATCACGATTTAGCACGAGTAAAGCGTCACAAAGATTACGCCGCTTTTATTGAGTATCTAGAGCAAGAAAAAGGTGGTCACTACCGTATTTTCGCCTGCACAACGAAAACCACCGGTCACCATGTGGATGCAGAATTTAAGCAAGGCGATGTCTTATTATTTGGCCCAGAGACCCGAGGCCTACCCGCTGACACCATTGAAGCACTGCCAATGGAACAACGCATTCGCATTCCTATGATGCCAGACAGCCGTAGTTTGAATCTATCCAATGCCGTGGCAATTATAGCGTTTGAAGCGTGGCGTCAAATGGGATTTGAAGGGGCGGTTTAAAAGTAAGAGGAACTAGGTTGCTAGTTCCTAGAAGAAGATAAGAAGACCGTGGTGAGAGCTGGGGTCTTTTTCGTGTATAGGGACTCGGGCGCTATGCTGCTAGTGGCTCGGAAAAGAAAAAAGCGAAAGAGCTAAGAAAAGAAAGAAACGAGACTCGGGGACGCTTCGCTCGAGAGCCGAAAAGCGCTTTTGTTGCGGGTGACGAGTTTCGGATTGCGCGTAAGAGCGAAAGTATCATCGCTCAGATGAAGGACTCGCAACTCGGAGCGAAGCGTTCACGCATCTCGTTACCATCTTCTCACTCTTTCAAGCCACGAGCAGCGGAGCGCCCGAGCCACGAGATCCGAAAACGCTCTTCCTAGAAACTAGAAACCCATAACCCTCTACTTATCTATCCTTTTATCTTCATCGGTTTTCTTTTCAAATTCTCCTTCAAATACATCCCCTTGCTGATCATGCTCCGAGGTATTAAATGGATTGTCGCCATGAAATTGCGATGATGAATGAAACTGAGCAGAAGAACTGACTTTCACTCGCTGCATTAATTGTTTCGCCAGCCATGCGCGAGGAGCGGGCAACAAGACCAACATACCCAGTGCGTCGGTCATAAAGCCGGGAGTCAATAGTAATACCCCTGATACGGCCAACATTACCCCTTCAATAATTTGTTGCGCTGGCAGTTCACCTTGTTGCAAACGAGACTGCACCGACATCAAGGTTTGAATCCCCTGACTACGAACCAGCGATGCACCGACAAAAGCGGTCAGTAATACGATGGCAATGGTCGGCCATAAGCCAATCAGATCACCCACTTGAATAAATAACGCAATCTCAATAATCGGCACGCATATAAATAAAATAACTAAAATCGGAAACACAGACACCTCCTGTAATCAGGTTTTCAGTGTATGCTTTCTAAGCTCAGACAACAAATGTTAACCATCTTAAAATATAACGATCTCGTGTTTGGTCATTTTTAAATGAATATGGCCAATATAACGAGATACCTATAGAAAGTTTCACACTTCAAAAACAATTCGTTTGCAAACAGACAGAAACTCTTATTAAGATGCAATATGCAATCAAAAGTTTGATCTATGATCTATTTTTATACCCATAAAGGGGTATGATTGCAGCGTCAAAGATAAGCCACCTGTATGCAGTGAATGGATTCTAAGCAACATCGGCAAAGATATTTTTTTATTAGCGTTCCATGCTTATAGGATCCATCCAATGACTACACCAACAATTGATACACCTGTTCAACAATTCCGTATTGAAGAAGATTTACTAGGCACTCGTGAAGTACCCGCTGAAGCTTATTATGGTATTCACACTATCCGTGCAGTAGAAAACTTCAACATCTCAAATGCCACTATTTCTGACGTACCTGAATTTGTACGTGGCATGGTAATGACTAAAAAAGCAGCCGCGCTTGCCAACAAAGAAATTGGCGTATTGCCTGCTGACATCAGCGATTACATTATTCAAGCTTGTGACGTTATCCTAAATACTGGCAAATGCATGGATCAATTCCCATCGGACGTATTTCAGGGTGGCGCAGGTACTTCAGTTAACATGAACACTAATGAAGTGATCGCTAACCTAGCACTCGAATTAATGGGCAAAGAAAAAGGTCAATACGACTTCATCAACCCAAATGACCATGTGAATAAGAGCCAGTCAACGAACTGTGCTTACCCAACCGGCTTCCGTATCGCAGTATACAACAGCATCATGAAAATGATTGATGCGGTTGAATACCTAAAAGGCGCTTTCGATCTTAAGAGCACCGAGTTTGATACTGTCATCAAAATGGGCCGTACTCAGCTACAAGACGCGGTACCAATGACCGTTGGACAAGAATTCCACGCTTGGTCTGTGACGTTGAACGAAGAAGTTCGTAACCTACAATACATTTCAAAACTATTACTTGAAGTGAACTTAGGTGCAACGGCGATTGGTACGGGTCTAAACGCCGCACCAGAATACCAAGCGCTTGCAGTTAAACACCTATCAGAAGTCACGGGCCATGAATGTGTTCCAGCGGAAGACTTAATCGAAGCAACCTCTGACTGTGGCGCTTATGTCATGGCTCATAGCGCACTAAAACGTCTTGCCGTGAAACTGTCTAAGATCTGTAACGATTTACGTCTACTGTCTTCAGGTCCTCGCGCTGGTTTAAATGAATTAAACCTACCAGAACTACAAGCGGGCTCTTCAATCATGCCTGCAAAAGTAAACCCTGTTGTCCCAGAAGTGGTTAACCAAGTGTGCTTTAAAGTACTAGGCAACGACACCACTATTTCATTTGCCGCTGAAGGTGGTCAGTTACAGCTAAACGTAATGGAACCTGTCATTGCACAATGCATGTTTGAATCTCTAGAAATTCTGAAAAATGCCTGTGTAAACCTACGTGACAAGTGTGTTGACGGTATTACCGTAAACAAAGAAGTATGTGAAGCCTACGTATTCAACTCTATTGGTATCGTGACTTACCTAAACCCATACATTGGCCACCACCAAGGTGACATCGTGGGTAAAATCTGTGCTGAAACAGGTAAGAGCGTACGTGAAATCGTACTCGACCGCGGCCTACTCACCGAAGAGCAATTAGACGAAATTTTCTCACCAGAAAACCTAATGCATCCGCAATACAAAGCGAAGCGCTATAACTAGTTGTTCGTCGAATTAAGGGAACGTATTTATCGTTCCCTTTCTTTTGCTTATATACCCAAGTGACTTCAAAAATTAACGTGCTATGCGGATTTTTAGCCTATTTCAAGTCTGCACCTCAGGTTGATTTTTAGATTTAAAAGAAGGTAACAACATGTTATTACAACTATTTATTGTATTACTGTTTATTTATATCGGTGCCCGAATGGGCGGGATAGGGATCGGTTTTGCCGGTGGTGCGGGCGTGGTCGTTCTCACCATGGTCTTTGGTGTCGATGCCGGAACCATCCCAATTGATGTGATTTTGATCATTGCATCCGTAATTACTGCCATTGCGTCTATGCAAGTCGCTGGCGGTATGGATTGGTTAGTACAATTGGCGGAACAATTTTTACGTAAGAACCCAAAACGTATTACCTTCTACGCACCCATTGTCACTTACTTTATGACGCTGCTTGCCGGTACCGGTCATACAGCATTCTCAACACTCCCCGTTATCGCTGAAGTAGCAAAAGAGCAAGGCGTTCGCCCTTCAAGACCACTGTCTATTGCGGTTATCGCTTCACAAATTGCCATTACCGCTTCACCAATTTCTGCTGCGGTTGTGTATTTTGCTGGCCTTTTAGAACCATTAGGCATTAGCTACCTACATTTACTATTGGTTTGTATCCCAACGACATTCCTAGCTTGTATGATTGGTGCTTTCGTTGCCAACTTCATGGGTTGTGAACTCAAAGATGATCCTATCTACCAAGAGCGTATGGCAAAAGGGTTAATTCAATTAAAGAAAAGTACCCAAATGAAAGTGACCTCAGCGGCAAAACTTTCTGTGTATATTTTTGCAGTTGCGATTGCGATTGTCGTGGTTTACGCCACATTAATCAGTGACTCTATTGGTTTAATTACTCACCCTCACATCGACCGCAACCACGCGATTATGGCCATTATGCTAAGTGCTGCGGCAGCAATAGTTGTATTTTGTAAACTTGATGCCAACAAAGTAACGACCGCCGCAACGTTCCGTTCAGGTATGAGCGCATGTATTTGTGTACTCGGTGTGGCTTGGTTAGGGGATACTTTTGTGTCCGCTCACTTAAATGAAATCAAACATTTTGCGGGTGATTTACTACAACAATACCCATGGATGCTAGCGATTACTTTGTTCTTTGCTTCTATGTTGCTTTACTCTCAAGGTGCAACCACAACCGCATTAATGCCTGCCGCGCTAGCGATTGGCGTCGCTCCTCTTACGGCTGTCGCATCATTTGCTGCGGTAAGTGCTCTCTTTGTATTGCCAACCTACCCAACGCTATTAGCGGCGGTTGAAATGGATGACACAGGTTCAACTCGAATTGGTAAGTGGGTATTTAACCACCCATTCATGATCCCAGGTGTCGTGACGATTGCATCTTCAGTCATTCTGGGCTTTGTGTTCGGTGGATTAATTCTCTAGTTCATCATTGAATAACAAGTATTCATCAAAACGAGTCTGCGGACTCGTTTTTTTTGCGTGCAACAAACCTCCTCTCAACGACTGCGACAATAAATCACTGTGATATACTTGCGGCTATGAAACCAAAACCACCTTTGCGTGGTCTTATATCACTCTTTTTTAAATTATCTGATTATTGAGATTTTATGGCCGCCATTCGTTGCTTATTCACTTTGCTCGTGAGCTTATTCATTGGTTTTTCAACAACCGCTCACGCGGCCAACTTTGACTCGGCGCAAGCGCCTTTAGCCGATTTCACCAATTCTGCAACGCCGGCCACCAACAATCAATTCGTGCCGGTTGACCAAGCATTCCCGTTCAACTTTATGCAACAAGGCGACACCATCACCCTAGATTGGCAAATCAAACCGGGTTACTACTTGTACCGCGAGCGTTTTTCTTTCCAAACTAAACAGGCCGAAATGGGCGAAGCGAAGATTCCTGAAGGGACTTTCCATTCCGATGAATTTTTTGGTGATGTGCATATTTTCACCGAACCGGTCAGTGTCGAGATTCCATTAAAAAGCGTCGCGGATAACGGTCAACTGATCGTCCAATATCAGGGTTGCGCCACCACCGGTTTTTGCTACCCGCCGGAAACGCGCATCGTCCCTCTAGATCAAATAGGACAACTCTCTAACGCAACGTCAGGTTCAATAACAAGTAATCAAACAATAGACAACCAAGCTCAAGCGACCACCGGCCTCCATTCTGAAGATAGCAATATTGCCTCTCAGCTGGCTGAGCACTGGTGGACACCGTTATTATTCTTACTGCTTGGAATTGGCTTAGCCTTCACACCTTGCGTGTTGCCGATGTACCCTATTTTAACCGGCATCGTTTTGGGCGGTGGACGTCTGAGTGCAAAGAAAGCCTTTAAACTGTCGTTCATCTACGTACAAGGCATGGCGCTGACTTACATGCTGCTTGGGCTTGTGGTTGCCTCCCTTGGGGTGCAATTCCAAGCGGCGCTGCAAGCTCCCGCAGTATTGATTGGTTTAAGTGTGCTATTTGTGCTGCTCTCTTTGTCGATGTTTGGCTTGTATACCATTCAACTGCCGAGTCGCTTGCAAACTTGGCTTAACGAACAAAGTAACAAACAACAAGGCGGCAATTTAATTGGCGTGTTTATCATGGGCGTGATTTCAGGATTAGTCTGCTCGCCTTGTACTACTGCGCCGCTTTCTGGCGCGTTATTGTATGTCGCGCAAAGTGGTGATCTACTCACCGGTGCGATTGCTCTATACGCACTCGCCATCGGAATGGGCATTCCACTGATTATCGTCGCGGTGTTTGGCAATAAATTACTGCCTCAAGCTGGCGAGTGGATGAACCGAGTAAAAGTGCTCTTTGGCTTTATCTTGCTGGCTGCGCCGATTTTCTTATTAGAGCGCATCTTACCTGACGTTTGGGCGCAAGCTTTATGGGTCGTGCTTGGTTTAGCCGCTTTTGGTTGGCTGTATCATGTCAAACACACTATGCAACAAGCCAGCTGGAAACAAAGTCTGCTCGGTATTATTGCGATTCTTGGGTTGGTTTTTTCTGCTTACACCGGCCTGCAAACAAGCGGCATCATGACTTCAGGGCAATATCACACTCAATCTCAACCCGCACAAGCGAACGTGACGTTTACTCGCATCTCAACCGTCAGTGAGTTGGAGCAACAATTAGCCCAAGCCAAAGCCGCCAATAAACCGGTGATGTTTGATTTCTACGCCGATTGGTGTGTCGCCTGTAAAGAATTCGAAAAATACACTTTTCATGATCCTAAAGTCGCCAGTGAATTAGCAAACTTTGTTTTGATTCAAGCCGATGTGACCGCTACCACGCCAGATGATATTGCACTCATGGAAAAAATGAAGGTACTCGGTCTACCAACGATTGAGTTTTGGAATTCACAAGGTGAACACGTTCCTCAAGCTCGTATTGCTGGCTTTATGAATGCCGAAAAATTTTCACTGCACCTCAAGAAAAACCAATTGCTCTAGGGGCTGCCTGAGTACAAATTAGACAAAAGTCGGATATAGTTCAGATTTTTGCCTCTGCTTGGTTGAGGGAACGGTTAAACAGGTTGATAATAAAACCATTGTTACTTTAACAGTGAACTTATTGTCATGGATTCGACATACAACATTATCATTGCAGATGATCATCCACTCTTTCGTAACGCCCTATTTCAATCAATTCATATGGCGGTGAGTGGCGCTAACTTACACGAAGCCGACTCTCTTGATGCATTACTCGCATTAATCAAGAAAGTCGATGAACCCGATCTATTATTACTCGATCTTAAAATGCCCGGCTCAAATGGCATGTCAGGGTTAATTCACCTACGTTCAGAGTATCCAGATTTACCGATTGTGGTCATTTCCGCCAGTGAAGAATCAAGCGTCGTCAGCCAAGTAAAAAGCCACGGTGCCTTTGGATTTATCCCTAAATCCAGCGATATGCGAGAGCTCAATAGCGCGCTCAACCAAGTGCTCAATGGCGACCCATTCTTTCCTGAAGGTCTAATTCAAAATAATGACGCTTGCAATGAACTCAGCCAAAAACTCACCTCTCTGACGCCACAGCAATATAAAGTGTTAGGAATGTTGTCCGATGGATTACTTAACAAGCAAATTGCTTATGAACTCAATGTCTCAGAGGCAACTATTAAAGCCCACATGACGGCGATATTCCGTAAACTAGACGTTAAAAACCGTACTCAAGCGGTGATCCTATTGCAACAATTAGAAACAGAGAATTAAATAAATCAGTAACGACTTGTTCAATATCTATTTGCAGAATATGATATTTTGCATTGGTCGTTACTATTTCCTCCTAAACCAAATCATGAGCCCTCACGCTCATCGAATACTGCTTTTTATCTCCTTAAAAACGCAGTGAAATGAAATAGTGCCGCGATAATATTTATCTTTCCTTCCAAATATTCAGGAAGAGTTCTGCCTATGTTTGTTATTGACCAACTCATTTTATTAGCCGCCGTTTTGTTGGTGTTAGGGATCTTATCGAGCAAATTATCGGCTCGTTTAGGATTGCCTTTACTGGTGATGTTCTTAATTGTTGGCATGCTGGCAGGCGAAGATGGTCCAGGCGGTATTTATTTCGATAACGCACAAATTGCTCACTCACTTGGGTCACTGGCTCTGGCTATCATTTTGTTTGATGGTGGCTTGCAAACGCCCATTACCTCAATCAAGCAAGTTTGGAAACCGGCTTCCGTGCTCGCCACCTTCGGAGTCCTTATAACAACCATTATCACCGGAGTGTCGGCCGCCTATATCTTAAATACTTCACTACTTTATGGTTTGTTGATTGGAGCAATTGTCGGCTCAACGGATGCTGCAGCCGTTTTTTCCTTGTTGCGTACGGCAGGGATCCACATCAACACTCGTCTTAAATCGACCTTAGAAATTGAAAGCGCGACTAACGACCCGATGGCCATTTTCTTAACCGTCGGCCTGCTCGAGATCATGACGAATAAGATTGAACCCGGCTCAGGCCTGATCATGTTGTTCGTGCAACAAATGGGAGTAGGCTCTTTAGTGGGCTTAGTGTGTGGTTGGCTGTCGATTCGTATTATTAATAATATCAATTTAACGACTTCTGGCTTATATCCAGTGATGGTCGCAGCGTTAGGTTTACTGTCTTTTGGTATCAGCGCCAACTTAGGTGGCAGTGGTTTCCTCGCGATATTTATTACAGGTGTTGTTATTGGTAATAGTCGTTTTGTATTTCAAAGAAGCACCTTTTTGTTTCATGACGGACTGGCTTGGCTTGGGCAGATAAACATGTTCGTGATCTTAGGTTTGCTGATCACACCGTCCTCTTTACTCGATGTTTGGTTTGAAGGCTTATTGATCGCGATTGTTTTAACATTGATTGCTCGCCCACTAGCCATCTTCCCCATTCTTAAGTTATTTGGCTTTAATAAAAGAGAAAGTGCTTTAGTTTCTTGGGTTGGCTTAAGAGGATCTGTACCGATCATTTTGGCGATTTACCCTTTAATGTACGGACTCCCCAATGCCAATTTGATTTTTAACGTTGTGTTTTTCGTCGTCTTGATTTCTGCCACGGTACAAGGTTCAACACTGCCTTTGGCGGCCCGAAAATTAGGCCTCACCATTCCTCCACCACCGACGCCAGCCGCTACCTTGGAAATTACAACCTTAGGGGAGAGTGAAACAGAAATTGTCCAATACCAACTCGGTGAAGACTCGAGAGCGGCTGGGCGACGTTTGTCTCAAATGGCGCTCCCCGATGGCTGTGTAGTGGCAATGATTTCTCGTGGCACGAAAGTGATTCCCCCACGAGGTTCAACTTTGCTGTTAGCGGGTGATCACCTATTCATTATGATGGCACCCAATATGCGCGACTTTGTCGATATCGCTTGTGCGAGCATTAATGATGCGCAGGACCCGACACTTTATAACACCGAATTACTGTTAAAAGGTTTTACTAAAATTAGTGATATTCAACATTCTTATGGCATCAGTTTACCGGCAACAGCACATTTATCTTTAGCCGAATTCTTACATCAATTATTTGAGGGTGAACCACAACAAGATGTCGCCAAAGAGTTTGAACAAGTCACTTTATATGTTCGTGATATAGTAGATAACCGAATTACTACCGTTGGCATCGTCATAAATGCTAACCCAAGAGACTAATCGATTGCTCGAATGAGCCAACCATTAAATATTCAACTTAGGAGAGATTTTGCTCACGATTTTAATTACCCAATTTGTGGTGTTATGGGCCGTTATTGACCCAGTTGGTACTGTTCCTATTTACTTATCTCAAACTCAGGGCTTATCCACCAAACAAAAACGTTTAGTCGCTCTAAAAGCGGTCGCGATTGCGACAGGGGTATTATTATTCTTCTTAATCATGGGGCAAATATTACTTGAAGCAATGCAAATCCCTCTGCCCGCGTTTCAAGCCGCAGGTGGCTTAGTATTATTGTTATTTGCGCTTAGTATGATTTTTGGTGAAGGCAAACCGGCTCAAGAAGCCAAGATGGGTGAAGAATTAGGTCGTTCTGATCTTGCCAATCTAGCCGTATACCCATTAGCGATTCCATCTATCGCCTCACCGGGTGCCATGATGGCGATTGTGCTACTTACCGATAATCACCGTAACTCGATCATCGACCAAAGCTTAACCGCTGGCGTAATGGTACTCGTGTTGTTGTCGACACTGGCGTTATTGCTTGGTGCCACAGGTATCCATAAACTGATAGGCAATGTCGGTGCGGCGATTATTAGCCGTGTGATGGGGCTTATCTTAGCGGCAGTGGCTGTGAATAACTTATTGATGGGTATCCGAGATTTCTATTTTTAACCCTGTGATTTAAATCACTTCAACGTTCCCTATTAGACCTTAGCCTAACCTTATTAGACCTTAGCCTAGCCCTTACTCAGAGCTAGGCTAAATTATTCCAACCGACCTCACAAAAAAGCCGCTAAGGTCTTAATTCTTCGACATTCTTGCCCGACTAAAGTTGAAAAGCTGCTTTCAAATACTACTGCTATTGTTTTCTCGTAACGTTTTATTAACAAAAGAGTTCACTGTTTATTGCAGTGAAAATAATTAAGTAAAACAAAGGAGAATGGCCATGGCGTTTGAATCTGACAAACATGCCCAAGCCTACTGGAAGGAAAACCTAGGCATTATGGCGACTCTACTGACCATTTGGTTTGTGGTGTCTTATTGTGCGGGCATTTTATTTGTCGATGCACTTAATACCATCCAATTTGCAGGATTTAAATTGGGATTTTGGTTTGCACAGCAAGGATCAATTTATACCTTCGTTGCGCTGATCTTCGTGTATGTCGCGCGCATGAATGCGCTTGATAAAAAATATAATGTACAGGAAGACTAAGAGGCTTATATGGATATTCAAACTTGGACGTTTATTCTCGTCGGTATCACCTTTGCGTTGTATATCGGCATTGCTATTTGGGCTCGCGCTGGATCCACCAGTGAGTTCTATGTCGCAGGGGGCGGGGTTCACCCAGTCGCCAATGGCATGGCAACCGCTGCCGACTGGATGTCAGCGGCATCTTTCATTTCAATGGCAGGTATCATTTCTTTTGCCGGCTACGATGGCTCGGTTTACTTAATGGGTTGGACTGGCGGTTACGTATTATTAGCACTTTGTTTAGCCCCTTATCTACGTAAATTCGGCAAGTTCACGGTTCCTGATTTCATTGGTGACCGTTACTATTCTCGTACCGCACGCTTAGTGGCGATCTTCTGTGCCATCTTCATTTCTTTCACTTATGTGGCAGGCCAAATGCGTGGCGTGGGCGTGGTATTTGCTCGCTTCTTAGAAGTCGACATCAACCTCGGCATCATCATTGGTATGGCGATAGTGTTCTTCTACGCTGTCCTTGGTGGCATGAAAGGCATTACTTATACTCAGGTTGCTCAATTCTGCGTACTGATTTTCGCTTTCTTAGTGCCGGCGATTTTTACCTCTATCATGATGACTGGTAATGTGTTCCCACAAATTGGTATGGGTTCCACCATTTCAGGTTCGGATGTGTACTTGATGGACCGTTTAGAAGGCTTAACTCAAGAACTTGGGTTCACCTCCTACATTAATGGCTCGAAAAGTACCGTAGATGTGTTCTTCATTACCGCCGCGTTAATGGTGGGTACTGCAGGTCTACCACACGTGATCATCCGTTTCTTCACCGTGCCTAAAGTAAAAGATGCGCGTATTTCTGCAGGTTGGGCATTACTGTTCATTTCTCTGCTTTACACCACAGCACCTGCTGTTGCGTCATTTGCTCGCGTAAACCTAATCGAGACCATTAATGGTCCAGATCAACAAGGTGTTATGGCTGAGAACGCACCAAGCTGGTACCACAACTGGGAAAGCACTGGCCTTGTTTCTTGGGAAGATAAGAACGGCGATGGTAAAATGTTCTACTCAGGTGATGAACGTAATGAGATGAGCATCAACCGCGATATCATCGTACTGGCCTCTCCAGAACTTGCAAAATTACCTAACTGGGTAGTGGCGCTGCTGGCAGCAGGTGGTTTAGCGGCCGCACTATCGACCGCCGCAGGCTTATTATTGGTTATCTCGACCTCAATCTCTCATGATTTATTGAAGAAAGAGTTCAAGCCCAATATGACCGATAAGCAGGAACTGCTATTTGCTCGGGGAGCCGCCGCATTAGCGATTATCGGGGCTGGTTATCTAGGTATCAACCCTCCAGGCTTTGTGGCGCAAGTAGTGGCCTTTGCCTTCGGCTTAGCCGCCGCCTCCTTCTTCCCTGCCATCATCTTAGGTATTTTCTATAAGAAGATGAACAAAGAAGGTGCGATTGCTGGTATGGTGACCGGTATCGTATTTACCGCTGCGTACATTATTTACTTTAAATTTGTTAACCCAGCGGCTAGCACACCAGATAATTGGTTCTTCGGTATCAGCCCAGAAGGCATTGGTACTCTAGGCATGTGCTTAAACTTTGTGGTCTCAATTGTGGTGAATAAATTTACCGCAGAGGTACCGCAAGATGTACAAGATATGGTTGAGTCAATCCGCTTCCCGAAAGGCGCAGGCACAGCACACGACCACTAATAAGTTAGGATAAACATCCTTAA
The DNA here is from genome assembly GCF_002218045.2 of Vibrio rumoiensis. NCBI lineage: Bacteria > Pseudomonadati > Pseudomonadota > Gammaproteobacteria > Vibrionales > Vibrionaceae > Vibrio > Vibrio rumoiensis. The sequence goes on from NZ_AP018685.1 coordinate 2,651,278, forward strand.
ATAAACAAAGCCCGAAGCGTTTAAATGCTTCGGGCTTTTTGCATTGCTCGTTGCTCGTTGTTCGTTGTTCGTTGTTCGTTGTTCGTTGTTCGTTGTTCGTTGTTCGTTGTTCGTTGTTCGTTGTTCGAAAATAGGTTAAAGATACCTGTCGTCCTGTCAACAAACACAAACTGCTTTTTCGATAAACGAGAAGCGAAGCGCCCAAGCCACAAGAAACGCTACACCTAGAAACTAGGGACTATAACCCCCTTAACCTTTCTCAACCTCAAGATCCAACACTTGCGCGACGGCTTCAAGTTCAACTAAATCTTCCACAAACAACAAGGCATTTGAATCATCCACCGCAAGATAAAAGCTCCCTTTGCCATCAGGCGTATTAATAGCAATCGCGTGAATATTCTCCACTTTATCCGCGACCACTAAACCGCCCATCGCAATGCGCACTTGCCCCTGGAAAATCTCAACTAACACACCTTGTTTGGTTTGGTATTCACCCATCATATTCGTACATCCTTTTATTATTCATTTTGCGCACAGTACCAAGATCTATAAACGATTCAATACCGCTCTTAATTTCAATGGTTTGACTGGTTTAGCTAAGAACTGAAAACCGCCGGATTGAATAGCTTGATTCACTTCTTCTGAGCGATCAGCACTGATCACAACCCCAGCAAAACTATCACCAATTTGCTCTCTTATTGCCAGCAACACCTCTAACCCTGTACGACCATTATCTAGATGGTAATCAGAAAAGACCACTTCTGGGCTCCAATCTTGTTCTAGTGCACTCAAACTTTGTTTTAAATCGAGCGCAGTACGAACTTCACATCCCCAACGCTCTAGTAAGGTTTTCATGCCCAATAAAATCTCTGGCTCATTGTCAACGCACAAAACTTTTATATTCGCCAGAGGCTCGTGCTCTACCGCTTTTGCTTTCGCTTCAACCACCGGAAGTTGATGGCAGCGCTTCAAGCTTACTGAAAAGACGGTGCCTTGTTGTGGCCATGAACGTAACTCTAAAGCATGCCCTAGTAAACGAGTGATCCCGCGAGCTATCGCCAAGCCAAGCCCCAACCCTTGATCGGCGCGGTTTTCATCGACACGGGTAAATTCATCAAAAATTTCACCTTGTTTCTCAAGCGGAATGCCAATGCCGTTATCCCACACTTCAATCCGAATATCGTCCTTAGTTCGCCTCACACCAAGCAACACTTTGCCTCTGCGCCCTTCTTGTTGACTATAACGAAACGCGTTAGTGAGAAGATTTTGTAGTACCCGTCTTAGCAGCTTAGGGTCGGATTCAACCATCAATTGCGTCGGTACTCGTTCAAATTCAATATTTTGCTCTGCGGCCAGTACACTGAATTCCGCATCCAATTTATCGAGCACTTCTCGCAATTCAAAACAACGAACATCGGTCGGCACTTTGCCGGATTCTAAACGAGAAATATCCAATAAATCGCCGATCAGATCTTCTGCCGCGCCCAAGGCACTTTCAATGTGTGCTGAAAATTGTTTGGTATTGGTATCATTGGCGGTTTCACTGAGCGATGAGGCAAATAAGCGGGCCGCATTGAGTGGCTGCATTAAGTCATGGCTCACCGCGGCGAGTAATCGACTTTTCGATTGAGAAGCATGTTGCGCATCTTGAGTCGCCGCCACCAATTTGGTGTTCAATTTTTCTAACTCATGAGTTCGTTCTTGCACTCGATCTTCTAAGGTTTCATTGGCTTCTTTTAATGCCTGTTCAGCGCGACGGAACGCGGTAATATCAGAAAAGCTCATCACGAACCCACCACCGGGCATTGGGTTGCCTTGCACTTCAATCACTTGCCCGTCATCACGGATTCGAGAAGAGGTATGCTTAGTACCGCGTTCCAAATGTTCGACTCGACGGCGTACGTGCAATTCAGGATCGCCCGGTCCACATAAACCTTGTTGAGCATTATGACGAATCACATCGGCAATCGGCCGTCCCACTTGAATCAAGCCTGGAGGAAAATCGAATAGCTCTAAATAGCGTTGATTCCATGCCACCAGCCGCAGTTGTTTATCGACGACCGCAATCCCTTGGCTCACATGCTCTATCGCCCCTTGCAGTAAACCACGACTAAAGTCATACAACTCTGACGCTTCATCGACGATCGCCGCCACTTCTTCCAACTGCATATTGCGACCTTGCAGCGCAGAAGTAAGCACTAAACGAGAAGACGATGCCCCAAATACCCCCGCCAACACCCGTTCGGTATGACGAATCAAAGAAGCCGAAGCTTGTTGTTGCGGCAATAAGGTTTCGCTTTGTTGTGACCAAAAAAGTTGGAAAGCATGGCGAGCCCGCTTACGCCCAACAAACCTAGAAGCCAACATTTCAAGCTCAGCCACACTCACTCGGCTTTGATATAAACTGACATCTTCACTTTCTGGAAAAGGTGTACCAACAAAAGAAGCGGCTTGCAGGCGATCGCTTAAGCTTGAACGAGTGATCAATGATACCAAAAGATACGCGGCACTATTCACGACTAAGCTCAATGCCATTCCCCAATCGGAAGACTTCAAATTTAAACTTTGCAACCATTCTGGTGGGGTTAAGAACCAGACCAAAAAGTTGGTTTCTTCACTGCCCGCCAACATATTGGTTTGCAGCATTAAGGTGGCCAGCCATACCACAAAACCAAGGATCAGGCCGACATACACCCCTTGCCGATTACCTTTACGCCAATACAAACCACCCAATAATGCTGGGGCAAATTGGGCTATGGCCGCAAAAGATAATAAACCTATCACCGATAATGACGGCACTCGATCCAGTATTTGATAAAAGCCCCACGCGCCCGCTAGCAACAAAGCAATTAAAGCGCGGCGAACATTGAGTAATAAACCTGAAATTTGCTTTGGCTTGGCATTGGATAAACGCATGCGACGCAACAGCATCGGCCATACCAAATCATTGGACACCATAATCGTCAACGCAATCGTCGAGACAATCACCATGCCACTGGCCGCCGAAGTGCCCCCTAGATACGCAAGCAAAGCGATGGTGTCTGCGTCGGCGGAAAGCGGCACACTAATCACATAAGCGTCGGCACTCGAACCTCCTAATAAATATTGCCCCGCCCATGCAACCGGCAATACAAATAACCCCATGAGTAATAAGTAAACAGGAAAGACTCGCCTTGCGACATGCAAATCACGAGCTTGGTCATTTTCAACAATGGTGGTATGGAATTGGCGAGGCAAACAGATGATCGCCGCCATGGTCAGCACCATATGAATGACTAAAGTAGGAATATTGGGGGCTTGATAATATTGCTGCGTCAGATCCGACATGCTGATGTCAGGCGCTTGGTAAATCAGGTAAACCACAAACACGCCAACCACGAGAAAGGCAAATAACTTCACTACCGATTCAAACGCCACCGCCATCATAATGCCACGATGGTGTTCCGTGCTGTCGATATGGCGCGTACCAAATAGCATGGTAAATACCGCCAACACCCCGACCACAAACCATGACACTTGCATATCTTGATAGCCAAGTTGCTGCATTAAATTAGGGGCAACCAGTTCCAGCCCCATGGTAATGCCTCGTAATTGCAAAGCGATATAAGGCAACACGCCAATCACCGCAATGAGTGTCACGGTAATGGCGAGCCCTTGAGATTTACCATAACGCGCGGCGATAAAATCCGCGATAGAGGTAATGTGCTCACGCTTAGTGATCAGAATTAAGCGTGCAAGAATGCGCCAGCCAAAAGTAAAGACAATGATTGGTGCGAGATAAATCGGTAAGAAGGACCACATATCAGCACTGGCTTGGCCAACCGTGCCGTAAAAGGTCCAAGAGGTACAATAGACCGCAATGGATAAACTATAGATCCAAGGTCGCCAGCGAAATAACCAGCTTTTTTGCCTATCGCCATACCAGGCAATTAAAAACAGTATCCCTAAATACGCCAGTGATACTGGGATCACTATCCATCCTTGCATATCGCCCTCAAATCATACATCCATGTATTTACAAGGATTGTGCTACGAGGGCGAGTGACTCTCAATCAATTTGATGTTGAAGTGTGGGCCAAGTGCAAAAACAACTTAGCGCAAAACAAATTAGTGCAAAAACAGATTCGTACCAAAGCGAGCTCAAGTACAACCTTAGACCACTAGCGTTAAAAATATCGTTGAGCTGATTTAGCGAGCCCGTTCATCCAATTTAACCAATAGCGCCAATACACCCATCGCAGCCATCACCCAAAAGATCCCAGCGTGTAAATATTCATAGCCCCATCCACTCAATGCTGTCATTGCCGCGACAAATGCCCCCAAAGGAATCGCGTTATACAGCGATTGTAATGGCACCATTTGGTTGTCATCGGCTTGTTGAATATAGCGAATAGTCGCAAAATGTGTCAGAGCAAAAGTGAGGCCGTGCAACGTCTGTAAACCCGCCAGCATCCAAACCTCATGGGTTAACGCTAAACCACTCCAGCGCACAATCACAGCCAATGACGCCAATAAAAACATGCTTCTTAATGACCAACGAGCAAACAAACGAGCACTAAACGCAAATAACAGCACTTCAGATACGACTGAAAAGCTCCACAAATAACCTATGGTCGACTCAGCAATGCCAGCTTCTTTCCAATAAATCGAACTAAAACTGTAATAAGCCGCATGTGAACCTTGCAACAAGGCCACCAACAACAGAAATTTAATGACCGGCCACTGCTTTAACAGTGCGAGCAAAGGCGGTCTGGCTTTCTTTGCATCTTCAGATTGCGTAACAGGCTTTTGTGATGGTTGACGTAACGACATCAATACCGTCACCAATAAACCCGCGGCTGCCGTGTAAATGATCATATTGCTGCCAAACCCATTAGCGAGATAACCGACTAAGGTGGAACCCACAATAAAGGCGACCGACCCCCATAAACGGCTGCGGCCATAATCAATCAATTTGAGTTTGCTGTAGTAATTGGCCACCGAATCCGACAATGGCATCCCCGGTCCAAAGCAAGTATTAAACCCAATCACGGCTAATGCCAACCACAAAAAACGCCCTCCTGCGGCTAAATGCAAACTGGTAAAAATCAGGCAACCCAACGTCAAAATGCGCAATGCAGGCAGCAAATATTCCACTTTATGCACACGAGGTGTCACCATCAAATTCACCACACAACGTGTCGCAAAACCCAGTCCTAGCAAAATCCCAATGTCTGCCGCAGACACCCCTTGATCTGAAAGCCAAATCCCCCAAAAAGGCAGGTACACGCCATAAACAAAAAAGAAACCGAAAAAGTATTGGGATATCCAACCAAAAGGCGCAGGCTTGAGCATGATTCCATCCAAGGGCTTGTTGAGAAACAAAAAAACAGGCGTCATTATGCCTGTTATCCTACACAGTGACTATTCCAGTCATGCGAAAAATAATCAGTCAACAAAGCAGCATCAAGTAAGAAGTCTATATAGACCAAAGTCGTCTAGCGTGACCCAATGAAAATCGCCACACTAAAATCTCCCATTTTTGTATGAGTGTGGTTGCCATGCCTGATAAATTTAATATGACATTAGCACCCTTTGATCGCTTATCAGAACAGCAACAGGCACAACTACGCTCAAATCTTGATGTGGCTTACTTTCGCCAATCTGACACCATTCTCACGCCCGGAAAATGCGATGAGAACCTGTATGTATTAATTAAAGGTGCGGTAGAAGAAACCAGTGATGATGGTAGAGAAGTGTTTGCTCACTACGGCCATGAAGACATGTTTGATGTGCGCTCGCTACTCGATGGCACTATAAAACATCGTTATACCGCCTTGGAGGACACGCTCTCTTATCTGCTTCCTCGACGTATTTTCCTAGCGCTATATAAGGAAAACGAGGACTTTGCCGCCTATTTTGATAACAATTTATCGGCTCGCCAGCAGCGAATTGAGCAAGCGCATAATCAACAAAATTTAGCGGAATTCATTCTCACCAAAGTCGATGAGGCGATCTACACGCCAGCACTGATACTCGAGAGCGATGCCAATTTAAAACAAGCCACCGAACAAATGCAACAACATGGTAGTGATGCCGCGTTAATCGCTCTACCCAAACGGCAATATACTGATTCACAATTGCCGTTTGGCATTATTACTCGCACCGATTTATTACACGCGATCGCACTGGAACAACAACCGCTTGATTGTCCGGCGCAACAAGTGGCGAACTTTCCGGTTCTGCATGTGCCTGAAGGCGATTATTTATTTGATGCCATGATCATGATGACTCGCTATAAGTGCAAACGCCTTGCGGTCACTCAAGGTCAACAAATCGTTGGCATGCTCAACCTCACTCAAGTGTTGAGCGCTTTTTCTACTCACTCACACGTATTAACCTTGAGAATTGCCAACGCGAATAATCTAGATGAGCTTATCGATGCCGCCAGTCGGCAACGAGAGTTAGTACAAACCCTACAACATAACGGCATTCGTACTCGATTCATTATGGAGCTTATTTCTGCGGTCAATGAACAAATCATAGAGAAAGCTTTTGCGCTTATCGTGCCAGCGCATTTACATGATCATTGCTGCTTATTAGTGCTCGGTTCGGAAGGACGTGGCGAGCAAATCCTAAAGACCGATCAAGACAATGCGCTAATCATCAAAGATGGTCTGCATTGGCATCAATTTGGCCCGTTAATGGATCGTTTTAGTGAAACTTTGCAACGACTAGGTTATCCACCTTGTCCAGGTAAAGTGATGGTCAATAATCCTGAATGGGTCAAGAGCCAACTAGATTGGAAAAAATGCTTACAACAATGGACCAAAGAAAGCTCATCCTCTTCGGTAATGAAGCTGGCCATTTTTTCGGACGCTCAAGCGATTGCTGGCAATAAAAGCTTACTCGAACCTCTGAAACAACAACTACACACGTTAATGCACAATAATGGACTAGGCTTAATGGAGTTCGCCCGCCCAGCACTAGGCTTTGCGGTGCCACTGACTTTTTTTGGCCAAGTTAAACAAAACAAACAAGGGATAGATATTAAACAAGGCGGCATTTTCCCGATCGTACACGGCATTCGCACATTAGCGTTAGAACATCAAATTCTCGCCAGCAATACTTTTGAGCGAATCGAGCAACTACAACAACAAAATATTCTAGAAAGCTTAACCGCGGATAATTTGTCGGAAGCCCTCAAGTTATTTATCAAATGGCGACTGTCGCAACAACTTACTTGCCAACATAGCCATAATCAACTGGATGTTCAAAGCCTCAATCGTAGTGAGCGCGATCTCCTGCGTCATAGCCTACATGTGGTTAAAAAATTCAAGCAATGGCTTAGCTACCACTATCAAATTCGAGAGTAACGCATATGAATGCTCTGCAACGTTTATATTGGTTTTATCGCCTCAAACATTCCCCATACCAACCTCTTTTTGGTGTCATACCGAAAGGAGAGTTTGTATCTCTTGATTGTGAAACCACCAGCTTAAACCCACAACAAGCGGAGCTAGTCACTATCGCTGCCACCAAAATCATCAATAATAAAATCATCACCAGTGAGCCGTTTCATATCAAACTCAAAGCGCCACAATCATTGAGCTCAAGCTCGATTAAAATTCATCAACTTCGGCATCATGATCTGGCCGGTGGTTATTCGGAAGCAGAAGGATTAGAAAAACTGCTCGCCTTTATTGGTAATCGTCCTCTAGTGGGTTATCACATTCGTTACGATAAAACCATTTTAGACCGCGCCTATCGAAAACACTTTGGCTTTCCGCTACCCAATCCATTGATTGAAGTCAGTCACCTTTACCATCAACAGATAGAACGACTATTGCCCAATGCTTATTGTGATTTAAGTTTAGAGGCGATCTGCCGACATTTAGAACTGCCGATTCAAGAGCGCCATGATGCACTGCAAGATGCCATCACCGCAGCACTCATTTATGTCCGACTCACCTATGGCAACATGCCAAACCCTAGCCTTGCCTATAAAAAACGTTAAGGCTGGCGCCACCAAAAACATCAGATCTAGCTCTCATTTTACTCGATAAAATCAGACGAAAAGCCTTTATTAACAACATCTAAGCCTAAAGTCTAATTGTGGAAGTCCCAACATAGGCAGAAAGTAGAAATCAAACAACAGCCAATAAATTTCTTCCGTACCGATTAAAGAATTGAGTCAGACTCAAGCAAGGAGAGCCCAATGAGTGAAGTTCATATTCATCCCGTTAAAGAGAACATCTTGCAGCAAACTCACGCCGACAATGACACCTATTTATCAATGTACCAAGAGTCGGTCAATGACCCGCAAGGTTTCTGGGCTAAACATGGAAAGATTGTCGATTGGATTAAGCCTTTTACTCAAGTCAAAAACACGTCTTTTGAACCTGGCAATATCAGCATAAAATGGTTTGAAGATGGCCAACTTAACGTTTCCGCTAACTGTATTGACCGTCACCTCGCTGAGCGTGGCGATGAAGTCGCGATTATTTGGGAAGGAGATAATCCTAACGATGACGCGCAAATCACCTTCAACCAATTACATGAGAAAGTCTGTCGCTTTTCCAATGTGTTAAAAGCACAAGGGGTTAAAAAAGGCGATGTGGTGTGTCTTTACATGCCAATGGTGCCTGAAGCCGCGGTCGCAATGCTGGCCTGTACCCGTATCGGTGCTATTCATACTGTGGTCTTTGGCGGTTTCTCTCCTGATGCCCTTGCCGGCCGTATTATTGACTCCAACGCTAAAGTCGTGATTACGGCCGATGAAGGGGTGCGTGGCGGACGCGCTGTACCACTCAAAGCCAATGTCGACCAAGCTTTGAAAAACCCAGAAACTAATATCAGCAGTGTGGTGGTTTTCCAACGCACTGGCGGCAATGTTGAATGGAATGCTGAACGCGATATTTGGTGGCATGAAGCAACCGAACAGGCTTCGCCTGAATGCGCCCCCGAGCCAATGAATGCAGAGGACCCACTGTTTATTTTGTATACCTCAGGCTCCACTGGGAAACCCAAAGGGGTGCTTCACACCACTGGCGGCTACCTTGTTTATGCCACCATGACATTCAAATATGTTTTTGATTATCAACCCAATGATGTGTTCTGGTGTACGGCCGATGTGGGTTGGATCACCGGCCACACTTACCTTGTGTATGGCCCGCTCTCTAACGGCGCAAAAACCATCTTATTTGAAGGGGTACCAAACTACCCGAACACCAGTCGCATGAGCGAGGTGGTCGATAAACATCAAGTCAGCATTTTATACACCGCACCAACGGCGATTCGTGCCCTAATGGCTAAAGGTGATGAGGCAATTAAAGGCACCAAACGTTCTAGCTTACGTATTATGGGCTCAGTGGGTGAACCCATTAACCCAGAAGCGTGGGAGTGGTATTACAAAACCATTGGTGATGAACGTTGTCCGATCGTCGATACTTGGTGGCAAACCGAAACGGGTGGCATTTTAATCACCCCACTTCCGGGCGCAACCGAGCTGAAAGCGGGTTCCGCAACCCGTCCATTCTTTGGCGTACAACCGGCGTTGTTTGATAACGAAGGCGGTGTCTTAGAAGGTGCCAATGAAGGTAATCTGGTCATTACCGATTCTTGGCCAGGTCAAATGCGCACCATTTATGGCGATCATGAGCGTTTCGAGCAAACCTACTTCTCGACCTTTAAAGGCGTATACACCACCGGAGATGGCGCTCGTCGTGATGAAGATGGCTATTACTGGATCACCGGTCGTGTGGATGATGTACTTAACGTATCCGGCCACCGCATGGGAACCGCAGAGATTGAATCGGCACTGGTGGCATTCGATAAGATTGCTGAAGCGGCAATTGTCGGCATTCCGCACGACATCAAAGGTCAGGCGATTTACGCTTACATCACGCTTAATGATGGTGAATTCCCATCAGCGGAACTCCACAAAGAAGTGAAAGACTGGGTTCGTAAAGAAATTGGCCCAATTGCCACACCAGATGTACTGCATTGGACCGATTCACTACCGAAAACACGTTCAGGTAAAATCATGCGCCGTATTTTGCGTAAAATTGCCACAGGAGATACCAGCAATTTAGGAGACACTTCAACCTTAGCCGACCCAAGTGTGGTGGATAAGCTGATTGAAGAAAAAGCCAACTTAATGTAATTGACACATCACCATACACCAAGGCCGCCATATGATATGGCGGCCTTTTATTTACCAATCATATAAGTCGTTTCTTTTTCATTACCATGACAACTTGTAAACTTAACTTTTCATTTTTAGTAAACAAATCGACTTTAAACTGGCAAAAACCAGTCATTAGACCAGTAAAATGCTGCGATTTGCGCTGATTTAGCTATAATCGGTCAAATTATTAGCTTCAGTGTCATTTTTTTTGCTATCTTACTTAGCAAAGCATCAAAATTATGACATGATGCATTTTACATTCACTTTAATGGATATTAGCCACACAATGTCAGCAAACTTACGAGTTCTAGTCTTAAATGGGCCGAATTTAAATTTGCTCGGGTTACGTGAACCGACGCATTATGGTTCTAATACATTGTCCGATATTGTTAATAACTTAGAGGCGCAAGCTAAAGAGTTAGGTATTGAACTGTCGCATTTACAATCGAATCGTGAATACGAATTGATCGAAGCGATTCATGCCGCTTACAACACTATCGACTTTATCATCATCAACCCTGCCGCGTTTACCCACACCAGTGTGGCACTACGCGATGCATTGCTTGGGGTGAAGATTCCATTTATTGAAGTGCACCTATCGAACGTTCACGCTCGCGAAGCTTTCCGCCATCATTCTTATCTTTCAGATAAAGCGGTTGGTGTGATTTGCGGGCTCGGCGCTCAAGGTTACCAATTTGCACTCTCGGCAGCGCACGCTCATTTAAGCCAAACGCCATCGGCTTAATGAATTCGCTACCAAGATTTCGCGCGTTCAAATTACTTGGACACGTTTACGACATTGGCAGTAGTTTTACTATTGTCGTGAAATGAATAATTAAACTAATAGAGAACACATTATGGATATTCGTAAAATCAAGAAGCTTATCGAGCTAGTAGAAGAATCTGGCATCGCTGAACTTGAAATCTCTGAAGGTGAAGAATCAGTACGCATCAACCGCTATAGCAATCAAGCGGCTCCTGCAGCTCCAGTTCAATATGCGGCAGCTCCGGCTCCAGCAGCGCCTGCGGCTGCACCAGCGGCATCTGAACCAGCAGCGCCTGCGGCTGCTCCTATAGAAACGGGTCACAAAGTACTTTCACCAATGGTTGGTACTTTCTACCGTTCTCCAAGCCCAGAAGCGAAATCTTTCATCGAGATTGGTCAAAGCGTACAAGAAGGTCAAACGCTTTGTATCGTTGAAGCAATGAAAATGATGAACCAAATTGAAGCTGATAAAACAGGTGTTGTTAAAGCTATCCTTGTTGAAGATGGCCAACCTGTTGAATTCGATCAACCGCTTGTTGTGATTGAATAAGTCTGTTGTTTCAAACAGATCTCACATCATTAACACGGTAACAAGAGGCAATAAAATGCTAGATAAATTAGTCATCGCGAACCGAGGGGAAATCGCCCTACGTATTCTTCGCGCATGTAAAGAGCTAGGCATTAAAACGGTCGCCATTCACTCAACGGCTGACCGTGATTTAAAACACGTACTACTTGCAGATGAAACCATTTGTATTGGTCCTGCTCGCAGTACAGATAGCTACCTAAACGTGCCACGTATTATTTCTGCTGCAGAAGTATCGGGCGCAGTTGCTATCCACCCAGGTTACGGTTTCTTATCTGAGAACGCCGACTTCGCTGAACAAGTTGAAAAATCTGGCTTCATCTTCGTTGGCCCGAAAGCTGAAACTATTCGCCTAATGGGTGACAAAGTTTCTGCTATCAACGCAATGAAAAAAGCTGGCGTACCTTGTGTACCGGGTTCTGATGGCCAGTTAGACGATGACGATGCGAAAAACCGCGCCTTTGCAAAACGCATTGGTTACCCAGTTATCATCAAAGCCTCTGGTGGCGGCGGTGGTCGTGGTATGCGTGTAGTACGTAAAGATGCCGATTTGGTTGAAGCAATTGCAATGACTCGTTCTGAAGCAAAATCTTTCTTCAACAATGACATGGTTTACATGGAGAAATACCTAGAAAACCCTCGTCACATTGAAGTTCAAGTATTAGCCGATGGACAAGGTGGCGCAATCCACCTAGGTGAGCGTGACTGTTCTATGCAACGTCGTCACCAAAAAGTGGTGGAAGAAGCGCCAGCACCGGGTATTACTGAAGAAATGCGTCAATACATTGGTGAGCGTTGTACGCGTGCTTGTATTGAGATCGGCTACCGTGGCGCAGGTACTTTTGAGTTCCTATACGAAAACGGCGAGTTCTACTTCATTGAAATGAACACCCGTATTCAGGTTGAGCACCCAGTAACCGAGATGGTCACTGGCATTGACCTAATCAAAGAGCAATTACGTATTGCGGCAGGTCAACCTTTATCATTCACGCAAAACGACATTAAGATCCGCGGCCATGCGGTTGAGTGTCGTATCAATGCGGAAGATCCAGTGCGCTTCCTACCTTGTCCGGGTAAAATCCAACACTTCCACCCACCAGGTGGCATGGGCGTTCGTTGGGAATCTCACGTGTATGCGGGTTACTCTGTACCGCCACACTACGATTCAATGATCGGCAAGCTAATCACATTCGGTGAAAACCGTGATGTAGCGATTGCTCGCATGAAGAATGCATTAGGCGAAACCATCATTGATGGCATCAAGACCAACATTCCTCTACAAATTGACATCATGAACGATGAAAACTTCCAACACGGTGGTGCAAATATTCACTACCTTGAGAAGAAGCTAGGTTTGCAGGACTAAGAGCAAGCTACTAGGAGCTAGTCCCTAGTTTCTAGAAAAAGACACAGAGACCGTGGCGAGAGCCGCGGTCTTTTTTTGTTTTTGGGTGTCGGGGCTCGGGCGCTGCGCTGCTCGTTTCACGAAAAGAAAGGGACGGGATTCGGGGACGCTTCGCTCGAGAGCCGAAAAGCATTCTTGTTTCGAGTGACGCGTCACGTGTAAGAGCGAGCAACCTCTCGCAATATTTTTTGCTCTTGCTTTTACTCGTAACACGAAGCGAAGCGCTCACGTAACTCGCAAGCATCTTTCGCTTTTTCGAGCCACGAGAAGCGTAGCGCCCTAGCGACGAAAGCCGCTCTCCTAGAAACCAGAAACTAGGAACTTATTCCCATTTGTCTTTCTTCCCATTGTTTGTAAAAATGCTTCCCCTCTTTCAGTTCACTAAAGCACCATTGCCATGAAAACACTACAAGCTCGTTATCGACAAGCACACAAAGAAGCCAAATGGGCAATTGGACTCGCATTAGCCTATTTTGTCTGGTGGTATGTTTCGGCTTATGGTTTAGCGCCTAGTCCAGAAAATATCACCGAGATGCCGACTCTCTACTTTGGTTTCCCACTATGGTTTTTAATGGCTTGTGTCGTCGGCCCTGTTGTTTTTACTTTGTTATGTGTCGCGATGGTGAAATGGATCTACCAAGATATGTCATTAGAAATCGAACAAGAAGATCATCATGAATAGCCAAATTCTTATTCCGCTAGCTTTATATCTTATTGCGGTATTCGGTCTCGCTTTTTGGAGCAGTCGCCACAGCAACAAACAAGGCTTTTTAAATGAATACCTCGTCGGCGGTCGCAGCATGGGCGGCTTTGTGCTTGCCATGACCCTTGCTGCAACGTATGCCAGTGCTAGCTCATTTATTGGTGGCCCGGGCGCCGCTTATCAGATGGGGCTTGGTTGGGTATTACTTGCGATGATCCAATTACCGGCCACCTGGCTGACCCTCGGGGTATTGGGTAAAAAGTTCGCGATTGAAGCTCGTCGTCATAACGCACTCACGTTAAATGACATTCTGTACGCTCGTTATCAACACCGTGGCGTTGTTGTATTTGCTTCATTATCATTATTACTGGCCTTCTTTGGCACTATGGTGGTTCAATTTGTAGGGGGCGCACGCCTACTGCAAACCGTGACTGGTCTTTCTTACACTCATGGTTTAATGATTTTTGCTATCACTGTGGGTTTATACACCACCATTGGCGGTTTTCGCGCGGTGGTGATGACCGATACGTTGCAAGGCATCATGATGATTATCGGTACCATCGCGTTACTGGTCGGCATCGTTCATGCTGGTGGGAGCATTGGAGAAATCGTCACTGACTTGCACACCATCGATCCCGCTTTAATCACGCCTTATGGACCAAATCATTTTCTTAGCGAACCCTTTATGATGAGCTTTTGGGTATTGGTGTGTTTTGGGGTAATTGGTCTACCTCACGCCGCAGTACGTTGCATGTCTTACAAAGACAGTGGGTCACTGCATAAAGGCATGGTGATCAGCACCATTATGGTGGCGCTGTTGATGTTAGGCATGCACTTAGCCGGCGCATTTGGCCGTGCCATCGTGCCCGATATCGCCAGCCCTGACCAAATCATGCCCACCTTGATGATCACGGTTCTGCCTCCGGTGGTTGCCGGGATTTTCTTAGCCGGCCCAATGGCGGCGATTATGTCGACCATCGACTCACAATTAATTCAAGCCTCGGCAACGCTACTCAAAGACTTATACATCAACTACATCAATCCTTCGATGGGCGAAGGTGAAAAAGCCGAGAAAACGCTACCTAAATTATCATTGTGGGTAACCGGTATTTTCGCCGCATTAGTCTTTGTGGCGGCGCTTAATCCACCGGATATGATCATCTGGCTGAATTTATTAGCCTTTGGTGGCATGCAAGCGGTATTCCTGTGGCCACTGGTATTAGGGCTTTATTGGAAAAACGCTTCAGCCACTGGCGCTTTTGCGTCGATGGTCGTCGGGCTGTGTTCTTATATTGCATTCAGCACTTTCAAACCCGATATGGGCGGTGTTCATGCTATCGTTCCCACGCTACTGCTGGGATTAATAGCCTTTATTATTGGCAGCAAACTCAAACCTAACCTTAAAACGCAAACCATCTAATGTGTCGCTGTCGTGCCCCCTCAAGCACGGCAGCGTTATCGGCTAGGTATAAACCTCTACAAAAAGTGGCTCATCTGCTAAACTTCGCCCCAATTTCTCGTATATTTCAATATTCATTAACCTAGTAGAGGCCAACCCCATGCCTTGGATTCAAATTAAAATTAACGCTACCAAAGACAATGCTGAAACATTAGGCGATATGTTAATGGAGCAAACTGGCGCTCTGTCGGTCACCTTTCTTGATGCTAAGGATGCTCCTATTTTTGAACCACTACCGGGTGAAACTCGCCTGTGGGGTGAAACCGATATCCTAGCGCTATACGACGCAGAAACCGATACCAACTGGGTATTAGAACAAATGCGCGCGAGCAACATGTTAACGGCTGATTTTGCCTACAAAGTAGAACAACTTGAAGATAAAGATTGGGAACGCGAATGGATGGATAACTTCCACCCAATGCAATTTGGTAAGCGTCTGTGGATTTGTCCAAGCTGGCGTGATGTACCCGATCCTAGCGCGGTCAACGTTCTTCTTGATCCGGGTCTTGCGTTTGGTACCGGTACTCACGCTACCACCGCTTTATGCTTAAGCTGGCTAGACAGCATTGACCTTACCGGAAAAACCGTCATCGATTTTGGTTGTGGCTCCGGCATCCTCGCCATTGCGGCCATAAAGTTAGGTGCCGCTAAAGTGATCGGTATCGATATCGACCCTCAAGCGATTGTGGCATCGAAAGATAACGCAGAACGCAATGGCGTGGCTGACCAATTAGAGCTCTACCTGCCTCAAAATCAACCGGAAGGATTAGTGGCCGATGTCGTGGTTGCTAATATTCTTGCCGCCCCTCTGCGCGAACTATCTGGTGTGATCTCTGGCTTAGTCAAACCATCCGGTTTAATCGCCATGTCTGGTATCTTAGATACTCAAGCAGAAGATGTTGCGTCATATTATCAAGAAGCATTCCAACTTGATCCGATTGCAGAGCAACAGGAATGGTGTCGCGTCTCTGGCCAAAAGAAGTCAGGTCAAAAAATACCGGCATAACACAGCGTTAAAAACTTTTTATTGCAACACTCGGGGCTAATTGACTGAAAAGTAGACAATTTCGTAAAGTATTTATGAAATGGTCAAATATTAGTCTTTTCACGCCCTGAAAAAATGCGTAAAATGCGCGCCCTTGCAGAGATGAAGTGTGATGCTGTTTTGAAAATCGGAAACTACACATTACCGAATAACCTTATCGTCGCCCCAATGGCGGGAGTGACCGATAGGCCGTTTCGAGAATTGTGCCTTCGATATGGTGCCGGTATGGCCGTCAGTGAAATGATGTCCTCGAATCCTAAAGTTTGGAACACATCAAAATCACTACAACGCATGGTACATGAAGGCGAATCGGGCATTCGTTCTGTACAAATTGCGGGAGCTGATCCTGATCTCATGGCACAAGCCGCGCAAGTCAGTGTTGAAAACGGTGCCCAAATCATCGATATCAACATGGGCTGCCCGGCGAAAAAAGTAAATAAAAAACTGGCAGGTTCCGCGTTATTGCAACGCCCCGATATTATCGAACAGATATTAAAAGCGGTGGTGAACGCAGTGGAGGTTCCCGTAACCTTAAAAACGCGCACAGGATGGGACACAGACAATAAAAACTGTGTCGAAGTTGCCAAGATGGCTGAGCAATGTGGCATACAAGCACTGGCACTCCACGGGAGAACTCGCGCTTGCATGTACAAAGGCGAAGCAGAATACGACACCATTAGAGCCGTCAAACAAGCTATCTCTATTCCCGTGATTGCCAATGGTGATATTGATAGCCCAGAAAAAGCGAAATTCGTACTCGATTACACTGGTGCGGATGCTCTAATGATCGGACGGCCTGCCCAAGGTCGACCTTGGATTTTTAACCAGATCCAACATTATTTACAAACCGGAGAACACTTGCCACCGCTTCCACAAGAAGAAGTGCAAGATATCCTGATTGGCCATGTTCAAGCTCTTCATGAATTTTATGGGGAGTTCTTAGGCCCTCGCATCGCTCGTAAGCATGTGGGTTGGTATCTAAAAGAACATGATGATGAAGGTGCGTTCCGCCGTATTTTCAATGCCATCGAAGACGCTTCACAGCAAATCGATGTGCTAAAAGGTTATTTTGTCTATCCAAGCTGATTGTAGGTGATCCTTTAACCAGCCGAATGATAGAGATAACGTTGCATTATAATTACCAGAAGAGCTAAGACTAATTATGTTCGAACAAAATCTGACTTCAGAACCACTAACAGTAACGACTGTCACATCACAAGACCAGATCACACAGAAGCCACTACGTGACTCAGTAAAAGCATCTTTAAAGAACTACCTTGCTCAACTAAACGGCCAGGATGTTAACGATCTTTACGAATTAGTATTAGCAGAAGTTGAACAACCAATGCTTGATATGGTTATGCAGTACACTCGTGGTAACCAAACTCGTGCAGCGAACATGATGGGTATCAACCGTGGTACGCTTCGTAAGAAGCTTAAAAAATACGGCATGAACTAAAGTAATTTGGTTTAAAAAAATAAAGGCTTACGTTCATTCGTAAGCCTTTTTTGTTATTGAACACTATCAAAATATTTCTCTCAATTTTTAATATCTTAAAAAATCACGTTTCGTAAATTAATCACACTATCCTTCATTTTCCCATTCACTTTATTTCCCTATCCGCGAATATGTAAAATAATCAAAATCACCACTCAAAATATCAGCTATAGTTCACTCTCTAAACCGTGATGATAACCATATTTCACTATTCAAGTAGAGTTCATGAAAAATACAGTGACGATCAAAGACATTGCCAAAAAAGCCGAAGTATCAACCACTACGGTATCGCTAGCATTAAGGAATAAGGGCAATCTTTCCCCTGAAACAAGAGATAAAGTCATTCAGATTGCTCAAGATATTGGTTATGTTCGTAACCACCTTGCCGCAAAATTACGTTCTAAATACAGTAAAACTATTGGCATCGTGGTGGGAGATATAAGCTGCAGCTACACATCCCACACTCTAAAAAGCTTGATTGATAAACTGCAAGCACAAGATTATCTGATAAATATCTATCAATGTGATCACCAATGGAAAACGCTCACCGAACAAACTCATCAGCTCATCTCCCAAGGCGTTGACGGTATTTTTTATTGTTTATCTTTATCCGGAGGCGCTTTTTATCAAGCGGCATTAGATTCTGTTCCGAATGATTTACCCATTATTGATTTATCAAAAAATAGCATATTTACCGATAACGTCGATTATCTCGGTGTCGACCACGCTAACTCAGGAAGAATGGCGACAGACTATTTCATCAATCAAGGTCATAGAAAAGTTGCCTATGTGGGAGGCGAAACTGGCTCTATGTGCCGAGCTGAGCGAATTTCAGGCTACTTTAAAGCACTTAATCACGCCAATTTATCCGCAAGTACTCATTGTGTTTTGGATTCTGAAGAAGGGTTATCTGAAAGAGTTTTTCACTTATTGAAAGAAGATGCCGCAATCTCGGCCGTGATCTGCCATGACCTTGAATCTTACGCTGAAGCATGTGTTGCCATTGAACGTTTAGGCCACAAAGTTGGTTACGATCAAGTCTTCGGTAAAGTCGTCTCCTTGATCTGCTTTGTGGATACAAAACCAACCTTCTATTTTAACGATTCATCATTATTTATTTCAGCCGACTTAGGGGAAATAGGTGTTCAAGCTTGCCGACGATTTTTTGAAGTCAGTCAAGAAATAGAGGGCTCTCCCAAAGAGGAATCCCCTTCCTTTCGCCTGATGATCCCGTCTAGCATTCATCATAAATAAGTACTTTATAAAAATTTTCGAGAAGTAAAACGTTTAACTAAAAAGTCGATTTATAAAGTAAAACGTTTAATTTTTAATAAAAACATCGCTTTATTTCGCTTACTTGACTCGGCCCTTCTTATAATCTCCTTGTCATGAATTCAAGGAGGAAATGATTTATGGACCTTATAAAATCACTCACTGGCGCCGTTTCCAGATTATCGTTAATTGGCCGAGCGTTAATGCTACCGATTTCACTCTTACCCGCTGCAGGCTTATTGCTCGCGTTTGGAGACAAGTTTGACCTACCATTAATGATGCACGCGGGTGGCGTAATCTTTGATAACTTACCCCTATTATTCGCGATTGGATCGGCAGTGGGCTTAGCGGGGGAATCGGGCATTGCAGCATTATCAGCTGCGGTTTCTATTCTCATCATTAACACCACAATAGGCACGATGCTAAATATCACACCAGAAATGGCAATGTCCGGTGGAAAATATGCGTTAGTGCTTGGTATCCCTAGCCTGCAAATGGGCGTGTTTGGTGGCTTAATTTCCGGTATTTTGGCAGCCTATTGCTACAATAAATTTCATGCAATACAGCTTCCTGAATTTCTAGGATTCTTTTCTGGAAAACGTTTTGTTCCACTCGCCACAGCGTTATTTTCCTTTTTTCTTGGTTTATTACTCCCTTATATTTGGGGGCATATTCAAGATGGTATCAATGCGTTATCTGGCATCGTTAATGGTGGTAATCAAGCACTATCCACCTTCATTTTTGGCTTAACAGAAAGGGCGTTAATCCCTCTTGGTTTGCACCATATTTGGTACCCTTCTTTCTGGTATTCATTTGGTGAGTACACCACAACAGCAGGGCAAGTCATTCATGGAGATCAGACTATATGGTTCAAAATGCTTGCCGAAGGTGTGAAATCTTTCTCGACCGATAGCTACCAAAATGCCGGTAAGTTTATGCAAGGCGAGTTTCCTTTGATGCTGTTTGCATTACCTGCAGCCTGTTTGGCCATGTACCATGAAGCCCACACCAAAAACAAAAAAATCGCTGCGGGTATCTTATTTTCTGCCGCATTAACCTGTTTCTTAACAGGCATAACGGAACCGGTAGAGTTCACTTTTATTTTTGTTGCACCTATTTTATACGTCTTTAACGCCATCATGGCGGGCCTGTCTTACATGGCGATGTATTTACTGGATGCTCATATTGCGAAGTCGTTCTCGGCGGGATTAATTGACTACATCTCATTTGGTATTGTTCCATCACTCAACGGTTTTGAAACCAATTATTTAAGCGGAGTGATTGTCGGTATCCCAATGGCAATCATCTATTATGGTGTATTCCGCTTTGTGATCAGAAAGTTAGATGTAAAAACACCGGGTCGTGTCACCATCACGACTAACATCGATGACATTTCAGACAATGAATTGGCCAATAAAGTACTCGCCAGCGTGGGCGGACTTGATAACATTCAATCGTCTACAGCTTGTATCACTCGATTACGATTGCAGCTTAAACAAGGTGATCTTATTGATAAAGATGGCCTCACTCAATTAGGTGCTAAGGGGGTTGTTTATGTCGGCGATACCGGAATCCAAGTAATCCTTGGCTCCAGAGCACAATTTATTTCCAATGAAATTGAAGGGCTATTAAAAGCATAACTCTTACTATTAGTTCAATATGAAAAGGCTTACGTTAATGCGTAAGCCTTTCTTTATATAAAACAAACTCTCTTCACATTTGAAATATGCTGTTGTAATCATGCGCATAACAGTCATACCCCAACAATGTATTGACTCATGTTTAGTGCAACGCCCTCTTCAATAATTCCTGCTGCGCTGCATGCTTTTCTGCTTTTGATTGTCCATCGGTGGTAAGTGCTTGCAGTTGCTTATCACTCATCTGTGTTAAGTAAGTAAAATCTTGCTGTTTGTCGCCAGATAATGCCTGGGTAAACTTTTTAAATAAATTCATAAGGTTTCCTTTGTCGAGGTGGCATTAATTTGTTGTCGGTAAGCGGCTGGGGTTAACCCGGTGTGCTTACGAAACATTTTAATAAACGCCGAAGCATCACTATAACCAAGTTGATAAGCCACTTGGCTAATTGAGTCGGGTTGCTTTAACAATTGCAGCGCGGTGATAATTTTTAATCTCTGGCGCCATTCATTAAAGCTCATGCGTAAGTGCTTTTGAAAGCGTCGATGTAAGGTGCGTTCGGTTGTAAAAACGCGTTTGGCCCATTCTGATAAAGGGCAATTATTGGCTGGGTTGGCTTCTAATTCTTCCAGTATGGGCTGGAGCAATGAATCTTGGGTGGTCGGTAGAAAATCATCAACTTGGTGAGCGCTTGCTAACCGCTCAAGCAATACATCGGTTAAGCAGGTATCTTGATGGCTTTCAATCTTATCCACTTTGCGCGCCACCAGATCATCAATAATCGCCAACACTAAAGGTGGCAGTGCAATCATGCAGGCTTGAGTGGGTAAATCGTGGGAACGTGTAACATCAATATTAATCGCGCAATATTCGATATCTTGGCGATTAAACGCTCGGTGACGAATTTGAGCCGGTGTCCAAATCGCAAAACCGGCAGGTGATACCATTTTTCGTCCATTGACTTCCATTTCAAGCACCCCTTGCTTAATCAGATGTACCTGCCCCCAGTCATGTTGATGAATCATGGTTTCCGTGCCACCGGCAATATGAAAATAATGCACAAATACCGCACTAGGCAACGCGTCCACTAGCTTGGGCATAAAGGTTGAGTTTGCGGTGTCTTTCGTTGTCATTACAAGATCTCTGCTCACTTGTCTGAATCGGCCGATTCACTGTCCGATCGAACCTATGGGTTCACCTATTTTTCGTGCCACACTCTCTACCTCAAAGGTAAAACGTTTTACCTACCCATTTTCATCCGTAGGTCATACATCATGAGGAAGCATCATGGCGACGATTAACCGAACATTATTTATTCAGTGTCTCTTTCCCATTTTTGCCGTTGCGATTTGGGCTACCAATGCCGTGGTCAGCAAAATGGCCACCGCAACGATTGAACCAGGGGCGATTGCGTTTTACCGCTGGTTTGTCGCCTTACTGGTACTCAGCCCTTTTTGTTTACTGCCAACAATAAAACAATGGGATGTGATTAAACGTCATTTGGTCAAGCTCACCGTACTGGCTTCTCTCGGTATGGTACTGAATCAAAGTCTGGCGTATTACGCGGCTTACACCACCAGCGCAACCAACATTGCGATCTTTTTGTCTTTGATGCCGTTAGTTGGGCTTTTTCTTGCGGTGCCACTACTCGGCTCTCAGCTACGTAAAACCACGTTAATCGGTGCGGTGATCTCCTTCTCCGGTTTGCTGTATATGTTGACCGAAGGAAGTCCTTTGCAATTAATGGCGCAAGGGTTAAAGCAAGGTGACATGCTGATGCTGGCTTCCACTTGTGCCTATGCGCTGTATTCAGTACTACTCAACAAATGGAAACTACCGTTAACCACTTGGTGTGCGGTGTATTGTCAGGTACTGCTTGGTGCTTTATTACAATTGCCATTATTGCTCTCAAGCCAACATTGGGGGATTGAAAGCAACGCTTGGCCAATGGTTGGCTTTGCTGCGCTGGCCGCCTCAATCATCGCCCCTTGGTGCTGGTTAAAAGGGGTCGCTTTAATTGGCGCGGAACGTGCAACCTTATTTATGAACTTAGTTCCTATCTTTACCGCCAGTATCAGTGTCTTATTACTGGGTGTGCACCCTACTCAGTTTCACTTAATTGGCGGAGGTTTGGTGTTTGTTGGCTTAACCTTGGCGCAATACAAACCGAAATCTCAGCCAACATTGTCTTCTAACCTAACCATCAACAAAGCTTAATAACGTTTGCCTTGTCAACTGAGGTCGCCCTAGTTATCTCCGCTAGGGCTTTTTTATCGATTATTACGCTTGTTTTAGGCTTTTAATCGCGGCAATCAGCGCCGTTAGGCCAGTTTCGACTTTACTGCGTGGACAACCGACATTCAGACGTACATACCCTTCGCCTTCTTTGCCATAGGTATCTCCTCGCATAATAGCGACCTTATGCTCTTCAATTAAAATACGTTGCAGCTCATCCATATCAATACCAAGCGGGTTCAAATCAATCCAAGCTAAATAGGTGCCTTGTGGGACTTGATAATTCAATTGTGGCAACTCACAAGCCAATTGCTCGGCGACATAACTCAGGTTGCCATGAAGGTATTGTTTTAGCGCTTCTAACCACTCTTCCCCTTGCTGATACGCGGCAATATGCGCGATCACCCCAAGAATCGAAGGCGATGACAAGCCATGCGCTGCTTTTAATTGAGTCAGATAAGCATCACGGTGATCTTGATTGGGTATAAACGCATAAGCCCCGGTTAAGGCTGGAATGTTGAACGATTTAGAACCCGAGCTCACTAACGCCCATTGATCGTTTAGCGCTACCGTTGACCACGGCACATAACGTTCAAACGCCATATCCATGTGAATATCATCGGAAATCACTTTCACTTGATGTCGCTGGCAAATATCGGCCATGCGTTGCAACTCATCAGGCGTCCATACTCGCCCAGTAGGATTCTGCGGGCTACAGAGTAGTAATATTTTGCATTGTGGTAGTGCAGCTTGCGCTTCAAATTGCGGCCAATTTATCTCATAACGGCTTTCAGTTTTGATTAAAGGGCTGGTTAACATTTGTCGATAATTGGCTGACAACATATTACCAAAGGCGTCATAAGCCGGAGTGTGTACTAACACACCATCGCCGGGCTTGCTCCAGAGTAGAATCAGTTGCGAAATAATATAGATCACCGAAGGACCATACACTAACGCCTCGGATGAAAGCTTGGCATCGTAGCGCTTAGCAAACCAATCCGTGACGGCACTTTTAAATTGGTCGTGATTCCAGCGGCTATAACCTAGCACTCCGTGTTCCATTCGTTGCTTTACTGCTTCAAGCACACAAGGCGCGGTTTCAAAGTCCATATCCGAAATGGTAAAAGGCAACAAATCAGCATACCCAAAGCGGTCTTGTACGTAATCCCATTGAGTACAAAAAGTGCCGTGACGATCCACCACGCGAGAAAAATCAAACATACGTAACCTCAAGTTTGAATAAAGACTAACAACAGATAAAGGGTAGAGAACTCCCTACCCTTTAAATAACGCGTGACCTTATGCTGGCGCTTTCATCAATGTTTGCATTTCATTTTTCACCATGTGCACTTGCGGACCAATCACCACCTGTAGGTTATGCTCATCAAGTTTCACAACACCTAGTGCACCATTGGCTTTCAGCACTGCATCGTTGACCAGTGACATATCTTCGACTGACATACGCAAGCGAGTAATGCAGTTATCAAGAGACGTGATATTTTTCGCGCCACCTAATGCTTCAAGGATAATGTCACCTTTGTAGCCTAACTTGCTTTCTTTAACTTCAGCAGCAAAAGCTAATTCATCATTGCTCTCTGCTTCACGGCCTGGCGTTTTTAAGTTAAAGCGAGTAATCGCAAAACGGAACACCCCGTAGTACACCGCAAACCAAACTGCCGCGACAACTGGAACCAAATACCATTCTGTCTTCGTGCCTTGCAGTACCCCAAAGATTAAGAAATCAATAATATTGCCGTCGGTATTACCAATCGTCACACCTAATAGACCCATCACCATAAAGCCTAGGCCAGTTAAAATAGCGTGTACGAAATACAAAACAGGCGCAACAAATAAGAATAAGAATTCAAGTGGCTCAGTAATCCCCCCTACCACACAAGCCACCACACCTGATAGCAATAGCGCTTTCACTTTGCCGCGATTTTCAGGGCGAGCACAGTGGTACATCGCCAATGCAGCACCAGGTAGACCACCTAAGAAAGTCGGCATTTTACCTTGTGATAAGAATGCGGTCGCTTGTGGGTCAAAATTGGTCACATCAGAACAAGATAGCTGAGCGTAGAAAATATTGAGTGCGCCGCTAACTTCTGCGCCACATACCGGCAGAGTACCACCGGCTTCGGTAAAGCGAATTAACGCCACCAGAATATGGTGTAAACCGAATGGTAATAACATGCGCTCGCCAGTACCAAACAAGAATGGGCCAAATGGACCAGCGTGAGAAATCACTGAACCAATGCCATTAATCCCCATCGCAAAGTAAGGCCATACAAGCGGTACAATCAGACCAACCACACCTAATAGCACAGCAGTCACGATAGGCACAAAACGAGCACCACCGAAAAAGGCTAATGAATCTGGCATTTTGTAGGTGTAGAAGCGAGCATGCAGCTTCGCCACGATAATACCCACAATGACCGCACCTAAAATCCCAGTATCAATCGACTGAATACCGATGATCGATTTGACACCATAAGCGGTTTCAAGCTCGGCATTGCCAATCACACCGGCAACGGTTAAGTAGAAATTTACCGATAAGTTCATCGCGGCAAAACCGACGAAACCGGCAAATGCCGCCACGCCTTTTTCTTCACGAGCTAACCCTAGAGGGATGGCAATTGCAAACATCACGGGTAAATAAATAAACGCGACCAAACCAATTTTGGTCATCCACATAAAGATCAGTTGAAGGATAAAATTATCAAGAAAAGGCAGGCTCTCCTTCACCGCAGAGCTAGAAAGTGAACTCCCTACCCCTAATAAGATCCCTGAAAAAGCAAGCAGTGCCACTGGTAACATGAAAGTTTTGCCTAAGCTTTGGAAAAACTCCCAAATAGTGGTTTTGTTCTTTGTATTGGACATAATTGTCACTCCAAATCATCACATATAGGTTGGTTAACCTGATAAAAAGACTGCTAAAACGTTTTATCAATTTGGTTATAAAAATGCCGACAGAAGGTAGATTCAAATAACTGTCGGCATAGTTTTTAATTTCGACACGGAGGATAAAACGTTTTACCTATATATTTTGCCAACTGGATCACGGTTATTTCCCGCTAAAACAAGCATTGTTTGATTTTGTGATCGAGATAAAAGAATCTATCCCCATACACTTTTTATTAATTAGCGGACCATGAGCATACCAAAACCTAAAATCACCGATGTCGCCAAACACGCTGGTGTGTCTGTTTCGACCGTCTCACTCGCTTTGAGTGGAAAAGGTCGCATTTCCGAAGCCACCATCCACAAAGTCAACCAAGCGATTGAAACCTTAGGGTATGTTCGTAATACTGCTGCCGCCAATTTGCGCTCTCACACTTCCAACTTAGTAGGGTTGGTGCTTAAAGATATTACCGATCCTTTTTATATGGGCATCACCGCCGGGTTAAGCGATCAGCTAGAAAAACAAGGCTATATGTTATTTCTTGCTCAATCTGGTAACGATAAAACCAAACAACTGAATTGCCTACAATCAATGATCCAACAAGGTGTAGCAGGATTAATTTTTTGCCCAGTAAGAGAAGGCGCACAAGCTAATTTCGATCTAATCAATCAAGCCAACATTCCAGCGATTAGCATCGCAAGAGCCGATATTAACGCAAGCATTGATTATATCGGCCCTGATAACACCCATGCGGCCACCCTCGCCACCAAACATTTAATTGAACAAGGTCATCGTCATATTGCTTATCTTGGTGGCACCGGCGATTCATTAACCCGCGCTGAACGAATCGGCGGATATTGTTCGACATTAATGCAATACGGTCTGCCGTTTAAAAATGAGTGGATTGTCGAATGTGGAAAAACTCAACAACAAGCCGCTGATGCCGCACAAGAGCTTTTGAATAAACACCCTAAAATTACCGCCTTATTATGCCATCGTTCCGCGACCGCGATTGGCGCAATATATGGCGCACAAGCAGCAGGAAAAACCATCGGTAAAGATAATTACATCGGTCAACAGGTGGCGATTTTAGGTTTTGATGGGGCAGCAGAAGGCGAATTAACCACTCCCTCTTTGAGCTTTGTAAATACTTCGACTCATAATATCGGCCAGCAAGCCGCATTGCAGATTTTACGAAAAATGCAGCAACCGCATTTGCCGCCACAACGTATTATTATCCCTCCTAAAATGATTCTGAGAGACTCGGCTTAACAAGAACACAACTACAGGTTATGATTTAATCACTTTAATATGCTCAAGGATGAAACATGAAAAGTATCACTCATCACTTTCTATTGTTATTGATGGCCGCCACCATGCTCGGTTGTGCTAGCCAAGACAAACAAGAGTTCAAAGAAAACGCCCGTGATGCCGCGCAAGCGACGAAAGAAGCGGGGAAAACCATCGGTCATGCCACCCGTGATGCCGCCAAAGAAACCGGTCACTTTTTCCGAGATATATTCAAAGACTAACCTTTTGATTTTTATCAACAAACAAAAAAGCCAAACGATTGCTCGAGCTTTTTAGTTTGAAGTTAGTTAGAATGTGCGCCATCAAATCTTGGTGTTTCGCGAATAGCCCATCGCCACTCTGAAACAATAAAGATTTTTACCAAAGTATGCTTGTACTCACTTTAGTATCGCTTTGGCAAACATCTTTCTTTGTTTTTAACTCCGTGATTTAAGGAATATGGAAGCCATGCAAAACGCTCGCCCAATTCGCCGCGCTTTAATCAGCGTATCTGACAAAACTGGTATTGTGGAATTCGCTCAAGCACTGACTCAACGTGGTGTAGAAATTCTTTCAACTGGCGGCACATTTAAGCTGCTGCAAGATAATGCCATCACCGCTACAGAAGTGTCTGATTACACAGGTTTTCCTGAAATGATGGACGGTCGTGTTAAAACGCTTCACCCGAAAGTGCATGGTGGCGTATTAGGCCGTCGTGGTACTGATGAAGCCGTAATGGAAGAGCACGGCATCAAGCCTATCGACATCGTCATAGTGAACCTTTATCCCTTTGCTGAAACCGTTGCCAAAGCAGGCTGCAGTTTAGAAGACGCCGTTGAAAACATCGACATTGGCGGCCCAACCATGGTTCGCTCCGCTGCCAAAAACCATAAAGATGTGACCATTGTGGTAAACGCTCACGATTACGATCGCGTGATCGCTGAAATGGATGCTAACGACAAGTCGCTAACGCTAGAAACGCGTTTCGATTTAGCCATTGCAGCATTTGAACACACCGCAGCTTACGACGGTATGATCGCTAACTACTTCGGTACCATGGTTCCTAGCTACGGCGAGAACAAAGAAGGCGATGCAGAAAGCAAATTCCCACGTACCTTCAATCAACAATTCGAGAAAAAGCAAGACATGCGCTACGGTGAGAACAGCCACCAAGCCGCTGCTTTCTACGTAGAAGCCAAACCACAAGAGGCATCGGTGTCTACTGCTCGTCAAATCCAAGGTAAAGCGCTGTCTTACAACAATATCGCCGATACTGACGCGGCGCTAGAGTGTGTGAAAGAGTTTAACGAGCCTGCGTGTGTGATTGTGAAACACGCTAACCCATGTGGTGTGGCACTGGGCTCTGACATCCTAGAAGCCTACAACCGCGCTTACCAAACCGATCCAACCTCTGCTTTCGGTGGCATCATTGCATTTAACCGTGAACTCG
Organism: Vibrio rumoiensis; assembly: GCF_002218045.2. Lineage (NCBI taxonomy): Bacteria > Pseudomonadati > Pseudomonadota > Gammaproteobacteria > Vibrionales > Vibrionaceae > Vibrio > Vibrio rumoiensis. Next base: position 2,679,692 of record NZ_AP018685.1, read on the forward strand.
ATGCCGCAACGGCTCAAGCGATTGTTGATCGTCAATTCGTAGAAGTCATTATTACTCCTTCTGTTTCAGCAGAAGCGATTAAAGTAGTAGAAGCGAAGAAAAACGTTCGCTTACTAGAGTGTGGTGAATGGGCAACGAAGACCACAGGTTTTGATGTGAAACGTGTCAACGGTGGTCTACTGGTTCAAGACCGTGACCAAGGCATGGTAACGCTTGATGACTTGAAAGTCGTTTCAAAACGTCAACCAACCGATGAAGAATTAAAAGACGCACTATTTTGCTGGAAAGTCGCGAAATACGTCAAATCAAACGCGATTGTTTACTCAAAAGGCGACATGACAATTGGTGTGGGTGCAGGCCAAATGAGTCGTGTTTACTCGGCTAAAATTGCCGGCATTAAAGCGGCTGATGAAGGTCTGCAAGTAGAAGGTTGTGTGATGGCATCAGATGCCTTCTTCCCATTCCGTGACGGTATCGACGCAGCTGCAGAAGCCGGCATTAAGTGTGTGATTCAACCAGGCGGTTCAATGCGCGATGACGAAGTGATTGCAGCGGCTGATGAACATGGCATGGCGATGATCTTTACCGGCATGCGTCATTTCCGTCATTAATATTTTCGTGTCTCGTTGCTCGATGTGTCGTTTTTGATTTTCCGAGCAACGAGAAACGAGTGTTCGAGAAACGCTTTTAACAAGAGATACGATAAATATGAACATTTTAATTATTGGCGCCGGCGGCCGCGAACACGCCCTCGGCTGGAAAGCGGCGCAAAACCCAACTGTAGAAACGGTATTCGTTGCTCCGGGCAATGCTGGCACCGCGCTAGAACCTAAGCTGGAAAACGTTAATATCGGCGTTGAAGACATCGATAGCTTAGTCGCGTTTGCCAAAGAAAAGGCCATTGAATTAACCATCGTTGGCCCAGAAGCGCCATTAGTGATTGGTGTCGTGGATGCATTCCGTGCCGCAGGCTTGCCTATCTTTGGCCCAACCAAAGATGCCGCACAACTTGAAGGCTCTAAGGCGTTCACCAAAGACTTCCTAGCGCGTCATAAGATCCCAACAGCTGATTACGCTAACTTCACCGAAATCGAGCCTGCATTGGCTTATGTGCGCGAGAAAGGCGCACCGATTGTGATTAAAGCCGATGGTCTTGCGGCGGGTAAAGGCGTTATCGTTGCGATGACTCTAAAGGAAGCAGAAGATGCCATTCAAGATATGCTGGCGGGCAATGCCTTTGGTGAAGCAGGAAGCCGAGTTGTTGTAGAAGAATTTCTCGATGGCGAAGAAGCCAGCTTTATCGTGATGGTAGATGGCTCAAGCGTACTGCCAATGGCCACCAGCCAAGATCATAAACGTGTGGGTGATAAAGATACTGGGCCGAATACCGGCGGTATGGGCGCTTATTCTCCTGCGCCAGTTGTTACCCCTGAAATCCACCAACGTGTGCTTGATGAGGTTATTTACCCAACCGTACGCGGCATGGATGCAGAGGGTTATCCTTATACTGGCTTCCTTTACGCAGGCCTGATGATCATGGCCGATGGCACACCAAAAGTAATTGAATATAACTGCCGCTTTGGTGATCCAGAAACTCAACCTATCATGATGCGTATGCAATCGGATTTAGTTGAACTGTGCTTAATGGCGGTTGATGAAAAATTAGATGAAGCGGAATCACATTGGGATCCTCGTGCCTCGATTGGCATTGTGTTAGCCGCCGGTGGTTATCCGGGTGATTACGCAAAAGGCGATGTGATTAACTTACCTACAGACGCAAGTGTTGAAGACCAAAAAATCTTCCACGCAGGCACGGCAAATAATGCTGATGGCGATGTGGTCACGGCAGGCGGCCGTGTACTGTGTGCGACGGCATTAGGTAATACGGTATCCGAAGCGCAACAACGTGCCTACCAGCTAGCCAAGCAAGTCAGCTGGAATGGTATGTTCCATCGCAACGATATTGGCTACCGTGCGATTGCTCGCGAACAAGAGCAAGAATAAATTCTCAGTCGAATAAAAAGCAAAAGCGCGCACTTCATAACAGTGCGCGCTTTTTTATATTCCAAGGATAATAAAGTTAACTATTAATTCATAATCAGGTGAGCTCGTTGAATACAACCATGAGTAGGTTCATCCAACGATAATAATTTCTCCACCGTCACAGTTTTTCTCTTTTTATCTTTATAACCAATAAATGCGGCATAACTGTTTAAACCATTGATGCGTTCTTTCACCGAGATTGGTAGATTGGCGGCTTGATCAAACTGCAAGTGGTTATATTGAACGCCATCACATGAATCGAAGGTACTACCATTCCATATACCTTGAATTAACTCAAAGCCTTGCTCATGAATATCATCGACTTTTTTAACTAACTCTTCGGCTTGCTGAGAGTAAAAATCTAAATCTTTTTGGTTTAATGGCAGTATTTGGTTATCTAAACGATAACGCTGATAAATCGCCTCACCTTCCGAGCTAAAGCGAATATGCACAAGAAATGGTTTTAAGCCATCACTACTTTGTTGCATTTCACCTTCACGAACGATCTCTTTAATCGTGCCATCTTGCCACTGATAGCTACTTTTATACCAAGCATTATCAGACAATTGAACATAATCAGATGCCACTTTCGGCTTGGATAGCGCTCGGGTATACCAATAGAAAGCTTTTGAACTGCCTTCTAATTCACCACCGGATAAATCGGCTGACTCAACCGAGCCTGAGAATTTACTGCTGATATGGTCTGCCCATGAGCCTGGCGATGAACAACCGGCAAGCAAAGACAAAATGAGAATTGAAAATAAACTACGCTTCATAAAAAACTACGCCGAGAAGACACTCAGCGTAGTATATACATAAACAACCGCTGGGTGCGAGTTGCAAATTATCAGGACAAAGTAAAATTATTTTACTGCGTCTTTAAGAGCTTTACCGGCTGTGAATGCAGGAACGTTTGCTGCAGAGATTTGGATCTCAGCACCCGTTTTAGGGTTACGACCTGTGCGAGCTGCGCGGTGATTAATTTTAAAAGTACCAAAACCAATTAGTTGCACTTGATCGCCATCTTTAAGTGCGCCAGTTACGCCTTCAAGAGTTGCTTCAAGAGCCGCTTTTGCTTGAGCTTTAGATAGATCTGCTTTTTCAGCAATGGCATCGATTAATTGAGTCTTGTTCATTCTAGGTTTCCCTTCTAATTGTTTTTTAGTGTCTGAATCCACTCTAAATCATAAATGCCCCGTCTGGCAAAGGTTTGTGGCACTTCTTTTGCTCTTATGACGAGAATTTAACCATAAATTGAGCTTTAACTCACATTTTGCATTTTTTAAGTAAAATCAATGACAAAAATGTGAATCTCCAGCTATAAGTCTTTTCTTACATTCTTGAGCAATTGATTCATTTTACGAATCAATAACAGTGCAACGGAGCAAGTTAATGTTCCACACTAATACCAATGTTACTGATGCCTTCTTCGCGTAACTCCATACGCAATTCTTTGATCAATTCAATATCACGCGTTTCCGACTCACGCAGCGGGCGGAATAATGCCCATTGAACATCCCACTCTTGGCAAACTGCTTCATTTTCTTTTTGGTTTTCATTGGTAATTTCATCACTACCTTGCGCTTCTTCAAGTTGCGCGACCGTCTTCACAGAGACTTGGCTTAAATCAATCATCGCTTCAAACATTTCTTCACGATCGAGTAGCGCATGCAGCAGAATCGATAAACCGATACAAGCATCAATCGCAGGGTAGACGGCATAGAATTGATAGTCTTCTGAGCTTGGGATCAACTCTTCCAACTTTTCCAACTGACGTTCAAAATTCACTTTAGCCGTTTTAACCGTTAGGATTTCCCAAACACTGTCTAAAATCTCACGATATTTGCGCGCATCGGCAAATTCAGTGTTTTCACAAAACAAAGCATAGTTTGGGTACATACGCTCACATAGGCAGGCCATGAACGTCATTTGTTGCCAAGGGACGAATTTTTCTAGACGGACTTGAAGGGGATTCTGTAGCATAATTAGGTTAACTCATTTCAATTAATACCAGACAAGGGAAGTGTACTTGATAACCGTATCGTTTACTTGAAAAAGCATTCGGTTTACCCAAAAAAAGCAAGGAGCTCACTGCAACGTTATGAAATCGACCGACGACGGACAATCCGCACCATTAAGCTTAACAGCACCATTATTGTATATCCTTTCCAATCAGGCCAAGGCTTATCAAGCGCTATTAGCGAACTCAACCCTCTCAAATATTGAGTTAACTTCCGATGCATCTCAAGCCACCATAGTGCTTGCCGACCCCCCTCTTTTATCCAAACAATTAGATGATTTCCCTAAGCTACTGTGGGCACAATCCACCTTTGCCGGGATTGATGCGTTAATTACCCCGTCATTGCGCCAAGATTATCAACTAACCAATGTGAAAGGGATTTTTGGCCAGTTGATCAGTGAATATGTTTTAGGTTATAGCCTGAGCTATTTCCGCCATTTTTCCGACTACCAACAACAACAAAGCGAACAAAAATGGCAACCTCATGCTTATCAATCGGTAGTAGGAAAAACACTGGTCATTCTTGGTACCGGTTCGATTGGGAACAAATTAGCCCAAGCCGCTTCAGCACTTGGTTTTATCTGTTTAGGTGTCAATCGCAGCGGCCAAACGCCACCGAATAGTCACTTCCAACAATGCTATTCCATGGAAAAAATTGACTGTGCACTAGAGCAAGCCAGCATTGTGGTGAATGCCCTACCAAGTACCCAACAAACTCGGCACATCTTAAACCAGCAGCACTTGTTTCATTGTCAAAATGCGCTGCTATTTAATATAGGTCGAGGCGATGCCGTGGATGAGCAAGGATTGGTATTGGCTCTTGAAAAAGGCTGGGTAGCGCACGCCTATTTAGATGTCTTTCCCGTTGAACCACTTCCACAAAGCAGCCAGTATTGGCAACATCCGAACGTGACGATCACGCCACACATTGCCGCCACCAGTTTTCCTGAGCAAGTGTTTGAAATTTTTGAGCAAAACTGTCACCGCTGGCTGACTCAGCAACCGCTGCTCAATCAAATCGATTTTGATTTAGGGTACTAACCAATGGCCGGCCAATTTGATCAATTAATGACACAAATAGCGCAGTGCCAAATTTGCGCCCCACATCTTGAGCATGGTTGCCGCCCAGTAGTGCAAGCGCATCCCGATGCCAAAGTATTGATTATTGGCCAAGCGCCAGGGTTGAAAGTACACCAAAGTGGCAAGCCGTTTAATGATGCCAGTGGTGAGCGTTTACGCCAGTGGATGGGTATTGATGAAGGTCGTTTTTATGATCCGCAGTTTCTAGCCATTATACCGATGGGATTTTGTTATCCCGGTAAAGGCAAAAGTGGTGATTTACCACCACGTCAAGAATGTGCCCCGCACTGGCATAAACAGCTGCTGGATCAATTACCCAATATTGAATTGATATTGTTAATAGGCCAATACGCGCAAAATTACTACCTAGAGAATAAACCCAAAACGGTCACCGAAACCGTTCAAGCTTGGCAGCAGTATCAACCTAAATATCTACCGTTGCCGCACCCTTCGCCACGCAATAATATCTGGTTAAAGAAAAATCCTTGGTTTGAGCAAGCGCTCATTCCGCATCTGCAAAGTATTATTGCTGAACTGTAACGCTAGTCGATGTCGCTTTACGCTGTATCAGCCACCATGCTAATCCGCCATAAATAGCGGCTTGCCCCCAAAGATGCCACACATAAGGAAGGATCTGCTGGAAGCTTGCTCCCATTTGATTAACACGCAAAAAGCCATTAATTGCAGGTGTCGAAGGCGCTAATTGTGCTAACCACTTGAGCAAACTGGGCAACTCCGAAGTCGGCCAGACAAAACCGGCACAAAAAACCAAAGGCAACGAACTCAGCACCACAATTAACGTCGCCAGCTCTTTGCGAGGGATTAGCTCGCCCATCACCATCCCCAAACCTATGACGGCCAATAAAAATGGAATTATCAGTACAAATAAATGGGAAATAGAAGCCAAGCGGCTAATACCATAAAACTCAAAGCTAAATCCGAAGTAATACATCACTAGGGGAAGATAAGTCAGCAATAAGATCACTGCTCGTGCCGACCACATATCAAACGCCGAACAATCTTGCCAATAACCCGATTGATTAGTGCGACGCTGCTCATTCATCCCACCACCTAACAACCCCGCTGCAATCAATAAGGTTTGATGCAAAATCAGCACAAACACTGCAGGTACAATGTAATTGATATAACCATTGGTCGGATTAAACACCGGTTGCATCGACAGTGTAATAGGTGAATATTGCTGCGATGCTAACACCAGGTTCTTACCAGACATCACCATTCGCGATACTTTTGCCTGCGCCGATAAAGTGCCTCCTGCGGTCGCTAAACCTTCGACTACTGTACCGTAAATCAAGAAATAAGCCGCATCCCCTGCGTAAGCTAAGGTCGGGCTTTTTCCCAATAATAAATCACGACTAAAGTGGCGAGGGATCAATAAAATCCCATGGACCTTACCTTGATTAAATAATGCTTTTGCATCTTCGAGACTATAAGCATGCTCGGTGATCTGTACCTGTGGCGTGGCATCCACCATTCTTTCTAATTTTCGACTAGTGGAAGTGTTATCTAAATTTATCACCACAATCGATTGCTCACGTGGTAATTGTTGGCTATAAGGCAAAGGGTATAAAAATGAATACATCACGACTCCGCCAAACACAGTGAGCAGTAACGCCGAATTGGTGTAAACCGACTTTAATTCACAACGAAACACTTGCCACCAGCTCATGATATCTTCTCCAGCTTACTGGCTGACACCAAAACTCGCGCTCTTAAATATACCACACTCAATAGTGCCAAAAATAAACCAAGTGCCAACAATGGGACCGCAGCTTGCGCTAATTCGACACCGTTATTTACTTGCATCACTTGCACATCAATATAATGGCTGACCGGTAATAAACTGCGCCAAATCTGGCCTAATAATGGCATGTCACTGGTTGGAAACGTGATTCCCATAAAAGCGAATGCAGGGGCAGTAAAAGCGGCAACAAAACTCATTGAACGGGTCGCATCAAGAGTGAGCATAAAAAATAATGCGCCAACGCTTTGGCAAGCGAACACCATCAATATTTGAGCACCCAACAATATTCCCCAACTGCCATGCATTGGCCAATCCAACCCTCCATACATCACCACTAAAAATCCAATGCCTTGCGCTAGATACACAGGTGAATAAGCCAGCAGCTTAATGACAATAGCCTGAAAAGGATGAACCCCAAGCCAAGTCTTCATGCCTTGGGTTCTTTGCTCGAATGAAAAACTTAGTACGGTAGTCGCGACAATAAAAATCTGCCATAAGGCTGGAATCGCAGCAGAAACTAAGAATTGGCCATAATGACTATTACTATTAAATAACGCGGTGATTTGAGTTTGAACTGGCACGGCTTGAGCAAGTGCTTGCTGCGGCACAGTATCGCCTTTGCTCATGTTTTTTGCCGCTTCAATTCGAGCATTAAACGTACCTTGCGCCTGCTGCATTGCCGCGCTGACTAATTTCCCAATCAAGATAAATTGGCTGTTATAGAAAGTGGTAATAGTAGGAGAATGCCCAAGTAAGACATCTTGAGTAAGGTTATCTGGGATCACGATTAAGGCGTAAATCTTACCCGATTGCAGATCTTGCTTACCTTCAAGTACTGAAGTGTAGCTTTGAGTCACTTTTAAAGTAGGGCTAGCATCGTAATAACGCACCACTCCACGCGACATACTTGAGTGCTCAAAATCAACCACACCTATTGCAAGATCTCGGGCACTTCCAGCAGAAAATATCCACCATAAGGCAAAAAACATCAATACCGGCAGCCAAAACAACATGGCGTTTAACCAAGGTTGTTTCACCATCAACTGCCACTCTCGCCGCCATGCTTGACGCTTAAACATGATTAATCTGCCGTATGCTCAAGCAAAACGCTCATACCAACTCGCAAACCGTCAATCGGCTTACTTGGCCTAGCCTCCACTTCAAAAGTGCGCATATCAAAACCTTGGTTAGCATCGGTAGTACGCCAAGTCGCAAAATCCCCCATGACTGCGACATGAGAAACCACAAAGGTATACTGCTCATCGCCTAGAGCAGGAATGGTAACATTCAATTTAGTGCCTTGTGTAAACCATTTCAGCCTATCTTCACGAACGTGGAAAATCGCCCATGCATCCTGCATATCTAAAATAGTCACGACAGGAAAACCTTGTGGTGCCAACTCACCTGAACGTAATAAAATATCGCTCACTTCGCCATCATGCCAGCTGGAAATTTGAGTATCCGCAGCATAGGCTTCAACCTCAGCGACCGCACCGGCGGCTTGCTTTTCTTGCTGTTGAGCGGCGCGCTTGGTTTCATCTCGAGCCCCTTCTTGCGCCATTTGATACATTTGATAAGCAGCACGTTCGGTATAAAGCGCCGCTTGCCATTGAGTATACGCTTCGTCACGTTTTTGCTCAGCCACCACCCCGTCTTGATATAAGTTTTGCACGCGTTGGTAGGTTTTTTCCATCAAACGAGAAGCGGCTTTGGCTTTACGCCATTGATCTTGCGCGGCAGCAATTTCTTGATTACGTGCGCCTTTTTCGGCTTGCTCCGCCATCGCCCCTGCCGCCCCTTGTGCCGCTTTTGCTTGGGCGAGTTTTGCTTCTATTTCTGGACTCAATAACGTAAATATTTGCTGACCCGACTTCACTTGATCGCCTTTTTTTACTAAAACCTGATCAATTCTCCCCGGTACCTTAGATGAAATCAAATATTGCTGGGCTTCAATTTGCCCTTGGAAACGTTGTGGTTTGGGTTGATAGGCTAGCCAAAAAGTATAGGCTAACCAACTGACTATCAAGGCAATAACAAGGGTAAAAACCATCGATTTTGATATGCGCATTATTGAACCTCTAATCCTTGATATTGTTGGTATTGATTGAAACTATCAACTTCGCCGCTTACCGCTAATAAGCGCGATAACGAAAGAACATATTGGTAGGCAGCTGCCGAGCGTTGTGTTTTGATGCTATTGAGATACATTTCCGCATCCACTACATCCAATGACGTAGCAAGCCCTTGGCTAAAGGCTTTCTTTTGTAGACGAATATTTTCATTAGCCATGCTGACATTCGAGGCCAAACCATTGTATTCCTCTAAAGCTTGATTGGCTTCTCGATAGGTTTTTTCCACTAACAATGATAAATCTTGTTTCGCTTGAGCACGTAAGTACCCCACTTTTTTGATGGCACTATGTGCCGCACCCACTTTTTCTGAACGACCAGAGCTATCAAGTAAAGGAATGCTGACCCCAACCCCAACCAACCAATCCGGAGTATTATCGCCGACTAAAGTGTCATCTTGATACAGATTGTAATTACCGTAGACATAGACTTCAGGGTAATACTTGCCTTTTTCTACATCGACTAACCCGCTCGCTTGTTTTTCTTTGGCATCAAGAATGCTTAAGCCAGGATAATCTTGCAGTGTTTTATCCATAAACGCCTGCATTGGAGGTAGGCTTTTATTAATAAATAAATGAGTGGAAGGATCGACTAAAGATGGTGATTTAATCAAATTGGTCAGCGCCATTTGCGCTATTTCAACATCTCGCTGCGCTTTTTTGGTGTCGACTTTAGCTTTTTGATAAGCGGCCTCAGCTTGCAAACGCTGTACTCTGGCAATTTGACCTTGTTGCTCCATTTTAACGGCGTGGTCAAAGTGTTCTTTCAAGCCTTTTTCGACTTCTTGTCTGGTTGATAGCACTTGTTGAGATAACACCACACCAAAGTAATATTTAGACAAATCTTCAAACTTGCCTTGCTGCTTCATGGCAAATAAATATTTAGCTTCTTCTGATTTAGCTTTAGCAATATCTTGCGCAGCAGAAATACGCCCGCCAGTAAAAATAGGCCAAATGGCGCGAATAGAACTGGTAAACACATCTTTCTCGACGAGAGTGGAAGTCAGCATGCCATCAAAGGCTTGGGTTAATGCACTCGCACCAACAGAGGTACTGTCGGCAAGTTCAGAAGGCGACACCGTTATGTCGTCATCTAGGCGGGTATAATTAGCACTTAAGGTAATACTCGGCAAATTCATCGCACTCGCCGCTTGCTGTTTATATTCGGCCTGCTCAACACTGGCTCTTTCCGCAGCTAGCCCGTCATTATTGTTCAATAATGATTGCCACGCTTGGTAAAAGGTGACCTCTTGCGCCAAGCTTGAAAAGGAAGGAAGCAACAAAAAAAAACCAATACAAGTGGTTAACTTCAATTTAATCATAACCTTATCAATTCATCCTTAAGCCAAATAAGCATCTTGGCATACAGCTTAGAGTGTGTACTCTAAAACTGCAATAGACTGATCGGATCTGTGCTAGTAAGTTGTTCGCTCAGGCGATAAAAATAAAAAAGCGCAGACTATCGGCTGCGCTTAGTAATGGATTCATTGTACGTCAATTATCCGTTATTTATGATAAGGCTTAGACAATTCGTGCACCGCGTCAACAAATACACCGGCATTTTCAGGTGGAACATCTAAATGGATACCGTGACCCAAGTTAAAGACATGGCCAGTACCTGCATCACCGAAACCTTCTAAGATCGAAGCCACTTCTTGACGAATACGTTCAGGCTGAGCATACAGAATTGACGGATCCATATTGCCTTGTAGCGCCACTTTATCCCCCACACGAGCAACCGCATCGGCGATATTAATCGTCCAATCAAGGCCAACCGCATCACAACCTGTCGCAGCAATTTTCTCAAGCCACATGCCACCATTTTTGGTGAAGAGCGTCACAGGGACACGGCGACCGTCATTTTCACGGATCAACCCATCGACAATTTTATGCATGTACTGCAATGAGAAATCATTGTAATCACGTGGGGTTAATACGCCGCCCCAGGTATCAAAGACCATAACAGACTGCGCACCCGCTTTGATTTGGGCATTCAAATATTCAATGACACTGTCAGCCAATTTGTCTAAAAGCGCATGAAGGATGGTAGGATCGGCATACATCATTTTTTTGATTTTAGTGAAAGCCTTAGAGCTACCACCTTCCACCATGTAAGTCGCTAATGTCCACGGGCTGCCAGAGAAACCAATCAGCGGCACTTCACCTTGCAAATCTTTGCGAATTTGACGAACCGCGTTCATTACATACTGCAATTCGCCTTCTGGATCAGGCAAACCAATTTTATCAACATCGGCTTTGCAGGTAATTGGGCGTTCAAATTTAGGGCCTTCACCGGCTTCAAAGTACAAACCAAGTCCCATTGCATCAGGAATAGTTAGAATATCAGAAAACAAAATTGCCGCATCAAGAGGAAAACGACGTAATGGTTGAAGCGTCACTTCAGAAGCTAATTCGGCATTTTTACATAAAGACATAAAGTCACCCGCGACACTGCGCGTTTGACGATATTCAGGTAAATAACGACCCGCTTGGCGCATCATCCATACTGGCGTGTAATCTACAGGCTGTTTTAATAACGCACGTAGATAGCGATCATTCTTCAATTCAGTCATTTTTCTATCCTAAAAATTGGGCAGTCTTTATTTTGCTTATATTCTAACATTACACAGCGCACATTTTGCTAATGGTTTGTAAGACAGATCATGTTCTTGAACATTAAAATCCATCGCTATTTGCCTCAATTGAGCTATTTGTTAATACTTTGTGCGCTAGCAAAATTATAACGAGCTTGAACACATGAATGTTCAGCATCTCATAACGACATCTTACTTACCCCTCCGGCAATCCCGGAGGTTTTTTTTATTCCCTTCGCAATTGAAGCTTCAACGTCGTTGACTGCATTTATTCGCCCCTATCATTTAGACAAACTAAAATCATGGAGCCTCACTCACTACTTATCGCCTATCTGTTACTCCAATTTCTTTGGGAATAATCGTTAAGCATATGGAATAAAATTATGCTGTTATTCAATTTCACAACCTAGTGTATGTTCGATCAAAGCGCGTGCAATCGTACCTTTTGGTGCAACAGGAGGTAATTCATCGGCGTTAAACCAACCCGCTGACGACAATTCAAAATCATCAACTCTAATCTCACCACTTTCATAGTCAGCTAAAAAAGCCATCATCATGCTGGATGGGAATGCCCAAGGTTGACTACCAAAATAACGAATATTAGTGACATTAATGCCCGTTTCTTCTTTTATTTCTCGAGCGACACATTGCTCTAGTGTTTCCCCTACTTCGACAAAGCCTGCAATCACGGTATGCATGCCGCTTTTATGTCGAGCATGTTGCGCCAATAAAATCTTATCGTCTTTGCGGATCGCGACAATAATACAGGGAAAAATTCTTGGGTAATGTAAAGTACGGCAATCATTACACTGCATCGCCAGCTGGTTATGATTAAGATGATTTCTCCCGCCACACTGTGAGCAAAAGCGCTGAGAAACGGCCATGTAACCATACTGTACGGCTCGACTCGCCATAAGAAATATCGTTTCCGATAAACACAACAGCTCTCGTAACGGCGTCATTTCGAGCTCAAAATCCAGTTCACTGGCATTGATCCACGCACACGGAACACCATTCAGATCACCAATTATCACGGCATGTTCTGTCGGTAAATTTAATTCTTCAGCAGATCCATAAGGCAATGTTTTGTCTTGTAAATGTAACGCACTGCCATCAACGATACACCAGTTTACTTTTTGATCTTTTTTTAACATCGGCTCATCTCATTGCTTGAAGTTCCACCATTTTACTGGCAATCTAATTTCATACCAGTGCTTATCGATTTGCTGTCTATAACCACTCATATCACTACATGGTATACACTATCAAAAAGGACCCTCTATTGATAAAAAAGTAGAGCGGCTAAACGCCAATAACGCGTTAGCTATTATGAGGATACAGCCATGCTAAATAAACTAAAACAAACTCAAGCACAATTTGGCGGTTCCAGTGAAGTCATCGACCATTGGCTCGACACTAGACAAAACTTGATTGTTGAATATTGGAAATTGGCGGCACTAAAGCCAAGCCAACATAAAAAAACAGCAATAGAGAAGCTCCCTTCTCCGGAAGAATTACAAAACTTCTGCCAGCATGTGGTGGATTATATTTCTGAAGGGCATTTCAAAATTTACGATATGGTGATGCAAAAGTGGGAATCAACCGGCTTTTCTCCAACCGAAGAAATTAATAATACTTACTTTCAAATCGTAAACACCACCGACCCGTTACTCAATTACACCGATAAGTATGCCGATGTTGGGGCTGAAGATGAACTCGAAGATTTTGATTTCGATTTATCACAAATTGGCGAAGTATTAGAAGAGCGCTTTGAAGTGGAAGATCAGCTCATCCAAATGATCGCTGAAAGCTTAGAGATTCCACCAGGGGCATAAATGACACCCCCTTAGGATTATCACTCGCTCTGATAATCCTTATTTTTGTGGCACTTTTGCCATCATAGGTTTAGTGTCGCGGCTTCGCTGAGTCAAAATCACACCACTAATAATCATCGCCATTCCGGTATAATCAAACCAAGAAAGGCTCGCCCCTAACAACCAACTAGCAAAAACAGCCGTCACTGCGGGCATGAGATTCATAAAGATCGCGGCTCTATCTGCGCCTAAGTGTTCAATGCCCATCATCCAACACCAAGGTGCAATCACGGAAGCAAGCAAACCTGCATACAGTATCAATGGAACAGTTTGAGATGAAAACTGAGTAGGCTTACTTAAAATAAATAATGGTAACAATAACACCAGCGCAAAACACACCTGAACATAAACAGACTGCCAATTAGAAATCGGCATGCGCCATCGCTTGATCAGCACCACATACAGCGCGTATGCCAACGTACCAAGTAATACCAAAACATCTCCTCGGTTCATCCCATGAGCAAACAAAGCTTGAATATCTCCATGGGCTAGCATGATGATCAGGCCGGCAAACGAGACACTTGCTCCCAAAACGGCATACACTGTCAGTTTTTGTTTAAGCAATGGAATACTAAGAAACAATCCCATTAAGGGAACTAATGACGTAATTAACGATAAATTTAAGGCTGTCGTGCTCAAACCTGCGTAATAACCGAGAGACTGATTCAGCACCATTCCAAGCAAAGATAAAAAAGCTAATTTGGATAAATAAGGGAGTAAATATTTTCGGTGCTTCCAAGTAGACAAGGCTAAAAATGGCGTAAGTAAAATAAAAGCAATGAGCCAACGATAAAAAGAAATCGCGCCAGGATCGATCACCGTCGAGGCCATTTTATTTATGATGGCATTTCCTGCCCAAATAAACACGGTGATGATGGGGAAAAGATAATACATTCAGTAAACCAAGAACCTAATAAGCGGTATCGCGAGTATACGCCTTAACAACATCACCAAAAACAAAAAAGGCACCCTAAGGTGCCTTTTTAACAGTCTTGACTTACGTCAGCCTCTTCAGAAATTAATCTTCAGAGAAACCAGCGTTAAGTAATGCTGCAAGGTTGTCAGTAGCTTGTTCAGCTGAAGGACCTTGTTCTTCACCTTCACGTTGCTTTTGACGCTCTTGGTGATAAGCATAACCAGTACCAGCTGGGATCAAGCGACCCACGATAACGTTCTCTTTCAAGCCACGTAGTTCATCACGTTTACCAGAAACTGCTGCTTCTGTTAGTACACGCGTCGTTTCTTGGAACGATGCGGCTGAGATGAACGACTCAGTTGCTAGAGACGCCTTAGTGATACCTAGTAAATCACGCTCAAAACGTACAAGTTCTTTACCTTCAGCTTCTAATTGACGGTTAGCAATCTTAACTTGTGCGAACTCAACTTGCTCACCTTCAAGGAATTCTGAATCACCTGAATGAGTGATCGTACACTTACGTAACATTTGACGAACGATAGTCTCAATGTGCTTATCGTTAATCTTAACGCCTTGTAAGCGGTAAACTTCTTGAACTTCGTTTGCAATGTATTGAGTAACTGCATGAATACCACGTAAACGTAAAATGTCATGCGGTGTTTCAGGACCATCAGAGATCACATCACCACGTTCCACTTTTTCGCCTTCAAACACGTTAAGCTGACGATGCTTATGAATCATTTCTTCATAAACGTCACCGCCTTCGCGAGTGATTAATAGACGACGCTTACCTTTGGTTTCTTTACCAAACGACACAGTACCTGTGTGCTCAGCAAGAATTGCAGGCTCTTTCGGCTTACGCGCTTCGAACAAGTCAGCTACGCGAGGTAGACCACCGGTGATATCTTTGTTTCCGCCAGATTTCTGAGGGATACGAGATAATGTGTCACCAATACCTACTTCTGCGCCATCTTCGATGTTTACAATCGCTTTACCCGGTAAGAAGTAGTTCGCTGGCATATCAGTACCAGGGATCATCACATCGTTACCTTGAGCATCAACAAGCTTGATTGCTGGACGCATATCTTTACCAGCTGATGGACGTTGTGCTGGGTCGACTACTTCACTTGAAGATAGGCCAGTTAAGTCATCAGTTTGGCGAGAGATAGTGACACCATCAATCATGTCTACGAACTGGATACGACCTGCCACTTCAGTGATGATTGGCATGGTGTGCGCTTCCCAGTTAGCCACAACTTCACCAGCCGTAACTGCATCGTTGTCGCCTTTGCTTAGCATAGAACCGTATGGAAGTTTGTGTTTCTCTTTCGTACGACCGAACTCATCAATGATGGTCATTTCAGATGCACGAGAAGTGATAACAAGCTTGCCGTCTTTATTGGTTACATACTTAGCGTTGTGAAGCTTAACGGTACCAGTCGTTTTCGCTTGAATGCTGTTTTCTGCTGCTGCCGTTGATGCTGCACCACCGATGTGGAAAGTACGCATGGTAAGCTGTGTACCAGGTTCACCGATAGACTGAGCAGCAATAACACCCACTGCTTCACCTTGGTTAACCTTGTGACCACGAGCCAAATCACGACCGTAACAGTTTGCACAACAACCGAAGTCAGCTTCACAAGTTACGACTGAACGTACTTTGATCTTATCAACAGAGTTGTCTTCAAGGATCTGACACCACTTCTCATCAAGTAGAGTATTACGTGGGATCAATACTTGTTCAGTACCTGGCTTAACGATGTCATCAGCGACAACACGACCTAGCGCAAGCTCAGATAGTGCCACTTTAACATCACCACCTTCGATATGAGGCATCATATCTAGGCCTTCATAAGTACCACAGTCATGTTCCGTTACCACAACATCTTGCGCTACGTCTACTAGACGACGAGTCAAGTAACCGGAGTTCGCAGTCTTAAGTGCCGCATCGGCAAGACCCTTACGAGCACCGTGAGTTGAGATAAAGTACTGAAGTACGTTAAGACCTTCTTTAAAGTTTGCAGTGATCGGCGTTTCGATGATTGAACCATCTGGACGCGCCATCAGACCACGCATACCGGCTAACTGACGAATCTGCGCTGCAGAACCACGAGCACCGGAGTCAGCCATCATGTAGATGCTGTTAAACGATTCTTGTTGTTCTTCTTCGCCATCGCGGTTAGTCACAGTTTCGAAAGAAAGGTTATCCATCATAGCTTTTGCTACGCGGTCGTTGGTAGACGCCCAAATATCGATAACTTTGTTGTAACGCTCACCCGCAGTAACAAGACCTGATTGGAATTGTTCTTGGATTTCACGAACTTCTTCTTCCGCTGCGGCAATTTCAGTGTATTTCGCCGCCGGTACAACCATATCGTCGATACCAACAGAAACACCAGAAAGTGCTGCGTATGCAAAACCTGTGTACATGATTTGGTCAGCAAAGATTACAGTGTCTTTCAGACCAAGTTTACGGTATGCCTCATTAAGTAGGTTTGAAATTTGCTTCTTACCTAACTTTTGGTTCACGATGCTGAAAGGTAGACCTTCAGGAACGATTTGCCAAAGCATTGCACGACCAACAGTGGTATCAACCATGCCAGTATTTGTTGTGCGATTACCGTCTTCATCAACCACGGTTTCAGTGATACGTACTTTAACGCGAGCGTGAAGCTCAGCAGTCTTAGTACGGTATGCCTTTTCAGCCTCAGCAGGGCCAGCAAGGTACATACCTTCACCTTTAACATTGATCTTGTCACGAGTCATGTAGTAAAGACCCAATACAACGTCCTGAGAAGGTACGATGATCGGATCACCAGATGCTGGTGAAAGGATGTTGTTGGTTGACATCATTAACGTACGTGCTTCAAGCTGCGCTTCCAATGTTAACGGTACGTGTACCGCCATTTGGTCACCATCGAAGTCGGCGTTATATGCCGCACACACAAGTGGGTGAAGCTGAATCGCTTTACCTTCGATAAGTACAGGTTCGAATGCTTGAATACCAAGACGGTGAAGTGTTGGTGCACGGTTTAGTAGAACTGGGTGTTCGCGAATAACGTCATCTAGGATATCCCAAACAACCGCTTCTTCGCGCTCTACCATTTTCTTAGCCGCTTTAATCGTCGTCGCCATGCCACGAGACTCTAACTTGCTGTAGATAAATGGTTTAAATAGTTCTAGTGCCATCTTCTTAGGAAGACCACACTGATGTAGACGAAGGTATGGACCTACTGTAATTACAGAACGACCAGAGTAGTCTACACGCTTACCAAGTAAGTTCTGACGGAAACGACCTTGTTTACCTTTGATCATATCAGCCAAAGATTTAAGAGGACGCTTGTTAGAACCTGTGATCGCACGACCGCGACGACCGTTATCGAGTAGCGCATCAACAGATTCTTGCAACATACGCTTTTCGTTACGTACGATGATATCTGGAGCAGCTAAGTCTAAAAGACGCTTCAAACGGTTGTTACGGTTGATTACACGACGGTATAAGTCGTTCAGATCTGAAGTCGCAAAACGACCGCCATCTAGTGGTACTAGAGGACGTAGATCTGGCGGTAAAACTGGAAGTACAGTCAAGATCATCCACTCAGGATTATTGCCTGACGCGATGAACGCTTCTACCAATTTTAGACGCTTAGTCAATTTCTTGCGTTTAGTTTCAGAGTTAGTGGTTTCTAGCTCTTCACGCATTTGCTCAGCTTCTGCGTGCATGTCCATGGTGTGTAGCAGATCTTTGATCGCTTCAGCGCCCATTTTCGCAACGAACTCGTCGCCCCACTCTTCTAAACGGTCTAGATATTCTTCTTCCGTTAGCATTTGACCTTTTTCAAGATCAGTCATGCCTGGTTCCGTCACTACATACATTTCGAAGTAAAGTACACGTTCGATGTCACGTAGCGGAATATCCATTAATAGACCGATACGAGATGGTAGTGATTTCAAGAACCAAATGTGTGCCACTGGAGAGGCTAGTTCGATGTGGCCCATACGGTCACGACGAACTTTAGTTTGTGTAACTTCTACGCCACACTTCTCACAGATAACACCACGGTGTTTCAAGCGCTTGTATTTACCACAAAGACATTCGTAGTCTTTTACTGGACCAAAAATACGCGCACAGAACAAACCATCACGCTCAGGCTTGAACGTACGGTAGTTAATAGTTTCTGGCTTTTTAACTTCACCGAAAGACCATGAGCGAATCATGTCTGGAGAAGCTAGACCGATTTTGATTGCATCAAATTCTTCGGTCTTATGCTGTGCTTTTAGAAAGTTCAGTAAATCTTTCACAATCAGCTCCTGTAAGGAGTTAAGAGACGCTCAAGTTGAACGCCTCTTTTCTACCGGGTTAAATCCGAGAGTTCTTTGTTATCAATAGCTGCCGTTGTTTTTAAGAGCACAACGGCATTTCTATAAATAATAATTACTCTTCGTCTTCTAGCTCGATGTTAATACCTAGCGAGCGAATCTCTTTCAACAATACGTTGAACGATTCTGGCATGCCAGGCTCCATGCTGTGGTCACCATCGACGATGTTTTTATACATCTTCGTACGGCCATTCACGTCATCAGATTTAACAGTTAGCATTTCTTGTAGCGTGTAAGCGGCACCATATGCTTCAAGTGCCCATACTTCCATCTCACCGAAACGCTGGCCACCGAACTGAGCTTTACCACCAAGTGGTTGCTGAGTTACTAGGCTGTACGAGCCAGTTGAACGTGCGTGCATCTTGTCATCAACCAAGTGGTTCAGTTTCAGCATGTACATGTAACCGACAGTTACAGGACGCTCAAACTTATCACCAGTACGACCATCGAACAGATCCAATTGGCCTGACGTTGGAAGATCAGCAAGGGCAAGCAATTCTTTAATTGCTGGTTCGTTTGCACCATCGAATACAGGTGTCGCGATCGGTAGACCACCACGCAAGTTTCCGATCAGAGTACGGACTTCATCATCAGACAATTCAGCAATATTCACGTCTTGGCGAGTATCGCCTAAGTCATAAACTTTCTGTAAGAACTCACGGAACTTGGCTAGTTCTTGTTGCTCTTTCACCATCTGATTGATCTTGTCGCCGATACCTTTCGCTGCAAGACCTAAGTGAACTTCAAGGATCTGACCGATGTTCATACGTGATGGTACACCCAGTGGGTTCAACACGATGTCAACAGGTTGACCTTTTTCATCGTAAGGCATGTCTTCAACAGGGTTAATCTTAGAGATTACACCTTTGTTACCGTGACGACCCGCCATCTTATCACCCGGTTGAATGCGACGTTTAACTGCAAGGTAAACCTTAACAATTTTCAGTACGCCCGGTGCAAGATCATCACCTTGAGTGATCTTACGACGCTTAGTTTCAAACTTCTTATCAAAGTCAGCTTTTAGCTCATCCCACTGCTCAGCAAGTTGCTCAAGCTGAGATTGCAGTGCATCATCTTCCAGTGTTTGTACTAACCACTGCTTACGATCAATCGAGTCTAGTTTTGCTTCAGAGAAGCCACCAGAAATCAACAGAGAACGAACACGTGCTAATAGACCACCTTCGAGAATTTGGAACTCTTCAGTTAAGTCTTTCTTCGCGTCTTTCAACTGCATTTGTTCAATTTCAAGCGCACGCTTGTCTTTTTCTACGCCATCGCGAGTAAAGACTTGAACATCAATGATCGTACCTGAAATAGAATTCGGCACACGTAGTGACGTATCTTTAACATCCGATGCTTTTTCACCGAAGATTGCTCGTAGAAGCTTCTCTTCAGGAGTCAGTTGCGTTTCACCTTTAGGGGTTACTTTACCAACTAGGATGTCACCACCCTTCACTTCAGCACCAATGTAAACGATACCTGACTCATCTAGTTTAGATAGAGCAGACTCACCTACGTTTGGAATATCAGCCGTAATTTCTTCGCTACCAAGCTTGGTATCACGAGCCACACAAGAAAGTTCTTGGATGTGAATCGTAGTGAAACGGTCTTCTTGAACAACACGCTCAGAAACCAAGATGGAATCTTCGAAGTTGTAACCATTCCAAGGCATAAATGCGATACGCATGTTTTGGCCAAGCGCTAGTTCACCAAGGTCGGTTGAAGGACCATCGGCAATAACATCACCGCGAGCACAGCGTTCGCCAGGCAGTACGGTTGGGCGTTGGTTAATACATGTGTTTTGGTTCGAACGGGTGTACTTAGTCAAGTTGTAGATGTCGATCCCGGCTTCACCAGGTACTAGCTCATCTTCATTTACTTTAACTACGATACGAGACGCATCGACAGATTGAACTGTACCGCCACGTTTAGCAACCGCAGTAACACCTGAGTCAACCGCTACGTTACGCTCAATACCAGTACCTACTAACGGCTTATCAGCACGTAATGTAGGAACCGCTTGACGTTGCATGTTCGCACCCATCAATGCACGGTTCGCATCATCGTGTTCTAGGAACGGGATAAGCGAAGCAGCGATAGATACTACTTGGTTTGTTGCCACGTCCATGTAGTTAACATGGTCACGTGGGAGAAGACCCGACTCACCTTTTTGACGAGCTGTGATTAGCTCATCGGCAAAACGACCTTCATCAGTCAAGTGTGCGTTCGCCTGAGCGATAACAAACTGACCTTCTTCAATAGCAGAAAGGTAATCCACTTCTTCAGTCACAACACCATCAACTACGCGACGGTACGGCGTCTCTAGGAAACCGTATTCATTACAACGAGCAAACGCTGATAATGAGTTGATCAAACCGATGTTTGGACCTTCTGGCGTTTCGATCGGACATAGACGACCGTAGTGAGTTACGTGAACGTCACGTACTTCAAAACCGGCACGCTCACGTGTCAAACCGCCAGGACCTAATGCAGAAATACGACGCTTGTGCGTTACTTCTGACAACGGGTTGTTCTGATCCATAAATTGAGAAAGCTGTGATGAGCCAAAGAACTCTTTCACTGCTGCCGAAATCGGCTTAGCATTGATAAGATCTTGAGGCATAATCGCATCTAAATCACCAAGACTTAGGCGCTCTTTCACGGCACGTTCAACACGGACTAGACCAACACGGAATTGGTTTTCAGCCATTTCACCAACAGAACGGATACGACGGTTGCCAAGGTGGTCAATATCATCCACTTCGCCAATACCGTTACGGATACCGATCAGTTTCTTCATTACCGCAATGATATCCGTTTCATCAAGGATACCTTGGTCTTGCGCATCTTCGCGGTCGATAGAGCTGTTAAACTTCATACGACCAACAGTCGATAGGTCGTAACGCTCTTCAGAGAAGAATAAGCTTTGGAATAAAGATTCTGCTGCTTCTTTCGTTGGTGGCTCGCCAGGGCGCATCATACGGTAAATTTCTACAAGTGCAGAAATACGATCCGTTGTGCTGTCAACACGTAACGTGTCAGACATGAATGGGCCATGGTCTAAGTCATTAGTAAACAATACTTCAAGCTTTTTGTAGCCGGCTTGAGAAAGGTTCGCTAATGCTTCTAATGAAATTTCTTGGTTCGCTGCAACGATCAGTTCGCCAGTTGACTCATCAACATAATCTTTTGACGACACTTTGCCTACGATGTACTCAACTGGTACTTCGATGAATTCGACACCATCTTTTTCAAGGTTACGAATGTGGCGAGCTGTTACACGACGACCAGCTTCTACGTATACGGTACCATTTGATTCAATATCAAATGATGCGGTTTCACCACGTAGACGATCTGGTACCAACTCCATTAATAGAGTTTGGTCTTTCACTTCAAAGCGCACTTTTTCAAAGAAGATATCTAAGATTTCTTCTGTTGTTTTATGCAGCGCACGCAAAATAATTGATGCAGGAAGCTTACGACGACGGTCAATACGCACGTATAGGTTATCTTTCGGATCGAATTCAAAATCCAACCACGAACCACGGTAAGGAATGACACGTGCGTTATAAAGCACTTTTCCTGACGAATGGGTTTTACCCTTATCGCTGTCGAAGAACACGCCTGGGCTTCGGTGCAACTGGGATACGATAACCCTCTCGGTACCATTAATTACGAAGGTACCATTGTCTGTCATAAGTGGAATTTCACCCATGTAGACTTCTTGTTCTTTGATGTCTTTTACGGTACCTGCTGGTGCGTCTTTATCAAACACCACTAAGCGCAGTTTAACGCGTAGCGGCTTCGAATAAGTGACGCCACGGATTTGACATTCTTTAACATCAAATACAGGCTCACCAAGACGGTAGCTAACGTATTGCAGCTCAGAATTGCCGTTATAGCTCTGAATTGGAAAAACAGAACGGAAGGCAGCTTCAAGACCATATTGACCTTCAGGATCCTGTTCAATGAACTTGTCGAATGAATCGAGCTGGATCGATAGCAAATATGGAACGTCCAAAACTTGTGGACGCTTACCAAAATCCTTACGGATGCGCTTTTTCTCGGTATAAGAGTAAACCATGGGGTTCCTCAGCTAGCTGATAAGTGACCCGAACTACCCAATCTCATTGCCATCAATCATATTGATAGAATGGGGATAGTGACTAACAACACTGTTTTCTCTGGACACCCTAACCTCATCTGAAAGAAGACTTCAGCAGAACCTTAGTAGTGTTTTTTGCTTGAATATAGACATCTAAACAGCGGGAAAATTAGTCTATACCCTACAGCGCAAAAAGGCCGGTGGTTAATTAACCACCAGCCATTAGCCTTTCGGCTAAGAAATCAAGTATAAATTACTTAACTTCAACAGAAGCACCAGCTTCTTCTAGTTGTGCTTTAAGAGCTTCAGCTTCTTCTTTAGAAACACCTTCTTTAAGCGGAGCTGGAGCACCGTCAACTAGACCTTTAGCTTCTTTAAGACCTAGGCCAGTTGCGCCACGTACTGCTTTGATAACAGCAACTTTGTTACCGCCAGCAGCAGTTAGGATTACGTCAAATTCAGTTTGCTCTTCAGCAGCGTCACCGCCAGCTGCGCCGCCAGCAACAACAGCTGCTGCAGCAGAAACGCCGAATTTTTCTTCCATAGCTTCGATAAGCTCAACAACTTGCATTACAGACATTTCTGCAACTGCGTCTAGGATTTGCTCGTTAGTAATAGACATAACAATTCTCTTTTAAGTTAACAATAAGTTTATTTAGCAATCAATAAAAAGCAAGGCTTATGCAGCGTCTTGTTTTTGATCGCGAACAGCAGCGATAGTACGTACCAACTTGCCAGCAGAAGCTTCTTTCATACACATCATTAAGCGTGCAATTGCTTCGTCGTAAGTAGGTAGTGTCGCTAGTACATCAGCGTCAGCTAATGCGCCTTCAAATGCAGCAGCTTTGATCTCAAATTTTTTGTTCTCTTTTGCGAAGTCTTTAAAAAGACGCGCAGCAGCACCTGGGTGCTCATTAGAGAAACCGATCAAAGTAGGACCAACGAATACGTCTGCTAGACATTCGTAGTCTGTACCAACTACTGCACGACGTGCTAATGTGTTACGAACAACTTTCAAGTAAACACCCGCTTCGCGAGCTTGTTTACGTAGAGAAGTCATCGCGCCAACAGCAACGCCACGAGAGTCAGCAACAACTGCAGAAAGTGCACCACTGGCTGCTTCGTTAACTTCAGCAACAATTGCTTGTTTGTCTTGAAGATTTAAAGCCATTTGGATTTACTCCTGGTTGTAGTTACACCACTCACTGATAATTCAATGAGCGTTCTTACGGTGCATTCCCAAATGAATATTTCTTTACAAAAATACGACCATCCGTTCGGGCACCATCTACGTAGGCAGTATTAAGTTAAACAATATATTATTGCTTAACGCCTACGGTCTTGGATGGAAGCATCATTTGCTCTGCCTTTGTCGAAAAAGACTTAGGCAAAATAAGTAACACTCCAACCATAATTAGGCGCAAAATTATACACAAATTCTACGCCTAAGCAAATTAATTAAGCAACTGTTGTTTTAAGAGTCGCTTGATCAACTGCAACACCAGCACCCATAGTGGTAGAGATGCTTACTTTCTTAAGGAAAGTACCTTTCGCTGAAGAAGGTTTTGCTTTCTTAAGCGCAACTAATAGAGCTTCTAAGTTCTCTTGTAGTTGGTTTGCTTCGAAAGTAGCTTTACCAATTGTAGTGTGGATGATGCCATTTTTGTCGTTACGGTAACGAACCTGACCAGCTTTAGCATTCTTAACTGCTTCAGCAACGTTAGGAGTTACAGTACCAACTTTAGGGTTAGGCATAAGGCCACGTGGACCTAAGATAGTACCTAGTTGACCAACAACACGCATTGCATCAGGAGAAGCAACAACAACGTCGAAGTTCATTTCGCCTTTTTTCACTAGCTCAGCTAGATCTTCCATACCAACGATGTCTGCGCCAGCTGCTTTAGCGGCTTCAGCGTTTGCACCTTGAGTGAACACTGCTACGCGGATGTCACGACCAGTACCATGTGGAAGTACAGTTGCGCCACGAACGTTTTGGTCTGATTTACGAGCATCGATGCCTAGGTTGACAGCAACGTCTACGCTTTCTACGAATTTAGCTGTTGCTAGTTCTTTTAGAAGAGCGATAGCTTCGTTGATTTCGTATTCTTTAGTCACATCCACTTTGCCGCGGATAGTTTTCATACGCTTAGTAAGTTTTGCCATGATCTTATCCCTCTACCACTAGGCCCATTGAACGAGCAGTACCCGCGATAGAACGCTTCATCGCTTCGATGTCTGCGCCAGTCATATCTGCAGCTTTAGTTTCAGCAATCTCTTGGATCTGAGCATCAGTAATAGTACCAACTTTCTCAGTGTTCGGACGGCCAGAACCAGACTTAATGCCAGCAGCTTTCTTAAGAAGAACAGCAGCAGGTGGAGTCTTAGTTACAAATGTGAAAGAACGGTCGTTGTATACAGAGATAACAACTGGAGTTGGAAGACCTTTCTCAATAGATTCTGTTTTTGCGTTAAACGCTTTACAGAATTCCATGATGTTTACACCATGTTGACCTAGTGCTGGACCAACCGGTGGACTTGGGTTTGCCATACCAGCTGCAACTTGCAGTTTGATATAAGCTTCTACTTTCTTAGCCATTTTAATTCCTAATTTTTTGGGTACAAACGCTAATCGCTCGATCAGCTCCCCGCTAGCTTTACATTAATACCTGTAAAAAGGCGCGAAATTATAGTCAAACCTCACGCCAAAAACAAGTCTTTTGATGCTTTATTAAACAAACTTATTAGTCTGCTTTTTCAACCTGACTGAATTCAAGCTCAACGGGAGTTGCACGACCAAAGATCGATACAGACACTTTCAAGCGGCTTTTTTCATAGTCAACTTGTTCAACCGTACCATTGAAATCAGCAAATGGTCCTTCAGTAACGCGAACCACTTCACCTGCTTCAAATAACGTTTTCGGTCTTGGAGCTTCGCTCGCCTGCTCTAAACGATTCAAGATAGCTTCCGCTTCTTTATCCGTAATTGGAGCTGGACGGTCAGAGGTTCCACCAATAAAGCCCATAACACGTGGAATACTACGTACTAAGTGCCATGAATCATCATTCATTACCATTTGAACTAACACGTAGCCTGGAAAGAATTTACGTTCACTCTTACGACGTTGACCAGCGCGCATTTCCACCACTTCTTCAGTAGGTACTAATACATCACCGAAAAACTCTTCCATAGCGTGCATTTTGATATGTTCGCGAAGAGATTGTGCAACACGGCCTTCAAACCCAGAAAAGGCCTGAACGACATACCAGCGTTTTTTTGGTGCTTCACTCATGTTTAAAACCCCTTACACTCCAGTAGCTAGAGCAATTAAACGGACCATAATGCCGTCAATTCCCCATAACAATAGAGCCATTACAATACTTACAGCTAATACGATAAATGTCGTTTGCATTGTTTCTTGGCGTGTAGGCCAAACCACTTTGCGAACTTCAAGTTTTGCTTCTCGAGCAAACACGATCGTAGCTTTACCTTTCGTTGTTAATGCGGCAACACCAAGGGCTGCAGCAATCAAAATAACAACGGCTGCTGCACGAATTGCAACAGACATTTCACCATACAGGTAATTTCCCACAACAGCAGCAGCTAGCAGTGCAAAAGTGATAAACCACTTAAAAGCATCTGCCGCTTTTGAGCTCTCATGAGTTTCGGCTTTGGCTTTCATAAACAAACCTGTGAAAAGTTTTACTTAAAAACGACAATAACCCCGCGACTGGCAGGGCTAACTCATTAGTTTAGGACAAGCCATCAACTAAATAAATTAGATATAAATCTAATACAATTCTTTGCTGAGTCAGTTACAAAACGACCAATTTATGCCTTCATTTTGTTCAGCGTAGAAAAAGGGCATCAAATGATGCCCTTTTTGATAGTCGTTAGTCAAATACAATTCGTATTTAAACTTAAAGTTTGGCTAATTAAGCGATAACTTTCGCTACAACACCAGCACCAACTGTACGGCCACCTTCACGGATAGCAAAACGTAGACCTTCGTCCATCGCGATTGGCGCGATTAGAGTAACTGTCATTTGTACGTTATCACCAGGCATTACCATCTCAACACCTTCTGGTAGTTGGATGTCGCCAGTTACGTCAGTTGTACGGAAGTAGAACTGTGGACGGTAACCTTTGAAGAATGGAGTATGACGACCACCTTCATCTTTCGAAAGTACGTATACTTCTGATTCGAAAGTTGTGTGTGGGTTGATTGAACCTTTAGCAGCCAATACTTGACCACGTTCAACGTCATCACGCTTAGTACCACGTAGAAGTGCACCAACGTTCTCACCTGCACGACCTTCGTCAAGCAGTTTACGGAACATTTCAACACCAGTACAAGTCGTCAATGTAGTATCTTTGATACCAACGATTTCTACTTCGTCACCTACACGTAGGATACCACGCTCGATACGACCAGTTACAACAGTACCACGACCTTGAATTGAGAATACATCTTCAATTGGTAGTAAGAACGGTTGGTCTACTGCACGCTCTGGCTCTGGGATGTAAGAATCTAGTGCTTCAGCAAGCTCAATGATTTTTGCTTCCCATTGCTCTTCGCCGTTTAGTGCGCCTAGAGCTGAACCTTGGATTACTGGTAAATCATCACCTGGGTAATCGTATTCAGAAAGAAGTTCACGAACTTCCATTTCAACTAGCTCAAGAAGCTCTTCATCATCAACCATGTCACATTTGTTCATGAATACGATGATGTAAGGGATACCAACCTGACGACCAAGTAGGATGTGCTCACGAGTTTGTGGCATAGGACCATCAGTTGCAGCAACTACTAGGATACCGCCGTCCATTTGCGCAGCACCAGTGATCATGTTTTTAACATAATCGGCGTGTCCTGGGCAGTCTACGTGTGCGTAGTGACGTGCTGGAGTATCGTACTCAACGTGAGAAGTTGCGATTGTGATACCACGCTCGCGCTCTTCTGGAGCGTTATCGATAGATGCGAAGTCTTTAGCTACACCGCCGTACACTTTTGCAAGTGTAGTACAGATAGCAGCAGTAAGAGTTGTTTTACCGTGGTCAACGTGGCCGATAGTACCAACGTTTACGTGCGGTTTCGTACGTTCAAATTTTTCTTTAGACATGGATAGTCCCTCTAGGTACGGATTTAGGTGGCTTTGATGACCACGTAACCAAAAAAATGGTAATTAAGTATATATCAAAAGGAAAACATTGCTTAGAACTGGTGCTGATAGGCGGATTTGAACCGCCGACCTCACCCTTACCAAGGGTGCGCTCTACCAACTGAGCTATATCAGCAACATAAATACGGTTGGAGCGGGCAGCGGGAATCGAACCCGCATCATCAGCTTGGAAGGCTGAGGTAATAGCCATTATACGATGCCCGCACACGTGTAACTCTTGAGCGCTATTTTCGCAATTTATTTGCAATTATTTTTATAAAACAAATGCCAATATGGTGGAGGGGGACGGATTCGAACCATCGAAGGCGGAGCCGGCAGATTTACAGTCTGCTCCCTTTGGCCACTCGGGAACCCCTCCAAATTTTTTATTGCTTGCCATGTTCTTATTCTAAAGAAGAAATGGTGCCGACTACCGGAATCGAACTGGTGACCTACTGATTACAAGTCAGTTGCTCTACCTACTGAGCTAAGTCGGCGCAAGTGGTGCGAATTCTATTGAATGTTCGAAAAGCTTGCAAGGGTAAAATGCAAAAAACCATTATTTTCACTGATGGAATAATAAATCGGGCATAAATAGAGCAAAAATTAACGAATATCCTACCAAAGTCACCTAACACTTATTTGAAATCGCCGGCGCTTGGTGTATCTTCGCTCATCCTTTTTGGTTATTTTCGAGTCTTTTTATGAATCCATACCTTTCATACAACAGAAGTCAGTGGTCTGAGTTAAGAAATTCAGTTCCTATGACACTTACACCTGAAGACTTGGAAGAACTACAAGGGATTAATGAAAGCTTATCGATGGATGAAGTAACCAAAATTTATCTGCCGTTATCCCGCTTGTTAAACTTATACGTTGAAGCCCGCCAGAGCCGTAATCAGGTTTTACATCAATTTTTTAATAAAGAAGAAAAGTCACCTCCTTTTATTATTGGCATTGCAGGAAGTGTTGCCGTTGGAAAAAGCACAACGGCACGATTGTTAACCGCTTTGCTATCTCGTTGGGAAAATCACCCAAAAGTGGAATTAATCACCACCGATGGTTTTCTGCATCCCAACCAAACCTTACTTAATAGTAACCTAATGACTAAAAAGGGATTCCCAGAGTCGTACGATACAAAATCGCTCGTGGAATTTTTAAATGATGTCAAAGCTTGCAAAAGACACATACAGGTTCCTGTATATTCACACATTACTTATGACATCACAGATGAAGTAAAAACCGTTGATCAGCCTGATGTTTTAATTATTGAAGGGCTTAACGTTCTGCAAAGTGGTAGTGATTATCCAGAAAATCCTTTCAAAATTTTCATATCTGACTTCTTAGATTTTTCTATTTATGTCGATGCAGAGACGAAACAAATCGAAGAATGGTACATCTCTCGCTTTATGAAATTACGTAAAGGCGCCTTTACCAAACCAGGTTCTTATTTTAGTCATTACACAAAATTAACCGAACAAGAATCTATCGATAAAGCAAAAAGTATTTGGAACTCGATCAATGGTATTAACTTACAGCAAAATATATTGCCAACGAAAGACAGAGCGCAACTAATATTGCGCAAGGGTGCGGACCATATGGTCGAAGAGGTTCATTTGAGAAAATAGAACCTCAAATTTAGGGCAGTTATTCCACTTTTCTTAGCGAAATCTCACCACCAAGATAGGTCTCAAGCCCTTGCTCTGTTTCCAACAAAATACCACCTTGCTGGTTGATGCCTTTACCAATCCCTTGTATTTCCTTATGACCCATTAATAATTTAATTGCTTTATTTTTAAAGTTATCCAGTTCATTCCAGCGCTCAACAAAACCGGCCATACCTTGATTTTCGTACTGCTCTAATACTTGTTTCCAGGCCTCGATGAGTGCGATAACAATTTCACTTCTAGAGGGAATATCGCCAGTAAAAACCTGGTTTAAATTAGCCCATGGTTGGTCGATAGTACTTCCATCAACTTTCATATTAATGTTAAGTCCCATACCAATAACTAGATGCGCCACACCTCCTGTTTGCGCTGACATTTCAACTAAAATTCCGGCCAATTTTTTATCTTCAAAATAAAGATCATTCGGCCATTTCAACTTTAGTCCTTCAGCCCCCAAACCTTCTAACGCATCAACAATCGCGACACCAATAGCAAGACTCAGCCCCATTGCTGCGGCAACACCTGATTCTAATTGCCAATACATTGAAAAATACAAATTAGAACCAAAAGGAGAAGCCCATTGTCGACCTCTTCGTCCTCTTCCTTGCGCCTGGTATTCTGCAATACAAACAGATCCACTTGGCCGCTCATTAATATGATCAAGCAAATATTGGTTAGTCGAATCGATGACCGGAAATAACTCAACAGGCACAGAAGATCCAGACTGAATGATATCTAGATCTAATAAATCGATAGGGGAAGAAAGTTGATAGCCTTTCCCTTGAACTCGATAAATATCAATCCCCCACTCTTGAATGCCTTTGATATGCTTACTAATTGCGGCTCTTGATATACCTAACTGCTCGCCCAAACCCTCCCCCGAGTGGAAATATCCATCAGATAATTGTTTAATTATACGTAACTTAACATCGTGTAATTTAGGCTTGTTATCAGTCATGGCGGTTCCTAAATATTGAGACTAAAAACGTTCAGAAAAAATATTTTCTAAGCGCGTTTCCTGCTTATCATTAAAAAATCGGACTTCATGCTCTAATTCCACACCATATTTATCCTGTACCGCATGTTTAATAAACCAAGCAAGGTCTAAAACATCATTGGAGGTAGCGTTATCTACATTAACAATCACGAGGGCTTGTTGCGGGTGAACTTGAGCACCACCAATTTGATACCCTTTTAGCCCACACCGATCAATTAGCCAACCTGCGGCTATTTTAACTCCGCCATCAGCTTTATAACCGTTAAGATCTGGATAAAGAGCCTGTAATTGACGGTAGTTTTCATGAGTAATTACTGGGTTTTTAAAAAAGCTCCCAGCATTTCCCGTCACATTTGGATCAGGCAATTTAGAGCGACGTATATCGCACACAAGCTCAAATACTGATTGAGGAGAAGTCAGTAATTCTTTTTCCGTATTTAATGGGCCATAATTTAACGTCGGCTTCCATTGTGAAGAAAGCTTTAATCCAATTGAAGTAATGATAGCCTTACCCAACAAATCGTGCTTAAAGATCGAGTCTCGATAACCAAATTGACACTCTTGTGTACTTAGCCTCACTATATCCAATGACTCAAGGTCTAAATATTCTACATACTCACAAATATCTTTGAATTCGACACCATAAGCCCCAATATTCTGAATTGGTGCGCTACCAGCACAGCCGGGAATTAAAGCTAAATTTTCTAAACCCGGAATACCTTGTGTTAGAGCCCACTCGACAAGGTTTGGCCAATCCTCACCGCCAGAAACCTTTAGATATATATCTTCACCATCAGCACTAATGCTTTTACCTAGTAACTGATTAATAACAATCACACCATGAAAAGGCTCAGTAAATAAAACATTACTCCCTTTACCTAAGATTAATTTTGGTAAGTCTTGCCAATCAGGATGGCGATACACAGAAATTAAGTCATCAATAGAACTAGCTTCCACTAAAACATCACAAGGCACATCAATGCCAAAAGTATGGAACGGTTTCAGATTTACATTATTATTTACATTCATACATTTGATTACCTAAGCGTCTATCGTACTATTCTACCTTATACACCCAATAAACACAGCGCCTGTATGAGTGAAGTTAATTTTCAACAGATTGAAAGTATTAAGATCCCGCTGATTAAGCCTATCTATAAAGCTTTCTATCCTTCAGCAAAACCTAAAAAAAATGAACAAATAATCGTCGGCTATAAACAACAGCAAATTATTTGTGTTGTACGATTTCGTCCAATTGAACGCTATTCTCTTCTTACTGGCATGCTAGTTATTCCAGCCTACCGACAACAAGGCATTGCTAACCAATTATTGACATTTTGTCAGGCTCATAATTTATCTGAAAATAGTTTTTGTTTCGCTTATCAGCACCTTGAATCACTATATAAATCAGTGGGATTTCGCGTAATTGAAGTCGAACAGCTCCCCAATTCATTACAGCAATTATTTATACGCTACACCGGCTCAGGTAAAAAACTTCTACCAATGCGATATCTGCCTACAGTTCTGACATAACTTCTTGTTCATATATAGGAATAATGGCAATTAATTTGGTAAAATAATAGGCCAAGACATTAGCAGCATGTAAGGTTCATAAAAATATGATAGCTAGTAAGGAATTACTCGAACAGCTACCAACCATAGCTCAAGATCCAAACGCTTTTGAAGTGCTTTTTTCAGCGCAACAATTTCGTGATCGGCTATTGTCTGAAATTAAGCAAGCAACACAAAGAATTTACCTTGTCGCATTATACCTCGAAGATGACGAGGCTGGCCGCCAGATTCTGACCGAACTTTATGAAGCAAAGCAACACAATCCTGATCTTGATGTCACGGTTTGTGTTGACTGGCATAGAGCACAACGAGGATTAATTGGTGCGGATCAAAGTGAAGGAAACGCTGCTCTATACAAAGAGTTTGCTCGAAAGTATGAGCACCCTATTTCTATTTTAGGGGTACCAGTTCGTGGTAAAGAAGTTTTTGGTGTATTACATCTTAAAGGCTTTATCATTGATGATACCGTAATATACAGCGGCGCTAGCTTAAATAATATCTATCTGCACCATAACGACAAGTATCGCTTTGATCGCTACCACGTGATGGCAAACCCTACGCTAGCTAATTGCATGGTGCAATATATACAGCAGAATATTAGCAACAATATTGCCGTCAATTGTTTATCACAAGTAGAGCGCCCAACAACTAAAACGTTAAAGCCAGCGATCAAACAGTTCCGCTCTCTACTTACTCAATCTCGGTACGAATTCACTCCAGAACTTGTGAAACAGGGCGAAGTTGGTATCACTCCATTAGTGGGGGTGGGTAAGCGTCGTAATAAACTTAATCTTCACATTAATAATCTTATAGCCTGCGCTGAAAAAGAAATCACAATATTGACGCCCTACTTTAACTTTCCTAAAAGTATCGCCAAAGAAGTAAAAAGAGCAATAAAACGAGGCGTTAAGGTGACGATCATTGTCGGTGATAAAACCGCCAATGATTTCTATATTCCACCAGAAGAGGACTTCAAAACTATCGCGGGACTACCTTACTTATATGAGCTCAATTTACGTCATTTTGCTCGCATAAATGAAGGTTATATTGCTAGTCGCCAATTATCGATTCATCTTTGGAAGCATGATAATAATAGTTTCCACTTAAAAGGAATGTGGGTCGATAAGGAATACATGCTGATCACAGGTAACAACTTTAACCCTAGAGCGTGGAAACTAGATTTAGAAAATGGGTTGTTAATCAAAGATCCAAGTAAGTTACTCACAGAGCAATTCGAAAATGAACTATCTTCCATTCTGGAACATACAAACCTAATTGGTAGTTATAAGCAACTAGATACTATCGAAGATTACCCAGAAGATGTACAAAGGCTGCTACGAAAAATCAAAAGAGTCAGAGCCGATCGAATTCTAAAGCAAATACTATAACATCAGCTAGCCTAGGTTAATTTACCTAGGCTTTTTTATTCCCATGAGCACACTCATACGATAATAACCCCCTGTAACCAGTCTATTTTAACTTATACATAACCATTTCCCTTGTAGTCATGGACACTATCTATAACGCACTCGATAATCATAAAGATCTCCATTTTCTACAGACGAAAAAAAAACCTGATTCTTTCGAATCAGGTTTCTCAAAATAAGTGGCGGAGTGGACGGGACTCGAACCCGCGACCCCCGGCGTGACAGGCCGGTATTCTAACCAACTGAACTACCACTCCGCAGTGTCTATTCAGTATGTTGCAATTTAAAGCCTGGCGATGTCCTACTCTCACATGGGGAAACCCCACACTACCATCGGCGCTACTTCGTTTCACTTCTGAGTTCGGCATGGAATCAGGTGGGTCCAAAGCGCTATGGTCGCCAAGCAAATTCTTTTGTTAAAACATCCACTAGGATGATTTAACTTAATTCGGAAAGCTGTTTGTTCTCACACTCATTCAAGTATGTCTTATATCTATTCAGTCCAACCAAAACCCTTTAGGTGTTGTATGGTTAAGCCTCACGGGCAATTAGTACAGGTTAGCTCAATGCCTCGCAGCACTTACACACCCTGCCTATCAACGTTCTAGTCTCGAACAACCCTTTAGGACGCTTAAAGCGCCAGGGAAGACTCATCTCAGGGCTCGCTTCGTGCTTAGATGCTTTCAGCACTTATCGATTCCGAACTTAGCTACCGGGCAATGCCATTGGCATGACAACCCGAACACCAGAGGTTCGTCCACTCCGGTCCTCTCGTACTAGGAGCAGCCCCCTTCAATCTTCCAACGCCCACGGCAGATAGGGACCGAACTGTCTCACGACGTTCTAAACCCAGCTCGCGTACCACTTTAAATGGCGAACAGCCATACCCTTGGGACCGACTTCAGCCCCAGGATGTGATGAGCCGACATCGAGGTGCCAAACACCGCCGTCGATATGAACTCTTGGGCGGTATCAGCCTGTTATCCCCGGAGTACCTTTTATCCGTTGAGCGATGGCCCTTCCATTCAGAACCACCGGATCACTATGACCTGCTTTCGCACCTGCTCGAATTGTCATTCTCGCAGTCAAGCGGGCTTATGCCATTGCACTAACCACACGATGTCCAACCGTGTTTAGCCCACCTTCGTGCTCCTCCGTTACTCTTTGGGAGGAGACCGCCCCAGTCAAACTACCCACCAGGCACTGTCCTCACCCCAGATAATGGGGCTAAGTTAGAACATCAACACTACAAGGGTGGTATTTCAAGGTTGACTCCACAACCACTGGCGTGATTGCTTCAAAGTCTCCCACCTATCCTACACATGTAGGGTCAATGTTCAGTGCCAAGCTGTAGTAAAGGTTCACGGGGTCTTTCCGTCTAGCCGCGGGTACACTGCATCTTCACAGCGATTTCAATTTCACTGAGTCTCGGGTGGAGACAGCGTGGCCATCATTACGCCATTCGTGCAGGTCGGAACTTACCCGACAAGGAATTTCGCTACCTTAGGACCGTTATAGTTACGGCCGCCGTTTACCGGGGCTTCGATCAAGAGCTTCTCCGAAGATAACCCCATCAATTAACCTTCCGGCACCGGGCAGGCGTCACACCGTATACGTCATCTTACGATTTTGCACAGTGCTGTGTTTTTAATAAACAGTTGCAGCCACCTGGTATCTGCGACTCCCGGCAGCTTAGAGAGCAAGTCTCATCACCGCTAGGAGCGTACCTTCTCCCGAAGTTACGGTACCATTTTGCCTAGTTCCTTCACCCGAGTTCTCTCAAGCGCCTTGGTATTCTCTACCCGACCACCTGTGTCGGTTTGGGGTACGATTTCTTACAAACTGAAGCTTAGAGGCTTTTCCTGGAAGCATGGCATCAATGACTTCACTACCGTAGTAGCTCGACGTCGTGTCTCAGCCTAACAATTTCCCGGATTTACCTAAGAAATTAGCCTACGCACTTGAACCTGGACAACCATCGCCAGGCCCACCTAGCCTTCTCCGTCCCCCCATCGCATTTGTAAGAAGTACGGGAATATTAACCCGTTTCCCATCGACTACGCTTTTCAGCCTCGCCTTAGGGGTCGACTTACCCTGCCCCGATTAACGTTGGACAGGAACCCTTGGTCTTCCGGCGAGGGAGTTTTTCACTCCCTTTATCGTTACTCATGTCAGCATTCGCACTTCTGATACCTCCAGCAAACTTCTCAGTTCACCTTCAACGGCTTACAGAACGCTCCCCTACCCATCATAGTAAACTATGATGCCGCAGCTTCGGTGTATAGCTTAGCCCCGTTACATCTTCCGCGCAGGCCGACTCGACCAGTGAGCTATTACGCTTTCTTTAAATGATGGCTGCTTCTAAGCCAACATCCTGGCTGTCTGAGCCTTCCCACATCGTTTCCCACTTAGCTATACTTTGGGACCTTAGCTGGCGGTCTGGGTTGTTTCCTCTCCACGACGGACGTTAGCACCCGCCGTGTGTCTCCCGGATATTACTTACTGGTATTCGGGTTTGCAAAGGGTTGGTAAGTCGGGATGACCCCTAGCCTTAACAGTGCTCTACCCCAGTAGTATTCGTCCGAGGCGCTACCTAAATAGCTTTCGGGGAGAACCAGCTATCTCCAGGTTTGATTGGCCTTTCACCCTAGCCACAAGTCATCCGCTAATTTTTCAACATTAGTCGGTTCGGTCCTCAATTGATGTTACTCAATCTTCAACCTGCCCATGGCTGAATCACCTGGTTTCGGGTCTATACCTAGCAACTCGACGCCCAGTTAAGACTCGGTTTCCCTACGGCTCCCTATACGGTTAACCTTGCTACTAAATATAAGTCGCTGACCCATTATACAAAAGGTACGCAGTCACACCACGAAGGTGCTCCTACTGCTTGTACGTACACGGTTTCAGGTTCTATTTCACTCCCCTCACAGGGGTTCTTTTCGCCTTTCCCTCACGGTACTGGTTCACTATCGGTCAGTCAGGAGTATTTAGCCTTGGAGGATGGTCCCCCCATGTTCAGACAGGATATCACGTGTCCCGCCTTACTCGTTTTCACTTAGTATGCGTTGTCGGTTACGGGGCTATCACCCTGTATCGCGGCACTTTCCAGAGCCTTCACCTGACGCATATAAAGCTTAAGGGCTAATCCAATTTCGCTCGCCGCTACTTTCGGAATCTCGGTTGATTTCTCTTCCTTCGGGTACTTAGATGTTTCAGTTCCCCGAGTTCGCCTTATTAACCTATGTATTCAGTTAATAATACGTGCTTATGCACGTGGGTTTCCCCATTCGGAAATCGTAGACTCAAGTGGCTTTTACTGCCTAATCTACGCTTATCGCAAGTTAATACGTCCTTCATCGCCTCTGACTGCCTAGGCATCCACCGTGTACGCTTATTCACTTAACCATACAACCCAAAAGGGTCTTAATGTATGTTCAACTAAATAAGGTTTTAGTTTTTTGACCGTTAAGAGGGTAATCTTAACGGTCGTTTGCCGGACTCAATAGAATCAATTGCAAGCAATTGATTTGAATACAAGACACTTGAATGTGTGTTGTTGTGTTTATCACAAGGATAAACATTGAGAACTTTTATTAAGATAAACATTAAAATGTTTATCTAGTCAGCTTTCCAAATTGTTAAAGAGCATAAAGCATAAAAGCTTTAATCAATAACCTAAGTCATTTATTAAAGCTCTGCTTTAACTTATTTAAACCATCAATCTGTGTGGGTACTCATCAAAAATAATCTTTCGTATAAGGAGGTGATCCAGCCCCAGGTTCCCCTAGGGCTACCTTGTTACGACTTCACCCCAGTCATGAACCACAAAGTGGTAAGCGTCCTCTCGAAGGTTAAACTACCTACTTCTTTTGCAGCCCACTCCCATGGTGTGACGGGCGGTGTGTACAAGGCCCGGGAACGTATTCACCGTGGCATTCTGATCCACGATTACTAGCGATTCCGACTTCATGGAGTCGAGTTGCAGACTCCAATCCGGACTACGACGCACTTTTTGGGATTCGCTCACTATCGCTAGCTTGCTGCCCTCTGTATGCGCCATTGTAGCACGTGTGTAGCCCTACTCGTAAGGGCCATGATGACTTGACGTCGTCCCCACCTTCCTCCGGTTTATCACCGGCAGTCTCCCTGGAGTTCCCGACATTACTCGCTGGCAAACAAGGATAAGGGTTGCGCTCGTTGCGGGACTTAACCCAACATTTCACAACACGAGCTGACGACAGCCATGCAGCACCTGTCTCAGAGTTCCCGAAGGCACCAATCCATCTCTGGAAAGTTCTCTGGATGTCAAGAGTAGGTAAGGTTCTTCGCGTTGCATCGAATTAAACCACATGCTCCACCGCTTGTGCGGGCCCCCGTCAATTCATTTGAGTTTTAATCTTGCGACCGTACTCCCCAGGCGGTCTACTTAACGCGTTAGCTCCGAAAGCCACGGCTCAAGGCCACAACCTCCAAGTAGACATCGTTTACGGCGTGGACTACCAGGGTATCTAATCCTGTTTGCTCCCCACGCTTTCGCATCTGAGTGTCAGTATCTGTCCAGGGGGCCGCCTTCGCCACTGGTATTCCTTCAGATCTCTACGCATTTCACCGCTACACCTGAAATTCTACCCCCCTCTACAGTACTCTAGTTTGCCAGTTTCAAATGACCTTCCGAGGTTGAGCCCCGGGCTTTCACATCTGACTTAACAAACCACCTGCATGCGCTTTACGCCCAGTAATTCCGATTAACGCTCGCACCCTCCGTATTACCGCGGCTGCTGGCACGGAGTTAGCCGGTGCTTCTTCTGTTGCTAACGTCAAGCAACGCAGTTATTAACTACGAAACCTTCCTCACAACTGAAAGTACTTTACAACCCGAAGGCCTTCTTCATACACGCGGCATGGCTGCATCAGGCTTTCGCCCATTGTGCAATATTCCCCACTGCTGCCTCCCGTAGGAGTCTGGGCCGTGTCTCAGTCCCAGTGTGGCTGATCATCCTCTCAGACCAGCTAGGGATCGTCGCCTTGGTGAGCCATTACCTCACCAACTAGCTAATCCCACATAGGCGTATCCAGTAGCGCGAGGCCCGAAGGTCCCCCGCTTTGCTCCGAAGAGGTTATGCGGTATTAGCCATCGTTTCCAATGGTTATCCCCCTCTACTGGGCAACTTCCTATGCATTACTCACCCGTCCGCCGCTCGACGCCGAAGTAGCAAGCTACTTCTCGTTTCCGCTCGACTTGCATGTGTTAGGCCTGCCGCCAGCGTTCAATCTGAGCCATGATCAAACTCTTCAATTTAAGATTTTGTGACTCAACGAATACTGACTTCAAACTACCTAAGTAATTTAAAGCTATTATCATTCCAACAGAATGATAATGAATTGACTGTGCCAATTATTAGTAAACTAATAACTGATTGGTCACTCAGTTCATTGAAATCATTGTTGCTTCCTAAGAAGCTATATTGATTATCATCAACGAGTGCCCACACAGATTGATAGGTTTAAATTGTTAAAGAGCGTTGTTCTTCGTGACTGCGTCTCGTTGAACAGGGCGGCCATTCTAACGATTTGATTGAGAGTGTCAAACACTTTTTCAATTTAATTTCGTTAACCTTTTTGAGAAGGTTTGAACCGCTTGACTCGTTGCTGCAGCTAGGCTGCGTGCTCCGTGTCAGTGAGGGCGCATTATAGAGACCTAGTTCACATTGGCAAGGCTTTTTTTGTGTTTTTTTGCTTTTTTTGATCGTTTGGTTATTTTTAAATCAAAAAGCGCTATTTTATATAGTTTACTCATGGTATTTCTCCATAATCAAAGAAGATAAGGAGTAAAAATGAACAATATTCGTAGCTATAAAGGTATATCCCCTCTAATTGGTGAAAATGTATATATAGATGAATCATCCGTTTTAGTGGGAGACATTAAAATTGGTAAGGATTCTAGTATTTGGCCGTTGGTTGCCGCTCGCGGAGATGTCAATCATATTCACATAGGTGAACGAACAAATATCCAAGATGGGTCAGTTTTACATGTCACCCATAAAAATACCGAAAATCCAGATGGCTTCCCTCTTATCATTGGAAATGATGTCACTGTTGGGCATAAAGTCATGCTACATGGTTGTACTATTCATGACAGGGTTTTAGTTGGCATGGGAGCAATTGTTCTAGATGGGGCTGTCATTAATTCAGACATAATGATTGGTGCTGGTAGCCTAGTTCCACCCGGTAAGCATTTAGAAAGTGGTTACTTATATGTGGGTAGCCCAGTAAAGCAAGCTAGACCTCTTAAAGATGAAGAAAAAGCATTTTTACTTAAGTCTGCCGATAATTATGTGGTCAATAAAAACGACTATCTTACGGAGGTAAAATAGTCGTTAATGGACTAGCCCAACACAATATCACCCGTTGGGCTAAACTCCTCTTCTTCAATGGCTTTTTCCGCCATGTCTTCTAAGTCGAATCGAATACGCTCAAAAACCGTTAATGCGTTTTCTTTACTCACCTTTATATCGTCGAGTTTAGATAACAGACTTAATGACACAACGCAGTCAATAAGTTGTCCAGCTTGTTGCGCTTGGAACACAACCGCTTGGCGAGAATCATCCCACTCACTGCTATCCGAAAAAAGGATATTCTGATTCATTGTTTAACTCTCTAAATTACGGCGCAATTCTCTTAATACCTGTCGCATACTTGGACGCAATCCTCTCCAGAGCATAAAACTTTCCGCTGCTTGCCCGACTAACATGCCTAAACCATCATAGGCATTCTGCACTCCGTTTTGTTTGGCCCAATCGGTAAAATGTGTTTTACCTGCACCATAACTCATATCATAACTGACACTATGCGGTGTAAAAATCGCGCTAGTAATATCCGGTAATCCACCAGCTAGACCTGCAGATGTCGAATTAATAATAATATCAAAACCAGAATCAATACTTTGCATCGATTGAGCTGAGAGAGAACCATAAGGCTTGAAAGTTTCTGCTAACTCTTCTGCTTTACTTAAGGTGCGATTAGCAATCACGATATGTTGCGGTTGCTGATCAAGTAATGGCTTTAATACCCCGCGAGCCGCACCACCTGCACCAAGTAGCAATATTCTCGCCCCTTTCAGCTGAGCATGATTTTGTAGTAAATCCTGAACTAAACCCTCACCATCGGTGTTATCACCAATAATTAGACCATCATCAAGCTTCTTTAGCGTATTCACCGCTTGTGCTAATTCCGCTCTTTCCGTTAAGCGATCAGCAAACTGATATGCATCTAACTTAAACGGAGCAGTGACATTACACCCCTTACCATCGGCGGTAAAAAATTCCCGAGCGGCTAACTCAAAACCATCAATAGGCGCTTCAACGATGCCATATTCCATTGTTTGATGAGTTTGATGGGCAAACAAGGTATGAATAAAAGGGGACTTACTGTGTTTTATCGGATTACCGAATACCGCATATTGATCGAGTTTTTGCATGAATAGGTCCTTTCCTTGCCCTTAAATATTCAGTCGCTATGACCATTCTCGTGGCTGTAAGTAATGTTGATATAAATTGGCTTCTGCAGAATCTTTTTCCGGAGTGTAATCGTATTCCCAACGAGCTAAAGGTGGCATAGACATTAAAATTGATTCGGTTCGCCCACCGCTTTGCAAACCAAATAGCGTCCCTCGGTCATAAACTAAGTTAAATTCGACATAGCGGCCTCGGCGATATAACTGGAATTGTCGCTCACGTTCGCCATATTGGTGGTCACGCCTTTTATTTACGATAGGCAAATAAGCTTGAGTAAACCCTTCCCCGACTGACTGCATGTAATCAAAACAAACTGCAAAGTCCCATTGATTCAAGTCATCAAAGAATAAGCCTCCAACTCCTCGCGTTTCATTACGATGTGGCAAGAAGAAATATTTATCACACCAAGCTTTATGCTCAGAATACACATTTTTGCCAAACGGTGAACAAATCGCTTTAGCGGTATCATGCCAGTGTTGGCAATCCTCTTCGAAAGGATAAAATGGCGTTAAATCAAACCCACCACCAAACCACCAAATCGGCGCTTCACCTTCTTTCTCAGCAATAAAAAAACGTACGTTTGCATGAGAAGTCGGAATATAAGGGTTTTTAGGATGCAAAACTAATGACACGCCCATTGCTTCAAATTGGCGTCCAGCAAGCTCTGGTCGATGTGCGGTTGCCGATGCTGGCATTTTATCGCCAAACACATGAGAAAAATTGACACCACCTTGTTCAAACACCTGGCCATCACGGATAACTCGGCTACGACCGCCACCACCTTGCTCCCTTTGCCAAGCATCTTCGATAAACCGATTACCATCGACCGCTTCTAATTGAGTGCAAATCGAATCTTGCAAACTCATCAAAAATGCTTTTACTGCATGCTTATCGACCTGTTGAGCTCCATTCGTCATTAGTCTACTACCCTTGCCTTAATATGTTCGATGTTTTGGCATCACGAATTTCTGTTGGTTGAGTTCTTCCACCGACTTGCCCTTGAAGAATTGCTACCAACTTATCGCCTAATTGACGTTCGACCTCTTCGGTCGTGCGACAAGGCTCTAGCCCAGTTAAGTTAGCACTGGTGGACGTAATTGGCTTACCGAAAGCTAAACAGAGTTGTTGAACTAAAGGATGATCGGTTACACGCACCGCTATCGAATCAAACTGACCAGTAAGATGAGATGAAATACCCGCTTTCACTGGCATCACCCAAGTAACTGGGCCAGGCCAAGTAAAGTGGACCGTTTGAAGTTGCTCATCAGTTAGTTGAGATTCATCAATATAAGGCAATAACTGCTGATAATTAGCCGCAATAAGAATCAACCCTTTTTCTATCGGGCGTTGCTTTAATGCTAACAATTTATCGATGGCAGACACATTATCAGGATCACAACCTACTCCAAACACCCCTTCGGTTGGATAAGCGATGACTTCTCCTTGTTGTAAAGCCTCAACAACAAACTCAAAATTATTCACGATGATTTTCTTCCCTGTATAAGCAGTAATGACGCCAGTGTATAAAACCTTATTGCCGATGACTAAAATTTTTTTGCTTCAATGTCATTTATTCAGATCAGAATATGAAAACAACCTAACGCAAACGTTTTCCTTGTCAGGTTTTCTCAGTATAATGCAAGGGTCTATTGTTCTTTCGAGATTAAATTTTGTTCGAGATAAAAGCGTTTTAGGCTAGGCAAGTCGATTGTTGCTTAGTTGATCTAAGTTAATGAGACTTAACGACGTATAAAACGCTTTTAGCCGAATCCTTTAGACAGCGTTGGTTGGATATTTGTGCTGTGTTATCGGTTTCTCGTGTAGGCTAGCTACACAACGAAACCTCTGCCTTGCTCAAATACCCAACAATTCGCTGCAAAAATCATCTCGAAAGGTCAATAGACCCTAAGAATTATCTTTATTAATAGCTTGAGTCGTTAAGGAGTGTTCGATGACTGTTGGAATCATTATGGGTTCAAAATCTGATTGGCCAACCATGAAACTTGCCGCAGAAATGTTGGACCGTTTTAATGTACCGTACGAAACCAAAGTAGTGTCTGCTCACCGAACGCCTCACCTACTTGCAGAGTATGCCGAAAGCGCAAAAGAACGTGGTATTAAAGTGATTATTGCAGGAGCCGGCGGCGCCGCTCACCTTCCAGGAATGACCGCAGCTTACACTAGCTTACCTGTCCTTGGTGTACCCGTTCAGTCTCGTGCGCTATCTGGTGTGGATTCTTTGTACTCTATTGTTCAAATGCCAAAAGGGATCGCAGTAGGTACTTTGGCGATTGGTGAAGCGGGAGCCGCTAATGCTGGAATTTTAGCTGCGCAAATTATCGGAACTCACGATGAAAATGTAATGGCTCAAGTCGAGGCATTCCGTAAAGAACAAACCGATACTGTACTCGCGAATCCAAACCCAGCTGAGGATTAATACCGATGGCAAATAAACATGTTTTAGTGCTCGGTGCAGGCCAATTGGCACGAATGATGTCTTTAGCAGGTGCACCATTAAACATAGATATCTCCGCATTTGATGTTGGTAGCGAACAAATTATTCATCCATTGACCAAAAATGTCATTGGTCATGGTTTAAATAATGCGATTGCTTCTGCTGATGTGATTACTGCTGAGTTTGAACACATTCCGCATTCAATACTCG
Source organism: Vibrio rumoiensis (assembly GCF_002218045.2). NCBI lineage: Bacteria > Pseudomonadati > Pseudomonadota > Gammaproteobacteria > Vibrionales > Vibrionaceae > Vibrio > Vibrio rumoiensis. Next base: position 2,723,599 of record NZ_AP018685.1, read on the forward strand.
ATATTTGCGAAAAAAGCGGCAAATTTCTACCAACGACCCAAGCCATCAAAGCCGGTGGTGATCGTCGCATCGAAAAACAATTACTTGATGATGCCAAAGCAGCTAATGCTAAATACGCCATTATCGAGAAGCGTGCCGATCTTGATGAGGCAATCAACTTTGTCGGTATTCCTATGGTCTTGAAAACTGCATTAGGCGGTTACGATGGTAAAGGTCAATGGCGCTTAACCGATGCCAAACAAGTTGATCAAATCTGGAAAAAACTTTCCGTTGCTATCGAAGCCACCCCTCATCAAGCAGTGGTGGCTGAAGAGTTTGTACCCTTTGAAAGAGAAGTATCACTTGTCGGTGCTCGCCGTGCTAACGGTGAAGTCGCGATCTACCCTCTTGCGGAAAATGTTCACGTCAATGGTGTATTAAGTTTATCCGTCGCAATTGATGAGCCGGAGTTACAATCTCAAGCTGCCACCATGTTTACGGCAATTGCAGAACAACTCGATTATGTAGGCGTATTGGCAATTGAATTTTTCGATGTCAAAGGCAAATTGCTGGTCAACGAAATCGCACCACGTGTACACAACTCAGGCCACTGGACACAGCAAGGTGCTGAAGTTTGTCAGTTTGAAAACCATTTACGCGCGGTGTGTAATTTGCCACTAGGTAGCACTCAAGCGATTCGTCATACCGCAATGGTCAATATTCTAGGACAAGATAATGTCCCAGCATCGGTACTCTCGATGCCACAATGCCATATTCATTGGTATGGAAAAGAGCAACGCCCCGGACGCAAGATGGGGCACATTAATGTTTGTGGTCACTCTCACCAAGAAATGAAACAGGCCCTGACTCAATTGGCCTCAGCTCTCGATCCAGTAGCTTTTCCTGAACTCAAAGAACGAGTCGCTAAGCTATAAATCAGAGACAACAAAAAAGACCCGCATCAGTTGATTTACCTGTTGCGGGTCTTGTTATATCAAAACGACACTGAATTTAACATTGTGTGTGCTGGCACTTACGGTCGGCGCACTGAATTTTAGTACCACTAGCTAAACGTTTTTCAATTAATAAGGGAAAGCCACATTGTTGACATTCACCTTCAATCGGGAGTGCATTGATAGAAAACTTACACTTTGGGTAAGCATCACAAGCATAAAAACTCTTACCAAAGCGAGATTGACGTTCAACCAATTTGCCCGTTTTACATTCAGGACATGCGACGTTCAATTCCGCGGCTTGCTCGGGCTGTGGATCGGAAGATTCAATATGGTGGCACTCCGGGAAACGACTACAGCCAATAAACATGCCATAACGTCCTTGCCTTAACACCAGTTCTCCCGGCAACTCATTACCGCCACATTCAGGACAAGGCACACCCAACTCTTTTATGATATGACCATCGTTTTGATGAAGCGGCCGAATAAAATCACACTCAGGATAACGTACACAACCCAAGAATGGCCCGTGCTTACCATGTCGTAATTGCAACGCCCCTTGATGCTCTTCGCCACACTTAGGACAAGCTTCATGCTCTAACGCATGCTCATGGGCGGAAAATAATTGTTGGTCGATTTTATTATTCATGAGAAACACTCAACTTAATGCACTAAACCTTGCTCGGTAGAGTAGAGTAATTCTTCCATTTGAGTGTAGGCGTTTTCATTGCCCGGTACATTAAACAGCACCATCAAGATCACCCACTTAAGGTCATCCAAAGTAAACTCTTGGGTTTCTAATCCCATCACACGGTCAATCACCATTTCACGAGTTTCAGTCGTCAGCACTTGAACTTGCTCAAGGAATAATAAAAAGCCACGACAAGACACATCTAAACGCAGCATTTCTTCTTGGGTAAAAATACGAGTTGAGCTAGAAGAGCTGGTCGCCATATCGAGGCGCTCACCTTGTTGCAAGGCCGCTAATCCTTCGAGCCAATTTAATGCTTTATAAATTTCTTGTTGGTGAAAGCCTGCCCGCAGTAACTCATCTTCCAATTCATCTTGATCGATCATGAGGTCTGCATCGCTATGAATATAGGTTTCAAACAGGTACATGAGAATGTCCATCATAGCTTTACCCTCCGCGGCAACACTTTATCTTGATTTATTCTTATTATTAAGAATATAACCTCCAGGAACAGAAATAACATGTCCAGCTAACTCAAGCTCTAATATTTGCATCATTACTTCGTGTATCGGTATATGGGTACGCTGAGACAAAATATCAACTGGTGTAGGTTCATTTCCTACGTTAGCTAACAGTTGGGGAAATGGCAATGGTTGGGAGTGATTAACTGTTATTTCTGGTGTCGTCTGTTGTGTTAAGTTTAGCTGAGTTTGTACCGGTTGATATACATAAGAAGACCGGGAGAGTACCGGATTTAATTCATCCAGAATATCTTGTGGGCTCAATGCTAAAATTGCCCCTTGCTTTAATAACTGGTTAGTCCCAGAAAAACCAGGCTGATAAATCGAACCCGGCAAAGCAAACACATCTCGGTTTTGTTCCAATGCATAACGGGCGGTAATCAACGAACCACTACGCTCTGCAGCCTCTACAACCAACACACCTTGCGATAAACCACTAATAATTCGATTGCGACGAGGAAAGTTTTCCGCGCGAGGTTTCGCATCCGGTCGAAGCTCAGAAACCAACGCCCCGTCTTGCTGTAAAATCCGTTCTGCCAAGCCTTTATGTCGAGAAGGGTAGATCTGATCAACACCAGAGCCTAACACCGCCACCGTCTTCCCATGCGCCATTAAAGCACCATCATGTGCATGACCATCCACCCCTAACGCTAAACCACTAGTAATGGTTAGCCCATGTTGAGCCAGTTGATAGGCAAACTCCTTTGATGCCCTTAAACCATCTAAACTGGCGTGACGGCTACCGACCATCGCAAATTGTGCAGAGTTCACCGCAGCTAGCTCACCTTTTACAAACAACACCGGAGGGTGAGACGACATTTGGCTTAATAGATGAGGGTAACTTTCATCTAAGGGCGTTAATATATGGTGGGATGGCGAGTGCTGCAGCCAGTGTAAACATCGCTCAACCTCTGGCGCAGCCTCTTGCTGTATATATTGGATTTGAGCCGATTTTAGGCCAAGTTTTTGCCATTGCAGCGGTGAATATTGAACCAAATTTTCTGGTGAATCGACACTCATCAAACGCGCCAGTGCCACACCTCCAAGTCTTGGCGTAAAGCTCAGGGTTAACCAAGCCGCCAATTGAGCATCATTCATTTGCAAGCTTTTCCATAATCAAGCTTTCTATAATCAAGATTGGCCAAATTAAGAAGCGTTATCAGCTTGCGGAACCGATGTATGACTAGCTTGCGCATCAACACCGTCAATCACAGGTTGCTCAGGTAATGGTGACACTGCCAAAGAATTGACACCTATCGGTTCTAAACTCTGAGTAATCAAAGCTAAGCTGAATTTAGCATAAGGACGAATCACGACCATATGGCCAATTGAAACCGGTGGCAAATCTGCAGAACTAAAGCCATTAACCCCAACTTCTTTTTCGTAACGATAATCACCTTTACTGCCATAAATAACCGCACCTTGCTTGGCTAAATGAAAGCTACTACCTTGGGTTAAACCATCATCTGAACCACGATCTATCACGACCACCTGATTCACCGCCATAAAATGATGGCTTTCCATCGAGCCTTTAATATTGGCGACTAACCCAACCGGAGCAGGGCTCGGTTGAAACACCGTCGATAAAGTTAAGTCATCGCCAATCACTGGCAATACAATATCGTTTTGCAAAATCTCTTGTTGTTGACTAACAACCTGCAACGCGCTGGCTTTATCATTCGATTCTTTTAATTGCGCTTTGGCCACTAAACGTAATGAATAAGCAGTGGCATCCACATCATCACCACTACGTTGATATTGCTCGACTAAACGATATACCGCCCAATCAGGATGAGTCACTTTACCGTCGATATAAATACGCTCATTGTGGCTTAAGAACTTACGTCCTTCACTGGTACCTAATACCCGCAGCGCGTCTTCTAGTTGTTGCGTCGTCAATAATTGATCGGATTTTAAATATGGTGAAACGAGGCCATCCGATAGCGTCGAAATGGCTTGCTTGCTACTTTTGCGTATATGTGGAGTGATCTTTTTCATTGGCTTTAAGCTCAATAATGGCTGACCATTTTGCCAGGTTAACGTCAGCTTATCACCGGGATAAATCAGGTGGGGATTCTCTATTTCAGGATTAACTTGCCATAAACGAGGCCACAACCATGGGCTGTCGAGGAATAAAGCCGAAATATCCCATAACGTATCGCCCTTCTTCACCACATAGGTACTTGGGGCGCCCTCTTTCAAGACTAACGGAGGTGTAGATTGAGTGGTGGCAACAACCGAAAAACTCACCACAAAAAAGACAAATAATTTCACTATAAATTGTGTAACTTTAGGCATGACCTGGATTCCTTGGTCGACATTTTGTCGCTTAATGTGATTGGATGCTGTCATTTGCCTTGTAAAATGTCTAGAATTGGAGCAATTAGGTTTAAGCTGTTTTCGGCACAGTTCAATATTTAGAGTGTATATGTCTGTATTACAAGTATTAACATTCCCAGATGATCGCCTTCGCACGGTAGCAAAACCGGTTGAAAAGGTAACACCTGAGATTCAAAAGATCGTTGATGACATGATTGAAACCATGTACGACGAAGAAGGGATCGGTCTTGCGGCAACTCAAGTCGATATTCACCAGCGCATCGTTGTGATTGATGTTTCCGATGAGCGTGATCAGCCAATGGTGCTGATTAACCCAGAAATCATCGAAAAACGAGGCGAAGATGGCATTGAAGAAGGCTGTCTTTCGGTTCCGGGTGCTCGCGCATTAGTGCCTCGTGCTGCGGAAGTGACGGTAAAAGCATTAAACCGCGAAGGTGAAGAATTCACATTTGAAGCGGATGATTTATTAGCCATTTGTGTTCAGCATGAGCTTGACCACTTAATGGGTAAATTGTTTGTTGATTATCTTTCGCCATTAAAGCGCAAACGCATTAAAGATAAGCTTGAAAAAATCAAACGCTTTAATGAGAAGCAACAATAATTACCCCAATTATTAATGAGGTTACCTTGAGCCAGTCTTTACGCATTGTCTTCGCAGGTACGCCAGATTTCGCCGCCCGTCACTTGGCGGCGTTACTTTCTGCACAGCAACTTTCTGCACAACAAAATACAGCACCTGAATATCAAATCGTCGCTGCTTATACTCAACCTGACCGCCCAGCGGGTCGCGGAAAAAAACTTACCGCGAGCCCAGTAAAGCAACTAGCGTTAGAGCACGATATTCCGGTATTCCAACCTGAAAACTTCAAATCCGATCAAGCGAAACAACAACTCAAAGAGTTGAATGCCGACCTTATGATTGTGGTGGCTTATGGCTTGTTGTTACCACAAGAGGTTCTGGATACTCCACGACTAGGCTGCATTAACGTACATGGCTCGATTCTACCTCGCTGGCGTGGCGCTGCACCGATTCAGCGTGCGATTTGGGCGGGCGATGCAGAAACGGGAGTCACCATCATGCAAATGGACATTGGTCTAGATACTGGTGATATGTTGAAAATTGCCACTATGCCCATTGAAAGTACTGACACTAGTGCCTCTATGTATGAAAAATTGGCTCAGCTAGGCCCGAAAGCCTTAATCGAATGCGTTGCGGAAATCAGTCAAGGGCAAGTTTTCCCGCAAAAACAAAATGATGATTATGCTAATTACGCCAAAAAGCTCAGCAAAGAAGAAGCCAAAATTAATTGGGCGGATGACGCTGAGCATATTGAACGTTGCGTTCGTGCATTTAACCCATGGCCAATGAGCTTCTTTAGTATTGCCGATAATAACGACCAGCAACATAACGTCAAAGTATGGCAATCACGAGTCGAGCCGCAGCAAGGAGAGTACCCGGTAGGGCAAATTATTCGCGCCGATAAAACCGGTATTTATGTCGCGACCGGTAAAGACACCCTAGTACTTGAACAACTTCAAATTCCAGGCAAAAAAGCATTGCCGGTACAAGACATTTTAAATGCCCGCAGCCAATGGTTTGAAGTCGGCAATATTTTAGGTTAATCGCTTATTAAGCGACAATAACCATCAAGTAAGGCGCAGCGATGTGCCTTGTTTATTTTATCCATGCAACTGATTTATCTAACTTGCAACTTGTGAGTTATCGACAAGAGAAACCATCATGAACGTTCGTGCCGCTGCTGCAAAAGTATTATTTGAAGTTGTCGATCAAGGTTATTCGCTCTCTTCTGCGCTTCCCACTGCACAGCAAAGTATTCGCCCAAGAGATCACGCACTATTACAAGAGATGTGCTATGGCGCATTGCGTTATCTTCCACGCCTAGAATCCATTGTTAACGAACTCATGGATAAGCCACTGAAAGGCAAGCAGCGCGTTTTCCACCACTTGATTTTGATTGGCATTTATCAATTAAGCTTTATGCGCATTCCACCCCATGCGGCGGTAGGGGAAACCGTAGAGGGTGCTCAAGCATTAAAAGGACCGCGTTTACGTGGCTTAATTAATGCCGTGTTGCGTAACTACCAACGCAACCAAGAACAACTGGATGCGCATGCGGTGAGTCACAATGCAGGAAAATATGCTCATCCAAGTTGGTTATTAAAACTATTGCAACAAGCCTACCCAGAACAATGGCAAAATATTGTAGAAGCCAATAACAGCAAGGCGCCAATGTGGTTGCGAGTGAATCGCCAGCATCACACTCGGGATCAGTACCTAGAACTATTAAAACAAAATGACATCGACGCAGAAATTCACCCACAAGCGCAAGATGCACTGCGTTTGCTTTCACCTTGTGATGTGATGACACTACCCGGTTTCGATCTAGGTTGGGTATCGGTGCAAGATGCCGCTGCTCAGTTATCGGTTGACTATTTAACGCCGCAAGATGGCGAATTGATTTTAGATTGCTGCGCCGCACCGGGCGGCAAAACGGCGCATATTTTAGAGCACACCACCAACACTGAAGTGGTTGCGATTGATTGCGATGAAAACCGCCTAAAACGCGTGCATGAAAACCTAGAACGTTTACAACTTCAGGCAGAAGTGATTTGTGGTGATGCGCGTTATCCAGAAGAATGGTGGAACGGTGAAAAATTTGACCGTATATTACTCGATGCCCCCTGTTCAGCGACTGGCGTGATTCGCCGCCACCCAGATATTAAGTGGCTACGCCGTGCCAACGACATTGAAGCATTGGCCGAATTACAAAGCGAAATTCTCGACGCGATGTGGCGTCAACTTAAACCAAACGGTACTTTAGTGTATGCGACCTGCTCAATTACACCCCAAGAAAACGCCCAGCAGGTTAGCGCCTTCTTAACCCGTACCAAAAATGTCGAATTGGTCGGCTCAGAAATTGAAAGCCCAGGTCGTCAAATTCTTCCTGGAGAAGACAATATGGATGGCTTCTATTACGCGGTGTTACGTAAGACCGCATAATATAGATTAAAAATCGTTGAGACTGTGACTTCATTTTTGAAGGGCATCAACTCAATATTGTGGTGAAAATCCCTCACCACTTTGCAAGGTTAACTCAAGGTTCACGAAATATTATGAAAATCATTATTCTTGGTGCAGGACAAGTTGGCGGCACACTAGCGGAAAACCTAGTGGGTGAAAACAACGATATTACCGTTATCGACCGCAATACTGATCGACTCAGAGAGCTACAAGATAAATATGATTTACGCGTGGTCAATGGCTATGCCAGCCACCCGGATACCCTTCGTGAAGCCGGTGCACAAGATGCCGATATGTTGGTGGCAGTGACTAACTCAGATGAAACCAACATGGCCGCCTGCCAAGTCGCCTTCACCTTATTTAACACTCCAAGCCGAATTGCTCGTATTCGCTCACCTGAATATTTAGCCGAAAAAGACGCCTTATTTCAATCGGGTGCCTTCCCTGTCGATCACCTAATTGCCCCAGAAGAATTAGTGACCAGCTATATTGAACGTTTGATTCATTATCCAGGCGCACTGCAAGTGGTGAGCTTCGCGGAGAAAAAAGTCAGCCTAGTGGCAGTAAAAGCCTACTACGGTGGTCCTTTGGTGGGGAATGCATTATCGACTTTACGTGAACACATGCCGCACATTGATACTCGAGTGGCAGCGATATTCCGTCAAGGACGCCCCATTCGTCCACAAGGCACCACCATCATTGAAGCCGATGATGAAGTCTTCTTCGTGGCAGCGAGTAACCATATTCGCGCGGTGATGAGTGAACTGCAACGCCTTGAAAAAACCTACCGCCGTATCATGATTGTCGGTGGTGGTAATATCGGTTCAAGCCTTGCCAAGTGTCTTGAAAAAGATTACAGCGTTAAACTGATTGAACGTAGTTACCAACGCGCAGAACAACTCTCTGAAGAATTAGAAAACACCATCGTATTCTGTGGTGATGCCGCGGACCAAGAATTACTGAATGAAGAAAATATCGATCAAGTTGATGTCTTCATTGCCCTGACAAACGAAGATGAAACCAACATCATGTCAGCGATGCTGGCAAAACGTCTTGGCGCGAAAAAAGTGATGGTATTAATCCAACGCAGTGCTTACGTTGATTTAGTACAAGGTGGTGCAATTGATGTGGCGATTTCTCCGCAACAAGCCACCATTTCCGCGCTACTGACTCACGTACGTCGCGCCGATATTGTTAACGTATCATCGTTACGTCGCGGAGCGGCAGAAGCGATTGAAGCGATTGCCCACGGTGACGAAACCACCTCAAAAGTGGTCGGCAAAGCCATTGGTGATATCAAACTCCCACCGGGTACAACCATTGGTGCGATTGTGCGTGGCGAAGAAGTGCTGATTGCCCATGATAGAACCGTCATCGAGCAAGATGACCACGTCGTGATGTTCCTAGTCGATAAGAAATATGTGCCAGACGTTGAACGCTTATTCCAACCAAGCCCGTTCTTCTTATAAGGTTACGATTTTCCATGGTTAACTATCGCCCTATATCGTTTGTACTCGGATTGGTGTTATCGAAAATAGCCCTATTTATGTACGTGCCAACTTTGATGGCATTTTTCACCGGTACAGACGGTTTTATTGAATTCGGCCAAGCATTATTAATCACCCATTTTGCCGCGTTTGTTTTTCTGTCACTTGGACGCACTAAAAATTTCCGTTTAGGGGTGCGTGATATGTTCTTGATCACCACCTTAGTATGGAGTGTCGCAAGTTGCTTTGCCGCCTTACCTTTCATGTTCATCAACCATATCAGCTTTACCGACGCTTACTTTGAAACCATGTCCGGTATCACCACAACCGGTTCAACCGTATTAAGCGGCTTAGATAACATGTCACCAAGCATTCTATTGTGGCGCTCTACTCTACAGTGGATAGGTGGAGTCGGGTTTATCGTAATGGCAGTCGCGATTCTACCTATGCTAAACGTCGGCGGGATGAAACTATTCCAAACTGAATCTTCTGATTGGTCAGATAAGAGTAGCCCGAGAGCCAAAAGTGTCGCGAAGAACATCGTGGTGGTTTACGTCACTTTAACTCTTTTGTGTATTCTTGGTTATCTATACACCGGAATGGGACTGTTTGACGCGATAAACCATGCCTTTACTACCCTTTCTACAGGCGGCTATTCCACCAGCGATCACTCAATGAATCACTTTTCCAATGGCGCACACTGGGTTGGTTCCCTTTTCATGTTTTTAGGTGGTCTGCCTTTCTTGCTGTTTGTCACCGCTTTGCGTAAAAGAACGCCTAAAGCCCTCTTCCTTGATGCACAAGTTCGCGGTTTCTTTTATCTCGTGGTGACAACTAGCTTATTGGTCGCACTGTGGATGACCTTTCGTGATCATTATGCTTTTTTAGATGCGATTCGAATTTCAACCTTCAACATTATCTCCGTATTAACCACCACTGGCTTTGGCTTAGATGACTTTACCGCTTGGGGGGGATTACCATCTGTGGTATTTGCTTTCTTAATGTTAGTCGGAGCATGTTCGGGCTCAACCGCTGGTGGGATTAAAATTTTCCGCTTCCAAATCGCGGCGACCTTACTTAATAAACAAATTATGCGCTTGATTCACCCATCCGGCGTATTTGTCCAACGTTACAACCAACGTCCGGTTAACGATGACATCGTACGCTCAGTCGTCGCCTTTGTATTAACCTTTATTCTGACGGTGATTTTTATCGCCGGAGCATTAAGTGCCATGGGATTAGACCCGATCACCAGTATCAGTGGTGCAATGACGGCAGTTGCCAACGTGGGCCCAGGAATGGGCAGTGTGATTGGGCCAACCGGTAACTTTGCCCCTCTGCCGGATGGCGCGAAATGGTTACTCAGCTTTGGTATGCTAATGGGGCGTTTAGAGATTCTGACTATCTTAGTGATTTTCTTCCCTGCCTTTTGGCGAACTTAGTCACTGCTACCCCTTTTATAAAAACAAAAATGGCGAACTCAATGAGCTCGCCATTTTTTATCGATAACTTTAACTATCGAGCGACCGGATCCACATAGCCATAGATGCTAATGAAGTGGCAAATACAGCCACCAAGCACGAACAAATGCCAAATCGCGTGATTATAAGGAATACGATTATTGGTATAGAAAAACACACCCAATGAATAAATCAGCCCACCCGCCACCAGCCATATCACAGCGCGAATATCTAAATGCGTCGCGAGTTGATACACCACCACCAAAGATAACCACCCCATAATGAGGTAACTGATCAGAGAAAGTGCTTTAAAGCGATAGACAAATGATACCTTCATGATCACGCCCAACACCGCAATCGACCAAATCACAATCATCAATCCAATCGCCAAATCGGTGCGCAAACCCACCAATAAAAATGGCGTATAGCTACCTGCAATCAAAAGATAAATGGCACTGTGATCTAAAGTTTTGAGCCAACGCTTGGCCGCCGGATAAGAAATAGAATGGTAGAGAGTAGAAGCGAGAAAAAGCACAATCACGCTGGCGCCATAAATACTCATACTCACATACGTCATGGTGTCAGCATCAACCGCATAAGCCTTGATTAACAACACCACTAGAGCCACCACACCAAATATCACCCCTAATCCATGGCTAATACTGTTGGCTAATTCTTCACGAGCGGTATATTCAGGAGATGACATAGGCTTACCTTCTAAAGCGCAAAAACGAATAACGCATTTTGGCACATTGAGCTTACAAGCGTAAGCCTAAAATAAAGATTCTCTTGATTAAGTGCTCTGATCTAAAAATTCGAGCACTTTTTTACCCGCTTCAATCGGAGATTCATCATGTTGTAACACCAGCTCACGCTTCAGTTTATTGCTGCCAATTAAGCTTGATAACATACCGCCCATTCCTTTCTTTTGACGATCCACTTCAAACCAAATTTTCAGCTCATGCTCGGTACGATAAGTCACGATTTCTAATTCACGCCAGCGGCCATGAAACTCGCCATGCACCGGCACAAATTCAAATTCTTGCACGAAAGGTAAATCAAAGCCTTTCACCGCTTCACACTCGACTTGGCGAATACGCAGTCCTGCTTCCTCTAAAGCAGAAAAAATACCATCTTCTAATGGATCTGGGCGCACCGTTAATACATCGGTATCTTTAGGGTCGGATGCCAAGGCAACATCTAATGTGGTATCCAACCACACCTTAGAGTCTCCTAACGTGATAGGGGTATTCCACGGTACCTGCAAATCAACCGAAAACACTTTATCTTCATGAGGCTTAATATCGAACGCTTGTGGCAAAGACCACTTGTCCAATACATAAGTGTGAGCGACTTTATTCCCATGAACTTTTCGTCCCTCAGGATTAACGAACTCATCACGATAACGGCAACACAATTTTAGATGAATATTATCAATCGACTGTTCGGTCGCCCCCCCATACACATGGATATCCACCGAGACCGTTTGTCCTGGATAAACCACATCTTGCTTTAAGATCGTATCGACTCGCGCCGAGCCAATACCTAAACTTGCTAATGTTTTCTTAAAAAACGACATACTGATTCCTCGCTTTTTTAAATCCCTGTCAATTTATTCACTTAGCGACAAAAAGGTTATCGCTTTAGCAATTCTTTGTGACTATACTATTACACAGTCGAAAAATTGTTCGATTACTGGTCATGATTAGGACAAACAACCAAAATACATAATGGTTGGATCAGGTAACAATTGCCATGGATGTGCGTTTTTATAGGCAATACACTATATGCGTCCCGTACCTGTTCGAGCTTCATTTTCTCGCGGTTCTGCTTCTCGTCGCCGCCACTGTTTCGCTACTGTTCCTGTAGCAAAACCAGCAAAAGCGCCAGTTGAAGCTCCTGACCAAAAGTAATGCGGTTCAAAACAATGCAACACCAAATTAAGATATCTCAAGAGCGTAGCATCATTTAGATGCTGCGCTTTTTTATACCCAAGTGACTTCAAGATGCAGAATTCAGAGCTATCATCCAAACCTTTAGGCAAGGAAGATTGGCGAAGGAATGTAGGCACCTTTCAAACCAATCTGACGCGGCATAAAGGTTTGAATGAAGCTCCCGAAGGGCAAGTTAAAACAAGCTTTATGCCGCGTTAAATTGAACAGAGATAGAATCACTATGATCATATTCAATTTGCCTTGCCTAAAGCTTGTTTTATTCTTGCTGAAACTCGCACCTTGACGTTACTTAGGTATATAATCTGCTACCGTACCGCAATAGTCCTTACTTTATCTATGGTGATGAAAATGAAATGCCACCGCGTTAATGAATTAATCGAATTACTCCATCCTGAATGGCAAAAAGATCCCGATCTTAATCTACTTGAGTTCATTATTAAGCTTAGTCAAGAAGCGGGCTACCAAGATAAATTAGAAAATCTTACCGATGATGTCCTGATCTACCATCTCAAAATGCGTAATAGCGGTAAAGAAGAAATGATTCCAGGCCTTGCAAAAGATCAGGAAGATGATTTCAAAACCGCGCTATTACGTGCGCGCGGTATCATTGAGTAACAATAAAATCAGCCAAGATTTAAAGCACTCGATTTGAGCTTGGCTTTTTTAGCACATTTTCAATGACAATAATCCCAAAGCTCGATCATGATTACGAATCATCACTCTTCAATCCGATATACTGTGGCACAATAATTCCCCCCATAGGTTGAGGCCATGTACCTCGACAAGAGGAAGCAACAATGAGCAAAGATAGAATCGATGTCAAAGTCATTACCCCAAAAACCAATCGGGATGCCAATGGCAAAATTTACGTCAGAAAAAGCCAAGGAACTTTCCAGAAAATGCGTCGCTATGGCGGCTGGTTTCTCATGCTTCTATTTGCCATTTTGCCTTGGATTACCTACCAAGATCGCCAAGCGATTTTATTTGATCTTGCTAAGCAACAGTTCGTTTTCTTTGGCTCAACCTTCTTCCCTCAAGATCTCACCTTATTGGCGTTAATTTTTGTCATCGCCGCCTTTGGCTTATTTTTTATCACCACCTTTTTAGGCCGAGTGTGGTGTGGTTACCTGTGCCCGCAAACGGTGTGGACTTTTATTTTCATTTGGCTGGAAGAGAAACTCGAAGGCCCTGCCAATAAACGACGCAAACAAGACAATAGTAAGTTCAGCCGCAACCTTATCGCGCATAAAACCATCAAACATATTGCTTGGTGGGCAATATCCATCATGACTGGATTAATCTTTGTTAGCTACTTTATCCCTGCAAGAGAGCTATTTAGTGCATTTTCTACCTTCGAATTAAGCTTTTGGCCTGCTTTTTGGGTGTGGTTTTTTGCGGCTTGTACCTATGGCAATGCGGGCTGGATGCGTTCCATTATGTGTTTACACATGTGTCCGTACGCTCGATTCCAATCGGCAATGTTTGATAAAGACACTTATATTGTCGGCTATGATACCAAACGAGGTGAACAAAGAGGCCCTCGCTCACGTAAAGCAGAAAAACCGGCAGGTTTAGGTGACTGTATTGATTGCAATTTGTGTGTACAAGTCTGCCCAACCGGAATTGATATCCGTAACGGTTTACAATACGAATGCATCAACTGTGGTGCTTGTATTGATGCTTGTGACGAAACCATGGATCGCATGGGCTATCCACGAGGTTTAATCAGCTACACCACCGAACATAAACTGGCTGGCAACAAAACCAAAGTGATGCGTCCTAAACTGATTGGATACGGTATCGCTTTACTATTAATGTTTGGGCTATTAATTACTCAAGTGATTAGTGTCGACCCAGTCAACATGAGCGTACTACGTGATCGCAACCAAATGTATCGTATCGATAATCAAGGTTGGATTGAAAATACCTACACCTTAAAAATATTGAATAAAACTCAACAAACTCAGCAATATCATATTGATGTGAATGGATTAACCGATGTGAAATGGTACGGTAGCCAAACGATCGAGGTTCCAGCGGGCCAATTAATCAGTGAGCCATTAACGCTGGCGGTCAATCCAGATGAACTCACCTCGCCGATCATCAAGTTTGAGTTTATACTCACCGACAATAATGGCTTCAACTTAAATGTAGAAAGTCGCTTTATTAAGAAGCTCTAGTACACATTGTAGGTTAACAATCACATAAGGAAGGGCTAAGCAATTGGCCCTTTTTATTTTATGAACGATATCCATAGCAACATGGCTTTTAACTTTGAAGCCTTAACACCAGATTTTATGTGGTATGCCATCGAAAGTATTGGTATTCGAGCCGAGTCAGGCTTGTTAGCCCTCAACAGCTATGAAAATCGGGTGTATCAATTTGTTGATGAAGATAAAAAACGTTATGTGGTGAAGTTTTATCGCCCGCAACGTTGGTCTCAAGCACAAATACTCGAAGAACATCAATTTACTCAAGAATTATTGGAACATGACATTCCGGTCGCGCCGCCTTGTGTGATTAACGGCATGACGTTACATCAATACCAAGGTTACTATTTTGCACTGTTTGAAAGTGTCGGTGGCCGTCAGTTTGAAGTGGATAACCTTGACCAAATGGAATGGGTAGGCCGCTTTATGGGTCGTATTCATCAAGTGAGCCAAGCTAAGCCGTTTCAACATCGCCCAACCATCAACTTAGATGAATACCTGTATCAACCGCGTCAATTACTTCAACAATCGACCTTTATTCCCAGCTATTTAGAGAAAAGCTTTTTTAGCGATCTTGATATGTTGATCGAACAACTAGAGCAACATTGGTTCGAACCTAAACAGCAAATACGCTTACATGGCGATTGTCATCCCGGCAATATTTTATGGCGCGATGGGCCAATGTTTGTTGATCTCGACGATGCGCGTAATGGCCCGGCAATACAAGATTTATGGATGCTACTCAGTGGCGAACGCTCAGAAAAACTGATGCAGCTCGATATTGTTCTTGAGGCTTATAGTGAATTTTCACATTTTGATACCAATCAATTGAAACTGATTGAACCATTACGTGGTCTGAGAATGGTCCACTACATGGCTTGGCTGGCAAAACGTTGGCATGATCCAGCTTTTCCGATTGCATTTCCTTGGTTTAACGATGCAAAATACTGGGAAAACCAAGTACTGGCATTTAAAGAACAAATATCAGCGTTGCAAGAACCGACGTTATCCTTAACACCACAATGGTAACTCACCTAAAATAAATGGAGTTAATTCTACGATGAAAAAAATATTTATCCTTTTTACTGCTCTTGTATTGAGCTTTGCGGCTCAAGCAGAACGCTTTCCTCAAGGTGATTACTACAAAGTGGTCGATCTACCAAAATCGACTTCACCAACTGTGACAGAATTCTTCTCTTTTTATTGCCCACATTGTCATGACTTTGAACCTATGATTGGTGCACTGAAAAAACACCTTGAGGGTAAAGCGGATTTTGAAAAAGTTCCGGTCTCTTTCATGGGCGGCAACATGGGAAAACCAATGAGTAAAGGTTACGCCACTATGGTTTCTTTAGGGGTCGAAGATAAGCTTATTCCGGTGATGTTTGCGCGTATTCACGATCAACGCAACCCACCCAAAGACGAAGCGGAACTGCGTCAAATCTTCCTAGATAACGGTGTATCGGCAGCTGATTTTGATGGCACTTACAACAGCTTTGCGGTTGATTCTATGGTGCGTCGCTTTGATAAAGCTTTTAAAGATAGCGGCCTTTCTGGTGTTCCAACCGTGGTGGTAAACAACAAATACATTGTTGATGCGAGTAAAATCAAAGACATTAACGAGTACTTTGATTTAATTGATTTCTTATTGAAAAAGTAATCATCGATACTTAGATAACGATACTTAGATAATAAAAAACGGGAAGCCATAAGCTTCCCGTTTTTTATTTCAATGTTCGCAAGAGCACTCCAATCATCCCGTCAATTAAGCCACCTTATCGAGACGAGAATCCACGGCTTGCTCAGCGTGATAAAGATGATCTAAATACTGATCTTTTTCTTTCCAGCGACCACTTAACCAAGCTTGAAATTCACGCTTAAAGCTTGGCTGGTTAAAGTAATCCCCTTGTGGGACTTGTGACATTGGGATCATATCAATCTTGACCACTATCTTAGTGAGCTTACCGGTGAGCATATCTCTAAATGGCATCTCGATATTATCAGGATACGCTAACGTAACATCCACGACATACTCAAACTGCTCTCCCATCGCCGCCAAAGTATACGCAATCCCGCCAGATTTCGGCGACAATAAATGTTGATAGGGTGAACGACGATGTTTCGCTTTATCATAACTATGACGAGTGCCTTCCACATAATTGACTACCGTGGTTGGCGTGTGTTGAAACTTGGCGCAAGAGCGGCGAGTAGTCTGTAAATCCTGACCTTTTTTATCAGGGTGTTTGGCAAGATACTCTTTGCTGTAACGACGCATAAACGGCATATCAAGTGCCCAACACGCAAGACCAACAAAAGGCACATACAACAATTCATATTTAAGAAAAAACTTCGGCATCGGAATTCGGTTACGCAACACGCTACACAGCACGACAATATCCGCCCAGCTTTGGTGGTTACAAATCACCAAATACCAACCTTGCTGAGTTAATGCTTCCCCACCTTCGATCTGCCATTCAACCGGATTAATGATATTCAGCGTGACATTATTGATGCTCGCCCATAGCCACATCACGCGATTTGCCCCGTAAGTCATGGCGCGCTGTAGCGCAGAAATTGGAATAACCCACTTCACTAGCGCCATTAAAAAAATGCCCAACGACGCCAACGCTGTATTGATTATTACGATCACGCAGCTGATTAAAAATCGAATAACCGTCACCACATCCTCACCATAGGTTTATAAAAAAGCACGGCATTATATACTTTTCTGCTGTTTTGTTGACCCTCTTTGAAAACATCCGCCTTATCTCTATACCGCCTGCGCCGTAAGTTGCTTTAGTAGGCGATCCATATTTCGATAACCTAACGCTTCCGCTAAATGGGCTTTTTCAATCCACTCAGATTGAGATAAGTCGGCAATAGTGCGAGCCACTTTTAATATCCGATGGTAAGCACGCACCGATAAACCCAATTGATGTAGTGCTTGTTCTAAAAACTCGGCATCCGCTTTATCGAGCTTACACACTTGCTCAATTTCACGACTGTTCAATAACGCGTTTACTTTACCATTGTGGGCTAACATCACTTGTCTAGCTTGCCATACACGCTGTTTCACCACTTGAGTCGATTCACCGCGATCGCCGCCTTGCGATAAGGTCCCTTTGGGCAGTGCAGGAATTTCAATCGACATATCAAAACGATCAAGCAAAGGGCCAGACAAACGGCTCAAATAACGCAGAATGGTTTGCGGATTCGCGCGGCTTTGTGAGCCTTCATAATAACCAGTCGGACTCGGGTTGAGCGCACCTACCAATTGAAAACGAGCAGGGAAACGGGTTTTGCCCGCTGCGCGCGAGATAATAATTTCACCCGACTCTAAAGGCTCACGCAAAGAATCCAGCACTTTACGATCAAACTCTGGCAATTTCATCTAAGAACAATAAGCCATTGTGCGCTAATGAAATTTCACCGGGTCTTGGGATAGATCCTCCGCCAACCAATGCTGCCATTGAACTGGAATGATGTGGTGAACGAAAAGGGCGATTTTTCCAATTATGATGATTGATTTCCAATTCTGTTAATGAGGCGACAGACGCACTTTCTAACGCTTCATCATCACTCATCTCAGGCAATAAATCGCACAAGCGAGACGCTAACATGGTTTTCCCTGTGCCCGGAGGGCCTAAAAATAACAAGTTATGCGAACCGGCCGCGGCAATCTCGAGCGCCCGTTTACCTTGTTGTTGGCCAATAATATCTTGCAAATCACGCTCGTTATTGGCTTTGGGTTGAGCTTTATCGGTGGTGAATAACCCCATCGTCTGTTGACCACATAGATCGGCGCACACTTCCAATAACGTCGTCGCCGATTTATGTACCTCTTGACCAACGAGCGCGGCTTGATCGCCATTATCTTTGGGCACCACTAAAATACGATCTTGTTTCATACAAGCTAAGGCGGCGGGAAGTACACCTTTGACTCTTCTAAGTTCGCCAGATAACGCCAACTCCCCAACAAATTCATGGCTGTCGAGTTTATTGATCGCAATTTGTTGAGAGGCCGCCAAGATCCCTAACGCAATCGGTAAATCAAAACGGCCACCTTCTTTGGGTAAATCGGCAGGCGCTAAGTTAACCGTGATCCGTTTGGCAGGAAATTCAAAGTTCGAATTTAAAATCGCGCTGCGCACTCGATCCTTAGCTTCCTTAACCGTGGTTTCCGGTAATCCCACCAAGGAAAACCCGGGCATGCCATTGCTGATATGTACTTCGACCGTCACTTCAGGGGCTTCAACCCCCACGCAGGCTCGGCTATGTATGATTGCTAATTCCATTTATCCATCCATTCTATTAAGATTTTTTGACTTGTTATACCTGTATACAAGCTTTGAACTGGCTCGGATGGTGAAAAAAGTGTGAGTTTTTGCTTGTAATATGAGCAAATTCTGTGATACCACTAACAGTACAGATTACGTTACGCTTTCAAATGGAATTGAAATGAACCCTATCGCTCGTATTAACACTCTGATTATTCTCCTAGTCGTGGTCATTATTCGGTCCGCGCGGGGATTAGTGAGCGATAAGTAACACCAAACACTATCAAGCCCCCGCACTTTAAGTCGGGGGCTTTTTTTATCTCTTTTTAATACTCAAAAATACACAATTGGTCATGACAACAATAATAAGATAGAGCCAACATAGCAGGACAAGGAATACGCCTAATGCAGACACTTAACATGGACAAGACGCCAAAGAACGCGCAGGAGACCAAACGATGAATGGAGCAGAGTTGGTAGTCAGCGCACTACAACAAGAAGGGATTAAAACCATATTTGGCTACCCTGGTGGAGCCATCATGCCAATTTACGATGCCCTTTATGATGGCGATGTTGAACACATCTTATGTCGTCACGAACAAGGCGCCGCAATGGCTGCTATTGGTATGGCACGTTCGACTCAAGATGTTGCCGTTTGTATGGCCACGTCCGGCCCAGGTGCCACCAACCTTGTTACGGGTTTAGCCGACGCTTTAATGGATTCGATCCCTATTGTGGCTATCACAGGACAAGTTGCCAGTAGCCACATCGGCACCGATGCTTTCCAAGAAATGGATGTGATCGGCATGTCGCTATCGTGTTGCAAACACAGTTACTTAGTCACCGATATCAACGAGCTTGCCCCAACACTTTCAGAAGCCTTTGAGCTAGCAAAATCCGGCCGCCCCGGCCCAGTATTAGTCGATATTGCTAAAGATGTTCAATTAGCCCAAGCTCCTACAAAAATTCTTCCTCCATTCACTCCACCGACGATTCCTGTCGCCTCTCAAGCCGCGATAGAAGAAGCTCAACAAGTCTTAGCCAACAGCCATAAACCAGTTTTATACGTCGGCGGTGGGGTTCAACTCGCTCATGCAACTGACACAGTGCGTGAGTTCTTAAAGCTAAATTCGATACCTGCCGTCAGTACCCTAAAAGGCTTAGGCACCATCGAACGCCACTACCCACATTATCTAGGCATGTTGGGAATGCATGGCACTAAAGCTGCGAACTTAGTAGTACAAGAGTGTGACTTATTGATCGTGGTTGGCGCGCGCTTTGATGACCGAGTAACCGGTAAACTGGATACCTTTGCGCCGCACGCCAAAGTGATTCATTTAGACATCGACGCCGCGGAATTTAATAAACTGCGCCATGCGCACGCGCCGTTACGAGGCGATCTCAATGTTTTATTGCCACAACTAGAAGTCAGTAATGATGTTTCCGAGTGGAATGAACATTGCGACCGTTTAAGAAAGAAATTCAAATGGCGCTACGATCACCCAGGTGATTTGATTTATGCCCCGAAACTTCTAAAACAGTTATCCGACATGATGCCGGACAGCTCAATGATTTCGACTGATGTAGGTCAACATCAAATGTGGGCGGCTCAACATATTCAGCCTCGCGCACCACAAAACTACATCACCTCAGCAGGTCTTGGCACTATGGGCTTCGGCTTGCCTGCAGCGATGGGCGCGAAAGTTGCTCGCCCAAATAATGAATCGATTCTGATCACTGGTGATGGTTCATTTATGATGAACATCCAAGAGCTTGGCACCTTAAAACGTCGCCAAATTCCGGTCAAAATGGTGCTGCTAAACAATCAACGTTTAGGCATGGTTCGACAATGGCAATCACTGTTTTTTGATGGCCGCCACAGCGAAACCATTTTAGATGATAACCCGGACTTCATCATGCTCGCCAAGGCATTCGATATTCCGGGAAAAACCATTACTCGCAAAGAAGAAGTCGAGCCTGCATTAAAAGAAATGCTCGCCAGTGAAACGCCTTACTTATTACACGTATTAATTTCAGAAGAAGAGAATGTTTGGCCATTAGTGCCACCGGGCGCCGCAAACCAAGATATGTTGGAGAACACCTAATGGACAGATATCAATTAAACATAAAAGCCGACGACAAACCCGTATTGTTAGAGCGAGTATTGCGCGTGATTCGACATCGTGGTTTTATAATCCGACAAGTGATCGCCACCGTGAACCACGAAAGTAATATTGCGACGGTAGAAATCATTGTCGACAGCAATCGCCCGATTACCATTTTGATCAATCAGATTGAAAAACTATGGGATATTCGCACTGTCGAAACGCAACTGCTGCAAACGCATTTAGTAGAAGAATAAAAACATCGTATTGAAAAGGAAGACCAAGATGGCTACAAATACCGCAGATTTTATTTGGTTTAATGGAAAAATGGTGCCTTGGGCTGAGGCCAACGTTCACGTCTTAACGCATGCTATGCACTATGGTACTTCGGTATTTGAAGGTATTCGTTGCTACAACACCCCTGATGGTCCGATTGTATTCCGCCACAAGGAACACATGGATCGTCTTAAAGATTCCGCCAAAATCTACCGCTTCCCAATTCCATATTCAGTAGAAGAGTTGATGGAAGCGTGCCGCGAAACACTACGTGTTAACAAGCTCGATTCCGCTTATATTCGCCCATTAGGTTTTGTCGGCAATGTTGGACTAGGAGTTTGCCCACCGGTCGATTCTGAAATGGAAGTGATTATTGCGGCTTTCCCATGGGGATCATATCTCGGTGAAGAAGCACTAGCCAATGGCGTCGATGCGATGATTTCTAGCTGGAACCGCGCCGCACCCAATACTATCCCAACCGCCGCTAAAGCGGGTGGTAACTACCTCTCTTCATTATTAGTGGGTGGAGAGGCCCGTCGCCATGGTTATGATGAAGGTATTGCACTAAGCGTCAGCGGTTATATTTCAGAAGGGGCTGGCGAAAATATCTTTGTGGTAAAAGATGGAAAAATCGTCACACCACCAGCCACCAGCTCGATTCTACCGGGTATTACTCGCGATTCTATCGTGACGCTAGCGCGTGATTTAGGTTACGACATCGTAGAGGCCAATATTGCTCGTGAGGCGCTGTACCTAGCCGATGAAGTCTTTATGACCGGTACTGCAGCGGAAATTGTTCCAGTTCGTAGTGTTGACCAAATCACCGTTGGTGCAGGCAAGCGCGGACCAATTACCGAGCACATTCAATCGACTTTCTTTGGCTTATTCAATGGTACCACCGAAGACAAATGGGGCTGGTTAGATCCAGTGTACCCGACAAAATAAATGACTTTCTAAGTCACTTTATCGAATTTAAATATATCACTCTATCTCCAAAGTAATTGAAGTTGCAGCGAGGCAACAAGTGAATGAGGCCCAATGAGCTTAGCTCGCCTAAGTGATTGGGGCGAATGAACGCAGTTAACAAAGCTGCAGCTTCAAGTACGAAGGAGATATTAAAAGGATTTAACACTATGCCTATTTATCGCTCCGCTACCACCACTCATGGTCGCAACATGGCCGGCGCACGTGCCTTATGGCGTGCCACTGGCGTAAAAGAAGAAGACTTCGGCAAACCAATCATTGCTGTGGTTAACTCATTTACTCAGTTTGTTCCTGGCCACGTACACCTAAAAGACATGGGTCAACTGGTCGCGGCTGAAATTGAAAAAGCCGGCGGGATTGCCAAAGAATTTAATACCATCGCTGTCGATGATGGCATCGCAATGGGCCACGGCGGCATGCTGTACTCATTGCCATCGCGTGAGCTAATCGCTGACTCCGTTGAATATATGGTCAACGCACACTGCGCTGATGCCATGGTATGTATTTCTAACTGTGACAAAATCACTCCGGGAATGCTAATGGCGTCACTGCGTCTTAATATCCCGGTAATCTTTGTCTCAGGCGGGCCTATGGAAGCGGGGAAAACCAAGCTTTCCGATCAATTAATCAAGCTCGATCTAGTAGATGCCATGATTCAGGGTGCTGATCCTAAAGTTTCCGATGAACAAAGTGAGCAAGTAGAACGCTCCGCATGCCCAACCTGTGGATCGTGTTCTGGCATGTTCACCGCTAACTCCATGAACTGTTTAACCGAAGCATTAGGGTTAAGTCAGCCGGGTAACGGTTCAATGCTCGCGACTCACGCTGACCGTGAACAACTGTTCTTAAAAGCCGGGCAACGCATTGTTGAACTGACTAAGCGTTACTACCTAGAAGATGATGAGTCCGCTTTACCACGCAACATCGCCAATAAAAAAGCCTTTGAAAATGCCATGGCGCTAGATATTGCGATGGGTGGCTCCACCAATACTGTACTGCACTTATTGGCAGCAGCGCAGGAAGGAGAAGTCGATTTCGTGATGGAAGATATCGACCGCATGTCTCGTCAAATCCCGAATATCTGTAAAGTGGCGCCATCGACACCGAAATACCACATGGAAGATGTACACCGCGCTGGTGGTGTGATGGCCATACTCGCAGAGCTTGATCGCGCCGGTTTAATTAACAACCAAACCAAGACCGTTCTTGGTCTCACCATGTCGGAGCAATTAGCCCAATACGACATCATGCAAACCGAATCAGAAGAAGTGAAAACATTCTTCCGCGCCGGTCCTGCAGGTATTCGTACTACCAAAGCGTTCTCACAAGATTGCCGTTGGGACACCTTAGATGATGACCGTGAAAATGGTTGTATCCGCACCAAAGAACACGCGTTTAGCCAAGATGGTGGCCTTGCGGTATTAAGTGGCAATATTGCGCTCGATGGTTGTATTGTTAAAACCGCTGGGGTGGATGAAAGCATTCTAAAATTCCAAGGTCCTGCGGTAGTCTTTGAAAGCCAAGAAGATGCGGTAGAAGGCATTTTAGGTGGAAAGGTCAAAGCCGGAGATGTGGTTGTCATTCGTTATGAAGGCCCGAAAGGTGGCCCGGGCATGCAAGAAATGCTCTACCCAACCACCTACTTAAAATCGATGGGCTTAGGTAAAGATTGTGCATTGTTAACTGATGGACGCTTTTCTGGTGGCACCTCTGGCTTATCGATTGGCCATGCCTCTCCAGAAGCGGCCAATGGCGGCACCATAGGTTTAGTGAATCAAGGCGATATCATCACGATTGATATTCCTAACCGTACTATTGAGCTACAAGTTAGCGAGCAAGAGCTTTCCGAGCGCCGCGCGAAACAAGATCAGTTAGGTTGGAAACCCGCCAACCGTGAACGCAAAGTGTCTTTGGCATTGAAAGCCTATGCGATGCTGGCAACCAGTGCCGATAAAGGTGCGGTGCGTGATAAATCTAAGCTAGAGGACTAATCCTTATGCCAGATGAACATCAATCACTCCATTTACCTCACACTGGCGCGGAATATCTGCGCCACATTTTGCGTGCGCCGGTTTATGAAGCCGCCATCGTGACCCCTTTTCAGGACATGACTCGCTTATCGGAACGCTTGGGAAATAAAGTACAACTCAAGCGTGAAGACCGCCAGCCGGTGCATTCGTTTAAATTACGCGGCGCATACAACATGGTGGCCAGTTTAACCGATGCGCAAAAACAAGCCGGGGTGATCACCGCCTCAGCCGGTAATCACGCTCAAGGTATTGCATTATCCGGCAGCTTACTGAATATCAAAGCCATCATCGTTATGCCAACCACCACTCCAGATATTAAAGTGACCGCAGTACGTAACTTTGGTGGTGAAGTGCGATTGCATGGCAGCAACTTTGATGAAGCAAAAGCAGAAGCCGAACGTTTAGCAGCAGAGCACGGCTATTCTTATGTACCACCGTTTGATCACCCACTAGTGATCGCTGGTCAAGGCACCATCGGCATGGAAATGCTGCAACAGAATGGCCACTTAGATTATATCTTTGTGCCCGTTGGCGGCGGTGGTCTCGCTGCGGGTGTCGCGGTACTGATCAAACAATTGATGCCAGAAATTAAAGTAATTGCGGTCGAACCGGAAGATTCTGCCTGCTTAAAAGCCGCTTTAGATGCTGGAAAACCGGTCGCCCTTGAGCGCGTCAGCATGTTTGCCGATGGCGTAGCGGTAAAGATTATCGGCAATGAAACCTTCCGCTTATGTCAGGAATACCTGGATGGGCACATTTGTGTTTCTAGTGATGAAATCTGCGCTGCGGTTAAAGACATCTTTGAAGATACTCGCGCCATTGCTGAACCTTCAGGAGCGTTGGCTTTAGCGGGCTTGAAAAAGTTTGCCGAGCAACATCAACTACAAGGCAAGCAACTCGGCACAGTACTGTCTGGCGCAAATACTAACTTCCACGGACTACGCTATGTTTCCGAACGCTGCGAACTAGGTGAAAAACGTGAAGGCTTATTGGCGGTCACTATTCCAGAGCGCAAAGGTGCATTTTTTGAGTTCTGTCATCTCATTGGTGGACGAGCGGTCACTGAGTTTAACTATCGCTATAACGATGATACTCAAGCCAATATTTTTGTTGGGGTCCGTTTACAAGATGGTCAGCAAGAGCTCGATCATATCGTGGAAGAGTTACGCCAAGGAGGCTACCCTGTCGCAGATTTGTCTGATGATGAAATGGCCAAACTGCACGTTCGCTACATGATTGGCGGTAAACCGCTGAAACCATTAAAAGAGCGTTTATACAGCTTTGAGTTTCCCGAATCCCCCGGCGCACTCCTGAACTTCCTAAGCACTCTCGGCACACATTGGAACATCAGTTTATTTAACTACCGTAATCATGGCGCAGATTATGGCCGGGTATTGTGTGGTTTTGAACTAGAAGACTCTGACTTAGAACGCTTCTCAGCCCATTTAAAAGAGCTGGGTTACCAATACAAGGATGAAAACGACAGCCCGTCGTATAAGTTCTTTTTAAGTTAACTTTAACAACAACTGAGTCTAAAAATAAAGGCACTTATCACCAACACTAAGCGATGATATATCCAAGTGTTTTTGGGGTAAGTGCTTTTTATTATTTTGAAGAAAACCGTTCGACATCCGAGCGAATTTCATCAATTAACACTCTGGCAATATCTTCTTTGTATTGAACTAGCTGAATAAACAACAAATCGGTAATCACGTTTTGCGCAGTACGCGATGCGATAGAAGAACTGCGGTTCTGACTTTCATCGGCAATGGTATCAAAACACAAGTCGGCGATTTTTCTTAGCTTACTGCGTTTTGGTGAAGTTAACGCGATCACTTTAGCGCCTTGTTGCTTGGCAGTTTCGGCAGCCAATAACACTTCTTTTCTATCCCCTGAAAATGAAATGACGATTTGCACATCTTGCGGGGTTAAAATGCGCGCGACCGCGACTTGAACATGACTATCCGACTCGGTTAACGCTGTGACACCTAGCTTAAGCAGTTTATAACTTAAATCTTTGGCGGTTAATGCAGAGCCACCAATACCAACAATCTGCACTCGCTCAGCATCATCAATCCAACGAATCGCTTGCTCACATACCGCCATCGACAACGCATTCGTCGTATTAATCATTGCATCAATCTTGCTCTGTACCAGCTTCTGAGCAATCACGGTAACCGGATCATCCGCCAAAATATTATGATGCAAAGGCGTCATTTGAGAAGAATGACGACGCACTAAATCTTCATTAATCGCCAATTTAAACTGACTATAACCTTTATAACCCAGCTTTTGAGTGAGCTTTACGATACTCGATTGGCTGACTTGAATGAAATCGGCCATCTCTTGGCTAGTTAAATGACAAGCCTGCTCAGGATTTTGGTTTATCCAATCAATAATTTTTCGTCCACTCGATGAAACCCCATCTCTTTGCTTAATCATTTTATGAAAAACCGACATACACCATCCTCAGTACAAACGCCGCAAAAAAGAATAAATTATTCCAATATCAGGAATAATAACAACTCAACCTAACCTATTAATTTAATTAAAAACACTTAAGTAACGGTGAGATATTAAACAAAAATATTGCGCCATTATTCCATAAAAAAGCCCAATAAGAATAACTTCAGCTGTGATCCCGATCACCGATAAGGAATAATTTATTCCATATTATCGCCATCAAATTCACCTTCCACCAGAGAGACACATTATGAAAATTGATTTAACCCAATTAGTGACGGAAAGCCGCAATACTGCCAGTGCTGAGATTGATACCCTTTCGACGCAAGACATGCTGACCATCATTAACCAAGAAGATCAAAAAGTGCCTCTGGCGGTAAAAGCTGAACTACCCAAAATCGCTCAAGCCGTGGATGTCATCACTCAAGCGTTTGCCACCGGTGGTCGATTGATCTACATGGGCGCAGGTACTTCGGGTCGACTTGGTATTCTCGATGCCAGTGAGTGCCCGCCAACTTATGGAAGTAACCCCGATCTTGTGGTCGGTTTAATCGCAGGTGGTCATCAAGCGATTTTAAAAGCCGTTGAGAATGCTGAAGACAATGTTGAACTCGGCCAATCAGATCTTGAATCATTAAATTTAACCAACAAAGATGTCGTCGTGGGAATCGCTGCCAGTGGCCGTACCCCTTATGTAATTGGTGGCTTGAAATACGCTAACTCAGTAGGCGCGACCACAGTATCATTGGCTTGTAACCCGGGTTGTCCAATGGAAGCCCAAGCCAAAATCGTGATCACGCCAATTGTCGGTGCAGAAGTGGTCACCGGTTCATCTCGCATGAAAGCTGGCACGGCGCAAAAACTGGTTCTGAATATGCTCACCACAGGTGCGATGATTCGCAGCGGTAAAGTTTATGGCAATCTGATGGTGGATGTGGAAGCGACCAACGCCAAGCTTATTCAACGCCAAACCAATATTGTCGTTGAAGCTACCGGTGTAACCAGTGAACAAGCTGAACAGGCGCTTAATGCTTGTGACCGTCACTGTAAAACCGCCATTTTGATGCTCTTAGCTGACATTGATGCAGAGCAAGCAAAACAACGTTTAACCCAACATAACGGCTTTATTTGTGCCGCTTTAATTAACTGATTTCACAATCATTCAAGGAATAAAGTCATGGCGAAAATTACTTCAGCAATGATGGAAACCATCTTAGCGACCGTTGGCGGCAGCGCAAATATCAATAAATGCGGCAACTGCATGACTCGTTTACGTCTATCCCTCAACAACTATGGGTTGATTGATTTAACAGGATTAAAGTCTGTCGCTGGCGTGATGGGGGTGGTTGAAAGTGATGAACAACTGCAAATTATTTTAGGTCCAGGCAAAGCACAAACCGCTGCTGATCTGATGAATGATTTAATCACTAATTCAAGCTCTGAAGCAGTGCAACCATTAGAAAACCAAGACTTATCGAGCATTGCTTCTGATCAAAAAAAGCAGATGAAGAGTAAGCAAACTAGCGGTGTGCAACGCTTCTTAAGTAAGTTTGCCACCATCTTTACTCCCTTGATTCCGGGCTTTATTGCCGCCGGTTTACTACTCGGTTTTGCCACGCTGCTTGAGCAAATTTACGTTCTTGATCAAACGCCAAATGTTTTCATGGTCGATCTAATCGCTTATATGAAAGTATTTGGTAAAGGGCTATTTGCTTTCTTAAGTATTTTAATTGGCTACAACGCTCAACAAGCTTTTGGGGGTTCAGGGGTTAATGGTGCCATCTTGGCGTCGCTATTTGTCCTTGGGTACAACCCCGATGCTACATCTGGCATTTATTCTGGTATGAGTGAGTTCTTCGGCATGGCGATTGATCCACGCGGTAATATTATCGGCGTATTGATGGCGGCGATCATTGGTGCTCAAGTCGAAAAGTTTGTCCGTAAATACATGCCGGATGACCTTGATATGATCTTAACCTCGGTTGTCACATTATTGATCATGGGGGTTGTCACTTTTGTGGTGATTATGCCAATTGGTGGTGAATTGTTTAAAGGCATGTCTTGGTTATTCTTAAACCTAAATGACAACCCTATCGGTGCAGCCATTCTCGCGGGTTTGTTCTTAATCTCGGTGGTGTTTGGTATCCACCAAGGCTTTGTCCCTGTCTACTTTGCGTTAATGGAAACACAAGGTTTTAACTCACTGTTCCCTATTCTGGCGATGGCGGGCGGTGGTCAAGTCGGCGCTTCAATGGCGCTTTACTTTAAAGCGAATAAAGATGCTCTGCTAAGAACACAAGTA
Source organism: Vibrio rumoiensis (assembly GCF_002218045.2). Lineage (NCBI taxonomy): Bacteria > Pseudomonadati > Pseudomonadota > Gammaproteobacteria > Vibrionales > Vibrionaceae > Vibrio > Vibrio rumoiensis. Next base: position 2,752,675 of record NZ_AP018685.1, read on the forward strand.
AAAGGCGCAATTATTCCGGGAATCTTAGGCATTGGTGAGCCGCTGATTTACGGTGTGACACTACCTCGCGTTAAACCTTTTGTGACCGCATGTTTAGGTGGCGCGGCTGGTGGCTTCTTTATTGGTTTAGTGTCTTACATGGGGTTACCTGTTGGCCTTAATACCGTTTTTGGACCGTCTGGTATTGTTGCACTTCCACTCATGACATCCGCTAGCGGTATCTTCCCGGCTATGATGGTGTTCTTGGTAGGGCTGCTGATTTCTTACCTTGTTGGCTTCCTTGCCACCTACTTCTTTGGCACCAAAGATGTGGATTTAAGCTAACCGTCTTTAAGCTAGTCCCCCCTAGACCCTAGCTTGCGCCTTTACCTGTAAAATCATTTAATGGTAAAGGCGCTTTTTTTATTTATCTTAAAGGTACCAATTGGTAAAAATAACCGCTCACTTAAGCCAATCTTGATACATTTGCTCGCTATCCCCCAGATAATCAATTAACCACTCCACCAGCTTATTATCTTGGTTTTTACGCCATACCAAACAACAGGCACTAAGTGGTTTATCGCCGGTGAGATTCACTTCAATTAAATCGCCTTGCTCGATAAAAAACGTCGCCATATGACGCGGCATATAACCCATGCCGACTTTATTTTTTAAACACTCAATCGCACTAAACCAATTGGGTAGTAATAAACGACGCTGCTGAGCAGAATGCCAAGTGTGGCGTTTAGGTAAAATGGTGGAAGTGTCATCTAAACAAATTGCGGGAATCGCGGCTAAATCTTGATCGGTTAATTCGGTTTGACTCGCTAATGGGTGATCGGCGGCCATTACATACGCCCAATCAATACTGCCCATCGCTTTAACCCCATAATCACCACTCACTGGGATCGCCGAAGTGGCTCCTATTACCACATCAGCACGCCCTTCTGAAATTGCTTCCCACGAGCCATTAAACACCTCCATGTTGATCTGCAATTCGGCATAATCGAAGGTGTTATAAAAGTCTTCAATCAAAGGCTTCAGGTGTTCAAGCTTAACTATGTTATCTAGCGTTAATTTAACGGTTTTATGGTAACCACTTTCAACTCGTTTGGTTTGCGCCTTCACCTCTTCCATCTGACGCAACAACTGGCGAGCTTCTTTAATGAAGTGCTCGCCGGCTTCGGTTAATTCTACTTTACGGGTTAATCGATGAAACAGTTTCACACCAAGCTCTTGTTCAACCTGTCTAACCGCATAGCTTATCGCTGAAGGAACTTTGTGTAATTGCTCTGCTGCAGCGGTAAAGCTCCCCATACGTGCCACGGTATCGAGCATTTGTAATGATTGCTTTGAATACATATTCCCCTCCATTAACCCATCAAAAAATTTGAACGATAGGTTAAAATTATAACGTTTAATTTCTTAGATAGAAGAATTTATAATCCCACCATCAAGATCGGCATTTAGCCTGTTTACCCACTTTAATGGTCGTTTTATGAATATCGCAAAAACACAATTATTTTATCTTGCTGCATTATCCATGTTGGGGTTTGTCGCCACCGATATGTACCTTCCGGCATTCAAAGTATTGGAAACCCATTTTTCTACTGGCCCAGAATCGATTGCTTTATCTTTATCAATCTTTTTAGCCGGTATGGCTTCTGGTCAGCTGTTATGGGGTTTAGCTTCAGATAAGTTTGGACATCGTAATACCTTGGCAACTGGCTTAGTGCTGTTTTCTTTGGCATCACTGGGTTTAGGTTTTAGCCAAGAAGTATGGCAATTATTGAGCCTACGTTTTATTCAAGCGATTGGGGTTTGTGCGCCAGCAGTGATCTGGCAAGCCATGGTAATTAAGCGTTATTCAAGTTCGGTCAGCCAGCAAGTGTTTGCTTCGATTATGCCGTTAGTGGCGCTCTCTCCTGCCATCGCCCCACAGCTTGGCGTGTTCTTAATGAGCCACTTTGGTTGGTCGAGCATCTTTATTTTCTTAACTGTGGTTGGTGCCTCCTTAACTTGGATGACACTAGCACAGCCTAAAGACGAAGCAGCCGAACCAAAACAGACATCAATTAAGCAAGATATTAAGGGCCTATTCAGTTCTCGTGTTTATCTCGGTAACGTATTAATGTTTGCCATGGCATCAGCCACTTTCTTTGCCTATCTAACCGGCATGCCTGAGATCATGACGTCTATGGGCTATGATGCAAAAGATATCGGCTTAAGCTTTGTACCTCAAACCATTGCGTTTATGGCGGGCGGTTACTTTGGCAAACGTTATGTAGCAAAACTGGGTAACAGCAAGGTATTAAAAGCCTTATTAGCACTATTTACCGTTTCATCTATCGTAATGTTCGTTGCCTCTCAAATGAATATCAGCACGATTTGGCCTGTATTGATCCCGTTCTGTTTTATTGCCGTTGCCAACGGAGCGCTTTACCCAATCGTCGTTAACCGTGCGCTTTCAAGTTGTAAGAATAGCCCAGCGACGGCTGCGGGTTTACAAAACAGTTTACAGATTTGCATCAGCGGTTTAGCCAGTGCTTTAGTGGCGGCATTTGCTAGCCAAGCGCTACCAACCACCGGTTTTGTCGCGGTATTATGTACCGTCGGGCTATTGGCTGGGTATTTCTTCTCAGTATCAAGAATGGAAATCTCTGCCGAGTTAGCGGAAGAAGTTTAGTTTCTCGTTTCTCGTTTCTCGTTTCTCGTTTCTCGAGACAAGATATACAACAAAGCCCACTCGATACTGAGTGGGCTTTTTTAGATCTTTTGCGAACGTCAAGAAACCGCTCTTTACGAACATCTTCCTATTTTTTAGTCGGACGTTTCCAACCTGCAATCACTCGTTCTTTGGCTCGCGTGATCACTAATTCATTTTCAGAAACATCTTTGCTTAATGTGGTACCAGCACCAATCGTAGCACCATCAGCAATGGTGACAGGCGCGATCAGTTGAGAATCTGACCCCACAAACACGTCATCACCAATGGTGGTTTTAAATTTATTGGCACCATCGTAGTTACAAGTGATCACACCCGCTCCCACATTAACGCGCTCACCAATTTGCGCATCACCGAGATACGTTAAGTGACCAGCTTTGGAAGCTTGCCCAAGTGTGGCATTTTTGATTTCGACAAAGTTACCGACATGAGCGGCTTTTTTCAGCTCAGAGCCCGGGCGTAAACGCGCATAAGGGCCGACTGTACAGTCTTCCCCAACAACAGACTCTTCAACAATGCTATAAGGGTAAAGAATCGCATTATCTTTAATCTCACAATCTTTTAATATGCAGCCGGCACCGATTTGGACATTATTCCCAATGGTAACTTTACCTTTTAAGATAACATTAACATCAATTTCAACATCCATTCCAAAGTGCACTTCTCCACGTAAATCAAAACGTGCCGGATCACGTAGCATAACACCTTGTTCTAATAGTCTTTGCGCCTGCATTGACTGATAGGCTCTTTCAAGTCTTGCTAACTGAGCTCTATCGTTAACCCCTTCCACTTCTATCGGGCTTACAGGATGAACCGCTTCAACCGCTCGGCCTTCTTTATGTGCTGCGGCAATAATATCGGTTAAATAATATTCGCCTTGAGCGTTTTCATTTTTAAGTGCTGATAGCCAGCGCTTTAAATCCCCACCGGTCGCGACCATCACACCAGTGTTGATTTCTTTGATTAGCTTTTGCTCTTCAGTCGCATCTTTTTGTTCAACAATCGCCACTACTGGGCCATTTTTACGAATGATACGGCCATAGCCATCCGGCTTTTTCAAGATAACCGTTAATAATGCGATACCACCGTTTGGCTGTGCCTCTAATAAGTTTTCAATGGTTTCTTGAGAGATTAATGGCACATCACCATACAAAATAAGTACTTTTTCATCATCAGAAAAATCAGGAGCCGCTTGATTCACCGCGTGACCCGTTCCCAGTTGTTTTTCTTGTAGCACCCAATTGACAGGCTCAGCTCCTAAAGCCTCCTTCATTTGATCGCCACCGTGGCCATAAACCAAATGAATATTTTGAGCACCAAGCTTTGCACAAGTATCAATGACATGTTTTGCCATCGGACGACCAGCCAAGCGGTGCAGGACCTTAGGTTTTTCAGAATACATGCGAGTGCCTTTACCCGCAGCAAGAATGACAGCGCTAAAATTCATAAAGCATTACCTATAAGATTAATCTGCAAAGATTCTACCTTAAAAATAACCACTTTGACCAAAGTTTGAGACGCACTGACAAAAAAACAACAAAAAAGGCGACCTTAGGCCGCCTTTTATTCTTACTCTATTACCGCTAACAGTTAGCGACGCGATTTGCGCGTTAATTCAATTACTCGTAGTTGAGCAATAGCTTTCGCCAGATCACTAGTCGCTTTAACGAAGTCGATATCGCCATGCTGATTTTGAATATTCTCTTCAGCTTTGCGTTTGGCTTCTTCAGCCTTAGCTGCATCTAAGTCTTCACCACGAATTGCCGTATCAGCCAGTACAGTTGCCGTACCAGGCTGAACTTCAACCATACCACCAGAAACATAAATGATTTCTTCGTGGCCGTGTTGCTTAACTAAACGCACCATACCAGGCTTAATAGCAGTCAGAAGTGGAGTGTGTCCTGGGTAGATACCCAATTCACCTTCACTACCTGTCACCATGAAAGATTCAACAGTACCTGAGAAAAGTTTTTTCTCCGCACTGACGATATCTAGGTGAAAAGTCATAGCCATGTTGCCTCCTAATTAGCTTTAATGCTTAAAAAGACTTAAAGCTTCTTAGCATTCTCAACTGCGTCATCAATAGAACCACAGTACATGAATGCTTGCTCAGGAATATCATCATAGTCACCAGCGATCAGACCTTTAAAGCCGCGTAGTGTTTCTTTTAGAGAAACGTATACGCCAGGGTCACCAGTAAATACTTCCGCTACGTGATAAGGCTGAGTTAGGAAACGTTCAATCTTACGAGCACGAGATACAAGCTGCTTATCTTCTTCAGATAATTCATCCATACCTAGGATCGCGATGATGTCTTTTAACTCTTTATAGCGTTGTAGAGTAGTCTGTACACCTTGAGCCACATCGTAGTGCTCTTGACCTACCACTAGCGGATCCAACATACGAGATGAAGAATCTAGTGGGTCAATCGCAGGGTATAGACCCATTGCCGCGATGTTACGGTTAAGTACAACCGTTGCGTCCAAGTGAGCAAACGTCGTCGCTGGAGATGGGTCAGTTAAGTCATCCGCAGGTACGTATACCGCTTGCACAGAAGTGATAGAACCATTCTTAGTCGAAGTGATACGCTCTTGAAGCACACCCATTTCTTCCGCTAGCGTTGGCTGATAACCTACCGCAGATGGCATACGACCTAGTAGAGCCGATACCTCTGTCCCCGCAAGGGTATAACGGTAAATGTTATCGATGAACAGTAGTACGTCACGGCCTTCATCACGGAATTTCTCCGCCATTGTTAGACCAGTCAATGCTACGCGCAGACGGTTACCCGGTGGCTCGTTCATTTGACCGTAAACCATTGCTACTTTTGATTTTTCAGGCTCTTCGATGTTTACAACACCGGCTTCCTGCATTTCAAAGTAGAAGTCGTTACCTTCACGAGTACGCTCACCAACACCAGCAAACACTGATAGACCAGAGTGCTGTAGTGCGATGTTGTTGATAAGTTCCATCATGTTAACGGTCTTACCTACACCTGCACCACCGAATAGACCGATTTTACCACCCTTAGCGAATGGGCAAATCAAGTCGATTACTTTTACACCGGTTTCTAGAAGTTCAGTTACATTTGACTGCTCTTCATAGCTTGGTGCTGCACGGTGAATCGCATAGTTTTCTTCTGCGCCAATTTCACCACACTCATCGATAGCATCACCTAATACGTTCATGATGCGACCAAGTGTTTTTGTTCCTACTGGTACTGAGATTGGAGCGCCTGTATTAACCACTTCCAAACCACGACGTAAACCATCAGAGCTACCCATTACGATTGCGCGAATTACGCCACCGCCAAGTTGTTGTTGAACTTCAAGAACAAGACGTTCTTTCGCATCAACAACGTTCAGGGCATCGTATACACGAGGTACACTGTCCTGTGGGAACTCTACGTCGACTACTGCACCGATGATCTGTACGATCTTACCTGTAGCCATCGTTAATCCTCTAAACTATTAATTTACCTAAGCTTCATTCAAATAACGAAACCTGATTTAACAATAAAATTAAACTGCTGCTGCACCAGATACGATTTCTGATAGCTCTTGTGTAATCGCCGCTTGACGCGCTTTGTTATACACAAGTTCTAAATCTTCAATCAGATTACTCGCATTATCTGTTGCGGCTTGCATCGCAATCATTCGGGCTGCCATCTCACATGCGAGATTTTCCACCACGCCTTGATACACTTGAGATTCAACATAACGTCGAAGCAAAGTATCTAATAACGGCTTAGGCTCAGGCTCATAAATATAATCCCAAGAATGAGTGCGTTTCATGTCATCGCTATCCGATTTAGGCAAAGGTAGCAATTGATCGATCTTAGGTTCTTGAACCATAGTGTTAACGAACCGGTTAAATACTACGTATAGGCGATCAAGTTCACCTTCGTCGTATTTTTTCAGCATCACACCGACTGAACCAATCAAAGATTCAAGGCTAGGTTCATCACCTAAACCTGAAATTTGAGCGGATACTTTAGCGCCAGTATGTCTGAAGAAGGCGGTAGCTTTACTACCAATCACCGCAAGTTCAACACTTGCACCTTTATCAGACCATGCTTTCATGTCGTTTAATGCCGCTTTAAACAAGTTAATGTTCAAACCGCCACATAAACCACGGTCGGTTGACACGATAATGTAGCCTACTTTTTTAGCTTCACGCTCCTCAAGATAAGGGTGCTTATACTCGAGGTTAGCATTGGCTACATGACCGATCACTTTACGCATTGTTTCTGCATATGGTCGAGACGATTCCATCGCGTCTTGTGTACGACGCATCTTGGAAGCCGCAACCATTTTCATTGCCTTCGTAATTTTTTGTGTGCTTTTAACACTACCAATTTTAGTACGAATCTCTTTTGCGCCGGCCATCGTTACTCTCCTTTAATGGACATTCGCGAACTGGTGATGCTGATAATTAAGTGTAAATTAACCAAAAACATCACCTACGAATTACCAGGTCTGGGTTGCTACGAAACCATCAACCAACTTCTTAAGTGTGGCTTCGATTTCATCGTTATATGCACCCGTCTTGTTGATTTCAGCAACGAAATCAGCAAATTGACCGTGAGCGTACGATAGAAGTGCGGCTTCAAAATCAGCGAGTTTGTTTAGCTCGATTGTTTCTAAATAACCGCGCTCAGCAGCAAAGATAACCAATGCTTGATCAAATACAGAGAATGGAGCGTATTGCTTCTGCTTCATTAACTCAGTTACTTTTTGACCATGGTTCAACTGCTTCTTAGTCGCAGCATCAAGATCAGATGAGAACTGAGCAAACGCGGCTAGTTCACGATACTGTGCAAGTGCAGTACGAATACCACCAGACAGTTTCTTAATGATCTTAGTTTGCGCTGAACCACCTACACGAGATACTGAAATACCTGGGTCAACCGCAGGGCGAACACCAGCATTAAATAGCTCTGTTTGTAGGAAGATCTGACCATCGGTAATCGAGATTACGTTAGTCGGTACGAATGCAGATACGTCACCAGCTTGCGTTTCAATGATAGGAAGCGCAGTTAAAGAACCGGTCTTACCTTTCACTTCACCGTTCGTGAATCTTTCTACGTAATCTTCATTTACACGAGCAGCACGCTCTAGTAGACGAGAGTGAAGGTAGAAAACATCACCTGGGAAGGCTTCACGGCCTGGTGGACGTTTTAGAAGTAGAGAAATCTGACGGTAAGCCACCGCTTGTTTAGATAGGTCATCATAAACAATCAGTGCATCTTCACCGCGATCACGGAAGTATTCGCCCATCGCACAACCTGAGTATGGAGCCAGGTATTGCAATGCCGCAGATTCAGAAGCCGATGCAACAACCACGATAGTGTTTGCTAGTGCGCCGTGCTCTTCAAGTTTACGTACTACGTTGGCAATTGTTGATGCCTTTTGGCCAATCGCTACGTAGATAGAGAAGATTCCAGAATCTTTTTGGTTAATGATTGCATCGATCGCCATTGCTGTTTTACCAGTCTGACGGTCACCGATGATAAGCTCACGCTGACCACGGCCGATTGGAATCATTGAGTCAACAGACTTATAACCAGTTTGTACTGGTTGGTCTACTGATTTACGATCGATAACACCTGGTGCAATCATTTCTACAGGAGAAGTGAGTTTTGCATCAATAGGGCCTTTACCATCAATCGGTTGACCTAGTGTGTTTACCACACGGCCTAGCAATTCAGGACCTACAGGTACTTCAAGGATACGACCAGTACCCGTTACTTTCATGCCTTCCTGAAGGTTAGCATACGGGCCCATGACAACCGCACCCACCGAGTCACGCTCAAGGTTAAGTGCAAGCGCATAAAGACCGCCTGGTAGTTCAATCATTTCACCCTGCATCACATCGGCTAAACCGTGGATGCGGATAATACCATCGCTCACAGAGACGATAGTACCTTCATTGCGAGCTTCACTAACAACGTCAAATTTCTCGATACGTTGTTTGATCAGTTCACTAATTTCTGTGGAATTAAGTTGCATGCTCCAATCCCCATTAAGACATTAATGCGTCACTCAAACGGTTCAAACGACCGCGAGTTGAGTTGTCGATTATTAAGTCTCCGGCTCGAATAATAACTCCACTAAGTAGAGTCTCATCTACACTGCAATTCAGCTTTACTTTACGATCAAGACGCTGCTCGAGTTTTTTGCTGATTTCTGCCATTTGTGTCTCTGTTAATGCCGTAGCCGAAACCACATTTACATCAACTTGATTTTCTAATTCTTTTTTAAGAATCAAAAACTCTTCACAAATTTCAGGAAGGGCCTTTAAGCGGCCATTCTCGGCAAGCACTTTTAAAAAGTTTTTACCGTTTTCATCAAACTCAGCACAAATCGAAACAAAGATTTCAGCTAATTGATCAGCGGCAAGCGCTTTGTTCAATAAGCTAACCACACCTTCATTTCTTGCGACTTCAGCAGCAAAAGAAAGCATTTCAGACCATTGGTCTACCGCTTCTTTCTCAACCGAAAATTCAAAAGCTGCTTTAGCATAGGGGCGTGCGATTGTAGTCAAATCAGACATATGCTGCCCCTCTAGTTACAATTTTGCAGTAATATCGTCGAGAATATCTTGGTTTACGCTCTGATCAATAGAACGCTCCAGAATTTTCTCAGCACCGGCGATCGCTAATACAGCGACTTGCTTACGAAGTTCATCGCGAGCGCGATTGCGTTCAGTTTCAATTTCAGCACGGCCTTGATCTAGGATCTTTTGACGCTCAGTTTGAGCTTCAAGTTGGCTTTCTTCTAAAATCTGACTTTTACGCTTATTCGCTTGCTCGATGATCTCAGCAGCCGCTTTTTTTGCTTCTTTCAATTTATCTGAAGCATTAGCTTGCGCCAGGCTCAAGTCTTTAGCTGCGCGGTCAGCGGCTGCTAAACCATCAGCAATATTTTTCTGACGATTTTCGATTGCTGCCATTAGTGGCGGCCATACATATTTCATGCAGAACCACACAAACAGCACGAATGCTATCGCTTGACCTAACAGAGTTGCGTTAATGTTCACCGCACACTCTCCTTTGTTTGCAATTTAAAAACAAATACCGGGATGAAAAGTTATCCGGCGACCGCAAACATCACATACAGACCTAGACCAACAGCGATCATTGGAATCGCATCCACAAGGCCCATTACGATGAAGAACTGAGTACGTAGTAGAGGGATAAGATCTGGTTGGCGAGCTGCACCTTCTAGGAATTTACCACCTAGCATACCGATACCGATAGCTGCACCAATTGCCGCTAGACCCATCATGATAGCCGCAGCAATGTACAGCAGATCCATGTTTAAGTTTTCCATTTATAACTCCAAGTTTTATCTGAATGTTATGTAAAAAATTTTTTGATTAATGTTCTTCTGATGCTTGCGATAGGTACACTATCGTCAAAATCATAAAGATAAATGCCTGTAGGGTGATGATCAATATGTGGAAAATCGCCCATGGCACGGAGAGAACCCATTGAGACCACCAAGGCAGAAGCCCTGCGATCAGAATGAAAATCAACTCACCCGCATACATATTACCGAATAAACGCAAGCCTAAAGAGACCGGTTTAGCCAGTAAAGTTACCCCTTCCAAAATTAGGTTAATTGGAATAAAAGCCCAATGATTGAAAGGTTGTAAACCTAACTCTTTAGCAAACCCTGTGATACCTTTCATTTTGATGCTATAGAATAAAATCAAAATAAATACACCAAGAGACATCGACATCGTAATGTTAACGTCAGCGGTAGGTACGACACGTAAATAAGGAATTCCCAAAAGAGTCGCAGTATGTGGAAGAAAATCGACCGGAATAAGATCCATTAGGTTCATTAGAAATACCCATCCGAAGACGGTTAAAGCTAATGGAGCAACTAATGCGTTCTTTCCATGGAAAATATCTTTTACTGAGGCATCAACAAACTCGACGACCATCTCGACAAAGCACTGAAGCTTTCCTGGTACACCGCTAGTGGCTTTTTTGCCAACGCGGTAAAAGATCCACATCATTAACGAGCCTAAAACGACCGAAAAGATTAATGAATCAATATTAAACGTCCAGAAACCGCTACCAGCTTGTAAGTTCGTAAGATGGTGTGAGATGTACTCCTGAGGAGTTAATTCACCTGAACCAGCCATTAGATATCCTGTCTAATTACGTTTGATAAAACCAAATGACATAATGCATTGCACAACAAAAGCTAAGATATAGCCTGAAAAGAAAGTAATAAGATGCACTTCCGTGTACTTGAAAAAATACACAAAGAGAGCAACGGTGATTACAAACTTATAAGCTAAACCTATATAGGCTTTCGCCATTACTTTTGCTGCCGTATCCGCGCCAGGCTTGTTTAAATACAAACTTGTTACGATATACGGGACGCAGTACACCAGCCCCCCAAAAATGGCAGATTGACTCGCCATATCTCCCTGAACATACAAACTGATCAAGCTTAACGCGCCAACAACAATAAACTGAGTTAAAACTAAAAAATACATTCTATTTACACCCAATTACACTTATTTTTGGCTCAGTTGTATGCGCAGAACATACTACACCTTACTTTGCTTCTAATACAGAAAAGAGCAAGGCGTAAAATGATTATTTTCACATTCTGTTAATTGTTTAGCGATATTATAGTAACAGAGTTAATTTATCCCTAACTTTGTGTTAAGGAGGGTCTCAAGCTGTTCAATATCTTCAAAATCAATGGTAACTTTGCCTTTACCTTTGGCATTTCGGCGAATAACCACCTTAGTTCCAAATTGCTCTGATAACTTTTCCGCTAAACCTAATGCCGGAATATCATCCTCAACAGGCTTGATTTCCACTGGCTCTAAATGTTTTTTGACTAGCGCTTCAGTTTGTCTAACGGTTAATTTCTTAGCAACTACAATTTTTGCAACATTACTTTGATCACATAATTCAAGTGATAATAGGGCCCGCGCATGCCCCATTTCTAATTGTTTTGATATAACGCAATGCTTTACCTCTTCATCAAGCGTATTGAGGCGCAGTAAATTCGTCACAGCAGTACGAGATTTACCTATCGCATCAGCCACTTGTTGATGCGTTAATTCAAACTCTTTTTGTAGCCTTTCGAGTGCTTGAGCTTCTTCAATCGCATTCAAATTTTCGCGTTGAATATTTTCAATTAACGCCATGGCAATAGCAGCGCGATCTTGGACGTTTTTTACCACACAAGGTACTTGATTCAATCCGGCTAACTTCGCGGCTCGCCAACGACGCTCACCGGCAATGATTTCATATTGAGATTCATTAAGTCTGCGGACGACTAAAGGTTGAATAATACCTTGAGAACGAATTGACGACGATAATTCTTCCAGAGCTTCTGGTTGAATATCTTTTCTAGGTTGGTATTTACCCGGGGATAATTGAGAAACAGAAATATCAGCCAAATGGCCTTCAGAAGAGAGAGCTTGGCTATGTGCCACTTTTTGTTGTTTTTCTCGAGCTAATGAGCTGGTAGAAAGCAGGGCATCAAGACCTTTACCTAAACCACGTTTAGACATCTGAGGATTTTCCTTTATTTCTTATAATCAATAGGGTTAAGCCATGAGTGCTTGCGCTTCTTCGCGACGCAGCATTTCTCCGGCTAAAGCTAAATAAGCTTTAGAGCCTGCGGAATATTTATCATAATACATGGCAGGTTTACCATGGCTCGGTGCTTCAGCTAAGCGCACATTACGTGGAATAACAGTACGGTACATTTTATCGCCAAAGTGTTTTTTTAGCTGTTCAGAAACATCGTTAGCTAAACGGTTTCTAGGGTCAAACATGGTACGCAAAACCCCTTCAATTTTTAAATCATGATTAACTACAGCGGCTAATTTACTAATTGTGTCCATTAATGCGGTTAAGCCTTCTAAAGCAAAATATTCACATTGCATTGGCACTAAAACGGAATGGGAAGCCGCCATGGCATTAACGGTCAATAAATTCAGCGCAGGTGGGCAATCAATAAAGATATAATCGTACTGTTGCCATACATCTGACAACGTATTTTTAAGGCGCAGTTCGCGAGCAAACACTTCCATTAATTGGATTTCAGCGGCCGTCACATCACCATTGGCGGCAATCAGGTCGTAACCAGCTGGCGTATTGCGGCACACCACTTCATCAAATGGTGTTTGTTCCACTAAAAGATCATAAGCCGTAAAATCAACATCATACTTATCGATGCCACTCGCCATCGTCGCATTGCCTTGTGGATCTAAATCGATAACTAATACGTTTCTTTTCGTTGCAGCCATCGATGCAGCAAGGTTAACGCACGTTGTCGTTTTCCCTACACCACCTTTTTGATTGGCAATTGAAATGATTTTACCCACGAATACCTCGTTATCCCTTTTTTTCCAAAATGATTAAGTGACGATCACCCTCTAACTCTGGAACTTGCAATACATGCACCTGAGAAACCGCTAATGATTCAGGTAATTGTGCTATTTCATCTTCTGGTAATTGGCCTTTTAACGCAAGAAAAACGCCTTGATCGGTTTTTGGTAGATGATGGCACCATTCTACCATATCCATCATAGAAGCAAACGCACGGCTAATCACACCGTCAAAACCCACTTCAGGTTCGAACTCTTCCACTCTACTTTGAATGGGTTCAACATTATTGATCCCAAGTTCATGCAAGACTTGTTTTATAAAACGAATGCGTTTGCCTAAACTATCAAGCAACGTAAATTGATAACTTGGGTTCATTATTGCCAGTGGGATTCCAGGTAAGCCTGGGCCTGTACCGACATCAATAAAACGCTCCCCCACTAAAAATGGGCTCACAACGATACTATCCATAATATGTTTAACCAACATATCCATCGGATTACGCACTGATGTTAAGTTATAAGCTTTATTCCACTTATTCAACATTTGAACGTAACCAGCAAGTTGATCACGTTGCAATTCAGAAACCTCAAGATCCGTTTGAGATAATAAACGATCAAGTTTTTCTCTCAATGGTTGATTCGTTAAACTGGGATTCATGCAGCATCCCCTTTCTTCAACTGACCTTGTTTCTTTAAATGTACCAACAAAATAGAAATCGCCGCAGGCGTAATACCTGAAATACGCGAAGCAATCCCAATCGTTTCTGGTTTTGCGCTATTTAATTTCGCGACCACTTCGTTTGATAAACCTTTTACCTGAGCATAATCGAGCTCAACCGGTAATTTGGTATTTTCATGACGCAGTGATTTTTCAATTTCTTCTTTTTGGCGCTGAATATATCCTTCGTATTTAACTTGGATCTCAACTTGTTCTGTCGCTTGAGGATCTTCCATCGTAGAAGAGAACACCTCTAAAGAGCTTAATTTCTCATAAGTCATTTCAGGGCGACGAAGAAGATCTTCACCATTCGCTTCTCGCGTAATTGGTGTTTTGAGTAATTGGTTTAACGTATCGATATTGGCAGATTTAGGGTTTACCCAAATATCTTTTAGACGCTGGCGCTCAAGCTCCATATTTTCAACTTTTTGATTAAAGCGCGCCCAACGAGCATCATCGACTAAGCCTAGTTCACGACCTTTTTCGGTTAAACGTAAGTCGGCATTATCTTCACGTAGTAACAAACGGTATTCCGCACGAGAAGTGAACATTCGATAAGGTTCTTTGGTACCCATGGTTGAGAGATCATCAATCAGTACGCCCATGTAAGCTTCGTCGCGACGTGGGCTCCATGAGTCTTTACCTTGAGTGAACAAAGAGGCATTAAGACCCGCCATCAAGCCTTGAGCAGCCGCTTCTTCATAACCGGTTGTACCGTTAATTTGGCCAGCAAAGAATAGACCTGAAATAAATTTGGTTTCATAGCTCTGCTTCAAATCGCGAGGATCAAAGAAATCATACTCAATCGCATAACCTGGACGAACGATCTGAGCATTTTCAAATCCTTTCATTGATTGAACGATCTTTACTTGAACATCAAACGGCAAACTGGTTGAAATGCCATTTGGGTATAATTCAGTGGTGGTTAAACCTTCTGGTTCAATGAAAATTTGATGGCTGTTTTTATCAGCAAATCGCATCACTTTATCTTCAATTGAAGGGCAATAGCGTGGGCCGATACCTTCAATGACACCGGAGTACATCGGGCTACGATCTAAATTCGCACGGATCACATCGTGAGTTTGTTCATTGGTATGAGTAATAAAACATGGGATCTGCTGTGGATGATCGCTTTGTTTGCCCATAAAAGAAAAAACAGGGGTAGGATTATCACCATGTTGTTTTTCTAGAATATCAAGGTTTACCGTACGAGCATCAATACGAGGTGGTGTGCCAGTCTTGAGGCGATCAACTCGGAATGGAAGAGAGCGTAAACGATCCGCCAATGCGATGGAAGGTGGATCGCCTGCACGGCCACCTGAGAAGTTTTCCATACCAATATGAATCTTACCGCCAAGGAAAGTTCCGACGGTTAGCACAACGGCTTTCGCTTTGAATTTTAAGCCCATTTGAGTGACCACACCGGTCACTTGATCATTTTCAACGATCACATCATCAACCGCTTGTTGAAAAAGACTTAAATTAGGCTGGTTTTCTAACGTCGTACGGACAGCATTTTTATATAAAATACGATCAGCTTGCGCACGAGTTGCTCGTACTGCAGGACCTTTTGATGCGTTTAACGTTCTAAATTGAATGCCGCCTTTATCAATGGCTTGTGCCATTAATCCGCCTAGAGCATCGACTTCTTTTACTAAGTGCCCTTTGCCAATTCCGCCAATCGCTGGGTTACATGACATTTGACCTAAAGTGTCGATATTGTGAGTCAACAGCAATGTCTTTTGGCCTGTACGAGCAGACGCAAGAGCAGCTTCCGTTCCAGCATGGCCACCACCAACGACGATGACGTCAAAGTTTTCGTGATAAAACAT